>JAPSHX010000001.1:0-288642 GCA_031179305.1 Paenarthrobacter sp. | reverse complement strand
GGCCCACTCAGCACCCATAGCGTGCCCCATACCCTGCACACCAGGCCCCACAAATTACCCCCCTGCGTTGCGAGGCCCACTCAGCACCCATAGCGTGCCCCATACCCTGCACACCAGGCCCCACAAACCCACCCCCTGCGTTGCGAGGCCCGATCTGCGCCCTCAGCGTGCCCCATACCGCGCACACCAGGCCCCACAAACCCCGCTCCTTACGACGCCGGCCCTCGCCACCCGCGCGACACCAACGCATCGCGCACCTTACGTTCGGCGTTGGCCCATCCGCCTTTCATCTGAACATCCGAGAACTTCAGCACGATCCACCCCATTGCTCGAAGCCGGTCGTCGCGTTCGATGTCCTTACCCCACTGCACTGGGTCGGATCGATGATGATCCCCCTCATACTCCATGGCAATTTTGTATTCCTTGTATTGGAGGTCCGGCGTGGATACATACCTGCCTTGTTCATCGAAGACCGGCTGCGTGACCGCTGGCTCCGGCAGCCCGGCGTCGACGATTTTCAACCGCAGCCGGGATTCCTGAGGAGAGTCCACCCCGACGCGCAGTAACGGCAGTATCTCCCGGGCCATCCTGATTCCCTTGACCTTCGGCCGCCGGTCAATGACTTCCTGGATTGCCTCGATCGAAGACAGCGGATTCTCCCGAGCCAACAGAAAGTCGCCGGCCGCCACGAGCGAAGACCGCCCCATGTGCCTGGCCAAATCCATCCAGGTCCACTCGGGCGACGTCAGTTGCACCCCGTTCACAGCACGAACGTCTCGGGCCAGCAACGGTGCTCGATGCCCGACCACGCCGCGACGTTTGACCCGCCCGATCTCGTGTCGTCGCGTCACGTGAATAACGCCGTTGTTGCCCTCCTCCTCGAGATATATCGGAAGGGGGATCGACCAGAGGAGCGCAGCGGTCACATGGCTGACCGCACAACGGGGAGTGACGGCCGTGTGCAGCCGTGCAAGTAGCGCCACGTTGGGGCTATCGCTCCGGTCAAGCCGGATTCCCCGGCTGGGTGTGATGAGGCCTGCCGATTGAAGCCTCCCGCGTGGCACGCCGGCCGCGTAGGCGTCTCTGACAAGGAAGCCTTCCGGGTTGATCTCCGACGGCAAAGGAATAGGTTTCCGCATTGGACCATGCTTGCCGGAAACGGCCAGTAGCGTTGCGTTATCCACAGATTTGGCCCCTGAAGGACGCTGCGACTATTCCTCCACAGAAGTTGCGAGGCCCGCTCTACACGCAAAGCACACCCAATACCCAGCAGAACTGGCCTCACAACGCAGGGTCCACCCGTTGCGAGGCCCGCTCTTCGCCCCATTTCGCGGGTTTGCCACGCAGATCAGGCCCCGCAACATAGGGTTGATCCATGGAAGCCACCGAGGTCGTTCTTGTTGCCGATGTAGGAAAGAGCCGTTGCCGCGTTGAGTTGCGCAGCGGGCCGGACTTGCTGGGCGCCGCCGACCAGCATGGCTTCCCCGGCGTACACGTGGACAACGGGCCCACCCTCGCGTTCGAGCTCCTCCTCGAGACGTTCAGCCTCTTGCCGCCAAGCCTCCCCTTAGCTGGGGTTACCAGCGTTGGCGCCGCAGTTGCCGGCGTCGAAGCGTCCGCGGAGAAGTCCCAGGAACTGGCCACCATGTTGTCCCGAAGGTTCTCGGTTCCTGCAGCGGTCCTCTCAGATGCGACGGCCGCCCAACTCGGCGCTCTCCAAGGCGCCCCCGGCACCACGCTCATCGTGGGCACGGGTGCCGTGGCCTTCCGCTTCGATGAAGCCGGCGTCCTGCACCGGGCCGACGGCTGGGGGCCCTATCTGGGCGATCGCGGCAGCGGACGATGGATCGGCCAGCAAGGACTGCAGGCAGTTCTTGAAGCGCACGACGGCGGCCCGGCCACGTCGTTGTCGGCCGCAGCCGGCGCCCTGGTGGAGTCACCGGAGATGCTTCCAGGCTGGCTCGCCTCCAACGAGAACCCTTACCGGGCTATGGCCCGTTTCGCGCCGCTGGTTCTGCACGCAGCGGAGGCGGGTGACGCCGTCGCACATGGCATCATCGACGAGTCGTGCCGCATCCTGACCCATACCGTGGGGCTCGCCGCTGGCGGCGACAACGGCAGCACACCCCGCGTGGCGATGCTGGGCGGAGTGGTGGAATCGGACTTCTTCGCCGCGCTCTTGCGGAAGTCCCTCGCTTCGGCTGGGATTGAGGTGGTTGCACCGCTCGGCGATGGCTTGGACGGCGCTGCCCTCGCTGCGACGCGCCGCGGGCTCATCCAGGAAAGGTACATCCACCGTGACGGAACAAACTGGCCCGACTAACGCCGACAAACTAGCGGGCCTGCGCACGGAACTCGCCGGATTGGCGACTGAGGCCACGGCCGAGGGCCTGGAGAATCTGGACATCCTGGGCACCGAAGAACTGGTTGCGGCAATGCTTGCCCACAGTGCAGGAGTACACGCCGCCGTGGAAGCTGCGAGTCCCGCCATCGTTCAAACCGTCGACGCCGTCGCGGAGCGGCTCCAGCGCGGTGGCCGCCTTTTGTATGTGGGAGCCGGAACGGCCGGACGACTGGGTGTGCTCGACGCAAGCGAATGCCCGCCTACGTTCGGCACCCCGCCGGGACTCGTCGTCGGACTTATTGCGGGCGGAGTCCAAGCAATCCAGAAACCGGTTGAGTATGCCGAGGACAACGCGACTGCCGGCGCGCGCGACCTTCACCACATCAACGTGACCGAAGCCGATGCCGTCGTGGGTATTACGGCCTCGGGCCGGACGCCCTACGTGATCGGTGCCCTGGAAGAGGCCCGGAAGCGGGGTGCGTTTACGGCGTCGCTGGCCTGCAACAAGGGCTCGGCCGTCAGCCATCTGGCGGATGCCGCGATCGAGGTTGTTGTGGGTCCGGAGTTCATCGCGGGTTCCACCAGGCTGAACTCGGGCACGGCGCAGAAACTTGTCCTCAACATGATCAGCACGTTGGTGATGGTGAAGCTGGGTAAGACCTACGGGAACCTCATGGTGGATCTGCGCGCCACGAACGAGAAGCTGTTGGCCCGCTCGCAACGAACGGTCCAGCACGCAACCGGCGTGTCCGCCCAAGAAGCTGCTGATGCTTTGGACGCTGTAGGTGGCTCTGTGAAGGCGGCCATTTTGGTGCTCCTGACGGGCATCGAGGCTGGCCAGGCCAAGGGTGCTTTGGAAGAAGCCAGCGGTTTCCTGCGAAGGGCCATCGAGAACCAGAAGTAACTGGACGGCGGTGTTGGCCCCAGCGCATAAAGTTGCATGCAGGAGGGCAAATGAATACATATACAGCCGTGCCCAGCGGCGAACAAGTTGTGCAGGAACTGCCATGGCGGTGGAAAGTCCAAGGACGGATTTTCCTCATCGGCGGGCTCGGGTTCATGTTCGACGCGTGGGACGTCACGCTCAACGGCATCCTGATTCCGCTGCTCTCCAAGCACTGGTCGCTGCAACCGGCTGACGCCGCATGGATCGGCACTGCCAACCTGATCGGCATGGCCGTGGGTGCGTTCGCGTGGGGCACCATTGCCGACACCATCGGCCGCAAAAAAGCGTTCACCGCCACCCTCCTCATTTTCAGCATCTTCACGGTCCTGGGCGCTTTCTCCCCTGACATCGTGTGGTTCTGCGTCTTCCGCTTCATGGCCGGCTTCGGCTTGGGCGGCTGCATCCCCGTGGACTATGCATTGGTGGGTGAGTTCACGCCCCGCAAGCAAAGGGGCAAGGTGCTCACGGCCATGGATGGTTGGTGGCCGATCGGCGCTGCGCTCTGCGGTTTTGTCTCGGCCGGCCTGGTTGCGGCGTTTGGCGACTGGCGGTTCACCATGCTGATCATGGTGCTGCCCGCGCTGCTCGTTTTCTGGGTTCGGCGTTCTGTTCCCGAGTCGCCGTTGTTCCTGATTCGTGCGGGCCGGCGGGCTGAGGCGGCCGCGGTGATTGATGGTTTGGTCAAGGCAACTGGCGCAGAGCCGCGCGCTTACAGCCTGCCCGAACCCCAGGCCGCGCCGCGTCTCTCCCCCGGCAGCGCGTGGACGCAGCTCCGGCGGATCTGGCAGTTCAACTGGAAAATCACGACGGCGGCCTGGGCTTTGTTCTTCAGCGTCCTGTTGGTCTATTACTTGTCGCTGACTTGGATGCCCCGGATTCTCATCGGAGCCGGATTTGAGGAGTACAAGGCGTTCGTCACGACGGCAAGCATGGCCGCCGTCGGACTCTTGGGCGTGGTGGTCGCGGCGTTGCTGGTGGAGCGTGTGGGCCGCAAGTGGATCCTCGCCGTTACCGGTCCATTGTCCGCGCTGACGCTGGTGATCGTGGCCATTGTGGTGGACGTTCCTTCGGCGGCAGTGTTCTGGCTGCTGGTGTTCGGCTTCGTGGTGCAAGTGGCTATTCCTGTGCTCTATGCGTATGTGTCCGAGCTGTATCCCACCGAGCTTCGCGGATCGGGCTTCGGCTGGGCGTCGACGTTCTCGCGCATCGGCGCAGGCTTCGGTCCCTTGGTGTTTGCTTCGTTCTTCTGGCCGGAGTTCGGATTGGCGCAGTCGTTCGCGATGGCTGGTGGCCTGGTGCTGCTGTCCGTGTTGTGGATGGCGTTCTTCGCTCCGGAGACAAAGCAGCGCGTCCTCGAGTAGCCGCACTCCGTGTACCCAACTGAGTAGCAGTTCAGGTCGTTCCCAGCGCTGAGAACGACCTGATCTGCGACCTACTTGGGTGCCCAGCCACGTTGTTCGAGCGCGCGCCTCACCTTGGCAACTGCGGTTGTCGCACCCGTAGACATGTGACGCTTGGAGATTCGCACGAGGATCCATCCGGCACGGCTGAAATCCTCCTCACGGGCAATGTCCCTCACGATCTGCTCCGGATCCGAATGCCCTTCACCTTCGTATTCAACGGCAACGCGCTGCACCCGGTACGTGAGGTCCGGTTGACGTACGACGCCGGGACTTAGCTCGGTGCGTACGTTGACTTCCGCTGTGGGCAGGCCAGCCCACTTTAGCGCCAGCCTGAGCCTGGTTTCGGGTGCGGAGTCGGCACCAACGCACGCCTGTTCCAAAGCTAGTCGGGCTTTGCGAATACCCGGTGTCCCCCAGTGTCGGTCGAGCATTTCTTCGAGCTCATCCATGGTGCAGTACGGCTCACTTCGTCCTTCGAATTCCGGCCTGGGTATACGCAGCAAATGATCGGCCACGACAGTAATCTCGTCGATGTCCATCTTCCGGGTACAGTCCAGCCATGTTCGAGCCCGGCTGGTGATGAGCAGGCCATTGAACGCAGTGATTTCATCCTCGAAGAACTGTCCCCGATGTCCCACTACTCCGGCGCGGCGGGGAATCGCCATGGTGTCTGGACGGGAGATGTGGATACCGGGTCTGTTACTCCCCGGCAGGAAACCCGGAAACCCCCACAGCGAAAAGGCAGTAGCATGCGAGGCGGCGGAGAACGATGTGACATGGGTCAGCGGACGAACGCCATGGATCATGTCCATCTCGACATCCTGCTGCGATACCCGGATTCCCCGGCTTGGCGAGACAAGGCTCGGGTGCCGCAGCCGCCGTCGTGAAACACCGGCGTCGAGCGCCTGCTGCAAGGTAAAGGACGTTGTTGTCAGTGTCTCGGGCAGTGCGCGGGGATACTTCATGCCCCATGCTGACAAAATCAGCGCTCGCGTGGAGCGTTATCCACAGCCTTCGACGCCGGAGCGCAATCTGTGTAGCAGATCAGGTCGTTCCCAGCGCTGAGAACGACCTGATCTGCGACTCAGTTGGGTGAGGGTGTGGGGGCGGCGGCGAGGTCTGCCAAAGTCTGGACCAGCAGGCGGCGCTCCACTACCTTGATGCGCTCGTGCAGGGATTCTTCGGAGTCCTCGGGGAGGACAGCAACAGCTTCCTGCGCTATGATCGGGCCGGTATCCACGCCGGCGTCGGCCCAATGGACTGTGCAACCCGTGACTTTTACGCCATATGCGATGGCGTCGCGCACACCGTGGGCGCCCGGGAAGGACGGCAGCAACGCGGGATGCGTGTTGACGTACTTGCCGCCGAAAGCGTCGATGAAGTCGGCGCTCACGATCCTCATGAAACCGGAGGAAACCACCACATCGGGCTTGTAGGACAGGACTTTGTCGCGCAAGGCGGAATCCCATTCGGCACGGGTTTCAAACGAGTTGAAATTGACCACGAACGTCTCGATGCCAGCCTCGTCAGAGCGTTCCACGCCGTACGTGTCGGGCCGGTCGGCGCCCACTGCGGCGATCTCGACATCCAGTTCACCCGACTTCACGGCATCGATGACAGCCTGAAGATTTGAACCGGTTCCGGAGACGAGGACAACAATGCGCATTGCACTAGCTTATGGGCGGCTCGCGTAGGCTGGAAAACATGAATCCCGACGTCGGTTCCAAGCCGAGCCAACAACCCCGCTCCGAGGCCGAAAAGTCCGCCCTCGGCGTGAGCCAGAACCTCTTCCGCGCTTTCCTTTTGGCGGCCTTGGGCGCGTTCTTCGTGTTCTCCCTGAACGTGAACTACGTATGGTTGAGCGCCATCCTCACGCTCGCAGCCTTGGTGTTGGGCATCGTCGTCCTGGTGCGGACGCTAAAGCACAAGCACCCGAAGCTCATGCTGTTCGGGACAATTTCCGGCCTGGTTGTCACGGCGGTCATGTGCTTGCTGATCCTGACATCCGCGCTCTTCTTCAACCAGGTCAGTACTTACCAGGACTGCTCACGCGGTGCGCTGACGGAATCCGCCAAGACACAGTGCCTGACGCAGCTCGAGGACTCAATGCCGGGGCCGCTGCGCTAAAACCCGCTCCGGCATCCCTGCGGTAATTTGAGCGAACCCGCTCAGGCGTGTTCGTCGTCGTACGCTACTTCGTCGAGATTGGCCTCGCGCAGCTTCTGGCGGCGTTCCAGCCACGGCCCCACCGCGTAGCCAATCACGACGCCGATGCCCACTTCGGCGGCCAGCCAGACTGCCGTCCACATCGGGTGGGGTCCGATTTCCGTGAGCCGGCCAATACCGGCCGAACCCCGAGCGATCCACGCCAGAGCACCGCCGAGAAGCCCTGCAACGATGCCAATAAAAGCCCCCAGGAACAGGGTGGAGGCGGCGGCAGTGAACCAGCGGGCTTTGATCTTGATGGAGAGCCACTCGTCGAAATGGTTCTCGCCTTCACGCAGGAACCACCAACCCGCCAGGATGCCGGCGACGACGGGAAGCGCCAAAGCCATGGCACCGGCGTCGAGCTGTCCCGCGGGAAGTGCCCCAAGAACCGGAACCGCCGGAAGCGGTCCGACGGCGGTACCCAGCGGACCCGCTGTTGAGCCGACGCCGAGTGAGAAACCAGCACCGGTGGACCAGGACAGGGCGAAAATGACGAGGTTTGGCAGGAAACCGAGCTGCGCGATGGTGAGCACTGCCCCGCCCATAGCGCCGGCCTGCAGACCCTCGTAGACGGCGATAATGTCCGTCCAATGCCACACGATGGTCACAGCCAGCAGCAGTGCTGCCAAAGAAACGGAAGCCATCGTCGCTACGAAACCGGCCTTCAACGCCGAGCCCACATATGAGCCGGCCCAGCGGGAATGCTGACTGGTTTTGGCAAGCCAGGCGACGGCGTCGACGCCGATCAGTCGGCTCCACGAGCCCGCTTCGCGTCGGGCGCCCACGATCATGCCGAGGCCGAAGGAGATCAGCGGGATGGTCATGGCGAACCAAAGATTGATGACAACTTCGGAGGTGCGGCAGACGAATCCCGTGGCCGTCCCGAATGCCGCGTACACCACGAACGCGCCAAGGAACGCCTGCCACAGTTGGTCGGTGTACGACGCCCGGGCGAGTCGACGGCCCGCACGCCAAGCGAGCAGGAACGGAATCAGTGTCAGGCCCAGCGGGATGAGGGACAGTAGCCCTGAGCCTGGTTGGGCCGCGGTGCCAAGGTTGACGTGCGCCAGTTCCAACGGGACACCGTGGATCAGCAGCCAGGCTTGGCCGGCGAGGCGCGCAAGGGCGTCCACGTTCCGGTTCTGGAATCCGTCAGTAGCCCACACTCCCACCAGCGGAAGAATCACGACAATGGCTGAAATGAACGCTGCCTGAGCCGCTTCCAAACCACCCTGTAGCCAAAGGGGCATCGGGAGGCCACGGTTTCCGGTCTGATCAGCGCGCAGTTTCATCGTGATCTATCGTGCCACGGCAGGCAGCGCTCCCCCGGCAGGCACCCCTGAAATACAGTGAATTCCAGCGCTTTTTCCCCTAGGCCGCCGTAAAATGGGAGGTGTTCTCCCGGGGACGGAGCCCTCTCAATGACCACCTCAGCTTCGCCCCGCCCTGCACAGGATTTTGAAAGGCCCGGAAACAATCGAAGCCGGGAACTAGGAGCGGCCAATGGATAGGTGTCACAACTCATAACAGAAAGTCGTACTAGCAGCTGGTGCAGCCGCCTTGGGATTCTTTCCAGAGGCTGCACCAGCCTTCTTTTTGGGGTCCTGCGCCGCCCAAACCGACCTGCGCCATGCAAATTCACTGCCGCTGCTCACATCCAGGTGGCGCGGATGGACATCGACGGCCCTCAGGAATTTGGGTGTCAGGAATGGTGGACAACGGGGCGCCAAGTACGTGCCAACCCCGCCGGACATTAGGGCTGGAGTCCGTAGATGAACTCCTTGGCGTGGTTGACGGCCTTCTTGAACGCGTCGTTGCGGAGTGTCACCTGTTCCCTGCTGGCGCCGCCGCTGGGTTCCAGGAACGCCGTTGGCCCTGGGCGGAGCATCCAGATGTCTCCGGCCGGTGGGAGGTAGAAGACGCCGAAGGACCGGTGCTCGGGGTCGTCAGTCCAGATGGGGACCACGGCGACGGCAGCCCCGGTGTCCGGATTGATCCATTGAGCGCGCGGCAAGGGTTGTTCGTGGACTTCGGGGTCCAGGAACGGGGCCGTCCCTCTCCCCCAGCGTTTCTCGAACCGCTCGTAGAACGCTGGAATGATGTGACCGTCGTACGGACGCCAAGCACTCATGGATTACTCCTCGGTGATCTCAGATTGCGGGGTGAAGGTTCCCAACGGGGTGGTCCAAACGCGAGCGGCGACTGGTCCCGGTCGCGGCCGGCAGAGTCCCGGCCCGTGGTTGTTTCGCGCCGATGGAACCGGACCTTCACCGGCGTTCCGCCCGTTCCGCCCAATCCGCCCGCTCCGCCATCAGCGCCCGGACTCAGCCGCGCATGATCGTATGCCGCCCGCTTCCCTGGGTCCGACAAAACGACGTACGCCTGCATGATGGCGTGCAGTTCCTGGAGGTCGGCCGCGGAGGTGGTGTCGCCGTCGTCGACCCTTTGGCGCGTGTCCGGGTGGTGGGTCCGAAGCAGCGTGCGGTAGGCGCGGCTGATCTCACGGGTCGTCGCGTCCGGCGACACGTGAAGAGTGGCGTAGTGGTCAGGTTGCGTGCTCACTGCTTGCTCCGGTTCCTGCTGCGGATTTGGAGATGGCCCCCGGCTGAGCCGGGGGCCATCAATCGGGAGACGACGGGCGGGGGCCGCTTTCATGTGCGCTAAAAAACGCTGTGACGTGGCGCGAAGCCTGCGCCCAACTATTCCGATGCAGCCGCCTCCGTTGTTCCCGGCTGGCGCCCTGCCGCGGTTGGCCACCCCGGGTGAGCCTTCCGGCAGGGCGGACGGGATTAGGCGTTGATTTCCTGCCTCTGCCCGCTGGATTGGATCTCGATGCGCCGTGGCTTGGCCTTCTCGGCGACGGGGATGCGGAGGGTGAGCACCCCGGAGTCGTAGCTGGCCTGGACGCCGTCGGTATCCAACGTGTCGCCCAGGATGAGCTGGCGGCTGAAGACGCCCTGCGGGCGCTCGGCGGCGATCATTTCGGTGTTCTCGCCCGCGGGCGACTTGCGTTCTGCCTTTACCGTGAGGACGTTCCGTTCAACGTCCAGCTCAACTGAATCAGGGCTTACACCAGGCAGATCGAAGGCAACAACAAATTGTCCGTCCTCCTGCCATGCGTCCATCGGCATTCCGGCCGGGCGTGCTGTTGTGCCAAAAACCTGTTGGGCGAGCCTGTCGAATTCGCGGAACGGGTCAGTGCGCATCAGCATGTGGTTCTCACTCCTTTGGATCTTGATGCTGATTCTGTTGTTGGTACCAGCCTGCTCAGTCCTGCTTGATCTGTATTGGCTGGTATAGATTTTTTATAGCACCGGTGAGAGAGTTGATGCAAGTAGTTTTCCGGAAGATTTTTGGAGGTCTTTGATGGCAGCTTCGGATACTGAGACTGCCGCAGAGGAGTACGACGGCGGCGAGGTCGCCTCTACGAGCGACGGTGCCTCAGGTGAGGGCCCGGCTGATGACCGGGACGCGCGCGGGGTCTACGCGATCTCGGTGGCGGCTGAACTTGTGGGCACAGGGCAGCAGAACATCAGGCAGTATGAGCGCAAAGGGCTGCTCACCCCTGAAAGGACCGACGGCGGCACTCGTCGCTACAGCGAAAGCGACCTTGCGACGCTGCGCAGGATCGGGGTGTTGTTGGACGAGGGGCTGAACCTGGCCGGCGTGAAGTTGGTGCTGGAGTTGGAAGCGGAGAACCGGGGGCTGACCGAGGACAACCGCGGTTTAGCTGACGATAACCGGGACCTGCGGGCGGACAACCGAGGGTTGCGGAAGGATCTGAAAAGGGCGCGGGGCCGCGGCGACTAAAGTACATCATCAACCGCCAGAGATGCGGAAGCCGCACCTACCATCGGAATATTCCCAGCCGGGGCTCCACCCCATGAAACACTCAAGCCCGGACAGCCATCCACGTCCCCTTGGGCAAGGCAGCAGGTGGTTAAGTCTGCCTGCAAGCAGCCTCAACCGTGATCATATAAGTCCCCAAATTGAGGCTCCAGCCACACGATGTGGTACACATCCCCCACTCGGACACCAGCCATCGGAAGCAAACCCGAATACCTCAAAACGAGAAAATTCTCTACGTCGCCAAAAACTCTGGGAATTGCAGCTCGTATCGAAGATGCCGGCATCTTTTCGGATCCAAGACCATGTTTGGGGGCCTGTTGTATTTCCGTCCACGTCATCCCCCTTCGCTTGAACAGCGCCATTGCAAATTCCGCCCGCGCTTCTTTTGACAAGTCTTCAACGGAAAACCCGGACTGCATATGATTCAGACAAAATTTGACGTTATTCTGTGCCGTGGTTGTCGTCTTGGTTTCTACGGCAAGGACATTCCCAGAATTCTGCGGGCGCTTGCCCTTTTTCACGCTACGGCCGCTCATCAGGCCGGAGTAATTTTCGACTTCCCAGCGAAGTAGGCTTTCAAGTCGTCCTTCGGAATCCTAATGAACCGCTCATCGGGAGTGAAGTGCTTGAGCCAAGGTTCCTGCGTGTGCGTGATGTTTCGTAGCTTCCAAGCAGCCATGGCACCATAAGTGTTCCAACAAGCTACAAGGAATTCTCCTACTTCGACCTCGTAGGAATCCCAATCAAACGCAGCATCGTCTGGCTGTATATTGCCAGATCCAAATTTCTTATACTCGCGATACACCGATGGAACAACCGGACCGTGAGCCCACGCTTCCATGTCGTCTTCAAACAACGGAGAGCCCCCCGTTAGATCCATGAAGTGGCCTTGGGCGAAGTAGAGGAGCTTTTGAAGCTTGAGATTAGAAAGCTCGGCATCCTCGGCCGCTGCCCACTCGACAAACCAACGCGCAATGTCAATGGCTGAGTGCTTCGTCATCTGTTCCTCCTTTCGCCTAGAGAGCTGAACCAGCGTGCGTCTTGCACCTGTCCATGTTAGTCGACTGCTTCTAGGCTAGTGTCATCGGCCAAGGCCCTTATACATAAGGTGTCATGGTCCACCGACAAAATATCCTTGGCTCGCCGCCACCTCAAGTCTCTGTGGTCAGCTCTTGGCAAGTAGAGCTTGGTCGTTAACAGGTTTCGGTTCATGCTCGCAATTAGAGCCCCACGGGGTCATGAAGCACAGCACGCCCCTTATTACCGCCGGACGCCTGCCGCCCAACCCACCTGTTAACCAACTCTTCCCCCACAAGCCACCCGTTCGAACCCGCCAAGCCAACCGCCGCGACCACCGTTGAAGGCGTGAGGATCGCAATCGTCGCCGAATCATTCCTGCCACTGATGAATGGGGTAACCCACTCGATACTGCGGGTGCTGGAGCATCTGCAGGAGCGCGGGGATGAGGTGATGGTGATCGCGCCGTCGACGTCGGACACTGATGTTTCGAGCGTCGAGAAGGGTGCGTATGTGCATCGGCTTCCTTCGGTGCCGCTGGCCGGTTACACGAATGTGCGGGTTGCGTTGGGTGGTGTGAATCGGGTCAAGCGAATCCTTGCCGATTTCTCCCCTGACGTCGTGCACCTCGCTTCCCCGTTCGTCCTCGGCTGGCGCGCCGTGCAGGCCGCCCATCAGCTCGGCATCCCGACTGTCGCGATCTACCAAACCGAAGTTCCCAGCTACGCCGCCCGCTACGGTGTGCCGTTCCTGAAGAACTGGGCCTGGAATCGCGTGGACAACATCCACCTCCTGGCCACCCGAACCCTGGTGCCGTCAACGTTCGCGCTGAACCAGCTGCGCGGACGCGGCATCCTGCGCGTGGACATGTGGCGTCGCGGTGTGGATACCGCGCGTTTCAATCCGGCAAAGCGTTCGACGGCGTGGCGCAGCTCGGTGGCGCCCGACGGTCACCGCATCATCGGCTACGTCGGCCGGCTCGCCGTCGAGAAACAGGTTGAGGATCTCGCTGTACTGGCTGATTTGCCGAACACGAAACTGGTCATCGTTGGTGATGGCCCGCAACGTGAAGCACTCCAAGCGGCCCTGCCGAACGCCCACTTCGCCGGATTCCTCGGCGGGGATGCGCTGGCTCAAGCTGTCGCCGGCTTCGACCTCTTCGTCCATCCCGGCGAGTTCGAGACCTTCTGCCAAACCATCCAGGAAGCCATGGCATCCGGTGTTCCTGTGGTCGCGACCGGCCGCGGCGGCCCCTTGGACCTCGTGGAGAACTCACGCACGGGCTGGCTGTATGAGCCCGGCAACCTTGGCCAGCTGCGCGGCTATGTGCAGGACTTGATCGGCGACGACGCCAAGCGCCGAGCGTTCGCAACGGCAGCTACCGCTTCGGTGCAGGGCCGGACGTGGCCTGTCCTCAGCGCAGACCTGGTGCGCCATTACAGCGAAGTCATCTCCGGCGTGGCCAGCAGAACAATCGGGCCCAGCGAATTCACCTCAAGCAAAGGACCCTCCTCATGAAGATCTCCGTGATCGGCTGCGGCTACCTCGGCGCAGTCCATGCAGCAACGCTCGCTTCGATGGGCCACACAGTGGTGGGCATCGACATCGACTCCTCCAAGGTTGAGCAGCTCAACAAGGCGATGGCGCCGTTCCACGAACCGGGACTGGATGAGCTCCTCAAGGATGGACGCACCACCGGCCGGCTCGTTTTCACCACGGACTTCGCAGCTGCAGCGGATGCCCAGGTCCACTTTCTCTGCGTCGGTACCCCGCAGTCCAAGACCTCAGACACCGCCGATCTCTCATACCTGATGGGCGCCACGAAGAGCCTCCTGCCGCATTTGGCCAAGGGCGCCGCCGTCGTGGGTAAATCCACTGTGCCTGTAGGCACCGTGGAGACGCTCCGCGCAATCCTGGCACGTCGCTCGGACGTGTTGCTCGGCTGGAATCCCGAGTTCCTGCGTCAGGGCACGGCCGTCAAGGATTCGCTGGTGCCTGACCGCCTGGTTTACGGCGTCCCCGGCGGCAAGGGTGCCGCAGCGGGCGCGCCGATTACTGCAGTGCTGGATGGTGTGTACGAGCCGCTGATCGGCGCCGGCATCCCGCGACTGGTCTGCAACTTCGCGACGGCTGAACTCATCAAATCGGCGTCGAACGCGTTCCTGGCCACGAAGGTCAGCTTCATCAACGCGATGGCCGAGCTATGCGACGCATCGGGCGCCGACGTCAGCGAACTCAGCGAAGCCATGGGCCTGGATCCGCGCATTGGCAACAGGTACCTGCACGCGGGGCTCGGTTTCGGTGGCGGCTGCCTACCCAAGGACATCCGGTCGTTTCGGGCCCAGGCGCGCGAGCTTTCCGTGCCGTCGGTGGATGAGTGGATGGGTTTGGTCGACTCAGTGAACCTGGACCAGCGTTCCCGCGCCGTGGAGGTCGCCCGCGAGATGTGCCGCGGATTCCTGTCCGGCCGCACGGTCACCATCCTTGGCGCCGCGTTCAAGCCCGACACCGACGACATCCGCGACTCCCCCGCCCTGGACGTCGCCCAACAGCTCGCCGCCGCCGGCGCACACGTGACCGTCACGGACCCCAAAGCCATCAACAACGCTTGGATCCGCTACCCGCAAATCCGCTTCGAAGCCTCCAGCAAACGCGCCCTCGAAGGCGCCGAACTGGTCCTGCTGCTCACCGAATGGGACGAATACGTGTCGCTCTCACCCGTTGCTGCGGGATCACTCGTACGACGCCGGATGGTGCTGGACGCTCGTAACGTACTGGACGCTGAGGCTTGGCGGAGTGCAGGTTGGACGGTCCGCGGGTTGGGGACCGGAGCTTCGGTTGTTGGCGCTGACGGAGGTCAGGCAAAGCCTGCCGACCGGAAGAAGCACGCGGCGCGCTAAGTCATAGACAACTCCGCCTCCCTTTGCTGTTCAGCACGGTGTTATGGTCACTGAACGCGCCATCGCATCGGCGCATCTACAAGGGGGCAATACATTGAAAAAGCGTTCTATTCGCACGTCCAAAATCTGGCATTTCCAAAGCAAGTCTTCGTGGTCGCAAGGGCGAAAAGCACTGGGGCTGGTGGCCATGACGTCGCTGCTAGTTGGGGCCACAGCGTGCGCTCCGGGAGCGCCCACGAGCGCGAGCTCTGTAAACAGTACGAAGGCAACTCCTTCCGCAACACCTTCTCCGACACCCAGCAAGGTCGCTGGCACGGTCTGCACAGCTGAGAAGGCGACTCAGACTTCCGCTGGCGAGACCTATGTTTGCGCCGTCGACCAGGCTGGCAAATTGACGTGGCTGGACTCTGCGAGCGCGAAGAAGTTGTCCGATCAGCGAACTGCGGAAGCGGCGGCAAAGGCAGCTGCTGAGAAGGCTGCAGCCGACAAGGCCGCTGCAGATAAAGCCGCGGCGGACAAAGCCGCGGCAGATAAAGCGGCGGCCGACAAGGCAGCCGCGGACGCCGCTGCAGCAGCCATTCAAGCCGCGGCTGACAAAGCGGCCGCCGACAAGGCAGCCGCGGACGCCGCTGCAGCCCAAGTCCAGCCGAAAGTAGCTCCGGCTGCCCCTGCTGCCCAAAGTGGCTGTGACCCCAACTACTCCGGAGACTGTGTGCCCATTGCATCGGACGTAGATTGCGCCAGCGGCAAGGGCAACGGTCCGGCCTACGTGAAGGGTCCTGTGACCGTTATCGGTACGGATATCTACCAGCTTGACGGCAATGGCGATGGAGTCGGCTGCGAGAAGTAGCCGTCAGTTGGAGCGGCCGCAGCCTCAGACGCTGCGGCCGTCCCAGCGGCTCTGGACGTCGAGTAAGAACTTGACGCCGGCGTCGGACAACTTCTGGTCAGACCGCCCCCAGCTGATGCCTTCCCAAAGCTCCAACCTGTGCAGGCTTCGGTTGATGTCGTAGTACAGGTCGGTAGCCCAGGACAGCGGTATTTCGCCGTGGCCCGCTCTGGTCCTCAACCCAGCCTGATGAAGCGCTGCCTGAAGCACCTGATCCCTCAACCCGTAGGGCGGCTCGTCTCCGGTCAGCTCCCAATGCACCAGCAATGGCGTTGCGATCTTCTCTGCATCGGTGTCCGGATTCGCCAACTGGTCGGCGATGAAATCCCATAGGGCTGCGGAATCCCCCACCAGTCTCCGTCCCTTGGGCGTCAGGAGCAGTTTGTCCTTTAGCTTTCTGAGAAGCTTCCACTCCTGCAATTGCTCGCGAAGGTTGCGGATGGGCGGCGTGCTTACCTCGACCCGCCCTGCGGAGATCCACTCGTCATCCCAGCCGAGTTCAGTCATCGCCCGCTTCACAAACGCCGGCTTGAGGTAGCCGGCCGACGTCAACAGCAACCCGTCAGAACGTGCCTCGTTGAGGAACCAAAGAATCGGACCAAGAACCGCTTGTTGGTCGGCGGCCGTCACTTCGCCTGGCCAGAACCGTTGCGCCAAACTGCGGAGCTGCCCGTTGACTGCCTCTAGATTGAAAGCAGCGGGATCAAACTTGGACACACGTTCCTGGGTCACGAACTCGAGCCATTCCACGGCTTCTCTGTGCTCTGGATGCTTAGGGTTGGAGACAACGGCAACCACGTTGGCATACCCACCCACTCCCCCGGAATCCTCTATGGGTCCCCGCATTGCACCGTCAACGCAAGCGATGGTGTTCTCTTGGAGGACGGCAGGTCCAACAACTTCAATCTTGTGCGTCCAGTTGTCCCCGAAGTCATAGTCGTACTCAAGGTCCGACAACCCAGGCGAGCGGGGATCAAAGAGCTCAACCAGCGGGACGTCAGCTGCTAGCTCGGTACCAGCCGGACCGTGGCCGTCGTCGACTCCCATGATGATGCGTTTCTTGCCCGCACGGTCATGGCCGGCGACGGCGTAGAGGTGAGCGTCCTTCCACCCGAATGCGGTCTGGATGGCACCGTGCAGCTCAGCGACTGTGGCGGTTTCGGGGAGGACAAGTTGCCGCCAGATGAGCGGTTCAGTCTCACTGATTGAAATGCGCAACTCTACGGCCGGAACAGTGGTGGGTGACTCCATATCCGCCATTCTCTCAGCGCGAAGACAGGTTTCGCGTCACATGTCCTTGGTTCGGACTACTACCACTACGGACGGGGGTTGAACCTACAACGACAAGGACTTACCAGTGATCACGCACTTCTACCCAGCAGCGCTTCGCATCATCACCTGCGTCATAGCTGTTTGCTCGGCGGTGTCGGCCACCCTGTTAGGAACTGCGCCCCCTCCAGAAGGCTTGGAAATCCTTGATCCTTCAGATTTGCGGACCACGGCTGTCGTTCTCACAATGGCGCTGGGTGTTGTGGCGCCAGTAGCGATGTTGATTGCCGAACCGTTCACCTGTCTGCTCCTTAAAGCAGGACTCTTCGCTGCATCCGGCTTTGGCAATGCCATGATGCTGAGCCCTCTGGTGGTGGTGCCATTCCAGGAGGCGTCCACCGCGCTGGCTGTTGTCTGCTCCGTGGCCCTGACTATTGCGAGCATCGTTACCTACATGGAGTCCGTGGAACGTAGGAATGCTCGACGCCGGGCCAACACCTAGACGCTATCGCTCAGCACCTATTTTTGATGAATTTGCCCCCAAATATGCGCCTCGCGACCACCTAGTTTGAGGATTCGAACACCTAGAGGCCGATTGCCGGTCATAGTCTCTTTTTGTGCCTCTCGGGGCGGGATTCCCGGTGTCCGGCGGGTTACCCCACTCGCTCCACGCGTAGGAGGCACTGCGGCACGGCTCCATCCGACTACCCCCAGGTGGGGCCGTGCCCAGCCGGAACATCAACCGGCAGGACGACTAATCCGCAGACGCACCAGACGGTACACGATGCCCACCGCGAACATCAGCACACCCAACCCGGCAGACAGAGGCGGAAGGGTGGCAACAAGAACCACGCAGGCAACAGCACCAGCTACCTGAAGGAACTTCGGGTAGCGGCGGTCCTCCAACGGCTGGGTGTAGGCGGCGATGTTGGCCACCAAGTAGTAGAGCAGCACTCCGAATGACGAGAAGCCGATTGCCCCTCGAAGATCAGCAACTGCGATGATCAAGCAGACCACCACGGCTAGCGTGACTTCAGCACGATGCGGGACCTTGTAGCGCGGATGGACAGCGGCGAGCCAATGCGGCAGATCGTGTTCGCGGGCCATGGCTAGGCTCGTTCGGCCAAGCCCTGCGACGAGTGCCAACAACGCGCCCAGAGAAGCGACAGCTGCACCGATTCGGACTACGGGCGAAGCCCAGGCCAAGGTTCCGGCGCTCACCGCATCGGCCAAGGGTGTGGGCGTGGCGGCCACTCCTTCGGGGCCGAGCGCCGCCAGCAGAGTAACCGCTATGACGGCGTAGATGATGATGGTGATCCCCAGCGCAATGCTGATGGCCCGGGGTATGGTGCGCTTGGGCTCACGCACTTCCTCACCCATCGTCGCGATCCTTGCGTACCCGGCAAAAGCGAAGAACAGCAGCCCCGCTGCTTGCAGGATGCCGTACAAGCCGTGGGCCAGCAGCCCCTCTCCCATAAAGCTGCCAAAGTCCGGACCGGCGCCACCCCAGACCGCTGCGACAGCAACCGTCAGGGCAGCAAGTACAGCAACCACCAGCACCCGCGTCAGCCCGGCTGTGCGGGTCACCCCGTGATAATTCACGGCAGTCAGAATCACGACGGCGACAATCGCCACCGGGCGCTCCCAACCTTGCGGTGCGGCGTAGGCGGCGAAGGTCATCGCCATGGCAGCGGCACTCGCCGTTTTGCCAATGACGAATCCCCATCCTGCCAGGAACCCGGACCAAGGGCCGAGCCGTTCCCGACCGTATATATAGGTACCTCCGGACGTTGGATAGGCCGCGGCTAGTTGGACAGACGAGGTTGCGTTGCAGAAGGCAACGAAGGCGGCCACCACCAACCCGATCAGCAGCCCAGATCCTGCGGCTGCAGCGGCTGGGGTAAAGGCCGCGAAGACTCCCGCGCCGATCATGGATCCCAGACCAATGAGCGAAGCGTCGAACGTGCCTAGTCGGCGGGCCAAAGCCGGAGAGTTGCTCACGGATATCCAGCCTATCCCGGGTCAGCGCGGCGGAAGTGAATTCCCCACCAGCATAAAAAGACTATTGCGGGATGTTGCACCCGTCTTCCGCAACGCGTTGGAGATGTGGTTTTCAACTGTCCTCGCGCTGATGCCGAGATGTTCCGCAATTTCCACGTTGGTACGGTGTCCGGCCAATACGGCGACCTCGATCTCCCTTTCGGTCAACGGTGTTGTCCTGAAGGAATTGAAGGAGAGCTGCTCATTGGCCGAGGGGAACCGAACAGCGAAGATGGACGAAGCCTGTGCCAGGGCGTCAGCTGCCACAGCGTCACCGTCGATCACGTGGCGTTTGAGGGCTCCACGTAGCAGCATCCCCACCTGGTAGGTGTCGATGTCCGGCTCATAGTGCTTGAGGAGCAGCCCGAGCAGCTGGTGGTCACTTTCAACCACCGAGGTTGCAATGGCAATGAGCTGATCATGGACGGTTACGCCGTTCTCCCGCAGGATCTTCTGGAGAAGATCCAAAACGGGCCGCCCTGGGCAAAGGCACGTACAAAGAAGCGCTGTCATCATGGCTTCAAGGACGTAGCCGCTCTTTAGCTGCCGCCTGATGAGTTTGGCGGCTTTGCGGTCGAACACTGAAGGTTGGGCGTTGTTATGGGCGATGAGCTCGTAAACTCCCTTGCCGATGCCGGGTATCGGACCAACGTCCGGCACCTCCGTCCGCGCCTGTGCGGCTATGGAAAGCGTGGGCACTATGGCAGTTGTCGCGTGCCTGAGCCCAGCGAGCCTGAGCATGCCGTCGTAGAGCGAGTCAACGACGAAACCCGGGCGACCCATCGCAAAGACACTGCTCATGAGGTATTCGGCCTCTTCAAAGTGGCCTCTGTAGAGCAGGCCGTGTGCGGCCACGTAGCTGCTGGTGACCACGCCGAATTGGTCCAGATTCTTGCGGGCTTCTGCCCGCCAGTCCAACGCGAAGACCAACGACTCCTCTACGCGTCCGGCGGCGAAGAGCGCAAAGCCGTGTATGAAGGGCCGGAGATGAGAAAAAACATCATCGTCTCCAGCACCCGCAACAGCTTCCAACGCTGCAGCTGGCTTGAAGCGGTACAGCTCCAGCAACCCATGGACCAACATCCCCATTCCCGATTCTTGGCCCTCAAAAGCGCCTGGCTCCTTGGCGGCATCAGCTGGAACCCTGCCGTGGGAAGTACTGATGAACAGAATGGCGTTCTCTACTTCAGGTACCAGCCGCGGATTGTCCCCGGCGAACTTTTGGAGAATGTCGACGGCGGCACCCGGCCCGCGGCCCGTGTGGATCGCCAGCATGGCCTCAGTGATGGTGACAAACAAGCGGTCTCTGGAATCGGCGTCGAAATCTGTTGTTTCGGCGCAGACAAGACTCGCACGCTCAATATTTACGGGAGCACCCCAGTAGATGCGGAGGATGGCTGCGGCATTGGCCGCTGACTTGTTGGCCTGCCAACGTTCGTAGCGGATGCGTTCCCGGTCAGCGTTGTGGTCGTGGAAGTGCCTGGAAGTAATGGCGTCGTCGTTGCCCTTCTCCAGACGCAGAGATGAAAGGACACGGGAGAGGCAGTCCGCCGTGGTGTACTTCTCCGGGGCCGTTTGTGGGGCAGCTTCAAGGACGCCGGCGATCTTGCTTCGGAGCAGTTTCCGGTCCCGGAGGTTCTTGTTCCCTCGAAAGTAGTCAGCGATTACGGGTGGACTGATGGCCGCTATTGAGCCATTGTGGTGGTCCGCCAGGACGGACAGGAATCCCCTGCGCTCCAATCCTTCCAAGGCATCCGGCTGGATGACTTTGTGGAGAACGTCAACCCGTGCGGTACCGAGAATCGCCATGATGTGCAGCGCTGTGAACTCCTCAGCATTTAGTTCTGCGAGGAGAGCCTCAAGTGTCCCCCGGAGGTGTTCGTTCCATAGGGTGTCGGCAGTCATGCACCATTGCTTGTTCTTCATGACCAAGAGGTTGCTCAGCGAGGCAGTCTCTGCGATCCGAACGATGAGCCGCGGGTTACCAGCCGACTTGGTAAGGATGCGGGCAGTCGTGTCTGCGTCTGCCGGAGCACCAAGAACCTGGGCGATGAGGAGGTGGACCTGCTCGTAGTGGAGTGGGTCCAGCTGCAGATGCGCCTCCCGACCGTTGTTAAGCACGGCCAGCTGCCCCCTGGAGTAAGCCCAAGTTTCCGGGGCCGTGGCCACCATAGGACAATCAGATCTCCGCCTCACAGCCTCCAAGACTGCCAAGGATTCACTATCCACCAGGTGGAGATCGTCTACTACCAGCAGGTGTTTGCCGGCCTTGGCCAGCTGGCTCGAGAACACATCAGCAATATCGAAGACACCGCTACGGCCAGGCCTCATTTCCAGACCGAGCCCCTTGATGGCCGAGTACGGGATGGTGCGGTGTGTACGGAGTCCACTGATGAAGTGCACGGAAACTCCGGTCTTCTCCAGATTGCTCATGACGCTGCGTACCACCGACGTCTTACCGCTACCCGGTGCGCCGACAACCCGCACACCGATGCCGCGGGCAACAAAGTCGAGGATTCGCTGAACCTCTGAATCGAACACGCGACCTAGCCTTCTGTTTTTGTGGATGCCCGACATGAGGCTCACTTCGCAGGCTAGATCTTGAAAACGGGACTAGGTGGCAAAACGGCCTTGCACAGACCGATTTCAGGCAGTCTAGGTGGTGATTCGGGCAAAACTAGGTGCTGGCGCGATGCGTCTAGGTGGTGGGGCTGTTCGAATATTGGGCGATCCATGAGGATGCTCCTTCAGCTCTGCGGGTGGCTTACGTTCCACGTTACGGAGAGCTGGAGGTGAATTACATGGGTGTAATTCGCTATGTGGATATGTGTTCTATACCAAGAAGAAACAGTAGAAGATATCTTCTAGGAGAGAGCAGACAAAAAAGCAGGGCCGGTCAGTGACCGGCCCTGCTTTTTGAGTTATCCGAAGACTAGATAGCCTGGATGTTTACTGCCTGGGGACCCTTGGGGCCCTGCTCGACGTCGAAGGAAACCTTCTGGTTCTCTTCGAGGGAGCGGTAGCCCGAGGAGTTGATCGCAGAGTAGTGAGCGAAAACGTCCTGGCTGCCATCTTCAGGAGAGATGAAGCCGAAGCCCTTTTCGGAGTTGAACCATTTCACGGTACCTGTAGCCATTTTTTCAGTCCTTACTGAAGGTGGAGATTCTCCCGACTTTCGGGTCTCCGGGTGTGGGGTGTTCTCCACCGTTACTTCAGAAGGTCACGATCCGGAAGGACCGTGGGGACTGCCTGAACTACCAAATGCCAAACACAACAACACCGTCAAGTCTACATAGATCTGAGCAGATAGCTAGTGCTGGGAAATATTTATCCATCAGGCGTCCGATCGGAAGGCTCAAAAAGTGTCGGTGGTCTGCCTTAGCCTATGAATGAGGACACCGGCAGCAAGCCGGTACAGACCCGGACCGTCGAGAGATCACATGGACTTCTACGCCATAAATTCCCTGCGTGATAACCACGCGGGCTGGTCCCTCCTGCGGGCCCAAAACGCCCCGCTGGCACTGCACTTCTTCATGGCCGCTTTCACAGACCCCAACCAACGCAACGTCGGCCGCCAGCAACTGATCGATACGTTGGACGACATCTTGTTCGTCGTCCGGGAATCCTTCGGCGAGGACAGGTTTCCTCGCAGCGCATCGGAGTATCTTGACGACTGGGCAGCGCCGGAACGTGCTTGGCTGCGCAAGTACTACGTTCCCGGCGAGGACGAGCCCCACTACGATCTCACAGCCGCGGCAGAGGACGTCGTCAGATGGGTGGAGAGCCTCAGGGGGCGTGAGTTCGTGGCCACGCAGTCCAGGCTCACCAGCATTTTCGCGGTTCTGAAAACCTTGGTGCAGCAATCGGAAACCGATCCGGATGTACGGCTTGCCGAACTGCAACAGCAAAGGGACCAGATAGATCAGGAGATGCAGCGGATCCGTGCGGGCGACGTCAAGGTCATGAGCGGTCCCGAGGCCCTGGATCATTTCCAGCAACTCACGGCGCTGGCCAAGGACTTGCTGTCCGATTTCCGGGAGGTCGAACAGAACTTCCGGAAACTGGACCGCCAAGTTCGCGAGCAAATCGCCACGTGGGACGGCAGCCAAGGCGAATTGTTGGACACGATCTTCGCCAATCAGCAGGACATCGGGAGTTCCCTCCAAGGCCGCACGTTCCAGGGCTTCTGGGACTACCTCATGTCGCCGCAACTCCGGAACGAGCTGAACGATCTCCTCCAGCGGGCCACCCAGATCGAGGCCTTGGCGCAGGCAGACAACCTCCACACCATCACCAACCTCCACCAAGACTGGTTGCCCGCGGTTGAACAGACGCAGGGCACAGTGAGGCAGCTCTCCCAGCAGATGCGGAGGCTTTTGGATGACAAGGTCTTCCTGGAGAACAAACGCATCATGCAACTTATTCGAAGCGTTGAAGCGAGCGCACTGGACACCCGCGACCACCCGCCGTCGAACGTTTTTATGGACGTCGATGCATCGTCCGTGGACGTCGCGTTGCCGTTCGAACGGCCGCTTTACGAGCCTGGCAGCCGCGTGATGGTGATGGACGAGGTGGTCACCGCGGATGATCAGGACTTGGATGCGAGCGCGTTGTTCAGCCAATTCCATGTGGACAGGGAGCGTCTGAAGTCGAACATCGACGATGTCCTTGAAAACGCGGACCAGGCAACGCTCGCAGACATCACCGCAGCACACCCTTTGTCCCAGGGACTCGCGGAGCTGGTGCAGTATTACCAGCTGGCGGTCGAGTCGGACTGGGCAACTATCGATCCGGAAACAACCCAGAACCTCCAGTGGCAGCTCCCGGACGGCACGCTGAAAGAGGCAACCATTGACCAGATCATCTTCGTGAGGCCGGCATGACAACGGAAACAGCAAGCACCCCCGAGGAACTGCCCGCCGTCGTTACCAGGCTCTTCAAGGGCGTGGTGTACGCAGAGGCTGATCAGAAGATCTGGCAGTCGCTGATCACGCTCACGTCCCAGGTCAGGGATTACGTGGCGGTACTTGGGCTCAACCTGATCCTTGACGAGTCTGAGGGCTACGCGTTCCTGAAGTCGCGCGAGGATCCTGACGGAACCCTCCCCCGACTCATCCCGCGACGGCAGCTTACGTTCGATGTCAGCCTGCTGCTCGCCCTCCTTCGGAAGCGGATGCTGGAGTTCGATACCAACAGCAGCGAGCTCCGGTTGATCATGTCCGAGGCTGAAATCAAGGATATGGTGTCAGTTTTCCTGCCGGAGTCCAGCAATGAGGCCCGAATCCTGGACCGGCTGGGAACCAACATCAAGAAGGTCGTGGAGCTCGGGTTTCTGCGGAAACTGAAGGGCGAAACCGAAGCGTATGAGGTCATGCGCATTTTGAAGGCTTATGTTGACGCGCAGTGGCTGGAAGAGTTCGACGCGCGGTTGGCTGACTATCGCGACTCTCTCACCGGAGGCAAGTGACCATGACCACTGACATTCAGGACACGCTGTTCAGCATCGATGAAACAGCCGAAAAGGCGCACGACGGCGGCCTGCCGCCCGGGTTCAGGCTTCAGCGTTTGGAGCTGCTGAATTGGGGCACGTTCCACGGCGGGGTGCGGACCTTCCGTTTGGATGGCGCCAACAGCCTGCTGACCGGCGATATCGGTTCGGGAAAGTCGACTGTAGTGGACGCGATCACGACGCTCCTTCTGCCGGCCAATCGCATCGAATACAACAAGGCTGCAGGCGCGCAAAAGCGGGAACGCACGCTGATGTCGTATGTGAGGGGCTTCCATAAGAGCACCCGGAGCACTGGCGGCGAGTACTCCAAGCCCGTAGCGCTGCGGGCACCGGGCACGTTGTCAGTAGTCCTCGGCGTTTTTCACAACGCGGTGCTCAACAAGACGGTCACACTGGCCATCACCTTGTGGACAATGCAGGAAGCGGGACAGCCGACACGGTTCTACTCTTTGGCTGAGAAGGAGCAGTCGATCGCTCAGGACTTCTCCAACTTCGGCCAGGATCCCGCCAAGCTGAAGAAGAAGCTACGTGCTGAAGGCGTCACCGTTCACGACACCTTCGATCCGTATGCGGCCGCATTCAAACGACACTTTGGCATCAGCGGCAACCAGGCCATGGAGCTGTTCCACCGCACGGTTTCCATGAAGCAAGTGGAGAACATCACCCATTTCGTCCGGACCAACATGCTGGAAGACGATGACGTCGAAGCGAGGATCAGCAAGCTGATCGGCCACTTTGACGATCTCAAGAAAGCACACGAAGCGGTGGTCCGGGCAAAGGACCAGATCGAGCTGCTGAAGCCGATCCGGGAAGGTGCCGCCACGCACCAGACGCTCAGCACGGACGAAAACCAGGCACGCGAGCAAAGGGATCAGCTGCATCCATGGTTCACGGATCAGCAGCTGACGCTAAGTCTGGAACATCAGGACGAGCTGGAGCGGACAGGACAGAAGCTCCGTGAAGACAGCACCCAGCTGACCGCAGACATTGCCAGGCTGCGGCACGAACTCGGGATCGTGCAGGAGGACATTCGGACCAGCGGCGGCGGCAGGCTTGCTGCCATCGACGCTGAAGTGGCGCAGCTTGAAAAGGAGTCCCAAGCGCAACGCAACCGCTTCGAGCAGTACACAAGTGCCGCCGTCGAACTTGGATTGAACACTCCCGAAGACCGGGTGCTGTTCGACGCTAACCGGCAACGCCTGAGCCAGGTTGAGCAGGACCTCGCCGCCCAGGGTGAGGAGTTGCAGGACCGGCGAACGGCTTTGCATTCGGAGCTCAGGGAGCTGGCCGCGCGCAGGGAGGACCTCGACGCCGAGCTGGCCAGCCTTGGCTCCCGGCAGACTTTGCTGGCTCGTCCGCAGCTGGAGCTCCGGCGTCGTATTTGTGAGGGCACGGGCATTGCCGAGTCGGCGCTCCCTTACGCTGCAGAGCTTCTGCACGTCCGCGACGGCGAGGCCAAGTGGGAAGGCGCGGCGGAACGCACGCTGAGGAGCTTTGCGCTCCAACTGCTGGTCTCCGCTGAGCACTATGCCGCAGTGAGCTCATGGGTTGACGCGAATGATCTCAAGGGCAAGCTGGTGTACCGGCGGATCGGTGACTCGTACCCGCAACGGCCTCCCGCACCCGGGACGCTGGGCGCGAAAGTTGCCATCAAGCAGGGCACGCCGTTCCGCGATTTCCTGCTGGATGAACTCAGCACCAGGTTCGATTACGTCTGCTGCGACACCATGGAGGACTTCCGCAGGCATCCCAAGGCTCTGACAGTCAATGGTCAGTTGAAAGACTCGCGGGGAAGGCATGAGAAGGACGACCGCACTGGCCTGACGGACCGGCGGACGTTTGTCCTGGGCTGGGACAACCACGAAAAGATTGTGCGGATTCGGGCTGAGCGGGACGATGTTGACGGCAAACACCGCAGTGTCGGGGCGCAGCTGGCGAAGGTGGACGCGTCGCTGGGCGACGCTGCCCGGCTGAATCGTTTGCTGGGCAACGTTGGTTCCGTAACCGAGTTTTCCGAGCTCAGCTGGCAGGTGACCGCTCGCCGGGTCCAGGAGCTCAAGGATGAGAAGCTGCAACTCCAGCAGGCGAGCAGCGTACTGCAGCAGCTGACCATCAAGGAGTCCGAGGTCTCTGCCAGGATCGAGAAGCTTCAAGAGCGCTCCGACAAGGTTCAGCAGCGGCTCGGGGCTAACGAGAAGGACGCCAGGGACATCGCGGCGGTGATCGAGGAATGTCGCCTGACCTTGCAGGACCAACCGCTAACCGACGACGGCGACGTATTGGCTGCCGTAGGGCGGCTCACCGCCAAGGCACTCGGTGAAAAGTCGCTCACCTACCGGAATACAGTTTCTACGGAGAGTTCGGTCCGTTCCGGGCTGACCGGAACGATCGATTCGTTGACCAAAAAGATCGCGACGGCTGCGGCTTCCACAGTGCGGCTCATGGCGGACTTCCGCAACAAGTACCCGAACGAGACCACGGACCTTGACGCGACATTGGAGGCTGCAGAGGAGTTCAACCGGCTCCTCGAACAGCTGGAGCGCGATGACCTGCCCAGGTTCGAGGCGCGCTTCAAGGATTCGCTGACGCAGAACACCATCCATGAAGTGGTGGCGTTCAACGCGTTCCTGGACAGCCGCCGGCAGGACATCGTCAATCGGATCAGCGAGATCAACCTGTCCCTGGCGGAGATCGAATACAACCCGGGCAGGCACATCCAACTGGAGCACCAGAACTCGACGGACTTGGATGTTCGGCAGTTCGGGATCGACCTGAGGGCTTGCTCCGAGGGCACCATTGGCGATGATGATCAGTACTCGGAGCAGAAGTATCTGCAGGTGGAAAGGCTGATCGAGCGTTTCCGTGGCCGTGAAGGGTTCACCACCTTGGACGAGCGCTGGACGGCCAAGGTGACGGACGTGAGGAACTGGTTTACGTTCTCGGCATCGGAGAAGTGGACCGAGACCGGCGGGGAGTTTGAGCACTTCACGGATTCGGGAGGCAAGTCCGGCGGGCAGAAGGAGAAGCTCGCTTACACGATCCTTGCCGCTGCCTTGGCTTTCCAGTTCGGCCTGGCTTCGGTGAGAGGCGCCTCACGCTCCAGCGCAGGCGGCCCTGCCAAGGAGAGGAGCTTCCGGTTTGTGGTGATCGACGAAGCGTTTGGTCGTGGCTCTGACGAATCCGCCCGTTACGGGATGGAGCTCTTCCAGCGGATGAAACTGCAGTTGCTGATCGTCACGCCACTTCAGAAGATCAACGTCATCGAGCCGTTTGTGGCACACGTGGGCTTCGTCGCCAACACCAACGGCAACGACTCTCAACTGCGCAACATGACCATCACTGAGTACCGCGAGGAACGGGAGAAGCGTGCCGGCTAAGTCTGCTCCGGCCCGTCGTTGGACCACGTTGGCGGGGCTGCGGTCTCTGTCAGTTACCGCTTGGGATCGCGGCCAGCTCCTGCGGGAGGCTCTGGAACCGACTGACGTGTATCCGCGGCGTCGCGCGTTGAAGCGACCATCCGCCACGGAACTGCGGGACCACTACGCTGCCGCCCGCGAATGGGCTGCCGAGCTGTTCGCCGCCGCTGGCCGGTACAGTTTGGAAACGGTCGACGTCGGCCGCACCACTATCGGATCCAACCAGCTTCCCGCTGTGGCCATGTTTGCTTCGGTGGAGGACGAGGTTGCGTTTGTTGGTAAGTCGCGAGAGTTGGAGCGTTTCCGTTCTCTTGCTTCTTCGCTTGTAGCACTTGACCCCGCTCTTACGGGGTGGGCTTTGAAGCGACCACTTGCGCTGTTGGCGCTGGGCGACGCAGCATTGACTGCTGCACGAGTGGCGCTGTGGCTACGCGATCATCACTCCCCTGCTATTTATGTGCGACAGCTGAGCCTGCCTGGGGTTCACACCAAGTTCATCGAGGCGCACCGCCGAACAATTGATGAGATGGCGGCAGTGTTGGAGCCGCCGGAAGGTTCTGATCAATTCCCTGGCGGGGCGCCTGACGACGAGATTCTTGAGGTGGCCGATTCTTCAGCTGCCGATGAGTACTTGCTGGGGCGACCGTTGGCGCGAACACCCGCCGCACGGTTCGCGGAGCGCCACGGCTTCCTTCACCAGCCGGAGCAAGTCCGATTCCGCGCATTGGATTCGGCGATCCCCTTGCTGGGTGACGCCCGGGACATCACGGTGACGGCCACAGCGTTTGAGTCCCTCAGACTTCCGGTGAGCACAGTGATCATCACCGAGAACCTCGTGAACTTCCTGGCCCTCCCAGATCGACCAGCCACGCTGGCAATTTTTGGCGCCGGCTACGGCTTCTCATGTCTCCGTGATGCTGCGTGGCTGCAGGCCTGTGAGGTCCTGTACTGGGGCGATCTGGATACCCACGGCTTCCGAATCCTGGATCAACTGCGCTTAGTCCATCCGCATGTGTCGAGCGTACTGATGGACGAGGAAACCCTGCTTGCGCATCGAGACGCTTGGGGCGTGGAGGCAACTCCTTCACGGGCTGTGTTGAGTCGGCTGACACCTGAGGAAGCTCGCGTCTACGAGGGATTGCAGACAGGCAGTTACGGCGACAAAGTTCGGCTGGAGCAGGAATTGATGGGCTGGGAGTGGGCACTGGCGCGGCTCAGCCGCGGACGCTGAGGTCCCGTGTAGCGTTGCGGCGGAGGTGGACTCATGGCGCCCGCCGTCTTCGACGCCCTGCAAGCTTCTATCGACGTGCCTGATGCTCGTTAGGAACTAGAGGTTCTCTCCGGGGTCCCTCGCCTTATAGATCATCGGCGCACGCCAGAGTAAAGTTCACCTATGGCAGCTATCCGGGGCTTCCTTCCTGCCAGCGCTCTTTCCCCGGAGCCTGCATAGGGCGCGCTGACCGGAGCTTTGGGTCCGGACATGAACGCCGTGACAAAGGTAGGAGGACTAGCAAATGCAGATGCCCAAGCCCTCGGACGCCGACAAAGAACGCTTCCGTTCTGTGCTGCCCGATCATCCGGATGTCATCGTCAAGCCGATGTTCGGCAATCTGGGCGCCTTCGTAAATGGCAACATGTTCGCAGGACTGTTCGGCGCCACCATCGGCGTCCGCCTTTCCGAGGGTGACAAAGCTAAGCTCGAGGCTAATCACCAAACTCAACCGTTCGGCCCTGAAGAACGTCCCATGGGCGGATACACAGGTCTTCCCGCCGCTTGGAACGATAACGCTGAGAAGGCCGAGCCCTGGGTGGCCAAAGCCTTTGACCATGTGGCCTCGTTCCCGCCGAAAGCGCCAAAGTCGCGTCCGCCCAAGAAGTAACCACTGTCGACTCAGCAAGCGTCGCAGGACCCTCGCAAAACCCGCCGTTTCGTGCAGAGATCAAGCCATGGGCTCGATGAATGGACGAACAGCGCTCGTTACCGGCGCTACGGGTGGCCTTGCTAAGGCCATCGCCACTGCTCTGGCCCGCGAAGGTGCCTCCGTCGTCGTGGTTGGACGGACAGAAGCTCGGGCAGAAGAGGCTACGCGCGACATCCGGGCCGCAGCCCCGGACGCCACCTTGGAACCCCTTGCCGGCGATCTCTCGAGTCACGTTCGCTACCATCGTGATGGGTTACTTCCTTCTCACGAATCTGCTCCTGGATGCACTCAAGCGCGGCGCGAGCAGGGATCAGGGACAGCCCTCGCGAGTCGTAAACATCGTAGGATCCACCCCATTGGATGCACCCCAAAAACGGTCATCATCGGCGGAGGCAAGGACGACTTGCGACGAGCTACTAGCAGACCCAGACCGGCGTCGAGCATCAAATCCTGGAACGGCGAGACTCGCTGGGAGGTACGTTCCAGGACCGCTGGGACGGGATCTACATGAACACGCCGAACCTCGCGCTGGGCCTGCCGGGGATGCCGAGTGCCGGCGACGAACCGGACGCTTTCATCCGGCGGATCGCTGCTATGAATCTCTTCAGAAAGTACGCGGAAGTTATCGACGCTCCGGTTCGCACCGGCGTCGAGGTGACGCGGCTGGCGGCCGCGGCGGATGGCTTCACCATCGAGACATCGCTGGGGCACATGCAGGCACGCAACGTGGTCCTGGCGACGGGCGCCTATCAGGCTCCCAAGCTTCCCGCCGTTGCGGGGAACCTCCCGCAGAACGTCTTCCAGCTCCACACGCACGAGCCCCGCCCCCCCCCCCCCCCCAGCAGCTGCCTGATGGCGCTGTGCTGATTGTCGGGACCGGGTAGTCGGGCGGCCCGATCGCCGAAGAACTGCACGCGGCCGGTCGCGAAGCCCACCTGGCCGTCTCCACGTGTCCTGAAGCGCCGCGCCGTTACCGCGGCCACGACCTCATCTACTGGCTACTGGATTTTGGCAAACACGTGCCGGACTACGGCATCAATGCTCTCACCCGCGGGGGCTCCTATCTCCCGCGGCCCGTTTTGCCTGCAACCCTCGGCTCTCGGGTACCGACGGCGCGGCCACAACATCCACCTCCGCGAGCTCGGTCGGCGCGGCATGCACCTGCACGGCCCCTTGGAAAACATCGACGACGGCGTCATCACCTTCAGCGACGTCCTCCCCGAACGCCTTGCGACAGTCGAGCAGCGCTCTGGCCGTGCGATCGATGCCTGCATCTCGGCCGCGGGCACCGAAGCACCCGAGCAATCACCGGAGCCTGTGGATGATTGGCTGCCCGCCGAACCAGCCAGAACTGCACCTTGCCAAATCGAACATTACGTCTGGCCCAAGGGCGTCAGCCTACAAGCTCGACCTGAGCTTCATCGACATGCCAGTGCTGGATGACTGGGGATAGCCGAAGCACTGGCAGGGCGTCATGGAACAAGCTGGCCCGTACATCGTGGGCCCGCCCTGACTCACACGGCACCACTCGTCGATCGTCGGGGGCGTTGGGTTGGACGCGGAGTACGTGGCGGGCAGGATCGCTGTGGCCTGAGCAGCCCTCTCCCGCTCGCCCCTCCCCCAAGCGTATGGTTCACCCATGGGAGCAATCCGTGCGTTCTTCCTTCCTGGCAGTGTCCTTCCTGCTGCGCCCGCCTACGTCGACCTCATAAAAGCGCTCGGCCCTGACGTGGACGCCTTTGCGAAGGACCTGGACCTCTACGAAGCCGTCGAACCGCCACCCCATTGGTCCCTTGACACCGAGGTCGATGGCGTTCTGCGGGAAGCAGACGCCAAACACTGGGACACGTTCCACCTTGTCGGCTACTCCGGTGGCGGGGCTGCAGCCCTCGCCTTCGCCGCCAAGCACCCCGAGCGCATACTCAGCCTGACCCTCTTGGAACCAGCCTGGTCGGGAGACTGGGATTGGAGCAAGGCACACTCCCGATTGTGGAAGCGGTTTCAAGAACTCGAATCGCTGCCGCCAAAGCAGTTCATGGAGACCTTCACGAGGCTGGCGGTAAGGCCCGACGTCGTCCTTCCGCCTCCGCCGGCGGGTGACCCGCCGCCGTGGATGGCAAAGCGACCTGCAGGAATTCGAGCATTCCTGCGTGATTTCGAGAAGTACCACCTGGACCGCGAGCAACTCAGCGCGTTCGCAAAACCAGTCCTGTACGTGCTCGGGGGGCTAAGCAACCCAGACCAGTACGGGGACATCGCAGACCGACTGTCCAAGGTTTTCCGGGACTATCGAGTGGAGGTGTTTGAGGATCGCCACCACTTCGATCCCCCGCATCGCGTCGAGCCCGAACGGCTCGCTGCTGTTCTGAGGGAGCACTGGAAGAGGGCCGAGTCCGGAACCAGACCCTAGACTTCCTCGAGGTCTAATTCAGGAGCTTGCTCCTGGAGCGACTTATTCCGCATTGGGTCACTAAGCTCATGTCTATCTACAATCCAGAGTCCGTCAGAACCTGATGGACTCTGTACCGATACTGGGAGGGCTTATTACCGTGCACGCGACCATTCGCCGCAGAGTAATGAGGAATTTCTGCCCAACGAACTGACGGTAGGCCCAACGCGGACGCCAGCGCAGACTGATGCGCTTTGAACGCTTTACCGGCACTCTTTCCGATTACGATGAACATTGGATCTATAGCCTCCAAAGCCTTTAATTGATCCACCAAAACGTCAACATCACGGTGAATTATGTCGGGCCTCAAATCCAAAGTGTTCGACTTGGAGTTGATCTCGGTGAGCAAATCTGTCATGTAAGCGCCCCACTGAGGCGTGCCTCGGAAAGCCTCAGCGAGGAAGTGATCGTTGTGACGACCGGCGGTGTGAAAGTTATGCCATGGCATACGTTCAACGGAGGACTCTCCGGGGTTTAGCCCAAGGATGATGCTCCGAGCATGGAGAATCGCGTCAAGTTCCCCATCCGGGAAGGAAATGTCACTAGAGCTGTCATAACTCGCGCTTGGCAGCCATACAGCCCATGACGCCGTCATCCTGTATCCGGCCATGGTCTCCAACAGTGATTCCACGTGGACAGTATCGCACTGAGACATGGACAGCTGAAGGGACCATACGGTTCCCTACCTTCAGAGTCCGTGCGTCCTTCCTTACAGACAGTGTCCTTCCTGCTGCGCCAGCGTACCCGACCGCATAGAAACGTCGACGCGTTTGCGAAGGACCTGGACCCCTACGGAGCCGACCAGACGCCTTCGGGTTGGTCCCTTGATACCGAGGTTGCTGGCGTCTTGCTCCAGCCAGACGAAAAACCATTGGGACAGGTTTTACTGCGCCGAAATAGCCCCCATGCCAGGCGTCCCCTCAACCAAAGCGTAGCGCTGCATCACGGCATCCTTCGGCGAGGCGACCACTGGTTTGATGAGTTCAATGTTCGTTGGAACCGCCCGTCGGCGAAGACCTTCTTCCCGCCACCGCGGAGGACCGGATATACCCAAAGCATGAGCCGGTCGACGAGCCGCTCGGCGAACAGGGTTTGCACGAAGTCGAGACTGCCGATGACGTGGATGTGCCCATGCATGTCGCGCAGTTCGTGCAAGGCAGCCACCACATCAGGACCGAGCAGCGTGGATCCGGTCCATTCGAGGCTTGGCGTCTGGCGCCCAGCCACGTATTTCGCGACTCGGCTGAACAGCTGCGCTATGCCTCCGTCCTGCTGCGGCCAGTACCCGGCAAAGATGTGGTAGGTCCGGCGCCCAAGAAGCATAGGATGCCTTGCGAAGCCATGGCCAACGAAGAACATCGACGACGGCGGCTCACCTGCCGCGGCGCCCCCACAAAACGCCCGGTCGGAGCAGTCTCTAAACCTGCTCGAGCTCCAACTGCGGCGCAGGCTTGCGGAATCCGCGAGTCAGGAAGGCCAGATAGACCACGCCCACGCCCGCCCATGCAATCCCGAACGTGAACGACAACTCACTCAGGCTCGTCCACAGCCAGGCCGTCAAGGCAAAACCTATGCCTGGCAGCACAAGGTTATGAACTACGCCCCTGGCGCCGCGTACCTTCTCGTCAATGAAGTAATGCTTGATCACGGCCAAGTTGACCACGGAGAAAGCAACCAGCGCACCGAAGCTGATCAGCGATGAAATTGTCAGGAGATCCAGGACAAAGGCCAGAAGCGAAACGGCTGACGTCAGGAGAATTGGAATCACGGGTGTGCGGAATCGAGCGTGGAGCCGACCCATCGCAGCAGGGAACACACCACTTCGACCCATCGAATGAATGATTCGCGAAACGGACGCCTGAGACGTCAGCGCCGATCCAAGACTTCCTGCAATGTATGCGGCGGTGAAGAAGGCGACGAGTAAGTTTCCGCCCGCCGCGCCAATGACTTCGATAGCCGCCGCGTCCACATCATTGAATGTGCTGACCGGGAGTACAAGGTGGCTGATGTACGCGAGTCCAAGGAAGATCACACCGGCCAGCACGGTGGTTAGCATGATGGCCTTGGGCAGATTGCGCTTCGGGTCCTTTGTCTCCTCAGCGAAGGTGGAAACGGCGTCGAATCCCAGGTATGACAGGCACAGAATTGCGGAGCCCGCCAGAATGGGTGATACGCCCTCGGCCCCATCGACACCGGTGAACGGAGCCATCAAGTCAAGATTGCCAGTACCGGTAATTGATGACAGTCCCAGCGCAACGAACAGCACAATGAAGAGCGCTTGAAGTCCCACCACAATGAAGTTGGCCTTGGCAATCGCGGTGATGCCCAAGATGTTCAGAATGGTAACGGCCAGGATTGAGACGATCATGAACACCCATGCCGGTATGGCTGGGAAGGCCGCGTTCATATAGATGCCGATGAGCAAGTAGTTGATCATCGGCAGCAGCAGATAGTCCAGCAGCAGGGACCACCCCGCCATAAAGCCAAGCCCGGTGCCAAAGGATCGCGTCGCGTAGGTGTATGCCGATCCCCCGAACGGGAAGGCTTGCGCCATCCGGCCATACGAGCGCGCGGTGAATAGCATGACCACCAGCGTCACAGCGTAGGCAGCCGAAAGGCGTCCGCCCGTCAACTCCACCACGATGCCGTAAGTACTGAAGATAGTCAGCGGCACCATGTAGACCAAGCCCAGCAACACCAGCGAGGGAACGCCGAGGACTCGGCGCCAACCCTGGGCTGGAGTCTGAGTGGAAGCTGGCCCCACAGGCTTCTCGCCTGCCGGTGTATCAGTATCAAACGTGGGGGTCATTGGGGATCCTAAATCTAATGCCGGGTGCCGGGAACTGCACCAGAGCTGGGATTGCTAGCCCTTTGCGAACCGGGAGGGAGAGCCCGGTATAGGTTATAAATGAATGCCGTTCGTTTATTAAAGCGGTGAGCCGGATCACAGTCAATTTGTGACGGTGCACACCGCGCTTTGGCCAACGGCGCCGACACATCTCGCGCACCAGCCCACCGAACGTGGGCGGTGAGCGACCAGCAACGTTGAAGCGAAGTAGTCCTCGGAAACGGCAGCCAGGCCCCGTCCATTGCTAGTGGCTGCTGGACGTGGGCAAGGCGGGCCACGGACTACGGCGTCAAACAGCCTTACCCGCGAGGGTTTCCCATCTCCCGCGGCCCGCCTTGCCTGCAATCCGCTACTCTCCGGTACCGACGGCGGCTAAAACATCCACCTCCGCGAGCTCGGTCGGCTCGGCATGCACCTGCCCGGCCACCTGGAAAACATCGACGACAGGGGGCTAAGCAACCCCGACTAGTACGGGGATATCTCAGATCGACTGTCCAAGGGTCTTTCGGGATTATCGCGTGGAAGTGTTTGAGGATCTTCACCACTTCGATCCCCCGCGCCGGTTCGAACCCGGACGGCTTGCTGCTGTTTCGAGGGGGCACTGGAACCGCGCGGAGGAGACCACCCCTACCGCCTGAATCGGGGAAAGGTCTATTGCGCACTCATATCCCCCACCCCAAGGCGTCCCCTCAACCAAGCGTAGCGCTGCATCACGGCACCTTTCGGCGATGCGACCACCGGCTCGATGAGTTCAAGGCTCGTCGGAATCACCCATCGGCGAAGATCTTCTTCCCGCCACCGAGGAATATGGGCTACACCCAAAACGAGAGCCGCTCAGAGAGTAGGGTCTGCACGATGCCGCCCAGTCAGGACCGAGCAGACTGGATCCGGCCTATTCGAGGGTTGTCGTCTCGCGCGAGGCCGCATTGAATATTCGCGCTGTTGGGGTCCATCTGTCGTGTGTTTGGGGGCCGGTGGGCACAGCGCGCGGTAGCGGTCTTGGGTGCCGGTAGTGGCGTGCTCGGGGGCCACCCCGGCTTAGGCTCCTTCCGTCGTGTGTATAGGGCGCACGGCGGAAGGAGTAATCATCAATGGTACGGAAGATCAGAGCGAAGTTAGTGTTGCAGTTGCGCGCCGAGGGCTTGTCGGGTCGGGCGATCGCGGCTTCGCAGGGAATGTCGCGGAAGAGCATCACTGCGGTGCTGGAGGCTGCCGATGCGGCTGGTGTGGTTTGGGATGATATCGCCGACAGCACGGACCGCGAGGTGTATGCCCGGTTGTTCCCGGGTCGCGGTGAGCATCAAAGCGTGTTCGCGCAGCCGGACTGGGACCAGGTTCACCGGGAGATGGCCCGGGTCGGTGTGACGCTGAAGTTGCTGCATGGCGAGTATGCCGATTCATGCGCCGCTGCCGGTGAGCCGGTGATGGGTTATGACCGGTTCTGCAGGACGTACCAGCGGCATGTGTTGGTAACGGGGGCGGCATCCCGGGTGGGGCATAAGGCCGGTCAGACGGTGGAGGTCGATTGGTCGGGGCCCACGATGCAGTTGGCCGATCCGGTCACGGGCAAGGCCAGAACCGTGTATCTGTTCGTGGCATGCCTGCCTTTCAGCCGGTATGCGTTCGTCGAACCCACCCTGGACATGAAGCAGGACACCTGGTTGCGGGCCCATGTGGCGATGTTCGAGGCCTTCACCGGTTCGGTGCCGCGGATCGTGCCGGACAATCTGAAGACCGGTGTCATCAAGCACCCCCGCGAGGGGGAGGTCGTGCTCAATGATGCTTACCGCGAGATGGCGGCGCACTATTCAGCGGCGGTGCTGCCCGGACGTGTCAGAGCGCCGAAGGATAAGGCGAGCGTGGAAAACACGGTCGCGCACGTCGCTACCTGGATCATCGCCGGGCTGCGCCAGCGGCAATTCACCTCGTTGCCGGAGCTCCGGGCCGCCATCATCGAGCGGGTCGCGGCCTACAACGCGGAGCCGTTCCAGAAGCGGCCCGGGTCCAGAGCCAGCGTGTTCGCAGCCGAGGAACAGCCGCTGCTGACAGGGTTACCGGCGGCGGCCTATGAGATCAGCAGATGGGCATACGGGCGCCGGGTTGGCCGGAACGGGCACGTGGTCTGGGAGAGGAACTACTACTCGGTGCCCTTTGCCAATATCGGCACCATGGTGGACCTGCGGATCACCGACCGGGTGATTCAGGCCTACCGGGGCACCGAACGGCTGACCAGCCACCTGCTGCTGCCCGAGGGCGCGGCCAACGAGTACCGCACCAACGACGCTGACCTGCCCGCCGGCGAGAAGTACCGGCAGTGGGACCCGCCCCGGGTGCGGGAGTGGGCTGAACGGGTCGGCCCGGCGGCGGTGACCGTGGTCAACCGGATCTTCGAGTCCGTCCCGGTCGACGAGCAGGGCCTGGACGCAGCACTGGCCGTATTACGGCTCTCCCGGCGCTACTCGGCCGAACGCCTCGAGGCAGCCTGCCGGCTTGCGTTGGCAGGCCGGGTGAGGTCCCCGCGGTATGCGCATCTGCAGCCGATCCTGGCCACAGAGCAGGACAAAGCCGCCGGGCTCAGGCCACCACGGGATGAACCGGTCGAACACGGCGGATACGTTCGCGGCGCGGAATACTACGCAGGCGGTGCCAAGTGAGCGGGATCGATATCGAAACCAAACGCAAGCTCCGTGAGATGGGTGCCGCCCCAATGCTGGAGGCGCTCGAGGCCCAGGACGAGACGCTCGTGCTCGGCATGGCCTTCGAGGAACGGCTCCGGCTGGTCGTCGACGAGGCCCACTCCGGGTTCAACCACGCCAAGGTCGAGGGGTTGATCCGGCGCGCCGGGCTACGCTACCCGGGCGCGGATCTGCGCCGGCTTGACCTCGTGGACGAGCGTGGTCTGGACCGGAACGTGATCGCCCAACTCGGCACGTGTTCGTTCATCGAACGGCAGCAGAACGTCGTGTTGCAGGGATTCACCGGATCCGGGAAATCTTACCTGGGGTGCGCCCTGGCCAAGCAGGCCTGCCAGCACCGGATCCGGGCCCACTACGTCCGCATGCCAGACCTTGAGGAATCCTGGGCGCTGGCAAAGGACAAGCCACAGGGACAAACCAAATTCCTGAACAAGTACGCGGCCTTCACCCTGCTCGTGATCGACGAATGGCTTCTCGACCACCCCGACGAGGGCATGCGCAGCATGCTCCTGGAACTGCTGGAACGCCGGTATGACACAGCCTCAACTGTGTTCTGCACCCAGTACGCCAAGAAAGACTGGCATCAACGGCTCGGCTCCGGAGTCCACGCCGATGCGATCATGGACCGCATCGTGCACAACACCATCTGGGTCGACACCGGTAACCACAACATGCGCCAACACGCCACCATGAAGCAGTAAGAAAACGTCGGTGGGGGCCAGCGGCCCCCACAACCCCGGCTACTGGCCCCCACCGGCAATATCACTGACCCCGAAAGGCAATATCGAATGGCTTCCAAACCTTCAAATACTCAGCATATTTCGGGATGCGTTGAACAGCTGCGCTAGGCCGCCATCCTGGTGCGGCCAGTACCCGGCATAGATGTCGAAGGTTTGGCGCCCAAGAAGCAGTGCGTCCATCCCCGCCATCCCGGATTCGACCTGTTCGCCGACCGCGTCGTCGAACAGAGGCGCCTGCCAGCCGCCATACGCAAAACAGTCGGCCGGATCCTCTTCGGTCGTCCGACGCTTGCGCAACGCGGTCGAGCGTGTCGAACAGGTCGGTGCGAATGAGTCCAATGCGAGGCTCCTTCTCCTCTGCCCGTCGTCACCCCGGCGACGGCATCAACCCGCGCCTTCCGTAGGACGCCTTGCGAAACAACGGCCCACGAAGAACGTCGACGACGACGGCCCCACCTGCCGGGGCGACCCCACCAAACGTCCGGTCGGAGCAGTCTCTAGCTTGCCCAAGCTCCAACTGCGGCGCAGGCTTGCGGAAGCCAGCCGGGATGGGTGATAAACCTTTGATAGAGGACACGCGTTTATGAACCTGTTACGCAGGCTCGAGTCCTCCGTGTATGCCGTTCAGCCGCCCAATCACTTATCAGCAGCCGCCCCTGCCAAAAGCCTAGTTCCGCAAGAACTCGGACACGCGCTTCAGGAGACTTGCGTCCGCTAAGATTTCGCACTCCCAGACATCGAGATAGCGCCAGCCTGAAGCCACAAGTTGGAGCCTCTGGTCGCGATCTCGCTCCTGGTTTCGAAGTCGCTTCGCTTGCCAAAATTCCGTATTGGATTTAGGCAGACGCTTTCCGACATGACAATCGTGTCCATGCCAGAAACAGCCATTTACGAAAATGACTTTCTTTCGGGCTTGAAACACCAGATCGGGTTTGCCAGGCAATTGACGGCCGTGAAGTCGGTAGCGAAATCCTTCGCCATGCAGCAGCCTTCGCAGCACGAGCTCCGGCTTGGTGTTCTTGCTTCGAATCTTCGCCATGTGGGCACTTCGCTGCTCGGGACTCATGAAGTCCACCATGGATCAATAGTAAGACCACGCCGGGCAAATGGCGTTTTGAAAAATCCGTTCAGTGTTTGTTTGACGCCTGCACCCGGGACTCTGACGGAAAAAGTTGGAGGCCTGATGATCAGATCCACGGCGTTCCACATCTACAAACAACCGATGCTGCTACAGAATCTTTGTGAGCAGTTTGGCTACGGCATGGGATTGCCACGGCGAGACCGCGTTACCCACCTGCGTATACTGCGGAACCTCCAGCTTCCGCCGATGCGCACCGGTCGTCTCCCTCCCGAGAAACTCAAATGAATCCGGGAAGCCCTGAAACCGAGCTAACTCTCGAACAGTGAAAATTCTTGATTGCATGGGATGAACGTAATCGTCGGGAAGAGTAACCACGGTCCGGCTAGGCTCGCCGGCCTGAAGGACCTTCTGGCTGTGCTTCCGGGTTACAAGTTCAAGCGCGAGGTCCACTAGTTCGTCCAAGGAACTGATAGTCCGTGTGCTATAGGGTCTATTAGAGCTCTGCAGCTCAAGAGGCGGTTTGACGCCAGCAAGAGCATGCTTGGCTATGGTTCGTTGGTCTTCAGCGTCCAATCCGCTCATCTGTATAAGGAGTCGTTGATCAATTCGGTGGCTTACCATCATCCGGTAGAAAGAGAACCTAGTGACGACCATGTCTGTATGACGACGCGGAGTCTGGTTCGGAAGTCCGGCTGAGTACGCTTTGGATTTAGGACGTACAGCCGCATCTGCCTGTTGTAGGGCTTCCAAATATTCTGCGTTTCGCCCGCGGTGCGTGCCCTCCCATCCAGGCAGATCCGCGATGGCGTCACGGACCGTGAAGGCATGACCCGAGACTGTCGTAGGCTCGGGCGCAAGAGCCGGAACGTCATTCACCAGATCCGCGAAGTCGGACTTCCAGATGCCGGGTTTTGCTTCTACGCTGAGCTTTCGAGCGAGGTCCTTCCGAAGAGCAATGAGCATCAGCCGAGGACGGAACTGAGGCGCGCCATAGTGCAGAGCGTTGACTCGAACTGCCTGAACTTCGTAACCTGGGCCAATGCGAGTTAGGGCGGTCTGCAATTGCGAGAAGGACGACTCCTCACCTTTCACAAAGCTCTGGCTCATACCTACGACGTTCTCGATAACGACAGTCTTTGGAGCCGTTCGCTCAACGAAGTCCAAATATTCCCATGCCAACCGATTCCGCAAATCGTCCTTACGCCGTCGACCCGCAAGAGAGAATCCCTGACACGGAGGGCCACCGACGACGGCGTCCAGATCATCCTCCCGGAACCTCCTGATGAGATCATCATCCTCGAGGACGTTAGCAAGCTCACTCACAATGACCTTACCTTCGAATTGACGCCGAAGGCTTCGCTGCAAGTACTGCTGCCATACACGCATGTCTGATACATCGTCGACGTAGTTGTGGAAAAAAGTGCGGGCAGCCATGTCCGACTTCTCAACGGCCGCGACGAGCTCACCCCCCGCGCGCTCCATGCCTAACGAGAGACCACCACAACCCGAAAACAGGTCAACGAACTTCATCACTGATACATTGTGCCAGAGCTAGGCTGAGATCCTTGGTTGCGCCCCGAACCTGCATGCTGATCAAAGTCCATATCGCTCGTAGTAGGGCTTTACTCGCACAAATCGACCCTCGTCGTAGCCTAGCGACTTGTACAGGACCTCGTGCTGGCGTAGTTCGGGGATACGTCGAGGCACGTCCTGTGCAAGATCCGGCAGGCCTAGACTCGCGAGCTCCCGTGCATTGACTGTGGGGACTTTATGGATAAACCAAGTCCTCAAGGGTTGTCCAAAATTCTCGCGGCCCTCTTTGAAGTGGGACAGGTACTGGGACGCCAGCATTACTCCGTACCCAAACTGGCGCCCCTGCAACATCAGGTCCATGAGAACCTGGAAGTCATAGCGCATGATGTTGACGGCCTCATCGACCAGCAGAAATGACTTGAGAAAACGAAGCTGTGGGTCCGTACCCTGGAATGGCGGCCGATCCGACCTCAGCATGTTGTCGTAGTAGAGATTCAAGAACAGAGCAACTAAGGCGTTCTTGGCGCTCTGATCTGGCCCGAGTCGGTCAAGAGCGACCACCACGACTTTGCCAGCCAGAAGCTCTCCAAACGGCATTAACTTAGACCTGTCAGAACTAAATATCTGGCTGAGGACAAAACTATCAAGGATAGAAGAGACCGAGTCAGGATTTCCCGACTTCTCTAGGTACTCGGCCCTAACCTCGGCGAGGGTCGGTGGCCTGTTGAAATTCTTCTCGTAAAGATTTCGCACTGCTTCATTAAGGAGACTTGATTGGACCGGCCCGACGCCTCGGTATATTTTTCTGAGGACGTCGACGAAGGCTGCCGCTTGTTGATAAGGAAGCCGCGAGTGCTCCCCCGTAACGGGCATAAATACATTTAGGGGAATCTCGTGTGGTTCCAGAACAACGGCACCGATCCGAGCCACGAACTCCTCTTTCTGAAAATCTCCTTTATAGTCAAAAATCAGCATAGAGGTAGGAACAAATGGCTGCTTTTCCGCCGCCTGTTCACGGATCTGGGCGATCAAGGCCTTCACAAGCTCAGTCTTGCCTGTTCCAAGATCTCCGACGATGCCGACATTCATTTGATTGAGCTTTGTGTTACTAGGCCAGAAATCAACCGGAGAGTGTCCGATTGACCCCATGAGATTACCGACATTGATTCGAACACCCTCCCCTGAGATACCGGACACTTCACTAGCTGCTGCGCTTGCCGCAGGAACTGAGGGAAGCTGAGTCTGAATGCTGGTCTGCGGCGCAGCTTCAGGAGCCTCATCAGACTGGCTTTCGGCTCCGAACGAACTATTAGCGCTTTCGTCCAGGTCCTGACTCAGCATTTCCGGAGATGCTTTGGGAGCTAAAATTCCATCTTCACTTGGTTCCTCCACGGCCCAATCCACGAGCTGTCTCCACGCGTGAATGACAGACGCATCGGAACCCTCCAGAGCCTTAAAAACCTTGGCTGTATCTGCTATGAGTCCACGGACAGGAGCATCGTCCGTCCCTACCTCTCCCGCATAGAAGTGTTCGCCCCCAGAGGTTGTCGAACTGTGTTGCAGGTATGTAAGTAAGGGCTTACCCAGACGGATTTTCATCCGTCCGTCAACCAAGGCAGATAGGCGACGAGCGAAGTCTGCCGGAGAACCAAGCGTGGTACTGAGCCTCGCGGCGGTCTCGACTAGGGTGGCCAAACTGTTCATCCAGATAACCCTGTCAGCCCCCTCTACCGCGGCTGCCCTGAACTCAATGTTCTCCAGTAGCCGCGCACTGGCCGCGAGCTGATCCAGCGGCTCATCAAGTGCAGATGACCCCGGAGCCGGCAGTCTTGATCCGATCGAGTCGCCTTTAAGCCCATAACACTTAATCTCGACGGGACAAAGTATGAGCTCTTCATCCCTCATCTCAATGAATAGCAGGTCCGCGCGACGTTGGTGCTGTCCATGGTTGGCTTGTCCCGATAGTGTCCGCAGGAAGTAATCAGCAGCATCAATCGGAACAACAAACCTATTGGAGCCATCCGAAACCGCCTCGTCAAAAAGCCCGAACGTCAAGTAGAAGCCCATGGCGCCCGCAACATGAGTTCCGCCCATCGATAGTAGGGAGGACAGGCCAACTCCCCTACTGCCTAAACTCGACATAACCCGACGCTTGAGTTGCGCGGTGTCTTCCCTACCCGTGGCTTTGGCCAAGAGTCTCTCCAGCTCGTGGCCGAAGCTATCCGGCACTTTGGCAATGGAGACAAAGGGACGGCGTTCCATGAAAGGGACATCGGGCGACCGCTCGAAGACTGGCGGTCGCCACTCCCAAAGCATGCGCGAGCCCTCGCTGTGGGTGTCCATTAGCTCAGCCATGATCGCCGGGCTAAGGAAAGACTCGCCCATGACCGTCCAATCGGCGGTAGTATCGGCCACGTCCCGACGCATCATTGCAGCTTCGATCAGTGGAGCTGAGTCGCCCGTCTCGCAGGCTTGAAGTGCCCTGCTAAACGAGTTCCATCCCATGGTGCTTGGAACTGCAGGTTGGCTGAGGCTGCTTCGCCTATCACTTAGCCTATTGAGGCTACTTTCAAAACGTCGAAGGGGCACTTCCCCCAAGACCCCATGGGTCGCTCCCCCGCCGTCAACGCGGACAATAGTTCCAGAGTCCTGGAGGAGACGGATGTTGCACCATACCTTCGCCTCGCTTTGGGGAGCGTATCTGGACCATGTCAACAGCATGTCGCGGTTCTCCCGCACGAGCTTCGTCACTGCGTCCCTAGGAACGGGTCCCTCACGCCGAACGGAATCGAGTACCCTGACGCCACCGATAAGTCGTCCAGTCTTGGCATTCCCCCATTCCTCCGCTACAGCAAGAACCGAATCATCTATTTCAGTCAACCGATTCTGGCGATCTAGTGCATGGAGGTCCACGGTTAGGGTCGAAATGTGTGGATGCATACGGCGGAATGATCTGAGGGCAGCATCCACCGCTGTGGCATTGAGGCCGCTAACGGCCGCCCCGGGTGTGACAGCGTTTCCTATCCTGTCGGGCGGAGATAATCTCTTCGGTCTCGATTTAGCTGCAGGAAGCATCATGGACCAACCGAGAAAGATCTGATCCTCACCTGAGTCAGCAGGGACCGCCAACATCCTGCCGGCAACTGATTCGCCTGGTCCCACTAGAGGCAGGTTCCATCCTTCAACAGAGCCAGCATGCTCCACTGAGTTTTCGGCCTCAAAGAGCGAATGCTCTGCTCCGGCCAGCCAGGCCAGTCTTATCGGATGTAGCGGGCTCAACAACACTGCTTGGCATCCGCTGTCGCCCTTGACGTCCCACGCACTCACCGACATCGGATAGGCAGCCCAAAACAGATTCTCGTCCCTACCGCTGGCACGAGCAGCAACAACTAGATCGCTGTATGCGTCCAAGTACTCGCTCAAGGCTGGATCGTCCCAAAGACTGCGCCACGAAGTCCGTGAGGGCCATTCGAATTCGACGCCTTCACCACGGACGTCTTGACGGACAAGAAGTTCGTCTACCCGCAAAGCACGAAAAGCCTCTCGAAATCTCTCAGCTTCTGCCCCGCGAACGAAGGCTTCGTCGACTTTGAAATAGCTGACGCTGTCGAGCGCCCCTCGCGCAGCATCGGGCATCATGAACGCCCCATGATCTTGCGGTCGGGAGTCCTCCACTCGCATTGATTCATTACTGGGCATCATTACGTGCCCCAGAGCGTCGACAATCGACGTGTCTCCCGCAACGAGACGGCTTGCGTAGAAGGCCTCCGCTTGTCCGCGAACCGACCCTTCCGTCGCCGGTTTAGGGCGATCTGGGACTACCTGCTGCTTGACAGCGGCAGCCAGTAGAGCTGACTGGTGTCCACCCCCTGCAGCTATTGGCCGAACACGAAAAGTAAAACTGTTTGCCACGAACTCATTGTCGCCAGTCGGGGCGAAGCGCAGGGCGAACAAATCTTTCAGAATCGGGTGAGCTCTTAGAGCCACTCCATCCAGAAGCGGCTGCTCTTTAGCATTCGGAGACCACAGTAAAGCCTGATAGCCGCCGGGCACTTCGGGCAATTCCTCAGCGAACTCCAGCTCGCTGGCATCAATCGCGGGCACGGGTGTCCACTCTATTTGCCCGAGGTACGTTATCTTTCCTAGCCCCCCTCTCTTCTTGAAAGGAGCTGCTGCTAAGAAAGTTTGCATCCCTGAAAAGACGTACGCTTTGGCCGATAGATCATTCCTGACACGCGTAGCTAGAGGATCCCCGCTTGGCAACATCACCTTTAGGGTTACCAACCGGAACGGCGCAGCGCTCCGACCATTCCCTCGAGGCTTAATAAATCGTCCAATCGCAAGAAGTTCACCGTCATCTGAAACTTCGACGGTCCCAACCCAGTTAGCTACATTGGCAGGCTGACTTTGTATCGTAAGCCCCGAGGTCCGAGCCTCGTCGGGGTGTAGGCGGTCCAGAATGGGAATACGAATCGTTAGAATTTCAGACTGAAGTTGACGCCCACCGGCTGTCCCGTCTGACACCAGCGGGATGAGAAAAGGACTCTCCGGAAGATCAGGATCCAGCGCCAGCGATCCCCCTTCTTTGAGGCCTATGTCAAACGTCAGTGATTCGTCATCGCGAGCAGGGCTCTTGAACTGCTCTTCCGTTAAAGCCGAGAACCGTTCTATATTTTCAGGCGAGGCACCAACTGTCTTGACGAGCCCCAACCAAGCGTTCCCGTCACTGCTCACTGCGTCGTCAAAGTCATCAAGGGCAAATTCGGTAAGCGGATGCTTGCCTCCTGCCTCCTTCACCTCCTGACGCGTCGGCAGCTGTGCGATGCTCATGCGGAATGAATCTTCGTCACTCCAGGACTCAGTCAGGGCATCCATGAGGCTTACCGCACCTGCATCCGACGCTAGGAATGACCTTCCGGCTCCAAGCTTCGGGGCCGGGAGGGCGAAGCATGCATATGCATACTTATCCAAGGCTTCCGGCAACTCTAAATTGGTCGCAGACGCGCCCAATTGGCCAAGAATCTTAGGAAGGTTGGAGAGCCCATAATCAACATGCGCAAACCAAGCAGAGTTCCAGCTCCGCCCTGTATCACCGGCGCGCGAATGAATGGTGGAAAGCGTTGCCAAAATTCCAAAAAGGATGTCAGAACATCTTGATTTTTCGCGCGAGCTCAAGCCATCCAAGTCGAATTGCTCACATAGCGACTGGACTATTTCACGTGCAATTTTGCCTAGGGACACAGCCCCCTCAGCCTGCTCAGGAAAACTTTGCCCAAATAATTCACGAAAAACTTGCACAAACGATGATAGATCGGGTTGCCTTCCGTGGACTACCGCCAAATGATCACCTTGACGGTATTGAATCGTCCGGGAAGGACTTACACGTGGGCAGTCAAATTCCTGAAGTGACTCTGGACCATTAGTGACCAAAAGAGCAAAAGGTGGGTTGGTACTTTTGTTCCGATTAGCCGACCGAACAATCTCCTCTGCAGTTTCGCTACTAATTCCCTCTGGCAGGTGGATGTGGCCGAGCCCGCTAGTTCGTGCGAGGATTCGACCCAGGACTTTGCCCAATGAAATAGACGCCATGATTCTCCTAGAAAGCACTCTCAACTATTACGGCGTGATCAGCGTCGGCGCTGCCACGTGCCATGCCTGCACGTTCGAGTAAGGACACTAGGTCCCCAAGCTCGGGGCGCATCCCAAGAATGGTTAGGTCACGCAGGACGTCTCCCACATTGCATTGTGTCCCTGGAGAACCGCATGCGAGGCTAGCAACTACCGCTATCCACTCAGTACCGGGGTCAATGACAAGATATCTCCGCCCGCGCGTTTTGAGGATGCCGTAGTAATCCGTGAATGGACCGCTTGATTCCCGCACCTGAAGGCCATATTTTACCGTTTCCCAAACAAGCTTGCCGGCGTCCTTTTTTTCAGTGATCTCTGCAGCCAGAGACAACCTGAAATCACTTCGGGCGGCTGACCGCAGAAACTCGATCGCGTCTGGATTTCCGTTTAAATCTTTGATGCGTTCCTTGAGGCTCCTTCTGATGCGTTCGCCTCTTGCGATACGTCCCTTTATAGTGGCGCCAACGTCCCTGACGGAGATCGAGGAGCGGCTCGATTGCCACGGCAGCGGGGACCTAACCGTTCCTCGAAGCTCCTCAAGCGTATCGGGGACAGAGTCCTGGACGATCGCCATGCCCAGCGCCTCATACCACGCGTATTCCCAGAGGAACCCGAGCCCCATTGCCAAGCGCAACACTGTGGTCGCCCAGTCGACCCACACGCGAGCAGGAAGTGCCCCAACCCACTCATCGGACGTAAGGGCCTGCCAAGACTTAGCAAACCATTCGTACGGCGTTTCTGGATACAGTCCGCACCAGTCGACACTGTCCTCTGCAATCGGAAAAGAAGTTCGTCTGCGCAATGCGTCTTGGAAAACCGTCGACATCATAGAAGAATCTATGGCGCTAAGTAACGGGTCCAGCTCGAGTCTCTTGTCAGAAGCCCGCAACCAGAGTTCAGTCGCGGACATTGACGGACCGACAAGAGGGTGACCGACAGTGAATAGGCTTTCAATTATGGCGCCGAAGTCCGGCGGTCCTTGCTTCACAAGCACACCCCGCGGGTTTTGCATCAGTGCCAGTGCCGGCGTCATTGGGCTGGAAGGCTGATTACCGGTTTTCTCAATTCTAATTCCAGTCACGCTAGATGAGACTGCATCTCCCAGCAATCTATCGGATGCCGCGGTGCTTATGCCCCGTTGCCTCAGCTGGTTGCCCAGCGTTTCAGCTGTGTCCTCTTCTGGTTTTGTCGGGCGAAGCGAGAGATACAATGTTTCCTTCGCTTGCGCTTTGTACATCAAGCCAAGCGGCTTTTCCTGCTCCTCATTACTTATGGATTCATAGGCCCGCCATGCTAGAGCCGAGAGCAGTGCCTCCGGCACGGAAAAGTACTCCGGTCTGTTAAATGGGAGAAGGAGCTGATGCGCGGCAGCGATTCTGGTCATCGTGATTGCTCCTGCTGGGTCAACTGGACCTCTCGATCGCCATCCGCTAGGCAGAATTCGGCGCCGCGAAGATGGGCCGAAAGTAGCCTCGATGCGCGGACACGTTCTAGCCTCGGAGCTGTCACATCGATCAAATCCGTCACGCCAATGAAATCATCGACACAAGCCAGAGCCTCCCTGATCAACGGAAAATCCAACGAAACGCTGCTCATCTTGGTTCCATCTGTTCGAATCGTAAGTAGAACTTGTTCGCCTTGTCCTGCACGGTCCGTTGTCAGTTCAGGCTCCTTGACGCGGACGGCGAGCTTAGGGATGCTGACCCTCCCGGTGATCGGTTCGGTTCGGCTGTCAAACAGCGGAAGGATGGAGGACGCAGACTCATTCGGATTCCGCTTAGGCCGAAGCAAAGTCCTCAACGGTGACTTCAGGCCGTCAGGCAAATGCGGAACTTGAACCCAAGTTCTTATGAGCATCTCAATCTCGCGCCTAAATGCACTGATACCGTGAGAAACGGCATAGAGACGTGTGAGGTAGGCGCCATACCAGCCAGTTGCTTCCAGCCGTTTGTCGTCCTTTAGCTGAGGTTGTTGCATTAGCCTGGAGAAGGCCTCGTCCAAGCGTTTGTCAAAATCCGTAACGATGTCGTGCATGGGTACATTACTTGGCAATGAGTCCAAGAGGCTCTGCAGGGGAGTCCCATCGGATGCATGCACACTGAACGCATCGGAGACTGGCGTCGCCCAGCCTTCATCGGGATTGTCAGGATTAGAACCAGGGACAGCATCACTTACTGGGTCAGCGGGGACTAGCAGTTTCAAGACTGGATCCCGCATTGAACCCTCCGACGCGGATGCCCACTCGCCTGCACCGAATATGCTCTGATTAAAGCGCAGGCCGGAGAGCCGTCGCATCCGTTGGAAATCATCCTCCGCACTTTGTCCCGTCGGCTGGTTCGCAACAAGGAATTCACGAAGTTCGTTCCTTGCCATGCGTATCGGGGCATCGCCAACCAGAGCTCTCGTCAGAAACCCCCAGAGCTCGCGATAGGTCATGCGCGTTGCTGACATCAATTCGGCACTCCGAGCCATAGTCAACAAACCTGACCTGATCTGCGGGAAGCGCAGTGAATGCAGGTTGGCTGTGACCGGGTCTACAAGTGTGGTTGAGTACTTATCGTGGACATTCGTGTCCGGGACTTGGAGAACCGCCAGTACGTTGGCAAGCAAGTCTGCTGCGGGAGACAGTGCGTCCTCTATTTCTCTACGACGGCCCAGAGGAACAATCCGATAATCTTGCGCGGAGACTTGGGAGTCCGCAGCTATGCTTATCGCTGGACGCTCTTCAAACAACGAACACTCGTCAACGAATACCGCCATTACGTTGGCAACGTGGTTCCCTAAGTGACTGAGTTGGGCCGATTTGACAAAGTCACGGCCCGCCTTTCGTGAGAGACGCCAGACTGACTCATCAGGCCCTTTGGCTACTGAGTCATAGAGCCAGCGAACCAGCACGTCGCCTGCCGTCCAGTTCTGGGAATCTCGAAGCCTGGATTCTGCCATTTCCTCAACGAGAACACCCCTATTGACACAGGCCATCAAATTGAGCGGGTGTGACGTTGCCAATGTTCCTGCATTGTCTATGGCTCCATTGATATCAGAAATCAGAGGTGCAACGTTTGACGTCTCCAGATTGATGGTGGCATCGTTGATGACAATGACGTCACTCTTAGTCCCTTTATATTCATAGACCCGGTGAGCCAGACCATCGTCACGGTGGCGCTCCGCATGTAGGCCCTCAACGACATGTGCTGTGGCATGGGATTTTCCCGCTCCCGGCCCGCCTACTAAGAACAGGAAGCGGGGCGGTTCACCGGCTGCGATGCCGGCTTTCAGCCAGTTGCATGCTTCCTCGACTCCGGCAGGACGGAGAGCAGACGGCCAAACGGAATCAATCGGATGATCGGGTCGGGCCGCGACATCGGTTCCTCCAGTGGCGCGATCCCACAAGCCTGCGAGACTGTGCCATATATCTTCATTCTGCCTATCAGGAGCGGTCGGTGCAGACAACGGTCCTCTTTCGTTGGAGACTGCGGCCGGTTCGGCCGCATCGCTGGGAGTATCGGTTGAAGATAGCATCAAGGCTTTCGGCAGAGTATCCCCGGAACCGATGAACGGCTCTCTTGGACTGAGCTGTCTCATGACTGCTACTCGCAGCGCTTCTTGGACGTGGCTCCGTGGCTTATACCCAACGACAAACGGATGATCGACCTCTGCCAGAACATGACTGATATTGCAGAATTTGAACTCAATTGATCCTTTGCTGCGACCTGTCAGAGCTTGCACGTGTCGATTGTGAGCGATCTTTGAGTAGGCTATACCGCGCGTCTCGCTATCCAGCATTGCAAAATATGCTTTCAAGAGCGCGTTTGTCTCGGCTTCATTCCAAGGTTTTGGTTCCCCCACATTGCCAAGATACCTGGCCTAAGCCTTTTGGTCGGGTAAGGCTCGATCGGCGAACGCTATTGTGAAGCGTCGGGAGCCGACTTCTTGATGGCAGTGAACATCGTATGCAGCGTGGCAGACGGCCCGAAGCTCGCAACCTTTGTTCGGTCCCTCTGTGTGCCTCTGGTCCGCCACCCGGACCACTATGATGAGCCCATGCCTGTTGGAGATTGTGAGAATGCGTTTGTTGAGACTGCACTGAAGCACGGTGTCCAGCTTGTCCGTTACAAGATGCCGTGGCTAAATCAACGTGGCCACTTTGGCCTCCCAGATTCCGCTTCGGCTGTTGCAGTTCCTTTGGAGAAAATCTTTGCTTCGCTCGGAGGCAAAGGTGCAGAGCAGTCCGTCAAACGAACTACTGCACTTCCTGGCGACTTTATACATGAAGGCACTGGGACCATCATCGAAGTCGACGAGATACAGCATTTCACCAGCTTTCGGCTGCAGACCTTCAGTTTTTACCCTGGCGCATTGCCGCTGGGCTTTGACGTGAACCAATATTCGTCACTCTGCGAACGGTACTCACCGCTAGCAGATAAGTACAGGCATTCAAAGTCTGCCGTAGCCTTCGGCGTTGGTGGAAGGCAACGACAACGCGCGTACTACGACGCACTGCGTGATCTCGCCACGCCTGCCATGGGGCACCCTCCCCTGATTCGCATCCCCGCACCGGATGGCAATGGCAAAGCCGCCTTCGAGCGTAACCTCGAGCGGCTCCTCAATGCCCTTACATAAGAATCAAACTTGCCCAGTTCAGACCCAGAGCTTTGGATGCCACCGCCCATGACTATTCCCCATGTTTTCGTCACGATGGCCGACATCCTGAACCTGGAATGCGATGCGTGGCTCCTTCCTACGGACTCATTTCTAACCATTAGACGTCATTGGCTCGGTGCCCACGAAGACCTACAACACCTTGCGGCGGCGTCATGTGGAGACGATTTCCACACAGGCCGCCTCTTCGCCCAAGCCGTCAAGGACTGGGACCAAACGTCGCCACTACCGGTGCTCACCGCGGTTCCCAACAACATGGCATGGGGACCACAGGTCGTGGCCGAACGATTGGAAGCATTCGTCAAAGCGGCAAAAGACAGTCTTCGAGAGCCGTCTTCGCAGAGACCGTTCCCTCTGCTGGCGATGCCGTTTTTTGGTACTGCCGGTGGTGGTGCAGGACGACATCTTGGCGCGGTGGTGAGGGATATCCTCAATTGCGCTTCAGACCTGAGTGAGCGCTACTCAGTTGACATCGTTCTGGTTCTCCAAGATCGGGCTGCTTTCTCTCTCGCCCAAAAACTTCGCCGTGAAGCGCAAGCCGCAGGAAGCGGATGGACGCCATTGGATCCACAGCTTCAGGCCAAGGCTCTAACTCTCGGTGGCAAAGCGAAGGCTGGCCATCTTGTGCCCTTTTTGGGGGCCGGCGTAAGTGTTAGCGCGGGGGCTCCTACGTGGGGCCAACTTCTGGAGCGCCTTCGCGATGGCATCGACCTGAAGGACGCCTCAAACGTAGACTTTGACCGGCTTGGGCCCTTGGACCAAGCTAGCGTCCTCGAGCAGATGTATGTGGATCAGCATGGTTCCCGGGCGGCATTCGAAAAGGCGGTGGCCACCGTCGTCGATCTACCTCGTTATGGACTGGCGCCGGCTCTCTTGGCAACCTTGCCATCCGCTGGCGCTATCACACTCAACTACGATCGTCTCTTCGAGATGGCATGCGCGGACGCCCAACGACCGCGAACTGTTCTACCGGAAAATGTTCCAAGCGTTGGCGGCGAGTGGCTGTTGAAGCTTCATGGATCAGTCAGCAAGCCGGACACAATCGTGCTCACCCGGGACGACTACCTCGGCTTCAACAGCAGTCGCGCGGCCTTGTCCGCCTTGGTCAAAGCACACCTGCTGACACATCACTTGCTGTTCGTCGGCTTTGGCCTTGCCGATGACCATTTCCACGAAATCGTTCACGACGTGCGAAGGGCCTTGCCGAGCCACGACCCGCAAAGGCAGCAGATGGGCACGGTTCTTAGCCTCTTCGACGAGCCGCACCAACGACTGGTCTGGTCCGGCAAGCTCGACATCCTCCCCATGACCGGATCGTTCCCCACTTGGACGACGAGCAGCGAACGAGATGCAGCCATTCAAGAGGCTGGCCGCGATATGGAGATCTTTCTGGACATGACAGCTGCTTACGCCGCCGATGAACACTCGTATTTGCTTGCGCCCGCCTACACACAAGGCCTCAGCCCGGACGAGATTGAACTGCGTCGATATCTGTTGGCACTTGCAAGACTGCAACAGACACCGGCAACCGCGGAGGTATGGGGTGTCATCAGTAAGACGCTCACCAATTTGGGATTCGACCCCGATGCGTTTTACACAGACAGGGCAGGCAATGAAAATTGATCCAAAGATCTTGGAACAGGTAGCTGAGCATTTGGGCAACTACGTGTACATGCTCTTGGACCCAAGAACATCAGTACCCTTCTACGTGGGCAAAGGTTCCCGGACTCGTGTGGCCGACCATGGGCTCGAAGCCGAAGCACTGTCCTCGCCCGAGGACGAATCGACAGCTGAGCATTCTCGCAAGATCCGAACCATCCAAGAAATTCGTGCGGCAGGACTCGAGCCAGACATCTGGATACTGCGACATGGCATGAGCTCCGAGTACACGCAAGTGGAGGCAGCGGCCATAGATCTCTTATCAACATTCTTGGTCCGGCCGGTATCTGGGTTGCACCCGCTGGCCAACCTCGACCAGTTGACCAATGAGCGACGCGAATCCTCGAAGGGCCACGGAATAGAAACGTTGGCAAATATAGTGGCGGAGTTCGGTGCCCCTAAACTCCCTCCTCAAACTCCCCCGCTCCTACTTATCACGCTAAAGCCGTGGGTAGACCTGGAGGAACCTCTACCAGGTGGTGGAATGCGCGCTGGCTATGGTTTCCGAACTGAATGGCTAAGCGCGTCCAACAAGTCGCTAATCGCGACTGAACTCGGTGACTCGGTGAGAGCATGGTGGCGGATCGATCCGAAAGCCGTGGAAAGACTCAAGGTCAAACACGTGGTGGCCGTCCACCGCGGAGTAACTCGAGGCCTATTTCATATCCGACAGGGCAGTTGGGAGTTGGACGCCAAAACGGGCCGCCGTGGGTTCAGCGTGGACCCCGTTCTGAGCGGACCGTTGCACGATGAGATCGTGGGAAGGTACGGCTATCGGACGCCTCCAAAAAAGCGCGGCGACATCAGCGCCTTTACCTACTGGCCCAAGCCGCAGGAAAGCTGAACCGCACGACCAATGGGCCATTCCGCGGCCCGTAAAACTCGCCAACAACGCACACGAAGGATTCAACGATGGCCTTGCCGGAAATTCTCTTACCTGCGCTCGTGGACGAGGCTGCTGCTCTCGTGAATGAGTATTACACGAAGCTCTACCGCAACGGTGTCCCTCAGACCGGAAGTCGCTTCGACAACTGGGCCGGAGGAGGCGACCGGGTAGAGGTGGCAAACGCCATCACGGCAGATGATCTCCTCGCCGTCTCCTTCCTATCGGTGCCAGTGCCAGCCCCAGCGATAATCGGGCTCGTTGAAACTCGTAGCGCGGAGGCTAGGAGGTTGCTGGAGGAGATTCCGACCGATTTGGATCTGGCAGCCGTTACGGCCGACGAGTACGAAACCATCCTTGGTGCTCTGAGTCCTGCCAGCAAACTCTGGCGTTTGCTCCGCGGCACAGACACGTACCGGTGGGGCATCGGGCCCACCACGGCAAGCAAGATAATGGCCCGAAAGCGCCCTCGCCTCGTCCCCATCTACGATTCTGTAGTAGGTCCGCTCATGGGCCTGAACAACAACGACACTCAATGGCGGACTTGGCACGCTGCTCTGACCGATGGAGCCGGACTTCCTGAGCGGCTTACCGCAATAAGGGAAAAATCCGGAATTAGCCTCCAAATTTCTGACTTACGCACCATGGACGTTGCCCTCTGGATGCACGGGAAAAAGCTTGGCATGACTGTTAGGGAGGATGCAGATTCGTGAGAAAGCAGGGCGCAAGTACGTAGTCTGTTCTGAACGGACTACGTAGTACGAGCCCATCTGGCTTGCCGCGGTCAGACATTTGCTCTATTGCTCACCGGGCACTTCCACTTTCTGTGGCAGTTTGCCGGCCCACAACCGCCCCCGGCCGTTGCACCAAAAACACAGCCGCCAGAACTAACAGAGCCCCCACAATCTGCCAGCCCGACAACGCCTCCCCCAGGAACGCAAACCCCAGCACCGTAGCTACCAAAGGGCTCAGGAATCCCAGGAACGACACCACCATCGTGGGCAATCGTTGAATCCCCCGGAACCAGACCGCGTAGGCAGCCAGCGCACCGATCACGCTGAGGTACGCAAACCCTGCCAGGTTAGGCACCGAGACCGACCCCGGCAGCCCTTCAACCACCAGCGTCACCGGCAGGAGCATAACCCCGCCCATCCCCAACTGCAGGCCGGTAAACCCAAGCAGCCCCACGCCGTCGGGTCTTCCCCAGCGTTTGGTGAGAACGATGCCGGCCGCCATGCTCAGCGCCGCCGCCATCCCGGCGAGCACACCCACAAAAGTCAGCGACGCGTCTGATCGCAGGACGAGCAAACCGACACCTGCGGCTCCCACTCCGCAAGCAATGATGTGCGTCATACGTATCCGCTCCCCCAGCAGCGGCACTCCAAGAAGCAACACGAACAGCGGCTGAATCGACCCGACCAGCGCCGCCACCCCGCCGGGCAGTTGGTAGGCGGTGAAGAACAGGAGGAAGAAGAACAGCCCGATGTTGAGTGCGCCCAGGGCGGCCGCCTTGAACCACCAGCTCCCCCGCGGCCATGTGCGGGTGACGAGCATCAGCACGATGCCAGCCGGAAGGGCACGGACGGTTGCGGCCAGGAGCGGCCTGTCGGCGGGGAGAAACTCGGTGGTCACCAAGTAAGAGGATCCCCAGACCATGGGCGCCAGTGCAGTGATGAATAGATCCCGAGGAGACGCCTTATCCATTATTCACTTCCATACATTTTGATGTCGAACTATTTGATATAAGACAATGTAGGTGTTGTACTGTTTGAGGTCAAGCATGGGAGGACAATGGACCGCGACGCAGTAGACACGATTCTTGAGCAATGGAACAAGGAGCGCCCCGACCTGGACGTCAGTTCGATGGGCGTTCTGGGCCGGCTGAACAGGGCCAGCCGCCTGGCCTCACTGGACGTGCAGAAGTTCATGAGCCAGTTCGGCCTGGAGCCGTGGGAGTACGACGTGCTGGCAACGCTCCGGCGCTCGGCAGCTGAAGCGCCGCTGACTCCCGGGCGACTCGCGAGCCTGACGATGATCGGTTCCGCAGCCATGACCAACCGCGTGGACCGACTCGTAAACCGGGGGCTGGTTCATCGTGAAACCAACCCGGACAACCGCAGGCAACTGCTGATCAGCCTCACCCCTGAGGGACTCGCCTTGGTGGATGAGGTGGTAGACCACCACGTGGAGAACCAACACAAGATGCTCGAAGGGCTGTCCAAAACCGAGCGAGTGCAACTCGCTAACCTCTTGCGCAAGTTCCTACTAACAAACAACGACGGCGAACCCTCCTAAGCACAGAGCAGCCCCCGGGCATGACTATGCTGAACGCGTGACCTCAGAGCTAACGTCAGCGATCATGGAGCTTCTTGCGGCGCGCGCTCTATGGCTTTTGAAGCAAGATGCAGCAGAGGTCGGGGTTACCGCTGCAACGAATGCCCTCCTAGAGGGTCATGACAGCGAAACGCTCCGTGAACTCGCTGGAGCATCCGTGAAGATCAACGTGTTCCACCTCGGAGCTCTCATTGAAGAAGCTCTTCGGGAGCAAGGTCTGGCGACTGCAAGCATGACGCTAGACGACGCTCAGCTACTCGCAGCCCACTTTCATGCCCGCCGAGTCATTGAAGGAACACTTCAAATACGCGAACTTGCGGCTTGGGCGCACACCGTGGTTCGGCATGAAGGACACCCGCTCGCCCAAGGCCTGGTTGAACTGGACGACGCTTATGACGCCGACGTATGGGGATGGAGAGAAGGGCCGGCACCCATGCAAGCGCTCGTCGATTTTCTCGATGCATCCACGGACGAAGTTCGCAAACTTCTTGAAACTGCAAGGGACCAGTAATTCTGTTGTTACGCAGAAGCCGTAGTCGACGAGGCACTGCAAAACGCTCGGGCCGGTGCTTAGTATCGTCCGTTCGGCTGTCGTAAACGGCTTCGCTAACGAAGCCGGCGCTCTTCACCTGGAATTCTCAGACGGAAGCACCATCGATGTTCTGCCAGACGAGCGGCACGAGGCTTGGACGCTTGCCGGGCCAGACGGCCTATTGCTCGTTTCCTTGCCGGGACATGGACTAGCACTCTGGAGTGCGGACGTAACATCTGCCACTCACGATGGGGATCAGCCAAGCTCTACCCCTGCGTGACTCCATTAGATATCCATGATGTTCAGCCCTTCGTTCACCAGAGCACTCCCCTACCGCAGCGTTACAAGTTCTGGGTACTGAGACGAGCGGTGGCAGGACGCTACTCCGCCGCTACCAAGGGGTACTACTTTGATCGGACCATCTGGTCGAGGGGGACGACCTGGAAGCTTGGCAATGGATCTTGGTGTTGTAGGCGGGAGCGTCCGCTATTTTCGCTATGGGATCGATCATCTGGGCAGTCTTTGATGTGCTCAGCGAGGTTCGTCTCGACCAAACCACCCGAGCACTCTGGATGGTCCTGTTTTTTGTACTCCCGTTCCTCGGACTCCTCGCGTGGCTCTACGCGAAACCGCGTCTGGCCAACTTCGGGAATAGCGCTAGGTTGCGGAAGACACTTTGACCCCAACACGAGTCCCGGCGTCGCGCTTGCCTCACCGATACAACGAGCGCGCCTAACCGCCAGCAATCTCCCGCAGCGTCTGCAAGTGCGCCGCCCATACGTCCCGCCCGGCAGCCGTCAGGCTAGCCGACGTCCGGGGCATCTTGCCGGCGAAGCTCTTTTTGATCTTTACGAACTCGGCCTTTTCCAAAATTGAGAGCTGCTTACTCAACACGGAGTCGCTCACCTGTATGGCGTCTCGCAGGTCCTTGAAGTCCAGCGACTCCGCCTTCGAGAGGGCCGCCATGATGGAGAAGCGGACCGGCGAGTGGATGAGCTCGTTGAGCTTGTGCCTCGGGTGTTCTGCGGGCGTGCTCATGCGCGCAGCTCACGGAAGGCAGCGGCAAGTCCGATGGCCGCCAGGGCAATAGCTGCCGGGATATAAAACCAGAGGTTACCGTGCGGGAAGAAGTACGCACCGCCAACAAGCGCTACAACGTACAGAGCGAAGTAGGCGATGAGGGACGTTAGGAAGCGTTTGGTGAAGCCGGCTTTCGTTGACCTTTGGAACATGGGCCAGATGCACGCAGTGATCGCACCCCAGGCGCCCACTGAACAGGCTAGAAGGGCCGCGCCGTATCCCACGTGGGTCAGAATGTGCATCCCGATCATCAGCAGGAACCCATGATTGCCAAGCTCGTGAAAGTGACAGCAACCGGAAGCATTTCATCCCAGTTATCACCCGCCCCAACGAAGCCGGTAAATTTGAGTGAAGAACTTCTGACCCTCGGTGAGTACCACGCCCCGCCTCACGAAAGCAGGATCACATGACTGTCTCTCCCCTCATTTGGGGCATCACCATCGTCGTCATTCTGGCGTTGCTCGCCTTCGACTACTTCTTCCACATCCGGAAGGCCCACGTCCCCACCCTGAGGGAAGCGGCCATCTGGTCCTCCATCTACGTGGGCTTGGCTGTGGTCTTCGGCATCCTGGTGCTGATCTTCGGCGGCGGCCAAATGGGGTCCGAATACTTCGCCGGCTACATTACGGAGAAAGCCCTCTCAGTAGACAACCTGTTCGTATTCCTGATCATCATGGCGAGCTTCCGGGTACCGCGTGAGGATCAGCAGAAGGTCCTGCTTTTCGGCATCGTGTTCTCCCTGATCGCCCGAACCGGCTTCATATTCCTGGGCGCAGCGCTGATCAACTCGTTCGCCTGGGTGTTCTACATCTTCGGCCTGATCCTGCTGCTGACGGCAGGAAACCTGCTCAAGCCCGACGGCCACGGCGACGATCAAGCCAATAACTTCATGATCCGCCTCGCCAAGAAGCTCTTCCACACCACCGACAAGTACGACGGCGACAAGCTCTTCACCGTGGTCAACGGCAAACGAGCCCTCACCCCCATGCTCCTGGTGATGGTGGCCATCGGCGGCACGGACATCCTCTTCGCCCTCGACTCCATCCCGGCGATCTTCGGCCTCACACAGAACGTCTTCATCGTCTTCACGGCTACCGCGTTCTCGCTGATGGGCCTGCGCCAGCTCTACTTCCTCATCGACGGCCTGCTCGATCGCCTCATCTACCTCTCCTACGGCCTGGCGGCAATCCTCGCCTTCATCGGCGTCAAGCTGATCCTGCACGCCCTGCACGAGAACAACCTGCCGTTCATCAACGACGGCGAGCACGTCAGCGTCATCGAAATCAGCACCGGCCTCTCGCTGAGTGTCATCATCGGTACGCTGATCATCACGGTGGTGCTCTCGCTCCTCAGCCCTGCAGGCAAGGCCCAGACGGCCATCAACAACGCCCGCCGCCACGCCGTCGAATATCTGGACCTCGACTACACAGCTGACGCCAACGAGCGCGAGCGCATCTACCGCGCGTTGACCGCTGAGGAAGCCCAGATCATGCAGATGCCGCTGAAGTACCGGAACAAGGCCAAGGACGTGGAGACGATCCGCGAGCAGGTGGCCGAAGCACACCGCCAGCACGAGGATTTCCTCAACCGCTAAGACCCACTAAAGAGCAGAACCCCTTACAAGCTAGGCGCCCAGGAGCACGTTGATCTGATCCCGGATCTCGTCGCCAACCTGGGCGTCCGTGTGTCCGATGTTGGCTGATGACGTCATGCTGATGAACATGATTGACGACACGATCCGGGCCAGTTTCTCCTGATCACGGGCAAGCAACTGCTCATCCCGGGAAAAAATCTCGGCAATGGCGGCTTCAGTACGGATGGTGAGCGACAACGCCTCTGCATGGTGGGGCTCTGAAGGATCGCCGAAGACGATTTCCCTCAGGTAAGTGCGGCCGTTCTCGATCTGAACGCGGTTGCACTCAATGATGGGGCGAATGATGGCCATCACGGCGTCGAGCACCGATTTTTCCGTCGAGGCGGCATCGATGCCCGCGTCGAGGGCTTGAGCGTATTTCACGTTGTGAACCAGGAGAAGTAGCTCCGCCTTGGTCTTGGCGTACAAGAACAAGGTTCCCGATCCGACGTCGGCCTTCTCAGCCACCTGCTGGGTGGTGACCTCGTCTACTCCGTACTGGGTGAAAAGTTCTCGCGCGGCCGCGGTGATGCGGTCAAGCTTTTCCTGCTTATTCCGCTCACGTCGGCCAAGCGTCTGGGGCGCAGGCTGCATTCAGCTACCGTATCAGCGGCCCAGGAATTCGAGGGCTACAGGGACGAACTTGTCATGGAACTGGAAGATGCCACCGTGCCCTGAGTCAGGATAGATAACCAGCTCGCTACCCGGAATCCTCCGGTGCATGTCGCTCGAAAGAACCGAGGGCACCATGCGGTCGTTGTCACCGTTAGCGATCAGCGTCGGCTGGGTGATGACACCCAGATCGGCCGACGGCGACAGTCCCCACCTGCGGATGGCCTTCAGTTGCGTCTGGAACGCCTGGAGCTTGATGGGCGTCTCGCGATTAGTGGTGCGCTCTTTCAGCCGCTGAATGAACGCCCTCGCCGCAGATTTGCCGGCGGCATTGCGGTTGAAGAACAGGAACTCCTTAGGATCCTGCCGGGTCAAGGTACCCCGGAGCACGTCGTAGTACGTGGTGCCGATGATTTTCTGGATGCCTTCTCCACCGGCAGGCCCCGTACCGGCGAGCACAAGTTTGCGGACCAGAGTGGGGTGCTTGACCACCAGCGACTGGGCGATCATGCCGCCGAGTGAAAAGCCGAAGAGATCCACCTTCTGATACCCGAGGGCCTTGATGAAGCTCACAGCATCATCGGCCATGCTTTCGATACTGTCGGGAACACTTCCCGTGGACGCGCCCACACCATGGTTGCTGAACGTGATCACGTGATGTTTCTCCGCGATGGGATCGATGATGCGCGGATCCCAGTTGTCCATGGTCCCCGCAAGGTGAATGAGGAAAACCACCGGGACACCGCCCTTGGGCCCCAATTCGCGGTACGCGTAGCTGACGCCGTTAGCCGTCACTGTTTTCGCGGGCACTTGGAAGTAACTGCTCTGGTGTTGCTGTTCACTGCTCATGGTTTTGGTTCCTATCGCTTCGAATGGTTTTGGCTAGAGATGACTGACCACGGTCTTGCCTCGGACACCGCCCTTTTCAAGTGCTGCCAGGACCTCGGAGGTCTGATCGAACGGAACTACTCGTCCCACTACCGGCTTGATGTCTCCGGCGTCGATGAGTCCCGCAATCTCCCTCAGCTGCTTGCCGCTGGCCTGCATGAAGAGGAACTCATAGGTGACACCGAGGCGCTTGGCTTTGCGTCGCACACCCGAACTGAACAGTGTCATGACACCCCGCAACAGCGCATTCGCACCCAACTGGCGAGCGAAGGCGGCGTCCGGCGGCCCGGCGATTCCGATTACTTTTCCGCCGGGCTTCAGGACTGTCAGCGAGCGCTCGAGGTTCTCGCCGCCGAGGCTGTCCAGGACGAGGTCGTAGTCGTGAAGGCTCTCCGCGAAGTCCTCGGTCCGGTAGTCGATCACCACATCCGCGCCGAGATCCCGGGCAAAGTCCTTGTTTCCGGCGCTGACCGTGGTAGCGACCGTGGCGCCGAGGTACTTGGCGAGCTGGATAGCGATGGAGCCAACTCCCCCGGCGCCCGCGTGGATGAGCACCTTCTGGCCCGGGCGTACCGAGCCCCGCTCAACCAACGCCTGCCAGGCGGTCAACGCGACCAGAGGAAGTGAGCCGGCCTCGTCCATGCTGATGGTTGCCGGTTTGATGGCCAGGTCTTCCTCGGCTACGGCGATGCGCTCAGCGAACGTCCCGATGCCGTCATTTCCGGGGCGGGCGAATACTTCGTCGCCGGGCTTGAAGGACCGAACCTTCGCCCCGACCTGCAGGACCACGCCTGCGACATCGTGACCAAGAACCTGCGGCAGCTTGTAAGGGAGGATCTGCTTGAACTCTCCCAGTCTGATCTTCTCGTCCAGCTGGTTCAGGCCGGCAGCTTTCACGTCCACCAGCACGTCGCGGTCTCCGAGCTCAGGCTCAGGCACATCGATCTGCTGTAGCGGTTTCTTGTACTGCGTGAGGACGAAGGCCTTCACTGAATCTCTCCCATGGTCGATTAATGACTATACTCAATTATGAGTTTACTCAGTAATTTTATCAAGGGGTCAGTTTCGACAGCATCTTGATGAGGAATAGTAAGCATGCTTAGCTTAAGAACATCCCGGCTCCCACCTCCAGCGGGAGCCGGGTCCGCCTCTTCGAAATGGAGCTCCACCATGGCAACCTGCGATACATGTGGCAACGATTACGACAAGACGTTCACCATCACTCAAGGCGAGCGAACCGGCACCTACGACAGCTTTGAATGCGCCATCCACGCAATGGCCCCCAACTGCGGACACTGCGGCTGTCGCATTCTGGGTCACGGCGTGGAAAACGAACGCGGCATGTTCTGCTGCGAGCACTGCGCGCAGCACACCGGCGCATAGGGACCGGCGCATGAGCTACACGTGCGAGTAAGCTACACCGGCGAGTAAGCTCGGGGCATTATGCCGCGGGCTTCCGCCACATTACGGCAAGCACCAGCACCACAGCACTGAGGCCAAGCATCACCAGCACCATGATCCCCCAGTTCGCCTGATTCACACCCGGGCTATAGAGCACGCCGATCAACACAGTGGCGGTGATGGCTCCGAGGTAGCGGCACGTCTGGAAGATCCCGGCGGCCACTCCCCTCTCTTCGGGGCGGGCAGAAACGTAGAGGCCCTGGTTGGAGGCGGTGCTCACCACGCCATACGGTACGCCCATCAATGCGGTCAGCACGAACACCAGCGGCGCCCACAGGGTCATGGTGAGGAACCCGAGCGTGCCGGCCGAAATGGTCAGGATCAACACCCCGGTGATCATTACGGAACGCACGCCGAACCGCTCAATGAACCGCACGGTCAGTGGCGTCACCACAACCGACAACGCCGCAAGGGGCAGCATCAGCAGGCCCACCACACCGGCGTCGTAATTCCCTGCCTCCTGCAGCAACTGCGGAAGCCCGAAGAACGCAAAGTAGTAGACCCCGCTGAAGACGACGAACAGCAGGTACACCAATAGCAACGGACGGTTCCGGCCCAGCAAGCGCAGGTCCAGGAACGGCGGTTTGAAACGCAGCTCGCGCCAAGCGAACAGCGCGCCGATCACCGTGGCGGCGCCCAGCAGGTACCAGCGGTAGCCGGGCATGACGTTGAGCAGCGCCATCATGGCAAGCATCAGTGAGGTGACGAACGCGAGGATGCCGGGGATGTCGGAATCGCGGATCAGTTGCCCGAGCTTGCCGGTCTCGCGCCCGGAATCCACCGGCGCCGCCTTGTACACCGCGATCATCGCCAACAAAGCGATGGGCACATTGATCGCGAACAGCGCCTGCCACCCCACCAGGCTAACCAGGAGACCACCCACCACGGGGCCCACAGCCGCGGCCGATGTGTTCGCCATCTGAATCTGGCCCAACGGCCGCGTGGACGGCAGGTTGGTCAGCCGGCTCAACTCGGTGACCATCACGACGGCGGACGGGTACGCCGTCGCGGTCCCCACAGCCATGAGCGCGCGGGCCACACAGACCAAGGCGAAGTTGGGCAGGAACGGTGCGATGGCGCACGTGACCGCCACCAACGCCATGCCGAACATGAACAGGCGGCGCGGACCGAAACGGTCGGCGAGCCGGCCCATGAGCGGCTGGCCCGCGGCGGACGCGAGGTAGAACGAAGTGATCACCCAAGTGACGGTGGCGACGTCGAGCTCGAAATGTTCCCGCAGAACCACCAGCGCCACAGCGATCATGGACGAGTTCAACGGGTTCAGCGCCGTCCCGAGACTCAGGGCGGCGATCGCAAGGCCGGGGCGGGGTTTTTTGGCGGTCACCCGTATAAGTCTGCTCCATGGTTGCTTCGGGTCACGAGACAGGTTCGGTGGGCGGACTTACTCCTCGAAGTGCGTGGTGATCTTCCCCGACGAAACCGCCGAGATGATCGACTTCGCCAAATGCCGCAGCTTGATGTTGCGGTTGCTGGACGCGGTGCGGAGGATGGTGAAGGCCTCGTCCTGGCTGCAATGGTTCTGCGCCATGATTGCCCCTACGGCAAGGTCGATCACCGTGCGCGACTGCATGGCCGCTGCGAGATCGTTCCGGGCGTCACTGAGCTGTGCAATCTTCAGGGCGAGCCGCAACGACTTCGAGGCGTGGGACGCGAAAACTTCAGCCCGCTCAGTGTCGTTACCGCTGAAGGCATCCGGCTGCTCCGAGTAAAGGTTCAACGCAGCACGGGTATCGCCTTCCACCAAGAGTGGGACGCTGAGGATGGACCGCAGGCCTGACTGTGAGGCAGCCTGTACATACTCCGGCCAGCGGTGCTCCCGAAGAAGATCCGGCACCATTACAGCGGTGAGCTTGTCCATGGCCGTGAGGCAAGGGCCATCAAAGTCGTTTTGGAGCTCATCCATCGCTCTGGCGCGGTCGTCGCTGCTGGCTGCGGTAGCCGACTTTTTGCGACGCAATACAGTGATGCCACAAAAGACGGGTGCTTCCGGGTGCGAGAGGCTTTCGGCGGAGAAAGCCGCGAGATCGCCGAGAAAAGCCTCGACATCTTCGCTGCCCAGGACTAGATCCAAAAAGTATCCATTCTGGAGAGCTTCCTGCTCAGGGCGGGGGTTGACCATGCACGTTCCTACTGACTGAAATGCGTCCCCAGCAGACAGCAAAGGAGCGAATATTGCCGCCCTCTGCAAAACGGTCTGGCAATACCTTATCGTCCAACGATCACCGGTACAAAGTGCGGCCCGAGTGCGCTTGACCTGCGGATACATGAGTGGCGAAGTGGCGTTTGTCAACCTAGGGAAGGGTTTCGTATGCTCGCGGAAGTAAGTAGGCTTACTAATGCAATCCGAGATCCGGATTCGGACCATTCGTGCAAAGGAGTCGTTCTGATGGGCGTAGAAGACAGCATCCGCAAGGCCACCGAAAACGCGATGGAAGATCTGGCAGGCACCTCCGACCCCGTCGACGACGGGCATGTCCCCGAGCCAGGCGACAAAGACGACGACGTCCAAGTCCACTCCTCCATCAGCGAAGGCTCCAACGCCATGGATGAGGACCTCTCTCCGGATAACACTCAGCGGAGCCACACCGCGACAGGTGACGCGCCGCACCGCAACGCCGGCGCGCATGAAACCGGGGCGCGGGACGCCGACGTGCGTGACGCCGACGGCGGAACTCACCAGGACGGCGAAACGGACGCTGACGTTTCTGCCGGCTCAGGCGACGTGTCAGGCTCGGCCGGTCTGCCCAGCGGCGACCCTGATGACCTACGCGCCGACCCTTCAGAAGGTGGCGGCGACCCGTCGACAAGCATGGGCCGCGGCTAATAGGAGGCTCGGGTCAAGAGGAGGCGGGCCGTCACCACCCACTTTGGATTCCTCGGGGCTCTAATTCAGCCGATTATGGTTGTTTTAGGGCCCTGCCGATTTCAAAGAAGGTGGTGGAGGCACAGCCCTCCTGCTACTAGGCTTCGAGGATGCTCCCCCGCCCGACAGCCCGCCTCCGGTTTCGCGAGATGACGCACGCTGACCTCGGCGAGATGAGCTCGATGCTCGGCGATCCCGCAGTGATGATGTACTACCCGGCGCCCAAAACTAGGGACGAAGCAGCGGCTTGGATCGAGTGGAACCAGGCGAATTACGCTCGCTACGGTTTTGGGTTGTGGATTGTGGAAACGCACGACGGCGGGTTCGTCGGCGACTGCGGGCTGACGTGGCAACAAGTCAACGGGCGGTCCGAACTCGAAGTCGGCTACCACGTTCGCAAGGATCTTCAGGGACGGGGTTATGCAACGGAGGCGGCCTTGGCGTGCCTGGAACTCGCGCGGGATGTTCTCAAAGTTGGTCGCTTGGTGGCGATTATCCACCCGGACAACGTAGCCTCTCGTCGCGTGGCCGAGCGGCTGGGAATGCGGCAGCTCGAGGACGATCTAGGCAGGGCGTTGGTGCTGACGGTGATGGGTGTCGAGTTTGGTTAGGGTTCAAAGAGGGGCCGGAAGCAACACCAGAGCCTCAAGCGAACCGGACGTCCGTGTCGGGGTCTTTGCGGGTGTCCAGCATGCTGATGATCTTGCTCTCGAGCGCGGCGACCGTTGCCTCCGGCAGGACGATCAGGCCATCGAGTTCTTTGCGGGCACGTTTGTACGCCGTTTGACGTTCGGCTGGGGTGGCTGCGGTGTCTTCTGCAATGCGGAGCAGCTTCCTTGCCGTAGCCAATCGCTGCCGTTCCGGGCCACTGAAGTTGCCGTCCTTGATGCGCCGGGCTTCCCGTTCGGCAACGTCGAAAGCGAGTTCGAAGCTATGGACAGCTGCCCGGTACTCAGCCAACCGCGCCGGCGTCGAAATGTCTTCGGGTGCAGCGGGGCGTAAGCCGTCGGCTTCCTTTTTGGCTCGTAGGAACGCGACCGTAAGGGGTTCGCGGACGTCCGTCATGAGCGGGAAATCGATGAGGTTGCCTACGTCGAGCTCGTACTCCAGCCACCGATGGTTCACCGAATCATGTGCGGCCATCAACGAGACCACCTCGGCTTGATTGGCTTCCTCATGGACCGCCAGTTGGTTCCGTAATTTCAGCAACTCAACTTTGCGCCGGTGTCGCTCCTCGCTGGCCTTGGACCACGACCTTGCCCAGCCACCAGCCATCCCGCCGATAGGGAAAATGAGCCACCAATAGCTGCCAAGGAAGTCGAAGAGGGGTTCCACTGCTCCAGTCTCCCACCAGCTTTGACCGAGCCTCAACAGGACCCGGCAAGTCGGCCTACTTGGTGATGTTGAGGGGCTTCGTGGGAAGGACGCAGGATGCCCTCTCGAGTGGGAACTCGCCCTGGCTTACCCTGTTGTTCTTGCCTGTGTCGTCACACCAATCGACGCCTTGGGGCATGGCATTCACAGCCATGACGCCTGGGGCGGAGTTCAAAGGGACTTCCGCCGTGAAGGTGAACCCGCCGGCGTCGGCCATGGGTGCTGTCGTGTTGAGTACTTCCACCCCAGCCGCATCAATGAGCACAATACTGATCCGAGCGTCGTCACCGTATCGGGGATCGCACTTGGCCTCCGCTGCAGAAACAGTGACTGAATCACCCGGTTTCACCGAGGAAGGACTGACGGTATGTTCCGGCGGCAAGCAAGGCGGTGCCCCGCCCACCGAGGCACCGCAACCAGCGGAAGCCAAAGTCGCCAACATCGCGGCTGATAGCAGCAGGGCGGCGCGTGGAAGCCGGCGCCGGGTCAGGCGTGCAGAGGAACTCATGCACCCATTGTTGCCGTGCCGGACGATCGGGGTTCCTGATTCCCACGAATGACCACCGGATCGTTGTGGAAGCACCTCAGCGGGCCTGCGCCGCAATGGCAGGCGGGAACCGCCGTCGTACCTTCCCGCTACGATTCCCGTATGGACCAGCGACTGCATTTCCTCACGTTCGCCACAAAGGACCTCGACGCCGCGCGCGCCTTCTACAAGGACGGGCTCGGCTGGGATCCGGCCATGGATGTTCCCGGCGAGATCCTTTTCTTTCAGGTTGCGCCGGGAATGATGCTCGGCCTGTTTGACGCCGAGAAATTTGATCAGGACCTCGGTGGCACTGCTCCTACATCAGGAGTCAGCGGTGTGACGCTTTCACACAACGTCGACAGCCCGGCGGAGGTGTCCAGCACCATCGACGCCTTGGTGGCCGCCGGGGCGACTGTAGTGAAACCGGCCCACTCCGGCGCTTTCGGTGGCATCTTCCATGGTCATGTGAAAGACCCGAACGGTATTGTCTGGGAAATCGCACACAACCCCGGTTGGGGCATCAACGACGACGGCACGGTGGTTTTCGGATGAGTGCCACGCCGCCGACCATGGCTGAAGATGCCATCCAGCTCGATGACCGGACGCAGTTCGATGCCTTCCTGGACGAGCATCGCAGAACCCTCAACGAGTGCTTGGATGGACTCACGGAGGAACAAGCACGCCGCTCCCTGGTGCCTTCCCGCACAACACTTCTGGGATTGGTGAAGCACGTGACCTTTGTGGAAAAGGTGTGGTTCGACGAAGCCATCACCTCCCGGCCACGGAGCGAGATTGGCATCCCTGCCACGCCTGACGAGTCGTTCATTCTGGACGACCAAGACACTGTTGCCACCATTCAGGCGGCGCATCGAGAGGCATGCGAAGCTTCCCGACGTGCGGCCGCTCCCCTTGGACTCGATGACCTGGTTCTAGGCAACCGACGCGGTCCTCTACCCCTCAGATGGGTCTACCTGCACATGCTCCGCGAGCTCGCACAACACTGCGGTCATGCCGATATCCTGCGTGAGCAGATCACCCAGTAACGGCTCGCGGAGCAATCGGGCAGATATTGGCAAGGCGGGCACGTTCGCCCCGCGCCGATGCGCTGCTGCGTCAGCGGTCCCCGAGATCCACCACCACACACCCCAAAGAACATAGAGGCCCTCGCAGAAAATCCATTGACACGTGACCAATTGGTCACCTATTCTGGGCCCATGGACGTAGTGTTCAAGGCCTTGGCAGACCCGACCCGCAGGGAACTGCTGGATGAGCTGTTCCGCGAGGATGGTCAATCTGCCACCGCCTTGGGGGCCCGGTTCGAGATGACCCGTTTCGGCATCGCCAAGCACCTCAAGTTGTTGGAGGATGCAGGATTGGTGGTTACCCGCCGTCGGGGGCGCGAAAAGCTGCATTTCCTGAATCCTGTTCCCATCCGCCTCATCCACGATCGCTGGGTGAGTAAATACGCAGAACCATGGGCCGCTGCCCTCAGCGACCTCAAATCCAGATTGGAAAGTCCCATGGAAAAGATCTTCGAAATTTACATCAAGACCACCCCGGAGCGGCTCTGGGAAGCCATAACCAACAGCGAGATCCGCAGCAAATACCAGTTCGGAAACACCTTCACGTCGGATTGGACTCCGGGCAGCCGCTTCGAGATGCACAACGTCAAGGCGGACGCGCCCCTCGGTGAGGGCGAGAACATCGAGGTGGATCCTCCACGCCGCCTCGTCCAAACCATGCGCGCTCTCTGGGGCGAAGATGTGAAGGCCGAGGGAACGTCGCGGGTCACTTGGGAAATTGAGCCCGTCGGCGATTCCTGCCACCTCACCGTCACACACGATCAGCTCCGCGAAGGTGCGAACGACCAACTGTACGGCGGCTGGCCCATGATCCTCTCGGGCCTCAAGACCTGGCTGGAAACCGGTGAAACCCTCACCACGCCCGGCTCGCTCATGTACGCGTAGCCACTAGAGGACTACGGCTTAAAAGAGGACGACGACGGCGGACCGCTTGGGTCGCCGTCGTCGTCGATACCTCAGTCTTCCGCCAGTCAGGCGACCGGTGCCACCGCTTGTGCCTCAGTAAGCCAGGCCGCCTGCATGGTACCCAGCAGGTGTGGCGCGAAGTCCTCGCCGATTTCCAGCACCACCCGGCAACGTGCGCCGCGCTGCGCCGGGAATCCCGCGTACTGGCCACGGAGATCGCAGACCGTCTGGCCGCGACTGGGCCCTTCGGTGGTGTCCACTTGGACCCGGACGGTCGGCGCGAGCGTGACTTCCACTCCCCTGACGGCGATGGCCGCGGCGAGGGGATCGTGCATCGCAGAACAAGCCCGACCGAAAATGTCGATGTAGAAGCCGAAGTAGTAGCCAAGCATTTCGCCCAGTGCCTGCGACACCGGGTGCTCGGTGGCGAGCAGTTCCTGGCGGTGGTTTTCCTCCAGGACGTTGGTCATGGTGACATCCAACGGCACCAGCGCCACGTTCCAGCCGGCGGCCAGGACTTCCGCGGCGGCCTCGGGATCGTTGGCGATGTTGGCCTCGGCAACTGGCGTGATGTTTCCCGGGGCCAGCGCTGCGCCGCCCATGATGGTGACCTCGGCGATCAGCTGGGGCAGTTTCGGTTCCAGGCGCAGGGCTTCGGCGATGTTGGTCAACGGGCCAATGGCCACAAGGCGAAGCTCCCCCGCATATTTGTGTGCCAATTGAACCAGCAGCTCCGCGGCCGTGGCCTTGACGGGCTCACGGTCCGACGGCACCAGATCTACCCCGCCGATGCCGTTATCACCGTGGACGTGCGGAGCGCCGCCGTGAAAAGTGCCAACCTGCGGATCGTGGGCGCCGATAGCCACGGGAATGTCCGGATGGCCTGCCAAGTTCAGCAGGTCCAGGGTATTCCGTGCCCCGCCTGCCGCACTGACGTTGCCGCTCACGGTGCCAATGCCCACGAGGTTGGCCCGCGGGGAGGCGAGGAGGTAAGCCAGGGCGAGGGCGTCGTCGATGCCTGTATCGCAGTCGAGGAAGAAGGGTGCGGGCTGGGTCATGGTGGTCTCTCGTTTCAGGTGAAGCGGACTACTTGTTTTGCGGAGTGGGCTGAAGCTGGGGCGAGTTTGCGCGCGCAGCCGCGTGCCGGCGTCGCGCGTTAGATCTTTTCGCCTTTGGGGGCCGCGATGAACAGGCTGACGATGAAGGCAAGCGCCGTGATGGACACCGAAATCCAGAGGGCCGCCGAGTATCCGGCTGCGGTGCCCTGGCCTGCGAACGGTGCAACGACCACGACGCCGAGGCTCGCCCCGATGCCGAAGGACGCACCGTTGATACCCGGCAGCGCAGCCGGTGCTTCCTTGGGCGAGAGCAGCACGGACAGGCCGTTGATGGCGGTAAGGAAGAAGCCGTTGTAGAAGATGCCCAAAGCGGCGATGGCGATGAGGACTGCTACCTGGTTGTGCGCGAAAAGCGCCGCGACGATTGCGCAGGCGAGGCTGGTTGCAGTGCCAACGCGGACAGTCTTGATCCAGCCGCGACGGTCGGCAATCCAGCCAGCGAGGGGAGCGGCGAACACACCAATGAGTGCTGCGGGCGTGAGGAACAGCAGGGCTGCGACCGAAGCGGACAGTCCGAAGCCGTTTTCCTTGTCCTGGCTCAGCAACACCACAGTGAAGTTGATGATGGCGAAGATTCCCGCGAGGGTCAGCACGGTGGTGGCGATCACGGGCCATACCTGCCGTGAACGGAGGTGGTGAACGGCCACAAGAGGGGTTTCGCGCTTCTTCTCGATAAGCCAGAAGGCCGTGAAGGACGCGATGCTGCCGGCAAGCAGGCCGAGGGCCGCAGGTGAAGTCCAGCCCGCCGACGAGCCCGTGGACACGAAGTAGGTGATGAACACCAGGAACACGGACAGCGAGCCCGCGCCCCACCAGTCCATCCGGCCTGGAGCAACGGCTGACTTGCCGCCCGGGACCACTTTGATGACACACACGACGGCGATTGCGGCCAGTACCAGGACGGCGACAAAGATCGACTGGAAGCCAAGGGTCTCAGCCATAAGCCCGCCGAAGTAGCCATCCACGCCGCCAACCCCTCCGTTGATGGCAGCGATGATGCCGATGGATGTTCCGAAGAGTCTGGCAGGCAGGTATTCGTTCAGGACGATGTAGGAGAGCGCAAAGATGGCGCTTGAAACACCTTGCATGAAGCGTCCGGTGACCAGCAGCGGCAGGGTGGGAGCGAAAATGCACAGCACGGTTCCCGCACCCATGATGGCCAGCACCAGGAGCAATGCATTACGGCGTCCGATGAAATCGCTCCAGCGGCCGATCACGGGTCCGGCGATGGCGCAGGCAAGGAAGAACATCGACTGGACTTGGGCCACTGCTTCGGGCGTTTCACCGAAGAAGGAGCCGATGTGTGGCAGTGCCGGGGTGATCATGCTGGCGTTGAGCTGGAAGGCCAGCACGGCCAGGACCAGCGTGGTGATCAGCAGTGCTGCGGCTTTGCCGTGGAAGCGACCGGCATCAGCGGGTGAGGCGGCGGCAGTGCTGTCCACTGAAGCTGGGGCCTGCGGGTCTACCGTCTGCTGGCCTGTGGCGGTGGGGATGTTCACATCAAACTCCTTTGTCCGAGGGCGCGGGCGGCGCCACGAGATGTGAGTTGTTATACAAGCATGTATTACGAGCTTGTGCAACCTATCACAGTCATCCGGTACAGTATCCGTAACCCATCTCAAGTGAGGCACCCTTGACCGACAACGCCGTCCAGTTCCTGTCACGACCCATCGCCGCCCAGCCCGGGCAGCCTTTGCGCGTAGCGGCCTACTCCCGCATCGCCGAAGCGATCCGGACCAAAATCCTGCCGCCAGGTTCCCTGCTCCCCACGGAAACCGAGCTGGGCAGCATGATGGACGTCAGTCGCACCGTGATCCGGGAAGCGCTGATGTTGCTGGAAGAAGACGGCCTCACCCGGGCACGACGCGGAGTTGGCCGGTTTGTTGCCGATTCACTCCCCCGCATCGGGATTGAACACATTCGACCGTTCGATCAGCTTCTTGGCGGGACCGACCAAGACATCCAGGTCAAACGGGTAGCCGCAATCAAGCAACCGGCATCGGAATTCGTGGCACCAGGCATCGGCGTCCAGCCTGACGAGGACGTATGGTTCTGGGAAAGCGTGCTGATCCGGAACGGTGAGCCCCTGGCGCATCTCCAAGAGAACGTTGCCCAAGGAATCCCCGAAGCCGAGGCCCTGGCCGAAGCTGCAGAAGCTCCCACGCTTTCCGCATCAACGCTCCTGGAGGTCCTCAGCGGGCTCCCCGGCGCGCCCCTTGGCCCCGGCGAATGCCAGATCAGCCTGAGCACCGCCGGCCCCAGCCGCGCGAAGTTGCTGGGCCTCCGCCCCTCCGATCCCGTGCTGGTCCTCACCCAATACGTCCGCCGGAATGGTTCTCCGTTCTATCTCGCCAAATGCCTGGTGGCCGCCAAAGCCGGGCACCTCTCCGTCATCCAGTCCTCCTGAAATCTCCCCTCCGCCAATATCCCGAAAGGGTTCTTCCATGAGCACGTCCCTGCAGTCCCCTGCGCCCAAATTGGCCCCCACGCTCACGGTAGTGGGCAGCATTAACCTCGACATCACGGCGACAGCCAACCGCCTCCCCTCGCCCGGTGAAACCGTTGGCGGAGGCGTTCTTCGCCAACAACCCGGAGGGAAGGGCGCCAACCAGGCTGTTGCTGCGGCCCGGCTGGCCGGACACTCCCGCATGGTGGGGGCCATAGGCCAGGACGACGCCGGCGCCAGCCTTCTCAGCGCGATGGCGGCCGCCGGCGTCGACGTCCAGGACGTTTCCCGCGCGGACTCCGCCACAGGAACTGCCCTGGTACTGGTAGACGGTGCGGGCGAGAACCAGATTGTGGTGTGCCCCGGCGCCAACGCTTCGGTGAGCCTTGAGGGTGTTACGTTCGCTGACGATGAGGCCGTCCTGTGCCAGCTCGAAGTGGACCAGGAAGTTGTGCTGGAAGCCGCACGCCGAGCCAAGGGTTTCTTTGTCCTGAACGCCGCCCCTGCAGCACCGATCATTCCCGAGCTCTTGAAGCGCTGCGACCTGGTGATCGTGAACGAGACGGAGTACCAACTGATCCCGGCCCTCCGCGATGCTCCCTTGGTGGCAGTAACCTACGGCGGAGACGGTTCGGCGATCTTCGTCGACGGCGAAAGGGTGGCCGAAGCTCCGGCAGTGCGAGTCACAGATATCGCCAACACCATCGGCGCCGGGGATGCTTTCTGTGCCGCGCTGGTCTTGGCGCTCCAGTCCGGGCTTGAGTACGCGCATGCGCTCGCTGTAGCCAACGCCGTTGGTGCCGACGCTGTCAGGGATAGCTCCTCGCAGCCTGCGCTGAAGCCACTGGAGCACTACATTGAGGCGACGCGCCCTGCTATCAATCAGGCCTGAGGCAGCGGAAGGTCTGCCCCTAAAAGAGCGTGCTACGATTGCTACGGAGGCTGATCATGACAACTATTCCGCACCGGGAACTGCGTAATCAGAGCAGCAAGATTCTGGAACGCGTCAAAAATGGGGAAGTCATCGACGTCACCAACAACGGCGAGGTGGCGGCAACCCTCATCCCACCGTCGGCTTCGCCCTTTGAGCGTCTACTCCAAGCAGGTAGCGTCCGGCCGGCAAGTGAGACACCTGTGGACTTCACAATCTTGCCTAGGATCAGCAGCAACATGACGACAGCCGAAATCCTGGCCGATCTGCGCGGCGACAGGTGATCGTTTGCGTTGACACTTCTGCGGTCATGAAGTTGGTGGTTAACGAACAGGAGTCAGCCGCCGCTGCTGCCTATTTGGTGGAGATGGCAGCCTCAGGAGCGCATCTCGTGGCCTCCATGCTGCTCTACACGGAACTGCACTGTGCGGCTCGTCGGAGGGACATGCCGTTCGACGTCGTCAATGCAGTTTTGGCCGGAATCAATTTGGTTGACGTAACCCGTTCAGACCTCATGTACGCAGCGGCACTCCCGCGACAGTTGCGGAGCGCGGATGCTATTCATCTGGCAACAGCCATTCGACTGCAGACCGACAGGCTGGTCGCGTACGACCAAGAGCTCCTCCTCGCCGCTACCGAATCAGGACTCATCACGGCATCGCCCGGGTCCTAGCAACGTCTAGCCCACAATGCGGAAGTCGTCGAACTCCCCGGAGGCTTCGGAAACTTCGAAGTCAACGTTCTCTACGCGCCCAGGTACCCGAGTGGAGTGGAGCCACTTCACGAGTTGCTCAATATCGGATACAGATCCTTCAGCGACCAACAACACCGAGCCGTCGTGGTCATTCCGCACCGTTCCCTTCAACAGCAGCTCATCAGCTTTACGGGCAGTCCAATAACGGAACCCGACCCCTTGGACCACTCCGGTGATGCGGGCTGTTAGGCGAACGGTTTCGTCAGTCATGGAACCACCTTAACGAGACCTGCCCTCGTTCGTCCCACTCACCGTCGAAGGCGATCTGGGTCGAACAAGGGCAGTGTCCAGTAGCAACAGCTACCCGATCACAATGTCCCGGGTCGCGTGGCTGTACGTGATGGTGACAGAGCCGCCGTCGTGGTTCAACTCATGGTTCGCACCATCCCGGGCGCCGAACGCACCGTAGTTCTCATCCCACGAACGGTTCAGCGCGATCTTGTAGGTGTAAAAGCCGGCGGGCAATTCAGCCGTCAGCGTCCACACCTGGACGAGCGGGTTGAACTCCATCTGGGCTTCGTCGTACTGCGGCGCCCAATCCTCGGGCGCTCCAAGGATCTTGTTGAAGTCCCCGGCGATCGCCACGGCGTCAGGCTGCGGAATGGTCTCGACGGCGGAGGCTGCTGCTGCTTTCGCCGGCGCCTTGCGGGTGGACTTCTTCGCGGCGGGGGCAGCGGGGCCAGCTTTGGCCGCGGAAGCCTTGGCTGTTGCAGCTTTGGCTTTCGGCGCCGAGACCTTGGCGGCAGCGACCTTCGGCTCAGCTACATCAGCGGCTGCGACTTTGGGCTCGGTGGCCTTCTTCGCAGCGGTCCGCTTGGTTGCGGCTGTCTTCTTGGCTTGGGGCTTCACAGGCGGGGCCGTCGGAACGGCGACGTCGGCCGGTACCGGCGTTCCGGCGTCGAGCGCTGCTCCAAATGCTGCCGCGTCCGGGAAAGCGACCGTCGCACGCAGGCCGTCCTCCGGAATGGTCCAACCCGAGCGGCCCTTGACCAGCCAGCCAGCCTTGACCAGCTTTGCCGAGGCCGACGTCAGGGTCTTGTGGCCGCGAGGGATGCCGCCACTGAGAAGTTCAGCCTCGTGGTCATTGAAAGGCACTCGGACGATCGCTTCGGCCAGCACCTCGCCGGCGTTCAACGTTGCCCCGGACCATACACTCTCAGCGAGGATGTCCAGTACGGCCTTCAGACGAAGGTTGGTGTTCTCGGCGGTGTTCGCGCCCATGCTTCTCCTTCAACGGTGGATACTCCCTCAAAGTTTGCCAATGAATTGTTAATTCCCGCGACTGCAGAAGGTAAACACCGTGTGTCGTGACTGAGTGTGACATCACAGACGCCACAAGTGATCTACGGGTCTCGGCTGCCGTGCTTTTAGGCGGGTGTTACGGATGCCTTGACCCACTCCGTGACCTCGTCCAACAGCACCGCTTTGCGGGCGTCACTGGCGAAGGAGGACCGGATGGAGTTGGCAGCCAGGGTGGCCTGCTCCGGAACCGAGAACTCCAGGACCTTGGCCAGTTGCTCGAAGTTGTCGTCCACGTAGCCACCAAAGTAAGCGGGGTCGTCCGAATTCACGCAAACGTTCAGGCCAATCGCCAACATCTCCGGCAAGGGGTGGTCAGCCAGCTTATCCACCGCGCGGAGCCGGACATTGGACAGCGGACAGACAGTCAGGGGAACCTGTTCAGCGACGAGCCGCTGCACTACATCCGTGTCTTCCATGCAGCGGATGCCGTGGTCGATCCGCTCCACGTGAAGTACATCCAGCGCCTCGGTGATGTAGGAAGCCGGTCCTTCCTCGCCCGCGTGCGCGATCCTCCGTAAGCCGGCCTCGCCGGCACGCTGGTACAGGCGCTCAAATTTCGACGGCGGATTGCCCACCTCAGCGGAGTCCAACCCGATGCCGGCGATCGGAGCATGCATTGCCAGGAGCTGGTCCAGGACCTCAAGCGCCGAATCTTCGGACATGTCCCGCAGGAACGCGGCGATGAGGAGCGTGGAGACGCCGAAGTCTTCCTCAGAGGTGGCCAGGGCGTTGGCTACACCGTTGACGCAGGTTTCCAGGGCCACGCCTCGGGAGGTGTGGGCCTGGGGGTCCATCATGATTTCCGCGTGGCGCACTCGCCCGGCAGCGGCCCGCTTCAGGTAGGCGCGCGTCATGTCGGTGAAATCCTGCTCGGTCTGCAGGACGGCCATATTGGAGTAGTAGAGGTCCAGGAAAGACTGCAGGTCCGTGAACTCGTACTTTTCCCGGAGTTCCCCGATGTCTTCGTACGGCAGTTCGATGCCGTTTCGTTCGGCCAAAGCAAAGATCAGCTCTGGCTGGAGAGTCCCTTCGATGTGCAGGTGCAGTTCGGCAACCGGAGGCGCCGTGGTCGTAGTTTTCTCGCCAAAAGTTTCCACCTGACAACTCTAGGCCCCAACACCGGGACGTGTCCCGGAGCACTCAACTTGGTTCTCACGCCCGGCACCCTCAAACTGAAAGGATGCAGACTTTCCTCCCCTTCGCCGATTTCCGTGAGAGTGCCGCGGCGCTCGACACTTCAAGGCTCGGCAAACAGCGCGTCGAAGCCCTCCAGGTTCTCCGCGCGTTGGTGATCCCGGAGTACGGTTGGCAGTCCCACCCCGCCGTGCGCATGTGGATGGGCCACGTCCCCGCGCTCACCATGTACGGCCTGGCCATGGCCGATGAGTGGATTGCGCGCGGCCACCCGGACAACACCCGCACCAACATCACGGAGTTCGCCCCGCAGGCGGCACACCCGGATTACGCCTCCAGGATCATCATGCCGCCGTGGCTCGGACACGAGGACCTGCACCTCAGCCACCGCTCCAAGCTGATTTCCAAGGATCCCAAGCACTACTCCCAGATCTTCCCCGGCACCGAGGAAAAGCTCGAGTACGTGTGGCCGGAACCCAAGCACGAGTTCCACCCGGAGGACCCGGAAGAGGATCGCCTGTTGATCCTGCGCGCCAACGTGGAGGACCTCCGTCCGGAGCAACTCACCACGGTTGCCATGCCGCCGCACGGCAAGGCCCGCGCCGCCGCCCCGTCAGACCCGGACGAGTACCAATTCGTGTACGCCGAGGAAAAGTCCCGCCGCCAGGTTAAGGGCCCCAAGAAGCGGCCCGTCAAACAGCTTGAGAAGAAGCCCACACGAAAGCGTCAGGCCCAGGAACAAGCGTTCAACACCCTGCCCGGCAAGACCGAGCTGGCCGTGCCCTTTGAAGGCGGCCAAATCTTCGCTGTTGGCCTGATCCAGGGCCGACCCATCACCGTTGACGGCCGGTTTGCGCGCAACTTCGAGGTCACCAACGTGATCAAGCGCACCGACTTCGATTACCCCGCGCTCCTTCAGGATCCCCGGGTCTTCTTCCCGGTCCCGGCGCCGGCGCTGTAGCGGCACCTTTCAGCAACGCCTCGACGGCGGCAGCCAGGTTCTTCTGAACGGAACCCGGCTGCCGCCGTCGTTGTTTGCTGCATGCGGCGATTGCTCTGTGAGACGGTGGAGGCACGCACCCAGTGAGGGAGGGCCATGGTTGAGCTGGAAATTGCGGGCCGCTGGCCGTGGCAGAAGGAAAGAGACTCATGACGCAACCGTGGACTCCAGACATTCTTGGCGAAGGTTTCGAGCAACAAACGCTAAATCTCGACGGCGGTGCTGTAGCCACCTTGGTGCGGTACCTCGGCGTCGACCCGGAGTGGCTCGCGGTCTCCGGCGCATCTCCGGACGACACTGGAATCGACGCCGATGTCCTGTATGTCCATGGCTGGTCCGATTACTTCTTCCAAAAGCATGTAGCCGAGTTCTGGCATCGGGCCGGCGCTCGCTTCTACGCCCTGGACCTGCATAACTATGGGCGCAGCCTAAGCCCGGGAATGGTGCCGGGCCTTGTCACGAACCTCGCGGACTACGACGCCGACATCGAAGCAGCGCTGTCAGCCATGGGCCGCTCTGGCACACTTGGGCGGGACCGGCCGCTCATCCTGTTGGGCCACTCCACCGGTGGGCTCACTCTCAGCCTGTGGGCCGCCCGCCATCCCGGCATCGCATCGGCCGTGATTCTCAACAGCCCTTGGCTGGAATTCCAGGCGACCGAACTCGGAAGGCGGGCGATCGCACCCTTGGTGGGGCTCCACGCCCGTCTTCATCCCTTGACGCCGCTGCCGCCAGTAGATCCGGGCATCTACACCCGAGCCGTATCAGCCACCCTTGACGGCGAATGGGACTACAACCTCGAGTGGCGGCCTGACCGCGGATTCCCTATCACTCCGGCCTTCCTCGACGCCGTGTTCCGTGGCCAGGCGACCGTCGCTGCCGGTTTGGGCATCGAAGTTCCCGTCCTCGTGCTGCTCTCGGACAAGAGCTATCTTCAACCCAAGTGGTCCGCAGACGCGCTCACCGCTGACGTGGCACTCAACGTCGACGCCGTGGCCCACCGTGCGTTGTCCCTGGCGGACACCGTCACGGTGAGCCGGCTGCCGAACGCGTTCCACGACATCTTCCTCTCGCCGGAACCCGTCAGGCGCCAGGCGTTCGAACGCATCGGACGATGGTTACCCATGGCTTTGCAACCGTCGAATGCGGAGGCATGGGTAGCCAGGACCGCAGGTTTGTAGGCCGCACCTGGTCCTGGCTTGGAGCTACTTACCCAGCCCAGCCCTGCGCAGCGCCTCAGCCATGGCTGTGTTTGCGGGAGCGGCCGGAGCCTGCTGAGGCTTGCCTTGGCGCGCGCCGCCCTGACGGCGATCTCCCTGCCCCTGCCGTTGGGAACCCTGGCCCGGCTGGCCGGAACGCTGCCCTGGCTGGCCGCCGCGCTGACCACCACCACGTTCGCCGGCGCCCTGCCCGCCTGAAGCACGTCCACCCGAGGTGCGCCCACCAGCAGTGCCGGGTTCGTCGTCGAGCCTCAAGGTCAACGAGATGCGCTTGCGCTCGGGATCGGCCTCCAGCACTTTGACCCGTACCACCTGGCCGGACTTCACGATCTCCCGTGGATCCGAGACGAATTTGTTGGACAGTGCCGAGACGTGGACCAACCCGTCCTGGTGCACGCCGACGTCAACGAAGGCGCCGAAAGCCGCCACGTTGGTGACAGTGCCTTCCAGGATCATGCCGGGCTTGAGGTCGGAGATCTTCTCGATGCCTTCAGAGAAGGACGCCGCTTGGAACGCGGGACGGGGGTCGCGGCCGGGCTTCTCCAGTTCAGACATGATGTCCTTGACGGTGGGGAGACCGAACGTGCCATCGACGAATGCCTGCGGATCCAGCGCCGTGGCAGGACCGCCACCGGCTGCTACGAGGATCTTCCGAGCCACGGAATATGCCTCCGGGTGCACACTGGAGGCATCCAATGGCTCCGCTCCTCCGGTGATCCGGAGGAACCCCGCGCATTGCTCAAACGCCTTGGCACCCAGCCGGGGCACCTTCTTGAGGTCGCTGCGCTTGGCGAACGGCCCATTCTCGTTCCGGTAGGCCACAATGTTCTCGCTCAGCAGCGGCCCGACGCCGGCCACGCGGCTAAGCAAGGCGGGCGATGCTGTGTTCACGTCCACGCCCACGGCGTTCACGCAGTCTTCCACCACCGCATCCAGCGAGCGGTCGAGCTTGGCGGCGGTGACATCGTGCTGGTACTGCCCCACGCCGATGGACTTGGGTTCGATCTTGACCAACTCAGCCAAGGGGTCCTGAAGCCGGCGGGCGATGGAAACAGCACCCCGAAGCGAGACGTCCATGCCCGGGAGTTCGGAAGCCGCGAGGGCGGAGGCTGAGTACACCGAAGCCCCGGCCTCGGACACCACCAATTTTTGGATTCCCTTGGAACCTGTAGCTTCGAGGGATTTGATGAGTTCCGTGGCCAGCTTGTCCGTTTCGCGGGAAGCCGTACCGTTGCCGATCGCCACCAGCTCCACGTTGTACTGCTTGGCGAGCCGTCCGAGCGTGGCCAACGCCTCGTCCCACTTTTTCGCGGGCGCGTGCGGATAGATGGTGTCCGTGGTGACAACCTTGCCGGTACCGTCCACGACGGCCACTTTCACACCGGTCCGGAGTCCGGGATCGAGGCCAAGCGTGGCCCGGTTGCCGGCAGGCGCGGCAAGCAACACATCGCGCAGATTGGCGGCGAACACGCGAACCGCTTCATCTTCTGCGTCGGCGAACATGCGTCCGCGAAGGTCCGTGGTCAGCCGGTCCAGGATGCGTCCCCGCCAGGCCAGCTGAGCGGTTTGCATCAGCCAGCCATCCGCGGGCCGCCCTTGATTGGCGACCCCAAGGCACTTGGCCACAGCGTTCTCGTAGCGGCCGCGGGCGGCGGCAAGGGCGTCGTCGTCAGCTGGATCTGCTTCGGCGAGATCCAGCTCAAGGACACCGTCCTTCTCGCCACGCAACAGGGCAAGAACACGGTGCGACGGCATACCGGACGGCACCTGAGTGAAGTCAAAGTAGTCCTTGAATTTCTGGCCATCAGCTTCCATGCCTTTCTTGACGCGCGACACCATGCGCCCCTGCTTCCAGAGGCGTTCACGGAGGTCCTCCGCGAGGTCAGCATCCTGCCCGACGCGCTCCACCAGGATCGCGCGGGCTCCCGCGAGCGCTGTGGCGGCGTCGTCGATGGAGTGCTCGGCGTTCAAGTACTTTGCGGCTTCGGTAGCGGGGTCCAATTGAGGGTTGGCCAGCAGGAGGTCGGCCAGTGGTTCCAGCCCGGCTTCGCGCGCGATCTGGGCCTTGGTGCGGCGCTTGGATTTGAACGGGAGGTAAATGTCTTCCAGCCGCGCCTTGGTATCGGCCCCGACGACGGCGGCTTCCAGTTCCGGGGTCAGCTTGCCTTGGGCGGCGATCGCTTCCAGGACGGACTTTCGTCGTTCTTCCAGCTCACGCAGGTATCTGAGGCGTTCCTCGAGGTCGCGGAGTTGGGTGTCATCGAGCGTCCCGGTGACTTCCTTACGGTAGCGGGCGATGAAGGGGACGGTGGATCCGGCGTCGAGCAGTTCCACCGCGGCTTTGACTTGCCAGGTCTTAACACCGAGCTCTTGGGCGATCAGGGCGTGGATGGCGGAGTCAGCTGACTGGTGTTGGAGATTTGAAGTCACCATGACAGTTTGCCTCACCTGGCCGACAGTTTCCGAAGGCAGGTATCGCTAGGACCTATCCAGTGGGGGCAGTTAGTGCTGTAGTTGGACCATGCAGGAACTGCTCATCATCCTCCAGGACGGGTTTGTTTCCGATGACGTAACCGTTACCGTCAACGGCAAGGAGGCCGTGTCCGAGCGGGATGTGTCCACCAAGATGTTGTTGGGGATGGCCGATGAACTAACAGTGGAGCTGCCGGCGAAGGGCGCCACTGTGGGTGTGGAGGTCAGCAGCCGAAAACTTAGCGCCACGAAGAAACTCGCGGGGAAACCCAAGAGCCTGCTCGTCTCGATTGAAGACGGTGAACTCGTATTGCGTGAAGGAACGGGCCGCGAGGCGTTCCTCTAAAGGGATGCCTCGCGGCGGCTGGGTTGGGTTATCAGTTCGGCCACTCAGTGAGACATGCGCTCCTTGGCGGAGATGTGCTCCACCATTTCACCCAAGCGCTGTTCCGCGTAATGGTTGCGGGCAATATCGCCCTGGCTGATGATGCCCACCAACTTGTGATCGCTGATGACGGGTAAGCGCCGCACTTGGTGCTCTTCCATCATGGTGACGGCCTCGTCAACGTTGGCATCGGCATCCACCCAGTACGGCTTGCCGGTGGCGAGTTCGCTGGCGCGCACTTCGCGGGCGTCCTTGCCTTCGGCCAAACACTTGACCAGAATGTCGCGGTCGGTGATGAAGCCGGTGAGCTTGCCGTCGTGGCCGCAGATGGGCAGTGAACCGCAGTCCATATCCCTCATCAGCCTGGCGGCTTCCTGAAGAGTCTTGTCCTCTTCGATGCACTGAGCGTTGGTTGTCATGAATTCACGTACGGCACTCATGGGTCCTCCTTCATCGATTGGGGTTATCGACGCGGGGCCTCTCGGCACCGACGCCGATGATGCCAGCCTACGCTTGGCATGTATTCCTGACCAGATGATTTCGGTCGCGGTGAGGAGGAAAATTACGCGACCCCCTAGATATAATCCATTCGCTGGAGTATCCTCAACTTGGGTTTATACACGGCTTCTGGGCATTGGCCACTTTGACTCATCTGAGTTTCCCCACGCGCACCCCGCCCCGCCCTGAACCGTCATGTCGCACACCCGCAGCAGCGCCTGTGCGGACGAATATTGGCTGCTTGCAGAGCGAGAAAGATCCCCCCCATGGACTCCCCCAACGTCCCCAATTCCCAGTTCACCCCTGTGCCTGACGGCCCCACCCCCATGCCCGTCCCGCCGTTTCCTCCGGATCCTTCACCGTTTCCGGAACCGCTGCCCTTCCCGCAACCATTTCCCATTCCCCGGCCACCGGACGATTGGTGGAAGTGCTGGCGTTCCTCGCCCATCAGCGGACGTTATGAAGGGACGCAGGCCGGGCCGGCCCTGATTGGGAGTTCGCTGGATCTCCGCTTGGATATTGATCCGCGCCGAAACGTGGAATCTCCAGTCCTGAACAAGGTCAGCGGCGACTTCTACAGCACGCGTTTCATACGGATCGGCGGGCGCTTCCAACTGGTGAAAACGTATGTCGAGTCGTGGATCGTGGACAACCCCACCGTGTCCGTCACCCGCTGCAACGCCCGCATTTCCGGAACCGTCCGGTACTGGAAAGGAGCCCATCCGGCCACCACAGTGGACATCCTGGTGTCGTGGTTCCAGGGGGCCATTACCGGCGCCGTGGTTACTTTCACGGCCGGCGGTGTTGCTGGCAGGCCATACTCCTGTGCTTATCGCTCGGATTCCTTCCGGGACATAAACCTGGAATTGGACTACTGCTCCTCTGTGGACGTTGAACCGAAGATTCCGGTCTATAACAGCCACGCGCACAACAACCGTCCGGCCGATCTTTCCAACAGGACCATCACCATCGAGTCGTCGTACCGGGACGCCGGGATCGCCGTCACGGTTGATTCGGCCCATACAGTCATCGACGACAGTGCCCCCGATTTCGCTTCCTGGAGCGTCGGCGAACTCCATGACGCCATGGAAACCTCGTTCGGCAAGTTCAACTCAGGCTGGCCTGCTTGGAATATGTGGGGCATCCAAGCCGGCATTTTCGACAGCGCCGGGGTGGGTGGCATCATGTTCGACGCCGCTGCAGGCTTTGGCGGCGCTGGTCGAGGCCCCGATCGCCAGGGTTTTGCGGTATTCCGGAACCACTCCTGGTTCACCGACCTTGTCGCCAACCCGACCACACAGGACCAGGCCTGGGCCATGCGCCATTTCCTCTACACCTGGGTCCACGAAGCCGGGCACGCTTTCAACTTCCTGCATGCGTGGGACAAGGCCAGGCCGGACTCGTTGTCCTGGATGAACTACGACTGGAAATACGATCAGCGCAACGGCACAGACACTTTCTGGGGTAACTTCCGTTTCCGGTTCGACGACGACGAACTGCTCCACATGCGTCACGGCGATCGTGCAGCTGTGATCATGGGCGGCGATCCGTGGGCATCCGGTGGCCACCTGGAATCCCCTGCGGGCGCCATGACCGTGACCGGTCCAGGCAGCGACGTTGAACTGACGTTGTCGGCAAAGAGCCATTTCGACTACATGGAGCCGGTCTTCGTGGAGTTCCGGTTGCGCAACACCAGCGACGCACCGGTGCTGGTGGATGGCAGGTTGGACCCTCGCTACGGCAACACCACGGTCTACGTCCAGAAGCCGAACGGGACCATTGTGCTGCATGAATCAGTGGTGTGCTATTACGGCATCCCCGAAATGATAGAGCTTGGCCCCGCTCCGGATGGCGAAAGCGATGGCGGTGACCGCTACAGCCAATTGGTCCAACTCGCCTATGGTGTGGAGGGTTTCGCTTTCGACGAACCCGGCCAGTATTTGCTCCGTGCTGTCTACTCCACAGACGGCATCGTCCAAGCATCCAACACGCTGCCCCTTCGCGTTGGTTTTCCCGTCACCCGTGAAGAGGACCGTTTTGCGCCGGAGTTTTTCACCAGGGAAGTCGGACTGACCCTGGCGTTTGAAGGGTCCATGTCACCCTATCTGGCGAACGGATTGGATGCTCTCACAGAGGCGGCCGAGCGCTTCAATGGTGAGCCGTTGGGCGTCAAGGCGGCAACCGCCGTCGCGAAATCCGTGGGACATGACTTCTACCGGCGCAAGGACGAAAAGATGGTCAAATACCATACCGCCGATCCGCAGCGCGCTCTTGAGCTGACAGACGCGGGACTTGCCAGCTACCAGCAGGCAGGCGGCGCGGCAAGCAACCTTGCCTACCGGGGCTTGGTGGAGTTGCGGACGGAATTGCATGCGAAGGCGGACGATTCTGCGGCCGCGAAAACTGAGGTGGAGACCCTGGTCAAGGATCTGGGCACCCGCGGGGCCAACGCTGCTGTGGTAGCGCAGGTCAAGGAAATGATCCCGTCAACTCCGGCGGCCCGTTCCCGCCGGTCGGCTCCGAGGAAGCCTGCCAAAAAGCCGTCGGATGGCTAGGTGGTAAATGGCTCCCCAGCAGCCGGCGACGGCGGCACCCCGCCCTTGGTGCCGCCGTCGTTCCCTCATCTGTTGCGGTTTCTGCTGAGGTGGTTATTCCGCGATGTCCTCTGCCCAGAGTTCCGGGTGCTCCTCTTGGAACGCGCGCATCATATCCACGCACCGGGAGTCGTCCAGCACCACGACCTCCACGCCTCGTGAACGCAGGAGGTCGAATTCACCGGGGAACGTTTCGGCCTCGCCTACCACCACCCGGGGGATTTTGAACTGGATGATGGTTCCCGTGCACATCGCGCAAGGCGCCAAGGTGGTGTAGAGCGTGGTGTCGCGGTAGCTCTTCTGGCGCCCGGCGGCCCTCAGGGCGGACATCTCGCCGTGCGCGATCGGGTCGCCGTGCTGGACCCGTTCGTTGTGCCCGCTGGCAATGACTTTCCCACCACGGGCCAAGGCGGCTCCGATGGGGATGCCGCCCTCGCTGAGGCTCTTTTGCGCGGCTTGGTAGGCGGCTTCGAATGCGGGATCCGGGGTGGGGGCTGATTCAGTCATGCGTGCAGTCTAAAGTGGCTGCGCCCTATATTGTCAGGGCCCGCTGATAGCTTGGCTGCAAGGGTTTAATCACGGCATGGAAAGGCAGGTGGGTCGCGGTGTTCTTTCTCGATCCTCAGATCGCGGGCGCCCGGCAGGACTTGGTGTTCTCGGCCAGCGACCTCGTTATCGCCGCCACCTGCGAGTACCAGTTACTCCGGAAACTCGACGAAAAACTGGGCCGCACGCCTAAACGGGACTTCGCAACTGACGCCATGTTGGAGCGCACAGCCAAACTGGGCGACGTCCACGAGCACCGGGTCCTGGATGAGTTCGTGGCTGAGTTCGGGGCATGGGACGCGGCCACCGGAAAAGGCGTTTACGACGTCGTCCCCGCCTCAGCGATGGACCGCGCCGCCCTTACGGCCAAGCATGTGGAATCCATCGACGCCTTGCGCTCCGGAGCGGACGTCGTCTTCCAAGCCGCCTTCTTCGATGGCCAGTTCCATGGCCGATCCGACTTCCTGGTAAGGCGCCCCGGCGGGCAGTACGCCGTCTTCGACACCAAGCTGGCACGGCACGCCAAAGTCACAGCCCTCCTGCAGTTGGCAGCTTATGGGGATCAACTCATTCAGGCAGGGATCACACCGGACCCCACGGTCACCCTGGTGCTCGGCAACCGTGTCCACAGCGACCACCCCCTGGCACAGATCCTCCCCGTCTTTAGGGAGCGCCGGGAACGTTTCCTTGGCATGACCGAGTCGCATGTTTCAGAGGACGGCCCCGTGGAATGGGGTGACTCCCGCTACTCCGCTTGTGGCCGCTGCGACTACTGCGCTGAGCAAGTCCAACTTCATCGGGATCTCCTCATGGTGGCGGGCATGCGGGTCAGCCGGCGCAAGAAACTGATCGAGGCCGGCGTTACCACCATTGATGAATTGGCAGCCCTGCCCGAAGCGGGTGATCCCGCGCTGCTGCGGCTCCGTGAGCAGGCGCGGCTGCAGACCGGAACAGGTAAGCCGGATGGCACGGTCCAGTACACGGACAAGTCCGGTGAAGCCAAAGCCATCAGTTACAACGTCCTGCCGGACCACACGCTGGGCAGGCTACCCGCACCGGATCCGGGTGACATCTTCTTCGATTTCGAAGGCGATCCCCTGTGGCAGGACCCTGTCACCGAAAAGTGGGGATTGGAGTACCTGTTCGGGGTTATCGAGAACCCTGTAGAACCCGGTGCCGAGCCGGTGTTCAGGCCCTTCTGGGCGCACTCACGGGCTGAAGAGGGCAAAGCGTTTGTGGACTTCCTCGAGTACGTAGCCAAGCGGCGGGCACAGTATCCGGGCATGCACATCTACCACTACGCGGCGTACGAGAAGACGGCGCTGCGCAACCTGTCCTTGACGCACGTGGTGGGCGAAACCGCCGTCGACGACCTCCTGCGCCAAGGTGTTCTGGTGGACCTCTACGACACCGTCCGGCACAGCATCCGTATCTCAGAGAACTCTTACAGCATCAAGAAGCTCGAGCCTCTCTACATGGGCCAACACCTGCGCTCGGGTGACGTGACCGACGCCGGCGCCTCCGTTGTTGCCTACGCGGACTACTGCATGGCCAGGGACGCGGGAAATCGTGATGAAGCAGCCGTGATCCTGGAAGGCATCCGGGACTACAACGAATACGACTGCCTATCGACGCTGGAACTGCGCAACTGGTTGCTTGCCCGTGCTGCGGAGCGTTCCATCGCGCCAGGGGATGGAACGGACGACGCGCCCCCGGCAGATGCCGAGTCAGAGAAGACCGAACCGGATCAGTACGAGGCGGCGCCGGAAGAGAAAGCATTATTCGACTACGTCGCCGGGCTGCCCGAGGACGAGAGGGCCACTCCCGAGTCGCGCGCTATTGGCATTGTCGCTGCGGGAGTCGGGTATCACCGGCGCGAGGACAAACAGCACTGGTGGGGACACTTCGACCGTTTGGAAAAGCCAAGCTCCCAGTGGCCTGACGAGCGCGACCTCTTCATTGTCGACCACGCCGAACTGCTGCAGGACTGGGCAAAACCGACACCTCGGAGCAACCCTGCGCGGCTCGTGAAACTCTATGGCCGGTCCGGTGACGGCGCGGGGCTGGAACCGGGAAAGAAATACTTCCGCATGTACGGCCCTCCGTTGCCGGACTCGCTCCAGGCGAAAGAATCTGCCGCGCTTGGCCGTGCAGGCTGGAACGGAACCCTGGTCACCGAGGTTGGGGACGACGAGGACTTCGAAACAGTCACCATCTCCGAGGGCCTTCGCAAGGACTCCACGGCGTTCAGTCAACTGCCCATGGCGCTTACCCCGGATCCGCCCATTGCCACCAACGGCCAGCGGGCTGCACTCGCGGCGTTGGCCACAAAGCTCAGTGCTTCCTTGCCGTCGTGGCCTCGGGACTGTTCCTTGGATCTGGTGCGGAGGCAGCCTCCGAAGCTTCGTACACTGCCCGCTCTTCCAGCCGTCGCGGCCGGAGCTGACGGCTACGTTGATGCGATCACAACCGCAGTCGATGACTTGGACAACTCCTACCTGGCCGTGCAGGGACCTCCGGGCAGCGGCAAAACGTACGTCGGATCACATGTCATCGCCCGGCTCGTCGCTGCTGGCTGGAAAGTGGGCGTCGTAGCCCAGTCACACGCCGTGGTGGAGAACATGCTTTGCGCTGCTGTGGAGAAGGCCGGTGTTGACCCGGTGAGGGTGGCCAAGGAAGTCAAACACGAAGACCCCGTGCCATGGACCCAGTGCGCCAAGGGCGACGTGGAAGAACTATTGTCCAAGCCAGGCGGGGCCTTGATTGGCGGAACAGCCTGGACCATGGTGGGCAGTTCGGTCCCCGCTGGCTCGCTGGATCTCTTGGTCATCGACGAAGCCGGACAGTTCTCTTTGGCAAACACCATGGCCGTCAGCCGGGCTGCGAAGCGGCTGCTGCTGCTCGGGGATCCCCAGCAGCTTCCACAGGTAACCCAAGGGAAGCATCCGGAACCTGTTGATGAATCAGCACTCGGCTGGCTCTCTGACGGGTACAACACGTTGCCGCCCGAACTCGGCTACTTTTTGGCGCTCTCATGGCGCATGCATCCAGAGCTCTGCGGCGCAGTGTCCGAACTTTCCTACGACAACCGACTTGAGGCAGCCCCCGCGGCCAAGGAACGGCACCTGGACGGTGTTGCTCCCGGCATTTCCTGCGTCTACGTCCCGCATACCGGTAATTCAACGTCCTCACCTGAGGAAGCGGCGGAGGTGGTCCGTCAGGTCGAGGCCCACCTCGGCCTGACGTGGCTCGACCCTTCGGAATCGCCGGACCCCCGGCCCCTCGAGGAAACCGACATCCTGGTGGTCGCCGCGTACAACGCCCAGGTCCAGCTGATCAAGCACCATCTTCGAGGCGCCGGCCTAGGTAAGGTGCGGGTGGGTACCGTTGACAAGTTCCAAGGTCAGCAAGCCCCGGTCGTGTTCGTGTCCATGGCCGCGTCAGCAGCCGGAGAAGTCCCGCGGGGTATGGAGTTCCTGCTGTCCCGGAACCGGATCAACGTGGCGGTGTCGCGCGGTCAGTGGCGTGCCGTCGTCGTGCGTTCACTCGAACTGACCAACTACCTGCCAACGCATCCCGAAGGTCTTGAGAGCCTCGGCGGCTTCGTGGCCCTCTGCCAGCGGGCAGTCGCCCCGGCGCGTCAGTGACCGCACGCCTCCCCCACCCAACTGGGTAGCACTTCAGGCCGTTATGAGCCCTCAGAACGGCCTGAAGTGCTACCTAGTTGGAGAGCGAGGGCTTCGTCCAAGACCTTGCCGAAGTTGGTGGCGTCGTGCGCAAAACGGCCGAGAAAGAGCCCGGACACCCCGTTCAGCTGCGGCAGGAGACCTGGCTTAGCCGAACCCCCGTAGATGATGGGCAGCCGGGCCAGGCCATGCTGGGCCAGCGCCGAACGCAAGGAACCGACCACCTGCGAAACGTACTCTGCCGAAGCCGGCTCCGGAGCACCAATCGCCCATACAGGCTCGTAGGCAATGACCAGCTCGGAGGTAACCGACCAGTCGCCGGAAACGGCTGCCTTGATCTGCCGGTAAACCGTGCCAGCCGCTGCCGCCGGGGCCAAAATCTCGCGCTCCCCCAAGCACAGCAGTGGCGTCATTCCGGCGTCGACGGCGGCCCTCACCTTGAGCGCAATCATCGCCTCATCCTCCGCGAAGTACCGGCGACGTTCTGCGTGGCCGATCTCCACGAGGCCGACACCGAGTTCCCTCAACATGGACGGAGAAACCTCGCCCGTCCACGGACCGTCGGACCAACCACAGTTTTGGGCGCCCAGGACCAGCGGCGTACCTTCAAGCAACCGTGCCGCCTCGGGCAACACCGGAAACGACGGGATCACGAACGGGACCACCTGCCCGGCCACGAGGGCCGGACGGGCGTCCACTTCAGCTACCAGCTGTTCCAGCCATTCCAGGCTCTGCGCGTAGCCCATGTACATCTTGGTGCTGACGCCTACGAACAAAGTGTCCGGCGTGGTGTCAGTAGCCGGCAGCTGCACGGTCTACTTCCCCAGCAGTTCGTCGGCTTTATTGCTGAAGCGCTTGGTGCCGAACATCAGGACAGCCGCCACGAAGGGCAGCACACCCAGCGCGTACACACCCATGGTTCCCGTATCCGAGGCCGTGACTTGGTTGACCGTGGTTCGCAGGATCGGGGCAACGAACCCACCCAGGTTTCCAAGGGAATTGATCAAACCGATACCGGCAGCCGCGGCAGTTCCGGTGAGGAACGCCGTCGGGTATGACCAGCAGATAGGGCCTGTCGACAGGAAGCTGCACACCGCAAGGGTGATGAAGATGATGCCGACGGCCGGCATCTGGTTCGCGCCTGCCCATGCCGAGCCGAAGATGCAGAGGCCCGTGGAGATGAACAAGGCCGTGCCCCAACGACGTCGGCGTTCCACAGTGTTGGCGGCCTTGCCGATGAAGTAGCAAGCGAAGATGCCGAAGAACCACGGGATCGCGGCCAGGAGTCCGACGGCGATGCCCACCTTTTGGCCGGTCAGCTGCGCCACCTGCTGGGGCAGGTAGAACGTCACACCGTAAACCGCCACTTGCAGGCAGAAGTAGATGACGGTGAAGTACCAAACCCGGCCGTTCCGCATGGACGCCAGAACGCCGCGGGGCCCCGTTTCTTCCTTCACGGTGTCCTCCAACGCCATGACATCTGACAGGGCCCGTTTCTCTTCCTTGGTGAGGAACTTGGCGTCTTGGGGGCTGTTGATGAGGAAGAAGTAAGCTGCGATACCGGCCACCACGGCGAGCATGCCTTCTACGAAGAACATGACCTGCCAGCCGGCTACGCCCGGAACCTGGTCGCCGATGTTGATGAGCCAGCCAGACAGCGGCGCACCCATCATTTGGGAGAACGGCTGGGCCAGGTAGAAGATGGCGAACATCTTCACTCGGACTTTGTTGGGGAACCACGCGGCCAGGAACATGATGACGCCCGGGAACAGGCCGGCCTCGGTCACACCCAGCAGGAACCGCAGGATGATGAAGGACGTCTCACCTTGGACAAAAGCGAAGCACGCCGAAACGATGCCCCACGTAATGGCGATCCGGGCCAGCCACACCTTCGCTCCGAACTTGGTGAGCAGCAGGTTGCTGGGGATCTCGAACAGGGCATAGCCGATGAAAAAAATACCGGCACCCAGCGCGTAAGCACCTGCAGTAATACCCTTATCCACTTCCAGCGCGGCTTCAGCGAAGCCAACGTTGGTGCGGTCCAGGAAGGCCACCACGTACAGGATGACGAGCATTGGCATGAGCCGCCGCGAGGCTTTGGAAATCGCCGACTTCAAGACCGGCGTATCCAGCAACTCCTTAGTGGAATTGGTGGCAACAGACATTGAAACTCCTCTTTGAGTGCCAGGAAAATGACTAGTGCAGCGCGATCAGCGCGGGAAGAAAATGAGCACCATGCCCACTGCGCAGGCGAGGACGCCCACGGCAAGGTAGATCTTGCGTTCTCGTGTCCAGGTCTTCATGGCGCGGGCCCTAGTGCATGTACAGTCCGCCATCCACATTCAGCGTCTGGCCGGAGATGTATCCGGAGTCCTCGCTGATGAGGAAGGCGATGGCGGCGGCGATGTCCCGGGTGGAACCCACACGGTTCACTACAAGGTCCTTGGTGAGTTCATCCTTGCGTTCCTGGCTCAGCGTTCCACCCATGATGTCGGTGTCGATGGGGCCGGGAGAGATGGCGTTGACGGTGATGTCGTACTCGCCAAGTTCACGGGCCGTAGCGCGGGTCAAACCGATGACGCCGGCTTTGGCCACGGAGTACGGGGTCTTGGAGAACGTGCCGCCGCCGCGCTGGGCGGAAACGGAGGAGATGTTCACGATGCGACCTATCCGGTTCTTGACCATGGATTCGGCAACACGGCGGGTGGCGTAGTGGACGCCGTTGAGGTTGATGTTCAGGACGCGGTCCCACTCAGCGGCTTCGAGCTCCAGGTAGCCAACGGGCGAGCTGACACCGGCAACGTTGGCCAGTGCGACGATCTGCGGCAGTTCGGCCTCAAGTTCGTCAATGGCCGCACGGACCTCGGCTTCACTGGCCACATTTGCGCCAACACCGTGAGCCTGCACGCCGTACTCTGCGGCGATTTCCTTAGCTGCGATCTTGCAGGCAGCGTCATCAAGATCGATGATGCCGATGTTCCAGCCTTGGGCGGCCAGGTAGTTGACAGTAGCGCGGCCAATGCCGCGTTCAGAGACGGCGCCGGTGACGATTGCGGTGCGTTCAGTGGGGAAAGTCATGTGTTTTCTCCTGAAAGTGTTAGTTGATGGGGGCCGGGCCGAGCTCTTCAATGAGCTTCTGCATGGCCACGTAGGCCTTGTTGCGGTAGGCGATGAGTTCCGGGGTGCGCTCGGCGGGCACGTTGAGGAAGCCTGCGCCGGTCTTGGTGCCGAGCTTGCCCGCTTCCACCAGGTCGGAGAGGATCTTCGGCGTGGCGAAGCGTTCCGGGAATCCGGTCTGCAGCGACTTGTAGCAGAAGTTGTAGACGTCCAAGCCGGCCATGTCCGCGATGGCGAACGGACCAAAGAAAGGCAAGCGGAAGCCGAACGTCGTACGCACGAGGGTGTCGACGTCGTCCGCCGTTGCGATTCCTTGTTCCACCAGCTGCGCTGCCTCGTGGAACAGCGCGTACTGCAGCCGGTTCAGCACGAAACCGGTGACGTCCTTGACGACGGCGGTCTGCTTACCGGCCGCATGGACCAGCTCGCGGGATACGGCCACCGTTGCGGCAGAAGTCTCAGCGTGGGGGATGATCTCGACACCGGGAATGAACGGCGACGGGTTGGAGAAGTGCACACCCAGGAAGCGCTCGGGACGGGTAACGGCTTCGGCGAGGGCAGCGATGGAAATCGTGGACGTGTTGGAACCGATGACGGCATCCGGACGGGCTGCGGCGCTGATCCGGGCCAAGGACTGGTGCTTGATTTCCAATACCTCGGGAACGCACTCCTCGATGAAGTCAGCGTCCGCAACAGCTTCCTCAATGTCCTTGGCTGCCCACAGGTTCTGTTTCAGAATTTCGGTTGAACCGGCCGGGAACAGGCCATCGGCAACAAACTGGTCCGATTCCACCAGCAGGCGGTCGAAGTTTTTCTGCGCTACCTCAGCGGAAACATCGGCAAGCGCAACGCGCGCGCCACCGAGCGCCAGCACTTGGGCGATGCCGCCGCCCATGTAGCCGGAGCCGACGACGGCGATCTTCCGGGCTGCGTTGTTGGCGGTGGGTCCGGTTGCTTCAGGAGTGGTCATGATCAGACTGCCTTCGTGTAGTCGGGCTCGTACGAGCAGATGGCGTCCACCTTGGCGGCGGAAGATGAGCTTTGGTCGAAGCGGTGGTCGAGCCACTCCCCTACGAGCTTTTTGGCCAGTTCCAAGCCAATCACCCGCTGTCCGAGAGTGAGGACCTGGGCGTTGTTGCTCAGCACGGACCGTTCAACGGAGTAGCTGTCGTGGGCTGTGACGGCCCGGATTCCGGGGACCTTGTTGGCCGCGATGGCCACCCCCAGTCCCGTACCGCAAATCAACAATGCCCGGTCTGCTTCCCCAACTGCGACTTTGCGGGCGGCATCGACGGCGACATGCGGGTAGGCGGTGGAGTCATTGAAACCGACGCCGACGTCCGTCACCGAGGCCACACGCGGGTCTGCTTCCAGCAAGGCAACGAGGGCCTGCTTGTACTCGACACCGGCTTCGTCATTGCCGACGATGATGCGCCAGCCTTGGTTGTTGCTCATGCTTGGGCTCCGTTTCCTGCTGCTGCCGCTGAAGATGCGGTGGCCAGTTGTGAATCGATGAAGTGGGAAATCCTGGTGGCGATCAAGCCAAAGGACACTGCGCCTGGATCAGGGTGGCCGATGCTCTTCTCCGCGAGGGGACGTGCACGGCCCTTCAGCGGGCGAAGTTCAGCTGTCTTCGCGGCAGCGGACTCAGCTGCCGCAGCGGCAACTGCCAGGGCCCGATCAACCGGAGTTCCGCCGTCGAGCTCTGTCAGGAAGGTGTCCCGGAAGGGCAGGAGCGCGTCCACCATGGTTTTGTCCCCGGGATCGGCTTTGCCGAGTTCGGTAATCGCGCGGGCAAAGGCCTTCACGGCGGCCGCCGCGTCCTCCGAGGTGTACGTTTCACGGTTGCCCAGCGACAGCCCGGCAGCGATCACTGCGGAACCCCAAAGCGCCCCGGACGTCCCGCCGGCCCGCTCGCTCCAGGCTTCCCCGGCTGCCGTCAGGATGCGCGCTACTGAAGAACCCTCAGCAGCCTCGCTGGCTGCGGCTGCCGCATCCACGCCGCGCCGCATGCCGATGCCGTGGTCACCGTCACCGGCGATCGCGTCCAGCTTGCCGAGTTCCTCTTCATGCTCGACGACGACGTCACGCACTTGGGCGAGGATGGCCACGGCCTGCCGCCCGAGTTCAGCGGCTGCCGGGGTGGGCTGTTCGACGTCGGCGGTTTCGGCGTCGTCGATTGCTGCCTCAGCGCGAGGTGCGCGAGGTGACATGCTGCCCTTGCGGAACGCTGGAGTGTCGGCGGGCGCAGCCCAGTACTGCTCAAGTTCTTCGTCCAACCACAGCAACGTCAGGGATAGTCCGGACATGTCCAGGCTGGTCACCAGCTCACCGCACTCGGGCTCCACCACGGTGAGGCCCGCAGCGCTGAGAAGCTTCTCGATCTTGCCGAACAGCAGGAAGAGTTCGTCATACTTCACCGTGCCAAGGCCGTTGACGATAACCACCACCCGGCCCCCGGCGTCCTCAGGTTTGTCCTCTAGCAGCTTGGTGACCAGCAGCTCCGCCAGCTCTGAAGCAGTGGGCATCGGGTGCTCCGAGATTCCAGGCTCGCCATGAATTCCGAGGCCCAGCGACATCTGCCCGGCAGGAACGTGGAACAAAGGATCCTTGGCGCCTGGGAGCGTGCAGCCGTCAAAGGCCACACCCAGCGACCGCGTCCGGTAGTTGGTCTTGATGGCCAACCGCTCGACGTCGTCAAGGTCCAGTCCCGCTTCTGCGGCGGCACCGGCAATCTTGAACACTGTCAGGTCGCCTGCGATTCCACGGCGCTTCTCCAGTTGCTCGATCGGCGCGCTGGCGATGTCATCGGTGACGGTGACGGTTCGGGTTTCGATACCCTCGGCGTTGAGCCTGAGCTGTGCTTGGCCGAAGTGCAGGACGTCGCCGGCGTAGTTGCCGTAACTGAGCAGGACTCCGCCGCCGGCGTTAGCCGCCTTCGCAACCCGATAGACCTGGCCGGCTGCCGGGGAGGCGAACATGTTGCCGCAGGCTGATCCAGTTGCAAGTCCGGGGCCTACCAGTCCGGCGAAAGCCGGGTAGTGTCCCGAGCCGCCGCCGACCACCAGGGCCACCTGGCCGGAGGGGACCTCCGTGGAGCGGACCACACCGCCGTCCACTCGGGCGACGTAGCCGCGGTTGGCAGCTACAAAACCGTTTAGCGCTTCATCGGCAAAATCTGCCGGGTTGTCGAAAATCTGTGTCATTTCCTAGACTCCTGCGAGCTGGGTTACCGGTACCTGGCGTCCCTGGGCGACTTCGCTCTTGCCGAGCTCATAGCCCTCGGTTTTCGGCAGGACATGGCGGCGAAGGTAGTCCTGATTGCTGGCCGTGACGCTCAACCCGTCTCCGCCGTAGTGCTCTGTGCAGAGGATGCCTTGGAAGCCGACGGACAGCGCAACCTTGAACGCCTCGCGGTAGTTGATGAGCCCGCTTTCCATGGGGGCCGGCATGGTGATGTAACTGTCGCGGGCCACGTCTTCGTCGCGGATGTAGTTCTTCATGTGCCAGTAGTTGGAGTACGGCAGGGTCTTCGCCACCATTTCGCGCCAGTCCTCGATAGGCCGGTGCAGGCGGATCAGGTTGCCGAGGTCCGGGTTCAGGCCAACGTTGTCCAAGCCGATGTCCTGGACCAGCTGCACGGAGGAATCAGCGGTCCCAAGGTAAGTGTCCTCGTACATTTCCAGCGAGATCAGGATGCCGGCTTCTGCTGCATGCTTTCCGAGCTCACGGATCCGGGAAACTGCGTTGCCCCATGCTTCCTTGTCACCCACGGGGTCCTTGTAGCCCTCGACGGTCCAGAACCACAGCTGCTTCTGCTGCTCCGGCGTGATCGCTTGGTGCAGTCCGAAGGACACCACTTCGCAACCCAGCTCGGCAGCGGCGTCGATGGTGCGGTGACTGTAGGCGAGGTTGTCGGCCCAATCAGTGGCATGGATGACGCTGCGGCGAATAGCGGAGATGACTGGTACGCCGATGCCCACCTCGTCGGCGGCCTGCTTGAACTCGGCGAGGCGTTCCTTGCTGAGATCGCCCGGGCGGACCCAGCTGTCTGTGAGGTCTGCGTTTGCGAACCCGGCCTCTTTCACTTCCTGGAGAACGGACGCCCAAACGGAAGCGTCGGCGTCGTTGACGTGCTGCCCCGCAGCGTCGGTGCCGGGGAACTGCAGGAGGGCCGCGGTGATGGGCCAATTCTCGGCGGTGTACGCCATGATGATCACTCCTTCGTGGAATCCTGTTTCCTATAGGATTTACGAACCGAGCGAAGCTGTCAACCCTTTTGCGAAACTTCCTAGATCCTATATGTCTTACATATGGGTGTGAAGGGGGTCACCGATCCGCTGGGTGGTTGTCAGCGAGGGCGCACCAATAGCCGTCGATCGCCCCCATAACCACTGATGCGTTCGGCGCGAAAGGGCGCGACGCCCAAACGGGCGCGTCGGGACTAGTCCTCCGGCGCGTCTGCCATCGCCCGGCCGCGAACTTTCTCGACGTGATCCACCATCATGGCCGCGGCCTTCTCGGGGTCGCCGCTGGTAATGGCTTCGAGCACGGCCTGGTGCTCGGCAATTGCCTGTTCGGCATCGGTGATTCCCACTCCCCCGAACAATCGGAAGCGCTGGATCTGTCCACCCAGGGTGTTGTAGGCCGCCAGCAGGAATTGGTTGTTGGCCTGCGCGGCGATGAGCTGATGGAAGCGTTCATCCGCTTCGAGGTAGCTGCGATACTCAGCGAAGGTACCTCCCCGCGGAGCAGTCTTCAGGTCCTCAACAGCTTGCTTCAATGCTTCGAGGCCGTCGGGCGTCATACGCGAACAGGCCAACCGTGCATTGACCGGCTCAATGGACAAACGCGCTTCCATGAGCTCAGCGAAATCCTCGCGCGTGAAAACCGGAGCCACCCGATAGCCCTTCAAAGCGACACGCCGCACCATGCCGGTGTGCTCCAAACGGGCCAACGCCTCCCGCACCGGAGTCGGCGAAACATCGAGCTCCCTCGCCATCCCGTCGATGCTCACTGCTGCCCCCGGCTCCAACCGACCATCCATGAGCCACTCGAGGAGGGCCTCGTAGACATGGTCGGCCAACACTTGCCGGCTGACAGGGTAGCCTGCGCGGACAACGGACGGGGAAGGATCAGCCATGTCCAAATCCTATAGGAACGCACGACGTCGGCACTCAGGCGAGTGCCGACGTCGGAGATTTGTATGGCTTTAGTTCGCGTAGAACGGGTAGTCCGTGTACCCCTCGGCGCCGTCGGCATAGAAGGTGGAAGCATCCGGCTCGTTCAGCGGCAGGCTTTCACGCCAGCGGCGGGCTAGGTCCGGGTTGGCAATGGCGGGGCGGCCCACCACTACGGCGTCGGCGAGGCCGTCTTCGATGATCGCGAAGGCTTCGTCACGGGTGGTGATTTCGCTGAAGCCGGTGTTCACCAGGAACGTGCCGTTGAATCGCTCGCGCAGGTCCTGCACCAAGTCGCTATTGGGGTCGTGGTGGAGGATGCTCAGGTAGGCCAGGTTCAGTGGAGCGATGGTTTCCACCAGCACCTCGTAGGTTGCCCGGACATCAGCGGCGTCAGTTTCGGCGATTCCCTGCACGTTGTGCTCCGGGGAAATGCGGATTCCTACGCGGTTGGCACCGAGGGACTCGACCACTGCGTTGACGGTCTCGATCACGAAGCGGGCCCGGTTCTCCGGGGAGCCGCCGTAGCTGTCGGTGCGAACGTTCGAGTTGGGTGCAAGGAATTCGTGCAGCAGGTACCCGTTGGCGGAGTGGAGCTCAACGCCGTCGAAACCTGCCTCGATCGCGTTTTTGGAGGCGGTGACGATCTCCTGGATGACTCCCGGGAGTTCGTCGGTGCGGAGTTCACGCGGTACCGGGTAGGGCCGTTTGCCGTTGGGGGTGCGAACCTCGCCGTCGATGGCGACAGCGCTAGGGCCCACGATCTCGTGGCCGCCGGTGATGTCGGCGTGCGAAACCCGGCCGCCGTGCATGATCTGCGCGAAGATGCGTCCGCCCTCAGCGTGGACCGCATCGGTGGCCTTCTTCCAGCCAGCGATTTGCTCCTCCGTGACGAGTCCCGGCTGTCCCGGGTACGACTGGCCCGCAGGCGTCGGGTACGTTCCTTCGCTGACGATCAGCCCAAGGGAAGCCCGCTGGCGGTAATGCTCGGCGATCAATGAACCTGGCACGCCGTTCTGACCTGCGCGGAGACGGGTCAAAGGCGCCATCACCAGTCGGTTGGAAAGTTCAAGTTCGCCGAGGGCCAGTGGGGAAAACAGCATGCGCAGTTCCTTTCAGAATGAATCAGGTTCATCCTGAGCAACTGCATAGCGTCTGCAACTATTCCAAAAGAGGCGCACATCACACAGGAGGCTACTCGCGTACCTCCTCCAGCGCCCGCTTCTGCAGCAGCGGTTCGAGGTTGTGAAGAAATGAATCGCTGAATTGCTGCATTGCCGCTTGATTGGGAGTCAGGTAGTCAGGAGTCTCTTCAATGGTTTCAATTGTCAGCCTGCAACCGAGGGTGGTCGGTTCGAGCCGGTACACCATCTTTGTGGAGACGTCACCGGGAGGAAAAAGCACCTGGGTAACGGCGAAACGCTCGGGCACTTCCTCAATGACTTCAATCATCGAAACACTGCCGTTCCAGCCGAAAAAACACTGCCGTTCCCCTGGCCCGTCAGGGATGGCCGGCACCGCGAAGGCGTGCGCCACATCGTTCCCCTCCATCGCTGCCTCTGCGGGCCGGATGGCCGACCAGACAACAGCGGGCGAGTACCCATATTCAGCGGAACTCGTTGTTGTGGTGGCCCTGAAGGTATGTGCTTTAGCCGCATCTGCGCGTTGCGCTTGGACCTTGCGGTCAGCGATCGCTCCATGGATGAAGGTCAGCAGCAACCCGCTCACCACGATGGCTAAGACCGGGACGCCAAGGGGATCCCGGTTTTGGAGCAGTGACGCCCCTAGCAGGCTCAACGTGACCAGTCCAGAAAGCGCCAAGATGGCGAAGTAGGCAATGACAATATTCTTCACGAACAACACAGTGACACACGGGTGCAAGGAAGCTGTGATGGTCACGCAAGCAGCTACTCCGGATTGATCGTCCTCAGGGCGTCGTCGAAACACTCGCATAGGGCCAGCACAGCCACGAGGTGCGCTTCCTCGGCATGGGGAGGATCAGTGTCGATGCATATTGCCTCGTTGACCGCGTGGGCCAAGTCCTTGGACTCTTTACCGGTGAGGGCCCACACGCGAGCGCCCTTGGATTTCGCGGCCGTGGCGGCCTCCCGCAGATCGTCGGTGATGCCTTTTGCGGCAAGCAACACCACAATGTCACCACGACGCACTTTGTCCGATACCTGGCTGCTGATGCTCCGGCCCGCCCCGTCTCCCTTGGGATCGGCGCCCTTGATGGAGATGGCTTTAAACCCGGATCCATTCGTGGGATCGTGGGCGTTCAGCTCGGACGTGAATCTTTGCGCTTCGTGCGAGGATCCGTCGCTGCCCGCGGCATAGACGCTGCCTCCGCGCAGCCTGACACGGGCCAGTTCTTCGCCCCATTCGGCCAGCCGTGAAGACTCGCGGCGGAGGGCCGCAACGGCTGGGCCGATCTCGCCTAAGTGTCCTAGAACCACGTCGACTGCATGCCGGTTCGGCTTCTTTTCGGTCGACCGCAGTGCCTGGCCTGTTCGCCTCACCACGATACTCACTTCCCTACCTCCGATCCTCCCCTGGAACTACAGGTTCCTGTCGCCCTCACGCGTTGAGCCGTCACGCCCGCTGCGGTCCCGGGTAAGGCGCTCACCCTCGGCGATATCGGACCTGTTGTGATCTGCTTCATGTGAGCGATCTACTTCACGTGAGCCATCTACTTCACGTGAGCCATCTGCGTCCGCCGGACGGCCCCTCTCGCCATCCCTGTTCCTGTCCGCAGCATTCGACCTGTCCGGGTTCGAATTCGGGTCCAATTTGTCGGCACGGCGAAGGTGCTCTTCAACCCGCTCGTGAGCTTCGCCTGCCTTGTGCGCGTGATTCTCCGCATCTTTGCGGAGTCGGTTGGCCTCGACTTCCGCCTGCAGCGCGGCGGCCTCGGCTTGCGCTGACTCGGCCTTCGCTTGGTGTGCACCAATAGCTTCTTCAGCTGCCTTCTCGCGCAACTCCTCCGCGCGACGACGGTTGACCTCTGCTTTTTTGCGGCGCCCAATGACAACCGCAACGATCACAGCGGCGATGACGACGACGGCCAGCACGATGATAAGTACCAGTTGTCCTGTATCCATGTGCATTACCTCCCTGGTGAGCGGCTTTTGTGGGCGCCGCTCGAGGCCCGCGCTGTGCTTGGTACCTGACCTGTACCCCGATCAGGCTTCCTCGAAACGATTCCGGGCTCTCAGGCGGGCAGCTCCATCCGGAAGCCGCACCGGCATTGGATGACCCGGGTCTGCAGATACACCTCCAGCAGGCTGTCATCCACGTCGTCGGTTGTCATGGGGGCATACACGCTGCGAGCAGAGGATGTCGCAAAAGTCATGGGCTCGCCGCAGTGAAAATATGCCCCACCGAACTGGAGCAAGCCGGACACGGTTCCGTTCCTGTTAAGGACGGCGGCAACGTCCCGGAACGCGGCGTTGTGAGCATAAGATGCCTCGCAGCCCAAGCAGTTGTAGGCAACCCAGACCATCAATTCGCCCGCATGCGGTTCGATGGATTCGATGGTCTTCAAGCTCAGGCGATAACTCGTCCGGCATTTGGTGCAGCTCAGCGCCTTCGCAGGTAGATGCGGTACTCCCCCGGCAACCAGCGGGTTCTTCATGGTGGACAACGCGATCACTCCTCGGTCAGCTCTGCCCGAAAACTCTCTCCCTCCACCATCTTAACACTAACAATCAGGGTACTTACTAGTTTCAGCTTCCGGTGGCCTCCGGATGCTCCCTGGCGCGCTCCTCTTCCGGGGTCTCAGCGCTTTCGTCCGGAATGAAGGTGGGGTCCAATTCGGTGGTGAAGTCACCCGTGCCCGCGGCATCGTTGTCTGGCTCCACGGCGGCAGGCATCTCGGGTTCCGAGGCTTCGGAAGGCCTCTGTTCAGCTTCGCTCGGTTCTTCGCTCATAGCTTCAATCTAGGCCTGCCCCCTGGCGGTGTCGAGGCCGGCAGCCTTGTGCACCTGCACCATCTCTGCTTCGCTGGGAGGGTCTCCAGCAGCGAGGGACCCACCCAGCCGAAACGCAGGGAGAACCGATCGTGAAAGCAGTGACATGGCAAGGCCGGCGCTCAGTCAGCGTCGAAGACGTACCCGATCCCTCCATTCAGGAACCCACGGACGCGATCGTCCGGATCACGTCCACGGCCATCTGCGGCTCAGACCTTCACCTTTACGAAGTGCTGGGCCCTTATATGCACCAGGGCGATATCATCGGGCACGAGCCCATGGGAATCGTGGAAGAAGTAGGCTCCGCAGTCCACCGGCTAAAGAAGGGCGACCGTGTGGTGGTGCCGTTCAACATCTCCTGCGGTCATTGCTACATGTGCAACCAAGGCCTTCAATCCCAATGCGAAACCACCCAAGTGACAGCGAAAGGATCAGGGGCGGCACTTTTCGGCTACTCCGAACTTTACGGCTCCGTCCCCGGCGGGCAGGCGCAGTATTTGCGCGTTCCCTTCGCTGACTACGGTCCCGTCAAAATCGACTCGGACGCACCGGACGAGCGTTACTTATTCCTCTCCGACATCCTGCCCACAGCATGGCAGGCAGTGGAGTACGCGAAGGTGCCGGATGGCGGCACACTTGCCGTGCTCGGGCTGGGTCCCGTGGGCCAATTCGCTGCAAGAATAGGCATCCACAAGGGCTTCCGGGTGATTGGCGTGGATCCAGTCCCGGAACGCCGCGCGATGGCGGAGACACACGGCGTAGAAACCATGGACTACAGTTCCGGCGTCGCCTCCCAAATCCGCGAGCAGACTCTCGGCCGCGGCCCCGATTCCGTGGTGGACGCCGTGGGCATGGAAGCTCACGGATCCCCCGTGGCATCCTTCCTTCACAGGGCCGTCTCATTGTTGCCGGACAAGCCCGCTCAAGTAGCCATGGAAACCATGAGCGTTGACCGACTCGCCGCACTGCACACAGCCGTGGACCTGGTGCGACGCGGCGGGACGGTTTCCTTGAGTGGTGTCTACGGCGGCCAAGCCGATCCCATGCCGCTCATGACCATGTTCGACAAGCAAATCCAGCTTCGTATGGGCCAGTGCAATGTTCGCAGCTGGATCGACGATCTACTCCCCCTGGTAGAGGACGACGCCGATCCGCTGGGGATCATGCATCTGGTCACCCACACGGGGGGACTGGATGAGGCCCCGGCCCTCTACGAGAAGTTCCAGAAGAAGCAGGATGGCTGCATCAAAGTGGTACTAAAGCCCTGAGAAAGGCCGGCCCCTCAACCCGCAGCCTAGGCCAGGTGCTTTCCGCCGGTCACACCGATGACTGAGCCGGAAATGTAGCTGGATTCCTCCGTTGCCAGCAGAACGTAGGTGGCGGCGAGTTCGGCAGGCTGCCCCGCCCTGCCCAGCGGGGTGTCCTGGCCGAACTTTTCGATCTTTTCCGCCGGCTGGGTGGGTGGTTGAAGGGGCGTCCACACAGGACCCGGAGCCACAGCGTTGACGCGGATCCCCTTTGGCCCGAGCGCCTCTGCCAGAGAGAAGGTCATGCTGTTGATCGCCGCCTTGGTGGCTGCGTAGTCAATCAGCGACGGACTTGGGTGGTAGCCCTGAATGGACGATGTGTTGATGATTGCGGCCCCAGGCTTCATGTGCGGCAAGGCGGCCTTGGTGAGCCAAAAGAGCGCATAGACGTTGGTCTTGAAGGTCCGATCAAACTGTTCGCTGTTGAGGTCCTCGATTCCCTCACTCGTGGTCATCTGGAAGCCCGCGTTGTTCACCAGGACGTTGAGCCCATCGAATTCGGCCACAGCCTGGGCAATGACTTCCTGGCAAAATTCCTCGTCCTGCAAGTCGCCGGGCAAGGCCAAGGCCCTGCTGCCCGCATCCTCGATGAGCTGGACGGTTTGCTCAGCGTCCTGTTCTTCCTCAGGCAGGTACGTGAACGCGACATCCGCGCCTTCGCGGGCGTAGGCAATCGCCACCGCCCTGCCGATCCCGCTGTCACCACCGGTGATCAACGTCCGCATGCCCATCATGCGGTGATGCCCTACGTAGCTTTGCTCGCCATGGTCCGGCCGCGGATTCATGGCCTCGGTCCACCCGGGATAGTCCTGGGTCTGCGGCTCGAATTCTTCGGAAGGATACTTGGTCCTTGGATCCGTCTCCCCGGAGTCGTCCGGGGTGCTGATGACGTGGTTCACCAATGCCATGGCGATATCCTCGTCGAGGTCGGTCTTCTCCGTTTTTTCGTTGGGGGTCTCCTCAGCCATGCTCTCAGTGTAAGCATGCTTACGATCCTTCGGACGTGTTCAGGAAGTACCCAGAATTGCTCGCTAGCCTAGCAATCGTCAGTGTTGGATTACATCGAAGGAGGGCCCATGGGACTCGGAGACAAGATCAGCAACAAGGCACAGGAAGTCACCGGCAAGGCAAAGGAAGCCCTGGGTGACGCCACCAACAACGAGAAACTGCAGGCCGAAGGTGTCGCTGACCAAGCGGCTGCCAAGACCAAGCAGGCTGGCGAGAACGTGAAGGACACCGCAAAGGACGCCTTCGACAAGTAAGCCCGCAGCAAGAGACACACACGGAACGAGCACAACGCCCCGGCTTTCCCCAAAGGAAGCCGGGGCGTTCCGCGTCCACCCAAGTAAGTCGCAGATAAGGTCGTTCTCAGCTCTCAGAACGACCTGATCTGCTACCTAGTTGGGTTTGGTGGGCTACTTTTGGGCTGGCAGCACCAGCTCTCCCGACTTGTCCGTGGATAGGGCGAGGGATGAGATGTACTGGGGTTGGCCGTCGGGCCCGTCCTGGGCTGAGCGGAGCATGTCCGGGCGTTCGAACTCAAGCCCGGTGACGTGGCAAAGCAGCTTCGCGTCGCTCGGGTTGCCGTCGGCGTCGAACATGGGGAGATCGATTCCGTCGTCGGTCCTGCGAAGGTAGTAGCGGCCCTTGGTCAGCAAAGCCAGCACCGGCGGCAGCACCAGGGCCAGTCCAACCGCGAAGACGGGCGAGAACGGTTGGACAGCGGCGCCGAATGCCCCGAAGAACACTGCAATGGATACCCCTGCGGAGACGAGCATGGATACGAACCCCACAGGATTCACTGCATAGAGCATCCCGCGGCGGAACTCCGGGACCTTGGGCGAGATCTTCAGAAGGTACTTGTTGATAGTGATGTCCGAGGCCACGGTGACCACCCAGGCCATGGCGCAGTTGGCGTAGAAGCCCAGGATGGTGTTGAGGAACTCGAACATGTTCGCTTCCATGAGCACCAACGCGATAGCCAAGTTGACCAGCACGAACACCATGCGGCCCGGGTAGGTCTTGGTGATGCGCGTGAAGGAGTTGGTCCAGGCCAGTGAGCCGGAGTAGGCGTTGGTGACGTTGATCTTGATCTGCGAAATGACTACCAGCACCACGGCCAGGGTCATGGCGAGCCAGGCCGGCATCATCTCTTCGTAGACGCCCAGGAATTGGTGGACAGGCTCATTCGCGGAGGCGGCTGCCGCGGGGTCGAGCTTGGCGATGAGGTAGATCGCGATAAACAAGCCAATGATCTGCTTGATGGCACCGAAGATCACCCAGCCCGGTCCGGCAAGGATCACCGCGCGCCACCAAGCGCCCTTGTTTTCGGCCGTCTTGGGCGGCATGAAGCGAAGGTAATCGATTTGCTCAGCGATCTGCGCCATCAGGGACAGGCAGACACCCGCGGCCAGCATCACCGAAGCCAGGTTGGGGCCGCCCTCGCCGGAAGCACCGGTGAAAGCGAAGAAGGCGTCAATGCTTTCGGGATGGGACAGGAGCAGGTAGCCCACCGGAACCACCATGAGCAGCAGCCACAAAGGCGTAGTCCACACCTGCAAGGTAGCCAAGGTCTTCATACCGTAAATCACGAGCGGAATGATGATGATGGTGGAGACCGCATAACCGATCCACTGCGGGATACCCAGACCCAGCTGCAGCCCCTGGGCCATGATGGAGCCTTCGAGGGCAAAGAAGATGAACGTGAAGGTGGCGAAAATGATGTTGGTGACCACCGAGCCGTAATAGCCAAAGCCTGAGCCGCGGGTGATCAAGTCCAGATCGATGTTGTACCGCGCGGCATAGTAGGCCAGCGGGAAACCCGTAGCGAAGATGATGACCGCGGCCACGATGATGCCGAAGATCGCGTTCACGGTTCCGTAGGCAATGCCGATATTCGCGCCGATCGAGAAGTCGGCCAAGTACGCGATGCCACCCAGTGCACTCGTCGCCACTACCCCGGCACTCCACTTCCGGTAGGAACGCGGGGCGAACCGGAGTGTGTAGTCCTCCAAGCTCTCTTTCGCGGCACTCATTGCGTCGGCGTTGCCTTGCGGTGGTGCGCCCGGAACGCCGATTCCGACGGCGGTTCCTGCCGCCGTCGTCGGCTCCAAAGTAGCGGTACTCGTCTTGTCGTCGCTCATTCGTGGTCGCTTTCGTCGGGGACTTTGCCTCGACCCCGACGCTAGTCACGCAGCGCGTCAATTCAGTCACGTCCATGTTTCACAGCTGTAACTTCTGCATCAGCCGCCCCGCGCACCCACCACCAAAATCAAGCACCAGGGTTTGTACGCACTCCACAAAATCGCCATCAACCAGCGCGGATACCGTCAAGGACATGACCACCCAAGCAACAGAAGAAGCCCATGAAACCGGCACCTACGCCATCCTGGACACCGCCCGCGAGCAGGTCCTCGAACGCGGCGAAGGCCTGAACGAGTCTCAACTCAAAGAAATCCTCGAGCTCCCCGACGATGCCATCCCCGCCGCCCTGCAACTCGCCCATGAGGTTCGCCTCAAGCACTGTGGCGAGGATGTGGAAGTGGAAGGCATCATCTCCATCAAAACCGGCGGCTGTCCCGAGGACTGCCATTTCTGCAGCCAATCTGGATTGTTCGACTCCCCCGTTCGCGGTGTGTGGCTGGATATCCCGGAGTTGGTCAAGGCCGCGAAGGAAACCGCCGCAACGGGTGCCACCGAGTTCTGCATCGTCGCCGCCGTCAGGGGCCCGGACATCAAGCTCATGAACCAGATCAAATTCGCGATCGACCGCATCAAGGAGGAAGTGGACATCAACATCGCTTGCTCCTTGGGCATGCTCACGCAACGCCAAGTGGACCAGTTGGCCGAGTGGGGCGTTCACCGCTACAACCACAACCTTGAAACCGCCCGCAGCTTCTTCCCGGAAGTCGTGACGACGCACAGCTACGAGGAACGCCTGGAAACCTGCGCCATGGTAAAAGCCGCTGGAATGGAACTGTGCTGCGGCGCACTGATCGGCATGGGCGAATCAGTGGCCCAGCGGGCTGAACTCGCAGCCCAACTCGCCGCCCTTGAACCCCACGAAGTCCCCCTTAACTTCCTCAACCCCCGCCCCGGCACACCGTTGGAGAACCAAGGCATCATGGACGGCAAAGACGCCCTCCGCGCCATCGCCGCGTTCCGGCTCGCCATGCCGCGCACGGTACTGCGTTATGCCGGCGGGCGTGAACTGACCCTCGGCGACCTCGGCACCCGCGAGGGCATGCTCGGCGGCATCAACGCCGTCATTGTGGGCAACTACCTCACCACTCTGGGCCGGCCGGCAAACGCAGACCTCAACCTCTTGGTGGAGCTCAACATGCCCATCAAGGAATTCCAGAAGTCGCTGTGACCATCGCAGTCTCACAGCAGTTCTGCGGGCACTGCGGCGGTGACGGCGACGACGGCGGTGATGAATCGACGTCGGACGCCCACCGCAGCTGCCAGCAGCGTTTGGCGATGGAACCTCCACGTTTTTGCCCGCAGTGTCGCCGTCGAATGAAAGTGCAGGTCACGCCACTGGGGTGGACCGCGGACTGTTCCCGGCACGGAAGGTTGGCGTCATGAGCTCGCTGATCGAGCGGGACCGGGCTACGTTGTGGCACCCGTACGCGCCGGCCTCGGCCACACTGCCGCTATGGGAAGTGGAAGCGGCCGACGGCGTAGCGCTGCGGCTGCGCGACGAGCAAGGGCACACGCATGAGGTGCTGGATGCGATGTCGTCGTGGTGGTCGATGATCCACGGCTACCGGAACCCTGTCATGGACGCCGCCATCTCGCGACAACTGAGCAGGTTTAGCCACGTGATGTTCGGCGGACTAACACATCAACCTGCCGTGGAACTCGCGGAAAGCCTGCTGGCCATGGCACCGGGCGAACCGGGCCGCCGCCTGGAGCGGGTGTTCCTGGCAGATTCCGGTTCCATCTCCGTGGAGGTCGCCCTCAAAATGGCTGTGCAATTCCAAACAGCGAGCGGCCGGCCCAAATGGCAGCGCTTCCTGACCATCCGCGGCGGCTACCACGGGGACACGTTCGCAGCCATGGGCGTGTGCGATCCTGTGGACGGCATGCATTCGTCCTTCCCTGGGCTGCTGGCGCGCAACGTGTTTGCGCCGCGCCCGCCTGCGGCTGCAACAGCCAACGCAACTGCCAGTGCAGCTGCCATCGCAGAATGGCGGGAAGAAGTGGAAGAGCTGGCCAAGCAGCATTCCAACGAGCTCGCAGCAATCATTGTGGAGCCGACGCTGCAAGGTGCCGGCGGAATGTTCGTTTATCCGCCCGAGTGCATGCGGATCCTGCGTGACATCGCGGACCACCACGGTTTGTTGTTGATCCTGGACGAGATCGCCACGGGCTTCGGGCGAACCGGTGAACTCTTTGCCGGGCAGCACGCCGACGTCGTCCCGGACATTCTATGCGTTGGCAAGGCGCTCACCGGCGGCTACCTCACCCTCGCTGCCACGCTATGTACGGGCGAAGTTGCCCGCACGGTATCCGCAGGCGAGGCGGGGGCACTCCTCCACGGGCCCACCTTCATGGCCAACCCTTTGGCGTGCGCCGCAGCCAACGCAAGCTTGGGCATCCTTGCAACGGGGGCCTGGCGAGAGGACGTAGCACGCGTTGGTGCCGGTCTCGCGGCGGGGCTGGCTCCTGCATTGAAGCTCGACGCCGTTACTGATGTCCGCACCCTCGGCGCCGTGGGAGTCATTGAGTTAAGGGACGCCGTGGACATCGCGGCGGTGACACGTGCCGCGGTGGAACGTGGCGTGTGGGTACGCCCCTTCAGAAACCTCGTCTACGCAATGCCGCCGTACATCAGTTCAGCCACCGAAGTAGGCGTGATGGCCTCTGCGATGGTGGCTGCCGTGGAAGAAACATCGGAACAAAGGGTGGCCGCGTGAGTATCACAATGACCCGGTGGCTGGAGGAACAGGCCCGGGTCCGCGAGCGCCGGGGCTTGGTGAGAAGCCCGTCGGTGCGCCGCGCGAACCATCGGATGATAGATCTCGCCAGCAATGATTATCTCGGCTTGGCCACGGATAACAGGCTCGCCGAAGCCGCAAGGGAGGCCATCGGGAAGTGGGGCACGGGTGCCACGTCATCGAGGTTGGTGGCGGGCACCACCGAACTGCACATGGAGTTGGAGCACGAACTCGCTGGTCTGACGGGAATGGACGCAGCGTTGGTCTTTTCTTCCGGTTACCTCGCTAACCTTGGAGTCACCACGGCCTTGGGTGGTCCGGGTACCTTGATTGTGGCCGACGAGCAATGCCATGCCTCGTTGATCGACGGCTTCAGGTTGAGCCGCTCCGAGGTGCGGAATTTCAGGCACAACAGTGTGCAGGATGCGGCGGACAAGCTGACCGCCCGCACCCAGCCACGGGCGCTCATCGCAGTGGAGTCCATCTATAGCGTGGGCGGGGATGCCGCACCACTAACCGAACTCCTGGAGCTGGCGGAAGAACACGACGCCATGCTGCTGGTTGACGAAGCCCACAGCCTGGGCGTCTCGGGCTCGGGGTCACAAGCCGGGCACGGCGCCATCGCAGGAACCAGGTTGGCCGGACATCCCAACGTCATCGTCACCGCTACTCTTTCCAAGGCACTCGGCAGCCAAGGCGGCGCTGTCCTTGGTTCACTGTTACTCAGGGAGCACCTGGTCAACCGGGCCAGAAGCTTCGTCTTCGACACCGCGTTGACTCCCCCTGCTGCAGCTGCCGCGCTCGCGGGCATTGGCGTCATCAGGGCCGAGCCGTGGCGTGCCGTGGCTGTCCACCACAATGCAGCCGCGTTGACCAGCCAGCTGCAACCCAGCCGACTGCAAGCTGTGCAGGGAAGGCCCGGCATCGCCGTCGACCATCCCATCGGAGCAGTCCAGTCCATGCCCATGGCGTCCGCCGACGCTGCCATCGCAGCATGCAAAGCAGCACATGAGGCGGGCGTCCTGGTGGGATGCTTCCGTCCACCGTCCGTTCCGGATGGGGTGTCGCGCCTTCGTCTCACTGCGCGCGCCACCCTCACACCGACGGACATCGAGCAAGCCTGCGCAACGTTGCGCAGCATCCTGGAGAGAACACCATGAAACTGCCTCCTGTCATCCTGGTCACGGGTACGGACACCAGCGTCGGAAAGACCATCACGTCGGCTGCCATCGCGGCCGCACTCCATGCACGCGGCCGGACGGTTGCCGTTTACAAGCCGTGCCAGAGCGGAAATGCGTTGGGTGATTCTGACTGCGCCGAGGTGGCTCGGCTAGCCGATCCGATCACGTCGGAAGCCGGCGTCGTTCTCGAAGAACCCATGGCACCCGTCCCTGCCGCGGCACTGGACGAGGTCACGTTGCCGTCGCTCGCCACTCATGCCGGCAGGATTCGTGAGCTGACCGCCCGCCACAACCACGTGTTGGTGGAAGGCGCCGGAGGGTTGCTGGTGGAGTTGGACCACGACGGCGGGACGCTGGCTGATCTCGGGACGAACCTTGGAGACATGGCTGGATTTGCCGTGGTGGTACGGCCGGCGCTGGGCACGTTGAACCATACGGCGCTGACGCTGGAGGCGTTGGACGCCCGCGCCCTGCCGGTGGTGGGGGTGGTCCTCGGGAGCTGGCCGGCAAGGCCAGGTGCGGTGGAGCTCAGCAACCGGGCGACTCTGAGGAATTGGCCTGTTCCGTTTCTGGGTGCGGTTCCTGCCGGTGCCTCCGGACTGGATCCTGCCGATTTCCGCTCTCATGCAGGAGATTGGCTTGAAGGGTTGCCGGCATGAGCGCGGCGGCGTCTGCCGAAGCGGGGCTTTCCGGTACCGGCGGCTGTCCTTACCGGGTGTTGCGGAACCCCGACACTGTGAGGGAAGTGCTGCACCGGCCCCAGGACTTCAGTCCGGCAAATGCCCTGCTCGCGGTAACTCCGTTGAGCGGACAGGCCCTGCGAATACTGCAGAAGGCCAGATTCGCATTGCCGCCGGTCCTGGCGAGCAACGACACCGGGACCCATACCGGGATTCGAAAAGTGGTGGCGGGATTCTTCACGCCGGCGAAAGTGGCGGCCATGGAGCCACGTATTCGGGGCCTTGCCCGGGAATCGGCAGCCCGTGCCGCGCAGCGCCTGGCCTCGGAGGGCAGCGTCGACTTGGTGCAGGCCGTCGCCGCAGATCCCCCGGCGGTCATCATGTTGGAAATGTTGGGGCTGCCCGTCAGGGACCTGCCGGCGTTGAAGGCCTGGAGCCTTGACTCCCTGGAGCTGTTCTGGGGTTGGCCGGATGCTGACCGGCAACTCGAATTGGCACACAGCGCCGCCGACTTCTACCGCTGGTTGAGGGAACTGGTTTTGGAGTTCGTGGCGTCGCCGGACCCCAACCTCTTCAACGCGCTGGCCCGCCACGGGCTAAGCACACCAGAGATCTGTTCCCTGGGCTACTTCCTCCTGATCGCCGGGCAAGAGACCACTACTCAACTGATCAGCACTACGCTGTTCCGGTTGGCCGAGGGCTCCCGTGGAATCTCGTGGAGCGAGGCAGCAAGCGGCCCGAAGGCGCGTGACCTGGTTCGGCACGTCCTGGCAACCGAGTCATCCGTTCCCACATGGCGGCGGGTGGCAGAGCAGGACACCTATTTGGACGGACGAGCCATCGCGGCCGGTGAAGAGATCCTGCTGGAATTGACCGGCAACCACGGATTCCCCTGGTCCGAAAATGTAGACACCGATGCGGCAGACGCTGACCATTCCGGGACCGGCCGCCCGGGACCGACACCCTACGGCTTGGCGTTTGGCTCCGGAATTCACCGCTGCCTCGGCGCCAAACTCGCAGAGCTGGAGGCCGTCGTCGTCGTTCATGAAACAGCAGCGGCTCTTACGGGGGTCCGGCTGCAGGACTCAAACCCGGACTGGATCCGGTTGCTGTCCTTCCAAGCGCCCCGAACAGTGGTGGTAGAGCCTGGGTAGGCTTGATACATGGGCGGGAGCCGGGACCTTTTGACGCGGGAGCAGCGCAGCCGCAACATGTCCAAAATCCGTGGGAAGAACACGAAACCTGAGTTGCTGGTCCGCAAACTCCTGCATGCGAAAGGCTACCGGTACCGGCTGCACGGCCAAGCGGGAACGGCGAAACTACCGGGCCGTCCGGACCTTGTGTTCGCGGGCAGGCGCAAGGTCATTTTCGTCAATGGCTGTTTCTGGCATTTCCACGATTGCAAAGCAGGACAGCACGCTCCGGCGGCGAACGCGGAATTCTGGGAAGCAAAGAGAACACGAACCCGTGAAAGGGACGCGCTGCAACGGGAACAGTTGAAGGCTGCCGGCTGGGAGGTGCTCACTGTGTGGGAATGCCAGCTGAAGGACAGGTCCATGCTCGAGGACCGGCTTACGGATTTTCTGGAATCCTCGGTGGGCTAACGCGCAGTTGTGGTGGGCACGGTGGTGCTGGTCGGCGCGGACTCCACTGATCGATCCGTGACAGAGGCTTGGGAGCTCTGCTGCCACAGTGCGAAGGCGGCCGACCCGCCGATGGCCAGCAGGACGGTCATGCAAACCACGATGAGGAGCATGAGGCCTGGTGACGGACGAGCGCCACTTTCCATGTTGTTTCCCCTTCCCCTGATTCAGCCTGGAACGCCCAGATCTGCCTTTCCCTACTTTGTGGGGACGAGATCAAGAGTGGCTCTGAGTCCGCTCAAGATTGGATCAATCTTTGGCTATATGGCGCTGTGGAAGTTCCACGGGTCCTACTGTTGAATCGTGAATCTATTGTTTGGAGGCGGGAGGGGTTTGGTGTCTGAGTATGACGAGTGCACCGAGGCCCTGGTGGATCGCACCGTCCTCACCGAACTCCAAGCTGAGCTTGGCGGCGACCCAGCCATCATCAGTACCTTCGTGCGCAACTACGTAGAGCTTCTGCCATGGCGGGTGGATCGGCTTCATCATGCCTTGGAAAAGCTCGACATCGAAGACGCCATGGATGCGGTCCTTAGCCTGAAGACCTCCAGCCATATGGTGGGTGCCATCTGCATGAATCGATTGGCCACGGAATTGGAAATCAGCATCAGGCTCCTGCCCAACGCAGCCCACTTGGACGAGATTCGCCCGCAGGTCAACGAAATCGAGCACTTCGTCTCGGCGACGATCCGTGAGTTGGAAACCACGATTCCGTAAACATCTTCACCTTATTGAAGAGAAACCATTGACTCGCTAAAGATCTTCACTATAGTTGTGTGAGTTAGCTCACCAACGAAGGATGCGGCAATGACTACCGAGACTCCTGCTCCCCCGGCCACCAGCGAACTGCTGGCGACCGTGGGAAACAAGGTGCGCACCATGCGCAAGGCAAAGGGAATGACCCTCGCTCAACTCTCGGACGTCACCGGCCTCAGCCAAGCGATCGTCAGCCAAATCGAACGCGGCATGGCCAACCCTTCCTTCACCACGTTGGCCCAGCTGGCCCACGGCCTGGACATCCCCGTAGGGAGGTTCTTCATCGGGCAGGACGAATCAAAGTCCCCCGTGGTCCGCAGATCCGATCGGCGCAACCTCAAGAACGTCACCCGCGAGTCCGTAGGGGAAGCAGTGCACGAGCTGCTCACCCCGAACCGCGATGGAAGCATCGAAGCCCAATGGATCAGCACGCCCCCAGGGCATGACACCAGCGATACCCCATTTACCCACAGTGGTGAAGAGTTCTGCTACATCATCTCCGGCCGTAAGGACGTCTATTTGGACGGCGTCTGCTACAGCCTTGAAGAGGGCGACTCCATCACCTACTCCTCAGAGATCCCCCACTGGTACAAGAACAGCTACGAAGAGGTATGCGTAGCCATCTGGGTCAACGCACCACACGCGTGGTAACCCTGCCGCCCCCATACGGCGCCAGCGTTTTCCCTTAACTGTCCGGACACGAAACCGTGGCCGCTGACAATCCTTGCCACTTTCGCATCAAACGCCTCCTCCAACAGGCGTTCCTGCGTCATACCCTCCCACGCCCTCCGGGGCGTCAGCGTAAGGACACTTCCATGCTCCACACCACAACGACGGACAACGTAGTCCCGTCACCAGATACCAGCCACCCATTCCCCCACAAGAACAACAAATTCACCCCCGAAGTCCGTAAAGGCTTGCTCGGACTGGGCCTGGGCAACGCCCTGGAATGGTACGACTGGATGGTCTTCGGCCTCCTCTCCGCTTTCATCGGCCCTAACTTCTTCCCCAACACCGATCCGCTCTCCGCGACGCTAAACGCCTTGGCCGTGTTCGCCGTCGGATTCGCCTTCCGTCCCTTGGGCGGCATCCTCCTCGGAACACTGGCAGACCGGATCGGTCGACGCCGCGTGATGCTGCTATCCATCATGTTGATGGCTGGCACAACCCTGATCATCGCCGTCACGCCGAGCTATGAAACGATCGGTCCCGCAGCAGGCATCATCCTGGTGGTGTGCCGCATCCTGCAAGGTATCTCCACCGGCATCGAAGCCCCGCTGTCCACCTCGCACGCAGTGGAACTCGCTCCCGAAGGCCGCGAGGGCTACGTGGCAGGCATCATGTCCTTCTACGTGAACATCGGCATCCTTCTCGCCTCGCTCATCAGCTTCCTGTGCAGCCTGGTCCTTGGCGGTGCAGCAATGGCCGAATGGGGCTGGCGCGTACCCTTCATCATCGGCGCACTGTTCGGTTTCGTGGTGCTCTACCTTCGTCGGTCCTTGCCTGAAACCCTCAAGGCCGAGGAAATGGCCACCAATACTCCCCGGGCAGTGTGGTCCGGGGTCCGTAAGCACTGGCTCTCGGTCCTGGCCATCATCTTCGTGGTGGGTGCAGCACAGGCCTATAACTACGCTTGGAACGTGGGCCTCCCCAGCGCAGCACGCAGCGGGTTCAAAGAGGATCCCACCGCGGTCTTCGCCCTCACCACCGTCTTGGGCGTCATCCTGGTAATAGGCAGCTGGATCATCGGCAAGCTGGCCGACGGCAAGGCCATGTCCAAGTGGTTCCTGGTCACCCGCATCCTCGCCATCCCGTCCGTGTTCCTCATGCTGATGTACGTCCAGCCGGGCATCGGTGGCTTCGCAGCCGTCCTCCTGGGTGGCTCGATCGTCCTGGTACTGAACATGACCCTCTACAACGTGGTCAGCTCGTCCCTGATGCCCAAGAACATCCGAGGCACAGGTGTAGCCCTGGGTTACGGCATCGGCGTGGCGCTCTTCGGCGGTACAGCCTCCTATCTCCTGGTCTGGTTCCAATCACTGAACCTCACCTGGGTATTCCCGGTCTACGTGGCCATCCTCTCCATCCTCAGCATCGTTTTCTACCTCGCGGCCCGCCGTTCCAACGGCATCTTCGTCGGAAAGTAAGGACTCACCATGAACTCGCTTGAACTCAGCACTACGACGGCGAACCTCACCGCCCCGGTCATCTCACGTTCCGACGTCCTGGTGGTTGGCGGTGGCCCCGCAGGTGTGGCCGCTGCGGTTACCGCGGCCCGCTCCGGCGCCAAGGTCACGCTGCTTGAGCGCTACTCATCCCTGGGCGGTCTGGCCTCCGGCGGCATGGTCTTGGTGTTGGACGACATGATCAACGGCCAGGAAATCACCGTCACGGGCATCGTCTCCGAATACGTGGAGCGCCTCCAGAAACTCGGCCTGGCAGTGGTCCCGCCAGCTGATGACCGCAAAACCTCCGAGGAACTCTGGAACAAGTGGGGCCGCTTCGGAACTTTCGACTTCCACTCCCACACCAATCCCAAGCCCATCTGCTACGCAGCCGCCTTCGATCCCGATGGCTGGAAGCGCGTCTCCAACGACCTCGTCCGTGAGGCCGGCGTGGATCTTCGCCTGCACTCCTGGTTCTCCCGCCCCATCGTGGACAACGGCGTCATCAAGGGTGTCATCTGCGAAACGAAACTGGGCCCGCAGGCCTTCATGGCCGACGTCGTGATTGACACAACCGGCGACATCGACGTCGCTTCCCGTGCCGGCGCCAGCTACGCCAAGGACAACTACCTCACCACACTCGTTTTCCGCCTCGGCAACGTGGACACCAATGCCGCAGAAGCCTTCGAACAGGCCAACCCGAAGGAAGCCCGCGCCATCAACCGCAAGATCAAGCGGCTTCTTGGCGGCGCCTGGGAACTGTGGTGGCTCAAAACACCCATCGACGGCGTGGTCTGGTGCAACGCCCCGCACATGTCGGGCTTCGACGGCGTGGACCCCGCAGACATGACTGCCGCGGAATTTGCCGCGAGGGACCGCATCTCGGAGGCCGTGGACTACGTCCGCGCCAACCTCCCTGGCTTCGAAAACTGCTACATGCTGGACGTCGCTTCGCAGATGGGCGTCCGCCAGACCCGGCTCCTGGAAGGTGAGTACGTCATGACCAAGGACGACGTCACCCAACGCCGCCACTTCACTGACACCGTTGCCCGGGGCCGCGATTACTACTACCCGTACCGCTCGTTGCTGCCCAAAGAAGTGGACCAGCTCCTGGTGGCCGGCCGGCACTACTCCGCCACACCGGAAGCGCAGAAGATGTCCCGCGAGATCCCGCCCTGCATGGCAATGGGCCAAGCCGTCGGCGTTGCCGCAGCCCTCGCCGTCGAGAACAACCTCTTGGTCCGCGACGTCTCCGCACTGGACATCCAGCAGGGTATGCGCCGCCACGGGGCAGACCCGGGCGACATCCCGTCGTCGAACGCTACTGTCGACGAATCCGCAGCGGTGCCGGCATGAGCACTGTGATTTTGGAACAGGCAGAAGGCACGACGGCGGCACGCACCAACGCGGCCCCGGCAGCAACCCCGCTCCCCTTGGACGGCATCAAGATCGTGGACTTCACCCAGGTGTTCATGGGCCCGTCCTGCACGCAACTGCTGGGCGACTACGGCGCGGACATCATCAAGGTTGAACGCCCCGGCGCCGGTGACATATCGCGCAATTCCTTCCCGGACCAGGATGGCCAGGACAATCCGATCTTCCTATCCATCAACCGGAACAAACGCAGCGTCTCCGTGGACACGCGCAGCGACGAGGGCCGCGAGGTGCTGCACCGGCTGATGGCCGACGCGGACGTGGTGGTCAGCAACTTCCGCTCCGGCGTCATGGAACGCATGGGCTTCGGCTACGAGGACCTCAAAGCCAAAAACCCAGGGATCATCTGGGCCTCCGGCACCGGCTTCGGTCCGGACGGTCCCTACTCCCACAAGGGCGGGCAGGACGCGATCGCCCAGGCCTACTCCGGTGTGATGTGGCGGCGGGAATCCGAGGACACCAAGCCCTCCATCTACCCCACCACGTTGTGCGACTACATCACCGGCATGCACCTCATGCAGGGCATCCTGCTGGCATTGCGCACGCGTGAAACCTCGGGCACCGGCCAAAAGGTGGAGGTGACCATGTACGACTCCATGCTGCACCTGCAGATGCAGGAGGCCTGCATGCAGCTCAACCGCGGTTACGAGGTCAACTGGGGTGCCATGCCGCTGAGCGGTGTGTTCGAGACCACCGACGGCGCCGTGTGCATGGTGGGTGGCTTCACCCCGGACCCCCTGGCCCGCATTTCCAAAGCCTTGGGCCTGGATGAAGACCTCACCCAACGGCCCGAGTTCTCCAACCTGGAGCAACAGTTCAAGAACAAGCCGGCTTTGCAGGCGATCTTCCGGGAGCACATCGCCACAAACTCCACGGAGTACTGGACTCACGAACTTGAAGAGCAAGGGCTGCTCAACGCTCCGGTTCACACCCTTGAGCAGGCTCTGGCCGACGCCCAGACCGAGGCCAACGGCATGATCGTTGAGGCGGAACACCCCGCTGTAGGTACCGTCCGCATGTTGAACGCGCCTATCCGGCTTTCGGCCACCCCTCCGACGATCCGCCGTGCGGCACCGCGCCTCGGCGAGCACAACATGGAAGTCCTCTTGGAGAACGGTTTCGATGAGGAGACTATTGAGCGCCTTGAGAAGTTGGGGGTCCTGCGATGACCGCCCCTGTTGAAGAGCGCGTTGACACCGTGACCCTGACCATTGAGAACCACGTGGCAACGGTGGTCATCGATCGCCAGCATGTTCTCAACGCCGTCGATGCCACCGCGCATTCCCGGCTCAACGAGATCTGGGACCAGCTGGAAAACGATCCGTCAGTGCGTGCCGTGGTCATCACGGGAGCCGGATCTCGTGCGTTCTCGGTCGGGGCGGACATGTCGGCCTCGGCCGTAGACAAAACCGGTCTCGAATACTGGGCCAGCCTGGATCCCAACGGTTTCGGCGGCCTGAGCCTGCGCACCACCCTCGATGTCCCTGTAATCGCCCGGATCAACGGTTACGCGCTGGGCGGCGGTATGGAAATGGTGCTGGGCGCCGACATCGTGGTGGCCGCCGACACCGCCAAGTTCGGTCTGACCGAGCCCCGCGTTGGGCGGTTGGCGCTCGACGGCGGCATCCACCAGTTGGTGCGGCGGATCCCCCACACCCAGGCTATGAGCATGTTGCTGACCGGACGGAAAGCCGACGCCACGGAAATGCATTCGATGGGACTCGTCAACGAGGTAGTGCCCGCCAAAGAGCTTGACGCCGCGGTGCAGCGCTGGGTGGACCAGATCCTTGCCTGTGCGCCCACCTCGGTTCGGGCGGTGAAACAGATGGTCACCCAGACCACCCACCTCACCGCCAAGGAAGCGCGAGGGCTTCGCCTACCCGCCCTGATGGCTGCCCTTGACAGCGAAGACTCAGCCGAAGGCGTGCGTGCTTTCCAGGAAAAGCGCCAGCCAGTGTGGCCGGGCCGCTAATAGCAGTGATCACTTCGAACGAATACAAGGAGATACCGATGCAGCCAAGAGTTGCGCTCGAATCCCTCAGCCGTGAGTCCTTGCCTGCCGGCGTCTGGGGCGTGGTTGCCACACCGTTCCAAGGCAGCACCCTGGATGTGGACTTGGACAGTCTGGCCGAGCTCGTGGAGCACTATGCAACCATCGGCGCCACGGGGCTGACAGTCCTGGGGGTGTTCGGAGAAGCAGCCGCCCTCACAGCTGACGAACGCCGGGATGTCCTGGAGACGGTAGTCGAATGCACATCGCTGCCGCTGGTAGTGGGTGTGACCGCTTTGGCGACGCGACCGGCCATTGAGGAAGTGCTGGCAGCTCAAGAAGTGGCCGGCAGCCGTCTCGCGGCCGTAATGGTGCAGGCCAACTCCGCCAAGGCGGAAACCGTCATTGCGCATCTGGATGCCATTCACCGGGCTACCGGTGCCAAAGTTGTCCTGCAGGACTACCCGCTGGCCAGCGGTGTCAGCATCGCAACGTCGACGCTGATCTCTGTAGTCACCGCCTGCGACTACGTCATCGCCGTCAAAGCCGAGGCGCCGCCAACCAGCGTCGCCATCGCGGAGCTGAGTGCCGCCGTCGGGGTGTCTGTTTTTGGCGGTCTGGGCGGGCAAGGCCTGCTGGACGAACTGATGGCCGGGGCGGCGGGCGCCATGACCGGCTTCTCGTACCCTGAAGCCCTGATTGCCTGCGTCCGTGCCTGGCAACAGGACGGCTACGATGCGGCCCAGTACGAGCTCCTGCCGTACCTCCCCCTGATCAACTTTGAGCAGCAGGCCAAGGTGGCTTTGGCCATCCGTAAGGAATGCCTGCGCGAACGGGGACTCATCAAGGACTCCGGTGTCCGCTCACCGGCCGCAGGGTTCCCCGAAAACCTGCGGGCCAGCATGGTGACACACCTTCGCGAAGCAGCTGCTGCGACGGAAACCGCGAAAACAACAGTGAAGACAACTGTAGGGAGCTTCTAATGGACCTCGGAATCGCCGGCAAGACCGCCTTGGTTGCTGCTTCCACGGGTGGGCTGGGCCTGGCCGTTGCGCGTGCTTTAGCCGCAGAGGGAGTACGGGTGGCGATCGTTGGCCGCCGTCGGGACCGCGCCAAGGAGATCGTCGAAGAACTGCAGGCTGCTTACGGGACAGGCTCACTGGGCGCTACCGGTTTTGACGCGGTGGCCATCGAGGCCGACCTCACCACCCCGGAGGGCATCGAATCCGCCGTCCAACAAACCGTCGCCGACCTCGGGCCAATCGACATTCTGGTCCTCAACGGGCCAGGCCCCAAACCAGGAGCCGCCGCGACACTGAGCTCAGATGACATCGGGGCGGCGTTCGATCTCCTGGTCAAGCCGCACCACTCATTGGTTTCACACGTACTCCCCGGAATGCGGAAACGGCGCTGGGGCCGGATCCTGGCCATCGGATCCAGCGGTGTCACAGCCCCGCTGCCCAACCTCGCAGTGTCCAATACCGGACGGGCCGCATTGGCGGGCTACCTTAAAACCCTTGCTGCTGAAGTGGCTTTGGACGAAGTGACCGTAAACCTTCTCCTCCCCGGCAGAATCGCCACCGATCGCGTCGCCCAACTGGACCATGCCGCAGCCAAACGTCGCGGCACAACGTTGGAAGACATTCAACTCGAATCCCGTAAGACCATCCCTGCCCGCCGCTATGGAGAACCCGGGGAATTCGGCGCAGCTGCTGCGTTCCTGTGCAGCGCACCGGCGTCGTACATCACCGGCGTCGCGCTCAGGTGCGACGGCGGCCTGATCCGCAGCCTCTAACCCCCACTACTTGCAAAGGAAACACCATGACGTCCACAGCCTTGGAATCCAGCATCACCAACGACGCCGAAACAAGCACCGCCCAACACCTCATCAACGGCCAATGGCTGGGCGAAGCCGACACCCAGCGGACGAACCCGGCCAGGCCCGGGGAACTCGCAGCCCTCTCCCCCAGCGGCACCGCCGAAGACGCTGATTCCGCCATCACGGCCGCCGCAACAGCCCAGCCTTCATGGTCCGCCATGCCCGCACCGTCGAGGGGCGCCATCCTCATCGCTGCCGGGAACCTGCTGATCGAGCGGCAGGCCGCCATCGCCGAGGACTTGGTCCGCGAAGAAGGCAAGACACTCGCCGAAGCCAAGGGCGAAGTGAAACGTGCCTCGGACGTCCTTCGTTTCTTCGGCTCTCTCGGTTGGGCAGCCACCGGTGAGGTACTGCCCAGCGGCCTGCCGGACACCACCATCACCACCCGCCGCGAACCGCTGGGCGTTATCGGGCTGATTACTCCCTGGAACTTTCCCATTGCCATCCCGGCATGGAAGACGGCCCCGGCGCTGATCAGCGGCAACACCGTTGTCATCAAGCCCGCCGAACTCACTCCGCTGTCCGCCACGCACCTGGCTCGTGCCCTGCAGGACGCCGGGCTTCCGGCCGGAGTGTTCAACGTGGTGCACGGCAAGGGACGCGTGGTGGGGGATGCTCTGGCCCGTGATCCGCGCATCGCGGGCCTTTCCTTCACCGGCTCCACCAACGTGGGCCTGGGTCTGCAGGAAATCCTCAACGCCCGCCGGGCCCGGGTCCAGTTGGAAATGGGCGGCAAGAACGGGGTCTTGGTCCTCGACGACGCCGATGCCCGCAAAGCCGCGCAGGTGGTGGCCACGGGTGCTTTTGGCCTGACGGGACAAGCATGCACAGCAACTTCGCGCGTTTACGTGACGCCGGGAATCCGCGCTGCCTTCACGGAAGCTTTGGTCGAGGAAGCCGCTGCCTACACCACCGGTGACGGCTTGGGAAGCGGCACGCGAATGGGCGCTGTGGTGAGCAGGCAGCAATTCGAACAGGACCAAGCCGCGGTGCGTACCGCCGTCGAACGCGGTGCCACTCTCCTTCACGGCAGCTACGACGGAGACCCGAACGGCCCGCTGTTCTTCCCGGCCGCAGTCCTCACCGACCTGCCGATGGACGACGCAGCGGTAACCGAGGAGATCTTTGGGCCGGTGGTTACAGTTCTTGAAGTGGCCGATTATGAAGCCGGCTTGAATGCCATCAACGACTCCCGCTACGGTCTGACCGCCGGCATCTGCACGGACTCGTTGGCCCTCTCTACGGACTTCGCTGCCCGGGCGCAAGCAGGCGTGGTCAAGGTAAACCGCCCCACCGCAGGCTTGGACCTCAACGTTCCCTTCGGTGGCGTGAAGGATTCATCCACCAACACCTTCCGCGAGCAAGGCAGGTCCGCCCTGGACTTCTACACGTGGGGCAAAACCGTTTACACGGGCGTGTAGCGGGCCATGAGCTACGTGATCGCCCAGCCTTGCGTGGATGTGAAAGACAAGGCCTGCATTGACGAGTGCCCGGTGGATTGTATCTACGAGGGCGATCGCTCGCTCTATATCCACCCGTCCGAATGTGTGGACTGCGGCGCGTGCGATCCCGTGTGTCCCGTTGAAGCTATCTACTTCGCGGACGATGTCCCGGACGAATGGGCCGATTACGTCAGGGCCAACGCTGAGTTTTTCGAGGAACTGGGCTCGCCGCAAGGTGCGGGCGGGTTGGGCAATCAGGGCCGCGACCATCCCGTGGTCGCCGCAGAGCCTCTGCGCGTTGGCCAACCCGTCTAGGTCGCAGATCAGGTCGTTATGAGCGCTCATAACGACCTGATCTGCGACCTAGTTGGGTTTGCCTAGTTGTTGCTTGAGGGAGCCAGCCGGTAGCCGACGCCCCGGACCGTCTCAAGCCAGCGCGGCGCCTGGATGCTGTCGCCAAGTTTCTTGCGCAGGTTTCCCATATGAACCTCGACGGCGCGCTCGTCTGCGTCGCTGACGTAACTGCCGACGTCGTACGGTTCGTTCCGGAGCCGACGCGCGAGGTCTGCTTTGGTCCGCACTATCCGTCCGGTCTCCAGCAATGCGAGCAGGAGGTCGAACTCCGTGCGGGTCAGCTTGAGCTCTTTCCCGTTGAGGACCGCGGTGCGGGAACCGGCTGAAACGGCCAGCCCGTTGTGGCTCACTTCGGGGTCCACAGCTTCGGGCACGCTCTTGGATTCCGACGACGCGCGGGGGCGTCGCATCATCGCTTCAACACGGGCTCGCAACTCCCGGGGACGGAAAGGCTTGGTGAGGTAGTCGTCCCCACCGGCTTCCAACCCCATAAGGGTGTCCAGCTCCTCGGCGCGTGCCGTCAACATAATGATGTAGGCGTCGGAGGATTTCCGAATCTGGCGAGCTACCTCAAAACCATCAATGTCGGGGAGTCCGAGATCCAACGTAATAACGTCCGGATTCAGCTCGCGGGCCGATGTCACACCTGCGGATCCCGTGGACGCGACATGTACATCAAATCCCGCCTGGGATAGAACTACGCGTACCAATTCGCGGATATCCTGGTCATCTTCAATGACCAGCCCCACACGTGCTTCACTCATCGCTGCCCCTCAGCCCCTTCGATAACCTCAGAAGTATATCCATTATGGTTAGGCTGATCTCATGAACCGACTTTCTTCAGCATCTCTGGTGGATGTGCCATGACCCACCCTTCAACTTGGGATATTGGTGAAAAGAAGAAATTGTTGGTTTTTAGGCGCTCTTTCCACGAACATACCTTGCGTATGAGGGTTGTCCTCAGCCAACTGCCGTTGTCTGTGTGTGTCTGTATTTCGGCCATCCTGGTTTGGCTGTATTTTCCCGCCACACTTGAGAATCCGCTGTTCCTTATATTCCTGCTGAGCCAGGCACTCCTGCTGGCGCTGTGCATCATTGTGCCGTGGCACCGGCTCCCGTTCGCCAGCTTCCTCACCATCCCCATCTTGGACATGGTCTCCATCGGATTCGCCCGTGAAGGCTCCATGGAATCCATCACCGGCCTCAGTGTCCTGGTGGTACTCCCGGTCATCTGGCTGTGTGCTTCAGGGTTGTACCCGAAGCTCGCTATTGTCCTGTCTTTCCTGGGACCGTTGGGGATCGTCTGGGTCCCCCTGTTCGTGCGCGGAACCTTCAGCGAACAGGACTTCACCAAGCCATTCCTGTTCCCCATCCTCATGCTGGGAATTGGAGTCTCCGTCAGCGTCCTAACGTTGAGCATGGTGCGCCAGCAGCGTGCCCTGGAAGAGAAGGACGAGGCACTCAAGGAAGCACTGAGCGTCAGCACCAAGCAAGAGCGGCTCCTCAACACCGTCATGGAAGCCCTGCCGCTGGGCGTGGTAGCCGTGGATGGCGATGGGCATGACATCCTCATGAACCGCCGCCAACGCCAAACCCATATCCTGGCGACTCCCCCGGACAATGACGATCCCAACGAATCCCAGTTGCTGATCTTCGACACTGACAGGACTACGCCGTTGCCGGCGGATAAGAGACCGGTGCGTCGTGCCGTCTTGGGTGAACGTTTCACGGACCAGTTGGTGTGGTTGGGCTCCGGAAAGGAACAGCGAGCCTTCACCGCGAGCGCACGCCCAATGGTGGACGACGCCGGGAAATTCGCAGGTTCGGTGGTGGTGTTCAGCGACGTCACAGACCTGGTGAACGCGCTTGCCGCCAAGGATGATTTCGTTGCCAATGTCTCCCACGAATTCCGCACCCCGTTGACGTCCATCCTTGGCTACGTCGAGCTCATCCTGGACGAGCCGGACGCCCTCGATGCCCGGGCCCGCAAACAACTCGACATTGTCAGGCGCAACGCGGAGCGGCTGCTGACACTCGTCTCGGACCTGTTGGCCGTGCGCTCGGGTCAGATCGTCATTCAGCCGCACGCCGTGGACGTCGTGGAGTTGGTGCGTGGCAGTGTCACCTCGGCAGAACCACGCGCGGCCAAGGCCGGAATCCGACTGTCGATGGACCTCCCGGATGCGCTGGAAGCCCATGTTGACTCATCACGGATTGCTCAGGTGCTGGACAATCTGGTGTCCAACGCAATCAAGTACTCCCCCGACGGCGGGGATGTGGAAGTAGCTGCCTGGGAGGAGCAGGACTTTGTTTTCTGCCGGGTCACTGACACCGGGATGGGTATGAACGAACAGGAGCAGGCCGAGGCTTTCACCAAGTTCTTTCGCGCCGGCAGGGTACGCAAAAGTGCCATCCCGGGCGTCGGCCTGGGGTTGCCCATCAGCAAAGCCATCGTTGAAGCCCACGGCGGGACCATCACGTTGGAGAGTGTCCCCGGGCAGGGCACCACTTTTACGGTGAAGATGCCCGCCTAGCGTTAGCGTTTTACTGCCGCTGTGCCGTTCCCGGCATGCTCTGCATCCCGACGGCGTCCGAAGAGGAAGTAGCTGACGGGGCCGAAGAAGTTGATGAAGGAGACCGCACGCCAGATCACCTTCTTGCCCCTGATTTGCTCGTCCGGGGTCTTGCCGATGCTTCTCTGCGCGGCACCCAGCAGGGCCATATTCACCGCTCCACTAACCAACAGCATGATCCGTTGGCCTTTGGTCATATCGCGCCACGATTTCTTGCGGGCCATGATGCCTCCATCCGTGAAGAGTTAGTTATCAGGCTAGTCCGACGCCGACCGGCCCGCCACAGCTTGGCGTACTACTTCGCCCCATGATTGTTCGGCCAGATCAGCCACAGCAGCCAAAATTTCCGACGGCGGCAGGGACAGGTCCAGCGGGTACTCCACGATGTCGATGTCCGTGTTGAGGATGCGGCGGAGCTTCATCTCCCCCGCCCCCGCGTAGACGAGCCAAGCGGTGGGAACCCTCAGGGCCGTGCAGTACGCCAGCAACTGGTAGTGGTCTGCGCTCAGTGAGGCACCGGCGTCGGAGGCTGCTTGGTATTTGGAGTCATAGACCACCACGGGGCGGCCGCCCAGGAAGTGGACGGCGTCCGGGCGGACAGTCAGGCGATCGGAGTCCCTGACGGCCTCGTTGAGCAGCGCCCCGTATTGGAGGCGCATCTCCCCCGGATGTGAACCCATGGCGGACCTCAGTGCGGTGCCCACGAATTCTTCGAACACCTGGCCCATGTCCACCACGAAGGACGCGGTTTGCTGCTTGCCCTCGCCCGCCTCGGCGGAAGCGTTCCGAAGAATGACCTCGGACAGACGCAGCACGGCGTGATACCTGAGGTTCATCCTGTTGGCGCGCCACGGCGGCAGCGGCGCTCCGGACTGAAGCCGGGTAACGGCGTCGAGCTTTCCCTTGAGCTGCCGCAAGCGGCTCAGCACATCCGGCCGAACCCCGGGAACCTTTCCCATGCGCTCCAACGCAGCACGGAGGATACGGTTCTCAGCGATGTCCTCCGTAAATTCGTCGTAGGACACCTCCAGCGGCACCATCATCCCGGGGCGTCGAGAGATCTGGTCCGAGATACGGATGCGGCCTTTGACGGTGCGCAGGGACTCTTCCACGGTCAGATAGCCCTGCAGTACGCCACGGCTCAGGGCTTTATCTGCCAGCTGAGCGAGCGATTCGGCCAGTGCGCTCCACAAATCCGGGTGCTCCACGGCCTCCACGGAATGGTCGCGGAAGCCTTGGTCCCCGGCGTAGCTGAGCAGGAAAAGAAGCCGGCTGAGGCCCAGCCGATCCTTGGGACGGACTTCCAGCTGCACTGAGGCGGTCCGGACTGAACCCACCTTGCCAACAGGCTCAATCCTGTAAAGGCCCATGCCCATGGGCGACGCCTTGGCCAGGCCGCTGGTGTTGATAAACGCAGCCGACTCGGGATCGAGTTTGTCCACCACACCACGGGAGAGCTCGTCCATGACGATATGCCGCGGCCCGGAGATGACCCGCCCGGCAGAGGCAGGCGTCCGCCCGGCAGAGGCAGGCGCCCGGCCGACAGAAGCGGGCGCACGGCCCGGCCTGGGCGGGATGACTTTAGCGGGCTGCAAGACGTCCCAGCAACTGGTCCAGGCCGAAGCGTTCCTCCAGCTGCGCACGGTTCAGCTGCCCGTGGTAGTGCTCCTCCAGCAAAGGCATGAGCTCGTACTTCCAGATCCGACGTAGTCCTGTGGGGTTCTGCGCGGCGTTCTTCATGAAGTACGACGGCCCGATCATCAGGTCCCGGTCCCAATCGTCGATCGCGTCATTGAGCGCATCCAGCAGGTCCGCGTTGAGGGTGTCCAGCCCGCGGGCTTCGAGGAAGCGACGCAGGGTGCCGCGGATCGGCTCCTCCTTGGGGTGCAGCTCGATAAAGGCGAAACGACGGCGGATGGCGGCATCCATCATGGCGATGGAGCGGTCCGCCGTGTTCATGGTGCCGATGATGTAGAGGTTGTCCGGCAGGCTGAAGGGCTCGTTGGGGCTGTACTGCAGGTAGATACGATCGTCCCGGTACTCCAGGAGGAAGTAGAGCTCACCGAAGACTTTGGCCAGGTTGGCGCGGTTCATCTCATCGATGATCAGAAAGTAAGGTTTGTGCGCATTCTCGGCCTTGGCAGCTTCCTCGGCCAGACGCCTCAACGGCCCGGCGACGAGTTTGAAGGACACTTGACCGTCGTCGGTTTTGTCCGGCCGGTAGCCCTCGAAGAAGTCCTCGTAGGCATACGAGGGGTGGAACTGCACCAGCTTCACCCGTTCGTCGGTGTGGTCACCCGCCAGCTCGGACGCGAGGTGCTTGGCCAGGTAGGTCTTGCCGGTTCCCGGAGGACCGTAAAGAACCAGTTGGCGGTTTTCTTCGAGCAGTTCCGCTATCTCCTTCAGGGGTTCGAGGTCCATGTGCAGGGACGCCGCGAACTCTTCTGTCAGGGGCCGGAATCCTTGCTGGACAACCTCGACGGCGGTGGTGGGCACGGCTTCGTCCTCACCATCGGTTTCGGCCTCCACAGGGAGCAGTTCCTGCAAAGCCTGAATCACCCTGGTGACATCCACGATGATCCCCGGAGTGGAAAGTTGACGCTGGGCGTGACGTGGAAGCTCGGGGATAGCGTAGCTGTCCTCGAACCAGCGGACCTTGCGTCGGATGCGGCGATTGTCCTCGTGGTGTTCAGGTTCGCCAAGAACCACGCCTACCCGTACCCTGCCGGCATGCTGGTAAAGCGTGAGGTCGCCGGGCTTCATGACTGTCAGGAAAGCAAAGACAGCGGTTTTGGTGTCTTCGCGTTCCACGTAGCCCAGGTGCTTGTAATCCTCGTCCACGGCATGCTGAACCACGCCGGCCGTGACCCCCGCGGTGAGGGTACGCAGGTGCTCCACGTCCAAGGTGGCCTTTTCCTCGGCAACCCAGCTGGCCAAGAGGTCACCGTTGTCATGATGGGTGCGCAGGAGCCAGGAACGGCGACCCGGATCCCCTACCTTGCGCCACTGACTCACCAGTTGGCGGGAATACCAGTCGATGCGCTGCCCGGCTTGCTCGTCCAAGTGGAGGCGGATGCGGTGAATGTCCGCGGTGATGTCCTCGTCCGTATCACCTTTGGCACCGCCGACGAGTGAAGCGAAGGCGTCCCGGATCTCCTGGCGTTCGACATCGGCCACCACGGGCTCAAAGTAGCTCGGCCACACCAGGTACTCGATGCTGCGGCGAAGGGCCGGCTGATCCTCTGGCGTTGCTGCAGCGAGTTCGTGGAACGTCAACGGGTCCGCGAGCGCTTCGTTGAGGGTGGCCGTGCTTTGGCTGTCAACGTGGGCCACGAAACGGCACAGCCACTTCAAATGGTCCCAAATGGTCCAGTTGAACTCGGCAGTGCGGTCCCGGATAACGCCGTGGTCCGTCATCCCCTCATAAAGTTCTTCCGGCAGCTCGATGGGCGGCTGAACCCATGACGCCGCTTCGGCAACGCGGGCACGCTTGACCCTGAGTGATTTGACCTCGTGCGCGAGCGGCAGTGATTGCAGGAACAACAGTTCCACGGCCAGCAGTTTGGCCTCCCGGGATGCGCCTTCCAGGTTCTGCCGCAGGTTGGTCATCATGGGGGCTTTTGAGTCCTCGACCCCGCGTTCGAGCCTTTCGAGAAGCTCGCCCGCAGCATCCGCGGTCCACGTCAACGTCCTGCCGTCCAGCGCGGAAGGTCTCCCGTGAAGCGCCGGACCGAGCACATACCAGGCTGCGTCCTCGATCTCCTTGGAGACTCCGGGGGCACGGTTAATGGCAGTTTTTACGGAGGGAATCACCATGCCAACTTACCTTGTTTGGCTTATCCAAGCATCCGGATATCCACAGGCTTGCCGTTCCACCCGCGTGACCGGCTATTGGCCTGCGTTTGTCCGCCGCTAGCTTCCATCGCGGAGGTCGGCAGGGGGCTCGTCCTTCAGTTCTATGCTGTCGAATCGTGCCACGCAGCTCTCACCCATCGGGGCTTGCGACATGAACCCCACGTGCACAGGTTTCTCCGTATCCAACCTGAACAGCCGGACAAAGGACCACTCCCGGCCATCCGATGACCAGTGGAAAGCCCACGCTGGACCCACCCGGCTGACCCGCAGGTAAACCCACGGAGCGGTCACCACAGGCCCGTTGGAATCGTCGGAATAGCTGTTGGTCACCACGCTGACCACCATGGCTTCCCCCTGCGGGGAATACTCGAAGCAGAGCTTGGCCCAGTGCTCGTTGTCCGCCCACAGGGTCAGCACACCGGCGTCGAATGTTGTCCGTGGTGAGGCCACCAAGACCCTGGCCGACAACGAGAAAGCCGCCGGAGCCCTGAACCCCAGCGCAGTAGCGCCGTGTTGCGGTTCTCCCCCGAGGGAGTCGTTGGTCCAGTCAACCCCGGGCGCGGCTGTGAGCGTCAGCGCCCCCTCGGTCTCGTCATAGCTGGCATGACCGGCGGACGACGTCCATTCCAAGGGTGGAATTCCTGCTATTTCGGGGATCAAATCGGTGCTCCTCTGTGGCCTGAAAGAATGGTCAAGAACACGCTTTCAGAGATTGCCGGAGATGTGCGGGAGGCCACACCCGGGCACCACCAGAAAGACCTCTAGTGCATCCCGAATTGGTAGCTGAAGGGAACAGACTCGCCCGGACAAACCTCTTCCCACAAAGCGGCGATCGCATCCTCCCCTTCGCGGAGGTCCGGAATCTCGACGCCCTCGCGCAGAATGGCGGCCGCCTCCCCGGGGTTTCCCGTGCGCGCAAGCGCAAGCGCCCGGAGGAACCTCAAACGTCCGACGACGGCGGCCTCCTTGGGTGCCGACGCCGTCAGATCCAGGGCCATGGCCGGGTTTCCGTGCCGGTTACTGAGCGTTACGGCTTCGGTGAGCAAAGCTACGTTTGAAGGGTCAGTCTTCACGCCGTTCCGAAGCTCAGCCAGACCCTGCATTTCCTGTCCCTCAGCAAGCAGCGCCAAGCCCAGGCCACGGTGCGCGAGCGCCTTGGTACCGGGCCTCACATCGCGGGCCGCCAATACTTCGCGATACAGCGCCTTCGCCCCACCCAGGTCCTGCCGTGCATGCTTCATGGTGGCCAAATGAAGCTTTGCCTCCGGACTGTCCTGCCCGGACAGCAAGTCTTCCCAGTCCGCCCCTGCAACGAAGCTGGGCGCGCCGTCGAACGCCTGCCCCCGCAGCAACCCGAGCCACGGTTCCTGCTCGGCCGCGACGCTCTCCTCCACGAAAGGCGTACCGCTTTCATCAATCCAAGCCATGCCCGACTGGCTGCGACGAGCACGCTCCACAACGCCCCAACCGCTGCCGTGCAGCAGCATCTCCGACGGCGGGACGTCGGCATTGCTGATGGCTGCTGGAAGCATGGCCTCAAGTTGTTCGTGGGGCAGGAGTTGTTCCAAACGTTCGCTGGCGTGTGCCACCGCAGCATCCCAGTCGGCACCGTGCGAGGTCTCAGAATCAAGGTGCCCGTTCCCGTACGCTTCGACCCATGCCCACTCGGCGCCGGCGGGCATCACCAGGTGTTCGAACTGCGTCTGCGCGAGGCCGGCCTGGATCTCGGCGTACGGTCCGGCCCCTGGGCTCAACCACTCCTGCCAACGCTTGCCGCCGTGTCCTTGGCCCCACACGAAGAGCTTCTTTCCCCGCAGGAGGCCCGTGGACAGCATCGCCAGCCCGTCGCCGTCGTCGTCGGCTGCCACAACCCAACGCCGTTCGGAGGGGTCGATGTCGAAGAAGAAGTCCGCCGCGTGCGGGCTGTTGACCAGCCACGTGCCGTCATACCCTTCGTGGTTAGTGGGCCTTACTCGGGTGATGTCCGTGGCGTAGTCGCTGCCGAAAGCCTCGTCCGCCGGAGCGATGACCCGAGTGCGATCCGTTTCCGGGATGGCTGCGTTGCTCCACCAATACATGGGGACATCGTGATCCTTCGGGTTCCGCAGCCTGACCGCGGCGAAGAGGACGTCCGAGTCCGCAGGCAACCAGATGTCCACTTGGAACACCACTTCCCTCAGCCGCTCGTACTCCCACATGCGCAGGATGTGTTTGCCGTCCGGAGTGTGGACAATCGCGGTGTGCAGCGGATCGCAACTGGTGGGCGAATGTCCACGGGTGCCGATATTCCATTCCAGCCCGCCCGCAAACCACGCCTTGCGCAGCGCAATGTTGGCCAGTTGCGGGGCATCGTGGGTGTGCAGGAGCTGTTTGCCTGTGGCTTTATCGAACAACTCCCAGATGCGGCCACCCAGTGAAGGGAGGACGGTCACCTTGAGTTTGCTGTTTTCAAGCACGACGGCGGTCAGTTCCATGGGTGCCGCGTCCCGGCTGTAGCCGTCCTGCATGAGGTACGGGTAAACGTTGGGCACCACACCGTAGCGGGCCGAGGCCTGGAGTTCCTTCGGCACGCCCTCGCCCACGGTGTAGGGCTGGTCCAGTTCGGCTGCCACCACCGGCAGGGGGTTCAATGGTCCGAGCTCAGCCATTGTCAGGGAGATCGTGGTGACGGTGAGGTTGGAGCTTGCGGTGATGGCCACGTCAGTATCCGATCGTGAGAAGGAGGCCGCGCTGCGGCTCAAGGGTGATGGCTTGGCCGGGCGCGTAGCTCGCGGCGGATTGGAACCCGGGGATGCCCGGGGCTACGACCTCCTGGGCGGCAGCGTCGTCGTCGAAAATCAACGTCACATCCTCAGTTTCACTGGCCCATGACGCAAGCGCTACAACCATTCCGCGCTCCGTCACCCACGTGGTGGCCAGCACGTCCGGGTGGCTGGTCCGTACGGGTGACTGAGGGTCCCAGAAGCCCTGCATCTGCCCGCGCTCAAGGCCGCTTGCGGCCCAGAACTCCCAGAGCGGGCGGTTGTCGACGGCGGGCGCCCGGCCCGTCATGCCGAACACCATGCCCCGCCACGGGTTCCCACCGCCTTCCAACATCTCGCCCATGAGGCCGAAGGGAATGCCGGATAGCTCCACCAACCAATAGTCGGGATCAGTGGTGTGGTAATCGAAGTACTCCCCCAGCCAGAGCCGGTCCACGTAGGGCAAATGTTCCATGTACAGATTGGCTGAGGACGCGTATCCGTCATGGGCTGTGAACTGGTTGGCGGAATGAAGGTCTATTTCCGGCCCGTCCACACCTCTGGCTTGGCAGGCCCTCTCAAGGACCTTGCGGACCCGCAGCATGGCGTGCCTGTCGTAAGCAATGTCATCCAAGTAGATGCCGTCGATCCCGTCCTCGCCGTTGGCCAGTTCCTGCACGCTTCGAACATAGAAGTTCTCCCACCGCGACTCACCCGTGGTCACCACGGCGATGTCGTCCACGTTGGGCGCGAACCACGCTGAGACGTAACGGCTTCCCGCATGTTCCTGCAGCCAGATGTGTCCCTTGCCCGGTCCATCACTGAAGATCTCGTGGTCCAGGTGCAGCAACGGCAACAGCTCCGGACTGTGGAAGGTGAGCTCACGGACAGTGTTGTACACCTTGGCCTTCAGACCCTGCCGATGACACTCGGCCACATAGTTGCGCAGCGAGTCCCGGGTCAGCAAGGGGTCATTGATATATGGCGCCGGTGCCGTTGCGTGGTGAACGTTGACCACGGTGGCTCCCGCAGTTCTGATGTCCGCCGGATTTTCAGGAGCGTGGAAGTAGCGTTTCCCAAGGTGCTTAGCTGGCTCGATGGGCTTGAACGGCGTCAGCAACAGGCGGAAATCGAAGTCAAGTGGTTCACCGGCGGTAAGGGTCCGCGCGCCACTGAAGGCGTTCAGCTTTACAGTGCCGTCCGCCGTGTGCAGCTTAACCCCGCCTCGGACTATGACGTCCCCGCTGCTCTGCTGACGATTGGCCCACGACGTCGGCTCCACCAACGGTTTTTCCCGGTAGAAGTTGGTATTGAGCGGCCGTTCATAACTGCCGTCGCGCAGGGCAAGCTGGATTCCGACGTTCACGCTTCCCAGCCACAGCGCATCCTGGTTCTTCGTGGCCACATCCCACGTCCAGTCCAGGGCATCAGGGCGTCGACCACCCGGCACACCCAAGCCCATGGCAAACAGAACGGCCGGTTCCGGAAACTCAAGCTGCAGCCCGACGTCGTTCACGTCCACACTCCCCTCGGAACTGAGGCGCAACGAGTACGAAACTGATCCATCGGCGTCGAGAACGCCGTGCAGCTCCAGCGCCAGAACTAACTTGCCGTCTTTTCGGCCCGTCCAGCTGCACCGCCACGACGTCCGCCCCGGGCCCTCCTCAATGAAGACGAGCTGCCCATGCGTCCAATCGATTCCCTCGACGTCCAGTCGCATCGGGGCACTAAATAGCTCGACGGCGGGACCATCAGTTGCGGTGACGGCGGCGGTGAAGGTGGACGTCACCTGCGCCGGCAGTCCCGACTCCGTCAACCGCAGGGACCTGCCCAGAATCCCCAACGTCCTGCTCGATTCGTCCAAGGTGATGAGCGTGAAGGGCCGAACGAGTTCCGTGTCCTGGGCCACCCGCGAATCCAGCCAAGCCAGGCGCCGCAGCAAACGCGGATCGCCAAAGCCGCCGTCGGGTTCTGTGTCCGCGTCTGCAGCCACATCAAGCGTGACCTCGACGTCCTGCGCCGCTTGGCCAGTGGCGCTTATACCGGTGGCGGTAATCCTCACCAACGCCTCCACGGTGGTTCCGGCAGCATTGCACGGGACTGGCAGGATCACGTACAGCGCCTGCACCTGCCCGGCTCTCAAGGCAAGCGTCCTCTGCCATGGCTTGCCCAGACGGTCCACGCCATCAGTGTTGATGCAGTGTCCCCCGGACGGCGCAGTGACTTCGACCGTCACGGCTTCGAGGTCCTGCTGGGCGTACAACCCAAGCTGGACCACGTAGTCCTCCCCGGGCCGGGCATTGGCTGTGAATGTCGTCCCCGGCCCGTTGATCACCCAGTGTGCTGGAAGGTCGCCCTGCATGGAGATGGGGTGCAGGCGGTCCTCGGGAAACACCAGGAAAGCCTGGCCCCCGTAAGCCCGGTGGAACTTCTCCAGTTCGTCCATGCGGGCAGTGAAGTTCATCGGCGCGAAGGTGTCCCGCTCGCTGGCCGCCTCGTATCGCAGGACTGTGGCCTTTGGCAGCTCACGCTTCGCCGGAACCCACGCTGAACGCCCGACGGCGGCAGCCCAGGCAGGGTCTGCGGCCGGACGATGCGGGAGGTACTGCGCCTGGGGATAGTGGGGTTTGCCCAGCATGGCGAAGGGCAGGTAATAGACGAAGTAGATCCCCAAGCCATCGATCGCCTCGAAAATAATGCTTCCGGACTCCCGGCTAGCCTCTTCCACGAGCACGTTCCGGACCCTGGTGCCACTCTTTTCCGAGACGATGATGACGTCAACCGACGCCGGGTGGTGGTCCTGCCGTCGCCAGGGGATGACCACCCTGTGAGCACTGGCTGGTAAGTGGGTATCCTGCGCCTCTTCCCCTACTTGGACCACTTCCACCACGAACCGGTGATTTCCGTAGAGCAATTTGTCCCACGCCCCAATGCCACATTCCACCTCCGGGTGGGCCCTGTATGGAGTGTTGTTTCTGCTTCCTTTGGGAAGGGACACGGGGGCCGGTGAAACCGGCGCGGGCAGCGGCATCGCTGGGACTCCTGAAGGTAGCTTCCGGGGCTGGTCTCCGAGTTGGTGAATCCTTACATCATCCCGTCGTTCTGCGGAGTCGTAAAGGGTCATTACGATGCGCGATCACTGCAATTTTCCCGTCCGTATGCTGGACCGCAGGGCCTATTTGGGCATGGCAAGGTTCAGCGCGTTGACTTTCGCCCTTGCTGCCCTGACAACCTCGCGGTCCGTGACGGTGTAAGCGGTGGGATCGCTGCCGTCCTGGGCGCCAAGGGAAATCGCTCCCTCTCCAAGGGTTGAGACGGTCTTCTTTGCTGACAGGTGGACGGCGGACAGGCCCGCCGCATGCATCGCCGGGATGTCCTCCAAGGACAGTCCCCCGCCAGCCATGATTTCCAGGGCTCCCCCTGCCCGTTCCACCATGGCGGTCAGGGTTTGCAGGCCTGCTCCGGCGGTAGCTTCATGCCCCGACGTCAGGACCCGGGTGAAGCCCAGTTCCATGAGCTGCTCAAGGGCGGCCAAAGGGTCTTTCGACTGATCGATGGCCCGGTGGAAGGTCAATTGCGCTTTAGGATTGGCGTCCATGGCTGAGTCCACCAGACGCTGTACAGCCTGCACGTCCACTTCTCCTGAGGGAGTGAGCGCCCCCACCACCACCCCGCGGGCACCCTGGGCGAGCAGGTGCCGGATCTCGTGGGCCATGGTGTCCAGGTCGGAAGCCGAATACCGGAAATCGCCGGGCCTGGAGCGAATCAGCGGATGAATTTCCAGACGGCCATCGGCGTGCTCCATGCTCGCTTCCATGAGTCCTTGGCTTGGAGTGATCCCACCAAGTTCCAGGCTGCTGCACAGCTCAACGCGGTTGGCTCCTTCGGCGGCAGCCGTGCCTGCACCTGCCGCGCTCACCACGGCAATTTCAAGTTTCATGCTGAAACTCTACGGGCAGCAGGAGCTACGCGCGGTAGCGTTCGAGCTTTTCCTTTTGCTCCGGTGTGAGCCGGAGGACCCGTCCGGTGGCCTCCGCCACGAAAGCCAGGTGAGTGGTGGCTTTGACGCAGTCCTCCCGTGTGACGGGATCCTTGATGACGTAGTGGAGATCGAAGCTCGCGCCCTTAATGGCGCCGACCCAGATCTCAACGATGGCCGGCACGTTGCGGTAGTCCAGCGTCCGGACGTAGCGGACTTTATGCTCCACAACCAGGGTCATGGTCCCCTCCTCAACATCATTGAAGAGGGCAGCGGGAGGTTCGACGCCGGGGAGGCCGGCACCGCGGGGCGGCCCGAAGGCTGCGATACGGGCTTCCTCGAGCATGCGCACAATTTGGACGTTGTTGATGTGTCCGTAGGCGTCCATGTCACCCCAGCGCATGGGTACGAGGACCTCAATGCGCCGGGGTGCCACAGGCTCCTTCGGTGTTTCCGTGCTCAGCTGTGCACCGCCGTCGAGTCGTCCACAGCGGTCTCTTCCTCACCCGCGAACTGGGACATGTACAAGCGGTAGTACGCGCCCTGGAGAGCGAGCAGCCGGGTGTGGTTTCCCTGCTCCACGATCTTGCCGTTCTCCATCACCAGGATCGTGTCGGCGTCCCGGATGGTGGAGAGTCGGTGGGCGATGACGAAGCTCGTACGGTCCGTTCGGAGCGCTGCCATGGCCTTCTGCAGCAGCAGCTCAGTACGGGTGTCCACGGAGCTCGTGGCTTCATCCAGGATCAACAACGAAGGATCGGAGACGAAAGCACGGGCGATGGTGATGAGCTGCTTTTCACCGGCACTGACGTTGTTGCCTTCTTCGTCGATGATCGTCTGGTAACCGTCCGGAAGGGCACGCACGAAGCGGTCCACGTAGGTGGCCTTGGCTGCCTCCATGATCTGCTCTTCGGTGGCGTCCAGATTGCCGTACCGGATGTTGTCGTAGATGGTCCCGCCAAAGAGCCAGGCATCCTGCAACACCATGCCAACCTTGGATCGCAGCTCGGCACGGCTGAGGTCCTTGATGTCCACGCCGTCCAAGGTGATCCGGCCGGCATTGAGCTCGTAGAAACGCATCACAAGGTTCACCAGAGTGGTCTTGCCGGCACCGGTGGGGCCCACGATGGCCACCGTATGACCAGGTTCCGCAGCAAAGGACAGGTCCTCGATCAGCGGCTTGTCCTCCACGTAGCTGAAGGAGACGTGTTCGAACTCCACGTGGCCATCGGTCTTGGAGGGCAGGTGGCGCGTAGCGTTCTCTTCCACTTCTTCATCGGCATCCAGGAACTCGAAGACGCGCTCTGCGGAGGCAACGCCGGACTGCAGCATGTTGGCCATGCCTGCAATCTGGCCCAGCGGCTGGGTGAATTCACGGGAGTACTGGATGAACGCCGCCGCGTCGCCGAGGCTCATGGAGCCCGAGGCAACGCGGAGCCCGCCCACCACGGCAATGCCGACGTAGGACAGGTAGGAGACGAAGTTCATGGCCGGGAAGATCACGCCGGACACGAACTGTGCACCGAAGGATGCTTTGTACAGTTCCTCGTTCTTCTCGTCGAAACGCTCCAGCATGTCGGCATCGCGGCCGAACACCTTCACGAGGTCGTGGCCGGAGAACGACTCCTCGATCTGGCCATTGAGTGCGCCAGTGTTCTTCCACTGTGCGGCGAAGAGCTTCTGGCTGCGGGCACCAATGACGCCCGCAACGATGCCGGACAGCGGCAGGGCGATCAAGGCAATCAGCGCCAGCTCCCAGGACACGATAAACATCATGACCGTGATACCCAGAACCGTGAGTACGGAGCTGACCAGTTGGGAAAACGCCTGCTGGAGACCCTGCTGAACGTTGTCGACGTCGTTGGTCACGCGGGACAGGATGTCGCCACGCTGGCGGGTGTCGAAGTAGTTCAATGGGAGCCGGTTGAGCTTGGCTTGGACGTCGTTGCGGAGCTTCTTGATGACCCGCATGACGATCCTGTTGAGCAACCAACCCTGGGCCCACAGGAAGATGTTGGCCACGAAGTACATGAGGAGCACGATCGAAATCAGGAACGTCAGCTTAGGGAAGTCGATCCCGTTGGTGAGTTCCATCTTGGAAACCATGTCCGCAAAGTTGCCTTGCCCCTGCTGACGCATGAGCTCCACGAACTGTTCTTGGGAGACCCCCTCCGGGACCTGCCTGCCGATGACGCCGCCGAAAATGACGTCCATGGCGATGCCCAGCACCTTGGGGGCGATCACGTTGAGGACCACCGAGACAATGACGAGGCCGATCACGATGTACACGCCAACGCTCTCGGGCTTCAGCAGGCCCATGAGTCGCTTGGCGGAGGGCCAGAACTCCTTGGCCTTCTTGGCCGGAACATCGCCGAACATGCCGCCGTCGGCTTCGGAAGGGACGTATTCCTCTTCGACGAAGTCTTCGTCGTCAAGCAGCTCTGTTGCTACCTCAGCCTCGGACGTTGCCTTGGCATCCTTGGCATCCTCTGCCTTGGCAGCCCAGCCACGCTTCTTCTGCTGGTTCTGCTCGCTCATGCCACTTCCTCCACGCTCAGCTGGGATTCAACGATTTCCTGGTATGTGGGTGACGTCTCCAGCAGTTCGTCGTGCGTTCCACGGTCAACGATCCGGCCATTATCCAGCACAAGGATCTCGTCCGCGTCCGCAATGGTTGAGACGCGCTGGGCCACAATGATGACCGTGGCGTCCCGGGTCTTGGCTTTCAACGCCTTGCGCAGCCTGGCATCAGTAGCGACGTCCAAAGCGGAGAACGAATCATCAAACAGGTACACATTCGGTTTGGTAACCAACGCCCTGGCAATCGACAGCCTCTGGCGCTGGCCACCGGACACGTTGGTGCCACCTTGGGCGATGCGCCGGTTCAAACCGGATGACTTTTCCTCGACGAAGCCCCTTGCCTGCGCTGTCTCCAACGCCTCCCACAGTTCTTCGTCGGTGGCGTCGGGCTTGCCGAAACGCAGGTTGTGCTCGATGGTCCCGGAGAACAGGTAGGGCTTCTGCGGAACCGCGGAGACGCGGCTGGTGATTTCAGATGCGTCCATCTTGGTGACGGGTACGCCGTCGAGCAGCACGTCACCCGAGGCGACGTCGTAAAGCCGCGGCAGCAGCGAAACCAGGGTGGTCTTGCCTGCGCCCGTGGATCCGATGATGGCCAAGGTCTTCCCCGGCTCGGCGGTGAAGGAGATGTTGCTCAGCACCGGCGCCTCCGCACCAGGGTATTTGAACGTGACGTCGCGGAATTCCACCCGACCCTTCTTCGCAGCCGGCACCACAGGTGAGGTGGGGTTGTGGATGGAAGGTTCGACGTCGAGCACCTCGCCGATGCGGTCGGCACAGACGGAGGCGCGAGGAATCATCATGGCCATGAAGGTACCCATCATGACGGCCATCAGGATCTGAAGCAGGTACTGCAGGAAGGCCGTGAGGGCGCCCACCTGCATGTCGCCGGAGTCCACGCGCTGCCCGCCGAACCACAGCACGGCAGCCGTTGACAGGTGCAGGATCATGCCGATGGCCGGGAACATCAGGACAAACAGGTTGCCGATCTTCACGGACACGGCAGTGAGGTCTTCGTTGGCATCGCCGAAGCGCTTGGCCTCGTGCGGTTCACGCACGAAGGCCCGGACCACGCGGATACCGATAATTTGCTCGCGCAACACACCGTTGATCGCGTCGATCTTGGCCTGCATGGAACGGAACAGTGGCATCAACCGGACCACGAGGTAGCCCACGACGGCCACCAGGACCGGAACGGAAACCCACACGAGCCACGAGAGGTTAAGGTCCTCACGGAGGGCCATGATGATGCCGCCAACACACATGATGGGCGTGGAAACCATGAAGTTCAGGCCCATGAGCACCAGCATCTGTACCTGCTGGACATCGTTGGTGCCGCGGGTGATCAGCGTGGGAGCACCGAATCGGTTAACGTCCTGGGCGGAGAAGCTGCTGACCTGCCGGTAGACGCTTCGGCGCAGGTCGCGGCCGATTGCCATGGCAACGCGGGCGCCGAAGTAAACGGCGATGATAGCGGTAAGCACCTGTCCAAGGGCGACACCGAGCATGAGCACACCGGTTTGCCAGATGAAGTCGGTGTCTCCGCGGGAAACTCCCTCATCAATGATTTTGGCGTTGAGGCTGGGGAGGTAGAGCGTGGCGATGGTGGACGCCAACTGAAAGATCAGCACTGCCACAATCTGCGGCAAATACGGCTTGGAGTAGCGCCGTATAAGGGTGACAAGCATGCCCACGGGTCCTTAGAAAGAGTGCGTGAATGAGATAAGAGAAGTTTGGCAGCAGGGGCTGACAGTATTAGCCTCCCCACTCTACGAAATTCGTTGCCCGGGCGAAACAACTTACGGAAAAGATCATCCCAGCGGAGTATCAACAAAAACGCCGGCTGGTCACCCAGCCGGCGCTTATGTGATGGATACTACCCCGCGTGCTTACCGTGGTCGGCGCGGGCTTCGACGCCCTGTAGGAGCAACAACGCCATCCGTTCCTGTTGCCTGCGCTCGCGCTTGAGCTCCTTACGGATTGCGGCGAGCTCCTCTGCGGTATGGGCCTGCTGCAGCGCAATGGTTTGTTGCTCCCGCAACCGGGCCTGCAGTTCCACGTTGGCTCGGCTGAGCTGCAGCTGCTGTTCGGCCAGGACGTACTGGGTACGGGACAGCTGTTCCTGAACTTCCTTCACATCGGCCGCGACCTGGGGCCGTTCCTGCGTGAGGATCCGGGCGAACTCCAGGTCAAGATCGGATCCGGACTCCACGTTCGAAGCCGGTCGCTCCCCTACTGGAACCTGACGCTCCCTCACCGGATGGGCGCCCCCTGAAACCGCAGGGGCGGCACCCAAGCGGCGCGCGCCGTCGTCGGACGCTTTCACTGCGTCGATGGACGCCGTGTCCAGCGACATTCCTGCGTCTCCTGATGCCGTGGCAATAAGCTCCTTTTCCGGAGCAGCATCAACCGTGCGGCGCAGCGGGCGTTCCTTGATGAACAGCACAGCCAGGAGGGCAACGACGCTGATGATCGCTGAGATCAGGAAGATCTGCGCGGTCGCGTCACCGTAGGCGGCGCGCATAATCTCGGCGATGGGGGCAGGCATGTCGGCCAGGTCCATGCTGGCTCCGGATGCCCCGCCCTGGGGTGGTATGCCCGCCGCAGTCATGCCTTCAACGGCAAGTTCCTTCACATGGTTGGACATGATGGCGCCCAGGACGGAGACGCCGATCGCGCCACCCACGGAGCGGAAGAACGCCACCGAGGCACTGGCGGTTCCAATGTCCTTGGCCTGGACGGTGTTCTGAACAGCGAGCACCAGGTTCTGCATCAGCATGCCGAGGCCGAGGCCGAACACGCCAGTGTAGATCGCCACGATCCACAGTTCCGTGGTGTGGTCCATAGTTCCGGCGAACGCGAGGCCGCCAATGAGGAGGACGGACCCTGCAATAAGGAACCTCTTCCACTTACCGAAACGGCTGATCAGGATGCCCGAGGCCACGGAACCGATCAGGTTGCCGGCGATCATCGGCAGCGTCAGCAGGCCGGCCTCGGTGGGCGTGGCACCGCGGGCAACCTGGAAATACTGACCCAGGAAGGTGGACGAACCGAACATGGCGATACCAACGGCAACGGAGGCAACGATGGCCAAGGCGGTGGTGCGCTCGGAGATGATCTTGAGAGGGATGATGGGCTCGGGAACCTTGGTCTCCACCAGAACCAGAAGTGCCAGCAAGGCTACGCCGCCGCCCACCATGAGCGCCGATTGCCAGGAGAACCAGTCGTAGTAGTCAGGGTTGCCGGCGAAGGAAACCCAGATGAGGAGCAGGCTCACCCCCGATGTCAGCAGGATGGAACCGAGCCAGTCGATCCTGGCCGGGCGCTTGATGTGCTGGATCTTCAGCGTCACCTGGAGCAGGATGAGGGCGACGACGGCCAGCGGCACGCAGACGAAGAACGTCCAGCGCCAGCCGAGGGGGCTGTCAACGATGAAGCCACCCAGCAGCGGGCCGCCGGCGGTGCCTACCGCCATGACAGCGCCCATGTAACCGGAGTACTTGCCGCGGTCGCGCGGCGGAATCATGGAGCCGATGATCGCCTGAGCCAAGGCGGTGAGCCCACCCATCGCCACGCCCTGGATGACCCGGGCAGTCAGCAGCAGCGGAATGGTTTCGGACAGGCCTGCCATGACCGAGCCGGCCACGAAGATGACGATGCTCAGCTGGACCAGGAGCTTCTTGTCGAAGAGGTCCGCGAGCTTGCCCCAGATGGGCGTGGTGGCAGCGTTTGCCAACAGCGCAGCCGTGATGACCCAGGCGAAGTCGGTTTGCGTGCCCTTGAGCTCGGACATGATGGTGGGCAGCGCGTTCGCGACGATCGTGCTGCTGAGTATCGCCGTAAAGAAGGCGGCGAGGAGCCCGGTCAGGGCTTCCATGATCTGCCGATGGGTCATGGGCGCGGAGGCTTTGGTCACTGAGGCGTCCACCGCCTGGGAATTTTGTACTGCTGGTGTAGCCATGCGTGGGCTCCTAAGCTGTCTGGTTTGTTGTGATGGAGCCGGCCGCCGTTGCCCGGATTGAGTCCTTGAGGGACACAGTGAGTTTGTTGATGACCTGGGAGGCCTCGAGGGCGTCCGCCTCGCTCCAATCCGCCAGGTAATCCCGCAGTCTCACGCTGCGTTGTTCTTCGAATTCGCGCAGTTTCGCCGCGCCGCTTTCCGTCAGGGCGAGAAGCTGGGCCCTACCGTCAGCAGGGTCGGGCCGCCTGGCCACAAAGCCAAGCTCCTCTAGTTCGGTGATATGCCGGCTGAGGACCGGGGCGCTGACGCCGAGTCGCGTGGCCAGCTGGGTTGCGCGGGTCTCCCCCTCACCGATGAAACGCATCACCCCCTGCACGGCCATTCCGACGTCGGGAACGCGGGCCATGTGGGCGGTCACCACACAGCGCAGCGTGCGCTGGAGATCGAAAATCTGATGCACAAGATCGGTTGCTGTGGCAGAACCGACGGACATGCGAAACACCCCTCTTATTGTTTGCCTAAAGCAACTATAACGCAGATTGATTGCTTTGGGAAACTAAAGATGCGAGGAGTGTCTAAGTTGTGGGGCCCGCTCTGCACCCTATTTTTGGGAAATTGGGCGCAGAGCAGGCCCAACAACGCAGTCAGCCCCCGCGCGATGGTTCGTGCGGGGGCTGACTGCGTTGGTTGTTTAGTTTTTTAGTCGCTCTAGTTGTCCAAATGCGTGGGGCCGAACATCTTCAGCAGTGTTTCAACCACGACGACGTTGGGCCCGTCGGCTTCGAACGACGCCTTGAGCGCGTCCCCCACTTCCTCCGGGGCTACCCGGCGGGCCGGGACACCGAAGGACTCGGCGAGCTTCACGAAGTCCGGTCGGGCGAGTTCGGTGGCGGTGGCTTGGCCAAAGGCGCCCACCATGTATTCGCGGAGGATGCCGTAACCGCCGTCGTCCACGATCAGCCAGGTGACCGGGACGTTGTGCTGCTTGGCGGTGGCGAGTTCGGAGATCGAGTACATGGAAGATCCGTCACCGGATACTGCGAGCACGCGACTCGGTTTGCCGGTGGTTTCAAGACCCACGGCACCGCCGATCGCTGCGGGGAAGCCGTAGCCGAGGCCACCGGCTCCCTGGGCGGAGTGGAACTGACCCTCGCGGGCGTCCCAGCAGCTCCAGCCCCAGTACGCGGAAATGGTCATGTCCCAGAACGTCTGCATGTCCGCCGGGACGGCCTCGCGGATGTCGGCCATGAACTTCAGTTCCTTGGCCAGGTCCTGTGATTCCAGGCGCGCCTTGACCTTGGCCAAGGATTCCTTGACCACATCTTCCGGGCTGGTGCCGTGCCAATCACGCTTGGCCGCGTCCGCGGCGCCCGCAGCTGCGAGTGCCTCGTCCAACGCTGCGAGTGCCTGGCCGGCGTCGGCACGGATGCCCAAACCTGGCCGGTTGGACTCAAGGACCCGGGGTTCGGCGTCGATCTGGATGATGCGGCCGCGGGGTTCGAACGTGAAGTAGTTGGAGGTCACTTCGCCCAAGGATGAGCCGATGACGATCAAGACGTCGGCGTCTTCCAGGACGTCGGTCATGTACCGGTCCTCGATCCACGACTGCAAGGACAGCTCGTGGGTCCACGGGAACGCACCGTTGCCACCGGGAGTGCAGATGACCGGAGCCCGTAACTGCTCGGCGATCGAGAGCAGCGACTTCTCGGCCCGGCCACGGCGGGTACCGCCGCCGGCGATGATCGCCGGACGTTCCGCCGTCGACAGCCACTTCACGGCCTCGCGGACCAGCTCGACGCGCGGCGGGTTATCGAATGCCTCGGCCAGCGCATCCTCCACCGGAGGAACCATGATGGGATCCAGGAGGACGTTCTGCGGGATTTCGATCCAGACCGGGCCCTGTGGCGAGGAAATCGCCTCGGTCCAGGCGTCCTGGATGGCCGACGGGATACCCGAGGCGTGCTGGATCAGGCGCTGGCTCTTGGTGACGTTCGCGGCCGAGGCCTTCTGGTCATCGAGCTGGTGCAGCATGCCTTTGCGGCGTGCACCCAGGCCGTCGAGGGGGATCTGGCTGGCGACAACCACCATGGGAACACCGGTGGCGTAAGCCTCCTGCAGGCCGGCCAAGGAGGTGAGCGCGCCAGGACCGGTGGACAGGAACAGCACACCCACCTCGCCGGTGGCGCGGGAATAACCGTCAGCGGCGAAGGCCGAGTTGTTCTCCACACGGGAAGAAACGAAGTGCAGGTTGCCCCGGCCCATGGCGTCAAACAGCCCGAGCGCGTGCTGACCCGGGATGCCGAAGACGGTCTTAGCACCGAGTGCTTCCAGGGTCTCGACGACGAGGTCCCCACCGTTGCGCTGGTTGGTCCCCTTGGTGGGGGCTGCCGTGCCGGGATCGAAATCAATCATCGCTGGTCCCCGACTGTTCCGGTTGCCTGCGCGAGTTCGGCCATGCGAGCGCCGAGTGCCTGCTGCGCGTAACCATTCGGGGCACCCTGGCGGTCGCCTTCCACGGCGTTGTCTGCCATGAGGGTCACGAGCTCATACGCAACGTGGCTGCCTGCAACACCGGTGATCTCTGCGTGGTCGTAGGCAGGAGCAACTTCAACGATGTCCGCTCCCACGAGGTTCATGCCGCGGAAGCCACGGATGATTTCGAGGAGTTCGCGGCTGGTGATGCCGCCGGCTTCGGGGGTGCCTGTGCCGGGCGCGTGGGCCGGGTCCAATACGTCGATGTCCACGGAGATGTACAGCGGGCGGTTGCCGATACGGTCACGGATCTTGGCTACGGTTTCCAGGACGCCTTGGTAGTAGACGTCAGCGGAGGTGACGATTCCAAAGCCGAAGCGGTGGTCGTCGTCCAGGTCCTTCTTGCCGTACAGCGGGCCGCGGGTTCCCACGTGGCTAATGGCTTCGGTGTCCAGGATGCCCTCCTCCACCGCACGGCGGAACGGGGTGCCGTGCGTGTACTCGGCGCCGAAGTAGGTATCCCAAGTGTCCAGGTGGGCGTCGAAGTGGAGCATGGCGATGGGCTCGCCTGCCCGCTCCGCTGCTGCCCTCAAGAGCGGGAGTGCAATGGTGTGGTCGCCACCGAGGGTTACCAGCTTGCTGCCGTTGGCCGTGAGGTCCAAGGCATTCTGCTGGACAGTCTCGATTGCCTCGTTGATGTTGAACGGGTTCACGGCCATGTCACCGGCATCGGCCACCTGGATGTTCTCGAACGGGCTGACGTCCCAGGCAGGGTTGTACGGTCGCAGCAGTCGGCTGGCTTCACGAACATGGTTGGCACCGAAGCGCGCACCAGGGCGGTAGGAGACACCCGAGTCAAAGGGAACGCCGACTACTGTGACGTCAGCTTTGGAGACCTGGTCCAGTCTGGGCAAGCGGGCATAGGTGGCGGCACCGGCGTAACGCGGAATGCGGGATGAATCGATGGGTCCAAGGTTCCCGTTGGCCTCAATGCGGAGCTCTTCCAAAATATGCCTCTCCTTCGAGTTAGGTCTGTGGCTGTGACTCCCATCATACACTTTAAGTTGCCTTATATGCATCAGCTGTTTACAAGTCTGATTTAGCTGTGTGCGGCATGAGATGCCAGTCACAGCGGGCGTAAAGATTCCATAAAAACCGGGGTCCCGGCGTCGGACACGGCCATACGCTCCTAGCGGAGCAGCACCTGGCTGCGCGAAAGGACACCGTGACCACCCTGACGAGGCCCCCGGCCGACCCGGCCAACAAGCCCAAGAATTCCTTCAAGCTCAAATTCTGGCTGCTGGAAGGGGCACCGGATACCTCGGGCAAACACCAAGGCCCTTATGGCCGTCCCTCCACCTCCCACAAACCGCAGGCTTGGTGGAAGGTCATGTGCCTCACCGGCGTGGACTACTTCTCCACCCTGGGATACCAGCCAGCCATCGCAGCACTGGCGGCGGGCTTGCTCTCTCCCCTGGCCACCCTGCTCCTGGTCATCGCGACGCTGGCCGGCGCCTTGCCCGTCTACCGACGGGTGGCCAAGGAAAGCCCCCGCGGCGAAGGATCCATCGCGATGCTTGAACGCCTGCTCCCGCGATGGGGAGGCAAGCTCTTCGTCCTTGCCCTCCTTGGCTTCGCCGCAACCGACTTCATGATCACCATCACCTTGTCCGCGGCAGACGCAACGGCGCACCTCATTGAGAATCCCTTCGCCCCGCACGCCCTTGAAGGCCAACAAGTGGTCATCACCCTGGCTTTGATCGCCGGTCTGGGCGTCGTCTTCCTGCGCGGGTTCAAGGAAGCCATCAACGTAGCAGTAGTGCTGGTGGGCGTCTTCCTGGCGCTGAACTTCATTGTGATTGCGGTGTCCATGGGCCACATCTTCACTGAGTCCAGGGTCATTACCGACTGGTGGTCCGCCCTCACCACCTCCCACGGGGATCCGATCATGATGGTGGCCCTGGCACTCCTGGTATTCCCCCGCCTTGCGCTGGGACTCTCCGGATTCGAGACCGGCGTCGCCGTCATGCCCCAGATCAAAGGCCACGCCACTGATACTGAAGCGAATCCCGCAGGCCGGATCAAGGGTGCCCACAAGCTCCTCACCACCGCCGCGATCATCATGAGCTCCTTCCTCATCACATCCAGCTTCACCACCGTCATGCTGATCCCCGCCACAGAATTCCAAGACGGCGGCAAAGCCGAGGGCCGCGCGCTCGCCTACCTGGCCCACAAATTCCTCGGCGACGGCTTCGGAACCGTCTACGACGTCAGCACCATCGCCATCCTCTGGTTCGCAGGCGCATCAGCCATGGCCGGACTCTTGAACCTTGTTCCCCGATACCTGCCCCGCTACGGCATGGCACCGGCATGGGCTCGGGCTCTCCGTCCGCTGGTCTTGGTGTTCACAGTCATCGCATTCTTCATCACCATCATTTTCAAGGCGGATGTAAACGCCCAAGGTGGCGCCTATGCCACAGGCGTGCTTGTCCTGATTACCTCGGCGTCCATAGCGGTGACCCTGTCCGCCCGGCGAAAGAAGCAGCGCGCGCAGGTCATTGGATTTGGATTGATCTCCCTGGCTTTCATTTACACCACCGTGGTCAACTCGATCGAGCGCCCCGACGGCCTAAAGATTGCAGCCCTCTTTATCCTGGGCATCATAGTGGTCAGCTTTACCTCCCGCATGCGCCGCGCTTTCGAACTCCGCGCTACCCACATCAAGCTGGACGAGAAAGCCCTCGAATTCACGGCGAACGCCGCCGAAGGACCTGTCCGCATCATCGCCCATGAGCCAAAGCACCTCAGCGCCAGCCGCTACAGGGAGAAACTACAGCACGCCCAGCAGGCCAGCCACCTGCCCATTGACTGCGACGCCATGTTCATCGAAGTCATTGTGGACGACAGCTCCGACTTTGAGCAGGAGCTTCAGGTGGTGGGAAAGCTCCGGCACGGGTTCAAGATCCTGGAGGTGCACAGCAATAACGTGCCCAACACCGTGGCCGCAGTACTCCTCCACATCCGCGACGTCACCGGATTCATGCCACACATCTACTTCCGGTGGACGGAGGGGAACCCGATTTCCAACCTCAGCAGGTTCCTGTTCTTCGGCGAAGGCGAGATCGCGCCGGTAACCCGCGAAGTGCTGAGGGAAGCCGAGCCGGACGTCACCCGGCGGCCGTGGGTCCACGTGGGCTAGCGGCTCGCCGCAGGAACCAGCACCCACAGCACCTCGACGGTCTCGTCGGTGGGGTTGATCCAGGTGTGGGGTTCACGGCCCGGGAAGGAGAGGGTGTCTCCTTCTTCGAGGTCGTACTCTTCATTTGTCAGGATGAGCTTGATCCGGCCCTTGACCACATGCAGGACGTCAACGTCGCAGTCCACGGCGTAGAGCTCGTTTTCACCACGGCCCCGCGGTTCGATGGTTGCCTGCAGGATCTGGAGCCGACGCTCGGAGCGGGCGGTCAACAAGCGTTCCACTATGCCTTGACCGCCCAGGGAGATGCGGGGGCCGTCGTCGCGCCTGGTCAGGTGGGTCTCCGGGGCGGCGAACAAGTCGCCTACGGATACCGACAGCACTTGGCAGAGCGTAACCAGCGAAGCGACCGACGGCGATGTCAGGTCACGCTCCACACGGCTGAGGAAGCCTTTGGTCAGTCCGGTAGCATCCGCCACTTGCTCGATGGTGAGGCGCTGCGCTTGCCGGGCTGCGCGGATTCTGGAACCGATGGCAACGGGAACATTGCTCGGTTCAACGGGTAGAGCCTTCATTCACGAACCTTTCAGGCCTGTCATGTGGCCCTGTCATTGGAGCAATAGTAGCCGGGAGACAGGCCAAGAGCGCCAGAATACCCGGAAGCATGACCAAAGGATCTTGACTGTTACTCCCATCACAACATATCCTCATAGGCAACAAGTGTTGTCTGTGAGGCACACAACACATCCACAATCTCCAATCGTCAGCACAGAGACTTCGACGCTTCGCAGGAGTATCGTCGAAAACCCCAACCTCCGTGCATCAGCTCCAAGGACCGTTCATGGAATCTTCGGCTATAAACATCGCAATCGTGGTGGTGTACCTGCTCGCCATGCTGGCATTCGGCTGGTGGGGCAAGTCCCGCACAAAGAACAACAGCGACTTCCTGGTGGCCGGCCGCCGCCTGGGACCCTTCCTTTACACCGGCACCATGGCCGCAGTGGTCCTCGGTGGCGCGTCCACCGTGGGCGGCGTCGGCCTCGGCTACAAGTTCGGCATCTCCGGCATGTGGCTGGTTGTGGCCATCGGCTGCGGCGTGCTGCTGCTCAGCCTTTTGTTCGCCGGCACCATCCAGAAGCTCAAGATCTACACGGTCTCCCAGATGCTGACGCTTCGCTACGGCAGCAGGGCCACTCAGACTTCGGGCATCGTGATGCTCGCCTACACGTTGATGCTCTGCGCCACCTCCACCGGCGCCTACGCCACCATTTTCGTGGTCCTGTTCGATTGGGAGCGCTGGATGGCAATCGCCGTCGGCGGTGCGATCGTTCTCGTCTATTCCACCATCGGTGGAATGTGGTCCATCACCCTTGCCGACCAGGTCCAGTTCATCATCAAGACCGTGGGCATCTTCTTCCTCATGCTCCCCTTCACCCTGAACGCAGCCGGTGGCCTGGACGGAATCCGCGCCCGTGTTGATGAGAGCTTCTTCCAGATCGACGGCATCGGCATCCAGACGATCATCACCTACTTTGTGGTGTACACACTCGGCCTGCTGATCGGCCAGGACATCTGGCAGCGCGTCTTCACCGCCAAGACACCCACTGTTGCGCGCTGGGGTGGCGCCACCGCCGGCGTCTACTGCATCCTTTACGGCCTGGCCGGAGCGCTGATCGGCATGGCAGCAAGCGTTGCCCTGTCTGATATTGCCATCGAAACCAATGACGACGTCTACGCAGAGGTCGCTACGAACCTGCTGCCCGTTGGCATCGGCGGGCTTGTCCTGGCCGCAGCCGTCGCTGCCATGATGTCTACCGCGTCCGGTTCGCTGATCGCTGCCGCAACAGTCGCCCGCGCCGACGTCCTGCCGTTCGTGGCCAGCTGGTTTGGCAAGACCATCGACACCTCCGATTCGGAGAACCCCGAGCACGATGTCAGGGCCAACCGCATGTGGGTCCTTGGCCTGGGCATTGTGGCCATCGTCATCGCCATTTCCACCCAGGACGTGGTGGCTGCCCTGACCATCGCCTACGACATCCTGGTGGGCGGCCTGCTGGTCGCCATCATCGGCGGCCTTGTCTGGAAGCGTGGAACCGGCATCGCCGCAGCAGCATCCATGGCTGTAGGCACCGTGATCACGCTGGGCACCATGATCGTCCTTGAGATCAACGCCGAGCAGCCCTTGGACGGGGTGTATGCCAACGAGCCGATCTACTTCGGTTTGATTGCCTCGGCGCTGGTGTTCGTGATCGTATCGCTTCTGAGCAAGCCCACGGATCCGGCGGTCATGAAGGCTTGGACGGACCGCGTCGCCGGCACCCGCGTGGCGGAGGACGAGCTCACAACGCCCGCGTCCTAAGCAGGCACGAGGAACTAAGCAAGGTTCAGGAAACAAGCAAAGTTCGACGGCGGCGCCTCCCCTTTCGGGCGGCGCCGCCGTTGCGTTATATCCCCGTCCGTTGGAAGGCCCGCTCTGCGCGCCAACACCACCCCAAAGGACGCAAACCAGGCCCCACAACGCGGGGGCGTGGACAGCAATGGGATAGGGTGGTCCCAGCTTCAAGAGATGTGGTGCCAAGCTCCGACTGGCCACACACCAACCCCATGTTCACGGGTGGTTCGGATGAGGAAGCGGCCCGTCCCGGACCAGAGACAACCGAGCGGGCAAGAGCACTCCCCCAAGGAGCAGTCCCTTGCCGTACCAAGGCGATACCACCCAGGTAGACACAGCAGCAACAAGCACCCCCACCAAAAAGGCTGCCCCCACCGTGGCGGTGATTCCCGCCGTCGACCTCTTCCTGGGCACGGTGACCATCACTTCCCACGCGGGAACCGGGCAATTCGGACATCCCCAACCGCAACTCATCGCGCAGGCGTTGGCCCAAGCCGTCCGGCCAACTCGCTGGTGCGAGTCGTCCAAGACACTAACGGTGACTATTGCCGCCGTCGGCAAACGGGAAGGCCTCCAACGTCACTTCACACTGGGGCACGAGGACAGAGCTTAGATTTCGTCGTCTTCCTCGCGGAACTCTTCGGTTTCGTCGATGGGGACAACACGTTCGTCGTCCTCGGGGGCGTCCACTTCCTCCACCCAGGGTTCGTCCACTTCCTGGTCTTCGGCGTAGTCGTAGGCCGGGTCGGACTCAATAGTTGTCCGTTCCGGGTAGTTGGCGTGTGATTCGGTGGTGTTCATGGTGCAACCTCCGTCTCGTGGGCCGGTTCTCGTGGGCGGTTCTGCCCGTTGACCCGAATGCAGGAATCCAGCGGCGGGAGGGCCCCGCCCCTGTCCTTCCATCTGAGCACCGGCACAAGCGAGGGTCAAGGAAATTACGGTGCACCGAACATTCCATTTAAGGAATACCAGCCAAAAATCCGCGCGGATAAGCGGTAGTGTGGGGCGTGCAATGGGGCCGCAACTACCCCACCCAGCACAGGAGACAAAGTGCAGATGCACCAGGAATCCCACAGTTCGTCGAGCTCCGCTCCGGACCCCACCCCCGAATCAGCAGCCGCCGGAAACACCGGGACCCAAGCCCCGCCGCCCTCACACGCGGACATCCGCCGGTGGCGGCAGTACCTGGCGGACGAGCGTGCCGAGGCCGCTGTCTACCGCGAATTGGCGCAGCGGCGCGACGGCGAAGAACGCCAAATCCTGCTCGCCTTGGCCGAAGCGGAAGGCAGGCACGAGGCCCATTGGCTCAAGCTCCTGGGCGAGCACGCCGGAATGCCCAAGGCAGCTTCCACCCGCAGCCAGTTCCTGGGCTTCCTTGCCCGTAACTTCGGGTCAGTGTTTGTCCTCGCTTTGGCCCAGCGCGCCGAAGGCCGTTCCCCGTACGGTACCGAACCTGCGGCGACGCCGGCCATGGTGGCCGATGAACAAATCCACGAAGAAGTAGTCCGGGGCCTGGCCACCCGCGGACGCAACAGGCTCTCCGGAACCTTCCGCGCCGCCGTTTTTGGCGCCAATGATGGCCTGGTCAGCAACCTTTCACTGGTCATGGGCATGGCCGCAACCGGTGTTTCCAGCTCCGTGGTGCTCATGAGTGGCGTGGCGGGCCTCTTGGCCGGTGCACTTTCCATGGGCGCGGGTGAATACGTTTCGGTCCGCTCCCAGCGGGAGCTGCTTAATGCCACGCTGCCCACGCAGGCCACACTGACCGCAGCGCCATCGTTGGACATCGAGCACAACGAGCTGGTCCTGGTGTACTTGGCCCGCGGCATGACACGGGAAGCCGCGGAGCACCGCGCTGCCGAGCGCATGGGATTGTTTGGCTGCGACTGCGATCCCAGCCTCTCCCTGCAGCCGGAGAAGCCGCCCACTGACGATCATGAATCCGTGGGTTCGGCGTGGGGTGCCGCGATGTCCAGCTTCTGTTTCTTCGCCTCAGGCGCCATTGTGCCCATCCTGCCGTTCATTTTCGGCATGACGGGCATCGCCGCCTTGCTGGTGGCCGGCGTTCTGGTGGGCATCGCGCTCTTGGCTACCGGCGCCGTCGTCGGCTTGTTGTCCGGAACCTCGCCGCTGAGCCGCGGGCTGCGGCAGCTTGCCATCGGCCTGGGAGCGGCTGCAGCCACGTACGGGCTGGGCCTGGCCTTCGGAGCAGCAATCGTCTAAGTTTGGACGCTTCGGTCCGGAGACCGTAATGTTGGTTCGTCCTCCGCGCTGCCCCGCGTGACCAGGGCATCAGGAATGGAGAACCGTGGACCCGGAGCGGGAAGCAACGCGCGTGCCAAAGCACCGCCGCACTGGAACGGCCATGCGTGTTCTCCGCGGCGTTCTCTTGGCCGCCATTGCCGCCGTCGTTGCCGTCCTGGTCAGTGGATTCCTGCAGGGTGATCCTCGTATTTCCGCACTTTTCCCGGGCGTGAGCATGCCGGGAACCACGCAGGACCGGCCAGGTGGAGCAGAACCAGCGCGTCCCCTGGACGCGCCGCCGCCTGGACTTGAGGAGGCGGACGCCCCACTGGCCTCGCCTTCAGCGCCCGGCACCACCAACGATTCGTACAAGTTCCTGGCCACGAACGACGACGGCACCCCGGTAGGTTATTCACCTTGCCGTCCGCTCCATTACGTGGTCAACGATGCATCCGCACCCCTTGGCTCAGATGCCCTCCTGACCGCCGCCCTGGCAAATATTTCTGCGGCGTCCGGCATCAAGTTCATCAACGATGGCACCACGGACGAGTTGCCGGTGGACCGGCGTGAGCCATACCAGCCCTCCAAGTACGGCGACCGGTGGGCCCCCCTTCTGATTTCCTGGACCACACCCGTGGAAGCACCTGCACTGGCTGACAATGTCATCGGCACAGGAGGCAGCACCATGTACTCCCTCAACGAAGGACCCAAGAGCTACATCACTGGAAGCTTGGAGCTGGACACTCCGCAGGTGACGGAACTGCTCGCCAGTCCCGGCGGGGCCGACTATGTCCTGGCCGTCATGCAGCACGAGCTGGGCCACGTGATGGGCTTGGACCACGTTGATGACCCGATCCAACTCATGTACCCGGAAATCGGAGCTCCCGACGGACTCGCGGCGGGCGACCTGAATGGCCTGCATCTCCTTGCCTCGGCACCCTGCCGCAAAGACATCTAACCCTTTCGCGCTTCAAGCATTCCCGGCATGGACTCCCGGCGGAGCGGGACTTATGCTGACAAATACGGCCGACGGCGGCGCCCCACTTCCCGCCGCAGCCGCCACGTCAGGGGGTTCCATGGAACCTTACGGGTCGCCCAAGTGGCCGGACCACGATCCCCCTCGTCCGAATTACCTTCCGCATACCCCGCGCCCGCCGGATCCTCCGCCGGTCAGGCCGCCTATAAAGCACAGCAGCGTCGCGGCCATCCTGTTCCTTTTCAGCGTGCTCGGCCTGGTGTGCGCGGGCGCCTACTTCAGCGGCGAACTTCACCAACTCCTGTACGGATCGTCCGCCACTCAGAGCCAGGCGCCCCGCCCTGGGCTGGTCCCGTTTGGCCAACGCCAGGAGCCTGTCCCGGGACTCGAGGAAGCCGACTCACCGCTTGGAACGCCGGCACCTCTGAACCGCACCAGTTCCTCGTACAAGTTCCTGGCTCTCAAGGAAGACGGAACTCCGCTGGCCTACTCGCCGTGCCGGCCCATCCACTACGTGGTCAACTCGGACCTCGCACCGGCCTCGTGGCAGCCGCTGGTGGAAGAAGCCGTGAGGCAGGCCGGCGAAGCCACAGGATTGAAGTTCATCTACGACGGCCCCAGTTCCGAAATCCCCTCCCCCAACAGGTCCGGATACCAGCCCGAAAGGTACGGAGACCGCTGGGCTCCTGTCCTCATCGCGTGGAGCACTCCCGAGCAGGTGCCACGCCTGAGCGGGCAGACCGTGGGCCTTGGCGGAAGTTCCTCGATTGGCCTCAGCAACGGCTACAAGGCCTACGTGACAGGCACGGTGTCCCTGGATGCCCCACAATTCGCTGATATCGTGGACGCTCCCAGCGGCGAAGAGATCGGCGTGGCAGTTATCATGCATGAGCTGGGACACCTGCTCGGCCTGGACCATGTGGATGATCCCCGACAGCTCATGTTCGACCAAGCTTCCTGGGTTCGCGGATACGCTGCGGGCGACCGGACGGGTTTGGCCCAGCTGGGCACGGGCCCCTGCAGCAAGGACTTCTGAGGGCCAGGCCCGGAACGCCTGCTACAAGTTTTGGGTGTGCGGCAGCAGTCCGGTGCATCATGAGACATGAAGAGTTCAAGAGTTGCTCGTCCGCGCATCGGCGTTCCGGTACGTCTCAGTAGTTCGGGCAATCCCGACGCCCGTGTGGGTGAAGCCAACGACCTCTTTACGTACATCGTGGACCTCCTGCGCGAAGCGGGCGCACAGCCAGTGCTGTTGACCCCGGTTTCCGCTGACAGCGCCGGGCGCTTGGCCACCGAGATGCAAACGCTCGACGGCGTTGTGCTGCCGGGAGGCGGCGACATCAACCCACGCCTCTATGGACAGGACCCTCACGAGTCGCTTTATGATGTGAACCCCGAGCAGGACCACCTGGACATGGATGTTGCCCGGGCCACTATCGACGCCGGCCTGCCGCTGTTCGGCGTCTGCCGCGGCCATCAGTTGCTGAACGTCCTCTACGGAGGAACGCTGATCCAGGACATGGAGCCGTCGGCAGTAAACCACAACGGCTTGGATCCGCACGACACCCAGGGAAGTGAATGGGCTTGGCATGACGTGCTCCTGGCGGCCGGTTCCAAGACTGCAGGGCTATATGGAGCTCCTGGTGGGAGCACCATTAAGATTGCCTCCGGACACCATCAGGCTGTGTCCCGGGTAGGCGAAAGCCTGCAGGTCACTGCCGGGGCAGACGACGGAACCGTGGAGGCCTTGGAAGACCCCTCGCGATGGGTCGTTTCGGTCCAATGGCATCCGGAGGCCTCCCAGTTACCCGACGCTGAGCGGTTGTTGCCGTTCAAGAATTTTGTGGATGTCTGCGGGAACCCTATTCATAGCCCGTCTGCAGGAGTACAGTAGCGGTCACTGCACCACTTTCGGTCCGCCGAAGGGGTCCCGCAGTGAACAACTGAATTCGAAATGACGTCTTGGGGGCGTCGTAAGTTTGCCGGCTGGGGGGCCCAACACCTGCTCAAGGAGCATAGTTGTGGACCGTCCAAAATACGCCCGTCGTCATACTCGCCATTCCACCTTTAGGACCCGCGCCTTTTCCAAGCAAGTCATTGGGTTCCTGCTGGGCCTTTCTGTCGCCCTTTCTGCGCTTACGTTCGGTTTTGCCACTCCCGCTTCGGCCGCCGTGCCTCCGTGCCCGGGGACCGGCGGTGCCATGCAGATCGTCGCGCACACCGATGATGAACTGATCTTCATCAGCCCCGATTTCATGCGCGATATCCAAGCCAAGCGGTGTCTCCAAACTGTTTTCATCACCGCTGGTGAAGCTGGCGAGGGCCAGGCGTACTGGAGCAGCCTTGAAAACGGAATCAGGTCGACCTACGCCAAAATGGCTGGGGTTGCCAACGCGTGGACAGCCTCGGACGCCGGGGTACCGGGCCGTCCATTGACGGTTCACACCCTCAACGCTGCACCTAATATCTCCGTCGTCTACATGCGGCTTCCGGACGGCTACCCCAACGGCGGCGGCACCTCCCGCTACAACGGTCAGAGCATCCTCAAACTGTGGGATGGCCGGATCTCCAGTATTCGCCCTGTTGACGGGTCTGCCACTTACACCAAGGCACAGCTCCAAAGCACCCTGAACAGATTGATAGCCAACTTCCAGCCCATCACCTTCCGTACCCAGGACTGGACAGGTAATTTCACCACCCCTTACGACCACAGTGATCACTGGGCTGCGGCCAAGTTTGCCCAAATCGCAACAAGGGCTTACACCGGCCCTCATACGTCATCGGCTTACGATGCCTACGTCATCGATGAGTACGCCCAAAACGTGCACGGGCATGAACTCACCAGCAAGGTGGACGCCTTCGTCCACTTCGCTAATTTCGACAAACACCTCTGCGGTGCTATCTGTCCGAGCACGCCCTACAGCGACTGGCTCAAACGGCAGTACATCACGGCCATCGAATGGACAGGTAACGCAGCGAAGTCGGCAGGCACCACAGTCTCAGCATCCTCCCAAAGGGCCTCTGCACAAAGCCCGGAAAAGGCCCGTGACGGCTACGCCTGGGGCACCCCCATGGACGCCAACCGCGAGTGGGTCACCAACGGGGGCAAAGCGGGCAGCTGGATCCAATACAACTTCTCGCCCGCAAAGACCATCAATGCTGTGACGCTCTTTGATCGACCCGTCACCAGCGACCATGTCACGGGCGGCAATCTCGTCTTTTCGGATGGCAGCACTGTCCCGGTTGCCGCCCTGCCGAACAATGGCTCCGGCCTGACAGTGAATTTCCCGGCAAGGACTGTCAGCTCCGTGCGCTTCAACATCACCTCCGTCAGCAGTTCCACCACCAGTGTGGGCTTGGCCGAATTCGAAGCACATATCACCGCTGACATCGTTGCCCCCGTGGTGACAGCCACACCACAGGGCGGAACCTACGACATCGGGCAAAAGGTCACACTTACCGCCAGTGAGCCAGCTACCATCTACTACACAGTGGACGGGTCTACGCCCACGGTGGCCAGCAGCAAATACGCCACCCCGTTCACCTTGGACGGCCCGCTGACCCTGAAGTACTTCGCGGTGGACTCTGCGAACAATCCCTCCGCCGTGGTTACCCAGACGTACTCCACTGGACCGGATGTGACCAAGCCGGTGGTGACCGCCAACCCCTTGGGCGGCGCCTACGCTCCAGGCACCACCATCACCCTTACGGTTAACGAAGCGAACTCGGTGATCAAATACACCACTGATGGCAGCGACCCGTTGACAGCCGGACAGGTGTACTCCACACCGATAGCGTTCCCCGGTACGGCCCCGATGACACTGAAGTACTCCGCCACGGATCCTGCCGGAAACGTCTCCGACGTCGTCACCCAGACGTATACCGTCCCACCGGACACCACGGCGCCCGTGGTGACAGCCAACCCCACCAGCCGGGCCTTGGCCAGTGGGGCCACCATCACCCTCTCGGCAAATGAACCAGAGGCGGCCATTTACTACACCACCGATGGCAGCACGCCCACGGCAACGGACTCGGCCACCAACATCAAGTACACAGCCCCGATTGCCATGGGGAGCTCCACGCTAGTCCTCAAGTACATCGGGGTGGACACAGCCGGCAACGTCTCGGCCGTGGGCAGCCAGACGTACACTGTCCCGGCAGCAGGGCCGCCGTCGGCCCATGACTACAACGGTGACGGCAAAGCCGATGTCCTGGCCTCTGATACTGCCGGCAATCTGTATCTCTACCCAGGAGACGGCGCAGGCGGCCTTTTGCCCCGGCAGGTAGCCCTGCCGGCACCTGCATGGTCCACCGTGACTGACACCATCACTCCAGGTGACTTCAACCGGGATGGCAAACCGGACCTGTTGGCCCGTGCCGGTGACATCCTATGGTTCTACCCGGGTGACGGTGCCGGCAGCTTCGGGGCCCGGGTGCAGGTCAGCTCTGGCTGGAGCACCATGAGCCAACTGTTTTCACCCGGGGACTTCAGCGGCGACGGGATTCCGGACTTCATGGGGCGGCTAAGCACCGGCGAGTTGCGTCTGTATGAAGGCAACGGGACCGGCGGACAGCGGACGCCCACCACCGTGGGAACCGGCTGGAATATTATGAATGCAATTCTGAGCACGGGGGACTTTAATGGAGATGGAAAGGGAGACGTGCTGGCGCGACGCTCTGACACAGGCGCCCTCTGGCTGTACCCCGGAAACGGAACCCGTGGATGGCTGCCATGGAAACAGATCTCCACGGGTTGGGACAACCGAACATCGATAGCCGGGCCCCGCGACCTCAATGGCGATGGCAGCAACGACGTCATAGGCCGCATCGCTGACACCCTGTGGCTGTATCCGGGCACAGGCAGCGGAGCGTTCAGCACCGTACCGCCCATCAGCCTCGGCACCGGCTGGCAGGCGATGAAGATCATCGCTTAGCCGGCCCCATTGACCTGGCGCGGGTCGGAGTTTTCCCCCAGACTCTTCGGCTCGCGTCAGCTGGTTTAAGGAACGACGACGGCCCTGCACCTTCCGTTGGGAAGACCCAGGGCCGTCGTCGTGAATTTGCTGTAAAGACTAAAGCGTTGCGTAAACTTCGCGCAGCAGCTTGGCGGTCTCGGATGGCGTCTTGCCAACCTTTACACCAGCGGCTTCGAGAGCTTCCTTCTTGGCCTGGGCCGTACCGGCGGAACCGGAAACGATGGCGCCTGCGTGGCCCATGGTTTTGCCCTCGGGAGCGGTGAAGCCGGCAACGTAGCCAACAACCGGCTTGGTGACGTTGGCCTTGATGAAGTCGGCTGCGCGCTCTTCAGCGTCACCACCAATCTCACCGATCATGACGATTGCCTTGGTTTCCGGGTCAGCTTCGAAGGCTTCCAGGGCGTCAATGTGCGTGGTACCGATGACGGGGTCGCCGCCGATGCCGATCGCAGTGGAGAAGCCGAGGTCGCGGAGTTCGTACATCATCTGGTAAGTCAAGGTACCGGACTTGGATACGAGGCCGATGGGGCCCTTGCCCGTGATGTTCGCCGGGGTGATGCCAACCAGGGCTTCGCCGGGGGTGATGATGCCGGGGCAGTTCGGTCCGATGATGCGGGTGATCTGCTTGCCGTCAGCGTCCACCTTGGACTGGGCGAGTGCCCAGAATTCGGCGGAGTCCTGAACAGGCACGCCTTCGGTGATGACAACGACGAGGCCGATGCCGGCTTCGATTGCTTCAACCACGGCGTCCTTGGTGAATGCGGGGGGAACGAAGACGATGGAGACGTCAGCGCCGGTTTCAGCGATGGCTTCCTTGACGGTGCCGAAGACGTTGATTTCCTTGTCACCGTGCAGGACCGTGGTGCCGGCCTTGCGGGCGTTGACGCCACCAACAATGTTGGTACCGGCCTTGAGCATCAGGGCGGTGTGCTTGGTGCCCTCGCCGCCGGTGATGCCCTGAACGATGACCTTGGAGTCCTTGTTGAGGTAGATAGACATGTCGCGTCCCTTTACTTAGCTGCGTTGGCGAGCTCGGCGGCCTTGTCGGCGCCCTCGTCCATGGTGGCGGCCAGGGTAACCAGCGGGTGGTTGGCCTCGGTCAGGATGCGGCGGCCTTCCTCAACGTTGTTGCCGTCGAGGCGAACTACCAGCGGCTTGTTCGCGGAGGAACCGAGCTCAGCCAGTGCACCGACGATGCCCTTGGCAACAGCGTCACAAGCGGTGATGCCGCCGAAGACGTTCACGAATACGCTCTTGACCTGGGAGTCGCCCAGGATGACGTCCAGACCATTGGCCATGACCTCGGCGGATGCTCCACCGCCGATGTCCAGGAAGTTTGCGGGCTTCACGTTGCCGTGGTTCTCGCCGGCGTAAGCAACGACGTCGAGGGTGGACATCACAAGACCGGCGCCGTTGCCGATGATGCCTACTTCGCCGTCCAGCTTGACGTAGTTGAGGTCCTGCGCCTTGGCCTTCGCCTCGAGCGGGTCAGCTGCGTCCTTGTCTTCCAGGTGTGCGTGGTGCACGTGGCGGAAGTCAGCGTTCTCGTCCAGGGAGACCTTGCCGTCGAGGGCAACGATCTCGCCAGCACCGGTGCGGACCAGCGGGTTGACCTCAACCAGAGTTGCGTCTTCCTTCTTGAAAACGTCCCAGAGCTTCAGAATGACGTCGGCTACCTTGCCGCGCAGTTCCTCAGCGAAACCTGCAGCTGTAACGATCTCGTCAGCCTTGGCCTGGTCGATGCCCACAGCGGGGTCGATGGCGATCTTGGCCAGGGCCTCGGGACGCTCGACTGCAAGCTGCTCGATTTCCATGCCGCCTTCTACCGAGCACATGGCCAGGTAGTTGCGGTTGGCGCGGTCCAGGAGGACCGAGAAGTAGAATTCCTCGGCGATGTCAGCACCCTGGGCGATCATCACCTTGTTGACGGTGTGGCCCTTGATGTCCATGCCCAGGATGTTGGTGGAGTGCTCAAGTGCCTCTTCGGCGGTCTTGGCAACCTTGACGCCGCCAGCCTTGCCGCGGCCACCAACCTTAACCTGTGCCTTTACGACAGTTACGCCGCCGATCTTCTCGGCAGCTGCCTTCGCTTCTTCAGGAGTGTGCGCCACGATGCCGGCGAGCACGGGTACACCGTGCGCCTCGAACATATCGCGCGCCTGATATTCAAACAGGTCCACGGTTTAGTGTCCTTCTACGTCGAAGTAGTTTTCTGTTCAGCCGGGAACCGCGATGACCGCGATAGCCAGCTGCGGAAAGTACGCGGTAGCAACCGGGATTGAAGCCGGTCACATTGCGTAAGGTCCTCTCGGAACTTTAGCCCTTTGAGGAGTCCCGCCAGCTACACACTACCTGTTAAGTGAGTAACCTTACACTTCTATCGGATGTAGAAAAACCGCATAATGACGCGGTTTTTGGGCTGTCGGAAGGCTTTCGAATGCGGTTCAGGACGCTTCTTTCAGGTTCCCGCGGACCGTTTTGCCGCCGTCGGAAATCAACTGGTAACCCTCGCGGTTTACGAAGAATGCCACGCCACCAGAGACGTTTCCGCAGGCAACGCCGCCGTTATAGGCCGAACACCGTAGCCCGTTGCGCTCGATGTTCTGCCCGTCCGGGAGCTCCCGGAGCTTGGAGATAGGACCCCCACCACTGCCCTTTGGCCCGAACTCCGATTCCATTTGTGTTACGCCGGAACGACATGAGCCGTAGACAGCCTTCTCAGGAGTCAGCAGCGCTGTCCCGCCAAGGTAGCCAAGGCCTGTTCCAGCACAGTCCTCCACAACGTCATCCAGGTCCGGTTTGGCATACTTGGCCAGCTCGCAGTGCGCCACAGGAACAACCGCGAACTTGTTGTTGGCCGCGTCCGAGTAGGAGTTGGCCTCATAGGGAAGGTTAAGGTGCCCGCCCCGGGAAGATGTCAGGGCGCACACAATGTTCTTGTCAGCAGTGATGAACGCTGTGACATCCTCGCCCGCGGACAGGGTGGTCTGCTCAGTGACAGGAACCTGCTGGAGCTGCTCCAGCGGCGGCAATGGGGCCGGAGGCACATAGTTGGGATCTTCGGTGGAGAAGGAACACCCGGTGACCAGCACCATGATCAAGGCGGCCAGTATCCCCCAAACAGTCCGTCGCATGTCCCTCATTATGCCGTGCCGTTTCATGCATCGAGTTTGGTCAGGGGCGCGTACCGCAACAGCAGCCGCTTCTCGCCGACGTCGAACTTCACCTTCGCAACCGTCTTGTCCCCCGCGCCTTCGATGCCCAGCACCACACCGTTGCCGAAGCTCGTGTGGTTGACTTTGTCCCCCACCACCACGGAAATGACTTCCTTTTGCGGCTGGACCCTGTTGCGTACGACGGCGGCAGGGACGTCGGCGTCGAACCCTGCGGTCGGGCTTGCGGCAGCGCCGCGGGAGGTGCCCGCACCCCAGAAGGAACCACCGTAGCGGTTGGACCCGATGGGGGCGCTCCCCCAGCCGCCTGCGGCCTGACGGCTGATTCCTTCGCGCTTCCACTCCACCAGCTCGGAAGGGATCTCTTCCAGGAACTGGCTGGCCGGGTTGTACTGGCTCTGGCCCCACATGCTGCGGACCTCCGAACGAGTGACGTAGAGGCGCTTGCGCGCCCTGGTGAGGCCCACATAGGCCAGACGCCGTTCTTCCGCGAGTTCCTTCGGATCCGTCGCGGAACGCTGGTGCGGGAAGATGCCGTGCTCCATGCCGGTGAGGAACACGACCGGGAACTCCAAGCCCTTGGCTGTGTGCAGCGTCATGAGCGTGACAACGCCCATGCGTTTGGCCTCCGCGACGGCGGCATCAATGTCAGCGCCCGGCGCGTCCGGAATCTGGTCGGCATCGGCCACGAGGGAGACCTGCTCCAGGAATTCACCGAGAGACCCGTCCGGATTGTCGCGTTCGTATTCCCGGACCACTGCCACCAGTTCGGCGAGGTTCTCCACCCGGGATTCGTCCTGTGGATCGTTGCTGGCGCGCAGCCCCGCCAAGTAGCCGGTCTGTTCGAGGACGGCTTCCAACGCAGCGGCAGCACCAGAGCCCGAAGCCACCTCGGCAAGGTCATCGAGCAGCTTAACGAATCCCAGGACGGCGTTAATGGAGCGTGTGGCCATGCCCGGCGCTTGGTCAACGCGGCGCGCAGCGGCCATGAACGAGGTGCGTTCCCGCTCGGCCAAGGCAGCCACGGCGCCCTCTGCACGATCCCCGATCCCGCGTTTCGGTTCGTTCAGTACCCTGCGGAGGTTGACGTCGTCGTCCGGGTTCACCAGGACGCGGAGGTAGGCCAGGGCATCCTTGATTTCCTTGCGCTCGTAGAAGCGCGTCCCACCAACAACCTTGTACGGCAGTCCCACCCGGACCAGAACGTCTTCAATGGAACGCGACTGTGCGTTGGTGCGGTAGAAGATGGCGACGTCGCCCGGACGCAAGCCTTCTTCATCCTGCAACCGGTCGATTTCCTTGGCGATGAACTGGGCTTCGTCGTGTTCGTTCTCACCCACGTAGCCAATGATTTTCTCGCCGTCACCTTCCGCGGTCCACAAACGCTTTTCCTGGCGGTTGGGATTGCGGGAGATGACCGAGTTGGCAGCGCTCAGGATGTTCTGCGTGGAGCGATAGTTCTGCTCCAGTTTGATGGTGCGGGCGTTGGGGTAGTCGTGCTCAAACTCCACGATGTTGCGGATGTCCGCGCCCCGGAAAGCATAAATTGACTGATCGGAATCGCCCACCACAGTCAATTCGCTGGGTGGCACGTCCGTGTCCGTTCCCAAGCCCACGATTTCCCTGACCAGCGCGTACTGCGCGTGGTTGGTGTCCTGGTACTCGTCCACCAACACGTGCCGGAAGCGGCGCCGGTAAGATTCCGCGAGCGCAGGGAAAGCCCGGAACATGTAAACGGTTTCCGCGATGAGGTCGTCGAAGTCCATCGCGTTGGCTTGCCGGAGACGCTGCGTGTAGCCCTTGAAGACGTCGGCCACGGCTTGTTCGAAGGGGTCGTTGTGGTTTGCCGAGGAGACGTACGAGTCGGCGTCAATGAGCTCGTTCTTGAGCGCAGAAATCTTGTGCTGGATGGCCTTGGGTGCGAACTTCTTGGGATCCAGGTCCAGGTTCTTTGCCACGAGCGTGATCAGACGCAGCGAATCAGCGGAGTCATAGATGGAGAAGTTCGAATTCAGCCCGACGTTGGCGGCTTCCCGGCGCAGGATTCGCACACAGGACGAGTGGAACGTGGAAATCCACATGCCCTTTGCCCGGGCGCCGACCAAGGCTTCGATGCGTTCCCGCATTTCGGCCGCTGCCTTGTTGGTGAAGGTGATGGCCAGGATTTCGCCGTGATGCGCACGCTTGGTGGCAATGAGGTAGGCGATCCGGTTACTCAGTACGCGCGTCTTCCCCGAGCCCGCACCCGCAACGATCAGCAGGGGGCTTCCGGCGTGCTTCACTGCCTCTTCCTGCTGCGGATTCAGTCCTTGGAGGAGTGCCTCAGCGCTTGGCAACCCGTGGGCGCCCTGATCGCCCCATCCCCCTGGGGCGAGTGCTTGGGGAGCGTTCCCTGACCCGCCGGTTCCCTCCTGGAGCCGCGGCCCGGAGGCGCCACCGCCGGAATGGGAAAGTTCCGGGGCAGCCTTGACTGCGGCTTTGGTGCCAGCTTTGAAGGGTCCGTCTGCGTAGGGGTCAAACAACATATCCATGGTGCCTACCAGTCTAGGCGGTGCCCCTGACACTATAAGGCGCCATGGTCAGCAGTAGCGGATGCTAGGCAAATTGGGGAACAGAGGTGAGGGCAGCACTCAACTCGCGTACCGCCGTCGAGCCCCCGGCCACGAACCAATTCAAGCCATTGACCTGCACGACGGCGGTGTCCCCGCCGGCAGCGCGGACGATCGCCTTCCCGGGGAGCCAGTCCCATTCCGGGCAGCTGTGCTGGAACCAGCAGCCGAGCTCCCCGTCAGCCACCCGGCCGAGGTCGCAGGACCCTGACCCGAACATCCGCAGGGACGCCGCGGAGACTGCGGCCGCGTGCCAGGGCATGGCGGCCCGGGGGTCGGCGAGCCAGGTGGGGTGGATGTACGTGGCTGCGGAGATTTGGCCAACGGGGAAGTCACCTGAACCGGAGATCGCCTCGCCGTTCAGGGTTGCGGGGCGCTCCGCCCCTCCCAGCCAGAGCTTATCCAGTTCGGGCTGATAGATGGCCCCGAGCAACACGTCCGGATCCGCGACCGGGTTGCCGCCGTGGTCCGAGTCGTCACGCTTGAGGGCAATGGCCGAGCACCAGTACGTGGACCCGTGGAGGAAGTTGTACGTGCCGTCAACGGGGTCGATCACCCAGGTCCGGCCGCTCGTCCCCGCGACGGAGGCACCCTCCTCGCCGAGGATGCCGTCTTCCGGACGGCAGCGCCGCAACTGTTCAAGGACGTAAGCCTCGGCTGCGTGATCGGCTGCAGTGACGACGTCGGACACTGAGGTCTTGCGTTCGCCTTGGAGGCCACCCATCCGCATGAGCAGCGCAAGCTGGCCTGCCTCGCGGACCAGGGCGCTCGCCAGTTGGTAGTCATCCAGTGTTGGATCGAGTTCAGTTGCTGTGTGCCTGCCGGTGGTCATGGTTCCAGCTTATGTGGCGGAATAATGGATGACATGGCCAAGACACCAGCCCAGCGCGTCAAGAAGCACGGAGCAAAGGCAGTGGTCCCCGATCACTCGCTGCCACCTGTGATCAACACCACCACGCAGCGCACTCCTCAAAAGGCGCAGAGCAACTCCAAACTCATCGTGATCGCGGGCGTCGTGGCCAGCCTGTTCCTGTTCTGGTACCTGCACCTGCTCACCTTGAACCAGATGACGCAGCTCTCCGGTGGCCTGGCGATGCCGGATTCGCTGATTGGCGGCTTCTCACAGGACTACATCGTCCAGCTTAGAGAGGCCATGGATGACTCGGCGCGCGGGCAGCTCAACTACGTCCATAAGACTGCCGGCACCCTGTTTCCGCTGATTTTCGGCTTCAGTTGGCTCCTGCTGATTGGCACCAATGTGGCGCGAAAGTCCTGGCGTTGGGCCATGTGGGCTGCTCCCCTGCTGTTCGCCGTGGCCCACCTATGGTCCAATGTCGCCATCGATTCCGTGCTGGCCGCTGAGGCGCCCGACGCCGGTTCGGTGGCCCTGGCCTCGGCTGTCACCGTGGCGTCATGGGTGTTGTTCCTGATCAGTCTCCTGTGCGGCGTGCTGGCAGTGTTCCTTGGGCGAAAAAGCGCAAAGCCTGCGGCAAAGGGCGCGGGAGGTCTCAGCCGGCCCTGAGCGCTTTCCGTTCCGTGTGGACACGCTGGGCAATCACCAAACCGGCAGCGGCCAGGCCGATGGTCACCGGGTAGCCCATGAGGCGCTCCAGCAACCCCGGCCGGGGCACCTCCATCCCGGTGATTGCGCCAATGATGAGCGCCCCGATGCAGACAAGCCCGCACGCGGCCAGGAACCAACTCACCGGCGTCTGTCGCCACCACAGGATTCCAAGGAGCAGGAGGGCAAACCCTCCGGCGATGAAGAACATCAGCGCACCCGCAAAGTGCCAAGGGGAGCCCACGTCTTCGGGAACCAGACCCACTATTACCGTTCCCACGCCGGCAACACCGGTAAGGATCCGGATGGCAACAGCCAGTATCCAAGGAACGGTCAGGACCCGGGTTTGTGGTGAATCTCCTGCAACGGCTCGAAAACGCCGGGCCGCTACACCGGGCCGCGCGGCCACGCTCAGCAAACCCGCCGTCAGGAAAAGTGCACCAAGGACCAGAGCCATGCCCTGAACCACGAACGAGGCATTCATCAGCCAGTGCAAAGGCGAGCAGACGGCCCTGTCCTCGTAGATTCCGCAGGAAATTGCTCCGAGGTCACTGATGAATCCTGTGGCTCTGCTGTAAGGCTCGGGACCTGCCCAGGCCTCGATCACGGCAGCCTCGGCCACGAAGTATTGGACCACGCTCAGCTGCGCCCACCCTCCGATGTTCGCCCTGATGCTTCGGGTGTCCGGAAGGAAGGATCCAGCTGGCGCCGGTGCAGTCGCGTGCCCTTTCATGAACGCCAGCCTAGCGGTGTTCGGGCAGCGCCCCCGCAGCTTGTATGCTTGTAGTCGTGTCCGGGCCCTCGAGCTCCAGCAGTGGGATTAAGAGCCATGGACACACAGGCCCTCGTAGCTCAGTGGATAGAGCACGGCTCTCCTAAAGCCGGTGTCGTTGGTTCGATTCCAATCGAGGGCACTTGAACCACCAGCAGCCCATCCAGGACTTGCAGGCCTACTTGGCCGGCAGCTGGCTTGTTGAGCGCACCCTCCTGGACCGGACGTCCGGCACCAACGGAACCTTCGCCGGCGTCGTGCGCTATACCCGGAACCCCGACGGCGGCCTGGACTACCGCGAAGACGGAACCATGCACTGGCCCACCCATTCGGGTCCGGCATTCCGCGAGTACGTCCTGAAACCGGGTGCCGGGCCGGAGTCGATGGACGTGTTTTTCCCCGACGGCAGGCCCTTCCATGTCATGAGCTTCTCCGAACAGGGTAACCAGGACAAGCACTGGTGCGACCCCGACGACTACCGCGTCAGGTACACCTGGGAGGGCCCGGACTCGTTCAACTTCACCTGGGACGTCCGCGGGCCCGCCAAGGATCTGCTGCTTGAATCGCGCTTGGTCCGAATCGACGCCGGGAGGCAATCATGACTGGAACCGGCACGGACCTGATCGTCGTCAGCGCAGTCTGCGTCTACAACCACCACGGCCAACTCCTGACCGTCCGCAAGCGTGGCACTGAGAAGTTCATGCATCCTGGCGGCAAACCCGAGTCCGGTGAAACCGCCGCGGAAGCCGCTTCCCGTGAGCTCCTGGAGGAAGTCGGCATTGACGTGGCGCCGAAGCGCCTCGAGCTTCTCGGCGTGTGGCTGGCCGTGGCGGCCAACGAGGCAGCGACGAACATCGAAGCCACCGTTTTCACTGCGCCTGGAAGGTGGGAGGCACACCCGTCGGCGGAGATCGCCGAGATTCGCTGGCTGGACCTCGACGCGCCTCTCCCCACTGACTTGGCCCCGCTGCTGACGGACCACGTACTTCCAGCGCTCACCTCACCCAAGTAAGTCGCAGATCAGGCCGTTATGAGCGCTCATAACGGCCTGATCTGCTACTTACTTGGGTTACAGCTCCGGGACCGCTTCCTGGGCCACCGCCGTGGCTTCGGCGAACTGGGTTTGATACAGCTCGGCGTATCGTCCATCCGCCGCCAGCAGCTCGGTGTGCGTGCCACGCTCCACGATCCTGCCGTCCTCAACCACCAAAATGGCATCGGCAGCACGGATGGTGGACAGCCGGTGGGCAATCACGACGGCGGTGCGCCCCTCGAGTGCCTCGCCCAAGGCCGCCTGGACGGCGGCTTCATTGGTGGAGTCCAAGGCTGCAGTGGCTTCGTCAAGGATCACGACGCGAGGTTGCTTGATCAGCAGGCGGGCGATGGTGAGCCTTTGGCGTTCACCACCGGAGAGCCGGTAGCCGCGCTCCCCCACCACGGTTTCCAAGCCATCGGGCAAGGACCGGATCATCGGCTCCAGTCGCGCCCGCCGAAGCACATCCCACATGTCAGCTTCCGTAGCGTCCGGCCGGGCGAGGCGCAGGTTTGACGCGATGGTTTCGTGGAAAAGATGTCCGTCCTGGGTCACCATACCCATGGTGTCGCGCAAGGAATCGAAGCTCAGATCGCGGACGTCCACGCCTGTTCCGGGCTTTTGTCCGCCAAGGCGCACTGCGCCGGAGTCGACGTCATACAAGCGCGACAGCAGTTGGGCCACCGTGGACTTACCCGCACCGGAGGAACCCACCAGGGCAACGGTCTGCCCCGGTTCAACCCTGAAGCTCACACCGTGCAGGACTTCCTCGCCGCCACGGGTATCCAAGGTGGCGACGTCCTCAAGGGAAGCCAGCGACACCTTCTCGGCCGAAGGGTAGGAGAAACGGACGTCGTTGAATTCCACAGCAACAGGGCCAGCCGGAACACTGACGGCGTCCGGCTTCTCGGTGATCAGCGGCTCAAGGTCAAGAATTTCAAAGACCCGCTCAAAGCTGACCAAAGCACTCATGATTTCCACGCGGGCATTGGACAGCGCCGTCAGCGGAGCGTAAAGCCGGGTGAGGAGGAGGGCGAGAACCACCACGTCACCGGGCGCCAACTGCCCGCCAATTGCCAGCCAACCGCCCAGTCCATAGACCAAAGCCAAAGCCAGCGCCGACACCAAGGTCAGGGCCGTCACAAACGTGAACTGCAACATGGCAGTCCGGATACCAATATCCCGGACGCGACCGGCACGGTCAGCGAACTCCCGGGATTCCTCGTCCGGGCGGCCGAACAATTTCACCAGCGTGGCTCCTGGCGCGGAGAACCTCTCCGTCATTTGCGTGCCCATGGCAGCGTTGTGCGCGGCAGCTTCGCGGCGGAGATCCGCCAGTTTGGAGCCCATGCGCCGTGCCGGAATCAGGAAGATCGGCAGCAACACCATGGCCAGCACGGTCACCAGCCAAGACGTGTTAAGCATGACCACAAGGGTCAGGGCCAAAGCCACCACATTGCTGACTACCCCGGACAATGTTCCGGCGAAGGCCGATTGCGCTCCGATGACGTCGTTGTTCAGGCGGCTGACCAGGGCACCGGTTCGTGTCCGGGTGAAAAACGCGATGGGCATCCGCTGCACATGATCGAAAACCCGTGTGCGAAGGTCCACAATGACACCCTCGCCAATGATGGAAGACAACCAGCGGGTCAGTAAGCCCACCCCAGCCTCGCCAATGGCGACGATGGCGATCAGGACAGCCAACCAGATCACCGTGCCCACGCCGGCATTGGCAATGATGGAATCCACCACCTGACCGGCCAACACCGGAGTAGCGACGGCCAGGAAAGCGCCCGCGATGGACGCAATCACAAAGGCAATGAGCTTGCCCTTGTGCGGCGCGGCAAAAGCCATGACCCGCTTCAGGGTTTCCTTGGAGAAAGGCTTCGAGGCGCTCTTGGCGGTAGTGATGTTGTACAGCGAGCTCCAGGCCACGCGGTCCATGCTCATGGGTTACTTCTCCTGGCTTGGGGTGTGGTGAAGCTCTTGCACTTGTCCGTTTTCCAGATGCCAGCGCGAATCGAGCCGGACGTTCTCCAGCAACCTGCGATCGTGCGTGACCAGCAGGAGCGCACCCTCGTAGCTTTCCAGCGCCTCCTCCAGCTGCTCAATGGCTGGAAGATCCAAATGGTTGGTGGGCTCGTCCAGCACCAGCAGGTTCACGCCACGGGCCTGCAGCAACGCCAGCGCGGCACGGGTCCGTTCCCCTGGGGACAACGAATCCACTGTCCGGGAGGTGTGATCCGCTTTCAGGCCGAACTTTGCCAGGAGTGTACGCACATCCGCGCTGTTCCAGTCCACCAGCACCGCTTCCACAGCGTCGCCAAGTTGCCGCCCGCCGTCGAGCAGTCCGCGCGCTTGGTCAATTTCGCCGATGGCCACAGACGCACCCATGGAGGCGTCGCCGTCGTCCGGTTCCTGCGTCCCCAATAACAGACGCAAAAGCGTCGACTTCCCGGCACCGTTCGGTCCGGTGATGCCTATGCGTTCGCCGCCGTTGAGTTGGAGGTTCACCGGACCCAGCGTGAAGTCACCTTGGCGGGCGACGACGTTGCGCAAGGTAGCGACGACGGCACTTGAGCGGGGCGCCTGGCCGATGCTGAACTGCAGTTGCCACTCTTTTCGGGGCTCCTCCACCTCGGTAAGCCTCGAGATACGGGACTCCATCTGGCGGACTTTCTGGGCCTGTTTCTCCGACGATTCGCTGCTCGCGGCGCGACGGATCTTGTCATTGTCCGGGTTTTTCTTCATGGCGTTCCGGACGCCTTGGGAGCTCCACTCACGCTGGGTACGTGCACGGGAGACGAGGTCGGCCTTGGTGTTGGCAAACTCCTCGTAACGTTCCCGGGCGTGGCGTTTGGCGACGGCCCGCTCTTCGAGGAACGCTTCGTAGCCGCCGTCGTATACGGCCACGGAGTTCTGGGCGAGGTCCAGTTCCACCACGGTAGTGACACAGCGGGCCAGGAATTCGCGGTCGTGCGACACCAGGACCACACCTCCGCGGAGGCCTTGGACGAAGGCCTCAAGCCGGGCGAGCCCGTCAAGGTCGAGATCGTTGGTGGGTTCGTCCAGGAGCACCACGTCGAAGCGGCTGAGCAGCAGGGCGGCCAAAGCCACGCGTGCAGCCTGACCGCCGGAAAGACCCGTCATGAGGGCGTCGGCGCCAAGCTCCAAACCGAGATCGGCCAGGACAGACGGAATGCGGTCCTCCAGGTCTGCGGCGCCGGAGGCCATCCATCGATCAAAGGCCAGGGAATAAGCGTCATCGGCTCCGGGAGCTCCCGAGCCGAGGGCTTCGGCAGTGGCTTCCATGTCGCTTGTTGCCTGGGCACAGCCGGTGCGTCGGGCAATATATGCGGCGATTGTTTCGTCAGCAGTTCGCTCGTGTTCCTGCGGCAACCAGCCCACGAACGCGTCCGAAGGCGCCAGGTTGACGCTGCCGGCCTCGGGCTGGTCCACTCCGGCAAGAATGCGCAGCAGCGTAGACTTACCGGCACCGTTCGCTCCCACAACTCCCACAACATCGCCCGGGGCAACGGTCAGGGACAGCTCCGTAAATAGTGTGCGATGGCCATGACCACCAGCAAGATCCTTGGCCACCAAAGTTGCAGTCATTGTTTATCCTCCAGCAAGGAAACGCAGAAATTCAGGCCGCGATTCCCGCGGGCATGGAAAAACCCGCTGGTCCGGACTTGGGGGGTGTACGGACCAGCGGGTTCAATCATCAAGCATAATTCAATGTGGCTTCGGCGTAAAATCGTTTCGTACTCCCACTTACGGCTAACGCAGCCTTGCCCTCGCGGCCCGTCCATGAAAGTCCCACATGCCCTTACCGTCCAAGGCGTTCCAGCGCTGGCTTCATGGCATTGCGCCCGATGCCAGCACTGCTGACGTCTGCAGGATCGCCGGCATCAAGCGAACAACACTGGCCCAGCAGCTGGTTCGCGGCAAGGTTGCCGAGTCCACTTTGGTGAGCATCAGCCGCGGCTTCCACATCAATCCAGTACAGGCCCTGTCCACTTTCGATCTTTACGCCGAGCTTCGGGGAGACCCCGTCCCACCCACGCCCTGCGAACTCGTCAGCCAGGTGGCTACTATCGATTTGCTGCGTGCAGTGGTGGACCGGAGCGAGCCCGGCGCCGCCCCCGCTCCGCGCCTTTCTGAACCACCGCACCCCACCTCAGTGCGTAACTGGGTAGACGCGATCGACGACGGCGAGTTGCGGCACCGTGTCAGCGATACCACCGGGATCGCGCCACAGAACTTCTCCGCCCACCTGACCGCCAATAGGCTTCCGCCGGAGTTGGCCATCGCCACATCGCGCGCGGCCGGGGTTGGGCCTGCGGGAGGTTTGGTGGCCGGTGGGTTGATCACCGAGGCCGAAGCCGGCTGGCCGCCCAATGCCCGCCAGGAAGCGCTGGACAAGTTGTCGCAGGGACGATTGGTGACGTTGGCCGGCGAACGTCTTTTGGCGCTCGGCAAGACACTGCGCCGGCAGGAACAAGACCACGAACGAACCGAACGAATTTGGGAGAACCTCGGATGACGGCTGTCCTGCCCTGGGTCACGCTGGCAGTGTGCCTGGCGATTACCATTGCCCGGATTCCGAGCGCCTTGCGCGGAGAGAACCGTGAGGTTTTTTACATTTTTTCGCTGATCTCGTTGAGTATTTTCATCAGCATCGAAGCGCCTTACCTGCTCATCGATGGGTGGCTCGGCGGGATGAACATCGGCAACTTGATACTGCGTTTCCTGCTGTACGGCACCTTCTACTTCATGGGCATCAAAATCGCCACGGCTTTCGGTTCAGCCTCAGCCGTGCGCGCCATCCGCGGACCCCTCGGGATAGCGGCGGCGGTAATTGTTGGCGCCCTGACTATCTACTTCTTCGTCATCACGGACACACAAGGATCCTCGGCGGGGATGAGCGGGCTGAAATGGGGCCCTTCCTTGGACGGATATGCGGCGATGGGTCGTTTGTATCCGGGGTTTGTGGCCGCCTGCCTGATACCCGCCATCTGGCGCACGGTGGTAAGCACGGCCCCCATACTGCTGCGCGTGGCCTCCGGGCTCTTGCTGCTGGGACTTTCTTTGCTCCTGTCGTCCCAGCTCTTTCCCCTCATTCCTTTCTCGGAGGCTTGGTTGCGGGTACTCATCAACTATTCGGCTGCCCTGTTCACGTGCCTGGGACTCGCCGGAATCTGGTTCTCCAAGTCTTTCGCGCGACGAAAGCAACGCCTCTCGGCGTAAGACTTTCACAAAACCATTAGATCGTGGCACAATCATGAATGTGTGAATGCGGCTTGCAGCCTGACACCGGAATCAGAGAACGGGTTTCCGGTGGATGTGGCGCCCACGTGATCACAATTGGGGGGATGAGTGGTGGCGGGCTGTTGGGGACCGCCCCCACTCAGCCTTTTTAACGTCCTTTCGCAAGCCGCCCGCCAAGCCTGCCCCGGGCGGTGACTAAGATGGCTCCATGAACAGCCTTCGCACCCGCCGCTCTGTCCTCGCAGCCACCTTGGCCTCGGCCGCCCTTGCACTTTCTGCCTGCGGTGGAGGATCGGCACCCGCCCAGTCCGGTGGGGACACGTCCCTTTCGGACGTGAAATCCAAGGCCGAACTTGTCATCGCCACCGAAGGTACGTACCGCCCCTTCAGCTTCCATGCTGACGGAGCCGGAGAGCTCACCGGGTTCGACGTCGAAATTGCCCAGGCCGTGGCAGGGAAACTTGGAGTGAAGGCTACCTTCCAGGAGACGCAGTTCGACGGCATCTTTGCCGGGCTGGAATCCAAGCGGTTCGATACCATCGCCAACCAGATCTCCATCAATGACGAACGCAAGGCCAAGTACGAGTTCTCAACTCCGTACACCATCTCCACCGGCGTGGTAGTCACCAAATCGGACAACAGCAGCATCAACAGCTTTGCAGACCTTAAGGGCAAGACCACCGCCCAGTCGCTCACCAGCAACTTCTACAAGATGGCCGTTGAAGCCGGCGCTAACGTCCAGGCCGTGGAAGGCTGGGCGCAGTCTGCCACGCTGGTGCAACAAGGACGCGTGGATGCCACGGTGAACGACAAACTCACGTACTTGGACTACGCCAAGAACACTCCTGATTCCGGCCTGAAGGTCGCAGCCGAAGCACCGGAAAAGACCGAAAGCGCCATGGTATTCCGTAAGGGGTCTACGGAACTCACGGCAGCAGTGGACAAGGCGCTGGCTGATCTCCAAGCCGATGGCACCCTGGCTAGGATTTCGGAAAAGTACTTCGGCGCGGACGTCACCAAATAGATGAACTGGGACCTCATCTGGAGTTCCTTCGGTCCGCTCATCACCGGCGCCGTCACGGGAACCATTCCGCTGACGCTCGCGTCCTTCGCCTTCGGCTTGGTGCTTGCGCTTGTGGTCGCGCTGATGCGCCTGAGCCCAAACTGGCTGCTCTCGGGCATCGGCCGGTTTTACGTCTCGGTGATCCGCGGCACTCCCCTGCTGGTGCAGCTCTTTGTCATCTTCTTCGGCCTGCCCAGCATCGGCATCCGGCTTGATCCCTGGCCAAGCGCCATCATCGCCTTCTCCCTGAACGTGGGCGGGTACGCAGCCGAGATCATCCGTGCTGCCATCCTCTCCGTGCCGAAAGGCCAATGGGAAGCCGGCCACACCATCGGAATGTCCCGTCCGCAGGCCTTGGTGCGCATCATCCTTCCGCAGGCAGCACGGGTGTCAGTTCCCCCGTTGTCCAACACCTTCATTTCGCTGGTGAAAGACACGTCCCTCGCGTCGCTCATCCTGGTTACTGAACTGTTCCGCAACGCACAGCAGATCGCCGCGTTCAGCCAGGAGTTCATGGCCCTTTACGTGCAGGCAGCCTTGGTCTATTGGGTCATTTGCCTGGTACTTTCCACTGCGCAATCCGCCGCGGAAAAGAGATTGGACCGCTATGTCGCTCACTAACGACCCCTCCCGCCAGCCGCGCGTCACGTCGGTCCTGAAGGCACGGGGCCTTGCCAAAGCCTTCGGAAGCAACGTTGTCCTGCGCGACATCGACATCGATATCCGGCGCGGCCAGGTGGTGGCCCTGATCGGGCCTTCCGGCTCAGGCAAGACCACGGTCCTGCGTTCCCTCAACGGGCTGGAAATTCCCGACGCCGGAACGGTGGCTTTTGGAAGCGGCGACTCCTCAGCTGAGCTCGCCATCGACTTCGGTGCCAAGGTAGGGAAGAAGGAGGTGGCTGCACTCCGCGACCGCAGCGCCATGGTCTTCCAGCACTACAACCTGTTCCCCCACATGACCGTGCTGAAAAACATCATCGAAGGCCCCGTCCAGGTCCAAAAACGGCCTCGCGCCGAGGCAATCGCCGAAGCCGAACGCCTGCTGGAACGTGTTGGTCTTGCCGACAAGCGCGACGCCTACCCTTTCGAGCTCTCAGGCGGCCAGCAGCAGCGCGTGGGAATCGTCCGGGCGTTGGCACTCAAGCCCCAACTGCTCCTGTTTGACGAGCCCACGTCCGCACTGGACCCCGAACTTGTGGGCGACGTACTGGGCGTCATCAAAGAACTTGCCGAAGAGGGCTGGACCATGGTGATCGTGACCCATGAGCTTGCCTTTGCCCAGCATGTGGCCGACGAGGTAATTTTCATGGACGGCGGGGTGGTAGTGGAACGCGGGCCGGCAGCCGAGGTATTGCGGGCACCGCGCCAAGAACGGACCAAACTCTTCGTGAAGCGGCTCCAGCACGACGTCTAAGTGGTTCACCAATATGGGGGATATGAATTTGGAAGAAACAATCAGCGAACCTGGCCGGAGTGGTTCCAGGCGTACCGTAATCATTGTGGTTGCCGTAGTGGTGGCCTTGGTAGCCGCAGGGCTTGGCACCTGGTTCGCCCTCTCGCGGCCTGCAGGACCAGGCCGTGCCGACGTCGTCCGCTTGGACAAACAACGCGTCATCGTTGACAACTCGATGAATCTCTACGACCCCCTGGTGCAGCAGTTTTCGGGCCGGTACTCGAACGCGATTTCCGAAAAGGCGGGACAGGCGGAAGAGGATAAAGTCCTCAGCCAGGACCGTGAGCGCATCGTGCGTGAGTCACAGGTAAATCGTGACCGTCTGCAACAAATGGCGGAATCGCCGGCACTGCAGGATCAGGAAGTCGCCGAATCCTTCAACCGCTTCAAGGATCAGTACGGTGCGGTGATCGCTTACAACGATCAACTGGTGGTCAACACTTCCAACATCTACCGCTCCGTGGGTGGACCGTGCGCGGCCCTGCATTCATCCCTGAACGTCGCCAGTGAGACCTATGCCCAGGACTATGTCAAGAGTGCTGATGAGTGCCTGGCAGCGCTGGGCACGGCCAAGGAAGGTGCCGACGCCGAGACCACCACCTTGCTCACGGACGTTGAGTCCGTCATCAGAGGCCAGCGGGACAAGCAACAGGAAGTGCTCAACAGCAAGGACAACTTTGAGCGCCTCAGCAAGAGCACCCTCGCGGGCATTGCATTGTTGGACATCAATGATGCGTTCGCCAAGGCGCAAACAACGTATGAAACTGCCACCAAGGATAAGTACTCAAAGATCATCGAAAGCGCCAACAGCTCAAACTCCGAATTCGAAGGCGTTCTCAAGAAGAGCCTTGAACAGTTTGATGCCGCATCCGGTGAGGGGAAATAGCCATGACCATTGAACCCGTTCGCAGTAAGCGCCGCCCCGTCCTTATTGCCCTTGCCATTGCAGTTGTGCTGGCGGTGGTTGCCTCGGCAGTGGTGATCGCCTTGACCAACTTCGCCGGCCAGCAGCGCAAGGAAAGCCTGGCCCTCCTCAAGGAGGATCGTCTGACATCGCTCGTTGAGGCAAGGGGCAAGATCCAGCCCGCTGTCAACGCCTACTTGGCCGCGTATAAGAAGGCACGCAACGTCCCCGCTTCACGTGAAGATGCTGAGAAGAACTCCGCCAAGGAGCGGGACGAGTTCCAACAGGCCGTGGACTCCGCACGGACCGCTTTGAACGACGTGCAGACTGGCAACGGTGCCGGGGGCGAAGCGGAGACGATTGCTGTGGCCATAACCCAGCTGGGCGATTCCTACCAGGCTTACCTCGACTCCATGGAGGGCCTTGTGGAGTCATACCCGCAGTTCGAAGGGCTCTTCAGGGAGGACGCCGGATGCAGCGGACTCTTTGTGGGCTCCAAAGCAGCCAACCTCCGGGAGCGCCAAACGCTCCTTGCACAGGCAGCTGTTCCGTGCCGCGAAGCCGTGAACCAACTCAAGAAGTCCAAGAACATCTCCTATGTTGAGTTTGCCCGCACCTTGGACAACGAGATTGCACAGCTGGAATCGCACGCAGAAACGACCGCAAAGTCCGAGGAGAACTACAACGAATTCGTTCGGCTCAAGGATGAGTACGTCAAGAAGATCGATGACGCCACCGCCCGGAATGCCCCGGAAGCGGAATACCTCAAGATTGCCGACGAACTCAAGGCTCTCAACACCCGGATAAGGAACAACAGGTCAGAGTTCGACTTCGCCGCCAAACGCTACGTTAGCGGAGTAAAGGACATGCCCACCTTGGTTGAGGATGTCTTCTCGAAGAACGTCGCAGCCCAAATCAAACACCATGACACCGTGATCCCCGTTCGGGTTCAAGTGTTGAAAGATGCCATCGACGCGGAACTGGCGGAGTAACCCAGGCGGCTCAGCGAAGCCAGGCAATCAGCGTATTAGCCGCAGCGTGACCAGCTGGAAAGGCCGTAGTACCAGCTTGACCAAGGGCCCCTGCTCCACATCCACAGCGGCGGCTTCCGTGGGACGCTCCAACAGGTCCGTCGCCACTGCATCCGAGCACTCAAAGTTGGCCGTTAGAAGGCCCGTTGAACGCTCCCCCAACGATTCGTAGAGCCGAACAATGACGTCGCCCGAGTCATCTTCGGCCAGCTTCACTGCCTCCACCACGATCGCGGGATTGGACACGGAAAGCAGCGGTTCCACGGGCCTTTCGCCGGAGATGAACCTCGGTTTCAGGTTGGTGCGGTATCCCTCTTCCACGGCATCCGCGATCGCAGCGCCAGGCCTGATGGTCACCTCAAGTGTGTGCTCACCCCGGTCAGCTTCCGGGTCAGGGAACCGGGCAGAGCGCAGCAGCGAAGTGCGGACCGTCGTCGTGGTTCCGCCATCGGCACGGACGGCCCGGGTGACATCGTGCCCGTAACTGGAGGAATTGCTCACTGCGACGCCATAGCCGGGTTCGGCTACGTGGATCCAGCGGTGGGCACAGATCTCGAACTTGGCCGCTTCCCAGGATGTGTTGGTGTGCGTCGGCCGGAAGACGTGGCCGAACTGCGTCTCGGATGCTGAACGATCCGCCCTGACATCCAATGGGAAGGCGATTTTGAGCATCTTTTCGCGTTCCTGCCAGTCCACCGTGGTGGCAATCCCCAGCGACGCCGCACCGGCGTCGAGAGTCAGGCGTTGCGTGATGGTGGAGGCACCCACCTTTCGTTTGACCACTACGACGACGCCGGCGGGCGAACGCTCAACATCGACGCCATCCGCTTGGGTCAGTGGTGTGACGTTTCGGCGATAGAACTCTTCGATATCCCAGGCGTCCCACTCGTTAGGAGTGTCCCTGAAAAGCTCCAGCAGGTTTCCGGCCTGTCCTGGAGCGATGGCGTCGCGGCCGCTGAGGTAGTCAACCAGCGAGGTAAGCAGGCCGTCCTTGCTAAGGACCGCGCGGATGATGCCGTTGTCCAAGGCGTAGCCGTCTTCAAGTTCCTCCACGTGGACACTGGGAGCGGGCTTCGTGGCCTCGGCCGCACCCAATGCAGGCACTCCGTTGCGTTGATGCGGCGCGGCGTTCAAGAGGAGCAGTTGCTCGCCCTCGCCTACCAAGGCCTGAGCGGCATGGTTGATGATGTCCTCGAGATTCCGGGCTATGGCCTCATAGTTGCGCTCTGCGTCCTGGTGGACCCAGGCAATGGAGCTGCCCGGAAGGATGTCGTGGAACTGCTGGAGGAGGACCAGCCGCCAGAGTCGCTTGAGCTCATCCGTAGGATAGGAGTAGGCAGCGCCGAGCCGAACAGCGGCAGTGGCACACCAGAGCTCCGCCTCACGCAGGAGGTGTTCGCTCCGACGGTTGCCACGCTTGGTCTTGGCCTGGCTGGTGTACGTTCCACGGTGCATTTCCAGGTACATCTCCCCCACCCAGACCGGCAGGTTGGTGTACTCGGCCTCGGCCTTGGTGAAGAAGTCCTTTGCCGTGCCCATGCGGACCTTCGGGGAGCCTTCCAGATCCGCCGTGCGATGCGCAGCGGCAACCATTTCGCGTGTAGGTCCGCCACCGCCGTCGCCATAGCCGAACGGCACCAAGGACATGGTCCCGCGGCCGTGATCGCGGTAATTACGCTGTGCATGGGCCAATTCCCGTCCGTGCAGCTCAGCGTTGTAAGTGTCCACGGGCGGGAAGTGCGTAAACAGCCGGGTGCCGTCGATGCCCTCCCAGGCAAAGGTGTGGTGAGGCATACGGTTGACCTTGTTCCACGAGATCTTCTGCGTGAGGAACCAGCGGGAGCCGGCTTCCTTGACTATCTGCGGGATGGCACCGGAATAGCCAAACGAATCGGGAAGCCAGGCTTCCTGGCACTCGATATCGAACTCGTTCAGGAAGAAACTCTTGCCTTCCACAAACTGGCGGGCCATGGCCTCGCCACCTGGCATATTGGTGTCCGATTCCACCCACATGCCGCCCACCGGGACGAACTGGCCGGCCTTCACTTTTTCCCTGATGCGCACAAAGAGCTCAGGGAAGAACTCCTTCATCCACGCCATCTGCTGGGCCGAAGAACAGGAGAACACGAAGTCCGGGTCTTCATCCATCAAGGCCACAACGTTGGAGAAGGTGCGGGCACACTTGCGGATGGTTTCACGGACGGGCCACAGCCAAGCGGAGTCGATGTGCGCGTGGCCGGTAGCGAGCAGTTCATGGGCCGACGCATACGCGGGACGGCTGAGGACCTGCCTCAGCTCTGCACGGCCTGCGGCAGCGGTTCCGGCAACATCGTCCGGATCCATGATGTCCATCATGCGCTCGAGTGCGCGCAGGATCTCGTGGCGCCGGGGCATGTCCATGGGTAGTTCGTGCATCAAACCGCTGAGGGTCCAGATGTCCTGGTTGAGTTCCCACACGGTTTCGTTCAGTTCAGCAATGGCGATGCGGCCCAGGCGGTACCGGGGCTCATCGCCGGAGGTGGCCCTATCCCCCAGCGGTGTGGGGGCGAACGACCAGCCCTGTGCTACATCCGGGTTGGCGGCGGCCTCCACGTAGAAGTCCACGGAATGCCCTCCACCCAGAAGCTTGAGCGGAACGTGGAAGTTCCTGGGCGAGATCGCCTTGATGATGCTTCCATCGGAGCGCCATGCTGTGCCTTCACACTGAAACCCCGGGACATCGCTGTTGAAGCCTAGATCGACGATGATCTCCACAGTGGTGGAATCCGTCATTCCCCAGTCCTGCGGCACCTCACCTTGGAGGCGTAGCCACTTGGTGCTCCAAGCCCTGCCCCACGCGGAACCGGGCTCCTGCGGTGTGAAGACCTGGCGCAGGGCTTCCGCGGCGGGCACTGGTTCGCCCGGAGCGTCCCAGCTGCTGAGCTGAAGCGGGATCGCCCTACCGTAGATGGCCGGAAGAATGCGTTCCCGAACAAACCGATCGAGACGCTGTTCAGTGATCCGGCGGTCGTCGTGCAATTAATTCCCCTTTGGGCGTTCGCTGGGTGACAGGGCTTGTTTACCGCGACCCGAAACTGCTGGGCGCGGACGGCTAATCTTGGGTCACCGTGTTTCCATTCGATGGATAAAATCTACGTTGTTCCAGCTCAATAGCCAAGTGATTGCCGGCTATCCTCCACGGTATGCGAGTCTGTTTCCGCCACCTCTGCAACGATTCTGTCCCGTCCGGCATATACATTGAGGCTGAGCCCGCGACTGAAACCGGCCAGGGTAATCCCCGTTTCCTCCGCAAGTTCCGCCGCAAGGCTGGAGGGGGCGCTCACTGCAGCCAACACGGGGATTCCCGCCATGGCAGCTTTCTGGACGAGTTCAAACGAAGCCCGGCCCGAAACCTGAAGAACAGTCCCTTTGAGCGGCAACATGCCCGCACGCAACGCCCAGCCCACTACTTTATCCACGGCGTTGTGCCTGCCCACGTCCTCCCGGAGGCAGAGCAACTCAGTAGAGCCGTCGTCATGGATTTTGAAAAGGCCGGCAGCGTGCACGCCACCGGTCTTGTCAAAGACCGCCTGGGCTTCACGGAGACGGTCCGGCAGGGCGGCGAGCGCCCGTACCGGAACAGTGACATGGTCTTCCTTGGGGCTGTGGTGCGAAGACTTGCGAACGGCATCAATGGAGTCCGTGCCGCAGATTCCGCACGAGCTGGAGGTGTAGACGTTGCGGCCGGTGTCGGGTCGTTCAACATCAGGCCGGAGTTGTGCATCCACGACGTTGAAGGTCTGCACCCCGTTCTCGTCCTCCCCGGCGCAGAAACGCTCCGAGACCAGCTGACCCGGTTCCCACACGATCCCTTCCGAGACGAGGAATCCCGCAACGAGGTCGAAGTCGTCTCCGGGGGTCCGCATGGTCACGGAGAAAGACATGTCACCCAAGCGGATCTCCAGCGGCTCCTCCACAGCCAGGACGTCTTCCTTGAAGCGGATGGGATGCTCCAGGGCCTGGGGCGAGCCATCCAGGACAAACTTGTGCACCTTGCGGCGCTGGGTTACTCGTCCCATATCACGAACCGTTCTCCTCATGCTTCACGAAGCGTACGGTCATTGCTTTGTAGCCGGGGGTGTTGGATTCCCGGGCCACCAGTTCACGGTGCACCAGGGCATTGGCCTCCGGGAAGTACGCAGCGGCGCATCCTTTGGCCGTGGGGTACCCGATCAGGCGGAACTTGTTGGCACGCCGTTCAGTTCCCGCGAAGGTGGAGATGACATCCACCAGGTCACGGTCCTCGAAGCCCAATTCCGCCAGGTCACCAGGATGGACCAGGATCACCCGACGGCCGTCCGAGACACCGCGGTACCGGTCATCCAGGCCGTAGAACGTGGTGTTGTATTGGTCGTGGCTGCGGACAGTCTGGAGGATCAGGTGGCCATCCGGGGCCTCCAGGTACTCAAGCGGCCGAACGGAGAAACGCCCCTTGCCGATGTCCGTGGCGAAGGTCCGGGTGTCCCGGGGTGGGTTGGGGAGGACAAAGCCGTTCTTCGTGCGGACCCGGGCGTTGAAATCCTCAAAGCCGGGAATGACGCGTGAGATATGGTCGCGAATCACGTCATAGTCCTCGGCCATGGCGCGCCAGTCCACGCTGTGGTTGTCCCCCAGCGCCGCCTGGGCCATTCGTGCCACAATCACGGGTTCACTCAGCAGGTGTTCTGAAACCGGCTCCAGCCGCCCTTGCGTTTTATGGATGACGGACATGGAATCCTCCACCGAGAGGAACTGCTTGCCTTTGGGGTGTTTGTCATCAGTGTCCGTCCGGCCGAGCGTGGGCAGAATCAGGGACGTTTTGCCGTGAACGATGTGTGCCCGGTTGGGCTTGGTGGAGATGTGGACGGTCAAGCCGGCCTTCTTCAAGCCTTGTTCCAAAGCAGCCGTGTCCGATCCAGCCGCGGCGAAGTTCCCACCCATGGAGACGAAGACATCCACTTCGCCCTTTTCCAAGGCGTGCTGGGTTTCCACAGAGTCGTAGCCGTGATCCCGCGGCATGTGGAAGTCGAACTCCTTGTCCAGCGCGGCCAGGAAGGATTCCTTGGGTTTCTCCCAGATGCCCATGGTCCGGTCGCCCTGCACGTTTGAGTGGCCCCGGACGGGACAGGCGCCGGCTCCCCGCTTACCGAAGTTGCCCTGGAGCAATAGAAGGTTGATGATCTCGCGGAGCGTATCCACAGAGTGCGGTTGCTGGGTCAATCCGAGTGCCCAGCAAATGATGGTTGCCTTCGACGCCGCCATCATCCCGGCTGCCTTGGTGATCTCTTCGCGGCTCAGCCCTGTTGCCCGCTCTGTCTCGTCCCAGTCCAGCACCGAACGTGCTTCCTTATAGGCTTCGAAGCCTTCGGTCTGCTCCTCGATGAAGGAATGGTCGACGACGGTCCCGGGGCTGCGTTTCTCTTCCTCCAGGAGCAGGTGTCCCAGTGCTTGGAACAAGGCGAGATCGCCACCCACTTTGATCTGCAGGAACTCATCAGCGATGGTGGTGCCGCCACCGATGACACCGTTGAGGGACTGGGGGTCCTTAAAGTTCAGGAGGCCGGCTTCGGGAAGCGGGTTGACCGCGATGATCTTTCCGCGGTTGTTCTTGCAGTCACGGAGGGCGGAGAGCATGCGGGGGTGATTCGTTCCAGGGTTTTGGCCTACAACCAGAACCAGCTCCGCATGATGGATGTCCTCCAAGGAAACAGTGCCTTTCCCGATTCCGATGGTCGGGTTGAGGGCGCTGCCGGAGGACTCGTGGCACATGTTCGAGCAATCGGGAAGGTTGTTGGTGCCGAGGCTCCGCGCGAATAGCTGGTACATGAAAGCAGTCTCGTTGGCCGTCCGGCCGGAGGTGTAGAACACGCATTTGTCAGGCGTGGTGGCGTTGATGTGCTCGCCGATCAAAGCGAAGGCTTCAGTCCAACTGATCGGAGAATAGTGCGTGTCGCCCGGTTTGATGACCACCGGCTCGGAAAGTCTTCCCTGGCTTCCCAGCCAGTACTCCGTCTTGTCCTCGAGGTCCGCAAGGGAGTGCTTCGCCCAGAATTCGGCACCGACTGTCCGAGTGGTGCTCTCCTCGGCGATGGCCTTGGCGCCGTTCTCACAAAACTCTGCGGGGCTTCGCCTGCCGGTGATTGATTCCGGCCATGCACACCCTGGGCAGTCAAAGCCATCATGCTGGTTGACTCTGAGCATGGAACGGACCGTACGGGTCACTCCGGCCTGGGCGTAACCTCGTTCAAGGGCAACCGTGACAGCTTTAAGGCCTGCTGCGGCTTGTTTGGGCGGGTGGATTTGCAGGTCATCTTCGTTGATGTCCTGTTCTGGAGCATGCCTGTTCATGAGTCCATCATTGCACTTTGTCCTCAGTCCGGAATCCGCTCAAGGCACCCCTCAAGCGTCCAAAGCACTCCAGTCAACCGGGCCCGAGGGAGCCTTCCTCTGTTGCCGGGATGCGGCTTTTCGGGGCTTGTCCTCCGGCGCCTTCGGCAAGGGCAGCGGTTTGCCCCAAGGCAAGGCGAATGCGGGCACCATTTCACCCAGCTGGACACCGTGGGGCGGCACCACCATCACCCCGTCTGCACCTGCCAGGCCCCGCATCATTCCGGGACCCGCATGCTGCGCCGGCGACGCCAGCCCGTACACGAGCTTGAACGGCGTCAGGCGGGTCCGTCCGGGATCCGCGTCGATAGTAGTGCCACAGGGAACCTCACCCACTTCTTCCAAGCGACCATGGCCCAAACCAGCCAGCAGGGGTCCACCCACGGTAAACAAGGCCATCATCGCGGCGAGCGGATTCCCTGGCAGTCCCAACACAAAGCGGCCATCGGGCAGCTCCGCCAACACAGCGGGGTGCCCCGGGCGCATGGCGATGCCATCGATCAGCAAACTGCCACCAAGCTCTGCCACCGCTTTGCGGAGGTGGTCCGTTCCGGAACGTCCCGTTCCGCCCGTGGTAATAACGACGTCGGCAGGGGCCTCCGCTTCAACGTACGGTTCGTCCGGTGCCAGTTCATCAAGCGCGGGCTCTGCGTCGCGAAGTGCGGCAATCCATTCCTCGTAGTTGTCGCCCACCTTGAGCTGCTCCCCTGCGATACCGCCCAAAAGCTCGACGACGGCACCCAGCTGCGGGCCGAAGGTGTCCCTGACCTGCCCGGGCAAAGGAACACCCCCCGCCACGACTTCCGAACCCGTCAGGAGGAACCGGACCAACGGTTTTCCCAGAACTTCCAAGTGGTCCAAACCCGCCAGCGCTGCCAAGGCAATATGCGCCGGGTTTACTACCGTTCCGGCTTTCAACAAGACGTCACCCTCGGCGGCTTCTTCTGCAGCTTTACGGATGTGTTGGCCGTTCCGGGGCTCCCCCGGTTTGGCGGTGCCGCCCAGCGCAAGAACCGGCAGGCCGTCGTCGTCCGTGGTAATGACGCCACTCTCGCTGCGCAGTACTGCCTTGGTGCCGGGCGGTATCAGTCCGCCCGTGACAATTGGACTAGCTTGGTGCGGTGCCAGCCTCTGCCCGGGCTCACTCAGGATCCAAGGACCGCTGCCATTGACGGCCCACCCGTCCATAGCCGACGAGGCATAGTGGGGCATGTCCTGCAGTGCCAAGGCATCGGAAGCCAGGGTGCGGCCGAGAGCGGAGCTGAGAGGCACGGGCCCCGGCGGGATGGGGGCAGCAACATCGAATGCGCGCTGCCGGGCCTCATGCCACGTGTGTGCCGCGTGATGGCCCTCGTTGGGGGCCTCCGTCATTCCGGGTCAGTCCCGGACTCCGAGTACTCCTTGGCAACTTTGCGGGCCAGTTCCAGGGCTGCGTTCATGGATGCGTCATCGCTGGCCTGACCGATCCCGCGGGCCATGCCTGCCGCGTAGCCGGCGATGAACGTGGTCAAGGGCGCGGCGGGCCGCACTACTGAATGCGCTGCTACTCCTGCGACCGCAAGGACCTCGTTGATGTCCACTTCCACACCCTCAAGCTCGAAAGCCTGCAGCAGTGTGCGGCACCATTCCTCGAGCGTCTCTTCCTGGCTCTTCACGTCCGCCTCCAACTCGTAGTCAATGCCCAAGGCCGCTGCGTCCTCCCACGTGTCCACGTCATCCGTGGAACCCGCGGGGACGTCAACGTCCAGCACGTTCAGCCTAGCAAGCAGGCGGAACACTGAAGAGTTCGTTAACCCCGTGCCTTCGGAAGCTACGGCCACTTCCCTTTCCAACGCAGCTGTACTGTAGGCCCCCAAGAGCGGTTGCTTGCGTCCATCAGGAGAAACAGCCATGGCTCCCTCCACGTCCGGACTGGACGCGATTGCGGTCCAGAGGAGGCCTACACCGCGGGAAGCATGCGGCATATCGCAAGCCAGCACCAGCGTCCACGGGGTGCTCGGGCTATTCTCCTTCAGTGCAGCCATACCGGCAGCGATTGCCGCGGCGGGGCCCGCGAACGCCGGTTCTTCCCGAGACCGCAAGACACCGACCGGTAGTTGCGTCCTTTCCGACCCATCTGGAGCGTCCGGCCCCACCACAACCACAGCCGAAGCACCCCTGGCCGCGTGCAGGGCGTGCGAAAGGAGGGTATCGCCGTCGTACTTCAATGATGGCTTGGGCACGCCACCGAGGCGGGTGGCCCGGCCACCCGCCAGAATCACGGCATTGAACTCCATTCGCCCAGATTACCCGGGACGGGTGGAGACCGGCAGAAATCGATCAGGCAGCGGATTCCGGCAACAGGAACGGGTCCCAGTCCGGCGCAGGTTTCTCGAGTTCCTTAATCTGCCACATGGTTCCCTGGGGCACACCGGGCTTGAAACGGAGTTTCCAACCCATCTCGGCCAGCGTGTGGTCGCTCTTGGCGTTATTGCATTTCAAGCACGCCGCAACCAGGTTTTCCCAGGAATCCGCGCCGCCCCTGGATTTGGGGTGGACGTGGTCTATGGTGTGGGCTGTTTTCCCGCAGTAGGCGCAGCGATGGCCGTCGCGGCGAAGTACCCCGCGGCGACTCACGGCAGTGATCCTGTTGTACCGGGGACGGATGTAGCGGTTGAGGAGGATCACGGAAGGTCTTCCGAGAATCTCCTGTGGCCCGACGACAGGCTCGTCGCCTTCGGCCACCACGCTAGCTTTCCCAGTGAGCACAAGGACCAGCGCCCGGCGGAATGTTATTACCGCCAGCGGTTCATATCCAGCATTCAGAACGAGTGTGCGCATGCACGTACCTCTTCACGGCCGCACCCGTCAGGGGCACGAGGGCCGGCTGCCCTCTGCATGTACGGGCTGTGGATCGACAACATAAGGGTAAGCACTTATATGCCGTATCAACGAATTTTTCTGTCGTTTCGTGTGCGGTGTCGGCAAGATTTCATGCGCGGTTAAGGGTTGCGTGCCGCTATCACCTGCTTTGAGGGGCAATTCCGGCCCGACACACTTGGTTGACGCGTGTCGGACGGTTTTCAGAACCAAAGTCGGTGGTGGGCGCACGCCCCTTACTGCAGGCACCCCGAAAATCGGCAACGGTTAATGCAGAACACCCCGCCGGCCGAAGCCCGCGGGGTGTTCTGAAGAAGATGGATCAGCCGTTGACGCGGATGAAGACCGGGCCGGAGCCAACGTTGGCGCTGAAGAGGGCCGTGGTGGATCCGTTCCATCCACCGTGGACTGCCTGGCCGTTGCCTACGTATACAGCGATGTGGGCCTGTCCGGCCAAACCGCCGTTGGCGTAGTAGGCGAGGTCGCCGGGCTGGGCTTCTGCTGCACTGACGGTGCGGCCGAGGGAGAGGTACCCGGCGGGCCAGTCGTGGAAGTTGATGCCAACCGCAGCCAGGGAGTTGGTCACCAGCATGGTGCAGTCCTGGGTGACGCCGAGCTGGGCGTAAGCCGCCGCAGCGATAGCGGCACCGAGTCCGCTGGATGCGGCGGGAGCTGCCGGAGCTGGGGTCGCGTTGCTGACGGCAACGGTTGCATTGGCTGCCGGAGCTGCGTTGGCGGTAACCGCAGGTGCCTCTTTGGTTTCGACCTTGGCTTCAACCTTGGCCGGAACTTCCTCAACTACCACGGGAGCCGGGGCTTCCACGGTGGTGACCACGGGGCGCTCGTAGGAAATGGCTACAGTGGAGTCCGCGGCGATGGTGGCCTGGACTACCGACTGTACGTCCAGGGTGGACGTGGACGTAGATTCACGGTCCACGTTGGTGTCGGCAGCGTTGGCGGCGATGCCACTGGTCAGGACCAGGCCTGAAGCTGCGGCAATAACTGCTGCCTGGCGTCCAACGCCACCGGCGTTGTTGCTGACGGCCTTGGCGATGACGGCAAGCGAGCTGGTCTTGGGGGCCTCAGCGCGGTGCCGTGCAACCTTATTTGCACTGGTCATGATTTTCTCTTTTCGTATCCGCGTGCAGTTGGGGTACACGCGGGTAGTGGGTTGGCCAGCAAGTGGGGCATTCGGCCGACCCCGAACCGGATTTTTAGCGGAGGGTGTAGAACGAGGAGGAGCCGGTGGACGCTACGGAGTGCAGCAGCGTTCCTTGACCGGGGTTCAAGGCGCTGATCATCATGCCGTTGCCGACGTAGATGCCCACATGGGCTCCGCCGTTCTGCATGACGAGGTCGCCGGGAGCAGGAGTGCTGGTAGGCGTCATGGCCGTCCAGGCGTTGACGCGGGGGATGCTGATTCCTGCCTGTGCGTAGACCCATTGGGTGAAGCCGGAGCAATCCCAACCGTTGGGTGTGGTGCCGCCCCAAACGTAGGGAGAGCCGATGCCGGTGTAGGCAATGGCGGCGAGACCGGAGGCAGCTGCGTTGGAAGGCGAATCCTTGGCCTCGGAGGACTTAGCTGTAACTGCTTGCACTGTTTCTTCAGTGGTGGCCGCTGCACGCTCGGTAATCTGCGCTGCGCGCTGGACTACTTTGGGGGCTTCCTTGGTGGCCACGATGGGGCTCTCGAAGGAAACAGTAGCTGTCGGTTCTGCGGTAACCACCGCGGTAGCCACCAGCTGTTGGGTGCTGGAGGCTTCCAACTTGGAAACGTCGGTGTCTGCTGCTTGTGCCGGCAAGCCGACGGTGAGGACGAGGCCTGAGGCTGCTGCGAGGACGGCGGCCTGACGGCCTACGGTCCCTGCATTGGAGGAAACAGCCTTGGAAAGAGTGTTCAACGGGTTCGTACGAACCGTTTGGGCGCGATGGCGCGCAGGGGTAGTGCGTGATGACACGAAGGTAGCCTCTCCCAATGCCTGCGAGGTGAGCTGTCGGATTCGGATGGGAGTCATCCGGCCGCGCTGCTTCCAAGGAAGCTTTTGCGACTTAACCCCAAGGCCTTCTTTCGAAGACCAGAAATGGTTCCCCCGCCCCTGCCAGACGATTTATGCGAACGGACCCTGAGCGGTGGCAGAGCTAGGCAATCCACTCAAGTGCATCGGCCCCCTAAAAAGCCGATGCGCTCTGTACGCTACAACAGTTGAACGCGAATGTCACATTCAGGTCACGGGGTGTCTCGCGAATGCGAGAGGCAGCCATCACCTGGCTCAGAGCCAGCCCATGGGGTCTACAACTTCACCGTTGACCTGGACCTCGAAGTGGAGGTGGCAGCCGGTGGAAGCGCCAGTGGTGCCGCTCAGGGCGACGGTGTCGCCACGGTTTACGGTCTGTCCAACCTGGACGGTGAACGACGACAGGTGGTTGTACGTGGTTTCAAGGCCATTGCCGTGATCAACGACCACGCGGTTGCCTCCGCCATACTCGTGCCATCCGGCGAAGGTGACCTTGCCTGTCGCCGCGGCGTGCACAGCCGTGCCGCACTGGGCAACGAAATCCTGGCCACGGTGGAAGTCACCGGCGCCACCCGTGAGGGGGCTGATGCGGTAACCAAAAGGGGATGCCGTGGAGAGCGTGTCAAGGGGGCTGGCCATGCTGCCAACGGACGAGGTCCGCTGGATGCTTTCTGTCGACTGCGCACTGAGCAGCTGCTTCAGCTTGCCATCCGGGTCGGCAGCAGTTGCGACGGCGGCGCGGCTGAAGTCGATCTTGGCTGACGCGGCAGCGGAGACTTCGGGCTGGCTGCCAGCAGGAGCGGCCACTGCAAGGGCGGACTCGGTTTGGCCCGATTCCGAGGTGGCCATGACAGGACTAGTGGCGGGCAGGCCGACAGTCAGGGCAAGTCCGGTGGCGGCTAGCGCAACACCGGCCTTCTGCCCGACGCCGCTGGCAGCGGCGAAGTCGGCAACCTGGCGCATCGGGCTCTTACGGCGGCGCACCTGACGCTCGGTGTCGCGAGGCCGGATCTCCGTTACGACGGTGGCTGGCCGCAGCTCAGCAGCGGGGCCGGACGCACGGCGGCGGCCCCTGACGTTCTGCGATGTCAAACTCTGTTCCTCTCTCAAAAGCCTGCGAAGTTAGCTGTCGGATTCGGGTCAGAGAGTACAAAGACCCGGTCCGCACGAGGCGCTCACGGCACACAGGTATCCCAAGAGGGACTTGTATACGTGGGCACTTCTGCTGCGGACTTCACCCCAAGGCTGCTTCTTTAGACAGCCGCTTGTGGTTCCCCCGCCTCTGCCAGTGGTGGGTAACACACCTGATCCGCTGGCAGAGCTCGGCTCCGGATCAGGTAACGCTTTGGTATCAGCGCTAGTAGATAACTATAGGGGATTAAGGCGTTCGGTAATAAATTCGTTATCAACAGGAACGGTCTGAACGCAGCAGCCCCTTATCATCAATTCCGAAAAACCGCAGGTCACACGCGCGCCGAAGGACCAAAAGTGAGGTTTGACACGGTACTGGGCCAGCTCCGGTCAGCTGAGGGAGACGAAGACGTGCGCGGCAACTTCAGGAGGTAGCTCCAAGGCGCCTTCAATACCAGGGACCCGGACCGAGATGTACTCACCGACGCGTTCCAGCGAGACGCTGGCGCCCGGACGGATTCCGCCTTCGTCCAACTGGGTAAGGAGCTCGGGCTCCACCTGGATGGGCTCCGCCAAGCGGCTGACCACCACACGCGAATCGGCGGCGTAGCCATCCATGGCCTGCAACAGGTTGACGTCAAGCCGGGGGAAGGGCTGGCTGGCAAGGCCACCAAGTGCTTCAAGTCCTGGAATAGGGTTGCCATAGGGAGACTCCGTAGGGTGCTCCAGGAGCTCGTAGAGACGACGCTCCACGCGCTCACTCATGACGTGCTCCCAGCGACACGCTTCATCGTGCACGTAGGCCCAGTCCAGACCAATAACGTCGGCCAACAGTCGCTCTGCAAGGCGGTGCTTGCGCATGACCTCGGTAGCGCGCTTCCGGCCCACTTCAGTGAGTTCCAGGTGGCGGTCGTTGGACACGATCACCAAACCGTCGCGCTCCATGCGTCCGATAGTTTGGGAAACAGTGGGTCCGGAGTGGCGCAATCGCTCGGCAATGCGGGCCCGGAGAGCCACTATGTTTTCTTCTTCAAGCTCCAAAATGGTCCGAAGATACATCTCAGTGGTATCGATCAGATCCGTCATCCAGCTCAGCTCTCCTCGAACGCAGTTCCTTGCGTAATCTCCACCGTACCGCGTCCCCAGCAAGGTCGGACGGTGTGCACCGCCGCCCCATGAACGCCAACCACCAGCCTAGCTTATTTGGAATTACTCTGGATAATTCCGGTCGCATCGTGGTCGCATCTTGTTCGTCCACGTTCCACGTGGCGGACTATGACGGTCGCAGGTTCCTGCGCCCGGGCCGGGTCAGGCAGAATTGGGGTGTCGAAGGGGCAGTTGCTGCCCCCTGCCACGACCCATCTCTAGCCGATACCCATTGGAGCCCTACGTGAGCGACAACAGCATCACCATTCCCGCCGACCTGCTGCCCAAGGACGGACGCTTCGGCGCTGGACCGTCCAAGGTTCGCCCGGAACAGATCGAAGCGTTGTCTGCCGCATCGACCACCATCCTCGGCACCTCCCACCGTCAGGCTCCGGTCAAGAACCTGGTGGGTTCAGTCCGTGAAGGACTCAGCCAATTCTTCCGTGCTCCTGAAGGCTACGAGGTTGTCCTCGGCGTTGGCGGCTCCACGGCGTTCTGGGACGTGGCTGCATTTGGCTTGGTCGAGAAGAAGGCCCAGCACCTCTCATTCGGCGAGTTCGGCTCAAAGTTCGCTGCCGCCACCAACAAGGCACCGTTCCTTGACGCTTCGTCCATCATCAAAGCTGAACCCGGCACCCGCCCCGAGGCAAGGGCCGAAGCCGGCGTGGACGTCTACGCTTGGCCCCAGAATGAAACATCAACTGGCGTGGCCGCTCCTGTGAAGCGTGTCCAGGGTGCCGATGAAGGCTCCCTCATCCTGGTGGACGCCACCTCCGCAGCCGGCGGATTGGACGTGGACGTCGCCGAGACGGATGTCTACTACTTCGCACCGCAAAAGAACTTCGCCTCCGACGGTGGCCTCTGGCTTGGCCTCTTCTCCCCCGCCGCCTTGGAGCGGGCTGCACGGGTCAAGGCGAGCGGCCGCTGGATCCCGGACTTCCTGGACCTGCAGACTGCCATCGACAACTCCAAGCTGAACCAGACCTACAACACCCCTTCGCTGACCACCCTGGTAACCCTGGACGCCCAAGTGCAGTGGCTCAACAGCAACGGTGGCCTGGACTTCGCCAGCAAGCGTACGGCAGACTCCGCCAACCGCATCTACTCCTGGGCCGAGGCTTCGGAGTACGCAACGCCTTTCGTGACCAACGCCGAAGACCGCTCCAACGTCATCGCCACCATCGACTTCGATGACTCCGTTGACGCCGCAGCCATTGCCAAGGTCCTGCGCGCCAACGGCGTTGTGGATACGGAGCCGTACCGTAAGCTCGGCCGCAACCAGCTGCGCATCGCGACGTTCGTTGCCATTGAGCCGGACGACGTTTCGGCTCTGCTCGCGAGCATCGACTACGTTGTGGGCGAGCTGAAGAAGTAGCACCGAAGGCTTTGGTCGGCGTCGTGCGGGTGGTTCCCGGACGGCGCCGCCGCCGTTTAAGGCGCGTTAACCGCCTTGTTGGCGGCTTCCGTCGTCGTCCGTTTCCGGGCGTGCCAGCAGCGACTCCACCCGGAAGTGCTTCAGTCCGCGGGCCCGACGATCGAACCGGAGCCGTAGCTGCTTCGCGCGGATGATCCACAGCAAACCCACGACGGCGGTGCTGACGCCGGCAACCGCTGCAACGCCGACCGCCCATCGAGGGCCACCGACGTTGGCCACCAGGCCCACCAACGGTGCCCCGAGGGGAGTGCCGCCCATAAAAATGGCCATGTAGAGGGACATGACCCTCCCCCGCATGACAGCCTCCGTGGTGGATTGCACGTAGCCATTGGCGCTGGTGATCAGGGTCAGTGCGAACAGGCCACAGGGAACCAGGGCAAGCCCGAAGAGCACAGCATTGGGTGCCAGGGCGGCCAAGGCGCTGGCAACTCCGAAGCCGCCGGCGGCCCCGAAGATCAACCTGAGGCGGGGCCTTCCGCGTCGGGCAGCCAGCAGCGCACCGGTCACCGACCCGATGGCCATGACCGAGTTCAACGCTCCGAACGCGCCGGCATCCATGCCGAATTGGGTCCCCACCATCGCGGCGATGAACAAGGGGAAATTAAGTCCGAAGGTGCCCACGATAAAGATCGCCACCAGGACCACCTGAATGTCCGGCCTGTTCCTGACGTAGCGCAATCCTTCCCGGATGCGCCCTTTTCCGGCCGCCACCCTGGGCTGGATACGAAGCGATGATGCGGGAATGAGTTTGAGTGCCCAGAGCATGGCCACGAATGACACGGTATTGATGAGGAACACCCAGCCGGGGCCGACTACCACCGTCAGCACGCCTGAGACGGCAGGCCCGATCATCCGGGCCACATTGAACGAAGCACTGTTGAGGGCGACTGCGTTGGGGAGGTAATCGTCGGTGACGAGTTCGGAGACAAAGGTCTGTCGGACCGGAGCGTCCAGGGCGGTCACGATTCCCAGGAGCAAGGCAAAGAGGTAGACATGCCAAAGTTCAGCGATACCCAGCAGCACCAGCACACCCAACCCCGCGCTGAGGAGGGCCATGGCCACCAAGGTGAGGAGAAGCAGCTTGCGTCGGCTATAACGGTCGGCCAGCAGGCCTGCCCACGGAGCAAGAAAAAGCTGCGGACCAAGTTGGAGTGCCAAAGTAATGCCCATGGCACCGGCGTCGTGCGCTGTCAGGTGGTCGAAGACCAACCAGTCCTGCGCAGTACGCTGCATCCACGTGCCGATATTGGAGATCAGCGCACCGAAGAACCAGATGCGGTAATTGAGGATTCCGAGTGACCTAAAGGTGGACATCAGCATCCGCCTTCACTGTGGTCACCCCGGGTTTCCGCAACGCCTATTCAGCCTCGGTTTCGTCGTCTTCGTCCTGGGTTTCGTCGTCGGCCGGTTCGGTGGCCTCATCACCGGATTCAGCGTCAGCCGGTTCAGTGGCCTCATCTTCCGCCGCCTGAACGGACTCTTCCGTGACATCCTCGACGGTCTCTTCCACCAGCGGAGTCTCGTCCTCGGGGCGGACCCGCTTAGCCCACGGCACCCATTCGGGAGCCAGGATGGAATCCTCGGAGGGCAGCAAACCCAGCTCACTCACGGTCACCACCTTGGAGCGGGAGTTACGGGTCACCACGGCATACCACTGCCAACCGCCATAGCCGGCCAGCCGTGACTCGAACAGGTGGGTTACTACGCGGTCGCCCTCTGACTTTGCGCCCAGGTGCGCCCCGACCTCGCCCGGGCTGGCTATGCCTTCAACTGCCTCACGTGCAGTATCGACGGCGGCAGCCAGGAACGCGTCCGGCTTACCGGTGCGCCACACAGGCAAACCAGCGCGGGACTTGGCCGCGACGGTCTTCCGCGCGGGGGCATCCCCGTTTCCAGGAGCCTGGGCAGCGTCAGGGCCGGCCTTGGTGTCCTGTGCGGATTCCGATGTCATGGCCGGTCCTAGGCTTCCAGCTCGTCGGCAACCTTGCGCAGTGCCATGCTGATGGCCTTGGCCTTGTTGCCATCGGGATATTTGCCTGAAGACAGGGAGCCGGAGAGGTTGTCCAGCACCGTGACCAGGTCCTGCACCATAGGTGCGAGGTCCCTGGCGTTCATGCGCTTGGCCTTGGCAATGGATGGCGTCTTCTCCAGGACACGCAGCCCCAGTGCCTGTGCTCCGCGGCGGCCGTCGGCCACACCGAACTCCACGCGGGTCCCGGCTTTGAGCTCCGTTACGCCCGCGGGCAGGGACGTTTTGGGCAGGAACACTTCCTGGCCGTCTTCAGCCGCGAGGAATCCGAACCCTTTTTCCTTGTCATACCACTTGACCTTGCCGGTAGGCACGTAATCAACCTTCTTCGTTCTTGCTTTGGGAGACACGTCGGGCCGTTCACCGCATCCGCAGGGATCTGCGGGATCGAGGGTGGCAGCCCTGTTCGTGTTGGTCTGTTCCTTCAAGGTTACCTGCCGAACCCCCTATTCCCGCTTTGCCGCGACCACGCAGTACACGAACAGCACAAGAGCCGCATCAATGTATCGGGATCCCGTGCGGCTGCTAGCGTTGTGGGCATGACTTCCCCGGGTTACCGCCGCCCCATCATGATCACTGCAGCCGTTATCGCCGTCATCTCCCTGGCTGCCGTTGGCACGGTCATGGCTGTGGCGTTCAACGGAGGCGTGGCACCGGTATGGGTGACGTGGACGGCCCTTTACGGACTGCCGGTCGCCTTCATGCTCGCGGTAGTCCTGGTGGTTGACTCCGTTCGCCAGCGCCGCCGACAGTAACCTCCTCCCCCAGTGACGGGGCACCAGCGGCCCGGGGGCGGTAACGTTGGATTGATGTCCCTTATTCGCGCGCTCAGCAAGGAACTTGAAGCGCGCAGCGACGACTCGCTGCGGGCCTTGTTTGCTGCGCGGCCGGACCTCATCTCCCCCATGGCACCGGACTTCGCGGCGCTGGCAGCGAGGGCGAGCGCCCGGGTCAGTGTGCAACGGGCCTTGGAGCGTTTGAACAAGCCGGAAATGCAGGTGTTGGAAACCCTGCACCTGTGCACGAACGCCGATACCGGCCACAGCATTTCCGCTGCGGGGCTAAAAAAGGTCATCGCCGGTTCCACTCTCTCGGCACTGGACCCCATTCTTGCTAAATTGCAGGAATTGGCACTGGTACACAGGGCAGATCCACCCGCCGGCTCGCCGGCAACATCGTCCCGTCAGCGCTTCTACCTTCCCGTGGGCAGCCTCAAGGACGTCATCGGCATTTATCCGGCAGGCCTCGGCCGCAGCTACACCGAACTTGTGCGGCTCCAACCGGCCTTTGCCCAGCGGGTTGTGCAGTTGGTGGCCGAGCTACACCAAAGCGGCGCGGGCATCCACCCCGCCAGCACTCCGATGGATGCAGCATTGGCCTTGCAGCGCTGGACGTCCACTCCTGAGAACCTGCGTACCATTCTGGCTACGGCCCCGGAGCGGACCGTGGGTTTGTTGGACAAGTTCGGCAACTGGGCCATGGGCGCAGTACCCCAAGCACAGCGCCGGGCGTCGGTCACCCACGAAAGTCACGACGTCGGGCCTATCGATTGGCTGTTGGCGCGCGGCTTGCTGGTCCCCTTGGACGCCGGCCATGTGGAGCTGCCCCACAGTGTGGGTCTTGCCTTGCGTGGTGGTGCGATCGTGGATGACTTCACGCTGGCCCCACCTGTTCCTGAACTTGGCCATACCAGCGCTGCCCTGCGCCGCAACGCGGCCATGGGTGCCATCGCCGAAATTCTGCGGTTGACTGCCGAGCTGCTGTTCGCAGTTCGGGAGCAACCCTTGGCCACTCTCCGTAGCGGTGGTGTGGGTGTGCGTGAACTGAGGCGTTTGGCGGAGTCCATCCGTCTGGGCGTCCATGAGACAGCCATCCTCTTGGAGTTGTGCGCCATGGCCGGGCTGCTCCGCTTGGACGTGGACAGTTCCACGTGGATACAGCCGCCGTCGCTTGAATGGCTCAACCTGCCCCGGCAGGAACAGTGGCTGTGGCTGGTCAACGCCTGGCTGGCCAGTGAACGGGCACCTTCACTGGTGGGGCAGCCGCTCACTGGTCCCTCGTCGTCGTCAGCCCATCAAGGCGCGGCCGGGACCACCATCAACGCCTTGTCCGCGGAAGCGCAGCGGCCTGACGCCCCTGTGGTACGCCGCCGGGTCCTGGAGATCCTGAACGAGCTCACGGTCGAGGCCGCAGCACCGGATGGAAAGGCACCCGTTTTGGATGCCCGAGCCGTCCTGCAGCGTGCCGAATGGGCGCAGCCCCGGATGTCCCGCCGGTTCAGTTCCCTGGTCCGCGGCATCTTGGAGGAAGCGACGCTCCTGGGCCTCATGGGATCGGGTGCGTTGACACAGCTGGGTTCAGCCATCGCTGATGGCCAACCGGAAAAGGCCATGACCATCCTTGGCGAGCATTTGCCGGCTGCCGTGAACCACATCCTTCTTCAGGCCGATCTCACGGCTGTGGCGCCCGGTTACCTTGCCCCGGAACTCAGCGAAACCCTCTTATTGATGGCCGACGCCGAGGGCCAAGGCCCGGCGTCGATCTACCGGTTCTCCGCCGCCACCATCAGGAGGGCGCTCGACGCCGGACAGGATGCGGAATCGTTGTTGGCATTCCTCCGAGAGCATTCAGCCACGGACGTGCCGCAACCGTTGGAGTACCTTGTTCAGGACACGGCTTCCCGACATGGCCGCCTTCGTGTCGGCACCAGTGCCAGCTTCATCCAGAGCGATGACGAAACAGCCATTGCCGATCTCCTTCGCGAGGCCCGGACGTCAGCCTTGAGCCTGGTCCGAATAGCCCCCACTGTCCTGACTTCCTCTGCGAGTCCGCGCGAAACGGCGCGTGTCCTCCGCGAGCTGGGACTCTCGCCTGCAGTGCAGGAGGCCGAACCCGCCGTCGTACGTTTCAAACGGACCACGGCGGTGCCCGGCAGCGCCCGCCCGGTTTATACGGCGCCCCGGACGGCACCGCCGGACGACGACGTCGAGGCACAGCTTTCGGTCCTGCGGCAACACCGCGCGGTACCGGCCGAAGCGACGGGCGAGGCCTCTACCCAACTCGGCTTGGAGACACTACAAACGGCAATCCGGCTTAAACAGGCAGTCACCATGAACGTGGTGGACAGCTTGGGGAATGCCAACACCGAAACCGTTGTTCCTGTATCCGTCTCCGGTGGACGCGTCAGGGTTTTCGATCCCGCCAAGGACACCGAACGGGTGTTGTCCATACACCGGATCATCGATGTGGAACCCGCAGGAGAACTGCGTTCATGAAAAGGATTCAACAGTGACCGACGGTCCGCTGATCGTACAAAGTGACAAGACCATCCTGCTGGAGGTCGACCATGAGCTGGCCACGGAGGCCCGGCACGCAATCGCCGCCTTCGCCGAGTTGGAGCGCGCCCCGGAACATATGCACAGCTACAGGCTCACGCCGCTGGGTCTCTGGAACGCCCGGGCGGCAGGGCTGGATGCGGAGCAGGTGCTCGATACGCTGCTGAAGTACTCCCGCTTTCCCGTACCGCATGCGCTGCTGATCGACATCGAAGAGACCATGTCGCGCTATGGCCGGCTCAGGCTTGAAAAGGATGCCCAGCACGGACTGGTGATGCGGACGGACGACTACCCCGTATTGGAGGAAGTCATCCGTGCCAAGAAGATCGCACCCCTGCTGGGGCCGCGGATCGACGGCGAAACCGTGGTGGTGCACTCCTCCCAGCGTGGACAGTTGAAGCAGCTGCTCCTCAAGTTGGGTTGGCCCGCAGAGGATCTTGCCGGCTACGTGGATGGGCAACCGCACCTCATCATGCTGGACGAGAGCGGCTGGCAGCTGCGCCCGTACCAAAAGCTGGCTACGGAGAACTTCTGGGCCGGCGGCAGCGGCGTCGTCGTGCTTCCCTGTGGTGCGGGAAAGACCCTGGTGGGTGCGGCAGCGATGGCGACGTCGTCCACCACCACCCTGATCCTGGTCACCAACACCGTCTCTGCCCGGCAGTGGAAGGATGAACTGCTCAAGCGGACGTCCCTGACCGAAGACGAGATCGGCGAATACTCCGGCGCGGTCAAGGAAGTCCGGCCCGTCACCATCGCCACCTATCAGGTCCTCACCACAAAGCGCGGCGGGCTTTACCCGCACTTGGAACTCGTTGATGGACACGACTGGGGCCTCATCATCTATGACGAGGTGCACCTGCTCCCCGCCCCGATCTTCCGGATGACCGCGGACCTTCAGGCCCGGCGTCGGCTCGGCCTCACGGCAACGTTGGTTCGGGAGGACGGCCGCGAAGGCGAGGTGTTCAGCCTCATCGGGCCCAAACGCTACGACGCACCGTGGAAGGACATCGAGGCACAGGGTTACATCGCGCCCGCCGACTGTGTCGAAGTCCGCGTGGACCTCCCCCGGGATGAGCGGGTGGCCTACGCCATGGCAGATGATGCCGACAAATACCGGCTCTGCGCTACGTCGGAAACCAAGACAAAACTGGTGGAAGAACTCGTGGCAGTCCACAAGGGTGAGCAGTTGTTGGTGATCGGCCAGTACATTGACCAACTCGATGAGATCGCCGAACGGCTTGACGCTCCCCTGATCAAGGGCGAAACGAGCGTCAAGGCACGGCAGAAGCTCTTCGACGCGTTCCGCAATGGTGAGATCCACACGTTGGTGGTGTCCAAGGTGGCCAACTTCTCCATCGACCTCCCTGAAGCATCGGTCGCCATCCAGGTCTCAGGTTCCTTCGGCTCGCGGCAGGAAGAGGCCCAGCGGCTGGGACGCCTCCTTCGTCCCAAGCAGGACGGCCGAGCGGCCAGGTTTTACTCGTTGGTAGCACGGGACACCCTGGACCAGGATTTCGCGGCGAAGCGCCAGAGGTTCCTCGCGGAGCAGGGCTACGCGTACAGAATCATGGACGCCAAGGACGTGGGTAAAGACGTTGGACAGGAGCAGTAAGCAGCCCCTGCTGATTTCGGCGGAACAATAATCCTCAGGCCTCTTGCTATTCATCTCCAGCAACTTTACGATTCCAAGTGAAGCTCTCCGCCCTTAATGGTTGCCCTTGGTCCAGGCAACCTGGCGGCCAGCCGTCGGCAGTGGGGGAAGCCCGCAGCCAGGGAGCCGGCGGTTTGAAGGCCTTGAAGAATCTGTGAATTGATTACCAGAGGATTCCCCATGCGCAAAGCCCTCTTGGTCCTCTCCGCGATCGTCCTGCTGTCAGCACTCGCACAGCTGTTTTTCGCCGGATACTTCCACTTCCAAAACACCATCGAAGCCCAGCGTGAAGCTGGCGTCTACCATGCCGTCAATGGCCAATACGTGCTGCGATACTCAGCATTGCTGGCCGCGATCGTAGCGGCGATTGCCAAGGTGGGATCCCGCACCATCTGGTTGGCCGCGGGCATCTTCCTGCTGTCCTGGCTTCAGCTGTTCATCTTCATCATCGGCGGCATGTTGACCGGTTCCTCACCGGAATTCATCACGCCGGCAGGCTCGTGGGTGGTTGCCATCCACCCGATTGTTGGCATTCTGATGATCTTCATGTCCTATTGGCTGTTCAATCGCGCCCGCGCCGCAGCCCTCAACCCGCAACCGCTGCCTCCCAAGGCTGCCTCCTCGGATGCTTCCACGTCGTCCAGCCCAGCGTGAGCACTTGCAGCTGTGAACACCTCGCAGCTGCTGGCGGTGGACCTGCTGCTGTCCGTGCTTACGGCCGGCGCGTGGATTGCCGCTGCTTGGATGACCGCGCCTTTAACAGACAAGTCGCTTCGGACTGAACTGGCCCTGCTGTTAGTGGGTATAGCCGTCGCAGTGACAGTGGGGCGGTACGCATTGCTTCCTGCTTTGGTGGCGGGTAGTTGGTGGTTTGCCAGCGAACGCATAACCATCAACCTGCCTCTGACCGCCATCCCCGCGGCTTGGGCCGCGGCGGCCGGTGTTCCGTTCTTGCTGAGGAGGCGGAACACCGGCCCCCAACCTGAAGATCAGCGACGGTCCCGCGAGTGGGCGGTGCTCGCCATGGTGGCTGCTGCAGCCTCTGCCGTGGCCTCACTCGCCCTGACGTTGCTTTTGGGGCCATTCCCGGCTCCCTGGAGCCTTGTGGTGCTGCTGTTCATGGTGGCCGCATCCGCGCTGATCGCCAAGCTCGCATTGTTTTCGCCGCGTCCCTCGTCACGACGCAGCATGCAGTCAAACGCGGCCGGTCTCGCGGGTCGCGGCAGCGGTGCTTCCCCCGCCAGCAGGCGTCCGACGGCGGCTACCGCACTTGCCGGACTCATGATCTGTACCGCTTTGGGCTCCGGAGTCTTTGCCTGGCTTGGCAGCCGGTCCGCCGACGGGGCAACCATCGCCGCCGCCGTCGGGCATCACGGCGGTGCCGACCTCGTGGTGACGGATCCGACGTCGGTGAACAGCTTGGTAGGCGAAACCCCCGCCAACGCTGTGGTCCGGCACTACGAATTGACTGCCCGGGTGGAACAGGTGGTGCTGCCATCCGGGCAAACAGCGGAAGCTTGGACATACGGCAGTCTTCCTGGTCCAGCCCTGGAGGCCCAACTGGGCGAAGTCATGGAGGTGGTGCTGAATAACCGCGATGTGACTGCCGGCGTAACCCTTCACTGGCACGGTTACGACGTCCCCAACGCCATGGATGGTGTGGCCGGGGCGACACAGGACGCCGTCATGCCCGGGGAATCCATGACCTACCGTTTCCTGGCCGCCCAAACCGGCACCTACTGGTACCACACGCATCAAGATTCAGCCGAGGGGGTCCGCAAAGGCCTCTACGGCACGTTCGTCGTGCACCACCCCACTTCGCCCCGTGCTGACAGGGACATTGTGGTGGCCGGGCACGACCTCAGCGGTCTGGGGTTGCTGGGCTCCTCAGACCGTGTCACCGGGTATGCGGCTGCCCCTGGATCGAGCGTACGGGTCCGGCTCATCAACACTGATTCCGTGCAGCAGCGGTACCTAATCCACGGAACGGCCTTCAAAGCCGTTGCAGTCGATGGGACGGACGTGAACCAGCCCCAGGAAGTGACGGACAAATTGGTGCGACTTGGTGCTGGCGGCCGCGTGGACATCGCCTTCACGATGCCTGGCGCACCAGTGACCGTTCGTTCGGACGCTGCGGCCAACGCCGTCGTCGTCATCGCCCCGGCTGATCCCGCTGGCACGGCTGCCGCAGATAAGGCCGCCGAGCTTGAGGAGATGGTTCCGTCAAAAGCACCAGCAGGCGTTTTCACCACCATGCCCGTTCTCGACCTTTTGGAGTATGGCAAACCCCTGGCCGGGAATCTGGAGGCTGCCGCGGAAATGGCGGGTGCCGGCCAGGCCGGAGAGCTCGCCCGGCCGATCACCCGCGAAGAGGTGATGGTGCTCGACCGGCAGTTCCGTTTTGTTGACGGGATTCCCCGGTACGCGTTCACCGTGAACGGGGCAGCGTATCCGCTGGTTCCGTCCATCGAGGTTGCCGAGGGCGACACCGTAAAGGTCACGGTAGTGAACCGCACCTCCGAACCTCATCCAATGCATCCCCACGGACATCACGTGCAAGTGCTGAGCAGGAATGGCGTCGCTCCAAGCGGGTCACCGCTCATCCTGGACACCGTGGATGTGTTGCCGGGCGAAGTATGGGAGTTGCTGCTTCATGCCGATAACCCAGGCATCTGGATGGACCATTGCCACAACTTGGACCATGCCGCCGAGGGAATGATGATGCTGCTGAAGTACCAAGGTGTGTCATCTCCGTTCGTGCACGGCGGGCACTCCAACAACCGACCGGAGTGAGCTGGTCGGGCCGAGGGAGCAGGCCGGGAGGCCTGCGCCTCAAGCGACCATCCGGCTGGTGACCTCGATCTTGACGTGGTCCACCACAGCCCAGCCGTCCTCATCTCGGAGTTGGGCACTGGCGAACCGCTCGGCTGCGACCAGATCCTCAAATTGCTCGCGCCGGATGCGGCCGGAATCGGTGTCCAGGTACGTCACGTGGAACTCGACGTCACTGTCACGGTGCTGATGGATGCTTGCGGGAGCTGCTGTGCTTGCCATGTTTTAAGTGTGGAGCGGGGCACTGACATTTTTAGAAGCATCCCTGGGCGTGTTCGGATTTCGACCACGCAGGACTTCCGCCGTTTCAAGGTTTCCGCAGATACAGCGCTGAAACCTCGCGGACAGTTCCGCTGAGCACATCCAGCACACGGGACGCGGTCCGCCACCGTTGCCAGTAGAGCGGCACATCAAAAGGATGATCGGGGGCGAGCTCGATCAGCCTGCCGTCGGCGATGTCCGGTCCGCATTGAACTTCCGGGATCAGCCCCCAGCCGAGCCCCAAACGGATCGCATCGCCGAAGTCCTGGGAAGCCGGGACGTAATGCCGCGGTCCTTTCCGTTCCGGAGCAGGCTCATCCTTGGCTTTGAATGCCGACTGCACAAAAGCCCACTGATAAGTGTCCTTGCGGTCGAAGTCCACGGTGGTGGCCGCATTGAGTGCGGCCCCGGTCAACCCCCTTCCCGAGTCCACGCCCGCTTCCAATCCGGGGAACCACCGGTCCACAAAATGAGGTGCCGCAACCGCGCGATACCGCATGACCCCGAGGCTTTCCACGCGGCACCCCTGCACTGGCTCGGGAGTGGCGGTGACGGCAGCCATGACCGTGCCGGAGCGCAGCAATGAAGTGGAGTGTTGTTCGTCGTCCCGGTGAAGGTCGAAGGTGACGTTGAGGCCTGCCGGAACCTTGGCCAACGCTTGGAGGAACCACACCGCCAGCGAATCCGCGTTGACAACGATCGGAACGGCAAGCTGCACGCCGTCGGCGCCCAATCCCAGTTCCCGCCCGGCATCAGCTTCCAGTTGTGCCACCTGCCGCGCGAGGCGCAGCACAACCTCTCCGGCTTCAGTGGCTTTGACAGGGTTCCTGCGTTGCAGCAAGACCCTGCCAGCGGACTGTTCGAGCGCCTTCAGCCTTTGGGACACTGCCGACGGCGTGATGTGAAGCAGTCGCGCAGCAGCATCCAATGTGCCCTCGGAGAGGACGGTAGCGAAGGTCAGCAGCTGTTCTGAGGGAAATTGCGACATAAGACAATCTTATGTGGCATGAGAATCTTTAGCTGGTCTAAATATGGCGATGAACGTAATTTCGAAGGGTGAACCTTATTGATTTCTTCCACTCCGCAGGCCTGGGAATGGCAACTGGCCTCGCCCTCATCGTTGCCATCGGAGCCCAAAATGCTTTCGTACTCCGCCAGGGAATCCGCGGCGAGCACATCGTCCCTGTCGTGGCGGTCTGCGCGTTGAGCGACGCCGTCCTTATCGCTGCCGGAGTCCTCGGGACCGGTGCCCTCGTTACGGCAGCTCCGGCCGCCGTCGTCGTTCTTCGGTACGTGGGGGCAGCCTTCCTGGTGGCGTATGGCGCCATGGCCGCCCGCCGGGCGCTGCGTCCGCAACCACTGACAAGCGAAGCATCAGCCACCGACGGCGGCGCGAAGCGTGGGCTCGCTGCCGCCGTTACCACCGTACTGACCCTGACCTGGCTTAACCCGCACGTCTACCTGGACATAGCCCTCCTTGGCTCGATAGCCAGCGCTCAAGGAGCTCAACTGCAATGGTGGTTCGGGGCCGGGGCCATGCTGGGCAGCATCGTATGGTTCTCCTCCCTTGGATTCGGGGCACGCTTCCTCCGCGGCTTCTTCGCCCGGCCACTATCCTGGCGATTCCTTGACGGAGGGATCGCCGTAACCATGGTTGCGCTGGGAGCCGGTCTGGTGTTCGGAGCCTGAAGCGCGGCGAGGCAGCCACCCTGGCCCACGCAGTCCGCTCACATGCAGCATCCAGTGAACTCCCAGATTCTGGGAGCATCATGGATGTCATGAAAAAGAACGGTCCCGAAGCCAAGCTTCTCGTTGTCGACGACGAGCCCAACATCCGCGAGCTGCTGTCCACGTCGCTGCGTTTTGCAGGCTTCGAGGTCGTCGCGGCCGCCAACGGTCGCGAAGCCCTCGCCGCGGCCGATCTCCACTCACCCGATTTGGCAGTACTCGACGTCATGCTTCCGGACATGGATGGCTTCACGGTGACCCGGCGTCTCCGCGCCGCCGGCAAGCACTTCCCCGTCCTGTTCCTCACGGCGAAGGACGATACCGAGGACAAAGTTACGGGCCTTACTGTGGGCGGCGACGACTACGTCACCAAACCCTTCAGCCTGGACGAAGTGGTGGCTCGCATCCGGGCCGTCCTTCGCCGCACACAGCCGCTGGAGGACGACGACGCCGTGATCCGCGTTGACGATCTTGAACTCGACGACGACGCCCATGAGGTTCGCCGCGGTGGGACCGTAATCGAGCTGTCCCCCACCGAGTTCAAGCTCCTTCGCTACCTCATGCTGAATCCCAACCGCGTACTGTCCAAGGCCCAGATCCTGGACCACGTTTGGGAGTACGACTTCAACGGCGACGCCTCGATCGTAGAGTCCTACATCTCCTACCTGCGACGCAAGGTGGACATCGATCCCGATGCCGCAGCCCTCATTCAGACCAAGCGCGGCGTGGGCTACGTGCTGCGAACGGCAGAGAAGCGCTGACCCTTGCTGCTTCGCTGGAAATCGGCGTCCCTGAGGTCGCAGCTCGTCGCCATCATCATGGGGCTACTCCTGCTCGCCTTGGCGGCTACGGGCGCGGGAACGCTGACGCTAGTCAAGAGCTACCTGCAGGGCCAGGTGGACGACAAACTCAAGGCTGCTGTTGCTTTGGCACAGGATCAGCAGTCCTTTGACAGGCTGGCCCAACCCAACCCGGCGACTCCCACCGACTCCGCCGTGCCCACGGACTACTCGCTGACGCTGTATGTGCCGGGCCTGGAGCCGTACCCCTTCGGCGGCAGCCAAAGTGATCGTCCCGCGATCGCCAACATCACCGCGGCTGAGGCCAAGCTCCGCGGCAATTCGCCCTTCCAAGTCAAGGGTACTGCCGGTAGCAACTGGCGTGTGGTGGCCATCGGCGTCACCGCAAATGGCCAAAACGGCGTAGTCATCATCGGACTTCCGCTCACGCCGGTAGACAAAGTGATGGAGCACGCTGTCCTGGTGGTTGTAGGCGTCGGCCTGCTGACCCTCGTGTTGGCGTTCTTCATCGCCACTTGGACTGTTGCCCGCTCCTTCCGTCCCCTTGCCAAGGTGGAAAAGACTGCCGCGGCCATCGCAGCCGGTGATCTGTCCCGCCGCGTGGAAGTGGATAACCCCCACACCGAGGTCGGCCGCCTGGGCGGTTCCCTGAATGCCATGCTCGCCCACATTGAGGCTTCCTTTGCTGCCCGTGCCGCTTCAGAAGGGCGCATGCGCCGCTTCGCAGCGGACGCCTCCCATGAACTGCGAACCCCCTTGGTGACCATCCGCGGCTTCTCTGAGCTATACCGTCACGGCGCCTTGGCCACCAAAGACGACGTGGCAATGGCGATGGGCAGGATCGAAAGCGAAGCCAAGCGCATGGGCTCCATGGTGGAAGACCTGTTGATGCTGGCCCGTCTCGATGAGCAGCGCCCACTTCAGCTCAAGCCTGTGGACCTGCAGCTCCTTGCACACGATGCCGTAGTGGACACCAGGGCCTCATCCGGAGACCGGAGAATCACGCTCACCGGGCTCGACGGCGCCGCCCCCACTGCCGCACCGGTCCAAGGTGATGAAGCCAAACTTCGGCAGGTCATCGGAAACCTCGTGGGAAATGCGCTGCGGTACACGCCCGAGGGAAGCCCCATAGAACTGGCCGTCGGTGTTCGAAACACCCCCACCGGTTCAGTTTCCGTCATTGAAATCCGCGACCACGGGCCGGGCATTCCGGAGTCTGAAACCAACAAGATCTTTGAGCGCTTCTACCGTGCGGATACCTCGAGGACCCGCGAGACGGGCGGCAGCGGCCTGGGCTTGGCGATTGTTGCCGCGATTGTCGGTTCGCATGGCGGTTCGGTCCAAGTGGCAGAGACCGACGGCGGCGGTGCCACTTTGGTAGTCAGCCTTCCGTTCCACGAGGAATCGGCGGAGCTCCTGTCCACCTGAGGCACCCCACGCACATGACGCCGTTGTCCACATAACGGCATTGTCCACATAATGCCTTTGTCCACATAGCGACGAACACCTGTTCTGCGGGTGCGGGAGGCTGCCTAGGCTCGATGTTGTAGCCACGCATCCCGCCGCAATCCGCGGAACCTCTTCGTCGAAAGGCACCACCCATGAGCGTCATCTCCGTCGATACCGACCTGCTCCAGCTCAAGTCGGCCAACGTCAAAGGAACTGTTGATCGAATCAGCTCCGATGTGCAGACCATGCGGCGCGGCCTGGAGGAACTTGAGGCGACCTGGCGGGGAACAGCGGCCACGAATTTCCAGGCGCTCGTTTTGGAGTGGGCTCTGACGCAGAGCAAGGTTGAGGCCTCCTTGGCTTCCATCAACATCGCTTTGTCCTCAGCTGCCACAAGCTACCTGGAAGTGGAGCAGGGAAACACCCAGCGCTTTACGTACTAGCTGCCCCGCCCCGGTCCTCCCTCACCCATGAACTCCTGCGGGGCTGGCTGCCTTCCCCCCTGTGCAGCCGCCTCGCAGGTCATGAGGGATTTCCCGCCCACCCTTGTCCTCTTCCGGCTTTGACTCTCCGGAGTTAGTTCTCGACAGTCCCTTGGTGGAACCGCAACCGCCATTGACCGCGGTCGAGCATCCAGACGGAACTGCGGAGCGCCGAGCCTGTGTGCGCGAAGCTGCGGTAGTTCAGCAGGATGGTGTTGTCGCTGAGCCTGTCTGCGCTGAGGAGTTCAAGCTCAGTCGGTTCACCAGGGTCCTCTTCAAGGGCCATCATCATGGCGTCCCGTGTCCAGAACCTGCCCGAGCTGCCGATCTCCGCGAAGTCGGGGTGCAGCAGCACACCGATCCTGCCAATGTCCGCCCGCACGTCCGGCCTGAGCAGTTCCCGTTCCAACGCCAGGACCGTGTCCTCAGCTGACAACTGCTGCGCCGAGGCGTCATCTTCCAGTTCGCTGAAGAGATCGGCTTGGCCAAAGATGCCCGACTCGCCAAAGAGTGCCGGCTCAAAGTGCGGCCGGGAGCTGCGATCAGTCTTCGCGGGCGCCGAACCAGCGCTTGCCGACGAGACGCTGGCGGCAGCGTTTGCAGGGATCGGCTCAGCAGAACGGGTTTGTGCTGCCTGTGCTTCCATCTGCGGCTGAGAAGCGCGCTGCTCCTGCGCGCCAGGGAACCCGGGACCCGCACGGTGCGCTACGCCCTGCTGGTAGGCCGTGGCAACGGCGCGTGCACGCTCATCGGCGGCCTCGTTGAGGTCATGGCCGGCATGGCCCTTGACCCATTCGAAGGTGTATTTGCGGCCTACGATCGCTTGGTCGATGTCCTTGAGAAGGTCTACATTCAGCACGGGCTTTCCGTCGGCCTTACGCCAGCCCTTTCGCTTCCATCCCGGCATCCACTTGGTGATGCAGTTGATGACGTACTGACTGTCGCAAAGGATCAGCAATTCTTCTTGTGGCACGTGGGCCGTGGACCTGAACAGGTCGAGGACGGCCATCAATTCGCCCTGGTTGTTGGTACCGTGCGGCCAACCCCCTGCACGCCAACAGGAGTCGTCAACATACCAGGCCCAACCGGCCGGCCCAGGATTACCGAGGGCGGACCCATCGGCGGCAGCAATAATCGTCATGACGTTAATCCTGCCAGACCCCACCGACACTGAAACCGTGATAATACCCAAGTAAGTCGCAGTACAGGTCGTTACGGCCGCTCAAAACGGCCTGATCTGCTACCTAATTGGGCAAGCCCGGACGGTCCAGCTTTGACGTGGCAACAAAACAGCGGCCCCCACCAAAAGGTGAGGACCGCCGTCGTGATGCTGTTCAGCGTGATGCCGGGGGCTGTATCGCTACAGCAGGGAGGCCTAGAAGCCGCCCATGCCACCCATGTCGTCGCCACCGGGAGCCGGAGCGTTCTTCTCGGGCTTGTCGGCAACTACAGCCTCGGTGGTCAGGAAGAGACCAGCGATGGAAGCAGCGTTCTGGAGAGCCGAACGGGTGACCTTTACGGGGTCGTTGACGCCGGCAGCCAGAAGGTCTTCGTAGACACCCGTGGCAGCGTTCAGGCCGTGGCCGGAAGGCAGGCCGCGAACCTTGTCCACCACAACGCCCGGCTCGAGGCCAGCGTTGAAGGCGATCTGCTTCAGCGGTGCGTCGATGGCAACCTTGACGATGTTGGCACCGGTTGCCTCGTCACCCTGCAGGGTGAGGTTGGCGAATGCCTTTGCGCCTGCCTGGATGAGGGCAACGCCACCACCGGCAACGATACCTTCTTCAACAGCAGCCTTAGCGTTGCGGACTGCGTCCTCAATGCGGTGCTTGCGTTCCTTGAGCTCAACTTCGGTTGCGGCACCGGCCTTGATGACTGCAACGCCGCCGGCCAGCTTGGCCAGGCGTTCCTGCAGCTTCTCGCGGTCGTAGTCGGAGTCGGAGTTCTCGATTTCGGCACGGATCTGGGCCACGCGGCCTGCGATCTGCTCGGCGTCGCCGGCACCTTCGACGATGGTGGTTTCGTCCTTGGTGACAACAACCTTGCGGGCGGTGCCGAGGAGTTCCAGGCCGGCGTTTTCGAGCTTGAGGCCAACTTCTTCGGAGATGACCTGGCCACCGGTGAGGATGGCGATGTCGGCCAGCTGAGCCTTGCGGCGGTCACCGAAGCCCGGAGCCTTGACGGCTACGGACTTGAAGGTGCCACGGATCTTGTTGACGATCAGGGTGGCCAGGGCCTCGCCCTCGATGTCTTCGGCGATGATCAGCAGCGGCTTGTTGGACTGCATGACCTTCTCCAGAACCGTGACGAGTTCCTTCACGTTGGAGATCTTGGAGTTGACGATCAGGATGTACGGGTCTTCGAGGACCGTTTCCTGACGCTCTGCGTCGGTGACGAAGTAAGCAGAGATGTAACCCTTGTCGAAGCGCATGCCTTCGGTGAGTTCGAGCTCAAGGCCGAAGGTGTTGGATTCCTCGACCGTGATGACGCCTTCCTTGCCCACCTTGTCCAGGGCCTCGGCGATGAGGCTGCCGATTTCCGGGTCACCGGCGGAGATGGAAGCCGTAGCTGCGATCTCTTCCTTGGTTTCGATTTCCTTGGCGGAGGCCAGCAGTTCGCTGATGACTGCCTCAACAGCCTTCTCGATACCGCGCTTAAGGGACAGCGGGTCGGCGCCGGCGGCAACGTTGCGCAGGCCTTCCTTCACCAGTGCCTGGGCGAGAACGGTTGCAGTGGTGGTACCGTCGCCAGCGACATCATCCGTCTTCTTGGCAACTTCCTTGACCAGTTCTGCACCGATCTTCTCGTAAGGATCGTCCAGCTCGATCTCCTTGGCGATGGAAACACCATCGTTGGTGATCGTGGGGGCGCCCCACTTCTTTTCGAGGACGACGTTGCGTCCACGCGGGCCGAGGGTGACCTTGACGGCGTCTGCGAGGATGTTCAGGCCTCGCTCGAGGCCGCGGCGTGCCTCTTCATCAAATGCAATGATCTTGGCCATAACGGCGGTAGTCCTTTCGGGACAGTCGTTAAGAAGGTACCTATCAGATGGGGTGCCCGCGACGGACGGTCCTTCGTTTGCGGCCTCTGTATGCCCCGCGCTCCGGACCTCACCCCACCAAGGTGTTTCTTGATCCTCCGCCGGTTCACTACCTGCCCGCCGCCGGGGTCAACCGGGCCGGACTTAGCAGTCGAACCATAGGAGTGCTAAATCAATAATTAGCACTCGACCGGGGAGAGTGCAAGCAGAGATGCCACTTTGGTTGATAAACCAAGGGCTTTCAGCCGTGGGCTGAGGGGAATTGGCGTAGACGCCGCAATCGAACTACGCGACGCGGACGCCTTCGGCTTGCGGACCCTTCTGGCCCTCCCCCAGTTCAAACTCAACCCGCTGGCCTTCTTCGAGGGCGCGGAAGCCATCCATCTGGATGGCAGACCAGTGCACAAAGACGTCGTCGCCGGATTCATCCACAGTGATGAATCCGTAGCCTTTTTCGGCGTTGAACCATTTGACGGTTCCCAAAGCCATGATGCCCACACTTTCACAGTAGCCAAGACCGGCAGCCGGGATCTCCGTACCGGAATTAGTCCACTGTAACCACTGTCACCAGCGGCGCGCTGCCGTGGAAGGGCAGGGCATCACTTTTGTTATTGAGGCTTAACCGAGTTGGGGCTTTTCAGCTCGGGAGGGGCCTGATGCCTACTGGTAGCCGGGCCCGGCCACAACCACCAGTGGCTGTTGAACCTCGGGCGTTTCCACGATTGTCTGGATGCCCAGCAAGGTACCCAGCGCCTCCGCGTTGGCCTTCTGCTCCGGAGCGTTGTAGAAGATCACGGATGTTTGCTGCGGCAGTCCGCCCCAGTTTCCTACGGTACTTAGCGCCCAACCGTCGCCCTGGACGAGGCCAGCTACCCGGCCTGCCAAGCCTGCCGTACCGGCGCCGTTATAGACAGCCACTGGAGTGGCCTTGTCCACGGGGGCCGACGATGGAGTAGCGGAAGGAGATTCCGACGGCGTCGGGTCACTGCTGGGTTCGCTGGAAGCGGGGGGCGCGCTGCTGGATTCAGTGGGGGCAACGGACGGTGCCGCAGACGTTTGCAAGGGTGCCGGCGTCGTGGTGTTCGACGAAGCGCTGGGTGCTACCAGCCCAAGGTTGGGGAGGATCAGGAAGGCCACCAGTCCAAGCACCAAGGCCACTGCCCCGACGGTCAGGACCGGCCACAGGGTGGGGCGTGCAGTCTCTTGGGCGTCGCGATGAACGCCCTGGCGGGACGTGTTCTGCGGAACCTGGTCGAATTCGTCCTTGGCATATTTGGTCATGGTGAAGCGATGTCCTTGCTGGTTGCTGCTGACAGATCAGCCTGGCGATTTACGCGTCGGACCCCAAGCGACGTGCAGTCCTCGCACGCTGGCGGGACGTACGTAGTCTACGCAGTCTCTTGACGAGCATGGGATCGTGGGCCAACGCGTCCTCGGTATCCATGAGCGCGTTCAGGATTTGGTAATAGTGCGTGGCGGAGAGATCGAACAGCTCACGGATAGCCTGTTCCTTGGCTCCGGCGTACTTCCACCATTGCCGCTCCAGCGCCAACATCTGCTGGTCCCGCTCGCTCAACGGCGAGTCACTGCGGGTCTCGGCCGCGAGGTCCTCAAGGGCAAAGCCTGTTGCCCGCGACGCCATCGGTTCCGGTGCTGGTTCTGCCACGGCACACTCCTTCGACGCTTGATGGGGAAAATGTCCTACCCCCCATGTTACGGGCGAATAACAACGGTGTCATTCGCAGCCGCGCCCCGCACGGGAGACAATGGCGTGGTGACTGGCGTGGATGCACTCTTTGATCTTGAACCGGCTGATGCTGCTGGCCCGGGCTTCGCCGCCCTGCTCAAACAGCCGCTGGAAGAGCTGATGGCTCCCGATTGGGCTGACGCATTGCGCCCTGTCGAGGGCCAGCTCCGTGAGGCACTGGATTATGTCGCGGGTCAATCGGCCAATGGCGCCCAAGTTCTGCCTGCTGCAAAGAACCTGTTGCGCGCCTTCAAACAGCCCCTGGCGGACGTCAAAGTATTGATTCTCGGCCAGGATCCTTACCCGACCCCGGGCCACGCCATCGGGTTGTCCTTCGCCGTTTCCCGCCCTACCCGCCCCATCCCTCGGAGCCTCGCCAACATCTACCGCGAACTCCACGACGACCTCGGCCTTCCGCCCCGCGTCCACGGCGACCTCAGCGCCTGGACGGAGCAAGGCGTCCTGCTCCTGAACCGTGTCCTCAGTGTCGAAGCGGGAAATGCCGGCTCCCACCGCGGCAAAGGGTGGGAGGCCATCACGACGGCGGCGGTCACCGCCGTCGCCAATCGCACCGACGGAGCGGGGCGCCAAAGTCCGCTGGTGGCAATCCTGTGGGGAAAGGACGCCGAGGGCGTGGTGCCCCTGCTGGGCGGGGCGCCTTCCATCGTCTCAGTCCATCCGAGTCCGCTCTCTGCATCACGAGGATTCTTCGGCTCCAAGCCCTTCAGCCGGACCAACGAACTACTGATTGGCTTGGGGGCTGAACCCATTAATTGGGAATTGCCTGTTCTGTAGTCCTGTTCCGCCGGGTCCGTAACCTTCGACTCATACCCAGCCGATGCGCAGGAAATTAGCTTAGGCTTACCTTCATGACTGCTCTCCCCGTCACTTCGTCCGCCTCACGCAAAACCCGCCCGCAGGTCAACCTGACCGTCCTGCGAAATGAACGCCTCTCGCCTCATATGGTGCGCATCGTGGCGGGAGGACCTGGTTTCAGCGACTACACGAACAACGAATACGTGGACCGTTATATCAAGATTGTGTTTCCCCAGCCGGGTGTCGAGTACGAACTCCCGATGGACTTGTGGGCCATCCGCGACACCATGCCCCGTGAGCAGTGGCCCCACACCCGCACGTACACCATCCGCTGGGTAGACCTGGAAGCACAGGAGCTGGCTATCGACTTTGTGGTGCACGGCGATGAAGGACTGGCCGGTCCCTGGGCTGCCGCTGCCAAGCCCGGCGATTCGCTGATCTTCACAGGTCCGGGCGGTGGGTACAACCCCTCCCCCGATGCCGATTGGTACTTGTTCGCCGGCGACGACGCCGCGATACCGGCCATCGCAGCCTGCGTCGAGGTTCTTGCTCCCGAAGCCCGCGGAACCGTGTTCCTTGAGGTGGATAGCGAGGCCGACATTCTTCCGATTTCCGCCCCTGCCGGTGTGGAGTTGCACTGGCTCTTCCGCAAGGGCGTTCAAGCGGGCTCCAGCGAACTGCTGCTCGAAGCCCTCCGTGCCACTGAATGGTTGCCGGGACGCGTGGACGTCTTCGCCCACGGCGAGCGGGGCTACATGAAGGCACTCCGCGAGATCTTCTTCGTGCAGCGCGGCTTGGAGCGCTCTCAGGTCTCGCTGTCCGGCTATTGGGCACAGGGTCGCGTGGAGGAAGTCTTCCAGGCTGAGAAGAAGCTCCCAGTGGGACAGATCTAGCCGCAGTCGTTAAAGCCGAACGGCGCCGCCTCCTGGCGGCGCCGTTCGCTTGGTTTCATTAGCGTCTGCGTACCCTGCGCCGTTCGTTGCTGGACAGGCCCTTCGTCAGGGGCCTGGCCAGGTTGTCACCGAGCACGATGCCGGCCGCTACTCCGAGCACAATGGCGCCGGCGTTGAGCATGCCACCTGCACCGAGCAGGATATTGCCACCTTCAACTGTGAGGGCGTACATGGAACGGAAGATCGTCAAACCGGGCAGCAGGATCAGCGCCGCGGGGACGGCCACTACGAGTTGCGGGGCACCCAGCTTGAGCGCCACCACGCGACCCAGCAAGCCGATGACCACCGCAGCGACGGCTGGCGACAAACGGTCGCCGAGGCCGGCTTCGCCCACACCCCACAAAACGAAGAAGCCCACTATGCCCACTGCCGCCGTCGGGAGTAACAGCCGCATTTGCGTCTGCTCGGTGACGCCGATGGCTACAACCGCGATAGCAATAAGGACCGCTTGAATCCACAAGGGATACGCGTCGGGGAATGTCTGGGTGACATCCAGGACTGCACTGCCCATCAGCGTTCCTACGACCACGGCTACGCCAATTCCCGCAACGATCGCACCGAAGGTGAGTAAAGTCGAGAGAAACCGGCCCGCTGCCGTTACCGGGAAGCCGTTGATGGCGTCTTGTACTGAGGACACGAGACGACCTGTCGGGAGCAACAGCAGGATTCCACCCGCCACCACAATGGATGGCGCAATTTCCACACCCGCCCAACGCAGCATCAGCGCGATGAAGGTGACCAGGAACGCGCACGCCATGGTGTTGAAGAAGTCAGCCGTCCGCCATCTGGCAAGTTGCCGGGAGAGGAGGCTGATGAGGATGTTGGAAGCAAAAGCGACCGCGGACGCACCGATGCCCCCGCCGAGGACGCCCACGAATACTGCAGCGAAGATGCCGAAGGCCATGGTGACCATCCACCGTGGGAAGGGTTTGGCACTGCGGATGATTTCATTCAACCTGCGCACAGCTTCGTCACGGCCCACTCCACCTGCCACGATGTCCGTGACCAATTGGTGAACTTGGGCAAGGCCGGCGTAATTGTTGGTCCACGAGCGCACCACGCGGAGCAGCGTGACGGGCGTCTGGTCCTTGGGCGCGTAGTTGATGGCCACCGACTGGTTGGTGATGTCCACTTCAACGTTCTTCAGGCCAAGGGCGGCGGTGACCGCAATCATGCTGGTCTCCACCTCAAGGGCACCCGCACCGTAACGGAACATGACTTCAGCAAGATGAAGAGCGAAATCGATGGTCTTCCTGGCCGATGCGTCCACACCCACGACTTGGATGGTGGGGTTGGCGTAGGGACTTCCGGCCAACCGGTCCACGATGTTCATGGGTGCCGTCGGCGGGCTGTCACCTTGAACCAAGCGCATCAGCATGCGTTTGGCGTTGACATTCTGCCGGACCTGGGACGGCCGCAACGGCTGGGTCTTGGGCAACCCGTCGGTATGGGGCCTGTTGGCGGACCCGTCGGGGCGTTCAGTCACGCGGTGATCCTCCCTTGGCTTGTGTGATTAGCGATTCCTCCGAAGTTTTCCTACTACCGGCAATTTCTCAAGTGGCAATCGTCCCAGTACTGTCTGGGCGGCCCCTGCAAGCTTCCTGACCGCACGGTAGCCGTGGAAGACGAGCGGGTTCACCGGTGCTACGAAATCGCCCACCAGTTGGACAACCTCGCCACCGAAGCCCTTCTTGAATTCGTACCCGCCGTGCCCGGTCTCGTCCTGGCCTTGGATGCCGAACGTGCCGTAGAAGTTGTAGCGCGAGTAACCATTGTTCAGGGCGTGCAGCATCATGCCCCAATACAATGACGTGGCGCCGTTGAAGTAGATGTAATCCTGAACCGTGCCACCAATAACGCACACCAGTTCGTCACCGGAGCAGGCAAAATGGATGGCAGCCACCGTAGCGACACCTACGGAATCGGGGAAACGTTCGATGTCCTTGAGGCTGCGCTCGTAGCTGTCCACGAGGTCCTGGACAACTTTGACACGGTTGGCCTTCTTCTTGCTGCCGGTCTCCTCGACCTCACGCTTGAGGTCTGCCAAAGTCTTGGATTCAGCATCCAGGCGCTCCGTTATGGAGGCCCGATATTCGGGAATATTGATCTTGGCCATCATGAGCTTAGTGAACTCGTCCGAAGTATTCCGGAGGAGTTGCTCGTAGTACTCGCGTTCGCGGTACGTGAAGCCCTTCTCATCGCCGGCCGTGCTCAGCGCGTTGTAGAACTCATCCAGCGTTTCCAGCGTGGCCTGTTCCAGGTAGACGCCGTTCTTCTCGGCTTTACGGATGGCCTTGCGGGTGCGGTAGTTCATGCCCATGATGAGCTCTTCGGAATCGGCGATCCCGTCCAGCTGCTTGATGAACATCCAGTTGATGTTGGCGAAGTTCATGTCGAAGCCCTGGTGCTTTAAGCCCAGCCCTTCGAACTCTTTCAGCAGCGGACGGTTATCCTCAACTTCGGGGTGTTCGGCGCCCTCTTCATCACGTGCAATGTACCGGATGTTGGGCGAGATACGCAGCTCTGCAGCCTTCTTAGAGGCTGCGTGCTTTTTCAACTGCTCGACGACGAAGCGCACCACTGTGGGGTCGCTGTAGTCCATCAGGGGTCCCTTGGCGCAATCTGCGGTTTTGTAGCCCAGACGGTTGGACGAGTAGACGAGCTTCCCCGCAGCAATGAGGCTGTCGCCGCGCGTCACGCCAAAAAGCTCAACTTCCTGGCCACGGGCACGCTGGAAGCGCGTGAGGTCCATGGACTGGATGAAGCTGCCCTGAGGGTGTCCCTTGGCGAATGTTTCGAAATCAGCGTCGCTGAGAATCACAAATTCCATGTCGGTTCCAGCCTCGATCGGAGTCAAAGAAATAACCTAACCTAAAAAGTAGAATGCACCCGTTGGTGGCCGGGGCGGGCCTGAAGTTGATTTGCTGGCCGCGGGTGGCGGTCAGTAAAACTGGCCGCCGGTACGCATGGTTTCGAGTCGACGGAAGATGCGTTCCGCGCCCTTAAGCCACAGCTTGTGACGGACAGGTCCCAGGACGAGGTCATAGCAACCGACGAAGTCCGTGACGGTCTTGGTGAAGCTCGTTTTGAACAATCCCATGCCGTACAGGGGGTGGGTCTTGTCCTTGATCCTCGCAGCGGGGGGTGTGCCACAGAAGTCGTATTCCACGCATCCGAGTTCCTGCATGCGCTGGATCGCCGCCCACTGGGCCAGATGGGAGTCACCGTACTGCTTGCGGTTCTGGGTGGAGCCGCCGTCCTTGTACGTTGCTTTGGAGCCGTAGTTGATGACGAAAGCGCCGACACTTGGTGCACCGTCCTCGTGGATGAAGAAGAAGTGTCCCTGGCCGCGGCTGCAGAACTCTTCCCAGAACTTGGAGTAGTAGTCGTAGCTCCGCAGCGGCATGGCGCCCTTGGCGTTTACGGTGTTCTGCATGAGGGCGTAGAGCTTTTTGTACGTCTGCTGGCCTGCCTCTTCCTGGACCACCTCGCACCCCTCGCGTTCTGCCCTGCGGACTGCGTTACGGGCCCTGGAGGAGATACTGCGGAGAACTTCATTGGCGGGAGCGGAGATATCCAGCACGGCCGTGGAGTCGTTGGACTGGATGTTGGGGGCCTTGACCAGACCCGCGGCTTTCAGTTGTGCCGTTGCCTGGTCCGACTCGATGATGTCAGGCTCGATCTTGATGGTGAAGACGTTCATCTTCGTCTCACGTGCCAGCGCAGCCACTGCTGTCAGAGCAGGCTGGATGTCGGCGATATCCAGGACGTCCGGTCCCTTGATGAGGTACCAGAGCCTGCCCATCACGGGGAACTTCTTTTCCAGGAGCAGGTTGTAGCTGCTGTATTCCTGAGTCTCGATGACGAGCCTCCGGACCAGCCAGCCGTTACCGTCCTTGACCGCCGCGTAGGCATCCGACTGCAGCATGTTGCCGCCGTTCGGGTTCGCCGTGACATGTTTGTCCCAGTTATCGATTTCCTCGGCGGTGGCAAAGCGGGCGCTGAATTCTCGCAAGGTGGCCGTGTCCAATCTCAGGGTTTTGGTGCAGTGTTCAAAAGCTCGGTGCGCATGCGGACATGCAGCCCCAAGTCTATCGGGCCGGGAAAAATCGGCGATCCAATCGGTGGCTGAGCTTGGGCCCAAGGACATCAAGCACCATCCCGCGTGTTTGCGGAGGAACTCTCCCTTACTGCAATTAGTTGGATTCCCCGGCCTGCTGCCCGCCGCGATAGCGCTGTCTAATATCGCCTGTTTCAGGGTCAAGGGCCATGTATGAATCTTCCAAGACAAACGTATTCGGAATGCTCCGGCGCCCGCCTGCTGCGTGCACTGTGAAACCTGTGACACGGTGACGATCGAGCAGTTCCGCTATCTCGCCATTGCCGGCATCCGCCAACAACCCGTGGAGCAGGTTAACCGGCATGTGTGGATAAACGGAGCTCAGGAGCCGCTGCGTGCGGGGAGTCTGGGCTGGCTCCTGGTTTGATGCCTTCCGCTCAAAGCTCAGTTGCGCGGCGAGTGCCTTTCCCGCTTCCTCAGGTTCAAGTTCAACCCGCTGCCCCTCCGGCAAGGAAAGGAGTGCCTTGAAAATATGAATATTCCGGAGTTTCTCTCCTGCAGCAGATGCGAACTCCCGTGCGATGTGAAGCGTCTCCATGCTTATCTCCTGTTTCTGAAAAAAGCCGAAAGCGCTGGCCGTGGCCAACACTTTCGGCAGTCCAAAGGACCGGTCTATGAACGCAGTGCGATCATTCGATAATCACCGCCACCTCCCGGATCGCAGCCCCAGTTACAGAGGATCCATTGCCACTGGCCATCACTGAGCTTACAGGTGAATAGGTAGCCGTTATAGGTGGCTTGGTCGCCATCACGGGAGGCATCGCAGGCCGGTAGATATTCACCCATGGGTTGGATGGCGATTGTGTACCCTTCGGGCGCTTCAGATGGACCCTCAGCATAGGCCGGAGTCGTAGCAGCAAAAAGCAGCGTCGTCATTATAGCGGCGCCAGTCAGGATTGCTCTGGATTTCAACAGCATTCTTTCCCCCAATAAATTTAGATTTATCTGCATTGATAATTAGCCGAAATTCAAACAGGCGTGTCAGACAAAAGCTATATTTGAAACCCAGTCGATTTGTATCGGCCAGCCGAATTACAACGATGGCCAATGCGAAAAGACGAGTTTAATCATATAGATAACGCCCAACCTCCGAAAACAGAATCAAACATAACGAAATACTTAATGCAAGCACCGGGGGAAATATCGATCATCACTAAAACGTGACGGTAAATATTCGATTTGATGCCAAATCGTAATACTGTAATACTGCGCACTTATTGATCCCTTAGGATTGCGGCAACTCGCGAGCTTACGCGTGCTTTCAGCGCTAGCAAAACACGCAGGACGTTCGCGAAGCTCTATCAATGCTGTAAAGCAGCCCAGTTCGACGTTCGCGTTCAGTGGTGACAGTTGCGCGGCGTGCCGCCTAAGATGACGGCGTCTAGAGCCGGATCTGCTCCGCCCTCTCCAACTTCATGGCCCGGGGTTCAACACCCGATTCCAGCTGTCCGCTCACCAGGCGGTCTGCGCGGCTGAGCCTGCTGAGGCTGAGCCCGGTCAGGTCCGCAATCTGCCCTATGGGTACCTGGAACGTCCGGAACGGTCCTAGCGGTGGTGGCTCACCGTCAAGGAGCCACAAGCTGGTTGCCTTCTTCAGTTCCACTTTGTCCAGCATCGGCGACTGGTCCAGGACGAAGCCGACGGCGGCCAGCTTGGCCTCGCTGGTCCAGGCCGCGATCTTCCAAAACTTTCGAGGGATCTGAACGCCCCTATATAGAGGATCGTCGTCGAGGAAGACAGGTCCGGTGAAGACGCTGAGCTTTGCGTCGTGGGCATCGGCATGGCCTAGAACGTGGTCTTCCAGCCCTACCCACAGTTCCTTGCCTTGATTGAAGTCATCGATCTGTGGCGCGGCGTTGGTGTAGGCAAACGTGTCTTGGTTGGCTTTTTTGGCCGTTGCCGCGTCTCCCCACACAGGATCCAAGCGACGGACCAAGTGTCCGCGATCGAAGGCGTTGTTTTTATAGACGTCCGGACCGGCCTGTTGCTCCCTGGGGATCCTGTCATCGAAATGCCACGTCCCCTCCCGGGCCAGTGGGTTCAATTCAGCACCGCTAATGTTGACGCCCACGATCGCAGCGAGCTTCCGGGCAGCCCGGAAACGCACGGAAAAGTGGGTGTAGTCCAAAAGGATCGTTGTTGCCGGCGGACTGGGCAGTTCAAGCCGTGTCCGCAAAAAGTCCCTGCTGTATCCCCCGCTCATGGGTACAGCATGACATCAGGGACTGACAGGAAATAGTGTCAGCATTCGACGACGTTGACGGCCAGGCCGCCCATCGCGGTTTCCTTGTACTTGGAGGACATGTCCTTGCCCGTTTCACGCATGGTCACGATCACCTCATCCAACGACACCCGATGCGTCCCATCACCCCACAACGCCATCTTCGCCGCGTTGATCGCCTTCGCCGCAGCAATCGCGTTCCGCTCAATACACGGAATCTGCACCAACCCCCCAATCGGATCACACGTCAACCCCAGATTATGTTCCATCGCGATCTCCGCCGCGTTCTCCACCTGACCCGGCGTACCACCCATCACCTCAGCCAACCCCGCAGCAGCCATCGACGACGCCGAACCCACCTCACCCTGACACCCCACCTCAGCCCCCGAAATGGACGCCTGCTCCTTATACAACACACCCACCGCACCCGCAGTAAGCAGGAACTTCACCACCACATCGTCCTTATCGGCCTGCGTGGCCTGATCCATCCCCGGCGCGTAATTCAACGCGTAATACAGCACCGCCGGAATAATCCCCGCAGCACCATTCGTCGGTGCCGTCACCACCCGACCACCAGAAGCGTTCTCCTCATTGACCGCCAACGCGATCAGGTTCACCCACTCCTGCCAATACTTCGGATCGTTCCGGTCCTTGTCCTCCTTCAACAACCGCTCCAACCAATCAGGAGAACGACGACGAACCTTCAACCCTCCGGGCAACACACCCTCACGCTTCAAAGACGTTTCAACACAGGCCTCCATCACGGACCAAATATGCAGCAAACCCTCCCGGATATCCTCCTCAGACCGCGACGCACGCTCATTAATGAACATGATGTCGCTGATACCCAAACCCTTCGAGGAACACCGGCCCAGCAACTCCGCCGCCGTCCTGAACGGCAACGGCAACTCCTTCTTGGACTCCTCCAACTCCTGCTGCGCAGCGTTCTCCTCACCCTCACGGACAATGAACCCACCACCGACCGAAAAGAACGTCGCCTCCCGCAGAACGCTCCCCTCAGCATCAGACACAGCAAACTTCATCCCATTCGTATGCCGCGGCAACACCGTCAACGGATGCAACACCATATCCTCCACCGCATACGGCAGCTCCACGCCTTCGCCGGAGGCACCGGCCAGATTCAGGGCACCTGACTCAGCGATCGTCGCGAGCCGCTCCTCCACCTCTTCAGGCAGAATCAGCTCCGGGTGATACCCCTCCAAGCCCAGCAGCGTGGCCGTCATGGTGCCGTGCCCACGACCCGTGGCAGCCAACGAGCCATACAGGTCAACCCGCAACGACGCCACCGAGCCCAGGACGCCGGTGTCCTTGAGCTCACCAGCAAACACCGCAGCAGCCCGCATGGGCCCCACAGTGTGAGAACTCGACGGGCCAATACCCACAGAAAACAGATCGAAAACGCCAACAGCCATGGTCGGGATTCCTTAACAAAGCTTGAAAACGGTCCGGCAGATCTTCCTGCCGGAGGGCCGCCCCCGCTTATGACGGAGGTCGACCGAAGCACGACGCCGGATGGCCCCCAAAGGCGGCAACCCGGCGTCGCAATTTTATTCAGTTCTACAATCCCACGCTACGCCGGTGGGCTCCAGTACGGGGTTTAGCTGCCGAACATGCCGTGCGCACGGCACACTCCGCAGCGAGCCCACTAAACGGACTCCTCTTACCTCACGGGCGCCCAAGCGACCGAGCACGCGGAGGATGTCAGCCCCAACGGGCCAACGAACGGACTAGGAGAGGTCTCCGCCATTCTTGGAGGCGTATTCCTCGGCCGAGAGCAGGGGGCCCTCGGACTCGGCGGCAACCTTGAACAACCAACCGGCGCCGTAGGGGTCGTTGTTGATCAGGGCGGGGTCGGAAACAACGGCGTCGTTGATCTCCGTGACCTCACCGGTGACGGGCGAGTACAGGTCCGAAACCGACTTGGTGGACTCAACCTCACCGCAGGTCTCCCCCGCAGTCACGGAAGAACCAACCTCAGGCAGGTCAACGTACACAATGTCACCCAGTGCGTCGGTGGCAACCTCGGAGATACCAACGGACACCGAGTTCCCGTCTCCGCGGGAAACCCACTCGTGTTCGTCGGAGTACTGAAGTTCGGGCGCTACCTTGGGCATTCTGTTTCCTTACTGTGGTTGATCAAACAATGGCTGGTGAGGTGCCTGACCCGACGGGCGCTAGGCGACCCGTCGGAAAGGCCCGCCTACTTTTGGCGCTTGTAGAACGGCAGTGCGACGACTTCGAACGGCTCAGACTTGCCCCGCAGGTCAATGTCCAAAGCAGTTCCGAGCTCTGAGTGCTCGACGTCGACATACGCCAACGCTACCGGGTAGCCAAGCGTCGGGCTGGGCTGACCGGAGGTGACTTCGCCAACCACTGCGCCGTCCTTGAGAACCGGGTAGTGGCCGCGGCCGGCCCTGCGGCCCAGGCCCTTGAGGCCAACGAGCTTGCGGCCGCTAGTGGTTCCGCCACCGTCGGCCTTGAGGGCAGCAAGTGCCTCTTTGCCCACGAAGTCGCCTTCCTTGGACAGTGCCACCACGGGGCCGAGTCCTGCCGCGAAGGGGTTGCCTTCGCGGGAGAGTTCGTTGCCGTAGAGGGGCATTCCGGCTTCGAGGCGTAGGGAGTCGCGGGAGGCAAGGCCGGCCGGGATCAGCTCGCCTTCAGCAGCGACGTTGGCTATGGCCTGCCAGAGTGCGGCTGCGGAGTCATTCGCTACAAAGATTTCGAAGCCGTCTTCGCCGGTGTACCCGGTTCGGGCCAGCAGGAGGTCCTGCGTGCCGCCGTCGAACGCGAACGGAACTTCAACCGCGGCGTAGTACTTGAGGTCGGTGACCAGAGCGTGCTGTTCGGCAGGGACCAGGCGGAGGAGGATCGCTTCAGCAAGCGGCCCCTGAACAGCGATCAGCGAGATGTCGGCAGAGGCGTCTTCAACAACCACGTCGAAACCTGCAGCGCGCTCCAGCAGCGCCGCGGCAACAACCTTGGCATTACCGGCGTTCGGTACCACCAGGAATTTGTCGCTGCCTTCCTTGGGAGAGGGGCGGCGGTAGGTGATGAGGTCGTCGATGATGCCGCCGTCTTCCTGGCAGATCAGCGAGTACTTGGCCTTGCCGACGGCCATGGCGGAGATCTTGCCCACCAGGGCGTAGTCCAGGAAGGCAGCAGCCTCGGGACCGGTGACCCAGACTTCGCCCATGTGGGAGAGATCGAACAGGCCGGCGGACTTGCGGACGGCGTGGTGCTCAGCCAACTCCGAGGAGTACTTCAGGGGCATCTGCCAGCCACCAAAGTCGGTGAAGGACGCGCCGAGGTTCTTGTGCTCTTCGTAAAGAGCTGTGTAGTTCTCGTTCATGATCAGTCCTCAGTTTTCGAAGTCTTCGATCGGCGGGCAGGAGCACACCAGGTTGCGGTCTCCGGCTGCGCCGTCGATGCGGCCTACGGGCGGGAAGTACTTGTCCTGCTTGAGGTGGTGAACCGGGAAGGCGGCCTGCTCACGCGGGTACGCGCGGTCCCAATCAGAACTTACGACGGCGGCAGCCGTGTGGGGAGCCTTGCGCAGCGGCGAGTTCTCCACGGCGAAGTCGCCATGGGCCACCTGGTCGATTTCCTTGCGGATGGTGATCATGGCTTCGATGAAGCGATCGATCTCCACGAGGTCCTCGGACTCGGTGGGTTCCACCATGAGCGTGCCCGCCACCGGGAAAGCAAGGGTGGGAGCGTGGAAGCCGAAGTCGATGAGGCGCTTGGCCACATCCTCAGCGGTGACGCCGGTCTTCGCGGTCAGTTCGCGCAGGTCCAGGATGCACTCGTGGGCAACGAGTCCGCCTTCACCGGTGTACAGGATCGGGAAGTGATCGTTGAGGCGGGAAGCGATGTAGTTCGCTGCGAGCAGTGCGGACTTGGTGGCTTCCGTGAGACCCTTGCCGCCCATGAGCTTCACGTAGGCCCAGGAAATCGGCAGGACGCCAGCGGAACCGAAGCGGGAAGCCGAGATCGGGACGTCGTTTCCTTCGGTCCAGGAGGCCGCATCACCCGGCATGAACGGCGCGAGGTGTGCCTTGGCAGCAACAGGGCCAACGCCGGGTCCGCCGCCGCCGTGGGGGATGCAGAAGGTCTTGTGCAGATTCAGGTGGGACACGTCGCCGCCGAACTTGCCCGGCTGGGCCAGGCCCACCAGGGCGTTCAGGTTGGCGCCGTCTATGTATACCTGGCCGCCGGCCTCGTGGATGGCGTCGCATACTTCGCGGACGTCGGCGTCGTACACACCATGAGTGGACGGGTAGGTGATCATGATGGCCGAGAGCGCGTCCCGGTTGGCCTCGATCTTGTTCTTGAGGTCAACATGGTCGATGGTGCCATCGGGAGCCGTGGCCACCACAACAACCTTCATGCCCGCCAGCACTGCCGAGGCTGCGTTGGTGCCGTGGGCAGAAGCGGGGATCAGGCAGACGTTGCGCTGCGCGTCGCCACGCGACAGGTGGTAGCCGCGGATGGCAAGCAGACCGGCGAGCTCGCCCTGGGAACCGGCATTGGGCTGGATGGAGACCTGGTCGTACCCGGTGATTTCGGTCAGCTGGGATTCGAGGTCCGTGATGAGTTCGCGCCATCCCTCAGTCTGGGAATCCGGAGCGAACGGGTGGATGGAGGCGAACTCCGGCCAGGAAATTGCTTCCATCTCGGCGGTGGCGTTCAGCTTCATGGTGCAGGAACCCAGCGGGATCATGGTGCGATCCAGTGCCAGGTCGCGGTCCGAGAGCTTCCGGATGTAGCGGAGGAGCTGGGTTTCGGAGCGGTGCGTGTTGAAGACGGGGTGCTGCATAAAGTCACTCGTACGTTCCACGGAAGCCTCAAGCGCGAAGCCTTCCGCGGGCTCAAGTACCGAAGCGCCAAAGACGGCTGCAACGTCGGCGACAATCTCGGAAGTGGTCGTCTCATCAACGGAGATGCCGACAGTGTCAGCGTCAATGCCGCGCAGGTTGATGCCCTTGGCCTCGGCAGCGGCGACGATTTCAGCAGCCTTGCCGGGAACGCGGACGGTGATGGTGTCGAAGAAGGAACCGTGGAGGACCTCGACGCCGGCAGCCTTCAGGGACGCTGCAAGCGTGCGGGCGTGGCCGTGGGCGGTTTCGGCGATCGCCTTGAGGCCCTCAGGGCCGTGGTAAACGGCGTACATCGAGGCCACGATGGCCAGCAGTGCCTGAGCGGTACAGATATTGGAGGTGGCCTTCTCGCGGCGGATGTGCTGCTCGCGGGTCTGCAGCGCCAAGCGGTAGGCGGGGACACCGGCGTCGTCCTTGGAAACGCCCACCAAACGGCCGGGCATGGAACGCTCCAGTCCCTTTTGGACGGCCATGTAGGCGGCGTGCGGGCCACCGAAGAAGAGGGGAACACCCAAGCGCTGTGCCGAACCGACGGCGATGTCGGCGCCCTGCTCGCCTGGAGGGGTGATGAGGGTCAGGGACAGGAGGTCGGCAGCAACGGTAACCAGCGCGCCGCGCTCTTTGGCGTCCGCAATCACGGCAGAGTGATCGAACACGCGGCCGGAAACGCCGGGCTGCTGGAGGACGACGCCGTTGATGGCGCCTTCCGGGAGACCCGAAGAAAGGTCCGCGACCTCGACCTCGAAGCCGAGGGCCTCCGCGCGGCCCTTGACGATGGCGATGGTCTGCGGGAAGCAGTCAGCGTCGAGGACTGTCTTGCCATCCTGGACAGCCTTGTTCTTGTTGGCGCGGCGCATCATGAGGACTGCTTCGGCCACTGCAGTGGCTTCATCCAGCAGGGAAGCATTGGCGATCGGCAGCCCAACCAGGTCCTGGACCATGGTCTGGAAGTTCAGGAGTGCTTCAAGGCGGCCCTGCGAGATTTCCGGCTGGTACGGGGTGTAGGCGGTGTACCAAGCCGGGGATTCGAGGATGTTGCGACGAATCACGGACGGCGTCACAGTGTCGTAGTAGCCCTGGCCGATCATCTGAACGGCTGTCTTGTTCTTGGACGCGAGCTTGCGCAGCTCGGCCAGAACTTCAACTTCACTCAGCGCGTTCTGCAGGGTGAGGGCAACTTCCTGGCGGATGTCGTTCGGGACGGCGGTGTCGACCAGCGAATCAACAGTGTCATAACCGACGGACTTGAGCATGGTCTCAATGTCGGCCTGGCGGCGGGCGCCGATATGCCGATCGACGAAGGTGGTGGAGGCAGAACTAACCGTCACGAAGGAACTCCATTACTTGGGCGGCGTTTGGGTACGCCACAGCGGCTGGGTTCCTCCCCGCTCTGTATTGGACCTGAGAGTTTCCGCGCGTTGCGTGAACAACCATCGCTTGCACCGTCGGTGAGCACAGCACTCTTTGACCCGAAGGTGGGCTGAGTGCCTGCTGCTTTCCAGAGTTGCCTAGCCGCGGCGGTGCGTGGGCCTGAGAGATTCCTGGGGAGGGTTTGCTCCTACGGCGCCTGCATCACTTACTTGCAGGACTCTCCCGCCGCAGATGAAAGGCATGTTCAGTTGTGCGTGGGCGCCGTGTAGGGCACGCCACAAGGGTTAATTGTCCTACGTGCCGTGCCCTGCAGCAAATGGATGACCCGCTACTTCCGCAACCGGTCAAGGACTCCCAGCAGGATTTCGACGTCGGCCTCCCGCCCGGCGTTGCCACCCTCCTGTCCGCCTTCAAAAATCGCATTGAAATAGAGTCCGTCACCCATGTAGCTGACGGCCTTTGCGACCTCCGGTCCGACGTCCTCAGCGAGCACGTCCAACCACTGTTGTTGGATCGCGGCAAACCTGCGGCGGGTTTCCTCGTGGGCCACTTCGGCCAGTCTTGTGGCAGCGACGAAAGCCCGGTCCATGGGGGTATCTGCCCAGAGCGAGGAGCGGATGAAGTAGGCAGCCGAACCGTCAGGCGCAGCCTTCATCTGTTCGGTATCTTCCTGGGCGAGCAGGTCCAGACGTTCCAGAAGTGCCGTGATCAGCGCTTCCTTATTGGGAAAGTGGTAGAGCAGCCCACCCTTGGACACGCCTGCCCGCTTGGCAACGGCGTCGAGCGTGGCGGCACGCTCCCCTACCTCGATAAGGAGGGCTTCGAAGGCATCCAGGACGGCGTCCCGGGCAACTGGTTTTCGTGGCATGTGTCCATCATTCCCTAAAGGCTTGCGGGCTTCTATTTGAAACTATACCGTCTGGACGGTATAGTTAGCTGCATGTTCTCGCCGTCCTCAACCCAAGCACCCCGTTCCACCTATCCCGTGAAGGGCCAGGCAGCACCGTGGCGCGACTGGACGGCACTGGCACTCCTGATGTTTCCGGTGCTGCTGGTGGCCGTCGATAACACCGCGCTCACCTTTGCCCTGCCTGAAATCGCCCGCTCGTTGGACGTGGGCGGTGTCCAATTGCTATGGATTGTTGACGCCTATCCGTTGGTGTTGGCCGCGTTGCTGGTGTCCATGGGCAACCTGGGCGACAGGATCGGACGACGGCGGCTGCTACTGATCGGCAGCACGGGCTTCGCGGCGGTTTCGGCTGCTACCGCTTTCGCACCATCCGCCGAATGGCTCATCGCCGGCCGCGCAGGCCTTGGCGTCTTCGGCGCCATGCTGATGCCGTCAACCCTGTCGCTGATCCGGAACATCTTCACCGATCCCAACCGGCGTCGGCTCGCGATCGCCGTCTGGGCCGCCGGTTTCTCCGGCGGGGCTGCTCTCGGTCCTATCTTCGGTGGCTGGCTGGTGGAGCACTACTGGTGGGGTGCCGTGTTCCTGGTGGCGGCTTTCCTGCTCCTGCCGCTCCTGGTCTTCGGCCGGGTGCTGATTCCCGAGTCCAAGGACGCAAATCCTGGTCGGGTGGATGTGCCCAGCATTGTCCTGTCCGTGGTCACCATGGCGCCGTTCGTTTACGGCATCAAGGAATTCGCGGTTCATGGTTTCGGGGCGTCCGCAGCCTTCTTTATGGGCTTCGGCGTGGTGATGGGCATAATCTTCGTTCGCCGCCAGCAGCGGATCGAGAGCCCCATGCTGGACGTCTCCTTGTTCCAGAACAAGGTGTTCAGTACCGCAATCGTGGCGAACGTCCTGTCCCTTTTCTCCATGACGGGCTTCATCTACTTCTTCGCCCAGCACCTGCAACTTGTTGAGGGCCAGTCCCCCATGGAGGCCGGCATCGCGATGATTCCTGCTCTCCTGGCCACGGTCATCGCCGGCCTGCTGGTGGTGCCGCTGGTCAAGCGTGTACGGCCTGGTTTTGTTGTGGCCGCGGGCCTGACGCTTAGCGCCGCTGGTTACCTGATTGTGGTTGTGGGTGACCACGGCAGTGGACCCGTATTCCTGTTGTCAGCCCTGACCGTACTCGCAGTGGGCGTTGGGGCCGCGGAGACCATCTCCAACGATCTCATCCTTGCCTCAGTACCGGCCGACAAGTCCGGCGCCGCCTCGGCCATTTCCGAGACCGGATATGAGTTGGGGTCGCTCCTGGGAACGGCCGTGCTTGGCTCGATCCTCACTGCTTCTTACCAGCACAACCTCATCATCCCGGACGGTGTCTCCTCGCAAGCGGCCGGCAAGTCCACCGAAACGCTCGCAGGCGCAGTTGATGCTGCGGCTGCCCTTCCGGCCCCATTGTCGGAGGCGCTGACGGTGGCCGCCCGGACAGCTTTCGAGTCCGGCGTCCACATCACTGCGGCGATTGGGCTGGTGCTGATGGCCGGCGCGGCAGTGCTCGCCGCCGTCGTACTCCGGCGTGTGCCGAAGGCGCAGTAGAGAACACAACGCCGAAAGCGCAGTAGAGAACAGTAGTAAGCACGGCGCCGACTGAAGCTACATAGCTTCGGTCGGCGCCGCTTTCTTGTCGACGCCTGCGGTTAGTTCGTCGATCTTGTCGAGGGCGTCGCTGAGCTGGCTGACCGTGTTCCATAGCTCCGGATGTTGTTCCCGGACTTCCTCGAGTGTGGCGCCTGCGGAGGTCAGGGACGCGAGGTCGAAGCTCACATTGGTTCGAGCGCCGGCTATGGCTGCGCGGAGGGCTCCGAAACCAACCACGACGTCGGCGATCAGCGCCGGATTTCCGTTGGAAGCAAGCCAGCCGAGGTCTTCAATGGCGTCGATGGCCCGCTCTCCGAGAACTGCTGATGCTTTGGCGGCGTCGACGGATGCTTGATGTATTGCATCGTCACGTTCCGGGCCGGGGTCGAGGCGGAAGGCAGCGCCGAAGGCGTTGGAGGCGGAGGCGTCGTCGTCGGCTAGTTGAAGGGCAGTTCGTCGGAGCTCGTGGGCCCGGGAGTGGATCCCAGTGAGCTGTCCGCGCTGATGTTCCTCCACTTCGGTGTATCCGGCCACCATCGATGTCAACGAGGCCGCGATGGAGAGCATCACCCCTGTTCCGGCGCCGCCTCCCGGGGAGCCACTGGATTCTGCCAGGGCCTTGGTCCACTCCTCAACAGTGGATAGCTGTGTGGTGACTGATTCAGGTTCGTTCATGCCATCCAGTGTGCCGGGGCTTCCCAGGCTTTGCAGCTTCGGGCTGGATACACTGGCCAGACCTAAGCGTCGAATGAAAAGGGCAGACTCGTGACCATTGACCTCGAAGAGCTTTACAAGGACCTGCACGCCCATCCCGAGTTGTCCTTCCAGGAGACCCGAACAGCCGGGATCGCCGCGGGCTATCTCGAAGATCTGGGCTTCACCGTTCATCGCAACATCGGGAAGACCGGGGTTGTGGGCGTTCTGGAAAATGGGCCCGGTCCTGCGGTGATGCTTAGGGCGGACATGGATGCCTTGCCGGTCAAGGAAGCAACGGGTTTGGACTACGCAAGCTCAGCGATTGGTGTTGATCATGAGGGCAAGGACATGCCGGTCATGCATGCTTGCGGCCATGACGTGCATGTGACTTGCCTCGTTGGCGCAGTGGAGGTCCTGGCCGCACAGCGTCATGAGTGGCAGGGTACCCTGATCGCTGTCTTTCAGCCGGCTGAAGAATGGGGCGGCGGGGCAGAAACCATGGTTGCCGACGGGTTGTACGACGAAGTGCCCAACCCGGATGTTGTCCTGGGCCAACATGTGGCCCCCTTCCCCGCCGGATGGTTCGGTATCCGTCCCGGCGTCACCATGGCGTCCGCCGATTCCCTCAACATTACGTTGCATGGGCGGGGTGGCCACGGTTCACGTCCGGAGACCACCATTGACCCGGTTCTGATGGCTGCTGCGGCCACTGTGCGGTTGCAGGGCATTGTGTCGCGTGAGCTCGCCGCCAGTGACTCCGCAGTGGTGACCGTTGGGCAGATTCACTCTGGCACCAAGAACAACATCATCCCGGAAACGGCAACGTTGGGCCTCAGCGTCCGTACATTCAGAGATGCAACCAGGGATAAGATCCTCGGTTCAATCGAGCGCATTGCCAAGGGTGAATCCACAGCTTCGGGCGCCCCCAAAGAACCGGAGATTCATTTCGAAGAGCACTTCCCCCTGACCGTTAACGACCAAACTGCCACCGAGCGGATATCCGCAGCTTTCAAGGCTAAGTTTGGCGAAACGCAGATCATAGACCCCGGACCTGTGTCCGGAAGCGAAGACGTGGGGGCCTTGGCAAAGGCTGCCGGCGCTCCCTTGGTTTTCTGGTTCCTTGGTGGTGCCGAGCCTTCCTTATTCAAGGAGTGGGCTACAACGGGTCGCCTTCCCGAGGACATTCCGTCGAATCACTCGCCGTACTTTGCGCCCGTCATCCAGCCGACGCTGACGCGCGGAAGGGAAGCCCTGGTGACGGCTGCCCGGGAATACTTGGCCAATAAGTCCTAGGGGCTGGTTTTTACAGCAAGCCATAGAGGAAAGGCGCCGCGAGAGCAGCGCCTTTCCTTTGCTTACTACTGCGATCGGGTTACTTCTTCGATTCGTCTCAGGCTCTTCGATCAGTCCAGGGATGCCTGGACTTTCTCGCGAATGCGGTCGATCCTCGGTTCTGAAACCACGGATTCCCTGCGACGGCGGGCCAGGAAAGTCCACAGCGTACCTTCCGTCCGAGGACGGCTCTGTGCAGGTTCCTGATCCTTGGGTGCCTCAGTCGTGTGCGCTTCAGGCTTGCGCGCGGAGTCCTTCTTCGTGCGCCGCTCAAAGTCGTCATAGTACGCGTAGCACATGTCCAACCTCCTTAGTGGCTGTCCTTCAATCGTCCTCGGACAGGACCCTCACGTCGATGGTTTTGTGCTTTGTGATCAACTGGCTTAGTGGGCTAGTGCTGACTGGCGCGCTTCCTCTACAGCCCTCTTGGTCTCCTCCATCATGAGATCCGCATTGATGGCAGCGCCTGCCATGACACCTGCGGCTGCAGAGGCCATCACTTGACCGGTCAGATCCGTGACGTTCCCGGCGGCCCATACGCCGGGTACCGACGTTGCCCCTCCGAGAGGATTCACTTCGACATGGGTCCCCACGCCCATAGGGTGTTCCACAGTGGGGACGCCCAAGGACTCCAACACACCGGACCTTGCCTCCAACCGTGGGCCCGTGACAACAGCGTCCACCGGAACCACCGTTCCCGATGCCAGGACCACACCAGTCAACGCGTCATCAGTTACTTCCAGCGCCTGGACTTTACCGTCCACCACGGTAATGGAACGCGCAGCCAATTGCTCCCATTGTTCTTCCGTCGGCTCCACGATGTCATTGAGGAACAAGGTGATGTAGGGGCTCCATTGGCGGAACAGCAACGCCTGGTGCAACGCCATTGGCACTGAACCCAGGATTCCGATCGCTTTGTTCCGAACCTCCCAGCCGTGGCAATACGGGCAGTGCAGGACATCACGGCCCCAACGTTCCCGGATGCCCTCAATGTCGGGCAGGATGTCCAGCAGCCCTGTGGTGACAAGTAAGCGGCGTGCACTCACAGTTTTGCCATCTGCCAGGTCCACCTCGAAGGTGAGATCGGAACCGTCCGTGGGGTTCGCCGTCGAACGTGCCCCAACCGCCACACCGGCCACAATGTCCGCCCCGTACTGGAGCGCCTCCGCCCGTCCCAATTCCAGCAGTTCTTTGGGGTTAATCCCGTCGCGGGACAGGAATCCATGCACCCCGGTTGCTGGCGCATTCCGCGGCTCGCCCGCGTCGATCACCAGGACGGATCGCAAGGCCCTGCCCAAGGTAACAGCGGCACTTAACCCAGCCGCGCCACCTCCCACCACGACGACGTCATACTCCTCGCCCACTCGGTTGTTCGCTGTTTCCATACTCACTTGCCTCCACGTGTGTCCCGCGGCCCTCTGCCGCTCCTTCCATGGTGGTCAGCATCTCCCGGAATCAGCAAGGAAGTTTGCCAATATGGCAAACTAAACGGCATGACTATCGATTTCAGCACCATGCTCGACGCCGTCGGTCCTCGCCTGCGTGCCATGCGAACCCAACGCAACGTGACCCTTGCGGAGGCTTCCGAAGTTACAGGCATTTCTGTCAGCACGCTCTCACGACTGGAATCCGGCCAACGCAAACCAACACTGGAACTCCTCCTCCCCATTGCCAGGCTGCATCAGGTGCCACTGGAAGAGTTGATTGACGCTCCGGAAACGGGTGATCCCCGCATTCACCTCAAGCCGCACGTTCACGAGTGGGGAACTGCGGTTCCCCTGACCCGCCGCCCCGGCGGCATCCAGGCCTTCAAAATGGTGCTGAAAAGCGGAACCGGCAAAGAAATCCCCCAGCCCCAGTCTCATGAAGGGTACGACTGGATGTACATCCTTAACGGCAAGCTGCGGTTGGTGCTGGGAGAAAACGACTTTGTCCTGAAACCGGGTGAGGTTGCGGAATTTGATACCCGCACACCGCATTGGTTTGCCAGCGCCACCAAAGAACCAGTGGAGCTGCTAACCCTCTTCGGGCAGCAGGGTGAACGACTTCATGTGCGGGCGCGGCCCAAGCGCTGAGTCTACGAGGCCAACCAGTCGCGGGCGCTCCGACGCGAGCCGCCTACCTCAACACCGTGCTCAGGCCTGTTAATTTCTGCCCACACCTCATCGAGGGAGAGTCCGAGGACATCGGCAATTGCAGCAACGGTAGGGAAAGCCGGTGTCGCGACCCGGCCCGACTCGATCTTGCGGAGCGTCTCGGGTGAGACACGGGCGTCAAGAGCCGTCTCCAGCATGGAGCGCTCACCCCGGGCGCGACGCAGAAGAGCACCGAGACGCTGTCCACGCTCGGCCTCTGCGGGTGTAAGCGGCAACCTGACCATGGCTCCAATTGTAATACCGGGATAATATGGCCGGGATAGTTATTGGTTTTCACACGAAAGGCCTCGCATGATTGAGATCCTTAGCCGCACAGAACTTAGCCGCGCCAAGGAGGCCGGCGCCCTTGTCGCCAACATTTTGCACACGCTCAAGGGCCGTGCAACTGTTGGCACAAACCTCTTGGACATAGACCGGTGGGCAAAGAGCATGATCCTCGAAGCCGAGGCCGTCTCCTGTTACGTCGATTACGCTCCTTCCTTCGGCCGTGGGCCATTCGGGCACTACATCTGCACGGGCGTCAACGACGCCGTCCTCCACGGATTGCCCACGGATTACAAACTGGCCGACGGCGACCTCCTGACCCTCGACCTTGCCGTTTTGAAAGACGGAATCGCAGCAGACTCGGCCATCAGCTTCATCGTGGGCGAGTCCAAGCCAGCGGAGAGTGTCGCGATGATTGAAGCAACCGAACGGGCATTGCGCGCTGGCATTGCGGCAGCCCGTCCCGGCGCCCGCATTGGGGACCTGTCCTACGCCATCGGCTCGGTCCTCAGCGAGGCCGGCTACCCCGTCAATACTGAGTTCGGGGGCCACGGCATTGGCTCCACCATGCACCAGGAGCCGCATGTGCCGAACATGGGACGCCCGGGCCGCGGTTACAAGCTGCGCCCCGGATTGCTGCTCGCCCTGGAACCATGGGTCATGGCCGACACCGCCCAGCTTGTCACTGACGCCGACGGCTGGACTCTCCGCAGCGCGACAGGATGCCGGACAGCACACAGTGAGCACACCATCGCCATCACTAACGACGGAGCAGAGATCCTTACCCTGCCGACACTGGTCAGTTAAGTTCCGAAGGGCCTGGGCGTGCAGTAGGTTTGGGCAGCTCCGACGTCCACACTGAAGGACGGACGTAACCTGGCAGCGTTGGGGCCTTGGAACGATAGGTGTGCCCTGTGGGCGTGCGAAGTTCCAGAGTGTGCACGTCTTCGGCAAGCGGCCTACTCTTCCACCCCGGGTTTTCTTTGGTGTGGTTGCAGGCTTCACACAGCCCAGCTCCGTTATTCAGGGTGGTGGTTCCGCCTGAGTGCCAGGGGACGATGTGGTCGATGTGCCGTATGGGCGCGTCGCAGTACGGGGTTCGGCAGATGTCGTCGCGGATCTCTATAAAGCGTCTGAGTCGTGGTGGGAAGAGCCGGGCTTTGGAGTCCGTGGTCAGGAGCTCGCCCGTGGCGGGTGCGGTGTAGAGCCGGCGAAGCCAGACAGTGAGTTCTTTATCCGGTGTTGTCGAGTGATCTTGACCGGCTTGCTCCCCACTAAGGAGTTCTCTGGCCCATTCTGCGGGGACGATTCCGTAGCCCTGAAGCCGGACTGGTTCGCTGTCGCCTTGGAAGAGGGTGCGGTCGGTCATGACGAGGTCCAGGTTGATCCCTGAAATCCCGCCGGGTGTGCCGGTGACGCGTTCGACCAAGGTGTCGGCCATGACCTGGCCACGGGTCGGGACAACCCCACCGGACCTGACATCGCCACTGGAACGGGCAGAATCAGCCACCCGGCACAGAGCACCGTAAACAGCCACCCCTTGGGCCACCGGTAACAGGGCGGTCAGGTAAGTCATGGAGTCCGGCGCCGGACGCAGGCTCACCGTCCGCTCACCGGCGGCACGGCTCGCACGCCCAACCACCGGCCAAGGATCACGCCGATACGCAGCAGCCTTCGCCGCCGCAACGATCACCTTATCCCCGGCACCATCGAAGGTCCCGGTATCGGCGGCGAGCTCCTCATCCACCGCGGACCGGTCCTCGACAGACAAACACGCTGTTTCCTTCACCAAAAGCGTCGCCCGCCACTCATTCAACTGCCCCGACTCCAACGCGGCCAAAGTCCGCGGCATCTCCAACACAAGAGCCTTCGCCAAACCCAACAACCGGGACCCACGATTCGGCGACTCCCTCCGCGCCAACGCCACCTGCACACCCGAACCACTGCCACGTTCGGACGCAGGAACACCCGCCTCGGCCTGCTCGGCACGCTGGGCACGATCAAAAGCCAGAGCCGCCCGCGCCTGCAAAGCGGTAATGGCCGACTTCAGGTTCTCCAGTCCGCGGATTTGGTCGATCAGCCCGGCGCTGTCGGCGCCCAAGCTGACGGTGCTCAGGAGCGAGATCAGATCGGAAACCCCGGGCCCACCCGAGGAGCCGCCAACTTCCGGAACACGAAGAAGGCCTACGGCATCAATCGCCTCGCCCTCCCGCATTTGCTCCATGCCCCCACTCTTCCAGCCAGCCGAGGGCGCGATAAGACCGCGATGCTCCTATGTGGAAAACCATCCAGCCCGCTCCGAGGAACGCCCGCCGGTCACAAAAGAGAGGCCGCCGCTCACGCCTTGCGCTGGAGGGTGACTCCGGTCATACTAAATGAACGCTATTCATTTAGTGACTGTCGTCTCACGGAGTAAAGCCCCCCATGATTGAAATCAGACACCAGGAAGCCGCAACTTCCATCGCCGCCCGTCCGGCAATGAATGTCCGCCCGGTCGAACTGGCCTACCCCAACGCCAAGCCAGCCGCGAACCAAACCCAGGTAGCTGACGCGTGAGCGCTTGGCGCATGCCATCGGAAACGGCTCCGCAGGACCGCGTCTGGATGGCCATCCCCACCGGCGGCTACACCCTGGCGGAGTTATCGCGTGCACTTTCAACGACCCCGTGGACGAGAAGGCACTCCGCATTCTCTCCGACGCCTACCCCGGACGCCGCGTAGTCAGTATGGACGCGCGCGAACTCCCCGCACGGGGCGGCGGCATCCACTGCATTACCCAGCAGCAGCCTCGGCCATCTAGAAAGGGCCTCATATGAGCCAGACAATCCGCCGCAGCGGTAATGAAGCTGCCGAATCGCACCAGATCAGCGGCAAGGGACTGAAGACGGGGCAGTTGGGGCTCCTCGCCGTCGTCGTTCTTGGCATTTCAACCATCGCCCCGGCGTACACGCTGACCGGTGCGCTCGGTCCAACCGTCAATGAAGTCGGGCTCCAGTTGCCCGTCATCTTCCTGATCGGGTTCATCCCGATGATCCTCGTATCGCTTGCCTACCGGGAACTCAACGCAGACTCCCCGGACAGCGGCACCACCTTCACGTGGGTCACCAAGGCCTTCGGTCCGTGGGTGGGCTGGATGGGTGGCTGGGGCTTGCTTGCAGCCAACATCATCGTCCTCTCCAACTTGGCCGGCGTCGCCGTGGACTTCTTCTACCTGTTCCTTGCACAAGCCACGGGCTCACCCGAGCTTGCCGACCTCGCCTCAAACAAGCTGCTCAACGTTGCCACGTGCTTCGTTTTCGTGGCGCTTGCCGTCTGGGTGAGCTACCGGGGGCTGCACACCACCAAGATCGTCCAGTACGGCCTGGTGGGGTTCCAGCTGTTGGTCCTTGGCATGTTCGTTGCCATGGCATTCGCTAACTGGTCCACGTCCGAAACCGCTGTCCCGTTCAGCTGGGACTGGTTCGACGTCACCAAAATCGAAACCTTCGGTCAGATCGCTGCCGGCATCTCGTTGTCGATCTTCGTCTACTGGGGCTGGGATGTCTGCCTCACAGTGAACGAAGAAACCGCCAATGGCAAGAAAACCGCCGGTCTCGCCGGAACTCTGACGGCCGTGATCGTCTTGGGCATCTACCTCCTGATCACCATCGCGACGTTGATGTTCGCAGGTGTCGGAGACACCGGAATCGGCCTGAACAACGAGGAAAACCACGCTAACGTCTTCACCGCACTCGCGTCCCCGGTGATGGGTCCGTTCGCAATCCTCATGTCCCTCGCAGTGCTCTCCAGCTCCGCGGCATCCCTGCAGTCCACGTTCACCTCGCCTTCGCGAAGCCTGCTGGCGATGGCCCACTACGGCGCCCTGCCGGAGCGCTTCCGCCACATGAGCAAGAAGTTCTCGACGCCGGGCTTCGCCATCATTGCAGCCGGCGTCCTGTCCGCGGGCTTCTACGCGGTGATGCACGTGATCAGCGAGAACGTCCTGAACGACACCATCCTGGCCTTGGGCCTGATGATCTGCTTCTATTACGGACTCACGGCCATCGCCTGTGTCTGGTACTTCCGTAACAGCGTGTTCTCCAGCGCCAGGAACTTCTTCCTGCGGCTCGTGTGCCCCTTGTTTGGTGGCGTAGGCCTGTTCGTGGTGTTCCTGCAAACCGCCGTGGACAGCTGGGCTCCGGAGTTCGGCAGTGGCTCGGAGATCTTCGGTGTGGGGCTCGTGTTCGTCCTGGGCATCGGCATCCTGGCCTTGGGCGCCGTTGTCATGCTGATCATGTCCCGCGTTCGGCCCGGGTTCTTCCGCGGCGAGACCATCCGGAAGGATACGCCGGCTTTGGTAGTTCCGGAGTAACCGCGGCCCGGGTTCGCCTTCCACCGAGTTCGTGGGAAAGCGGCGAGTTCGCAGGGAAGTTTCCTGCGAACTCGCCGCTTTCCCGTGATTTGGGGAGTAGCGGCGGCCCTTCCTACCAGCGGTGGGCCACATCCACCACAAGGCGGGAACCGCCGTCGGGCCCGTCCAAGGTGAAGACCCGGAACGGAAGTCGGGCCCGAACTCCCAGACCGATGCTCGTGGTGCCCTCAAAACTGCCCGCGAAAACAACCTGCCGGAACGTCTGGTACCCGGAAACGTTGGACAGTTCGGCCTTGGCTGCCGGTTCGTAGGTCGGCTGGCTGTACTGGTTGTACGACGGCGCCGTAACCATTACTTGAAGATCAGCATCCCCCAGCACCGGGATGGGGTAGCCAGTAGCATCCTGGGTCACCACCGGAACGTACTGAACCACGTAACCGGCCACCTTGCCGGTCATGTCAATCACCAACCGGTCGTAGCAGGGCTGTTGACCCGTACGAACGTTGGTGACATGGGCGGAGCTCCAGTCGAGATCGGCCTTGGCCATGGAACCCCACGAGATACCGCAATATGTTGCTGCCGAGGCTGGCCCCGGCGCCACCAGGCCGAGCGCGGCGACTGCCAGGACCGCTGCCAGGCCCGCTCCAAATTTCCTCATTTTTTGTGCCCCCTTCAGGCGAAGTTGATACTTCAACAGTAGGAGGGCGTCGGGGGCTTTGGGTGGGTTGTGGCCGCTTCGGAGCGCAACCGTTAAACGGGCGCCAGCGGGGTCACAGGAGAGTCATTGAAGGTCAGTTTTGTGGGTCTTTAGTAGTCGCTTAAGGGCTCTTCGGGCACGTGTTCGTAACCAAAGATAACGAGACCCGGGCGTTACTTAGCCTTCGCAGTCCTTGCAGTACTTGAGACCGTTCTTTTCCAGCGCAATCTGGGACCTGTGACGGACCAGGAAGCAGGAGCCGCACGTGAATTCGTCGGACTGCTCCGGGACCACAATGACAGTCAGTTCTTCACCGGAAAGATCGGCGCCGGGAAGGTCGATTCCTTCAGCGGTATCGCTTTCCTCGACGTCGATGACCGCGGTCTGTGCAGTGTTCCCACGTGACGCCTGAAGGGCCTCAAGCGATTCAGCGGGAGACTCTTCTTCTGTCTTGCGCGGGGCATCGTAATCAGTAGCCATTGAGGGTTCGCTTTCGTTGCTGCATAGTGCCTATCTCGGCACCTCAGTGAAGCAGTTTAGGGCATGTTACACGCGATAAACGAATGGTGTGCCCAACGCGACATTCTGCAGCATTTCGAGCGCCTTCTAGGACCCTGCGCCGGCCCTTGCGGCGTGCGCTTGGATGGCCTGCGCACTGGCCACTGTGACACCGCTGAGGGCCGGGAGCCACGCCAGGTCACTCATGTACTCATGCCCAGCAGTGTCCTCTTCGGCAGTCCATTCCCGGACGTAGGCTGCCTCGATCCAGGCCGAAATAGTAGTACCGACTGAGGTGGCAAGCGAGGCCAGCGATCCGATCATGCAGTAACGGTAGCCACCTTGGGTTTGGGGGCAATTTCCGGTTGGTCACGAGCTTGTTAACTGTCAGGCAACACGGCCTAGCTGTCCTGCAAAGCCTTCTCCACGATGTACTCCGCTATCGCCATGGACGAAGTTGCTCCCGGAGAAGGTGCGTTGCGCACCAAGACCGCGTCCCGGCGTCGTGCGATGACAAAGTCGTCCACCAGCGAACCGTCACCATTCATGGCCTGCGCGCGTACGCCGCGAGTTCCGGGCAGAATCGTGGCACCCTCCAGTGAGGGTACAAAGCGCATGGCCTCCCGGATGAATTTTTTCTTACTTACTACGGTCTGGAATTCCCGAACCGCTGAAGGCACGTTCTGCCGGGCAAAGTTCCAGAACCCCGGAAAGAGCGTGTAATTCAGGACGTCGCGGACATTCACTTCGCTCCACGCATAGGACTCACGGCCGAAGGAAATAAACGCATTCGGACCAAGCATCATCTCTCCGTCGATGCGTTTGGTGAGGTGTACTCCCAGGAATGGATGTTTGGGGTCCGGCACTGGGTAAATCAGGCCTCGCACTTGATCCCGCGCTTCCTTACCCAGGAGGAAGTACTGCCCGAAGAACGGCACGATCCGCGGCGTTGCCGGTTCGCCGGCCGCCTCGGCCAAGCGGTCCGACTGGAGACCCGCACACGCCACCACGAGGTCATAATGTTCGCCGCCCTCTTCGGTGGTGACCACCACGCCACTACCCTGCTGCTCAAGCGCAATAACCTCCTGCCCAAGGCGGATGGTCCCGCCCGAGCTGCGGACGTCGTCGGCGAGCGCGTTGGTGATGGCCGTGTAATCAACGATCGCCGTCTCCGGCGAGTGCAAGGCGGAAAGCCCGACGGCGTTCGGCTCCACCTCACGTATCTGCTCACCCCGCAACATCCGTGCACCCGGGACGCCATTGGCTACGGCTCGGGCGAAAATGTTGTCCAAGCGGGTGGATTCCTCGGGACTTTGGGCAATGACCAATTTGCCGCAAGCCTCATAGGGCAGGTTCTTCATGGCGCAGAATTCCTGCAGCAGTTCCACTCCCCTGCGGCATAGCTTTGCCTTCAGCCCGCCCGGTTCGTAGTAAAGGCCCGCGTGAACCACACCTGAGTTGTGCCCGGTCTGGTGTGCTGCGAGCCGGTCTTCCTTTTCGTAGACGGTGACCTGGACGTCGTCGAGTCTGTTGGCCAGTTCCCTCGCGACCGCAACGCCGATGATCCCGCCACCAATCACGGCGCAACGCTTGACGGTTCTCGTTTGTGGAGGGTTGGGCATGGAGCTCCTCGTCATTGGGGTCGGTCCGTGTTAGTGACAGCATTTCACAGCCCGTGGCGTGGGCACGGAGAGGGCACGCAAAAAGGGGCGGTACGCGAAGTGCCGCCCCTTTATTTGATGCGTGAACGACTAGGCAGCCGTGGGCTTGTCGAAACGCTGACCGGCCGGGTTGGACGGCAGGAGCGAGAGGACGAATACTGCGAGGACGCCAAGGAACGGCACCAGGACAAGCAGGGCAAGCCAGCCAGTGAAGTTGCCATCATGCAGGCGGCGAACCAGCAGAGCCAGGGACGGGACGAGTGTTGCCAGGCCCCAGATGCCGAGGATGACGTAGAACGCAATGGCTCCGCCACCGAGAGTGACAGTTCCGGAGTCGCTGACGGTTGCTCCTGCTGAACCGACGACTGTTGCGAGGGTGTTGAGAATGGTGGTGACGATGACGGAAACCAGGGTCCACCACCAGTATTCGCTACGGCTCGCGCGGCCGGAGAAGTCGGCGTACTTCTTGAAGAAACGCTTTACAGCGGCGCCGATCGGGGCGCCGTAGTATGGGGCCCACAGCGGCGGCTCGCCGGCCTGTGCGCCGTACTGTTCGGTCTGCTGCGGTTGTTGCGGGTAAGTGCTCATTGTTATATCCCCCGGGTTAGGTGTGAGCTGTGACAATGCGTCTTGCTCAGAGTGAGTCGTGCTTATCGTAATGCCCCGACAGCGAATTAGGCAGTTCGATGGAGGAAATTAACCCGGATTTAGCTTGGTAACGGAATATTTCGTCCCGTGCGCAACAGAGGAACTCTCACTGGGCGTAGTGCTTTCGAAGGTCCATCTTCCGGATTTTCCCGCTGGCAGTCCGCGGCATCTCCTCAACGAACACCACCGATTTGGGGATCTTGTACCTTGCCAGCCGGCCCTCAAGATGCGAGCGGAGTTGTTCCTCGGTGAGGGATTCGCCCTCACGCAGAGTGACGATCGCCCGCGGCACTTCTCCCCATTTCTCGTCGTCGACTCCGATCACGGCCACGCTCCCCACCGCGGGCAGCTCCGCAATGGCAGCCTCCACCTCGGCCGGGTAGATGTTCTCCCCACCGGAAATGATCATGTCCTTGATGCGGTCGGAGACGAACAGGAAGCCTTCGCTGTCCTGGTAGCCCATGTCGCCGGAACGGAACCAGGACGCGTCGGAATAGCTTTCGGCAGTGGCCTCCGGCCGGTTCCAGTACTCCTTGATCACGTTGGGGCCGGAAATTTGGATCTCCCCCACCTCACAGAGGCCCGCAACGCCGCCCGTGGGGTCGGCTATCCGCACGTCCGTAAAGAAGTGCGGCAACCCTGCGGAGCCAGCCTTCTCCTTGGATGCAGAGACCGGCAACATGGTGGCCCCGGGCGCGGTTTCAGTCATGCCGTAGCAGCTGGTAAACCCGATGCCCCGCTGCTCGTAGGCGTCCAGCACCCTCTGCGGAACCGCGGAACCGCCGCAGGTGAGCTTGTCCAGTGACGTAAGGTCCGCCGTCGACCATCCCGGATGGTCACAGAGCATCTGGAAGGTGGTTGGGACGCCGTTGAGCGTGGTGACCTTGTGCTGCCCCATCAGGTCCAGTACGCGGCCGGCGTCAAATTTGGATTCAAGAATCACCGTTGCGCCCTTGAGCAGCATCGGGAGCAGGCCCATATCCAGGGACGCTACGTGGAACAGCGGTGAAATCATGAGCGCCACATCGTTGCGGTTCAGGTCCATGTCCACCACCGTGTTGATGCAGTTCCAGGTGATGTTGCCGTGCGTGAGGAGCGCCCCTTTGGGCTTGCCTGTGGTACCTGACGTGTAGAGGATCATGGCGGCGTCGTCCAGCGTTACGGCTTCATCCAGCGGCGTTGCGAATGCGGCCTCAAGCACCTCGCCATAGTGCTCGACGCCGGATGGCAGCTTCAGGGCGGCAGCGTCAGTGACGTCGTCGGGCGCCACCACAAGACGGTGGGCGACTTCGGTGTTGACGCACGATGCGGCGGCCACGACCTCCAAGGCTGCTGAACTGATCATGAGCCGTGCGCCTGAGTCCTGCAGCTGAAACTGCAGCTCCGGGGCCGCCAAACGAGTGTTCAGCGGGACGAAGATCGCACCGAGCAGCCCGCAGGCGAAAAACGTCTCCACAAAGGACGGGTGATTCTCGCCGAGGTAAGCCACCCTGTCCCCCTTGGCCACTCCCCTGTCCTTGAGGGCGTTGGCCAAGTGGTCGGTCCGGTCTGCCACGTCCCTGTAGCTCAAAGTCTGCCCACCGGAAATGACAGCCGTCTTGGCCCCGGACTTGATCCGGCGCCGGTGCAGCCAGGATCCAACTCCGTTGTTGTTCATGGTGCGGTACTCCTAACTGACCGTAGAGAGGTCGTTGTTCTTAGACTCCCGCGTCAGCAGGATGAAGACAATCGATACCAGCGACATGACGGACAGGAACACCACCACTGGGACGATGCTCTGGCCGGCGTCCTTGTAGAGTCCGGCAACGATTCCCGGGGTGAAACCAGCGCCGATCAGCGTCGCTAACTGGTAGCCCACTGCCGCGCCGGTATAGCGGTTAGTGGTGCCGAACTGTTCGGAGACGAAGGCTGCCAGCGGTCCGTAGAGGGAAGAATGCAGGATCAGCGCCACCGTGAAGGCCAGGAAGACCAACGCGATGCTGCCGGAGCTGAGCATTCCGAACATCGGGAACAGGTACAGGATAAACAGCGCCAAGCCCGTGACCATGACGGGACGGCGTCCGAATCGATCAGAGAGCCTGCCTCCCAGAAGGACGAACAGGATGGAGATGGCCGAGGCCCCTGCAAAGGCATAGAGCACGCCCTGCTGAGGTGCGCCCTTGGATACGGCATAAGTTACGGAGAACGTGGGCAGCACTACCTGGAGGCCGAATCCGGCGGCACCGGCAAACATGATCATGATGAGCGCCTTGGGACGCTTAAGCACTTCCAGCAACGGAATCTTGCGCTTGGTAGCTTGGGCGCTTTCCTTGGCGACAGCTTCGGCGAAGATGGGGCTCTCGGAAACCCGCAGCCTCACGAACATGCCCACGATCAACAGCACGAAGGACAACAGGAACGGCACACGCCAACCCCAGGCCAAGAACGCGTCCTGAGGAAGGGCCGAGAAGATGCCCATAACTACGGTACCGAGGACTGCGCCCGTGGGGGCACCGGCGTTCACGAACGACGCCGCGAAGCCGCGACGCTTGGGATCCGAATGCTCCAAAGCCATCAGTGCGGCCCCACCCCATTCACCTCCGACGGCAATTCCCTGGCAGACGCGCAGGACCACCAGAATCACGGCACCCCAAGGACCGATGACGTTGGCTCCAGGAATCAGGCCAATCAACGTGGAGGCAATACCCATCATCGCCATGGAGACAATGAGCATGCCCTTGCGGCCAATTCTGTCGCCAAAGTGCCCGAAGATGATGCCGCCCAAAGGGCGGGCAACATAGCCGGCAGCGAACGTGGCATATGCGGCCACGACGCCTACCCACTCATCAGTACCGGCAAAAAACACCTTGGGGAAGGCAACCGCTGCAGCCGTTGCGTACAGCAAGAAGTCGTAGAACTCGATGGTGCTGCCCAGATAGCTGGACATGATGACCGTGCGCGCCTCTTTGCGCTTGGCGGCCGTGCTCGACGGTGCGAGCGCAGTGTGTCCTGACATGGCTGTTCCTTGGGAGAGGAGGGACGGGATTGGTTTTTACTTGTAGAAACGCTTCCTACTTGTAGAAACGAGCCAGGAACTCGGCGACGACGGCGGGACGTTCCTGGCCTTCGATTTCGATGGTGGCGTTGACCTTGATCTGGGCGCCGCCTTTGACTTCGGTGACCTCGGCAATGCCGCCGTTCATGCGGACCTTGGAGCCGACCTTGACCGGTGAAGTGAAGCGGACTTTGTCCAGTCCGTAGTTGACCTTCGTGGTCACGCCCTCTACGTCGAAAAGTTCACCCCAGAACGGGATGATGAGGGACAGGGTGAGGAAACCGTGAGCGATCGGGGCTCCAAAGGGGCCCTCCTTGGCGCGTTCGGGATCGGTGTGGATCCACTGCTGGTCATCCGTGGCGTCGGCGAACAGATTGATCTGCTGCTGGGTAATTTCGCGGTAGTCGGTGCTGCCGAGGTCCTTGCCGGACATGGTGAGCAGGGTGTCGAAATCGACGACGAGATTGGGCATCGTTGCCTCCTGATGTAGTTGACTTGCTGATTGAGAAAGGGGTTAGCGGGTGAATGCGCCCTCGCCGGTGAGGGCGCGGCCGATGATGAGGGCGTTGATCTCGTGGGTGCCTTCGTAGGAATAGACGGCCTCGGCGTCTGCGTGGAAACGTGCGACGTCGGCGGCGAGCGTGATGCCGTTGCCGCCCACCACTTCGCGGGCCAGGGCGACGGTTTCGCGCATCATGAGGCTGGTCTGCATCTTGGCCAGGGCCGAGTCCTGGTCGCGGTAGATACCCCAGCCTTGCTGTTCAGTCAGCCGGACCACCAACGACAGCGACGCGGTAATGTTGCCGAGCATCCGGGCCAGCTTTTCCTGCACGAGCTGGAACGAACCCAGGTTCCGGCCGAACTGTTGGCGTTCCTTGACATAAGCCAAGGCAGCTTCGAACGCGCCGGCCTGGATGCCGGTCGCAATCCAGGCAACATCTGAGCGCATTGCCCGAAGCATCGCCGCGACGTCCTTGAACGAGTTCACATTATGCAGCCGCATGGCCTCCGGAACCCGGACACCCTCCAGGGTGATGTGGGCGTTCTGCATCATCCGCAGCGCAGTCTTACCGCGGATCTTCTCAAGGGACACGCCCTCGGAGGTCCGGTCCACGAGGAAGGCCTTGACCTGCCCGTCGGCGACGTCGCGGGCGAACACACACAACACGTCCGCTGCGGAAGCACCCCCGATCCACCTCTTGGCACCGTTTAGAACCCAGCTACCGCCGTCGGAATCTCTTTCAAAGCGAGCGGTCGTAGCCAGTCCGCCGGCGATGTCCGAACCATGCTCCGGTTCAGTCAGGGAGAAGACTCCCTTGAGCGAGAAGTCGATGACTTTGGGCATCCACTCCCTCTGCTGCTCCTCCGAAGCCCCCACCCGGATCGCGGTCCGGAACAGCCCGGCCTGCGCTGTGTACCAGGTGGCGACTGACGCATCCGTGCGGGCTAGTTCGAAGATCCGGAATCCATGGAAGATTCCCCTTGCGGGGGCCTCGACGGTGAGATCAGCCGGTTCCATGATGTCCAGATCGATCAACGGCCGCGCCAATTGCTCGGGGAACTCGCCACGCTCCCAGTACTCTGCCAACAAGGGCTTCGCCGTTGTGTCCAGGAAGTCCCGCAGCCGGCCCAAAACCTGTCGTTCCGCGGTGGTCAGCAGCGCTTCGGCGTCGTACCAGTCCGCCGCGGCATATAGCCGCTGATCCGTCACTGTTGCTGTCATCGTCGTCATCTCAGTCGCTCAATCCGAGCAGCCTGACGGCGTTGGCCTTGAGAATCTTGGGCCGCACTTCGTCCTTCAGCGGCAGGTCCGCGAACGCACCGAGCCATTTCTGCGGCGTGATCAGCGGGAAGTCCGTGCCGAACAGCACCTTGTCCTGCAGCACGGAGTTCGAGGCCTTCACCAAGGACTCCGGGAAGTACTTGGGCGACCAGCCGGACAGGTCAATGAAGACGTTGGACTTATGCGTCGCGATGGAATTCGCCTCGTCCTGCCACGGTACAGAAGGGTGGGCCATGATGATCTGCAGCCCAGGGAAATCAGCGGCCACAGCATCCAGCAACAAAGGGTTCGAGTACGCGAGCTTGATCCCGTACCCGCCCGGAAGACCCGCACCCATACCGTTCTGGCCCGTATGGAAAATACACGGAAGCCCAAGTTCCTGGAGGGTTTCCCACAGCGGATAGAACGCCTCGTTGGAGGGGTCGAAACCCTGTAGCGACGGGTGGAACTTGAACCCGCGGGCACCGAGTTCAACAGCCTGATGCTTCGCGCCGGCGATCGCGTCCTCGCCCGTGCGGGGATCCACACTGCCGAACGGAATCAACACATCGTTATTCCGCGCCGCCCCCGCGATCAGCTCCGGGATGCTGTTCGGCTCGTGTTTGAGCTGGGTCCGGGCGTCAACAGTGAACACGACGGCGGCCATGTTCAGGCCGCGGTACACCTCCGCGATCCTGTCCAGCGACGGCGTCCGATCCTCGGACTTGAAGTACTTCGCCGAAGCCTCCGTCAGGGCTTCCGGGAGTGAGCCATGCCCGCAGCTGTCCACTTCGAGGTGGACATGCATATCGATCGCGTCGAGCTTCGCAACGTCGACGCCCAGTTCGTAACGGTCAGCAGCCATGGTTAGCGAGCCTCGGCCGGTTCCGGTTGCAGTTCGGCGGGCAGCGGCAGGAATTCCTCCCCAAAGCTCTGTAACGTCCCCGGTGCAAACAGCGAGCCTGCGTTTTCCTGCAGCGCCTCGTAGCTCCAGCCACCCTCGCGGTACTCGGTGCTCGCCGGCGTCGGGTGCGTCCAGACCTGCAACCGGTCCCCACCGGCACCAATCGCCTGGCCCGTGATGCCGGCAGCCGCGTCAGAGGCAAGGAAGGCAATCAGCCCGGCAACGTCGTCGGCTGTTCCGAAGCCAAGATCGTGGCGGAAGAAGGAGGGCATAGCCTCGCCACGCTCTTCCGCTTCCACGGCCTTCTGGAAATACGGGACGGTCTTGGTCATCGCCGTGGCCGCGACCGGGATTACGGAGTTCACCGTCACCCCGGCTTTCTTCATTTCCAGGGCCCAGGTCCGGACCATTCCCACGATCCCGGCCTTGGCGGCAGCGTAATTGGTCTGCCCAAAGGTGCCGCGCTGGCCGGTCGGCGAACCGATGGTGATGATCCTGCCCGCAACGTTGTTTTCCTTGAAGTACGCAAACGCCTCTCGAACACAGGTGAACGTGCCCTTCAAGTGCACGTTGATGACCAGGTCAAAATCCTCATCAGTCATCTTCAACAAGCTCTTATCCCGCAGGATTCCGGCGTTCGTGACCAGAATGTCCAAGCGGCCGAACGCCTCAACAGCACCCGCCACCAGAGCCTTCGCAGCCTTCGTCGAACCCACCGGAACCACCACGGCGGTGGCCCGGCCGCCGTCGGCCTCAATCTGCGCAACAGCCTCCGCAGCAGTCTCAGCGTTCACGTCATTAACCACGACGGCGGCACCCTGGCGGGCGAGCTCCCTCGCGTAAGCGAGTCCAAGACCCTGTCCACTTCCAGTGACGATTGCAACCTTGCCGTTCAAGCTCATGGCGTGCTCCTTAGCATGCAGTAACCGGCTGGGGCCGGTGAGGCCGATCCCACTGCATCGTGAGATCCTTGTCATGATCAATGAGAATACGGATCATTGAAAAAGTCAACGATTGTTTTTCATTACTATTGGAGTTGTCATGGGCCCGCAAAGCACCGAAGTGGAAACCCCGCGCCTTGCCGCAGCAAAAATCGGCAGTGATGTGGGCCTGTTGCTGGCCAAACTGCACGCCACAGGTTCACTCCTGAACAACAAGGCACTGGCTGATTACGGCCTCCGGGAGCGGTCTTTCTCCGTACTGACTCTCGCGTGCAGCGGGCTGGAACCCACCCAGCGTGAGCTCGCCGATTTCCTCAGCCTGGATCCCAGCCAGGTGGTCAGCCTCGTCGATGACCTCGAACACCGCGGGCTGGTTAAACGAGCGCAAGGCAAGCAGGATCGACGAGCCAAGATCATCGTCTCCACAACCGAGGGCCGGCGGATCCACAACAAGGCACGGGCGGCATTGGAAGTGTGCGAGGAGACCCAGCTCGCGGCGCTTAGTGAGGAAGAGAACGTACAGCTGAGGGCCCTGCTGAAGAAGGCGCTGTGGGGTTAGGTCCGGCACGGCCGGGCCGGAGGCCGTCTGCCCGAACTTAGTGCGATCGATGGACATCTGCACAGCAGCCCCCAGCTACCGTATGCACCTGTCCATATCGGCATCGGGGTGCTTCTGTCAGGATCAGGGACTATGAACTTCCCTCTCTTCCACGATCCGCTCCAGGGCACCGTCACCGTTGACGCTCCTGTTCGGGATCCGCAAATCCACCGCCAAACCCGCAGCACCCATCGACCAGCCATGCCCGCAACACACCGACAGGAACGAGCAAGAAGCGTCAGGCAGCGAGAGGTAGCCAAGGTTGCCGAAGACCTCCAAGCTTTGATGGCGAGGTCTACCGGGCGGCGCTAGTCCTGCCAGCCGCCCGCCCCCGGCTGGAGAATAACCAGCTACCATCCACTTCATGGGCATCCACATCGGCACCTCGGGCTGGAGCTACGACCATTGGGAGAACGTGTTGTATCCCCCCGGCCTTCCTGCAGCCAAGCGCCTGGCCCACTACACAGCGCGATTCAACACGGTGGAGCTGAATGCGAGTTTCTACCGATGGCCTCGCGACACGTCCTTCGCGAGTTGGAGGGAGCGGCTCCCGCCCGGCTTTGCCATGTCAGTGAAAGCGCCACGGGGTCTCACGCACGGCAAGAAGCTATACAGTCCGGAAGTTTGGGTAGAACGGATCGTCCGCTGCTGGCACGTACTCGGCGATAAGAGGGCTGTGCTTCTGGCGCAGCTCCCACCCGATTTTGAACGCGACGACGCCCGACTCGACTACTTCCTGGCAACCGTTCCGCAGTGGATTCGCATCGCCGTCGAGTTTCGCCATGACAGCTGGGACCACCCGGACGTCTACGCCTTGCTGGAACGCCGAGGTGCCGCCTACTGCATCATGAGTGGTGCCCATCTGCCGTGCATCCTCCGGGCCACCGCACCATTCGTGTACATCCGACTGCACGGCCCGGACCATGAGCACCTGTACGGCGGCTCCTACTCCGATGACGATCTCCAATGGTGGGCGGACCGGGTTCGCGAGTGGGAGGGCTCCGGCAAGGATGTCTACGCCTACTTCAACAACGACGGCGGTGGTAACGCTGTGCGGAATGCTGACACTTTGCGGTGGCTGCTGGGGGTCAGTTGAGCTCGCTACGCCAAGCGTCCGCGCACGATCTCACTGACAGTCTTGCCGTCAAAACGTCCTGCAACCTTGGCGGTGACGGGCTTCATGACGGCTCCGATGGAACGCATGGAAAGCTCTTGGCCATCAGCCTTCAGTGCCGCGATGGCGTCGTCGACGATTGCCTCTACTTCTTCCCGGGTGAGGGCCTTCGGCAGGTAAGCCTCGATGATTTCAGCCTCAGCAACTTCGGCGGCTGCACGGTCGGTTTCGCCGGCCTCCGTGTAGATGCGGGCTGTGTCCCTGCGCTTGGCGGCTTCCTTTTGGAGCAGTGATGTCACCTGGGCGTCGTCCAACTCGATCGGCGTCTTCCCGGACTTCTCGCGGGTAGTAATTTCGCCCAGCACGTTGCGGACAGTGGTAAGGGCGGTCTTGTTGCCTGCCTTCATGTGGTCGACGACGTCGGCTTTCAAGCGCTCTTTGAGTGTCATGATGTTGCTCCTTGTTCGGGGTTCCTCCTGCCATCTTCCCAGCTTGGGCGCTCAAGCGGGTCTCCCTCGGCACGAACCCAGCCCCCAAAGCGTCCAAGCAGTCGGCAATACAAGCTCGTTGCCGCAGCCAAATTTATGCTTGAAATCTGAATAGTAAGCATGCTTAGCTTATCGAGTCACTGGAAATCAGGTTCGCCTGCGAAACCAGCTGACCCGCCAACCGCACAAAGGAGCCGTAGCGCTTAGGAGGATCTCCCATGCCACTTTCAGAAAGGGAGCGCAAAGTACTGCAGCAGCTTGAGCGCGAGCTCTTCATCCAAGACCCGCATTTGGCGCGGCAATTGGAATCCGGGGTTCCCGTACCCGGTCCTGTTCAACCCCGTATCCGCGACGTCATGGAAGCCGCCGTCGGAGTGCTGTTGATCCTGCTGTCCATCCCCCTGCACGTATTCCCGCTTGCCTTGGCCGGCATACTTCTTGTTGCCCACGCAATTTTGGCCCACAGGACTTACAAAAACGAGTCCTCGTCAAGCCTCCTTTGAAGGCAATGTACCTGGCGGATCCTGTTCCGTTGGTTCCTTCTCAATCGGGCCGCTGACCACTACCTGCGCAGGGCTGTGGAGGAGGTAACCGTTGAGCCAGGAGAACAAGGCCCGGATCTTTTGTTGGATCCCGGACAACAGCGCGAGGTGCACCAAAAGCCAGGACAGGAAGGCAAAGATGCCTTGCAACTGGAGGCGTTTGCGACCCAGTTCAGCCACGGCGGCGCCGCGCCCCACCATCGCCATATAGCCTTTATCCACATAACGGAAAGGCGTCCGGCTGCCACCACTGAGCTCCGCGAGGATGTTCTTCGCCGCCCATTTTCCGGCCTGCTGAGCGACCGAACCCAGTTGCGGCAGTTTTGCGCCCGTTGAATCCGTGATGTTGGCTGCATCTCCAATGACGTAGACGCCTTCCGGCTCGGGGGCAGTCAAGTCAGGCCGGACATCGATACGCCCGCCTCTCCCCTGGGCAAGACCCGATCCGGCAATGAGGTCGCCCGCTTTCAGGCCGCCGGCCCACACCACGATTTGCCCGGGTACAGAACTCCCATCCGCCAAAGTCACCCCGTCCTGCCGGACTTCGGTCACGCCCACTCCCATGTGGAGTCGGACGCCCACCTTCTTCAAATGATCAGTGGCGTAGCTTTGGGACTTCTTGGAAAACATGTTCAGGACACTGGGAACCATGTCCACCAGATGCACCCGACAGCGCGCTGCCAGCTCCGGCGAGAAGTACTTGCTCACAACGTATTTGACGTTTTCGGCCATTGCTCCAGCCGTTTCAACACCAGTGGGCCCGCCTCCCACCACAACGACATCCACAGACCCGTCGGGGTTTCTGTCAGCCTGGTCCAACAACCGGGTTAGGCCTGTCCCAAGCCTCGTAGCATCGGTGACCGAATACAGCGGAAAGGCATGCTCTTCCGCGCCGGGCGTGTTGAAGAAGTTCGGGACCGCCCCGACCGCGATGACCAGGATATCGGCACGCATGACGCGACCATCAGCAGTCCTGACCACTCTTTCAGCGGCGCTAACGGATTCCACCTTCGACGTCAGAACCTTGACTGTTTTGTACCGGCGGAAAACCGAACGAAGCGGCCTGGCGATGGCTGACACTCCAATTTGCGATGTCGCCACTTGGTAAAGGAGCGGCTGGAACTGGTGATAGTTGTTCGAGTCGATCAGCAAGACGCGAACACCCTTACGCCCGAGCTCCTTGGCTGCTGCTACGCCCGCGAATCCGGCACCGACAATGATGACTGGGTATGAGTCCTCCATGCGAGCAACTTACTTCACTCCACCTCCTGACAACAGGGGTTCGCGATCGCCGTCGAGCGTTTATCTTCTGGCCCTGTGGGTACGCAGTGGGTAGTGTTCTGCATTCGGCGACGCACGCGAAAGGGTGATCTTTGTGAATGAGGACGGGCTGACGGACGCAGTGCAGGAGGCCGGCGCTGTGGAGTTGCTCCTGGTCCGGCACGGCGAGAGCGAAGGCAACGTGGCCGCGACGGAGGCTCGCTTGGCTGGAGCCGAAGTGATCGATGTTCCGGCCAGGGATGCTGATGTGAACCTATCAGGCACCGGACGGGACCAGGCTAAAGCATTGGGTACGGCGTTGGCCCGGATCGCCGATGAACTCCGCCCGGATGCAGTTGTCTCCTCCCCCTACGCGCGGGCCCGGCAGACCGCGGAAATCGCTGTTGAGACCGCCGGCTGGCCCGTGAAAGTACTCACCGATGAACGCCTCCGCGACCGGGAATTAGGCATTCTGGACCGGCTTACACGATTAGGCGTGGAGACCCGATATCCGGACGAAGCCGAGCGGCGGCTGTGGCTGGGCAAGCTCTACTACAGGCCGCCCGGTGGTGAATCGTGGGCCGACGTCGCACTCCGCCTTCGTTCCATCCTGGATGAGCTCAACACCCTGGGAACAGGGCACCGGGTGATGCTGGTCTGCCACGACGCCGTCATCCTGCTGGTCCGCTATGTCCTGGAAGGCATGTCCGAGCAGGAAATCCTGGACCTTGCGGCAACGACATCAGTGCTGAATGCATCCATCACCCGGTACGTGCGGCCTTCGGGCGCGGGGCCTTGGGAACTGGAGAGCTTCAATGTGGCTGACCACCTTACGGAACAGGGTGTCACTGTCACGGAACACGCGGGAGATGCCAGTGTCCACCCACAGTGATTCCAACGCACCCACACTGGTGACACCGTCGCTTCTGCGTGATTGGCCGCTACCGGCGCCCGGAGAAGACAAGTACTCACGCGGTGCAGTGTTGGTCATTGGTGGAGCCCGGGCGACCCCTGGCGCGGCTTTGCTCGCCGGGACCGCAGCCCTTCGTGCGGGGGCGGGGAAAATTACCTTGGCCGTGGCCGAATCCGTAGCCGTGCAAGTTGGAGTTGCACTGCCGGAGTGCGGCTCAATCGCCCTGCCCGAGACCGCCGACGGGTCCGTGACAGGTGAAGGGTTGGACCGGATCTCGTCCTACCTGGAACGGGCCGACGCCGTGCTGGTCGGCCCGGGTTTGGATGATCCCGAACTCGCCGAATCGCTGCTGCGAGCGCTGCTGGAGCGGGAGGAACCCCGCGGTGCCACGGACGACGGCGGAGCTCCCGCCGTCGTTCTTGATGCCTACGCCTTGGGCGGGTTGGTGAAGATCAAGGACGACTTGGGACCGTGGCGTGGCCGGCTGATCCTGACTCCGAACCCCACAGAAACAGGAATTCTCCTGGGCAGGGACGTGGAGGATCTGGGGGCTGATGTTGCTGAGGTCGCCCGGCGATTTGATGCGGTGGTTAGTTGCCAGGGATACATCGCGACTCCGGGTTCCCTGGAAGACTCGACTCTGTGGAAGATCACCACGGGCTACGGTGGCCTGGGAACATCGGGAAGCGGCGATGTTTTGGCGGGGGCCATCGCCGGGCTCCGGGCGCGCGGTACCAGCGATGCCCAAGCCGCTTGCTGGGGGACTCATCTTCACGCGGCCGCCGCCGACCGGCTAGCGAGCAAGCTCGGCCCCCTGGGTTTCCTGGCCCGGGAGCTCGCTGACGAACTGCCCGCCCTCATGCTGGAGCTCAATACCTGATTCCCCTAGGCTGCCTCCATGGGGACTAGAGGAAGCAGCACTCAATCATCGCGTGTGATCGTAAGCCTCGTTGGGCTGCTCGCAATAGCGGCTTATGCACTCTGCGCGGCGTTGCAGATCCTGGTGTGGAACCCTCTCGCCGCTATTCCGGGCGCCACCCTGGACGAGATACATCAGGGCTTGGCCCGACGCAACGAGTCAATTTCGTTGGCTGCGGTGTTGACATGGTCAAGCATTGGATCGGTTCTTGGTGCCCTTGTGGTTTTGCTGACTGCAAGACGCGTTATCTCACGGATGAGAACCGTTGTGATTCTCCAGCTCTTGATCTTGGTGCTCGGCGCACCTATATATTTCTTCGCGTCCTTCTCCGCCGGAATGGCCTTGGCGGACGCGTTTTTCATATCCGGCGGCGATTACTCTCCTTGGGGCGGGGTGCTGTATCTCGTGAGCGGGACGGCTTTGACTGGACTGCTGATGGTGATGATCTTTCGTGGAAAGTCAGGCGTGCATCCGGCCCGCGCCTAAGCAAGCTTCAGCAATTCATGCTCAACGACGGCGGTGCGCGAAAGGGTCTTGTAGCCCTCCTGTTCGAACAGAACAGTCATGACATCGTCCTCATGCCGCATCACCAGGCCCGGACCCCATTCTTTGTGGATCACAGTGGACTGCAACGGAAACAGGTTCTCTGCGTCCGAGGTGGGGTGCCCGGTGGAACCCGGCCCGGCGTCGTCGTGAATTTCAGCGCAGGCATCGCAGTTGCCGCAAGGCTCCGGCAGGTCCTCGCCAAAGTAGCCCAGCAGGAACTGGCGACGGCAGGAATCCGTCTCCGCATAACCTCGCATCATGGTGAGCCGCGACTGGTCCACACGCTGCCGCGCCTCAGCCAGCTCGACGGCGCGGTCCACCAGTGTGGCCAGCTTGGCCTTGGAGCTGAGTCGGGTGCCGCGCTTACCTGTTGTCACCGCGCCGGCTTCCTCCAGCTGGTTTACCAGCGCCGTGACACGGCGGGCAGGGAAACCGCTGAGCTCCACCAAGGCCGTCTTCGGAGCAGGCGCGCCGGCGTTCTTGATGACTTGCAGGACGGCCATGAGCGACTCTGCGTCCGGAGAGTGGGTTGCGAAGAACTTTCGCAACCCCAAGTCCTCGGCACGGTAGTGCAGTATCGCAGCTGCCGGTTCACCATCGCGGCCGGCCCGGCCGATTTCCTGGTAGTAAGAGTCCAGGGACTCCGGAATATCCGCGTGCACCACAAACCGGACATTAGGTTTGTCAATGCCCATGCCAAAGGCAGTGGTAGCAACCACTACGTCCAGTTGGTCATCCAGGAATTGGTCATGGATGCTCTCCCGGTCGGTGTCTGTGCGGCCTGCATGGTAAGCCTCTGCGCGAAGACCTTCTTCTGTCAGCTTGGCCGCGTACTTCTCAGTGTCCTTGCGGGTGGCGGCGTACAACAGCCCCAGGCCCTCCGCCTTGGCAAGCGCTGCGACGTGTTCCACCACGGCTTGTCGCTTGCCTTTGTCGTCTTGGTGCCGGACAACGTCGAGGCTGATATTGGGGCGGTCGAAACCTCGAACCAGGACGGCCGGCTCTGTCATGCCGAGCCGCTTCACGATCTCGTCACGCACAGGTGGGGACGCCGTTGCGGTGAGTGCTATGACCGGCGGCTTACCCAGACGTTCGCGGACATTGCCCAGTTCGAGGTAGTCCGGCCGGAAGTCATGGCCCCAGGAGGAGACGCAATGTGCCTCGTCCACTACGAACATAGTGATGTCCAGCTTGGCGATACGCTCCACGGTCTCCTGCTTGGCCAATTGCTCCGGGGCAAGGAACAGGAACACCGCTTTGCCGGACTCAGCTGCCCGCCAAGCTTCCTCCACCTCTGAATCACTTCGGGATGAATTGATGGCGACGGCAGCGCCCTCACCCAAATCGTCAGTCAACCCGTCCAGTTGGTCTTCCTGTAAGGCGATGAGGGGAGAGACGACGACGGCGGGCCGCCCCGTTTGGTTGTAAAGGTGCAGCGCTGCGACTTGATAGATAGCAGACTTTCCGTACCCGGTGGGCATGACAGCCAGGACATCACGCCCCTCTACGAGGGCGGTCATGCCGGCGAGTTGGCCGTCGCGCAGCTCGGGCAAGGAAAAAGAGGAGGCCGCCAAGGCGGTCAAGGCAAGGTCATCGGACATTTAAGGTGTGGCTCCGCGTTGTGGTTCCTGCGGCCACTTGCATCAGCCGAGGTGACCAGCCTAGCGCGGGCGGGCACCCGCCGTCGTACGCTGTTTCTCCGGTTGTGGATAACCTCGCATTCGTGACGTCAGCGCGAGGCCGGGGAGCGTATCTGATAGACAAGATGGGTGACGCGGGTTCCAGGAACGATCACGGGATCATCGAGCAGGATGTCCGTTGCCAAGTCTCCGAACCAACGGATTCCGCTTCCGAGCAGTACCGGCACCAGGTCAACACGGAGTTCGTCCACCACACCGCGGCGCAAGCACTGCTGCACCACGTCCGCGCCGGCAACGCCAATCTCCCTGCCCGCCGCGAAGTGGGCGGCACGCTCCAGGGCCGAGTCCAGGTCCCCTACGAATTCAAACGGCGCGGGCTTCCCATCCCTCCTGGCCGGCGGCCAATCCTGCGGTGGTTCGCGATGCGTCAGGACGACCGTGGGTGACTCATCAGGCGGGTGACCGCCCCACCCCTTTGCCACGTCGAAGATACGTCGGCCGGAGATGAACGCGCCCTCCCTCGGAAGTGACTTCCAATAGTCGGCGTCGGCTTCGCTGAGATGAAACGGCACAGGGTGGCCGGGCATCCAGGTTTCCACGGATCCGGCCTCGTACCAATCAAACAAAGGGCCGATTCCGTCATCCTCGCGGGCGATGAATCCATCAAGGGACATGGAAAACTGGGCTGATACGCGGCTGTTCCCGTACATGGATTCAGTGTGGTGGCAACACCGGAGTTGTCAAGGATGCTGCCACCCCCAAGGGTCATCAGGGTACTTATAAACAGTGACAGTTGTGCCTATGCTTAGTCCATGGAGCCCACTTCAGCCATCCTCTTAGTGTTTATCGGAGTGGTTGTCTGGCTCGGAGCCACCATCCTGCCCTTGGCACTGCTTCCCTCGTCGCGTGCCGAGGAGGAGCATAAGCCGAGAGCACGCCACCCCCGTCATCCAAGGCGCGAGCCGCGCGCCGTCCACCGTTTTCGACCATCCTCACTGAAGGTCCGCTCGGGCCATCACGCCCATACGCGGCCGCACGGCGCTTAGCACCGAGGCGGCCGGCACCAGCCCGGCTACAGCGGATCGCCAAACTCCCGGATGGTGATTCCGGTGAAGTTCGCGGGGCCACCGTCCGCATACAGCGAAAGCCCTGTGTCGCCGTCTGCGAAGTGAACCTGCTGTGAAATCACCGTGTGCCCCGAGTTCACAAACACCTCAACGCTCTGCGTGTCCACGAAGATGCGTAGGTGGACTGACCGCGCGGTGGCATCAATAGGTGCTGCGGCCCGAGTGTACGGCACCAATGTGTAGCCACCCTGATCTGAAGGCGCCCGGTCGACGTATAACTCGTCGCCGTACTTGCCGATATTGGTATGACGGGAACCGTCCAGGGAACGGCCAACAGATACGCCAACGTTAGCGGCCAGGTTCCATGAAATGTCGAGCTCCAGCTCGTAAGCACGCCCGTTCCACGGCAGTATCACGCTGCCGTCAACCGTGCGGTCGGGCAGGACCGTGGTGGCGGTGACGTAACCTTGCAGCGCGCCGACCGGGGAGCTGAGCAAGCTGTACCAGCCTCCGGACTGGCGTTCCAACCGCAGTTCCCGCGTAATGGAGTTCTGCCCGTTGTAACCATCGGAGGCATCTGTGGGTACGTCGCGGGCGGCGTACTTCCAGTTGTTCATCCAAGCGATGGCCAGGCGCTTCGTATCGGGAGCCTCGACGGAGGGCCACGTCACGGCGGCGTACCAGTCCCATCCCCAGTCGAGCCACTGTGGCGTGAGGTCGTCAGCAACGAATGCCGTGCCATTCCAGGCACCCGTCCAATAAGCAAAGGTCATTGGAAGATCAATACTGTAGGCGTCCATGCTCGCGCCAAATACCCAATGCCGCGTGCCGTCGTCGGCAGTCATCTCAAACAGATCCGGGCATTCAATACCTCCGAGGGCGTGGTTCGGGTAGTCGAAGTTGGATTTCCAGTTCCAGTCCCGCAAATTTGCTGAGGTGTAAAACGCTGCGTACCGCGCCCGTCCGATCACACACACCCACTCATTGCGCACTCCGTCCCAGTGGATCTTCGGGTCGCGGAACCACTCTGCGTTCTCAATCTCAGCTTGGGTTGTGGCAGTTCGTCCGTCAGTGTTTACGATCACTGGGTCCGGGAGGGCGGCGAACGTGTAGCCGCCGTCGGTAGACCAATAGAGGTATTGCTCCTGGAACTTTCGAACGCCGTCAGTCGGCTGGGTTGCCAGCGCGACTACCGCCCCGGCACCGAAACCAGCGGTATTCGCCGAGTCCACTACGGCCGATCCTGACCACACCGGGAAGTCGGGCTGCAGGGGGATCGCCACACCATGGTGTGTGAAAGAGACGCCGTCACTTGTGGTCGCGTGGTCCCAACCACCCGGGCCGTTGTTCTGACCGGAGTGGAGGTAGTAGAGCTGGTAGGCGCCGTTGGTATGGACGGGGCGTTGAGGATCACACAGCCAGCCCGAAGGCGGAGTCATGTGGTAGATGGCCCGAAGTGATGCCGGGGTGCCTGCGGCTGCGGGGGCAGCGTTGCTCAAGAACAGCGCGATGGCGCCAGCCCCTGCACCCTGCAGTGCAGTGCGTCGAGAGATTTCGTACGTCATTGATTCGTTCCTCTCAAGATTCGGCGCAACAGCGCGCCAAAGAGTCGTTCATGCGGTGGGAAGCCGAAGCTATGCAGGACCCTAGCGGCACGGACTGGCTGTGGTCAAGCGTTTTAGCAGGAGTAAAAATAGTGGGAAGGAATTTTGCTAAAACGCTTGAACAGTCTGGAATTACACGCTAGCTTTCAGTGATCAAACGCTTTAGCAGAATGGACATCAGCGCAGATGAAACGCTCAGTCTTCTTCCAACCCGCCAACGGCTGGGTTGGGGACCTCATTCCCTTCGAGAAGGACGGGGAGTTCTGGCTCTTCTACCTTCACGAAGACCGCTCTTCCCCTAAACCCGGCACCTCGTGGAATCTGGTCACCACAAAAGACCTCACCCAGTTTGAGGACCATGGCGTTTCGTTGCACCACGGCAGCGAAACCGACCTGGACTTCAACGCCTACACGGGCAGCATCATCACGGACCTGTCCGGCGTCCATCACCTGTTCTACACCGGCCAGAACCCCCGCAACCTCGGCGCCGACGGAACTCCCCTTCAATTGGTCATGCACGCCACGAGCACTGACGGCATGGGTAGTTGGCAAAAACACCCCGAGCTCACCTTCGGAGCTCCGGACGGCTACGAGTCCGGCGACTGGCGGGATCCCTTTGTGTTTTGGGACGACAGCAAGAACCAGTGGAGGATGCTACTCGCGGCAAGGCATTCAACCGGCCCGACACGTCGCCGCGGCGTCATCGCGCAGTGTGTGTCCACGGACCTGATGACCTGGCAGCACACCGAACCGTTCTGGGATCCGCGCCGGTACATCACGCACGAATGCCCGGACGTTTTCCAGTGGGGCGACTGGTGGTACATGGTGTACTCCGAATTCTCGGAATCGTTCACCACCCGGTACCGCATGTCCAAAAGCCCCGACGGGCCCTGGACTGTGCCCGCATTGGACAGTATTGACGGCCGTGCCTTCTACGCGTCAAAAACCGCAGAGCGGGAAGGGCGGCGCTTCTTCTTCGGATGGATTGCCAGCAAAGAAGGCAACGCAGATCAGGGTCCATGGCAGTGGGCCGGAACAATGTCCGTGCTGGAAGCCCTCCAAAACCCCGACGGGACACTGGGTTTTTCCTTCGCAGATGAACTCGTGGAGAGCTTCTGGGACGACGTCCCCCTGTCACTAGCAAGTTCCTTACCGGCTCGGCTCCACGTGCCGGACGGTTACACCGCTATGGTCTCCGACGAGGAACTGCCCCAGCAGTTTTACGCCAAAGCTGTCATTGACATCGCCGCCGACACCAGCGAATGCGGGCTGCTGCTGCGTTCAAGCCACGACGGCGATCAATCCTACGTTCTGCGGTTGGAACCCAAACGCGGGCGGCTTGTCTTCGACCGCTGGCCGCGCACCATCACCGGGGACGCACAGTGGCATGTTTCGGGCGACGTCCCCTTCGACATCGAACTCGAACGGCCCTGCGACCTTACACCTGGCGAGCACACCCTTGAGGTCATCGTCGACGGCGACATTTGCGTCGCCGTCGTCGACCGTCAGGTTGCGCTCAGCACCAGGATCTACGACCTGACGGCAGGAAGGATAGGCGTCTTCGCGGGCGAAGGAACCGCCACCGTCACCGAACTTGAGATACGTCAGCGCACCGACAACTGAATACCGCCCCATCCCCAACCTCTGTTCAATCAAGGGAGATTGCCGCTATGAAGAAACTATTCCGTGCCGCTGCCGTCGCAGCCGCCGCTGCCTTGGCTTTGACAGCCTGCGGCGGCGGAGGAACCGCCAGTGACCCCTCCAACGTCAGCCCTACCGGCGAGATCAAGCCCCGCGAAATATCCTGGTTGCTCTCCAGGCCCGCCGACGGAGCTGTCATCAACATCATGAAGAAGCTCGCGGACGACTACGCCAAGGAACACCCGGGCTTCGCACTGAACCTCATCACCACCCCGGACCGGCCCTCTTACATACAAAAGCTTGAAACCCTGGCCGCAGCCAACAAGCTTCCCGAATTGTTCGATACCGATGCCACGCCTTTCGCCCAGGAACTGGCCAAGCAGGGCAAAATGGTGGACGCCCACAAGCTCCTGAAATCACTGGACGTCTACGACGATTACCGTCCCGGCGCACTGGACTACCAGCGCTTTGACGACGGCTCCCTGTACATGATTCCGTTCCAGTTCGAACTCGAATTCATCTGGTACAACAAGGCCTTGATGGAGAAGGCCGGCGTTTCCGTGCCAAAGTCCCTCGATGACATCCCCGCCATGTGCACCGCCCTTCGCAATGCCGGGATCACACCGATCGCCATCGACGGGCAAGACCAGTGGCCGCTGGAACGCTACGTCGCGTACCAGCCGTTCCGTGAAGCGGGGCCCGACTTCGTCCAAAAGCTGAAGAAGGGCGAAGCGTCCTTCTCGGATGCCGCTGGCCAGAAGACCGTGAAGTGGATGGCTGACCTTGGCAAGGCCAAGTGCTTCCAAGAGGGCTTCTCCGCCCAGGGATATTCGGATGCGCAGAACCAGTTCACCTCGGGACAGGCCGCCATGTACAACATCGGCACCTGGGAACTTCCGAGCCTCGCCACCGACAAACTCAACCCTGAGGTCCGCGACGACATCGATTTCTTCACCTTGCCCACCACTGAAGGTTCCGTGACCGCTGCAAACGAGTTCGTCTCGCCCTCCGGCATTGGAATGGCAGTGAACTCAAAGACGTACGACCCGTTGGTGAGCGACTTCCTGAAGTTCGCCCTGGAGAAGTACCCGGCTGAATACGCTGCCACCGGAGCCCTCTCCCCCACCACCAACGTACAAACGGCCATCCCGGCGAACGCGACTCCGCTGTACAAGAAGGCGCTGGAAACTGCCAACACCCTTGGGGACAAGCAAGCAATGCCGTGGGATACCCAGCTGGACCCCACCACCAACGGCCGGCTGCAACAGGAACTCGTCCTCCTGGTCCAGGGCAACATTACGCCCGAACAGTTCACCAAGACCATGGACGGTGCCATCAAGCAGAACGCCCCCAAGTTCTTCAAGTAAAACCGAAGCGGCGGGGGCTCCCAAGGCCCCCGCCCGAAAGGCTCACCATGCTACCCAACAGGTCAAGGACCTCGGTCCTGGTTTTCCTGCTTCCACCACTGTTGCTTTACTGCGCAGCCGTACTCTTCCCGATTCTTCAGTCGTTGTTCCTGAGCTTCTTCTCGTGGAACGGCATCAGCGAGATGGAGTTCGTAGGACTCGCCAACTATGTGCGGATGCTCACCGCGGACGACATTTTCTGGAGGTCCTTCTTCAACGCGCTCCTCTACCTGGCCATCTGCCTGGTGCTGCAGCTCGGCGGAGCACTGGTTGTAGCCAGCCTGCTCACGTCACTTCGCCGGGGCCGGGAACTCATCAAAACCCTGTACTTGCTGCCAGCCGTGATCTCCACCGTCGCGATCGCATTCCTCTTTGTCCGTATCTACTCCATTGACCCCGTGGGCTTGTTGAACCAGCTGCTGCATTGGGTAGGTTTGGGTTCCTTTGAGCGGGCTTGGCTCTCCGATGTGAACACCGTGTTGGCCGCCGTGTCCGCCCCTGAAGGCTGGCGGTTTACAGGGCTGTACATGCTCATCATTTACGCAGCACTGATAGCCGTGCCCAAGGAACTGGAGGAAGCAGCGGTCTTGGACGGCGCCTCGAAGTGGACCCTCTTCACCAAGATCAGGTTCCCCTATATACGTCCTGTGTGGATTACCACCACCATCATGGCCACTACCTACGGCCTGCGAGGCTTCGATATTCCATACCTCATGACCAACGGTGGCCCAGGGCAGTCCTCCGAACTGCTCACCACCTACATGTACAAGACAGCCTTCACCAGCACGGACTTCGGTTACGCAAGTACCATCTCCGTCTTCATCGTGATCGAGTGCCTCGTCGCCGTCGGCCTCATCTTGTTCATGCTCAAGCGGAAGGCAGATTCATGATCACCCAGACAGCCCCGTCTACGCCGCGCGGATCGGCTCTGTCTTCGACGGTCCATCAGCGACGGCGGCGCCAGCCGAGCCTGTACCGGACACTCTCCCGGGTCCTGATTATGCTCATCGTCGTCGTCCAGGTCTACCCGCTCGCCTGGCTGTTCCTTACCAGCCTGCGGACGGAACACGACTTTGCAACCGGCGATCCCTTCGCGCTCCCCAGCTCGCTGACGTGGGAAAACTATGCGAGGGCCTTTGAAACCGGCGACCTGGGCCGGAACATCCTGAACAGCTTCATTGTGACCATGGGCGCCAACATCCTCATCGTGTTGTTCGGCATGATGGCTGCGTATGCCCTTCAGGTTCTCGGCTTCCGCCTGAGCCGGTTCGTACGTGCATTGTTCCTGGTGGGGATCATTGTTCCCGTTCAGATCGCTTTGGTCCCGCTGTTCATCGACTACTCCGCAGTGAACCTGCTGGACACCTATCAGTCGATGATCATCCCTCTGGCAGGCTTCGCTTTGCCGATGTCCATTTACCTCTTCTCATCCTTCTTCGAGTACATTCCGCGGGAAACCTACGAGGCCGCGTCCTTGGATGGCGCCGGCCCGTACAGGATTTTCGGTTTGATAACCCTGCCACTGTCACTGAACACCGTGGTCACCGTTGTCCTGGTGAACAGCATCTTCATTTGGAACGACTTCATCTTCGCCAACACTTTTGTTCTCTCCGAGGACTTGAAGACGATTCCGCTGGGCCTGCAAAACTACATCGGCGCCATGGGCAAGGTGGACTGGACAGCGACCTTTGCTGCGGTCTGTGTGACCATTACTCCCCTGCTCCTGGTCTTCCTGGTCCTGAACAAGGCCATGATCCAGGGCCTTGAAAGCGGGGCGACGAAGGGATGACCGCCATGGCAGACGGATATACTCCAAAAGGAGGACAGATGATTTCGCAGGAGAAAAATCCAGGCAACGCGGCCGCCCCCGTCGTTCACGCCAGAGCGGGCCGTGCCCATCCGGTGACCCTCCGCGAAGTCGCTGAACTAGCGGGTGTGTCCACTGCCACGGTCTCCCTGGTCATCAACAAAAAGAAGAACGCGCGCATTGCTGACGAGACTCGTCAACGGGTCACCGAGGCGATTGCTCAGCTGGGTTACCGTCCGAATGCCATGGCCAAAACACTGGTCAGTGGAACCTCGAAGTTCATCGGGTTGGTGGCCGACGGCGTAGCCACCACACCCTTCGCCGGCCAGATAATCCATGGTGCTCAGGACGAAGCCTGGAAGCATGGCTACGCACTCCTGATCGCCAATACCGAAGGCAACCAAGACCTCGAAAAGGATGCCATCGCCATGATGCTGGAATACAAAGTCCGCGGCATCCTTTACTCAACGTGGTTCCACCGCCCCACCGGCATCCCGGATACCCTTCGCGAGGCGGATTTTGTCCTCGTCAACTGTTTCTCCCCCGACGCCGGGGCCGCGCGGGCCGTAGTACCGGATGAAGCGCAAGGCGGACAGTCTGCCACTCAGATCCTGCTCCGTAGCGGCCACCGGCGAATCGCATTTATCAACACCACAACCCCTGCACCCGCCAAAGACGGACGACTTCAGGGCTACAAGGACGCACTCGAAGATGCCGGCATTCCTTTTGATCCCGATTTGGTGCTCGAAGCGTACCCGGATCAGGAAGGCGGCTACGGCGCCACGGATGATCTGCTCCAGCTTGGGGTCAGCGCGGTGTACTGCTACAACGACCGCATGGCCATGGGTCTTTACGATGGCTTGCGGGAAAACGGCCTCTCCATCCCGGAGGACATCGCCGTGGTGGGTTTCGACAACCAGGAAGTCATCGCCGCCCACCTCCGGCCGCCGCTTTCAACGGTGTCACTGCCCCACTATGAACTAGGCGCTGCGGGCGTTCGCATGCTTTTGGGCCTTGACGCCGCGCCTCTTGAGTCCGCTGTGAAGATCGCCTGCCCGGCAGTTGAGCGCGACTCCGTTGCCGCTCATTCACCTGCCTAGCAACCTCGTGACATTGCTTGTTGCCCGAGGACGTGGATAGGAATAGCGTTGAGGTGGAAGCCCAGTGGTCCCCCATCACTGGGCTTCCCTTTGGAACCGGCAGCTTGCGCTTCAGGCCTTCACGGAACGTCCTTTATGAAAGGAGATCGACCTGATCAGCTTTCACAAGGCGACTGCTGCAGCCGAGGAATTAACCGGGATTGTCGGTATCGCCGCGCAGGTAATCGAAGCCCTCGGCGAATGGGGCGTGGGCTTATTGACACTTCTGGAGACTGTATTTCCGCCCATACCCAGTGAAGTGATCCTCCCATTGGCTGGATTCCTTACCCAGCAGGGAAGCATGAACCTGATCCTGGTGTTCGTCACCAGCACCCTCGGGGCATATGTGGGCGCAATGCTCCTCTACTGGCTGGGATACAAGGTGGGGTTGGAACGTTCCATTCGGTTACTTTCAAAACTGCCGCTGGTTGATCGGGAAGACTTTGAGAAGGCCGCCGACTGGTTCGAACGCCACGGCAAATCAGCTATTCTCTTTGGTCGGCTGCTACCCGGCGTGCGCAGCCTTATCTCCCTCCCGGCTGGTGCCGAACGCATGAACCTGACGACGTTCAGCCTCTTTACCGTGGCCGGGACCGGCGTGTGGAACGCGCTGCTGATTGGCGCGGGATCACTGCTCGGCAAGCAATATCATCTTGTGGACCAGTACTCACGGTTCCTCAATTACGCCGTATACGCAGGGCTTGCTGCCTTCATAGTGTGGCTCATCATCCGACGGGTCAAAAAGCGCAAGGAAAGCACTAGGTAGCCGGATCCATGGCCGATGCGGCCAACCCTTTTTGGCCCTTGGGCCCGTCTGGGCAAGGGCATTTTGCTTCTTGTTCGGATAGAACGCCTTGTAGACGGACTTGCCGTTGTACTCTTCTGCTGCCACATCAAGCCCTTCACTATTGACCTGCGTAGACGTAGACCGGGCTATGGCCTTCGCGTCAAATAACAATGGCCGGGATTTTCTGACCATTGTTATTTGACAGCCGTTCCTTCGACGCCATCAGCCGAATTTGAGGCGGTTAGCCGGCGGCAGACTGTGATTGGCGGCAAGTATGCGCAGTGTGTCCATGGCCGGTATTCGGTCGGCTGGGTCCAGCAGCGGCCGCGGCGTGCAGCCGCACCATGAGACCACCGATCAACGTCCATTGGGTGGACGGCAACGCCCCGGCCAGTTCCACGCACTGGGGCCACGGTGTTCCACAACCTCCCGGAGGCACGGGCACATCCCAGGTCTCGCGGTCGTCTGCCACTTCGGCGACGGCGTCCAGTTCAGCTTCAGACATGGAGCAGTTCGTTGATGACGCGTTGTCCTGCGCTGCGTTCGCGGGTCGCCAGGGAGTCCATGAGATCGACGGCGATGGCCGCCACCGGGGCACGGCCGTCGGCGAAGGGCTCATCCAGATCGACTTCATGAATGATGGCGTTCCCGTCGGGATCTTCAATCAGGCCGAACGCGTCCGCGAGGGCGGATACGTCGCCGACCATGACATATCCTTCGGCAGTCCCGCTCCCACCGGCCATCCCGAAGGTCCCTGCAATAGATTCCTCGCGCATGGCGGAGGCACCACTTGGGATCAGGTGGTCGTTAAGTGCGGCCACCCCGTCCGGGGTCGCCCGATAGCGGTGGGTTTTGTCCTTGTTCCGGGCAAGAACATGAACGGCATCGGCGTCCAGCTCACGCAGCCGGCTCTTCAACCGGGACTTCTCCGACGCGCTGATCCAGGTGGGGTTATGACCAGAGAGCAGAGCCAACGCGGCCCACGCAGTCTTGGCCGTCCACGCGCGGCCACGTCGAGTGCCGGCCATGGCCAGGCGCTCCACACGCAAGCTGGCGCCAATCCCTACCGTGGTGGGGTAAGTGTCAATAGTTGGACGTTCGGATGAGCACCCTAAACATGACAACGAGGAGCGCTGATATTCTCATTTCACTCCCATTATGAGAAAATCACGATACAGCCTTCTCAAAAGGAAACCATGACCTCCCAGATCCGACAGCCCCGCGGCATCCCTGCCGGCGGAGAGTTCACCGCCAGCGCGCACTTCGAACCTGGCATCTCCCTGACCCCAGGTACCGGTGTCTGGCCGGCCATTGGGTACGAGCAGCATCCTTGGGAAACCGACCCTGACCGTGGTGCCTCCCGACGGCAGCGGCTGCTCGCCCGCGGTCCCTACGAGGCCGCAATCGCCCCCGAGATCGCCGGTCTGGACCCAGCCATTGATTCCCGCACGCAGGCGCTGGCAGAGGCGGCAACGGTGGAGATGGTCCGCTTCGACGCCGAGCTGGGCCGGGACACCACGCCGTTCGCGGCGCTGCTGTTGCGCAGCGAGTCCGCCTCCAGCTCACAGATTGAGAACCTGACCGCCAGCGCACGCAAAATCGCCTTGGCCCAGCTCGGAGACACCTCCAGTACGAACGCCTCGCTGATCGCCTCCAACGTCCGTGCCCTGCAGGCAGCGATAGACCTATCCGAGGACCTGTCAGTGGAGAACATTGCAGTCATGCACCATGCCCTGCTGAATGCCTCCGACGAAAACATCGCCGGTGAGTACCGGGACGCCCAGAACTGGATCCGCGGCAATTCCCCGCACACCGCCGAGTTCGTCCCGCCCCACCCTCACTGGGTAAAGCCAGCGGTCGAGGACCTGGTCGCCTTTATGCGGCGTGACGACATCCCGGCACTGATCCAGGCGGCGATCGCGCACGCCCAGTTCGAGACCATCCACCCGTTCGCTGACGGCAACGGACGCACCGGGCGGGCCATCGTCAGTGCTCTGCTCCGGGCCAAGGGTGTTACCGAGAACGTCACCGTGCCAGTGTCCTCAGGTTTATTGACGGACACTCGTCTGTACTTCGATGCTCTGGGTGCCTACCGCGAAGGGGACATTAAGCCGATCGTGGAACGCTTTGCAGAGTCCGCTGTCCGCGCCGTCGACAACGGCCGGCAGCTGGCGGCAGACATCGGGGCGGTACAGGCAAGCTACCGGGAACGCCTGGTCGGCGGCTCCTCGTCCGTTCGCAAGGTCCTGGACCTGGTACCGCGGGAACCGGCACTGACCGCTGAGATGGTCGCAGAACACACCGGGGCTTCCCTGGCGACGGCCTACCGCGCCGTGGAACGCCTGGAGGAAGCCGGGGTTCTGGCATCCGCCGGCAAAATCCGCGGCGCCCGGGTGTGGGTGGCTCCGGACATCATTGCGGCCTTGGACGCTTTCGCCGACAGGGCAGGACGCTGGAACAGGCACGGCTAGATACCCGAAACTTTCGACTCAACCGCGCTGCCCGTGGCCTTCACAGCACGCCAGAGCAATCGCTTCCGTCATGCCTGACCGACCGAACCGAATGCTCAGCCCTCCGGCTCCTGGGCCGCGACGCTCCTGGCCTGGAGCTTCGGGCCGATGAACTGACCCAGAACGAGCCAAACGACGAGGTCGGCCACGACAATAGCCAAAGTGATCGGCCACAGCGGCCGCCGCCACGCGTACATTCTGTGTCCCAGCATTTCCGGTTCCCCCATAACAGTTGATGCTCCCACTGGGCCTGACCCGCTTTTGCGCCGCCCAGTCTTCAGATAGGGCGTCGGCACCGCAAGTCGTATGGCGGACAGCCCCTGAATTGCCAGAGCTGTCAGGCCGCGCTGCAACAGTACCAGTCTGCATGGTTCAATTCGCTGCTCGCTTCCTGAAAGCAGCCGCTTCATACAGGTCATGAGGTCCTGTCCTTGATGATCTTGTGCAGCGTCTCGTCGTCCGGGCATAGCTGATCACCGAATGGGCACCGTCCCTCTGCCAGGGCCGCCGGACCACCCGATGGTTTCGATGCACATCGTGCAGATCACGTGCGCCCGGCCCCAAGGTCTTGTCCGGCTTCTTGAAAGCGTGTAGTAAGCGTGTAGTGCCCTGAATTTCAGACACGAAAAACCCCTCCATCCGGACAAAATCGCCGGAATGGAGGGGTTCGTGGAGCCCCCTGTCGGATTCGAACCGACGACCCCCGCTTTACAAGAGCGGTGCTCTGGCCAACTGAGCTAAGGAGGCACACTCCGGCTACCCGAAGCAAAGCGCGAAAGAGCGCTAGATAAGGTTAGCCCAGACCATCCCCGTCAACGAAATTCACTACCTAAGCCTCAGCAGCAACAGCCCCAACACAACAACGGCCGGCCACCCGCAAAGGGTGACCGGCCGCCGTCGTAATGTTCCGAGGGTTAGCCCTTGGCGGTAATTGCAGTCTGGATCTCAGCGTTGAGGTCGGACCTGCCGTCCCACTGCTTGCCGTCGATGAACACGGTGGGCGTACCGGTGACGCCGATCGCTGCAGCCTCCTGCGTGGCAACCTTTACCCACGGACGGAACTGCTTGCTGTCGATGCAGGAGTCGATGTTGGCAGCACCGATTTCGGTGGCCATCTTCTTGAGGTCGTTGTCAGAGATGCCTGCTCCGCCTTCAGCCGGCTGGCGCTCGAAGAGCAGGTTGAAGAATTCCGCGTACTTCTCGGGGGAAGAGTTGACTACGCAAGCAGCAGCGTTGGCTGCGCGGGAGGAGTAGTTGGTGGTGGACTGCCGGTCCAGGAAGCCAAGGGCGCGGTACTCCACGGAAATTTTGCCTTCGTTGCGAAGGTTCGTGAGTGACTCGCCGTAAGCGGTCTCGAACTGCTTGCAGACGGGGCAGATGAAGTCGATGTAGGCAATAACCTTGACGGGCTTGCCGGCCTCGGCCTCGCCACCCGGCACGGTCACCGTGGCCGGCTTGGTGTCAAGCGGAGCTGGGACATCTGCCACGTTGACGGTGGCAGGTTCGGACTTCACAACTTCAGTATTGGCCAGCAGCGTGATGCCGCCGTGGACGTTGCCGTTGGCCGGCGTGGGCCCCTGATCGGCCACGGGTGCGTTGTTCTGAGCATTTCCGATAACTACAAACGCAATCAAAGCGATGATGACAACCACGGCCACCACGATGCCCCAGCCGACAAGAAGCTTGTTGCGCTTCTCCTTCTTCAACTGTTCTTCGCGGATAGCGCGCGCTTTCTCCCGCGCCTGGGCGGTCTTTTCGGCCTTGGACAGGCGTGGTTCGTTTGCGGGGCTCATCAGTTCCTCGGGGTATTCGACGTCAAAGTGCATAGCTAGGGCAACGGGGTCAGTTTACGGGAGCAAACTTGAAGCTTTGCTCCACACCTCATGACCCGGTTGTTGAACGATCAACTGCCGGGGAAGATTCCGCTAGTAGGCTGGGAGTTGAGTCACAGCAACCCCAGGGAGCGTTAATGCAGGATTTGGCAAGCGAAAAACTCACTACCGAACAAAGCACCAAGGCTTCTCCAACCAAGAAGCCCACGGCGAGCACGTTCGATTTCATGGTGGTCTCCAACCGGCTGCCCGTAGATCGGTGCAGCAGCGACGGAAACGGCGACGGCGGAGATGGCTGGCGTCGTTCGCCCGGCGGCCTGGTCACAGCTCTCGCCCCGATGATGACAAAGTCCGACGGCGCGTGGGTAGGTTGGCATGGCGCCCCGGACGAGACTGTGCGCCCGTTCAGCCACGAAGGCATGGACCTGGTTCCGGTTCAGCTCAGCAGCCACGAAGTGGAGCTCTATTACGAGGGTTTCTCCAATGCGACCATCTGGCCGCTCTACCACGACGTCATCGCACCGCCGGAGTTCCACCGTACGTGGTGGGATTCATACCGCCAGGTCAACAAGAAATTCGCCGACGCCGTCATTCGCCACGCCGCCGACCGCGCCACCGTGTGGGTCCAGGACTACCAGCTCCAGTTGGTTCCGCGAATGCTCCGCGAGGCCCGGCCGGACCTGAAGATCGGCTTCTTCAACCACATCCCCTTCCCTCCTCCGGAAATTTTCGCGCAGCTCCCGTGGCGCCGGGAAATCATTGATGGCCTGCTGGGCGCCGACCTCCTGGGCTTCCAGCGTCCCAGTGACGCGGGCAACTTCATGCGCTCGGCGCGCCGGTTCCTGGGTGCCAGCGTCAAGCAGCAGCAGGTTCACGTGAAGGGCCCGGACGGCGAAGTCACTCACATCGCGCGGGCGCAGGCCTTCCCCATCTCGATCGACGTTGACCAGATCCGCGAGCTTGCGGCCAGGCCGGACATCATCGAGCGGGCCAAGCAGATCCGCAAGGACCTGGGCGATCCCAAGACCATTTTGTTGGGTGTTGACCGCCTGGATTACACCAAGGGAATCGGCCACCGTTTGAAGGCTTTCGAGGAACTCCTGCGCGAAGGCAGCATCAAGGTGGAAGATGCCACCCTCATCCAGGTGGCGAGCCCCAGCCGTGAACGCGTAGAGCAGTACAGGCTGCTGCGCGAGGAAATCGAGGGCACGGTCGGCCACATCAACGGCACTTACGACACCATCCAGAACACCGCCGTCCGCTACCTGCACCACAGCTATCCGGTGGAAGAAATGGTGGCGCTGTACCTCGCTGCGGATGTCATGCTGGTAACCGCCCTGCGCGATGGCATGAACCTGGTGGCGAAGGAGTATGTCACAGCCCGCTCGGAAGACGATGGCGCTTTGGTACTCAGTGAGTTCGCCGGTGCCGCCGATCAACTCAAGCAAGCACTCCTGATCAACCCGCACGACATCGACGGCCTCAAGTCGGCCATCCTGCGTGCCGTGAACCTCCCGCCCAAGGAGGCCCGCCGCCGCATGAAGCTGATGCGCAAGCAGATCCTGGACCACGACGTTGATCATTGGTCAGCCGAGTTCCTGGCTGCGTTGGAGGAAAAGGTGGTGCGTGATGACAGCTGAAAACCTCACCCTCTCACCGGAACTGTTGGACGCCGTCCGACGTATTTCCGGCACGGAGCACCTCCTGGTTGCCCTCGACTTCGACGGTACGCTGTCCCCTCTCGTCGACCACGCGGAGGACGCACGCCCCCTGCCCCGGTCCGCCGCTGCGCTGGATGCCCTGGCAAAACTGCCACGCACGACGACGGCCCTCATCTCGGGCCGCGCACTGGACAGTTTGCGGCTGGTCGCCTCGCCTCCGGTGGATACGCTGCTGATCGGCAGCCACGGCGCTGAGGTCTGGCTGGGTGAGGGATCATTGGGCCTTGAACTGGACGAAGATCAGCGGCTCAAGCTGGCCGCGGTCCGTGAGGTCCTTGCGGAAATCGTGAACATCGCTCCGGGGACGTTGCTCGAAGACAAGCCTGCCGGCGTCGTCCTCCACACGAGGATGGCCGACGACGACGTTGCGGAAGACGCCGTCGAGGCCGCGATGCGGGTGCTCCGCGAGCATCCAGGTGTCTACCTGAAGACGGGCAAGCGGGTGCTGGAGACGTCCGTAATCCATGCTTCCAAGGGTGAGGCCGTGGAGTTCCTCCGTCAGGCAACCGGCGCTACGGCCATCCTGTTCGCAGGCGACGATGTGACCGATGAGGATGCCCTGGGCCGCCTGATGGGCGACGACGTTGGCATAAAGGTGGGCCTGGACTTCACTCAAGCGCAGTACCGCGTGGAAGCGCCGGTGCACGTGGCGGAGCTGTTGGAAGCCCTGCTGCGGGAGCGTCGCCGGGTCACGGCTGAGGCCTGATCTGTGACGAACTCAACATGTGACATTCGTAACATTTAGGTAGTTAGTCAAAAAGTCTGACATACTCTTGGTTGTGATGTGACGCACAGTACCGTGCGGCGTCACGCGATCCTCCCCGGCCATTGGCCGGGGAGTTCAACTGAAGAAAATGAACCATTCACAACGGATCGTCCGGCACGTACCTGCCGGTGAAGGGATTGATAACTGTGGCTACAGTTACTTTTGATAACGCTACGCGTCTGTACCCGGGCACAGATAAGCCCGCCGTCGATAAGCTCAACATCGACATCGCCGATGGCGAATTTTTGGTCCTCGTTGGACCCTCCGGTTGCGGTAAGTCCACCTCCCTGCGCATGCTCGCAGGCCTTGAGGACGTCAACGCCGGCCGCATCCTGATCGGTGATCGTGACGTCACGGACGTCCCGCCGAAGGACCGCGACATCGCAATGGTCTTCCAGAACTACGCCCTGTACCCGCACATGACCGTTGCGGACAACATGGGCTTCGCCCTTAAGATCGCCGGCGTCTCCAAGGAAGAGCGTGCCGAGCGTGTCCGCGAAGCCGCCAAGCTTCTCGACCTTGAGCAGTACCTGGACCGCAAGCCGAAGGCCCTCTCCGGTGGTCAGCGCCAGCGTGTTGCCATGGGCCGTGCAATCGTTCGTAACCCGCAGGTCTTCCTCATGGATGAGCCGCTTTCAAACCTTGACGCCAAGCTCCGCGTCCAGACCCGTACGCAGATCGCATCCCTGACCCGTCGCCTCGGCGTCACCACGGTTTACGTGACGCACGACCAGGTCGAAGCAATGACCATGGGCGACCGTGTTGCAGTCCTGAAGGACGGCCTGCTGCAGCAGGTCGACACCCCGCGCAACCTCTATGACCGCCCGCAGAACGTCTTCGTTGCAGGCTTCATCGGCTCCCCGGCCATGAACCTGCTTGAACTGCCTGTAGTCGACGGCGGCGTGCAGTTCGGCGGAACGGTTTACCCCGTGCCGCGCGACGTCCTCGAAGAGGCGCACGGCCAGACCGTCACGGTCGGTTCCCGTCCGGAAGACCTCGAGACTGTCGGCAACGGCGAAGGCCTCCAGGTTGAGGTTGACGTTGTCGAAGAACTCGGCGCCGACGCCTACGTCTACGGCCACACCATCCTTGATGGCAAGAGCCACGACATCGTTGCACGCGTCGACGGTCGTCGCCCCCCGATGAAGGGCGAGTCCATCTTCGTTCGTCCGCAGTCCGGCCACGTGCACTTGTTCGACACGAAGACCGGCCTTCGCCTGGGCGACTAGTCCCCACCGGCGCTGACGCGTCTGTACGTCTGCATTGTGATAGCGGCCCGACCCCTCCCGGTCGGGCCGCTCTCGCGTTAACCTAACTCCTGTGAAAGAACGGCATGAACACTACAGATAACCTGATCCCACGGCCTTCGCACGTGGCGCTCCTGGATGGCCCGGCTTTCACCCTCACACTCACAGCACGGATCACCGCTGCCCACCTGGCGGTACCGGTCGCTGAGCAGCTCGCCACCGTGTTGCGCCGCGGCACCGGTTTTGGACTGCCGATAGTTGAGGACACCCGGCCAGGCGACATCACACTGGAGCTGGTGGAAGCGTTCGACGGCGGCGCGGAAGCTTACGCGATCAGCGTCACCGAGGGCGGGGTCAGGCTTACGGCCTCCACTGCCGCGGGACTTTTTAACGGAATCCAGACGCTTCGCCAGCTCTTACCGGCGGCCGTTGAGGGCGCTGACTCAAGCGAACACACCTGGGTGATTCCCGCCGTCGAAATTTTCGATACGCCTCGCTTCGCGTACCGCGGCCTCATGCTGGACGTTGCCCGCAACTTCTTCACAGTGGAGGAGGTGAAGGAGCAGATCGACGTCATGACGCAGTTCAAGCTGAACACCCTGCACCTGCACCTTACTGACGATCAAGCATGGCGGATCGAGATCCACGATCCCGGGTCTGCGCGCAACCCTTCCGGAATGCCCTACGCGAATCTCACCGCGGTGGGCGGCCGAGGAGCTGTCGAGGTCCACACGGCGATGCCTGCACGGGGCCGCGAAGGGTTTTACACTCAGCAGGACTTCAAGGACATCCAAGCCTACGCCGCCAGCAAGAACGTCCTGGTTGTCCCAGAGATCGATCTCCCGGGACACGTCAATTCCGCCCTCGCCGCCATTCCGCAGCTCAACCCGGACGGCGTCGCAAAAGCCATGAGAACCACCGCGGAGGTGGGCTGGTCAACCCTCAGCGCGAACTTGCCTGCCACCTACGAGTTCGTCCGGGAAGTCCTCGGCCAGCTCGCGGCCATCACGGTAGGCCCATACCTCCACATTGGCGGCGACGAAGCCCTGGTAACCGGCCACGACGAGTACGTCGAGATGGTGCAGCAGTTCGTCCGAATCGGCGCGGACACCGGAAAGTCCGTGGTGGGCTGGAACGAATTCGCCGCCGTCGAGCTTCCTGAAGGTTCCGTGATCCAGTACTGGCACGGCGATTTCGCTCCCGTGGTGCGGCAGGCTGGTGAGGGCGGTTCCAAGGTCATCATGTCCCCCGCAGCCAACAGCTACCTGGATCAGAAGTACAACGACAGCAGCCCCATCGGACTCCAGTGGGTTGAAGGAGGACCCTTCACCTGGGCCGAGTACTACAACTGGGATCCTGCCCAGGGCGGCCTGGAAGACCACAATATCCTCGGCGTCGAAGGCCCTCTCTGGACCGAGACGGTCCGAAACAACCAACAGGCCTACTGGCTCCTGTACCCGCGGCTGGTTTCGTTGGCGGAAGTTGCGTGGTCCGGTCAGGAAGCCCGGAACACCGGTGACTTCCGACGTCGGCTGGGCGCCTTGGGCGAGCGGCTCGCCAAGCAGGGTGTCACCTTCCAGGAAGCGCCCGACGTCGAATGGGCCGCCAAGCCGGACTGGCCGTTTACAACCCCGCCCTCCCAGTACGGAACAATTGAGGCATGAGCGAGCAAAACGAAGCCCAGTGGCACGACGAACCCACCGACTACGGGCAGATCGGAAAGCTCCCCCGAACCGAAGCCGCGAGTGCCCAGGACTCCGCACCTCCCGCGAGCGTCATCGGATCCCTGAACATCACGGCCGCTGCGGCAGATCCGGAGTTACTGGACCTCCCGTGGCACATCGCGTTGGAAGACTGGCCTGCCGAGAACCTTGCCGCACTCCCGCGTGGTATTTCCCGGCACATCGTCCGCTTCGCGCACTTGGGTGGCTCTGTGATCGCCATCAAGGAAACCTCTGAGCACGTTGCCCGCCACGAATACCACATGCTGCGGAAGCTGGCCCGGCTGGACGTCCCCTGTGTTGAGCCGGTTGCTGTCATTACGGGCAGGACCACCGCCGACGGCAAGCCACTGAACCCGGTACTGGTTACGCGGCACCTGAAGTTCTCCATGCCGTACCGTGCGCTGTTCTCCCAGATGCTGCGCAAGGACACCCTGACCAGGCTCATCGATGCCCAGGCGCTGCTGCTGGTGCGCCTGCACCTTGTGGGCTTCTACTGGGGTGACGTCTCACTGTCCAACACGTTGTTCCGCCGTGATGCCGGCGCCTTCGCCGCGTACCTGGTGGACGCCGAAACGGGCGAGCTCTACCCGGACCTGTCCATGGGCCAGCGCGAATACGACCTCGAAATCGCCCGGGTGAACATCGCCGGTGAACTGATGGACCTGCTGGACGGCGGGCTCATCGAAGAGAAGGTGGACCCCGTGGCCACCAGCGAGCTGATCATGGACAGCTACCGTCGACTCTGGACCGAGCTGACGGAAAAAGAGTCCTTCGAACTCGGCGAACGCTGGCGCGTGGCGGCCCGCATCCGTCGCCTCAACGAGCTCGGCTTCGATGTGGAGGAGTACGCCATCAAGACCACGGCGGACGGCTCCACCATCCAGCTCCAGCCCAAGGTGGTCGACGCCGGGCACCACCAGCGGCGGTTGCTGCGCCTCACCGGCTTGGACGCCCAGGAGAACCAGGCCCGCAGGCTCCTCAATGACATGGACCAGTTCCGGGCAGACAACAACCCGGACCTGGACGAGGAAATCAGCGCGCACATCTGGGTCAGCCAGATTTTCGAGCCCATTGTGCGGTCTATTCCACGGCACCTCGCTGGGAAACTGGAGCCCGCGGAAGTTGTCCATGAAGTGTTGGAACACCGCTGGTACATGAGCCAGAAGCAGGACAGGTACGTTCCCCTGGCGGAGACAGTGCAGTCCTACTTGGACACCGTGTTGCAGCACCGCCGCGACGAAGCTGCCATCATGCTGAACCCGGACACGGAGCTGCTCAAGATCCTTGAGGTCGAGGTGGAGGAATCCGGCCGGTACGACGAAGCGGACGAGTACCCGGACGCGGACGACTAGTGGAGTTTCCCGGGTTCCCGGTGTTAGGGCTTACTCGCCTCGTGCCGTGGGGGCATTATCCAACGGAGTCCACCACGTCATAGCCGGGGTAACCGTGAAGCGACGGCCCGTCACTTCGCTAGGTGTGATGCGGATGAACTGGTCCTTCTGGCCTGCTTCCCACGGGAACAGGAGGAGTCCGATGGTATCCAGCACGTCCTGCGTCAGCTTCACGGCCGACGCTTGCCCCTTAGCCACCACGCTCCATGCCACCCCTGTTTCGGCGTTGACGCCGTCGGCTTCGATGGCCACAGGCGCGTCGCCTAGTGCTGCATGAAGTTTGGTGCCTTCACCGGTCCTGAACACCATGGTCCCGTGATCAACCTTGTAATTCACGGGAAAGATGTCCGGGTGGTCATCCACCACAACTGCGAGTCTGCCCACTGAGACGCCGCGAAGGAGCTCCCAGCATTCGTTGGTTTCCAGGATTTCCGTGGCAGGTGTTTCCGGTTGTTGAGTCCCTGATGGTGAGTTCGTCATATCGCCGAGGATACGCCGCAGAGGTCCCACTCGACAGGCCCCCTCTTGGTTCCGGGCAGCCGGATCGGTCTTGTTTTCCCAACTAGGTAACAGTTCAGGTCGTTCTCAGCCCTGAGAACGACCTGAACTGTTACCTAGTTGGGTGAGGAGGGAACCTGCAGGACGCCCCCCGAAGACAGCCACTCCGGGAACGCGCCTAGATAGCCTTTCCCGGGTTCAGAATCCCTTGCGGGTCGAACAGATCCTTGATGCGCCGCTGCAGCTCCCTCACGGGCTCGGGCTGCTCCAGGCCGAGCCATCGCAGCTTGTATTGGCCCACGCCGTGCTCACCGGTGATGGTGCCGCCCATCTCGAGGCCTACCCGGATGGATTCATCCAACGCCGCGTTGAGCCGCTCCAAAGCAGCCGCATCAGTAGCAGGGTCCACACGTTCCATCCAGAACGTCGGGTGCAGGTTGCCGTCTCCTGCGTGCGCCACCACCTTTAGCATCACGCGGAATCGGGCGGCCATCGCTTCCAGTTCGGCAACAAAGTCCACCAACCTGGAGCGCGGGACGGCGATGTCCTCCCCCACCCTGAATTCGTCGTCCACTTCGACGCCGCGGCTGTTGCGTCGCATTTCCACCAGCATCTCGGCTTCGGCGCTGACTTCCGTGGTCACCGTGGCGCCGCCTTCAGCGAGGACCTGCCGGACGACGTCGGCCTCCGCTGCGGCACCGAAGCCATCGGTCTGGATCAGGAGCAGCGACTTACCGCGCGTCTGGAGGTCACCACCATGCATTTCATCCAACTGCACCAGAGTTCCGTTATCCAGCAGTTCCATGATGGCCGGCTGTACCCGGGCCCTGCCCACGGCGAGCACTCCGGCGGCCGCCCTGCGGAAGTCTTGGTAGAACGCAGCAATGGTGTGGACCTCTCGCGGCAGGTATTTCAGGCGGACAGTCACGCCCACCACAATTCCCAGCGTCCCTTCGGAGCCCACCAGCAGCGCGGTCAGGTCATAGCCTGCGACGCCTTTGAAAGTCTGATGGCCGGTATGCATCAGTGAGCCGTCGGCCATCACAACGTCCAGGGCCAGCACGGAATCGCGTGTTACGCCGTATTTGGCGCAGCGCAGTCCTCCGGCGTTGGTGGCAACGTTGCCGCCGATGGTGGACATTTTGTAGCTGGCGGGGTCGGGCGCATACATGAGACCGTGCTCTGCGGCGGCGGCGTTCAGATCGGCGTTGATGACGCCGGGTTCGACGACGGCGGTCTCGTCGTCGGGATTGAGGTCCAGGATGCGGTTCATCCGTTCCAAACTCAGGACAATGCAGCCTTGCGTCGCGTGTGCTCCCCCGGAGACGCCGGTCCCGGCACCCCGGGGAACGATCGGCACCTGATGGGCGGCGCAGCTGCGAACAATGTGTTGCACGTCTTCCACGGACTCGGCCCACACCACAGCCAGGGGCAGGTGCCTTTCCAGCAGTGGTCCTTGATCCACTGAGTACACGCTGAGGGTTTCTTCATCGTCAGTCACCTGCCCAGCACCAAGTCCAGCGGCAAGCTTCTCCAAGAAAATCCCCTCGATGGCAGGTGGCTGGGTGGCTTCCCCACGGCCCACCGTGCGTTCCTTGATGCTTTCCCCCGATGTTCCGGCGATGGCCGTTTCGTCCGACAAGGCTTTCCCTCCACATGAGCACCGCGGACACGCCAAACCGGCAGTCTTCGCAGTCTTTTCCTTGCCAGTCTAGCCAGCACCTGCATCGCCTGGGGTGCCCTCTAGCGCGTGGGAAGCCGGGTTCCGGGGATCGCCCAGATTCCTGCGGAGATACCTTCCGAGCGTAGGCAAACACCTTCGACGCCGGATGGACCGGCAGTTGCCGATGCCACCGTTCCGGAGTGGTGCAGTGGAGACAGTAGCAATGCCTTAAGCTGCGTGTCGCTGAGAACCGAATCGTCGAGCACCACCTCGGCATTGTCCCTCGAGACGAAGACCAGCACTGACGACTCCACAGTTTCCCGGACAAAGATCATGGCGTCGCCCTCTGCGTGCAGCCATCGCACGCCGCCCACAGTCAGCGCAGGCAGTTCCCTGCGGAGCCTCACGAGGCTTGCGTAGACGGATCGTAGGTCCTTCACCACACAATCCTTGACCACAGGAGCCTGCTCACCATCCGATCCCGACTCAGCCCACGGCATGGGAGTCCTGGAGTCCTCGCCGTTGAACCCCTCGAATCCAAACTCATCGCCGGCAAACAGCACCGGAAGTCCCGGCAAACAGAAGGTGAGCACCGCGCCCACTTCCGGGCCGCCGTCGACCATCACCGTGGCTGCACGTGCTGTGTCGTGCGTATTGAGGGCGTTCATGTTGTTTTGTCGCACACTCCAGCTAAATCCCGCTGCGAGGTCTTGGTGCGTCGCGAGGAAATCTTCAGCCGGAATCCTGTTAGGCCCGGACTGGGGCGAGCCGAAGAAGTTAACGTCAGGTGCGTCTTTGGCGAGCCAGGACCATAGCGGCCGGGTGAGATTCGAGTACGACATGGCACCCTGCCAGTGCTCACCCGTGACGTCGGGGGCGGCATCGGAGGTGGACTCAGCGAGCAGGGACGCGTTCGGGTTGATCTCACGCACGCGGTCAGCGATGAGCCGGGCAACTTCATGGTTGAGATCTATCGCGCCCAGACGACCCGTCATGTTGCCGACGTCGATCCTCCAGCCATCCAGATTGAACGGCGGCTTAAGCCAGCGGGCAACCACGGAATCGTCGTCCGTCACGAAACGCCGGCGGAGTGCTTCCGAGGACCAGTTGAATTTAGGTAGTGACGGGACTCCCCACCATGACTCATAGCTGGAATGGTCCGTGCTGAAGTAGTAGTAGCCTGCTTCCTCTGATCCCGGATCGGCGAGCGCTTTGACGAACCACTCGTGGGCAGCGCCGGAGTGGTTTGCAGTGAGATCCCCCATGACGCGGATGTCCCGCGCATTTGCGGCTTCAACCAAATCCACCAAGGCCTGGTCGCCGCCCAAGAGCGGATCCACGGAATCGAAGGTGGAAGCGTCGTAACGGTGGTTGGAACGTGCTGGGAAGAAGGGAGTCAGGTAAAGGACATCCACGCCCAGTTCCTTCAGGTGGTCCAGTTTGCCGGTGATCCCGGGAAGGTCTCCTCCATAAAACTGTGCGGAGGCTTGCTCGCCCGTTCCCACCACCGGGGTATCCCAGGAGCAAGCGATGGCCCAGTCCGGCGTGGGATGTCCGTCCGCTTGCGTGGATCGGGCGAACCGGTCCGGAAACACCTGGTACATGGTGCCCTTGCCCAGCCACTCCGGTGGCGGGGCGAACGCCGTCAGCCTGAAGTCTGCTGAATCGGAAACGTCCCGTGCGAACAGGCCTTGGGCGTTGAGGTTCCAGTACCGCCGCCCCACCGTACCTGCGGCTCTAACTGGAGCATCGTCGTCGTGTGATACGGAGACCTCCAGCAGGAAGCGGTACTTCGCCACCGGATTCGCCACGAGCATCGCCGCTTCCCACCATTCCCAGCCATCGGCAGTGCCCAGCCGGATGGCGGCGTCGTAACGGGGTTCACCGTCCTGGACAGAACGGACCCAGACTTTCGACGCCGGTCCCCACCCCGACGGGACACGCACACGGAGCCGGACGGTTTCGCCGAGGGACACGGACCCGGGTGAGTACAGCGCGGACCCATCGTGGTGGGGAAGGGCGATGGGCATCGTCAGCCTTTCACGGAGCCGGCAGTGAGGCCACTGACGATGTACTTTTGCAGGAAGAGGAACAGTGCCATGACGGGGATCGCGGCGATTACGGCACCGGCCGCGAAAACACCCCAGTTCTCGGATCGTTGCTGGGCGACATAGGAATAGAGGCCCACGGCGAGCGTCTGGCTGTCCGGGTCGGTCAGCACTACGCTGGCGATGACGAACTCGCTGGAAATGCCGATGAAGGCCAACAGACCAACCACCGCCAGAATGGGCGTGACCAGGCGCAGGATGATGCCGAAGAAGATCTGGACGTGGCTGGCACCATCAATCTTTGCGGCTTCATCCAGTGACTGCGGAACTGTGTTGAAGAACCCGTACATCAGGTAGGTGTTCACGCCCAGCGCGCCGCCAAGGTAGACCATGATGAGGCCCAGCTGACTGCCCAGGCCCAAAGCGGGAATGACCTGTGAGATTCCGCTGAGGAGCAGGAAGATCGCGACCACCGCCAACAGTTGCGGGAACATCTGCAGCAGGAGGAGGGTCAAGAGACCCATCCGGCGGCCCTTGAAGCGCATACGGGAGAATGCGTACGCGGCCATGGCGCCAAGGAAGACGGTAGCAGCGGACGTCACCGTACCCACCACCAGAGTGTTTACGAACCAGCGGCCGAAAGGTCGAGTGGGGTCGCTGAAGAGCGCCACGAAATTGCCCGTGTCGAACCTGGAAAACAGTCCGTTGGAACCCACAAGCGTGCCATTGGAATCCAAGGCAGCGGACAAAACATAGAGGAGCGGGAAGACGGCGAAGATCGTGGTGACGACGCCCACCACATGCCGCCAGCCTTTGTCCTTGAACCAGACCCCAAAGGGACGGCGCTTGGGAGCCAGCGGCGAGGGGCCGCCGTCGAACGTCTTTTCCTTGCTGGAGGCGAGTGTGCGTACGCTCATCAGTTCACGTCCTCGAGTGCTTTGGTCTGCTTGAAGCTGATGGCCGAAATGGTGGCCACGATGATGAAGATGATGATGGCGAGCGCGCTGGCCAGGCCGTAATCGCGCCCGGTTCCCTGGCCGAATGCAACCTTGTACACCAGCGTGATGAGGATGTCTGTGGCGCCGATATCGCGGTCAGTGTCCGCGAAGCGCGGCCCACCGCCGGTGAGCATGTAGATGACGTTGAAGTTGTTGAAGTTGAAGGCGAAGGAGGAGATCAACAGCGGTGCCACGGATACCAGCAACAGTGGCAATTTGATGGAACGGAACACCCGCCAAGCTGAGGCTCCGTCCATTCGGGCTGCCTCATCGATTTCAGATGGCAGGGATTGCAGGGCGCCGGTGCAGACCAGGAACATGTACGGGAACCCAAGCCACACATTGACCACAAGCACGCTGATTTTGGCCAGGACCGGGTCCGTAAGCCAGCCGATGTTCGCGCCGCCGAGCAATGTTTGGTTCAGCCAGCCGAACTCGGGGTTGAGGATGCCGGACCACACCAGGCCGGACAGGAAGGCGGGGAAAGCGTAGGGCAGGATCATCAGGATCCGGTAAGCCTTCTTACCGCGGAGGTCCTCACGGTTGAACGTCATGGCCAGGAAGAGGCCCATCACAAAGGTGAGGGCGACGGATGCGATGGAGAACGTGAACGTCCAGAGGATCACGCCCAGCAGCGGTCCGCGAAGGCTGGGATCTGTGAAGGCCCGGACGAAGTTGTCCATCCCGACATCGATTTTCCAGCCGGTAGCCAAGGTCTCTCCGTTGGCATCAGCAAACGCGCCCTTGCCGTTGTCGCGGTATTCCGTGCCGGTTTCGGTGTCCACGAAGGTATCCGTAGCGGCGTCGTAGTTGAGCGCCGGTTTGAACTGATAAGCCGTGCTGCCGTCGGCTGTGCGCAACGTTCCATCGGCGGGATCCTCCGAAACCGGGACTGTGACCTTCAGGATCTCCTGCTGGTTGGCCACGATCTCCTGGAACTTCAGTGTCTGGTAGCCCGGCAAGGAGTTGGCCTTGCCCGTTGAGTCTTTGCCGGCGTCCGGGGCTTCGGCGAGCGGATCTTCGCTACTGCCGAATTGCGCCTTCCCTGCCGGATCGGTGAACAGCAGATAGAACTCGTTGTCCTTGGTCAGCACGGAAGCCTTGTACGCAGGCGAATCCGGGACGCGTTTCTGCGCTGTCAGCTGGATGGCCGAAATGGCATCGTCCTTAGTGCTGTTGTGCCCGTCTCCGTAGTTGGTAAAGGCGATGTAGCCGCTGAACACCACCACCAGGACTTGGAACACCAGCAGGAACAGCACCCCAGGAGCCAAGTATTTGGCCGGGAGCCCGCCCTTTCGGAGGTAGATCCAGTTAATCGCCAGAACCACCAGGGACGACACCGCCAGTGCCGCCCACGACTGGCTGAGGAAAAGCATCATCAGGACGTACACCGCGAAGGCGTCCACAAGTCCCAGCAGGACAACTTTGAGGATGGTGCCCTTGAGGGAATCCGGATGGCGTGCGGGCTTGGCTGGGCGCGCGGGTTTGGCTTGACGTCGGGCGCTGCTGACAGCCTCAGCCGGGGCCGCTTGGCCTTGGCTGGAGGGCAGTTCGCGGAGATCTGGTTTTGGCATTGTGGATCCTTGGGTGAAGCGGTTGGCGGCAGGCAGGGCCGGGCGGTGGAGTGCCGCCCGGCCCGGGGCAGACCGGTGGAGTTATCCGGTTGTGGTGTTAGCCGCCGATCTTGGACTTGATGCTGTCGGCCATCTTGGTCCAGGCCTCGGCCGGGTCGCCTTGGCCCTTGATGATGGCCAGCTCAGTGGCACCCCAGTCGGCCCACACCGCGCTCATTTCCGGGATGGCCGGCATGGGAACACCGGTGGCACCGATCTTGCCGAACGCCTCAACCACGGGGTCGCTGGCCGCCTTCTCGAACGACGCCTTGAGGGCCGGGGGCCGTCCTCCTGCTGCATACATGGAGTCCTGCGCCGCCTCGGAGGTGAGGTAGTTGGTGACGAACTCGTTGGTGGCCAAGGCATTGGCACTCTTGGCGCTGATGAAGAAGCCGTTGACGCCGATGAACGGCTGGGCGGGCTCGTTGCCCGCGGTGGGCAGCTCATCTACGGAGAACTTGATGCCCTTCTTCTGGACATCCGGAACGTTCCACGGGCCCGTCACGAAGTACGGGGATTCGCCGGCCAGGAACTTCTCCTTGGCAATGTCACCCGTGATGTTGGAGTTGATGATCTTCTCGCCGGCGTCGCCCCAGGCAGCCAGCTTCTTGGCGAATTCGACGCCGGCAGCGTCACCGATGAGGAGCTGCTTGGGATCATATTCGCCGTCGGCGTTCTTACCGAACACCTGTGAACCCATGGAGGACTGCAGCGGGTACAGGTGGTATGGGTCGCCCTGCTTCGGGTCCATGCCCACCAGGAATGGGAAAGTGGCTTTGCCGTCTGCCACGGCTTTCTTACCGTTGGCCACTACTTCGTCCAAGGTGGCAGCTTTGCTGTCCACGATGCTGGTGTTGCGCAGCAGGGCAATGTTTTCGATGGCGTAAGGGACGCCGTAGACAGCGCCGTTGTAGGTCATGGCTTTGAGGGAAGAATCCTGGAACTGTCCGGCTTTGTCTCCCAGCTCGACAGGTGCGATCACGCCGTTCTGGACGAACTTTCCAATCCAGTCATGGGGTCCGACAATCAAGTCCGGCCCCTGCCCGGTTGGCACCTGGGTGATGAAGTCGTCGCGCACAGCGGCAAAGTCCTTGACCACGAGCTTCACCTCGATGCCGGTATCGGACTTGAACTTCTCTGTGATGTCCTTCAATGCCGGGGAACGCTCGGCGTCCACCCACATGGTGATAACACCAGCTCCTGCGGCCTTAAGGTCCGGTTTTGCAGCTTCCGAGCTCGGCGCGGTGGAGGCGCTTCCACCGCACGCACTCAGTGCAAAGGCTGCGGCCACCGAGAGCGCCCCGGTGGCGAAAATGCGCCGGGTGGTGTGAGTCGCGAGGGTATTGTGCACCTTCATTGGTGTCCCTTTCGTTCTTTTGCTTCGGCGGCAAGGGGTCTAGGACCCGTCGCTTCGCCGGTGACATGGCTCACAACTGCAAGCGCTTCCACACACTACAGGGGAAGCAGCATATTTGAAAAGCCCACCCCACCTGGGTGCCGCAAAGACAGCACCCTTAGGACTGGAAACGTTTACAATCTTCCGGATTCTCTTCTACGATGTGTTCATGTCCGTTGATTCCCTGCTCTCGGTTGCGAGCCCCGAGCCCACTACTGTTTTCACGCATGTGACCCCGATCCACGACGCCTCAACGGCGCACGGATGGTGGCGTTCCGCTGTGATCTACCAGATCTATCCGCGATCCTTCCGGGACCTCAACGGTGACGGCATAGGAGACCTGGCGGGCATCACCGCCGAACTACCACAGTTGGCGGCATTGGGAGTCGACGCCGTGTGGCTCTCCCCCTTCTATCGATCACCTCAGCGGGATGCAGGATACGACGTCAGCGACTACTGCGACGTCGACCCCCTCTTCGGCACCCTGCACCACTTCGACGCCCTCATCGCAGAGGCCAACAGGCTCAACCTGCGCGTCATCGCGGACCTCGTCCCCAACCACTGTTCCGACCAGCACGTCGCTTTCCAGGCAGCATTGATTGCGGGGCCGAACAGTGCAGAACGGGACATGTTCATCTTCCGGGACGGCCTGGGACCTGACGGCAACGAGCCACCCAACAACTGGCAATCGCACTTCGGTGGCCCAGCATGGACACGCATCATCGAATCCAACGGTCAGCCCGGTCAGTGGTTCCTGCACCTCTTCGACTCTTCACAGCCGGACTTCAATTGGGACAACCCAGCCGTCCACGCCGAGTTTGAACGCGTCCTACGCTTCTGGCTGGACCGCGGCATCTCCGGCTTCCGGGTGGACGTTGCCCATGCGCTGGTCAAGGCTGCCGGCCTCCCCAACTGGGGTGGGCGTGCAGACGGCAACAGCACCGACGGCTTCCCGGGCCAGGACGCTCCCATGTTCGGCCAGCCGGCCTTGCACGATATCTACCGCCGGTGGCGGTCCATCCTGGAAGAGTACGGACCGGACCGCATCCTTTGCGCTGAAGCGAACGTCGACCCGCTCCCCCGTCTGGCGCAATGGGTCCGCCCCGACGAAATGCACCAGGCCTTCAACTTCCCTTACCTGCACGCAGGATTGGACGTGAACCGCCTCCGCCACATCATCACGGACTCGCTGGTCTCACTGGACGCCGTAGGTGCCCCGAGCACCTGGGTGTTGTCCAACCACGATGTCGTAAGGCACGTGTCCCGTTTCGGCTATGACGGACCAGGGCCCCGCGACGGTGACGGCATTGGGCCTGATGACGTTCAGCCCAATGAAGAACTCGGACGACGACGCGCTGCCGCGGCCACCATGTTCATGCTTGGTCTCCCGGGCGGCGCCTACCTTTACCAGGGCGAAGAGCTGGGCCTGCCCGATTCTTCCAGCATCCCAGGCAGCCTGCGCCAGGACCCCACGTTCGCCCGCACCGGCGGAGCCCGCATTGGCCGCGATGGCTGCCGCGTGCCGCTCCCTTGGCGTTCCTCCGAACCACACTCCGGGTTCGGCAACGGCATGGACCCTTGGTTGCCCCAGCCAGAGTCCTGGCCCGCGCTGGCAAGGGATAAGCAAGAGTCAGATCCGGCGTCGCACCTTAACCTGTACCGCCGGATGCTCGCCCTCCGGGCCACGCACCGGCTCGGCGAGGGCTCCCTCGCCTGGGTGGAGGACTACTGCAGTGAGACCTCTCTCGCCTACCTCAACGGCAACACCCTGGTGATCATGAACGTCGGGGCTGAGGCCATGCCACTTCCGGCCGGCGAAACGATCCTGCGGAGCTCCGCTGGAGAAGGCAGCGATTTACCAGGCGCTGATCTACCAGGCGTGGATCTACTAGGCTCGGGGGAGACAATCTGGCTCACAGCCAGCTAACTTTTCCCCCAAGGAGCAGCATGACCGGCATCAAGGACGTAGCCGAGCGAGCAGGGCTGTCCGTTGCCACGGTCTCACGGGCGCTGAGCGGGAAGGGCAACGTCTCTCCCACAAGCCGCGAACGTGCCCGTGCCGCAGCTGCGGAGTTGGGATTCGTGCTTTCCTACCATGCGTCGAGCCTGGCCTCCGGGCGCACGCACAATGTCGGCTTGGTGGTGCCCTCGGTCCACCGCTGGTTCTTCTCAGCGGTGATCGAGGGCGCCTCAGCCGCGTTGTTGGAGGCTGGCTACGATCTCACCCTCTATAACATCGGTGAAAACCCCGCGCACCGGCAGAGCGTCTTCAGCGACTTCCTGCTTCGCAAGCGGGTGGATGCGGTCATTGCAGTATCCCTGGAGCTCAGCGAAGACGAAATCGAGCAGCTTCACGCAGTGCACCGCCCCATAGTAGGTATCGGTGGCCCCTTGCCAGGGGCTTCCACCATCAGGATCGACGACTCCGGGATCGCGCACAAAGCCACCAACCACTTACTGGGTCTGGGCCACACCAAGATAGCGCACATCACCGGCCATGAAGCCTATGACCAAGACTTCCACCTGCCGGGAACCCGCCGCAGCGGTTTTGAAAAGGCAATGAACGACGCCGGCTGCCCGGTCAGGCCCGAATGGATAGTTTCTGCGGACTTCACCATAGAAGGCGCCTACGGGGCCGCGCGGCAATTGCTGGCCAGCGCACCTGAGCGTCCTACGGCCGTTTTCGCAGCGTCGGACGAAATGGCAATCGGCACTATCCTGGCCGCCCGGGACTTCGGCTTGCGCATCCCTGACGATCTCTCGGTCATGGGCATCGACGGGCACGACCTGGGCAATGTCCTTGGCCTGACCACCATCGACCAGGACGCCAAGGGGCAGGGGGCATTGGCCGTGCGCACCCTGCTGGGTGCGATCAACAATGGACTGGTTCTGGAACCTGCAGACACGGAGCACCCAACCAAGCTGGTGGTACGGACGAGTACCGCAGTGCCCAGGCCCGGCGCCTCCTAGCAGCCCCTTAGGGCGGCGGCCGTTCCATCACGAGCTCCAGCTTTGACGTGTCCTGCGGATAAGGCCGGCTAGCACCCGTTGTCTCGAATCCGTGACGCCTGTAGAACGCAAGCGCCCTTGAGTTGTCCTCATGCACCCCAAGCTCAATGCTTTCCGCTGCCAGTTCTTCCGCTGCGGTCCTGCACGCCTCGTTCAGGAGCTCGTCAGCCAGTCCCAGCCCGCGATGCTCGGGGGCGACATACACGCTGATCAGCATAGCCTGCAGCGGTTTCTCCGGGCTCTGGGGATGTTTGACCACCACGCGCATCAGACCGCAGAATTTGCTGCCGTCTTCGCCACCATCGGCAACCAGGGTGACACTGGCGTCCCCGGACATCGCGGCAGCTCGCTCCTGCCACTGGGTGTCCGTTTGCCGGCGCGCAGCATCCAAGCTTTCCACGTAGGCCATGGGCGTATCTCTGAGCATCTCCAGGCGGACGGCCCTCAACAGGGCCCAATCTTTCGCGTGGAGCCTGCGGATCCTAGGCAACTGCTCCGCCCATGAATCTCACGTAGCGCTCAAGGACACGGGGCCAACCCTCGGCGTAGGACGCGCGCGAGGCCGCGGGGTCTTCGGCGCCCTCCCAACCGTCGTGGACCAAGCGAACCTCAGTGCCCTCTTCCACGGCCCGGAACGATACACGGATCTCGGTGGACCACAGGGGTGTGCTCGCGGGATACCAGCTGGCGTGGAAGGACAATGGCGGCTGCCAATCGTCGATGGTTCCCCACACGGAGGTACGTCCATCCTCGGCCGTCTCGAGGATCAGGTTCTCTTCGAACTCAACATGTGATCCCTCGCCGAACACGCTCTCCTGTTCAAGCGGCCACCAAAGATGCGGGTGATCCGTGAATCCTTGAAAGGCATGAGAGACGTTGGTGGGGACCACGACGGTGATGATGAAGGGCTCCAAAGCATCGTTGTCCTGCTGGGACGGCTCGGGCTCCGACTCGGGGTGGCTGAAGAGGTTTTCCATGACCACCAACTCTACCGGGGGCAGGAGGCACACACTTGGGTTAATGAGGAGTGTTAAATGCAAAGAGCCCCGACCGTGATGGTCGGGGCTCTTTTCAAATTATGTCCGGCGGTGTCCTACTCTCCCACACCCTCCCGGGTGCAGTACCATCGGCGCTGTGGGTCTTAGCTTCCGGGTTCGGAATGGGACCGGGCGTTTCCCCCACGCTATGACCGCCGTAACCTTGTTACCCGTCCCCGTGTTGTGCCTGGTGTGGGCGTTTTTTCGGGGTGGGAAATCTGTGGTGGTTACAACTGTGGTGTTGTTATTTTGTTGTGTTTGGTTCCTGGAACGGTTGTTGTTCGGGAACCACATAGTGGACGCGTGCAGTGTGTTGTGTGGTGTAAGTTGTTGGCCTATTAGTACCGGTCAGCTTCACGAGTCTTTAGTCCTCGCT
>JAPSHX010000008.1 GCA_031179305.1 Paenarthrobacter sp. | reverse complement strand
GCTCCGCGATCAACGCATCAAGGGACTCAATCCACTCCGCGGTCTCTTCCGGATCACGATCAGGCAGCTGGGCAGTCAACCCGCTGAGGATGTGTGAGGTCTCTTCTCCTGCAGCCACGTCCAACCTCTCTTCATTGAATGTCTGGGCGCTTGCTCTGTGGGGGCGCTCAAGGAATTTCGTATTGTGAGAATAAAATTCTGCAATTCGAGATTACGTCTGCTGGTTGGGCAGCGTCAACACGGATTGCGTAACCAAAACAGTCAACTGGGAATCCGTCGGTCAAGCAACCGAATGTGACCCTGCATACACGAGAAACCTTGACGTTACGTGACCTGAGTCATAGAGTGCTTTCACTATTCAATAACTAGATTCCACATTGTGGAATCAGTACGAAGTGGAGATCCACGATGCAGACGACTTCATCAGTCGGCGTCACTGAGACTCCGGGAGACAAGAACGCAGGTGGCCCCAACCACCCGGTCGTGGGCAACACTGACCTTTGCGCCATTGCTTCTGAAGCCGCAGGCCGTACCATCAGCCCAAGTCTTTACAACATCGACCTCGCGCCCACCAAGGCCAAGGGCCGTAAGTGGACCAGCTACAGCATCTTTACCCTCTGGGCCAACGACGTTCACAGCCTGGGTAATTATGCCTTCGCCATCGGCCTGTTCTCCCTCGGTTTGGGCGGCTGGCAGATCTTGGTAGCCCTGGGTATCGGCGCCATTCTCCTGTTCGCCCTCTTGAACTTCTCCGGGTTCATGGGTGAGAAGACCGGCGTCCCCTTCCCTGTCATGAGCCGTATCAGCTTTGGCATCAGGGGAGCGCAGATAGCCAGCCTGGTTCGTGGCGCAGTTGCCGTGGCTTGGTTCGGCATCCAGACCTATCTGGCTTCGGTAGTCCTCCGCGTCATGCTGGTGGCGATGGCACCGGGTTTGAAAGACCTGGACAGCAACTCCATCCTTGGCCTTTCAACCTTGGGCTGGCTCTCGTTCGTGGCCCTCTGGATCGTCCAGTTGGTCATCGTCAGCTTCGGCATGGAAATGATTCGTAAGTATGAGGCCTTCGCCGGACCCATCATCCTGGTGACCATGGCAGCGATTGCCGTGTGGGTCTTCATCGAAGCCGGCGGCGCCATCCAGTGGAGCGGCATCAAGGGCCTCGAGGGTACCGAAATGTGGCTCACCATCTTCGCCGGCGGTGCCCTGTGGGTCTCCATCTACGGAACCTTCGTCCTGAACTTCTGCGACTTCACCCGGTCCTCGGCTTCCAAGAAGTCCATCGTCAAGGGCAACTTCTGGGGCATCCCCATCAATATGCTCGTCTTCGGTGCAATCGTGGTGGTCATGGCCGGCGGTCAGTACAAGATCAACGGCACCGTCATCGAGAGCCCCTCTGACATTGTGGAGAGCATCCCCAATACGCTTCTGTTGGTGCTTGCCTGCCTGGCCCTGCTGATCCTGACCATCGCGGTAAACCTGATGGCCAACTTCGTGGCTCCCGTCTACGCCCTGACCAACCTCTTCCCACGACACCTGAACTTCCGCAAGGCGGCCTGGGTCAGCGGCACCATCGGCTTGATCATCCTGCCCTGGAACCTTTACAACAACCCGATCGTGATCGTGTATTTCCTGGGTGGCCTTGGTGCCTTGCTCGGGCCCCTGTTCGGTGTGGTCATGGCCGATTACTGGCTGGTCCGCCGCGGCAAGGTCAATGTCCCGGAGCTCTACACTGAGGATCCCAAGGGCGCCTACTTCTACAAGCGCGGCGTGAACCCGAAGGCCATCATCGCGATGCTCCCGGCCGCAGGCCTGGCCATTGCCATCGCCTTTATCCCTGCGCTGGCCGCGGCTGCTCCGTTCGCTTGGTTCATCGGAGCCGGCGTCGCAGCGCTGACGTACTTCGCTGTCGCGGACAAGAAGCAGGTCCACCAGGACGTCTCCGGCGAGTCGATCGCCGTCGCCAGCACCCACTGACACTGAGGAAACCCATGCGCATCCTTGTCGCAAACGTCAACACCACCCAGTCCATGACGGACTCCATCGCAGCGCAGGCTCGTGCTGCAGCGGCTCCCGGCACCGACATCATCGGCATTACGCCTCGCTTTGGCGCCGACTCCTGCGAAGGAAACTTCGAAAGCTATCTCGCTGCGATCGCCGTCATGGATGCGGTGGTGAACTATCCCGAACCTTTCGACGCCGTCATCCAGGCCGGCTACGGCGAGCACGGACGCGAAGGTCTCCAGGAACTCCTCGACGTCCCGGTAGTCGATATCACTGAGGCAGCAGCCAGCACCGCAATGTTCCTGGGCCACAAGTATTCAGTGGTCACTACCCTGGACCGCGCGGTTCCCCTTATCGAGGATCGCCTGAAGCTCGCCGGTTTGGAAGCACGTTGCGCCTCTGTCAGGGCCAGCGGCATGGCCGTGCTGGAACTAGAGGAATACCCAGAGCGTGCTGTCGAAGCGATTGTGAGCCAGGCGGAACAGGCGGTTCAGGACGACAAGGCCGAGGTTATTGTTCTAGGTTGCGGCGGCATGGCCGGACTCGACGAACAAATCCGCCAGCGCACCGGAGTCCCTGTGGTGGATGGAGTGGCGGCGGCGGTCACCATCGCCGAGTCGCTGGTCCGCCTCGGCCTGTGCACGTCCAAGGTCAGGACCTATGCCACTCCGCGCCCAAAGACTGTCATAGGCTGGCCGATAACAGCCGCCCAGCCGGCAGCAGCAGTCCAGCCAGCTGAAGCCGCACGCTGACGCTGCCACGAGCAATTTCCCGAAAGGCAACCACATGACTGACTCCAGCCCTCCCCCAAACCCAAGGGTCGCCGTCGTGACCGGTGCCGGTTCGGGTATTGGAAGGGCAGTCGCCAGGCTGATGCTCGCCGAGGGTTACCGTGTTGCGCTTGCCGGCCGCCGGGAGGCGCACCTGTTGGAAACTGCGGGCGAGCACCCGGATGCGCTGGCGGTTCCGTGCGATGTAACAGCGCCCGACGACGTCGCTCGCCTTTTCGCGGAGGTCCGCGAACGCTGGGGGCGGGTTGATGTGCTGTTCAACAACGCTGGCATTTTTGGACCGGCGGGCGACGTGGGAGACATCAGTGTGGAGGAGTGGGAAGCAACCCTTCGCGTGAACGTCACGGGCTCCATGTTGTGTGCCGCGGAGGCAGTGCGGACCATGAAAGCGCAAGAGCCGCAAGGTGGCCGGATCATCAACAACGGCTCCATTTCGGGGCACTCGCCCAGGCCCAAATCCGTGGCCTACACAGTCACCAAGCACGCGATGACGGGCCTGACCAAGAGCATTGAGCTCGACGGCCGGGAGTTCGGCATTACGTGCGGGCAGATCGACATCGGTAATACCCGCACGGAAATCATGGACACCATCGGCGTAGGCTCCGGGGCGCTGCAGGCTGACGGCAGCCGCAAAGTGGAGCCCATGTTCCCTGTGGATGACGCAGCCCGTGCCGTCCTGATGATGGCCAACATGCCGTCGTCGGCCAGTGTCGGATCCTTGGTGGTGACGGCCGCCGGCATGCCCTTCGTGGGCCGCGGCTAGCCTCAAAGCACCGCCCCAAACCGTGAGCCCGTGCCGCCACCACCCACTTTGCTTCCTGAATGCCCGTGACACGCCTGTAGGAGGGTGTGTCACGGGCATTTCTACGCCAAAGAAGGTGGTGGACGCACCAACATCCAAGCTCCAAACCAAATGTGACTTTCCGTATTATGGAAATCTTATTTCCCCTTGCGGAATGGTGTGAGCGGGCTTACATTTGGAAAACCCCCTCAAAACGTGGGGCTGTTCCCAACTGATTGGTTCAGATCAATGAAGATCCCAGACTCCGCGGCGCTGAAGGCGAGTTCGGCCCCGCAGAAGAAAAAGCGGCTGTACCAGTCGCTCTTTTTTCAAATCCTGATCGCCGTCGTCGCAGGTGTACTCATCGGCCATTTTTGGCCGACCATTGGGTCCGCCTTACGGCCGCTGGGCGATGGATTCATTCAACTCATTAAGATGATCATCGCCCCGCTGATTTTCCTTGTGATCGTCACAGGCATCTCGGCAGTGGGCGACGTCAAGGCGGTCGGACGGGTCGGGGTCAAAGCGCTCCTGTACTTCACCGGCGCCACTCTTTTCGCCCTCGTCTTCGGGCTCATCGTCGGAAATATCGTTCAGCCTGGTGCTGGCCTTAATATCGACCCCGCTACTCTCTCCCAGGACGCGCTCAACGCCAAGACCGGCAGCGCGCCTCCCAAGGACGCTGCAGCGTTCATCCTGGATGTCATTCCCGTCAGCGTGATCGGTGCTTTTGCCAACAACAGCCTGCTTCAGGTCCTATTCTTCTCCGTGTTCTTCGGCGCAGCCATCGTGGTCATCGGCCGCGAACGTTGCCTTCCGGTCATCAGCCTCATGGAAACCGTCTTGGAGCTGATCTTCAAGATCATGTCCTGGATCATGAAAGTGGCTCCCATTGGTGCCTTCGGTGCCATGGCGTTCATCATCGGCCAGTACGGACTGGGGACGTTGAGTACCTACGCCCTTCTTATAGCTGCCTGCTACGGTGCAGCCATTGTCTTCATCGGCCTGCTGTTCCTGGTGGCCTGGGGCTTCGCCCGGGTTCCCCTGTGGGCGTTCCTGAAGTACACCCGTGAAGAATTCCTGCTGGCACTCGGCACCGCCTCCACTGAAGCAGTGATGCCGCGCATCATGACCAAGCTGACCAACGCCGGCTGCTCCCGTGCCACCACCGGGCTTGTGGTTCCCACGGGCTACTCCTTCAACCTGGACGGCGCCGCGATCTACCTGTCCATTTCGCTGCTGTTCCTGGCGCAGGCCTTCGGCCACAACCTGGACCTTGGCCAGCAGCTGGCGGCACTGGGCGTCCTGCTCCTGACCTCCAAGGGCATGGCCGGCGTGCCGGGTTCGTCCTTCCTGGCGCTCTCCGCCACGGCAGCTGCGCTGGGCATCTTCCCGGTAGCCGGCGTCGCGCTTCTCCTCGGAGCCGACCGCCTCATGGACTCCATGCGCGTCGTAGTGAACCTGTTGGGCAACTGCGTGGCAACGTTCGTTGTGGCCAAATGGGAAGGCCAGTTCGACCGCAGCGTCATGCTCCGTGCCTTCAATGGCGAGATCACCAACCACGATTCCGCCATCATGCTGGGCAAGGAAGAAGCCTTCGAGGAACAGGAACTCGAACGCATCAGTGGCGGCCAGGAGCCTTCGCCCAAGTTCCGTGGCGGCCCCGCCGCGGAGGATATCCCGCAGTTCGAAATGAGCAAACGGGGCCAACCAACCACCCCGGTCTGCCCGGACTAGTACAGCCCAAAGCATGAGGCCCCTCAAGAGGATTCTTGAGGGGCCTCAGCTGTGTAAGAACCCGCTAAAGGGGCAGCAGTTCCGAGAGGTCGGCCCGCAAACCGGACGCCGTCAGCCTGTGTTCTGAAACAGCGTCAGTCCACGAAATCCTGCCAGTCACCATCGAAAGCCAGGTGGCGGCGTCGCACTCGACCACATTCGGGGGAGTCCCGCGCGTGTGGCGGGGCCCCTCCACGCACTGCGTCACACCGAAGGGCGGCACGCGGACTTCCACGGAGTTGCCGGGAGCGCGGGCGGTGACTTCCTCCAGGGAGTACCGTACCGCCGTCGCAATCAAAGTGCGCGACGGCGGCGGGCCGGCAACGCTGCCTGGCTTACCTGAACTGCTGGAAGGCTCGACGGCGGCCTGCCAGGCTGCCAGGGCGGCGCGGCCTTCCTCTATATTGACGCGGCGTCGTGCAACAGCCATTTGTTGTTCTCCTCAGAAGTACTAGTCCAGCAGGGCAGAGACAGCGTGGCCCAGCCGGATCTTTCCCACTTCGTGGCCGCCGCCGAGCACGGGCTCAACCACGCGCTCCAGAACGCTGGAAACTGCCGGGATGTCCACGGCACCGCTCACGGCCAGGAGAGTCAGTCCTACCAAGGACGTAGCGCGAAGGTTGCCGTCCAGCATCTTCACGGCCACAGTGGCACCTGTGGGAGTCGACAGGACCAGAACGCCCTCGGCCCCGATCTTGGCCAGGACATCGAGTTCTTCCATGACGATCGTGTTGGACTCGCCCTTGCCTTGGACGGCCCAGGGGTAATCGAGCATGGATGTGGCGATGGTGGCGGCCCGCGCGTTGGAGGATTTGTCGCCCGGGGACTTGGCCAAGCGGGAGTAGGCGCGGGCGAGGCCCGTCAGCGAGATGGCGGCAACAGGTGCTCCACAGCCGTCGATGCCCAAGTGGGAGATGGGTTCGCCGCTGTATTCCTCAATCACCGAGCGAACGCGCTGCTGCAGCGGGTGGTTTGGTTCGAGGTAGCTGCGCAGGTCCCAGCCGTTTTCTGTGCAAGCCCACAGGAATGCTGCATGCTTGCCGGAGCAATTGAAGGCCAGCTTGGATTGTCCGCGTTCGGAGCGGACCAGCCAGTTCCGGGCCGTTTCGTCTTGGGGCCAGGCGGTGGGGCACTGGAGGTTTTCTTCTTTAACACCCGCTGCTTTGAGCATCCCCTCCACAACGTCCATATGATCCAGGGACCCGGTGTGGCTGCCACAAGCGACAGCAACCTGCGCGCCGCGGAGGGGCACGCCGGACTGCATGGACGCCAGGGCTTGGAAGGGCTTGAGGGTGGAGCGGGCGAGGATGGGAGCGTCGATGTCACCAAGGCGGGTGACCACCGAGCCATCACCGGCAAGAACCACGGCCGCGCCGATGTGCCGGGACTCAATAAAGCCACTTCGTTCGATCACTGCCAGTTCCACCGCGGACTCAACGTTGAACGTTTCATGCGAACTTATGGGCATGAAGCAAGTCTAGGGGCGCGGCAGGGTGGTTCCCCGGTCATACGCGTCATACGCGCGCCCGCGCGCGTGATCCCGCGCACGGGCAGCCTGCAGGGATCCGTTTCCACGGGCCCGGTGGATGACACAGCTTAGGCCCCGCGCCCTTCACAAAGTACCCTTGAGGACTGTGAAGGTACTCGTCATTGGCCCAGGCGGCCGCGAACACGCCATTGTCCGCTCTCTGCTTGAAGATCCGAACGTTTCCGAGGTCCACGCGGCCCCGGGCAACGCAGGCATCAGCAAACTCGTTCCCACCCACGCGATTGACGGGAACAACCCGGAAGCCGTGTCCGCCCTCGCCACCAAGCTGGGCGTGGACCTGGTTGTCGTAGGACCCGAGGCGCCGCTGGCCGCCGGTGTGTCCGACGCCGTCCGCGAAGCCGGCATTCCGGTGTTCGGTCCCAGCAAGGAAGCAGCCCAGTTGGAGGCTTCCAAGGCCTTCGCCAAGCAGATCATGGCTGAAGCCAACGTTCCCACAGCCATGGCCCGCGTTGCCGCCAACGCCGAGGAAGCCGCCGACGCCTTGGACACCTACGGCGCCCCGTATGTAGTCAAGGACGACGGCCTGGCCGCAGGTAAGGGCGTTGTGGTCACCAAAGACCGGGCAGAGGCCTTGGAGCATGCCCAGACGTGCTTCGACGCTGGTGGAACCGTGGTCATCGAGGAATTCCTCGACGGCCCCGAAGTTTCCCTGTTCGTCCTGTGCGACGGCCGCACCACCGTTCCGTTGTCCCCGGCGCAGGACTTCAAGCGCATCTTCGACAACGACGAAGGTCCCAACACCGGCGGCATGGGTGCGTACACCCCGCTTGAGTGGGCTCCCGAGGGCCTGGTTCAGGAAGTCATCGACCGCGTGGCCCAACCCACCGTGGACGAGATGGCCCGTCGTGGCACCCCCTTCGTCGGCGTGCTCTACTGCGGCCTTGCCCTGACATCCCGCGGCACGCGAGTCATTGAGTTCAATGTCCGCTTCGGCGACCCCGAGACGCAGGCCGTCCTGGCACGCCTCAAGACCCCTCTCGGCGCGCTGCTGCTGGCAGCTGCCAAGGGCGAACTGGACACGGCAGAAGAGCTGCGCTGGTCCAGGGACACGGCAGTCGCCGTCGTCGTTGCTGCCGAAAACTACCCTGACGCACCCCGCACAGGCGACCGCATCCGTGGCCTGAAGAAGGTGGACGAACTGGACGGTGTCCACGTAGTCCACGCCGGCACCAAGCTGGACGACGAAGGCAAAGTGGTCTCCGCCGGCGGCCGCGTCCTCGCGGTGGTCGCGCTCGGTTCGGATCTGGTTGAGGCCCGTGAAAAGGCGTACGACGGCGTTGAGCTGGTTCAGCTTGAAGGCTCACAGTTCCGCACGGACATCGGAGGCAAAGCCGCCCGCGGCGAAATCCGCGTCCCGTACACGGCTACAGGAACCATCCCGAAAGTGCAGGCCTGAGCATGACTGAAGGCATCCCTACGGGCGGTTTCCAAACCGAAACGCTGGAACTTCCGGGCTGGACGCACGTCTACTCCGGCAAGGTACGCGATCTCTACGTGCCGGACGATGAAGCCATCACGGAAAAGATCGGCCAGGAATGTGTGCTGGTTGTCGCCAGCGATCGCATCAGCGCCTACGATCACGTGCTGAGCAGCGAAATCCCTGACAAGGGTCGTGTCCTGACGCAGCTGAGCTTGTGGTGGTTCGATCAGTTGGATGTTGAGCACCACGTGCTGGCGTCCACGGTTGAGGGTGGTGTTCCTGCCGCCGTCGAGGGCCGTGCCATGATCTGCAAGAAGCTGGATATGTTCCCGGTGGAATGCATCGCGCGCGGCTACCTCACCGGCTCCGGCCTGGCTGAGTATAAGGAATCCCGCACGGTTTGCGACATTCCGCTGCCCGAGGGCCTGGTTGACGGTTCCCGCTTGGAAAAGGCACTCTTCACGCCTTCTGCCAAAGCCGAAGTTGGCGAGCACGACGTCAACATCACGTACGACGATGTAGTGGCCATGGTGGGCGACGACATCGCTGCCCGCCTCAGCGAACTCACATTGAAGATCTACACGCGCGCCGAGGAGATCGCCCGTGAACGCGGTATCATCCTGGCCGACACCAAGGTGGAGTTCGGCATCGACGCGGCCACTGGGATCATCACGTTGGGCGACGAAGTCCTCACCCCGGACTCCTCACGGTTCTGGGATGCATCCACCTACGCGCCGGGCCGGTCGCAGCCTTCGTACGACAAACAGTACGTCCGTGACTGGCTGACTTCGGCTGAGTCCGGTTGGGACAAGTCCTCCGACACTCCGCCGCCGGCACTGCCCGCCGAAGTTGTGGATCGCACCCGCGCCCGCTACGTCGAGGCTTACGAGAAGCTAACGGGCCGCACCTTCGCCTAAGGCACCCAACTGAGTCGCAGTTCAGGTCGTTCTGAGCTCTCACAACGACCTGAACTGCGACTTACTTGGGTAATCAGGCTTCCGAATGTTCCTTCGCGGCACGGCGTTCGGCGAGGCGGATTTCCAGCACCGCGTCCATGGCCTGCTGAACCCGGTCCGAAGCTCCTGCCGCGCTGAAGTCGTGCTGCGCCTCTTCCAGGAACTGGAGCGCCTCGGCAGCTTCCCCGGCTGCTTTCAGGGACTTGCCCAGCAGCAGCGAAACTTCGCCCGCAGTGTGCCGTGCCAATACCTTGCGGTCTGCGTAGATTTCGCGGAGCTTCTCGACGGCGGCAGGGATGTCTCCGGTCAGGTACAGCCAGCGGGCGCGGATGAAGGCGACCTCAAGCTGGTCTGTTTTGTTTCCGCCCACAATGGACAGCGCGAGTTCTGCACGTTCAATGGCGGACAACGTTTCCGGTTCCACAATCCCCGAGGACAGTCGAACGGCTGCGGACGCCTTGTTGAAACGGGCCCACAGCTCAATGTCGTTGGCGGGGGAGAGGAGCTTTGCTGCACGCTCGTGGTGCTTGATGCCCTCAATGTAGTCGTGGCGCATGAAGGCGACGTTGCCAACCACCCAAGCGACTTCGCCGGCCAGCTGCGACATGGAGTGTTCGTCCATGTGCTCGATCATCGCCAGGCAGTACTGCCAGGCTTCGTCCAGCTTGCCGCTCTCGGCCAGGGCACCAATCAGCGCGCGGTGCGCACCGATGATGAGTGTGGATCCCTTGGGCAGCTGCTCGCTGAGTTTTACGGCTTGCTTGGCATGCTCGACGGCGGTGGCCAGCTGGCCTTGTCCGTGACACACCGCGGCAAGCATCTGCCAGGCGCGCACTCCCAGGCCTGCGGATTCGGTGGCCATGGGGTGTTCCAGGAGGTGCTCAACGATCTGCTGGCATTCCTTCAACTGGCCTTGCTTCATCACGCACTCGGCCTGCATGTACGTCATGTTCCACCAAGCGCTGTTGTTCTTGGCCTCAAGGGCAATCTGTGCGGCGGTGGCAGCGTGGCTGGCGGCGAGTTGATAGTCGCGAAGATCCCAGGCTTGCCGGGCATACAGTCCGGCGAGGACATACTCGGCATCACTGACGGAGACCGGCTGGCTCCATGCTTCCAAGGCCTTGGGTGCAAGTTCAAGCCTGCGGGCCAGTTCCTCGATGACCTCGGCCGTGGGCTCACGGCGGCCTGTCTCGAGCAGCGAAATGTAGCTCGGTGAATACAGGTTTTTGCCGAGCTCTGCCTGCGTTAACCCACGTTCGAGCCGTTCGGCACGTAGCTTCTCGCCGAATCCGTTTCCCACGGGTCCCTCCTACAGGTGTCTTTTGACCAAAACCTTGACAGTCTCTGTGGAAAACATTTTACAATGTATGTCAACAGGGACCGTGCAATTTCCGTAACGAATCCGACTCGCATTGGGGTACAACAACATGTTCAAGAAAATCATCGCTTCAGTGGCCGTGGCGGGCGCACTGACGTTTGCGGTTGCGGCTCCCGGGGTTGTCTCCGCTGCTCCTGCAGCAGATACCAGCACAGTAAGCGCCATCGGTAACTGGCCGGACCCCATGCGGTCCACCACCACAACACCCAAGAAGGACAAGGCTGAAGCTACAGTCACCACGATGTCCATTGGTAACTGGCCCGACCCTATGTAAAACAATTGTAGTAAAGAACCCCCGGAGCGTGACGAGCGATGCTCCGGGGGTTTCTTTGTGCCCCTTTATGGACTGCATCGGCGACACCCAAATTCGCTCAGGAGCCGGAAACGGGTTCACGTCACCCGGATGCGCGTGGCGCGGGCGGGGATGCGTGGCGCGGATGGATGGGCAAACAAAAATGGCGCCGATTTCTCGACGCCATTCTCGTGTTTGGTCGGGATGACAGGATTTGAACCTGCGACCTCTTCGTCCCGAACGAAGCGCGCTACCAAGCTGCGCTACATCCCGATCCGCTGCGAAAGCAACTGTTCAAGAATAGCCGAAACGTCCCGCGATGCGAAATCGAAGAGTGGGTGTCGCTCCTCACAGCAGCCGGAGGTGAAGGGCTAGACCAACGACTCGCGCCAGGCCCCATGAAGCTGGGCAAACCGACCGCCACCGCTGATCAACTCGGCCGGCGTCCCGTCCTCCACAATGCGTCCGTCGTGGACCACCAGAACCCTGTCAGCCGTCTCTACAGTTGAGAGGCGGTGGGCGATGATGATTGCCGTCCGGGCTCCCCGGCCGCCGGCTACTCCCTCCAACAGCTTGGACAATCCTTCCTGGACCATACGCTCAGAAGGAATGTCCAGGGAGGACGTTGCCTCATCCAGTATCAGTACGGCAGGTGCGGCAAGGAACGCTCGGGCAAAGCCGATGAGTTGGCGTTGACCGGATGACACCCGACCACCCCGCTTGTTGACGTCCGTGTCGTATCCCTCGGGGAGGCTCATGATGAACTCGTGTGCACCTACCGCTGCAGCTGCGGACTCGATCTCAGAACGGGAAGCCTCCGGACGGCCAAGAGCTATGTTGTCGGCAACCGAACCGCTGAAGAGGAAGGCCTCCTGCGTCACCATGACCACTGCGCGGCGGAGGTCTGTTGTGGACAGGGCACGAAGATCGACGCCATCCAGGGTGATGGCCCCGGACGTGACATCGTAGAAGCGTGCCACGAGCTTGGCCAACGTCGACTTTCCCGCACCCGTCTGGCCTACCAGGGCAACCGTCTGGCCAGCCGGAATGTGAAGGTCAAGCTTTGGGACGACGACCTTGCCGTCGCTGTAGCCGAACTCCACGCCCTTGAAGTCGATCTCACCGCGTGAGCTCTTCAATGCCACGGGGTTCTTCGGCGGGCGGACCGTGGGAATCTCCTCAAGGAGTCCGGACACCTTTTCCAAGGCAGCCTGTGCACTTTGGAAGGAGTTGTAGAACATTGCCATCTGGTCCACAGGCTGGAAGAAGCGCTTCGTAGACAGGATGAGCGCCAGCAGGACACCGACAGCCAGGTCTCCACTCAGAACCCGGAAGCCGCCGAACAGCAGGACCACGGCCACGCAAACGTTGCCGATCAGCACCAAACCAGGCTGGAAGATGCCGTTCAAGTTGATGGAGCGGACGGTGTTCTTGCGGTAATCCTCGGCCAGCTCGCCGTACCGGGAGGCATTCTCGTGCTCCTTGCGGAACGCTTTCACGGCACGAATCCCGGTCATCGTTTCCACGAAGTGGACGATCAACCGGGCGGACACCACGCGAGACTCACGGAACGCGATCTGTGAATGCTTCTGGTACCAACGGGCAAGGAAGAACATAGGCACGCCGGCCGCAAGGACGATCAGGCCGCTGCGCCAATCCAAGGCAAAAACAGTCACAGCTGTGAACACCATGAACAGCATGCCCGACGCCAGGGAACTTACCCCGGAATCCAAGAGTTCGCGGAGGGCTTCGAGGTCCGAGGTCTGCCGGGCGATGATGCGGCCCGAAGTGTATTTCTCGTGGAACTCAAGGCTCAACCGCTGGGTGTGCCGGAAGACCCGAAGGCGCAGATCCAACAGCATGGCCTGGCTGAGCCGGGCAGTGGAGGTCACGTACAGCGCCGTCATTCCAGCCGTGGCGATCGCAGCCGCCAAGTACAGGGAACCGGCCAGTACCAAGGGCCCATTGTTGCCGGCCTGCAGCGCAGGAAGGGCGTTGTCGATGCCGAAAGCGATTAACGCAGGTCCCGCAACACGGGTGAGCTGCGAGACCACCACCATCACGATCGTCAGCCAGAAACGCAGCCGCACAGGGCGGATGAGGGAGGCAAGCAAGGTGAGCGACCGGCGTCGTACGGCTTTGCTGTCTGCCTTAGTGAGGAGGGTATTGTCCTCGTTGGCGGTTCCAAACGTTGCGGCACTCACCTGCGGGCCTCCTCGGCTTCTTCGAGCTCATCCAGTTCGGTGTCGAGGTCCTTCGGACCGGCGTCGAGGCTGGCGATGACGTAGCGGTAGTGATCATTCCCGGCCAACAGTTCCGTATGGGTCCCGACGGCGGTGATGGTCCCGTTTTCGAGCAAGGCCACCCGGTCCGCCAACGCCACGGTGGAAGGGCGGTGCGCGACGATCAAGGTGGTGGTCTCGCGCAGGACCTCCCGCAAACGGGCTTCCACACGCTCCTCCGTGTTCACGTCCAAGGCAGACAGGGGATCGTCAAGGACCAGAACCTTGGGTTTGGCGGCGATGGCACGGGCCAGCGCAATACGTTGCCGTTGGCCACCGGATAGGCTCAGTCCTTCCTCGCCAATCAGGGTGTCCACGCCGTCCGGCAAAGAGTAGGCGAACTGCGCCTGTGCCACATCCAGGGCCTCGTCCAGGGCGGCGTCGCTGGGCTCCGGGGCTCCGAGGAGGACGTTGTCCCGGACTGAACTGGAGAACAGCGTGGTGTCCTCGAACGCCACGGCAATGATCTTTCGGAGTTCGTCGAGGTCGTAGTCACGGACATCCACGCCGTCGATCGTCACGGCCCCCTCAGTGACGTCATAGAGGCGGGGAACCAGCTGGAGCAGGGCACTCTTGCCGCTACCTGTAATGCCTACAAGGGCCATTGTTTCGCCGGGGCGGATATCCAAGGTGACGTCGTTCAGGAGGGTGCCGCCGTCGTCGAACCCGAAGCCTGCGTGCTCAAAGCGCAAGGCGCCCTTCACCGTTTCCGGAACGCCGGCTTGATCCGGCGAGGTGATGGTGTTTTCCGTATCCATGACCTCGAAGTGGCGGTCCAGGGCTGTCTTGGCGGTGAGCGCCATGGCCAGGAGCATGCCGGAGAATTCCACCGGCGTGGCCACCACCGCCGCAGTTGCGAAGAACGCCACCAAAGCGCCGATGCTGAGTTCCCCACTAGCGGCGAGCATGATGCCCACCACCAGACCGACGCCAAGCGCCAACTCCGGCAGCAGCGTCACCACAAGCGTGAAGCCGGCCTGCTGCTTTGCCTTGGCGATCTCGGTTTGGCGGAGTTCCTCTGCCTGGCCGTTGAAGTTCTCCAGTGCTTCACGGCTACGCCCGAAGGCCTTCAGGACACGGATGCCGTGGACTGATTCCTCCACGGTTGTGGCGAGGTCGCCGGCTTGGTCCTGGCTGAGGCGGGTGACCAAACTGAAGCGGCGGCGGAAGCGGAATGAGTTGATCATGATCGGCACGGCCGCTGCGAGGAAGATCAGTGCCAACTGCCAGCTCATGGAGAACATGACGCCGACGCCGATGATCACAGTAAGCGTGGTGACCACCAGCATGATCGCGCCAAAAGCCATCCAGCGACGCAGGAAACTCAGGTCCGTCATGGCGCGTGAGAGTAGCTGGCCGGAACCCCAGCGGTCGTGGAAGGCGACCGTCAGTTGTTGCAGGTGGCCGTACAGGGTCACGCGCATCCTGGTCTCAACGGTGGTGGCCGGGTTGATGACGAACTGCCGGCGCAAGGCCACCAGCCCGGCTTCGGCAATACCCAAGGCAAGAATCACGACGGCGGCAATCCAGACCGCGTCCGAGGAACCGCCGGGCTGCAAAGAGTTGTTGACAAGAACCCGCAGCACTTGGGGGATGGTCAACGCGACGATGCTGGCCAGGAGGGCGCAGACCAGGCCCATGAATAGTCGGGGGAGGATGGGCCGCACGTGAGGGTACAGGCGGCCGACGGAGGTGAAGAATGACGTTTTCTTGGACATGCCCGCTTCTCAACAGCTGGATCTTCAGGTGGTGCGGAGGTAGTTTCCCGTAGCAACTACCCTATGCCATGGCGTGATTCGTTTCACAGGACCACGCAACGAGGGTGAAATGTTTGACCCAGTTATTGAGGATCGTAATGCTCGCCCGGAGTTCAGTCGCGTGGCGTGAGCGTCAGCAGCACTGCTTCAGGGCGGCACGCGATGCGTACCGGTGCGAAGCGCGAGGTGCCGATGCCGCCGGAGACGTTCACCGGCGTCGTGAAGCTATCGCTTTCCCAGTCGTGAAGGCCCTTGGCACGCCAGTTGGGAAGATCGCAGTTGGCGACGAGCGCACCGTAACCGGGGATGCAGATTTGGCCGCCGTGCGTGTGGCCAGCCAGGATCAGGTCCGCACTGGCCTCCGTGAAGTGGTCCAGCACTCGCTGGTACGGAGCGTGAATGACCGCCACCTTCAGGTGCGGGCGGGCATCCTGGTTGACCGTCCCTCGAGGCCAACCGGCATAGCGTTCGCGGTTCAGGTGGGGGTCATCGACTCCGGAGAAGTCGAAGCGCAGCCCGTTCAGCACCACTGACTGGGCGCGGTTGGTGAGGTCGATCCAACCTCCCATGCCGAAGGCCGAGCGAAGCTTCGGCCAGTCCAACGCAATCGGGTCGGTTCGCATCCGGGAAGGACCACGGAAGTAGCCCACCGGGTTCTTGACCCGCGGGGCGTAGTAGTCATTGGAACCCGGAACGAAAACGCCCGGGAACTCCAGCAGGGGTCGCAGAGCCTGGATCAAGGGATCGACGGCCTTGGTGTGGCTGAGATTGTCGCCCGTGTTGACCACGAGATCAGGCCTCAGATCTGCCAGTGATTGCAGCCACTGCGTCTTCTTATCCTGGCCCGGTACGAAGTGGATGTCACTCAGGTGCAGGACACGGAGCGGCGATGAACCAGCAGGGAGGATGGGCAGGGTTTCGTGGCGGACCTCGAACTGGTCCTTCTCCCACCACCCGTATGCGGCCGCCGCTGCGCCTGCTGCTGCCCCGACGGCAGCAGTGACGGCGAAACCGCGCCCGACAGTGCGGACGCGGTTAGCCAATGAATCACTGAAGGACATGCTTAGTCCTTATTGCCGTTGCCATTGTTGCCGTTGCCGTTGTTACCGTTCCCGTTGTTGCCGTTCCCGGACGACGGCGGGTTGGGCGCGGTGGACGGCGTGTTGTTGGACGGGGTGTTGTTACGCGGCTGAGGCGTCGCAGTACCGAGCAAGTTCGATGGCGGCTGCTGGAAGGGATTGGTGCCGTAGGCAGGTGCAACAGCAAGCATGTAGTTGGTGAACTGAGGGCCAGCGATCATGTAACCGTCGATCGCGTCGTAGAACTTACCGTTCACGGTTAGGTTTCGGCCGGGACGAAGCTGGTCACCCAAGGGGTCACCAAACCAAGAGGCTGTGGCCAAACCGCTGGTGTAACCGACAACCCAGGTGGAACCGTTGGAGTCGTTGGTGCCGGTCTTGGCAGCTACCGGGAAGTTCTTGGAGTTGAGGGCTGGACGGATCAACGAGCCTGAGCCTTCATCCAGCACCTTACCCATCGCGTAAGCGACGCCGCGGGCTACTTCCGGCTTTACAGCATCGCGGCAGCTGGAAGACTGCGCGGGCAGTTGAGCGCCGGATTGGTCCTTCACAGAAGTGATGGCAATCGGCTCGCAGTATTTGCCGTCAGCGGCGAAGGTCGCGAAGGATGCCGCCATTGTCAGCGGAGCGGTCTGTGTCGCGCCAATGAGGTTGGACAATCGGGTCATCTGAACCTGCGGGTTGGGATCCGTGACCTTGCCCGTGTCGTCGCGTGTCGGAAGGCCGCCGTGGATGCCTGCGGCATCCACGATGCCCTGAATGCCGCAGAGGTCAACCTGCGCCGCCGAAGCGAACGTGGCTGTGTTGATGGAGTTCTTGAGACCCCAGAGGACCGTCATGTTCCGGTAGTACTGCGGTTCGGCATTTTGAAGGTCGAAGCTTCCCTGCACGTTGGCATCATAGAAGCCATCAGTCGGGGTAGGACAAGTATTTTTCCACGGGAAGTTCTGCGGATACTTGCGAACGGCCGCGTTGACGTTTTGGTTCATCGACTTGCCCTCGTTCAGCCATTGGGCGAACGTAAAGGGCTTCATCGTTGAACCGGGCTGGAACCCGCCAATGCCGTTGAGGTCGTTGCCATTGGCGTCCAGGACGTCCACGTTGAAGTTCTGCGTCTGATCGAACTTGCCTTCTTGCGGCAGCCAAACAGTGTTCTGGGCCATGCTCACGATTTGGCCGGTGCCTGGCTGGACGGAAACGAGCGAGGCGCCCCATTTGTCCGGGTTTGCACCAGCCGTGGCGTCGACCTGCTGCTGCGCGACGTTCTGGGCGGTCGGATCGAGAGTGGTCTGGATGGTGAGGCCACCACGTTGGACGCGCTTGATGCGCTCTTCCGTGGTGTCACCGTAAGCCGGGTTATTGAAGAGCAAGTGGAGCACGTAGTCACAGAAGTACGGGGCCATGGTGGCGTACGCGCAGCCCTGGCGTGCCGGGGTGACCTGCGTGGTGACCGGAGTAGCAATAGCCTCTTCGTACTGTGCCTGGGTGATCTTGGCCTGGTTCACCATGGAGGCCAGCACCAGGTCCCGGCGCTTCTGGGCGTTTTCCGGATTAGCGATGGGATCGAAGGCCGACGGGCTGTTCACGAGGCCGGCCAGGAGGGCGGCCTGCGGAAGCGTCAGGTCCTTGGCAGAGGTGCTGAAGAAGAACTTAGAGGCGGCTTCAATGCCGTAGGCGTCGCGGTTGAAGAAGACGATGTTGAGGTAACCCTCAAGGATCTGCTCCTTGGAGAACTTCTTCTCCAGCGCGATGGCAAGCTTCATTTCCCGAAGCTTGTCGCCCACGCCCTTACCGCCACCGTTGAGCTTGACGTCTTCTTCCCTGTCAGCTGCGACGAGGGATTCGTTGATGACGTTGTTCACGTACTGCTGCGTGATGGTGGACGCGCCCTGCTTGTTGCCGCGGGCGGTGCTGACGATGGCTCGCATGATGCCGGTGGTGTCAATGCCGCCGTGCTCATAAAAACGGCTGTCCTCGATAGCGATGACAGCGTCCTTGATGAAGGGGCTCATTTGATCCAGCGGAACCTTGGTCCGGTTCTCTGCGTAGATCGAGGCGATCGGCGAACCGTCCTTCGCCAGGATCGTGGTGTTCTGGCTGGGCGGATCCACCTGAAGTTCCGCCGGCAGAGTGTCAAAGAACTGAATTGAACCACTTGCGGCACTGCCCGAAACGGCGGCTGCGGGGACCAAAAGGCCCGCCACCAGGACGCCACAAATCGCGCTCACACCAAGGAAGCCTAGAATCTTTCCGAGGGTGGTGGCAGTGTCGAATAGTGGGTTCTTGCGAGTCACCATGTTTTCCACTTTACCGGCAAGGGCTAGGCTTTCTGTCATGACCAAATGGGAGTACGCCACGATTCCGCTCATTATTCACGCTACGAAGCAGATCCTGGACCAGTGGGGCGAGGACGGCTGGGAGCTCGTCCAGGTCGTCGGTGGACCCGATGGCAAAGGCCTTGTTGCATACCTGAAGAGGGAGAAGCAGTAATCATGACCACCCCCGCAGAAACCACGTCTGCCGCGGAATCCGGCGCCCCCACGTCTGCTGTTGAGCAGCGTCTGGCCGAGCTCGGATTGACCCTCCCCGAGGTTGCCGCGCCCGTCGCCGATTACGTACCTGCCATCGTCTCCGGCAACTACGTTTACACCTCCGGACAGCTGCCTTTTATTAACGGCAAACTCGAAGCTACGGGCAAGGTTTCCCTCGGCGAGTTGGGCGCGTCCGACGAACCCACCGTTGATCCGGAAGATGCCAAGCGTTACGCAGCACTGTGCGCCATCAACGCCCTCGCTGCAGTCAAGAGCGTCATCGGCGACCTTGACCGCGTCACCCGCATCGTCAAGGTTGTGGGTTTCGTATCCTCCGAACCCACCTTCACCGGCCAGCCCGGCGTGATCAACGGTGCGTCCGAACTCCTCGGACAGGTATTCGGCGACGCCGGCAAGCACGCACGTTCCGCCGTCGGCGTTTCTGTCCTGCCGCTCGACTCTCCCGTTGAAGTCGAGCTCATCGCTGAATTCAGCTAAGGAACCGGTTTACCCAATTGCCGCAGCTTGCCCGCCGTCTGTTCGTACTGCCCCAGGAACTTGAGGGGGCAGCACGAAACTGGCTTGAGCTTGGCGAACGGACCCCCAGGGCCGCCCGCTACGCCTCCTCAGTTGTGCTGTTGCGCGACTCGCCCACCGGCTTGGAAACCTGGCTTGGATATAGGCCAGGTTCCTCGCCGTTGGGCGTTGTCGCGTTCCCGGGCGGCTCGCTGGACCCGTCCGACGACGACCCCGTAGGTTGGCTTGGCCCGTCACCCCAGCATTGGGCTGAGCAGCTGGGAACGGACGACGTCGGGCTCGCCCGCCGCCACGTGGTGGGCGCCATCCGCGAACTCTTCGAAGAAACCGGGGTCCTGCTCGCAGGACCTGATGCGTCCTCCACTGTTGAATCGAACTCCACCGTCGACTGGATGCGTGCCCGTGAAGCCGTGGCCGCCCAGGAGAAGTCCTTCACGGAGATGCTCTCCAAACGTGGACTGTCCCTCCGCACGGACCTCCTGAAGCCCCTGGTGAACTGGCTCAGCCCGGACTTCGCCCATGCGCGTTTCAACACCCGGTACTTCGCTGCCACAGTGCCCGTGAACCAGCAACCCAGCATCCTGGGCAGTAAGGGGGTTTGGGGCCGTTGGGTCACCGCAGCCGAAGCCATCGCCTTGCGGGACACCTCAGCACTCGGTGACGAAGTTGGCCAGGAAAATACCGTTGGCCTCAAACTCGGTCAGCTCCTGGTACCCGGCTCCGAGATCATGCTCGAAAAGATGGCGAACGCCAACGGCTGCATCGCTTACCTGAGCTACAAACGCAAAGCCCACGTGTATCAGGCCAAGCTGGTGGACGAGGGCGGAATCCTGATGCTCGAGGTCGAAGCCGCCCGCACCGTTGCAGGGGAGCCCCAGCGCGAGCGTTAAGACGCTCGCTCACATCCCGCGGGCTTCAACCCGACGCTCGCTCACGTCCCTCGGGTTTCAACGGGACGCTCGCTCACATCCCTCGGGTTTCAACGGGACGCTCGCTCACGTCCCTCGGGCTAGACCGCGTCTGCCAGGTATTCGATCGCGAGCTTGTAGCCGAGCACACCGGCGCCCACAACGATTGCGTTGCACACGCCCGACAGGTACGAGTGGTGGCGGAATTCTTCACGCTGGTGCACGTTGGTGATGTGGACCTCGACGGCGGGCAGCTGCACAGCCGCCAGGGCATCACGAAGGGCCACGGACGTATGCGTGTACGCGCCGGCGTTGATCACAATTCCGACGGCGCTGCCTCGGGCAGCGTGGATGGCGTCCAGAAGGTCGCCCTCATGGTTGGACTGAACACAATCAACAGTGAAGCCATGGGCGGCTGCCGCAGTCATGGCCAGTTGCTCCACATCGGCCAGGGTGGACGTGCCGTACTTCTCCGGTTCGCGGGTGCCCAGGAGGTTCAGGTTGGGGCCATTGATCACAAGGATGGTTCCGCGACCGGTCTCGGTGGCAGGAGTGGCTTCAGTCATGGCTCCCAATCTATAGCGGTCCGGAGGAGTCCGGGAATCGTTACTTACGAGTGCACTGACCTGCCGAGACGGGGTCGCTGAGGCCGGGAGCCTGCGAGGCCACCGGTTCCAGGTCCTGCATGGTGAGGGCGAAGCCGAGGGCGGCATCTGTAGTTGTCTTAGCGAAGATCAGCCCGGCCACCTGGCCCTGCATAGTCAGCAGGGGACCACCTGAGTTACCCGGCTGGACGTCGCCGGCCAGCTTGTAGACGAGCTCCGGCGAAGGATTGTTGCCGTAAATGTCCGGAACCAGAATGGTTGAAATGCCTTGGACAGTGGCCGGCTTGGATTGGAACGGACCGCCGTGCGGGTACCCAGCAAAAGCGGCAGGACTGCCCGCCGCCAAATCGGCACTCAAGGGCAGTGGATTGGACTGAAGACCATCCACAGCCAGGACGGCGATGTCCCGCTGGGAGTCGAAGTACACCACCCGACCCGGCAACGCACCGCCGTCGGGAACTTCCACAACCGGCTGCGACACGCCCGCAACAACATGCGCATTGGTGACGACGCGCCCGGGCGAGACAACAAATCCGGAACCGGTCTGGTTTTGCCCGCATTCGAATGCGGTGCCGGCGATCTTGAGGACGGAATCGGCGGCTTGGTTGAGGGCTGGAGTGTCCGTGGACTCGTTGGGGACGGGCACGGGCGTTACTGGTCCGATGCCCTCAATGAGCTTGGGAATTCCATCACCGATCACCGTGGACCGCAGCTGTGCCATGGTGCTCTTGACGGGTGTGGGAGTCAGCTTGTCGATGTAGCGAATGACGCGGGACTCGGCCAATTGCTGCGAAACGAACGGCACGCCGAGAGAACTGATGCTGAACGCAAGCATGGACATCACCAGCGCCGCCACCACAACGCTCACCACGCCACCGATCAATCGGTCCACGGCATGCAGCGGCTTGATCCGCACAGCGTGGCGGACTTTTCGCCCGATCATGGTGCCAAGCCCGTGCCCCAATGCGATAAGCACGACGGCGGCACCCACCGTGGCGGTCAGCCTCCAACCGCTGTCGGTTACCCAGCCGCTGACGAGCGGAACGGCCATGAAGGCAGCAATGGCACCGACGACGAATCCTGCGATTCCACCCAGCGTGACCATAAAACCGTTGCGCAGGCCATAAATCAGGTAGGACAGCAGCATCAAGATCAATGCCAAATCCAAAATCGTCAAGCCAAACACCAATGCTCCTCATAGCCGGGTAGCGCCAATTCTAGGTGGCCACCCTGACAACAAACCGTTAGTCAGGTCACGATATGGGCCCCTTATACCCCTGTGAAGGGCGTCAGGAGGGGCTGGATGCCCCGAAACCCGCGCCATTTCAGCGTTTCACGTGCCAAGTACGTCACAGAAGCTTAAAAATTCTGAAACAATGGCCTGAGCGCCACGACCGAAACTTATATTCAGGAGATTTCATGGACATCGAGGTATTGCGCCGCGCACCCCTCTTCGCCACCCTTGACGACGACGCATTCCGCTTGCTGACGGACGAACTCACCGAGGTGGACCTTTCACGTGGAGCTTCGGTGTTCCGCGAAGGCGACCAGGGTGACCAGCTCTACTTCATCGTTTCCGGCAAGGTAAAGCTCGGCCGCACGTCCCCCGATGGCCGCGAATCGCTCCTGGCCATCCTCGGCCCGGGTGAACTCTTCGGCGAAATGGCGTTGTTCGACCCCAGCCCGCGTACCGCAACGGCCACCGCCGTCTCGGAAACCCGCCTGGCCGGCCTCAAGAACGAGAGCCTCAACGCACTGCTCCGCACGCGCCCTGAGGTTTCCGCGCAGCTGCTGCAGGCCTTGGCCCGCCGTCTTCGCCGGACCAACGACTCCCTCTCTGACCTCGTCTTCTCAGACGTCCCGGGCCGTGTAGCCAAGGCACTGCTCGATCTGGCAGACCGCTTCGGCCGCCCCGCCACTGACGGCGTGCTGGTAGCGCACGAGCTCACGCAGGAAGAACTTGCCCAGCTGGTGGGCGCCTCCCGCGAAACCGTTAACAAGGCACTTGCCGAATTTGTCCAGCGCGGCTGGCTCCGCCTGGAAGCCCGTGCCGTGGTGATCCTGGACATGCAGCGCCTTCGCCAGCGCTCACGCTAAACAGCAACGAAAAAGCCGCCCTGGTTGTGAACCAGGGCGGCTTCTTTGTGTCAACAGTGAGCGAGCGTTCGGCTCAAGCCCTTGGGATGTGGGCGAGCGTTCGGCTCAAGCCCTTGGGATGTGAGCGAGCGTCAGAGGGCCGTGAACCGCAGCAGGATGGCATGCTCCGGGTTCAGGACCGGCATGGGAAGACCCACTTCGCCCAGGAACCGTCCCGAAGCTTCAGCGCCGGACGCCAGCCACGGCGCCGGCTTTGCCTCGGTGAACGTGTGCCCGTAGTCGGCATCCCCGGGTGAAGGGAAGATCGCCTCCACCCGGTAGGTCCGGGACGGGTCCAACCCCGGAATGGTCACCCGACCGGGCAGTTCGCTAAAGCCTGTTCGAGTCTTCACCACGGCGAAAAGCGCCGCCGTGGCGTAGGACGTTGGACCCTCAGCCACCACGCCGTGCACCATCAGCGACTCGTCCGGCACATCGGCCCGCACCATTCGGCCACTGTGGAGGAGGCCACGGTGCTCCTTGTAGAGACCGATGAAGCGTTTGAGCTCCTCACGCTCGGCCCCGGTGACGGAACGGACATCCCACTCCATGCCGAAGTGCCCAAACAACGCCGTGATAGCGCGGAATGAGAGGTCGTGCGTCCGCCCGGTGGTGTGCGATGTTGTGGGGCCAATGTGCCCGCCCACCAGTTCCGGCGGGACCACCATTCCGGTCCATCGTTGGATGGTTTGCCGTTCCAAGGCGTCGTTGCAGTCCGAAGCCCAGATGCGGTCGGTCCGCTCCAGGATCCCAAGGTCCACACGGGCGCCACCGGAGGAGCAGCTTTCGATTTCAACCTCTGGATGGGCTGCATGGAGCGCATCGAACAGCCGGTATGCGGCCAGGGTTTGCTCGTGCACCGAAGCCCGGCCCGCATGCCCGTGCTCTAGAAGGTCACGGTTCTGGTCCCACTTGAGGTAGCTGATGTTGTTCTCGCGCAGCAAGCTGTCCATGCGCTCGTAAATGTACTGCCATGCGTCCGGGTTCACGAGGTCGATCACATGCTGTTGCCGCCACCCGAGGGGCAGGCGGCCGCCGTCTTTGTAGGAAACTGCCGAGGGGCCCACGATCCATTCGGGATGAGCCCTGGCAACGTCCGAATCCAGGTTGACCATTTCCGGCTCAACCCAGAGACCGAATTCCATGCCCCGGCTGGTCACGGCATCAATCAACGGCGTCAGGCCGCTTGGCCAGAGGGCCTCATCGACGTACCAGTCGCCCAAGCCGGCGTGGTCGCCGCGGCGCCCGCGGAACCAGCCGTCGTCGAGCACGAAACGCTCAACTCCAAGATCGGCAGCCGACTCGGCCAGTTCGATCAGGGTGTCCAGTTTGTGGTCGAAATACACCGCTTCCCACGTGTTGAGGACAACTGGGCGGACTTTCCCGGAAGCTGCACCCACATGGTGCGGACGTGAACGGAACCAGGAGTAGAAAGCCTCGGAAATTCCGTCCAGACCCCGGTCTGAGTACGCCGCAAACAGTGCGGGGGTTGTGTAACTTTCGCCTGGCTGCAGGACCACTTCTGCGGGTCCCAACAGCTCGGAGCCACCCACCATGGTGCGGCCATCGGCAACACTGTCTGCAAACTGCTCATGGTTGCCGCTCCACGCCAGGTGCGTGGCCCACACTTTGCCCTGGCGGTTGCCGAAACCGGCTGTTCCGGCCGCAAGCAGGAGCGAAGAGTCGTGTCCGGTCCGTCCATGGCGACCCGTGCGGACCCAGGTTCCCTGTTGGATGGGCCTGCGCTGGGGGTGGCGCTCACGGCACCAGCGACCCGTCAGGTCCAAAAGTTCGACGGCGTCAGGCGCCACCGGGAGCACGGTCGCCAACTCATCCACCTGGAAAGGCGACGTGCCGGCGTTCGTCACCGAGTGCCGCAGTTCGAGAAGACCGCCGGGGTGCAGGGTGAGATTGCTGGTCACGGTGATGCCGGCCTCGGGATCCGCTTGGACGATTACCGCGGAGTTGCCGTCCGCCGTCGCGCTCCCCAGTCGGAGGCGGACGGAGAAGTCGAAGCCGGGAACGCCATCCGTGAAGCGGTGCCCACGAAGTCCCGGCCTGCCCTGCCACGACGACGAAGCCTGGGGGAGAAGCCCTGCAGGTACGTTGGCGTCAATGGACGACGGCGGGATGGGCTCGTTGAGGATGGCCAGATCCGGCAGGGTGTCGCCCAAGTCGGCTCCCCAGTGGGTTATCTCAGCCTCTCCACGGTGGGTGCTGATCACCAGGCTGGTACCTGCGGAACGGAGGTGGAGCGGTTGCATGTGTTGAGTCACTTTCAGATGGGGTGGTCTGGGGTGTTGTGGGGCCCGCTCAGCGCACTTCGCGAAGGAAATGGCGCGCAGAGCGGGCCCCACAACGGGTGGGGGTGCTACGGGAGGGTTGTTACTTCGCGAAGAGTGCGTTGACCTGTTCGTTGGCGGCTGTCAGCGAACTGGCCGGAGACTTGCCGGCGATCACCGCGTCCACTGCCGGCTTCATGATTCCAGCAACCTTGGAAGCGTTGTCGGTGATCGGCAGCATGAAGGTGGTCTTGTCCGTCACGTGCTGGGTGAAGGCGCTGACGTCCACATTCTTGGCCTTGAAGGCATCGGCGGCCTTCTCGGAGGAAGTGGTGATGGCCGGGAACACGACGGCCTTGGAGGCCACGACGTCCTGGCAGGCTGAGGAGCCGAGGTACTCGACCCACTTAATGGCGGCGTCCTTCTTCTTGGTGCCGGCCCAAACTGAATCGGCCAGGCCATTGAACATGGAGGCGCGCTTGCCTTCGGGCCCCTGGGGTGTGGGGGCGATGCCGACGTCGATGCCCTTGTAGCCGGTGTACTGGCCGATCATCCAGGAACCATTGCTGTTGATGGCGGCCTTGCCTGCGCCGAAGTTGTCGGCGGCGTTGGCGCCAACGGTGGTTTCGAGTTTGGGCATGTAGCCCTTCACGGCGAGCGAGGCCCACCAGTCGATGGTGTCCTGGAGCTTCTTGTCGTCGTAGTTGAAGTGGGTGCCCCAGGGGTTCTTGTCTGTGGTGGTCCAGCCAGTGGTGGCGGACAGGTAGCTCCACTGCGTCTGGCCGGCGTTCTCAGCATCGGAGCCCGGCAGTCCCAATCCGTAGACGGCAACATTGTTCTTGTCGAAGCCTGCTTCGTCGCCGCGTTTGCCGTTCTTGTCCACAGTGAGTCGGGCGATTGCCTTCTCGTACGTTCCGCCGTCCTGCGGGTTCCAGGTCAGGGAGCCCATTTGTTCAGGGGTGATGCCGGCGTCGGTGGCCATCTTCTGGTTGTAGAACAGTGCGACGGTGTCCCAGTCTTTGGGCAGGCCGTAGCGCTTGCCATCCTGGCCCACCCAGAGGTCCGCGAGGCCTTCGTTGTACTGGGAAACGTCAACCGTGATGCTGTCGTCAAGGGGCACCAGCTGCTTGGTCTTGAGGAAGTCGGGGTACTTGGACAGGTGGTCCGTGAAGACGTCCGGTGCGGTGCCGGAGGCCATGCCGTTGGTGAGCTTGGACCAGTAGTCGTCCCAACCGGTCTGGGTGATCTTGACGGTGATGTCCGGGTTGGCCTTGGTGAAGTCTGTGGCGCACTGCTGGTAGGCGGGGAGCTGGTTGGCGTCCCAGAGCCAGTAGCTGATCTCGCCCGTGGCAGCGTCTCCTCCGGCACTCCCCTCGGAGGAGCCTCCAGAGCAGGCGGACAGAGCGAGGACAGCGGCTGCTGCGACGGCGACGGCGCCTATTGCCTTCTTGTTCATCATGGTTGGTCCTTTCAGGACGGGATGGGGTGCGTGCCGGCACATGCCGGTTTCCGCGGGAGGGAGGTGAAGAAAGCTATTTGGTGCCGTTGAAGCCGATGGAGTTGACGATTCGTTTGCCGAAGATGGCGAAGAGGATCAACACGGGCGTGGCGGACACGAGCGTTGCGGCCATGAGCCCGGACCAGTCCGGTGCCCCTTGCGGGGACTGGGATTTGAAGACTCCCAGTCCCACCGTGAGTACCCGGGATTCCTCGGAGGTGCCTACGAGCAGGGGCCAGAAGTATTCGTTCCACTGACCCATGAAGGTCAGTAACGCCAAGGTCGCGATCGGGGCAGCGGCGTTGGGCATGATGATCTGGAAGAAGATCCGCCAGTGCTTGGCGCCGTCGAGCATTGCAGCTTCTTCAACTTCCCTGGACATATTCAGGAAGAACTGGCGCATGAAGAAGATCGCGAACGGGGTCATGAACAGGTAAGGCAGCACGAGTCCGAGCATGGAATTCAGCAGGCCCAGGTTCTTGATCAGCAGGAAATTGGGCAGGGCGGTGAAGATCGGCGGCACGAGCATGGTGGCAAGGAACAGGGAGAAGACCGCGTCGCGGCCTTTCCATCGCAGCCGGGAGAACGCATAGGCGGCCATTGAGCTGAAGAACACCGCGCAGGCTGTAGTGATGCCGGAGAAGAGCAGCGAGTTCCAGAGGTACTGCCAGAAGTTGATCGAAGCGCCCGAGCCGCCTTCTGCGATGGCTTCGGAGGCACTCTGGAGGCCGAAGACACGCTTGAACGCGCCCAGGTTAAAGTCGGCCGGCAGCAGGTTGGCGGAGTTCGCGGCGAGGGAGCCGTTGGAGGACAGGGCTGTGCGCAGCACCCAGTAGAAGGGCAGGATGCTCACCGCGATGGCCAGGGTGAGGAGGGTCAGGGCGATGGCGCGGCGCCAGTTGAAGGGACGGCTCAGTGGGCGACGGCGGCCAGCGTTCCTGGGCGAGGTAAGAATGGTCATGGCGTGTCCTTAGTCCAGGTCCGACTGGTTGCCGCGGAGGAATTTCATCTGGATGAAAGCGACAATGGCGAGGATGAGGAAGAGGATGACAGCCAGGGCGGATCCATAGCCGAAGTCCTGTTCGTTGAAGGCGCGCTGGTAAATGTAGAACTGCAGCACACGGGTCGCGTTGACAGGTCCGCCGGCGGTGGTGACGGCAACGGTGTCAAAGACCTGGAAGGAACCGATCACGGTCACTACGAGGACCAGTACCAGGACCGGTCGCAGCAGTGGCAGGGTGATCCGCCAGAAAGTGCTCACGGCCTTGGAACCGTCGATGCTGGCGGCCTCGTAGACGCTATTCGGGATGGCCTGGAGTCCGGCGAAGATCAGAAGCGCTGTGTAGCCCATGTGTCGCCAAGTATTGATGAGTGCCTGGGTGGGGATGGCCCATTGCTCGCTGCCGAAGAAGGCTACCCGGGGCAGTCCGGTCCATTCGATGATCTGGTTGATAATGCCGATCTGGTAGTCAAGCATCCAGAACCACAGCAGAGCCGCGATGACGTTCGCCATCAGATAGGGCATCAGAAGCGCACCGCGGATGAGGGTCGACTTTGCGACGCGGTGCATCAGGATTGCAAGGCCCAGGGCCAATGCAGTCTGGAGGACAATGTTGATCAGCACGTATTCCGCGGTGACGCCCAAGGCGTTCCAGAACAGCGGGTCCTTGGCGATGCGTTCGTAGTTCTGTGCGCCAATCCATTCAGGGTCGCCCAGGATGCTGTACTCGGTGAAGCTGAGATAGATGCCCCGGATGGTCGGGACGAGGTAGAAGAGGATCAAACCGACCATCGCCGGAGCGATGAAGAAGAGAGCGACCTTCAGGTCCCCGATGCCGCGGAACCCGTCGGATGGTTTTCCCCGCTTCCGTGACTTCCGCGGCGCCCTGGCGGAGAGCCCCGGATCCGGTTGCTTGGTTAGCGTGGTCATCGTTGACCCTTTCCTTGCTGTGATGTGAGTAACAACTGGATGCGAATCTACACGAGTAGATTCGGGCGACGCAAGAGCTTTCGCAATTTTTTGGTGGTAAATGTTCAAATTTGTTGCTTCTGTTGACTCGAGTAGATCCCGATGCAAGACTCGACGGGAAACCACATGAGGACACAGCGGCGGCTGCTTCGGCAGCCCCAGGGAAGGCAGACAATGACGTTTTCGATCGGTGTTGTGGGTGCCGGGCAGTTCGGCAGCCAATTCGCCCATTTGTTCAAACTCCACCCCGGCGTCAGTGCGGTCTATGCAATCGACGAACTTCCCGAGCGGGCTATTGCTGCGCAGGAACGCTGGGGGCTGGATGGCGTGATGGGCAGCTTTGAGGAGCTGTTGAAGTCCGACGTCGATGCTGTCGCCATCTTCACGCAGCGGTGGACGCACGGGCCGCTGGTCGAGCGCGCGCTGCGTGCTGGAAAGCACGTATATTCAGCCGTGCCCATGGCAATCTCTGAAGACGAAATTGAACGGATTATCGAGGCCGTGCGTGAGACCAAGTTGGTCTACGCGATGGGCGAGACCAGCTACTACAACCCCGCAACGGTCTTCGCCCGGCAGCAACATGCGGCCGGCAAGTTTGGCCGCATCTTCTACACCGAGGGCGACTACGTCCACGACATGGATCTCGGGTTCTATGAGGCTTATCAGTACAGCGGCGGAGAGCAGTGGAAGGAAACCGCCAGCTACCCGCCCATGCTCTACCCAACCCACGCGATCGGCGGCGTCCTGGGCGCCGTCCCCGGACATGCGGTCAGCGTCAGCTGCATCGGCGTGAAGGACCAGCGTGGCGATGGCGTCTTCGACAAGGACGTCAGCATGTTCGCCAACGACTTCTCGAATGCCACGGCGCTCTTTGAAATGAACGACGGCGGCGCGATGCGCACCAATGAGATGCGCCGCGTAGGGTACCCGTCGCATATTCGCGAGTCCCGGTTCCGTTTCTTTGGCACCGATGCCAGCTTCGAGCAACTTGCCACCACCACCGTGTGGCAGGACAAGTCCACCGTGGAAGACGTGTCCGGGCAGGTGGAAACCAAGCCAACCATGTCCTTGAATGACCCCTCGCTGGCCGACGTGGCCCCTGAGCTGCGGGATGCCTTCATCTCGGGGCTGGCTCCAGTACACGACCAGTCCAGGCTTCCCCAAGAGTTCCTGGGAGCGCCAAACGGGCACGAAGGAAGTCATCAGTTCCCGGTGGACGACTTCGTCACGGCCGTGAATAACCGCAGCCTTCCTCCGGTAAACGCCTGGGTGGCGGCCCGGTTCACGTTGCCGGGAATCGTAGCCCACGAGTCTGCGCTTCGTGGCGGGGAGCGCCTTCCCATCCGCGACTTCGGTGATGCTCCTGTGGAGTAGCTAGCATTTACCTCATGACAACTTCGGCGGTACAAACCTCGCGCGGCCCGGTTACACGCAAAGACGTGGCCCGGTACGCCGGGGTGAGTACCGCCGTCGTGAGTTATGTGGTGAACGGTGGACCCAAGAACGTTGCCCCGGCGACGGAAGCCAAGGTTCGCGACGCCATCCGCGTTCTCGGTTACCGGCCCAACGCCGCCGCCCGGGCCCTGAAGCTGGGATCCAGCGAGACCATTGGCGTGGTGGTTCCGGATAACACCAACCCGTTTTTCACGCAGCTGGCCCACGCTGTGGAAGACGCCGCAGCGGAACTTGGCTTCGGCATGGTGCTCACCAACTCGGACGGAAGCCTGACGCGCGAACGCAAGAACATCCGCACGTTGGCCGCCCGCCAGGTGGACGGTGTATTTTTGGCCAGCTGTGTGTTCGACCCCGATGTCACCGAACTGGAGGCTTCGGAGATTCCGTCGGTGCTCCTGAACAATGCAGGGTCGCCCCCGGGACTTAGCAGCGTGGGCGTTGACCTCCAAGCCGGTGCGCGTGCTGCCGTGGAACATCTCATTGGTCACGGGCATACGAATATTGGCCTGGCAATCGGCACTAATACGGGCAATCAACTGGATGGGCGCGAGGTGGGGTGGCTGGCCAGCTTGCGGGATGCCGGGCTGCCGGAAGGGCCCATGCTGCACGGTCCCTTTAGCCGTCCGGGCGGCTACGAGGTAGGCAAGCGCTTCCTCTCGATGTCCAACCGTCCAAGCGCGATCTTCGCCAGCAACGACATGCAGGCCATCGGCATCCTCCGGGCCCTGCATGAGGCCGGCGTTCGGGTGCCCGAGGACCTTGCGCTGGTGTCCTTCGATGGCTCCCTGGACGCCGAATACAGTTGGCCCGCACTGACGACTGTTGCCCAGCCTGTCAAAGCGATGGCCGAAGCCGCCGTACAGGCACTGGTAGGAAAGGGCCGCGGAGATGAACTGCAACATCAGATCCTGCCCACCGAGCTGATCATCCGGCAGTCCTGCGGCTGCAAATAGCCCGCGGGCCGCAAATAGCCCCGCCGAGATGGCATGTAATACCAATGTTTGTGGGAAATATCGTCATTAAAGGCCGCCTCGAGGGGCTGGGATTACGACGGCGGCTGGCCGGCTTAGGAGTCCATGCTCGCGTAGCGTTCGGGGCGGGCCAACACCTGGCTGATCTGAGCCGTTCCCGCGGCCACGGCCAGCCGGACCAGCAGGAAGCCGGCGGCGAACACCCCGCCGATGGTCAGGATCACCACGGGCTGGGTCAGCAGCGCAGCACCCGTGAGCGGCAGGACCAGGACGGCAGCTGCGGCAGCTGAAATGCCCGCCACCAGGAACAGCGGCGACATCACGGCTTTGACCCGCGCTGCCACCATGAGCTTCCGTGGCATCCCAACCCGGTCCAGTGCCACCAGCGTGGAAGCCCGGTCCAGTACGGCAGCAGCCTGGTTCACCCCAGCAGAACAGGCAACCATCAGGAACGAGCCCAGCAGCGTGATCATCACGCCGGTGTTGATGTCCCGGACAAGCAGCGTGGCTTCAGTGTCACCGTTGGTGCCCATGGAATCAGCCACAGCCATGCCGACACCCACGAATACCCCCACAAAACTGGTCATCGCCACGCCCCCGACTTGTCGCCACGATTCCTTGGGGCTTTCCAGTACCGTCCGCGCGGCCAGCAGTTGCTCGGGTCGTTTGGCGTGCTTGAGCTGGGACAACGCCCGCAATCGCAGGATCCACGGTCCCATGAGGTTCAAGGCCAGCAGCGCCAGTCCGAAGCAACCGCCCATCACGGCAACGATCACAATGAACGCACCGAAGCTGCTGAGCATCCCCATCGCCACCACTCCCACAACCACCACCGCAGCCGCGATGAGTCCGCGAACCCAGTGCGCGCCGTCGGCCGTTTGCCGGGTCCGGACACCCAACGGTGTCACCATAACCTTCCGGAGCCCCAATGCGGCGCTCGCCGCGGCAAGGACACAGACGGCCAGAACGCAGCCGAGGATGGACGGCACTGACAGCCAGGCGTGGCTCCCGATTGCTTGGCCGCGGAACTGGATCAGCCCCAGGAACGGCGCCGTGCAGGCATAGAGCCCCGCACCCGCCAAAGCTCCTACGGCAGCGAGGACGGTGGACTCTATGACGGTCATCCACACCACTGTCCCGCTGTTGGCTCCGAGCAACCGCAGGGAAGCCAATCGGTCATCACGACGGCGGGCGGCGAGTCGGGCGGCCGAGGCGCCGAGCGTCAGTAACGGGATGATGAGCAAGACCATGGCGACGACGGCCAAGGCTTGGTAGGTGCTTGCGATGTCGTCGGACCAGGACCAGAAGACCTGTGAACCTCCGGCCACGGTGAGCAGCAGGGCGGTGACCGTCCCGAAGGCCAGGATAGGAAGCCCAGCGTCGCGAAGACCGGTTTCACGGAAGCTGCTTCCGTTGCTCCGGGCGAGATACGGGGTGAGGCGCAGGGCCATGGACAGACTAGACATTGAAGGCACCCTTGAAGTTGGCGGTGGCTGGCGCAAGCCGCGGGGGAGCCGGTGAAGGGCTGCCGCTATCTGCCACGATCCTGCCGTCACGCAACTCCACAACCCGCTGACAACGGGCAGCAACTGTGGGATCGTGGGTGACCACCAGGAGCGTCCGGCCATTGGCAGCTACTGAATGGAGAAGCACGTCCAGGACTTCCTTGGACGTTGCCGAATCCAAAGCGCCGGTGGGCTCGTCCGCGAAGACAACCCGGGCGCCCGTGACCTGGGCGCGGGCGATAGCAACGCGTTGCACCTGTCCACCGGAAAGCTCGCCTAAACGGCGTTGTTCCATCCCCGCAAGGCCCAAAGCCCCAAGCCATTCTGCGGCTCTGGACTCCGAAGTGCTGCGGTCCGTGCCGTTGAGCATCAGGGCCAAGGCGACGTTTTCCAAGGCAGTGAGCTCCGGCAGCAGCATGCCTTGCTGGAAGACGAAGCCGAACTCCTCGCGCCGCAGTCGGGACAGCGCAGCATCTCCCAAGGTGTCCAGCCGCAGGGGTGAGGACGGCGTGTTCAAGGTGATGGCACCGGCGTCGGGCGCCAATATTCCGGCGAGGCAGTGCAAAAGGGTGGTCTTACCGGAACCAGATGGTCCAATGATCGCAATGGACTCGCCGGAGTTTGCTGTGAAGTCGACGTGGTCCAAAGCGATGCTGCCGGGATAGTGCTTGGTGAGCTGCTGGGCGTGGAGGATGGCGTTCATATAACCAGCATCCCTGCGGCCCCTATCCTGGGGCGTCAGTCCCGCGGCTGAACTCTGCGGGCCGGCCTCCACCCGAGGTATGAGACCCAACTAGGTAGCAGTTGACGTCGTTTTGAGCTCTCAGAACGACGTCAACTGCTACCTACATGGGTTAGGCCTCGGCGATCCGGAGCTTCGCGACATTCTCGGCCAGGACGCGCCGGGCGTCTTCACCCAGCAGTGAGTCCGTGATCAGTTCGTCAGCCTCCTCCAGTTGGGCGATCGAGGCTATGCCCACCACGCCCCACTTGCTGTGATCGGCCAGAACAACGGTGCTCCGGGCGGACGCCATGAAGGCGCGGTTGGTTTCCGCTTCCAGGAGGTTGGGCGTTGTGAAACCGGCCTGGGCATCCATGCCGTGGACACCAAGGAACAGGACGTCCAGGTGAAGCTGCTTCAGCGAGGATGTTGCTATCGGCCCAACCAGGGCGTCCGACGGCGTCCGCTCGCCGCCGATCAAAATCACTGTGGACCCGAAGCGTGCCGGCCCGGATGAGGAGCCGTGATGGAACAGATCTGCGATGCGGACGGAGTTGGTGACCACGGTGATGCGGGGCCCGTTGACGAGTTCCTTTGCCAAGGCCCAGGTGGTGGTTCCGGCGCCGAGGCCGATGGCCATGCCTTCCTGGACAAGGGAAGCGGCCTCCACAGCGATGGCGTGTTTCTCCGCGGGCAGCTGCGTGGACTTGAGTTCGAAGCCGGGCTCGTGGGTGCTCGCATCGCCTGGAAGTTTGGCTCCGCCATGGATGCGCTCAACGCGGCCGGCTTCCTCAAGGGCTTCGATGTCGCGGCGCACGGTCATGGGGGAGACCCCGAGTAGTTGCGCGAGGTCCGAGACCCGCACCACACGTTCCCGCTGGACGGCGTCGATAATAGCGGAGTGGCGTGCTGCCTGAAGCATCAGGGCCTTTCTGGGGAACCTCGTCGAACATGGGGCTGAGTCTGGCTCCAGTCTAGGGCGGGACGCTTCCAGAGCACGGCAGGCCCAGCGCACGACGTCACGTAAGTCCGCTGCGGAGGACGGCTTAACGCACGACGGCGCTGCTCGCCTTAAGAGGTGAGCGGCGCCGTCGTGAACTACTTACTTACGGAGGGACTCCGCGATCTGGGTCATGATGCCTGGGTCTGCCAAGGTGGTGGCGTCGCCGGTGTCGCGGCCTTCCGCGATGTCCTTGAGGAGACGGCGGACGATCTTGCCGGAACGCGTCTTGGGCAGTTCCGGAACGATCAGCAGCTGCTTGGGCTTGGCGATCGGGCCGATTTCCTTGCCCACGTGGTTACGGAGCTCCAAGACGGTTTCGTCGCCGTTGTTCACGGCGTCGCCGCGGAGGATGACGAACGCGACCACGGCCTGTCCGGTGGTCTCGTCAGCGGCCCCAACCACGGCCGCTTCAGCGACGGACGGGTGCGAGACCAACGCGGACTCGATCTCCGTGGTGGAGAGGCGGTGGCCGGAGACGTTCATGACGTCGTCAACCCGGCCCAGGAGCCAGACGTCGCCGTCTTCGTCCTTCTTGGCGCCGTCTCCAGCGAAGTACATGGCCTCGAAACGTGACCAGTAGGTGTCCTTGAAACGCTCGGGATCGCCCCAGATGCCGCGGAGCATGGAGGGCCATGGTTCGCGGACCACCAGGTACCCGCCTTCGCCGTTGGCCACCGACTGACCGTTTTCGTCCACGACGTCCACGGCGATGCCGGGCAGCGGAACCTGCGCGGAGCCGGGCTTGGTGGCGGTCACACCGGGCAGCGGGGCGATCATCTGCGCGCCGGTCTCGGTCTGCCACCAGGTGTCCACGATCGGGGCGGGGTGTTCCTTCTTTTCGCCGTTCTTGCCGGCGTTGGCGCCGATGACGTCGCGGTACCACATCCACGCTTCGGGGTTGATGGATTCGCCCACGGAGCCCAGGACACGGATGGAGGAGAGGTCGTACTTGTCCGGGATGTCCCGACCCCACTTCATGAACGTCCGGATGGCAGTGGGAGCTGTGTAGAGGATGGAGACTTTGTACTTCTCCACGATTTCCCACCAGCGGCCCTGGTGCGGGGAGTCCGGGGTTCCTTCGTACATGACCTGCGTGGCGCCGTTGATGAGCGGAGCGTAGGTGACGTACGAGTGGCCGGTGACCCATCCGACGTCGGCCGTGCACCAGTACACGTCCGTTTCGGGGTGGAGGTCGAATACGGCTTTGTGCGTGTACGCGGCCTGCGTGAGGTAGCCGCCGGTGGTGTGCAGGATGCCCTTGGGCTTACCGGTGGTGCCGGAGGTGTAGAGGATGAACAGCGGGTGTTCGGAGTCATGCCCGACGGCGGTGTGCTCGGTTGATGCCTTATCTACCGTCTCGCTCCACCAGAGGTCGCGGCCTTCCACCCAGTTGACGTCCTCGCCGTTGCGCTTGACCACAACAACGTTCTGGACAGTGTGGCCCTCTTTGGAAAGGGCTTCGTCCACGGCCGGCTTCAGCGCGCTCGGCTTGCCGCGGCGGTAGGTGCCGTCGGCGGTGACCACGAGTTTGGCTTCGGCGTCCTCGATCCTGGAGCGGAGGGCGTCTGCGGAGAACCCGCCGAACACCACGGAGTGCACGGCGCCGATCCTTGCACAGGCAAGGAGCGTGATGACGGCCTCGGGGATCATGGGAAGGTAGACGGCCACGCGGTCACCCTTGGCGACGCCGAGTGACTCGAAGGCGTTTGCGGCCTTCTTGACCTCTTCGGTCAGCTGCGCGTACGTGTAGGTGCGGGTGTCGCCGGGCTCGCCTTCGAAGTAGATGGCCACACGGTCGCCAAGGCCGTTTTCCACATGGCGATCCAGTGCGTTATAGGCAGCGTTGACTTCACCGCCGACGAACCACTTGGCGAACGGCGGGTTGGACCAATCCAAGGCCTCGGTGAAGTCCGTGTTCCAGGTCAGCAGCTCGCGGGCCTGCTTGGCCCAGAACGCGGGACGGTCCGCGTCTGCTTCTTTGTAGGCGTCAGCGCTTGTGACGGCGTTGGCGGCGAACTCTGCCGACGGCGCGAACTTGCGGTTCTCGTGGAGGAGGTTTTCAAGCGCCTCAACGTGTGCGGCTGGGCCGTTCTGAGCCGTTGAAGCTGCAGCGGTGGCCGTGGATCCGGTGGTGTCCTGGGACATGGTGAACCTCATCATTCATCGATCTTTGCTGCGCGGATCCTGCCGTGAGGTTCCCGCCCGGGCCGTCGTCGGCGTCAGGCGCGTTCCTCAAGGGTCCGCAGAGTGCTGTCCGGCATCAACACTATCGCTTTGAGAAGTCCAGCGTGTGCGTCGTCACAAATGCGGCAGTGAGCGGCGCGAATTTAGCGACGAATGGCTGGTGGAGTGGTCGGGAACCGTTTACATGACGACGACGGCGACCCCGCCCGCCGCTGCCGGCGCAGCAAGTGTTGGCTTCTCTCTGTAAGGAACCTTGGAGTTTGCTGTGGGCGAAGCTGGATGACCGTTTTCAGCTAGAACCCTGTCAGTGGGGTGGCATAGGCTGAAGGAGTCTTGGGACGCACTTCTGGCGTGTCCGGTTCTCCGCGGGATCCCCGAGGAACTCGCCGGGCCGGACTGTCCAAGGCGCCGCCGTACGAAGGAGAAATAGATGAACCAGCTGAGCCCAGGCCCGCACGACTCACAGCCGACGGGACCGGACACCACGGCTGGAACGGCCACCGCTGCAGGTGGCAATGCTGCAGCTAAGAACGACGCTGCCAAGTATGACGCTGTCGCCGGGCCATTCACCATCCGGGACCTGACTGTTTTCGGCTCCACGCTCCTGATGTTCGTAGCGTCGCTCCTGCCAATGTTTGGGGCGCGCTATAACCTCTGGAACCTCGGAAACCTGTTCTTCCTGTTGCTGGGCATCATCCTGCCGCTGGTTGTGGTGGCGCTCTTCGTGGCCCGCAGGCTGCAGCCGGGAACAATCGTCCGCGTGGGCTCGCTGTCCGTCGACCAGTTCGCGTCCGTCACGGCCTCCTTCGCCTTCCCTTTGTTCTTCCTCACTATTGCCAACTCGTTCAATGGCAGCGTCCTGCTGGGTTTGGTCGGTTCTGTAGGCCTGCTGGCTGCAACGGTTCTGGCTCCACACCTTCCGTGGCTTTCGGCTGATTTCAAGGGCCGTGCTGAGACGGCGGCGCACGTTGTTGCACGCGAGGCAGCTTTGCCCAGCCGCAAGCCGTCCGCCCCGAAAGCGCCGAAGGCCCCCAAAGCGACGAAGACGTCCACCACAACCGGCTCAACCACGGGATTTCAAGGATCGACGCCCGGTTACCAGGCTCCGGCAGCCCACGTTTCTGGTACAGCGGCCGCCGCAGCCTCCACTGGTGCTCCCGGAGCGGGCGCTCTTGGCGCGGGCGCTCCGCATGCCGGTTCTGCGGCAGGCTCCAGCCCCTTTGCTCCGCCGGCCAGCTACGGAACAACACCGTCCTCCGCAACCGAAACCCCCGCCGTCGTGCATGCCGCTGACGCCAAGCCCGCAGAGGGTACTGGCCCTGCAATAACCAGCCCTGCAGTCGGTGCCGTTGCCACTACTCCCGCCGCTCCTACGCCGTCCGGTGCAGGTGCTTCTCCCGCCGCGTCTTCGCCTGAGAGCGGAGAGCCTGCTGGAGCGTCGGGCGCGAAGGACGCTCCGATATCGGCCCCGGCTTCGGCGTCTGAGCCAGCCACCACCCAGCACGCTGCGCAATCTGCCACTACCCAGCACGCTGCGCAGCCAGCCACCACACAGCACGCTGCGCAGCCAGCCACCACACAGCACGCTGCGCAGCCGGCAGCGCAGCAACCGTGGGCTGCCACCATGGCCACCCCCATCGTCTCCGGTGACACACGCAGGGTCAGCGACTCGATCGGCGCAACCGTGGACCCAGCAAGCCGCCCGGAAGAATCCGATGCGCCCCAGTATGAGGCCTTCTGGTTCGCTGTTGCCCAGCCCCGGACTGCGTACGACGAACACACCGGCACTCCGGCCTTCACCATCGAACCCGGCGGATGGGTCCTGGCGTTGGAGGACCGGGGCCATGAATTCCTGGTCCAGGACACCGACGGCAAGGTTGGGGTTCTTCGGGAGCTCAGCAACATCGAACGCGGCTAAGCAGGGATCCCGTGGCCATCGCTGAAGCTGGTTCGCTGCTCGCGCTTAAACGCCGGGCTCGCAAGATCAACAGGGTTCTCGCTGATAAGTATCCCTACGCCCATGCGGAGCTGGATTTCAGGAACCCCTTTGAGCTGGTGGTGGCCACGGTCCTCTCGGCCCAAACCACGGATGTGGCCGTCAACCAGGTCACCAAGATCCTCTTTGCCCGTTATCCGGATGCCCGCGCCATGGCTGAAGCAGACCCCGTAGAGCTGGAGACGATACTTCAGCCGACGGGCTTCTTCAGGGCCAAAGCGAGGAACGTCCTGGCGCTCAGCACACGGCTTGTGGATGAGTACGACGGCGTGGTCCCGGGACGTCTTGAAGATCTGGTGACGTTCCCGGGCGTAGGGCGCAAGACCGCGAACGTCGTTTTGGGCAATGCATTCGGTATTCCCGGGATCACGGTGGATACGCACTTCGGTCGGCTGGCCCGTCGGTTCGGGTGGACGGCCTCGGATGATCCTGTGAAGATCGAGTTCGATGTCGCGGAATTGTTTGAACCCCGGGACTGGACCATGCTCTCTCACCGGGTGGTGTTCCACGGGCGCAGGGTCTGCCATTCCAGGAAGCCGGCCTGTGGTGCTTGCCCGGTCGCCAGCCTCTGCCCGAGCTACGGAGAGGGCGAAACGGACCCCGTCAAGGCAGCCAAGCTGCTGAAGTACGAGCTTGCGCCGGGCAATGAAGCTTTGCTGGAGAAGCTCCTGGCCGAGACGCATAGGGCCGCGGAGATCCGCATGGAATCGCAAAGGAGGCCCGGGTGACCGCGCTTGAGGAACTATCCGCACTGGTCACCCGCTTTGAAAACGGTAAGCAACAGCACTCGGCCCTGTGGGAGAAGCTCCCCGTCACTCGGGAAACGAACCGGGCCGCGGCAGTTCTCATGCTTTTCGGCGTGCTGGACAACATTCCTGCCGAATCAGGACGCCCCATAGCGCCGGCCGACCTCGATGTCCTCCTGCTCGAACGGGCGCACACCCTTGACGACCACCCGGGCCAAGTGGCGTTCCCGGGCGGCAGCGTGGACCCGGAAGACGAGTCGGTAGTGGCCGCAGCCCTTCGTGAAGCTGTGGAAGAAACCGGCCTGGACTCTAGTGGTGTCCGTGTACTTGGAGTCATCCCGGAACTGGGACTTATCAGGAGCAACTTCCGGGTGTCGCCCGTCCTGGCATGGTGGGATGCGCCATCGCCGGTTCGCGTAGTGGACTACGCCGAGTCCGCCCAGGTCTTCAGGGTGCCGGTGCGCGACCTTTTGGATCCTGTTAACCGCGTCACCGCCACTATCTCCCGGTTCGGCCGTACGTACACCAGCCCTGGTTTCACCGTGAACGGCGTGCTGGTGTGGGGTTTCACGGGGATGGTCCTCAGTGGCCTCTTTGACGAACTTGGCTGGACCGTTCCCTGGGACAAGGACAAATTGCACGATATCGACCTCTAACGGGTCCTTACCTGACTGGTCCTGCGCGCTGGCGCTCTTAGGCAGCCTTGCGGGCCGTCGTCGAACGGTCCACGATTAGTCCCGTGGCTGCATTTTCCCGCACCGCGTTGATGCCTGCAACTACGCCCTCGAGGTGCGTGAACATGGGTGATACGGCCACGACGGTTCCATCGGCCGCAGTCAGGCGGAACCGGTAACCTTCGTCGTTGTCTTTGAGAATTTCAAACCTGCCAGCCATCGAAATGCTTCCCCCTTTTGATGCTTCCTTGCACAAGATGTGGACCAGCAAAACTATCCACATAGTGAAACTATCCAGAACCGGGGACGAACTAAAGTTACTTTGCAGTACCCGTGACTGGCGGGTCATCCCGGCTCATACAACGAGATGTGACTGGATAGTCCCGCGGCTTCCGGCTATGGTCCGGCTACTTCGCCTTGTCGTACGAATCGACCACCGCCACACTCACCGGAAATTCCACAGGGATCCGCCCGAACATAAGTTCCTTCGCCGCTATAGCCGCTTCTTCGATGGCCCGGACACAGGCGTCCACGGCGTCGTCGGGCGCATGAACCATGACTTCATCGTGCAGGAAGAAGACGAGTTCCCCGGATGGTGAGCCTTCGGCGCGCGAGGCCCGCAGCCGCCGTCGTAATTCCGCAAGCCAGCAGGCCGCCCACTCAGCAGCCGAACCCTGGACCACGAAGTTGCGGGTGAAACGGCCCCTGGACCGGGCCAGGTTGTCAGCGCGGCGCTGTTCTTCAGCGGTGGTGGACTGCTGGCTCCGCAACCAACCGGGCGACGGCGGCGGGCTGCTCCTGCCCAGCCGCGTGGTGACAGTCCGGCCTGCTTCCCCCTCACGAGCCGCCTGCTCCACGAACCCGACGGCGCGTGGATAGGTACGCGTGAGCTGCGGCATGAGCCTGCCCGACTCGCCCGTTGTGGCGCCATAGATGGCTCCCAGCAGAGCAATCTTTGCTTTGGCACGGTCACCACCAAAGCCTTGGGCTGCGATGCCCGCGTACAGGTCCTTATCGCGGGCTGCCTCGGCCATTTTCGTGTCTTGCGCCAGTGCCACGAGGACCCTCGGCTCCAATTGCGAGGCGTCGGCGACGATGAGTTTGTGGCCCGGGTCCGCATGGACCGCTGCCCGGATGTTGCGCGGAATCTGAAGCGCACCGCCACCGCGTGAAGCCCAGCGGCCGGACACAACTCCACCCACAACGTACTCCGGGTGGAACCGGCCGTCACGCACCCATGCGTCCAGCCAGGACCAACCGTTGGCGGTGTGCAGGCGGGAAAGTTTCTTATAGGCCAGCAGGGGCTGAATGGCAGGGTGTTTCGATTCCTGAAGCTCCCATTGACGGGTGCTTTTCACCTCGATCCCGTTCCGGTGCAAGGCGCGCATGAGGTCCTGCGGGGAGTCCGGATTCAGGCTGGGGGAGTTGAGGATACTTCGGAGCTCGGTGCAGAGAGCCTCAAGCGCCGGAGGACGATGCCCAAGCGGCGGCCTCGGACCAAGGACGTCGGCAAGGATCTGCTGGTGGAGCTCTTCGCGCCAAGGGACGCCGGTGTGCTGCATCTCGATGGCGATTATGGCGCATGCCGACTCCGCGGCCAGCAGCAACTGTAGGCGTTGTTTCTGCTGGTGATCCTCAGGGACCTGAGAGATCGCGTGCTGCTGGACAGCGAACTCCTCCCTGAGTTCAGCCAGCCCCGCTTTGGAATTGGTCGGCGAAAGCTCCTCGAAGAGCGCGCCCTGATCCGCGGGCGGTGGCGGGGGCATCAGAGCCCGTGGCGGTGTTGAGTCGTCATCCTGCGTGAGCTTGACCGCGTGCATGGCGTAGTCCGTGTGTGCCGTGAATTCAGAGTGGGCCAGAATGGCTCCGCAAAGCGCCAGGTCGTGGCAACGCTCGAGTTCCATGCCGTGGGTCAGCAGTTCGGGATACCAATCCTGGGCGCGATGCCATACCCAACGGGGCCGTTGCGCTTCAAATTCACGCACGACGCCGGGCAACTCACCACGGGTGACCACACGCGCGTCTGCAGTTGCTTTTCCGGTGGGGGAGATCCTTTGTATGGCTGCGCCTTCCTGGTGGGCGGCGAGCAGCAAATACATGTGTCCATTCTGCCCTGTGCCGCAGGGTGCTGGTCCCGGTCCCGGTGCGGGGCGCGACTGTTCCTCCACAGTTGCTGCCGTCCCAGGTTGTGCACATAAGGGCATGCAGACCTTATATAGTCCCGGCCAATTGAACCAGTGTGGATGCCATGAGCAAGCGAGATCGTCGGCACAGGCAAACCAGCAAGCCCCACGGGCAAGGCAGCAGCCGCACAGCGCAGGGGGACGCGGATGGATCCTGGGTGCCGCGCGACGCCGTCGGGATACTGCTGGTTTCCGGGGACCCCTACCTTCAGGAAGAGGCCAAACGGATAGTCGCAGCGGCAGGCGGAAGCCTGCGAACGGCCGTTGACGTGACGGAAGCCGTCCATGGTTGGGATAACGCCGACGTCGTCTTGGTGGGCAGTGATATCCGCGAACTGCCGCCACGGCGAAGGGCACCCACAGTGTTGCTCGGCAAAGCGTCTGAAGGTGACGGGCTATGGCGTTTAGCTGCCGCCCTTGGGGCTGAGCGGGTAGCTGTCCTTCCCGAGGCTGCCGCTTGGCTGGCTGAACATCTCAGCATGTCCGGCTCTCCAGATCCCGGGGGCACGGTCATAGGAATCATCGGCGGTAGTGGAGGGGCGGGGGCTACAACCACCGCGATCTGGCTGGCCCAAGCTGCGGCAGGGCATGGTGTCAGCACGTTGCTTATCGATGGTGACCGCTGGGGTGGAGGCCTTGAACTGGCGGTGACGGCTGAAGAGATCCCAGGCCTGCGGTGGCCGGACTTCGCCGAAACCCGCGGAAGCATTGATCCCTCGCAGTTCCGGGACTCCCTGCCCGTGGCTGGCGGGTTCGCCTACCTTTCATGGCCCGGGAACCGGGAACCGGTCCATATCCCCACGGCCGGTGCTGTAGCTGCCGTGGTTGACGCCGCACGCCGGAGCTTCGAACTTGTCCTCGTGGACATCGGGCGCAGTGGGGAAGGACTGGGGACGCTTGCGTGGGACTGCGACAGGATCTTGTTGCTGAGCAAGGCGCACCTCAAATGCGCGGTAGCGGCCGCGCGCGTTCTCAACGAGCTTCCACCCATCGACGCCGGACTTTTGGTCCGTGGAACCGGCGCCGCGTTCGTGGACGCCCCGCTGATTTCCGAGTCTTTGGGATTGCCGCTGTTGGGCATCCTTCCTGAGGTGCGCGGCGTGGAGGCTGGCACCGAACTTGGACGGTTGCTGGAACTTGGGCGCCGAAAGCCGATCAGCCGTTTTGCCGACTCTGTGCTGGAGTTGAGCTCTGTGCCGGAGTTGAAGGGCGCCAACCAATGAGCCGCTTCGCCGAGGGAGCCCGCCGTCGGCAGGGCCGTGGGCTGGACGCTGTCCTCCTTGAGACGGTGCGGGAATCCGTGCTCGCAGGGAACGGACCCGTAACACCGTCTACGGTCGCGGCAGCTGTGCAGGCGAGCGGCAGGCTACTGGGTACTGCCGGGGCGTTGGAAGCTGCGGAATCCATCAATGCGGAACTGAACGGGTTGGGACCCCTCCAACACCTCGCCCGGGATCCTTCTGTCACTGACATCTTCGTCAACGGACCCGATTCAGTTTGGTTGGACCGCGGTAACGGCTTGGAACGTTCATTGGTTCACTTCGATACTGAACAGCAGATCAGATCGCTGGCCACCCGCTTGGTTTCAGCCGGGGGGAGGAGATTGGACGACGGTTCCCCTTGCGTGGACGTCCGTCTCAAGGGCGGCTACCGGGTGCACGCAGTGCTCTCACCGATATCAACGGCAGGCACCCTGCTGTCCATCCGCATCCGCCGGGAAGAGGTGTTCACCTTGACCGAGTTGAGGGAACGCGGGATGTTTTCGGAGCACGTCGAGTCGGTTCTCCGCGCCATCATGGGGCACAAACTGAGTTTCCTCATCAGCGGTGCCACGGGCTCAGGAAAGACAACCCTGCTCTCCACCATGCTCGGGTTGAGCCATCCGGCGGAGCGATTGGTGCTGATAGAGGACGCCGCCGAACTCAATCCTGTCCACCCACATGTAGTGACGCTCGAGTCGCGCCACGGAAACCTCGAGGGAGGAGGTGCCTTTGAGCTCGGTGAGTTGGTCCGCCAAGCACTGCGCATGCGGCCGGACAGGCTGATCGTAGGTGAGTGCCGAGGCGCTGAAGTCCGCGAACTGCTGACCGCACTCAACACCGGCCACACCGGCGGCGGTGGCACTATTCATGCCAACACTGCCGAGGCTGTGCCAGCACGATTGGTAGCCCTCGGCGCCTTGGCTGGTTTGAACGCGGAAGCCGTCCGATTGCAGGTCTCCAGTGCCCTGGACGTCGTGATTCACGTAGACAGAACCTCGTCGGGGCGGAAAGTGGCATCCATTGGCGTGGTGGCCGACACACGTGCGGGCCAGAAAGTGGTGCCGGCCCTCAGCTGGAGCCGGTCAGGAATGACATACGGACAAGCGTGGCCAGGACTCGCCGCCCGGCTCTCCTTGGCACCGCTTGAAGTGGACGATGATCCGCAACATGATGATTTGTTGCCTCATGTCGGGGACGGCCCATGATCGGGGCATTCGTCCTTGTTGCGGCACTCGCGGCATGGCTGCAACTCAAGGGCCATGGCGCCGGCAGTAGACGAATTCGGACGAGCCTGGGGGATTCGACAGGCCGGAATCGGAGTCCCAACGCTCGTGTTTGGGTGTTGCCCGGACGCCCACGACGACGAAAGCGGATTGAGCCACTGCCGCTTGTGGTGCTGGTGCAACAGCTCGCAGCCCTCCTGCGCGGCGGGCGGGGAACGTCCAAGTTGTGGGAAGAGCTATGGGTTGTCCATGGTTCACGGCAAAACACGGACGGTGGCGCGGCCGCAGCAGCGCAGAAGGGCAACGCCGGGCTGTCGCACGAGTCGCTGAAAGTATTGGCAGCGGCACGGGCAGCGTCAACGGTAGGAAATTCTCCTGCTGCAGCCATCCGTGGCACGGCCGCAAAGGCGTATCCGCGACGCGGAAGTTCTGAACGACGTGTGTGGATGGAACTGGCAGCATGCCTGGACATCGCCGAAACCAGCGGCTGTCCCCTAGCCGACCTCCTCACCCGATTCGTAGCCCAGCTGGAAGCCGAGGAAGACTCCGAAGCCGCCCGCCAGACGGCGCTCGCAGGGCCCAAAGCTACCGTTCGCCTGTTGTCGTGGCTCCCGATATTCGGGCTTGGCCTGGGGATGTCATTGGGCGTGGATCCGCTGGGGATCTTGCTGAACAACTTCCTGGGTATTGCCACGTTTGCGGCTGGACTCCTGCTGACGACGGCCGGGCGGGTTTGGTCCTCGCGATTGGTCGCGTCTGCGGCTGGCGGTCGCTGATGTCCGCAGCGCCGGTGTTGGTAATGATCGCGGCCATGGCGCTGGCCTCCTTCATCAGCTTCGCCGGACCCACGCGCCTGAAGAGGCGGTTACGTCCTCGGGGCAGGGAGAGTGAGTCGCCGCAGGACTTTTATATGGCAACCCAAGCTGACCTGGCATCGGACGGGCTTCGCGACACTGCAATGATGCTGGAATTGGTGGCCTCGATGCTCGACGCCGGAGCTGGAATAGGGCGGGCACTGGAACTCATCGCGAAGTGTGCCTCCCCACCAATCAGACGATCACTCCGGCCAGTTGTTGCCGCACTTGCTCTTGGTGCCGAGTGGGAGACTGCCTGGCGGACTCCCACCACGCACGTGCCCGAAGTAGCGCGTCTCAAGGACGCGTTGGCTTTCGCGGCACTGACTGGTGCGCCGTCTGCTTCCATCCTCTACGCACAGGCCGCGAGGGAACGGCGTGAGCAGTTCCGGGAAGCGGAGAAGAGGGCAGCTGCCCTCGGCGTAAAACTGGTGGTTCCTTTGGGTCTCTGTTCCTTGCCTGCCTTCATCTGCCTTGGAATCGTCCCGGTCCTGATCGCCATGCTTCCCGCAGGCTGAAATGCGGAGACAAGCCTGCTCGAGGAATAGCCTCAACCTTTCCTCCACATCCAGCCAGTCAGGAGTGGTTATCCACTTGCAGGAATCGACTTCTTCCGGGTTACTCCACGCCACGGAAGAGTCGATTCTGTCGGCGGACCCGCTGGCACTTCTTGAAAGGAACCCACCGTGAAAACACTGTCCACTACGCTTCCTGAGATTCTCTGGGATACGCCCCACGATCGAACGGCTCCCGTTGAAGACCCTGGGGTTCCTTCCGGAGAACCGGCCACAACAAACCAGTACGAGCTCTCCGAGTACGAGCTTGAACACAACGACCTCGAGCGATTCGATCTCGAGGACGAACTCGGGCAGTTCGAACTGGGATTCGACGATCCTGAGGAGTTCGAGGACAGGCAACTTGCTGACGATGGCTTCCGGGCAAGGACAAGGCTGATGGGTTCGGAAGTGGGCATGGCCACCGCCGAGTACGCCATAGCTACCCTCGCTGCTGTTGGGCTAGCAGGCCTCCTTGTGGTCATCCTTCGGAGCGAGGAGGTCCGCGGCTTCCTGCTCAACCTGATCCGTACGGCACTGTCCTTGCCATGACGGATGTGCTGCCTGCCCGCGGGAGAGTGTGCCGGGGAGAGACGGAACGGGGTGCCGTCACTGCGGAGTTCGCCGTCGCCTTGCCGGCCGTTGTGTTGCTCCTGGCATTCCTGCTGGCAGGCGGCGCCGCGGGTATCACCCAACTTCGACTGGAGGAAGCAGCCAGGGCGGGAGCGCGCGCATCGGCCCGGGGTGAGACTTCAGACTCGGTGGAAGGGGTCGTCAAGCGACTTGCCGGGGACGGCGTCAGCGCGATACTTACCGACGACGGCGAGTGGCTGACCGTGACAGCTTCGTCGCCAGTAGGCGGAGCCTTGGGCCCGCTTATCCCTTGGACGCTAAAGGCCTCTGCGTCAGCGCGGGCAGAAACGGGCACCCCGTGAAGAAAGTGCTGGTGAATACCCAGAGTGAGTGCGGCGCCGGAACTGTGCTCGCGTTGGGACTGGGTGCCGTGGTCATGGCGCTGCTTCTTGGACTGCTTCTCCTCGCGCAGGCAGGGGTGATGGCATCCCGGGCTGCCTCGGCAGCTGACCTGGCGGCTCTTGCAGCAGCAGATGCTGCCCGGGGTCTTGCTTCCGGGGAACCTTGTGCGGTGGCAGCAGACGTGTCTGCAAAGCAAGATGCGAAGCTCACGTCCTGCACGGTGGCCGCCGGGAACGTGGTGGAGGTCGGTACTGAGCTGGCACACCCCTTCCGCTGGGGTGTCGCCACTGGCCGTGCGCGGGCCGGACCTCCTCCGTAGGCGGCACAAACAGGACCGGTTCCTGCTGGGCGGGGGCTGGTCACGACTCGTTTGGCTGACCCATTGCGGTGTTCAGCTGACGCTCTTGGCTAGCTGGCGTCCTTCAACAAGACGTCCAGGAGCGTGATGGCGGCTGCCTTGTCCAACGGGTTGTTCTTATTGCCGCATTTGGGTGACTGAACACAGGACGGACAGCCGGCATCACACTCGCACGCCTTGATTGCCTCCCGGGTGGCCGTCAGCCAAATCTTGGCCTTTTCGAAGCCCCGCTCAGCGAATCCAGCACCACCCGGGTGGCCGTCGTATACGAAGATCGTTGGCACTCCGGTGTCGGCGTGCAGGGCGGTGGAGACACCGCCGATGTCCCAGCGGTCACTCGATGCCACCAGGGGGAGCAGTCCAATGGCGGCATGTTCAGCCGCATGCAGCGCCCCGGGGAACTCCGCTTCCACTAAACCGGCTCCGTGCAGCGAACGGTTGTCCACCACAAACCAGACAGCCTTGGTAAACAGGTCCCGGGCTCCCAGATCGAGGGGTTCTTCACCGAGGATTTCGTTCGAAATCAAGGCTTTACGCTGAAAGGAGACCACTTGGGTGGTTACTTTGACGTCGCCAAAATGCATGGTGATGTCACCCCACTGGACCGAACGCGAGGTTTCAAGGACTTCGATCTGGGTCACATCCCGTGCCGTCGTGTAGAAGTCCGGATTTACCCGGCGGACCATCACGCAGTGATCGGATTCGTTGAGGTCCTCCACAAGGTAGCTCTCACCCTGGTGGACATAGATGGCACCCGTGTGGGCCTGATAGTGCGTCTGTGGCGAGTCCATTGTTCCCAGGAGGGACCCGGTCTCGGCGTCGACAATACTGACTGGCCCGCCACCGTCGGCTCGGAGGTTTACCATCCCGGCAGCGCTTTCCGGGTGGGTCCAGAACCAACCCGCGGGACGCTTGCGAAGGTAGCCCTGCACCACCAAGCGATCAAGGAGGCCCTCGGCAGTGGGTCCGAAGAGATCCAGCTCCGCCGGGCCGATTGGCAACTCGGCCGCCGCCGCGCACAAGTGTGGGCCAAGAACGTAGGGATTGCCGGGATCGAAGACAGTGGCCTCCACGGAGACGTCAAAGATCGCCTCCGGGTGGTTCACCAGATACGTATCCAAGGGATCGTCGCTGGCCACGAAGGCCGCAATTGCATCTTGCCCCGCTCGGCCTGCGCGGCCGATCTGTTGAAAGAGCGAGGCCCTGGTGCCAGGCCAGCCTGCCACGAGTACGGCGTCAAGCCCCGAAATGTCGATGCCCAGTTCCAAGGCGGACGTGCTGGAGACCCCCAGCAACTGGCCGGACCTCAAAGCCTGCTCCAAAGCCCGCCGCTCTTCGGGCAAATACCCGGACCGGTAGGCCGCTACCCGCCCGGGGAGGCTGGGATCCACCTCATCCAGCAGTCTCTTGGCGATGGACGCAATGGACTCGGCGCCGCGACGTGACTTGATGAACGCGATGGTCCTGACGCGTGACGAGACGAGGTTGGCCAGGATGTCCGCGGATTCAGCCACAGCCGTCCTCCGCTGTTTAGCGCCGTTCTCGCCTTTGACATCGGTCAGGGCAGGTTCCCAGAAAGCCACCGTAGTGGAACCGTGCGGAGAGCAGTCCTCGGAAACTTCCCGGACGGGAGCGCCAATGAGCCGTCCAAAGGAAACCCCGGGGTCGGAAGCCGTGGCGGAAGCAGCGATGAAGACCGGTTCAGGGAAGGAGGTCCCCGCACCGTAGTAAGCGCAGATCCGGCGGAGACGCCGCATCAAATTGGCCACGTGCGAGCCGAACACGCCGCGGTAACTATGTGCTTCGTCCACAATGACGTAGCGCAGGCGTCGGAAGAACCGGGCCCACCACGTGTGGTTGGGAAGGATCCCGAAGTGCAGCATGTCCGGGTTGGCAAGGATGAAATTGGCGTGGTCACGGATCCAACGTCGAGACGAGACGTCAGTATCGCCGTCGTAAGTTTCTGCCCGGACCGTAGGCAGTTTCAGCGAACGGATCGCTGCGAGCTGGTCTGCTGCCAAGGCCTTTGTAGGGGACAGGTAGAGCGTGACTGCGCCGTCGTCGTGGATCTTTCCCGGGTCCGACAGGACTCGCAGCTCCGAACGGTGAATCGCATCCAACGCTGGCAGCTGATATGCGAGCGACTTACCGGAAGCAGTACCGGTGGCAATGACAACGTGCTGGCCGGCATGGGCAAGGTCTGCCGCCTGGATCTGGTGACGGTACGGTTCATGGATGCCGAGTGTGCCGTAGGCAGCCACCACATCCGGGTGGACCCAGTCGGGCCAGGGTTCGTTGACAGCTTTTCGGGCTGGGATGGTGTGGACATGGCGCAACTGCTCAGGGTCCGGCGTCCGGCCCAGTAAGGAGATCAGTGAATTGGTTGCAGCCACCGAATCATTCTGTCACTGTGCTGGCACGCCAACGGCGGCACGTTCGGAGGACGCCGTCGTGCTTGGCTGTTAGGCGGGAGTTTCTAGGCTCCTGACAGGTCCGATCCTTCGGTACCGCTGGACATCATGAGGACGTGGCAAACCGCGTCCCACCCAAGGTGGGAGTAAAGCTTTTGGCCGTCCAAGGATGCCAACAAAAGCCCGTTTTCAACATCGTGCGCGAAAGCTTGGGCTGCGAGGGCCTTCATAATGAAGCTCCCCAAGCCACGGCGCTGAAAATCAGGTTCGGTGACGATTTTGTCGAAGACGGCCGTGCCGTTGACGACATAGACCCGGCCGCTGGCGGCCACCCGTTCGCCCGAGTGGACCACCGCGTGATGAACGCCGTTCGATTCCGAGGTAGCGAGCTCCAAGTCGTCGTCAGGGAGCCACGGATCCTCGGAATCCTGGGTTTCCATGTCCACGATCATCATGGTCTGGGATGCGGACGTCACAGTAAGTCCGCGCTGTTCAGCGAGGTATTTGTACCGTTGTACGTCGTTGGTGAGTACCGTCAGGATCCGGGCTGGGGATTCTGCGGTCTTGTCCGCAAGGGCGGCGAACTCTTCGTCCGAGGGATCATGGGCGAAATACTCCCAGTCACCGGTTTTGTCGGCGCGAAGTGCGGCAGGGAAACGGCCCTCCAGGCGTGACTCGTAGCCGCGGCAGCCGGACCAGCCGGCTACCCAGACTTCCAAGAGGTGCGCAATGTCTTCAACCAAGGCGTCTGGACTCATGTAGAGAGAGTATGCCAGCGCACCATGAAGCAACAGAGCCATGTCAGCCCGGCGCTGGTTGCTTATGGAATTGTGACTTCCGGCCGGCAGCACCCACCCCGTGGGCCGCGCGCGGCACCCACCGGAACGGGCGGATTTTACTGCACCAAGTACCCTTTAATAGTGGCTTTGAACCGAATTGTGCTCTTCTATGGCTTTACCCCGATCGCCGACCCTGACGCGGTGCGTCTGTGGCAGCGTGCCCTGTGCGAAAAGCTGGGCCTCACCGGCAGGATCCTCATATCCAAGGACGGCATCAACGCCACGGTAGGCGGCGAGCTCAACAACATGAAGCAGTACGTGAAGACCACTCGCGAGTACAAGGGTTTTCACGACATCGACTTTAAGTGGTCGGAGGGAGGCGCCGCAGATTTCCCGCGCCTCAGTGTCAAGGTACGCGACGAGATCGTGTCATTCGGTGCGCCGGGTGAACTGAAAGTGGATTCCAACGGTGTGGTGGGTGGCGGGAAGCACCTCCAACCCGAGGAACTTCACGCGCTGGTGGATGCCAAGAAGTCCAGTGGGGAAGACGTAGTTTTCTTCGATGGCCGGAACGCGTTCGAAGCGCAGATCGGCAAGTTCAAGGATGCGATCGTTCCGGACGTGGACACCACCCACGACTTCATCAAGGAACTCGACTCGGGCAAGTACGACGACCTCAAGGACAAGCCGGTAGTCACCTACTGCACCGGGGGCATCCGCTGTGAAGTACTCTCCAGCCTGATGGTCAACAGGGGTTTCAAAGAGGTCTACCAGTTGGATGGCGGGATTGTCCGCTATGGCGAGACGTTCAAGGACAAAGGCCTCTGGGAGGGCTCGCTGTACGTCTTCGACAAGCGCATGCACGTCGAGTTCAGCGAGGAAGCCAAGACCATCGGCCAGTGCGTCCGCTGCTCTGCTCCCACCAACAAGTTCGAAAACTGCTCAAACCTCAGTTGCCGTACTTTGACCCTGTATTGCGAGGAATGCGCCTCGAGCCCGGAAACGCTCCGCTGCCCCGGAGGCTGCGAAGCGGCCTGACAATCCGAATCAGAGCCGGCTCACCCGATAGGTGAAGTTGGCGTCCGACCTGGTCCCCACTGTGATGGACAGAATGGCGTCCTTTTCCAGCTGGACCACGCTCACTCGTGCATTGGCGCATCCCAGCGTCAGGTTCACGAGTTCCACTTCGCCCACCTTGACGGAGAACGTCACGCGGCGTGTGCCACGGCAGGCCAGCGTCACCGCGTACGTCCCGCCCGGCAATTGCACCGTTTGCTCAGTCTTGGACTCATCGGGATTGAGGTACCCACTGCTTGAGTAGAACGACTGCCCCTGGGACTCAGGCAAGGCCAACTTTGCCCACTCTTCGAGTGCCTCGCCGGTGACGGTCTCCTCCAGAGCCGGATCGGGCGGCAGGACTACATTTCCCGCTGTGGAGGGGCTGGCATCCGGCCTTCCGCCCTCGTCATAGGTGTATTCGCACCCCGTTAGGCTGCCGCCCAGCACAATAAGGATGACGACGGCGGCCCTCGCCAGGCGCTGTGGCATCACCGAGCGAGCTGCCTTGCTGCCCATGTACTGACTTTACGCCCGTACAGCCGCAGGCCATAGGCCTCTCGGAGGGGCACGCCAGACTTCAGGCGGGCGCAGGAACCACGTGATAGGCGAAGATCAGCGGAGCATCAACGCTGCTTGTCGAGATGCTGAGCGGGCCACTGCCGGGCACCTTGATTTTCACCACATCAAGGCTGCCATTGCATGCAGCAGCCGCGTCCGCGATCTTGACGCCGCTGGAGGAAACAGCGAAGTACGCCTTGCCGCCCCCGTCGCACGCCATGGTGAGCGTGTAGCTTCCACCCGGAACATTGGGGGATTCCTTGACCAAGGGGTCCCGGTTGAGGATCTTGCCGGAGTCCTCCAACACCGCACCGCTTGCCGAGGGCAGGGTCTTTTCCTTCCAAACAGGAACGTCGGCATCTTCGATGTTGGCCGGCGCCTGGCAGCCGGAGACCCCAAACAAAGCCGCAGCGGTGATGGCAACAAGGCCCCCACGGCGCCTTGTGGAAGAGAAGGTGAGCATGAATCCAACGCTACCGGGTTCCAGCGGGGGCCTTTGTCCACATAGGGCTGATCCATGATCCAAAGGCCGGGCGCCCCGCCCCTACACTTGCAAGGTGACTGACACAGCTTCTTTCTTTACTGCCGGCAACATTGACGACGCTCCGCGCAGCGACCACCCCGAACTGCTTTTGGCGCTCGCCGCAGACCTTCGTGCCCTCAACTACACAGTGGACGGTGTGGCTGAACTCTTGGGAGCGTCCGCTTCAGAAGCACTCGGCAGGGACCAGCTCATTCCCGCGCTCCTTGCCAGTGACAGACTCATGGACTCCAAGGACCCAGTCCTCAGATCACAGGCAGTAATTGTTCGTCTTTGGCTGCTGGCCGTTCCGCAGTCCGTCGAGGACATCGATTCCGCCCTCCCCGGTACCCGTGCGAAAGGCCTTGAGGAACTGGGTCTGATCACCGTGGATTCAGGAATGGCTAATGCCAAGGCGGACCTGCGCCCCTACGGCTGGGACGCCAACACGGATGGCAGTGGCGGTGCAGAACTCTGGGTTGCCAGCGACCTTGCTGCCCACCAGCAGCCCGGAGTCCTGAGGCACGACCACGTCCTGGGGATCGGGCGTGCCTCCACAACGCTGGTCCAGACCACATTCAGGAAACACAGCAAACGAGCGCTGGACGTGGGCACCGGCTGCGGTATCCAGACCTTCCACCTGCTCCATCACTGCGAGCACGTCACGGCCACGGACATCTCGGAGAGGGCGCTGGCGTTCACCCGCTTCAACCTTCTGCTGAACGCCGCAGAACTGGACCTGGACCCGGACAACCTGGAGCGTCGGGTGAGCCTGCGGCTCGGATCGCTCCTGGAACCGGTAGCGGGGGAGCAGTTCGGCTTGGTGGTATCAAACCCACCGTTCGTCATCACTCCGCGAACGGGCGGCGAGTCGTCGTCGGACCAGTTCACGTACCGCGATGGCGGGCTTCCCGGCGACGAAATAGTAGCGTCCTTGGTACAGTCCCTCTCTGAGGTCCTCGAGCCAGGTGGAACAGCGCAAATGCTGGGCAACTGGGAGGTTACCTCTGGTACGGACTGGAAGGACCGGCCCAAGGCCTGGCTCCAGGACTCAGTATTGGATGTCTGGTTCATCCAACGGGAGCAGGTGGGTCCCGAGCAGTACGCGGAAACGTGGCTTCAAGACGCCTCGCAGAACCGAGAGGGACAGCAATACAAGGAAGCATACGCCGCCTATCTGGACGACTTTGCTTCCAGGAACGTCGAAGGTATCGGCTTCGGAATGATTTGGCTGCGCCGCCCGGCGTCTCCGCTCGAGGTCATCATCAGCCGTTTCGAAGAAATCACATACCCAATAGAGCAGCCGATCGGACCGCATGTGGGTGCTGCAGTGGAACGCGCAGATTGGGTGGCTGCGCATTCGGTCCCGGAGGCCCACCTTGTGGTTGCCGATGACGTCACCGAGGAACGGCACCAGCGTCCCGGAGCTGTTCATCCCGGTGTCATCCTCCTGAGGCAAGGGGCAGGCCTTCGCCGGACCAATCTGCTCAGTACTGAACTGGCCGGGTTCGTCTCCGCCTGCGACGGCCAATTGTCGGTACGGCAGATCGTCTCGGCCTTGGTATCGCTCCTGGGCGGGGGAGAGGACTTCGACGAAGAGGCCTTCCGGGAAGGGCTTTTCCGCGAGGTCACCAACCTGGTTTTGGACGGGTTCCTTCTTCCAGACCCGGCGCAGGTCAGCGCATGATCCGGGGTGCGGCGCCCCGCTCATCAAACACCGGGCCTCCGGAAAGTGACCCTGACTACACTGATGAAGTGACTGCGAACAACGAACCATCCCAAGCGTCAGGCGACGTTCCCCGGCGGAAGCGTGCCGAGAAGACGGTTGAGATCACTGATCCCAAGGCGATCCGTGCATTGGCGCACGCCGCTCGGATTGAGGTCATCTCTGAGCTCTACGCCACACAGGTCAGCCACACAGCCACAGAACTAGCTGCCAGGACCGGTCTGACGCCCAGTGCAATGAGCTACCACCTTCGGGCGCTCCAGAAATGGGGGATTGTGGCGCCTGCGGAAAACGCCGGTGATGCCCGCGAACGTCGCTGGAAAGCGGCCGGAACGGACTTCACTATCTCGGGAGGGAGCGTTGCCAGCCCTGAAATTGCCGTGGTTGACCTGGAGCTTGATGCCTTCCGACGCCGGGCTTCGGCCTTCGCCAAGGCTCGCGGGGAACGCCGGCAACGAGGAGAAACGGGAGAAGAACCGGCAGCAGTAGTCCTTTCCAGCAACCTGCTGTACTTGACCAACCCGCAGCGTAGGGAACTTTTGGACAGAATCCGAGCTGTTCTGCGGGAGTACGAACTCGAGGATCCCACTCGGATACCGGAAGGTGCTGAACGTGTGGCAACCTTGTGGTCAATGATCCCGGATGATCGGGTAGCACCCGGTCAGTAAGAGCCCCGCCGGGTCTTGATTGTCCGTCCTGGTTCCGGCACCAAAACGCAGGATTCTGCAAACTATGGTGAACTAGGCCAATATGGGCACCAGCCCAATTACACATTTTTTCTGTAGGAGCACCGTGCCCAGCAAGGCAAAAACCGGCAAGAAACTCGTGATCGTGGAGTCTCCCGCCAAGAGCAAGACCATCGCCAAGTACCTTGGCGAGGGCTTCGTCGTAGAGGCTTCGATCGGCCACATCCGGGACCTCCCGCAGCCGTCGGACCTCCCTGCCGAGCTGAAGAAGACCTCGTTGGGCAAGTTCGCTGTCGACGTCGAAAACGACTTCAAGCCCTACTACGTTGTTTCTCCGGACAAGAAGAAAAAGGTCGCCGAGCTCAAGGCCCAGCTGAAAGACGCTGACGCGCTCTACCTCGCAACTGATGGGGACCGCGAAGGCGAAGCCATCGCGTGGCACCTCCTGGAGGTCCTGAAGCCCAAGGTTCCCGTCTACCGCATGACCTTCGGTGAAATCACCAAGGAAGCCATCCACCGCGCCATGGACAACCTCCGGGATGTTGACACCGCGTTGGTGGATGCCCAGGAAACACGTCGTATTCTTGACCGCCTCTATGGGTACGAGATTTCCCCCGTGCTGTGGCGCAAGGTCGCCCGGGGACTGTCCGCCGGCCGTGTCCAGTCCGTAGTGACCCGCATGGTGGTTGACCGGGAACGTGAACGCATGGCATTCCGCGCCGCGTCCTACTGGGACCTCACGGGTCAGTTCGGTTCAGATTCGGGTTCATTCAAGGCCAAACTTGCCGCCGTGGACGGTTCCAAGGTAGCCAGCGGCCGGGACTTCAACGACAATGGGCAGCTCACCTCCTCCAACGTGGTGCACCTCAACGAGGAACTCGCCACGTCCTTGGCTGCCGGTCTGGAGAACGCTGACTTCCGTGTCCGTTCCGTGGATACCAAGCCGTATACCCGCCGCCCTGCAGCACCGTTCACCACCTCCACGTTGCAGCAGGAAGCCGGCCGTAAGCTCCGCTTCTCGTCGAAGAGCACCATGCAGGTTGCCCAGCGCCTGTATGAAAACGGCTACATCACCTATATGCGTACGGACTCGTCAGCTTTGAGCGATGAAGCCCTGACAGCTGCCCGCCGTCAGGCTTCGGAGCTTTATGGTCCCGAGTACGTGCCCCAGAGCCCGCGCGTTTACGCCAAAAAAGCTGCCAACGCCCAGGAAGCTCACGAGGCCATCCGTCCCGCAGGAGACTCCTTCCGCACTCCCGCGCAGGTAGCCAAGCAGCTGAGCGGTGACGAGTTCCGCCTGTACGAGCTCATTTGGAAGCGCACGGTCGCCTCGCAGATGGCCGATGCCAAGGGTTCTACGGCAACCATCCGCCTCGGTGCAGTGGCCGCTGACGGTCGCGACGCCGAATTTTCCGCCTCCGGTACGGTGATCACCTTCCCCGGCTTCCTCGCAGCCTACGAAGAGGGCAAGGACGAGAGCCGTGGAGACGAGGAATCAGACGAAGCCCGTCGCCTGCCGAACGTTGCCAAGGATGATTCCCTGACGGCTTCGGACATCGTAGCTATCGGACATGAAACGTCACCGCCGCCGCGTTACACGGAAGCATCGCTGACCGCTGAGCTGGAAAAGCGGGGGATCGGCCGCCCGTCCACTTACGCCTCCACCATCTCCACCATCCAGGACCGTGGTTACGTTCGTAAGCAGGGTTCTGCCCTGGTTCCCAGTTGGATCGCATTCTCTGTGATCCGCTTGCTGGAACAGCACTTTACGGATTATGTGGACTATGAGTTCACGGCAGACATGGAAGGCGACTTGGACAAGATCGCCAACGGCCAAGCCGTGGGTGCTGCCTGGCTCAAGCACTTCTACTACGGTGAAGATGCGGATCCCGGTCTGCTGAGCATCGTGAACAACCTCGGCGAAATCGATGCCCGCGAGATCAACTCAGTGCCAATCGCCGACGGCATCACGCTTCGTGTGGGCAAATTCGGTCCGTACTTGGAAAGCTCCATCCCCACCTTGGACGCGAAGACCGGTGAAGTGGTTGAGTCGGCAAGGGCCAACGTCCCCGAGGAACTCGCTCCGGACGAACTCACGGCTGACAAAGCCAAAGAGCTCATGGAGACTGCAGCCCCCGAGGAACGGGTCCTGGGAACCGACCCTCACACGGGTCACACCATCGTGGCCAAGAATGGCCGCTACGGCGCTTACGTCACCGAGATCATCCCTGAGATGACCGAGGAACAGCTGGCCAACCAGCCGGTGGAGTATTACAAGAACGGCAAGCCCAAGCCTCCCAAGAAGCCCGTGAAGGCCAAGCCGCGTACCGGGTCACTGTTCAAGTCCATGACCGTGGACACAGTCACCTTGGATGAGGCCCTCGCGCTCATGAGCCTGCCCCGCGTCCTTGGCGAGGATGCGGAAGGCAACCCCATCACGGTGCAAAACGGCCGCTTCGGGCCATATCTGAAGAAGGGCACTGACTCCCGCTCCATCGGTTCGGAAGAGGAAATCTTCACGATCACCTTGGAACAGGCTTTGGAGATCTACTCGCAGCCCAAGCAGCGTGGCGCACGCGCCGCTGTCCCGCCATTGGCTGAGTTCGGTCCGGATCCTGTTTCCGAGAAGAACATTGTGGTGAAGGAAGGCCGCTTCGGCCCATACATCACTGACGGCGTTACCAACATCACCGTCCCGCGCACAACCTCCCTTGAGGAGCTGACCCGGGAACGCGCCGTCGAGCTTTTGGCAGAAAAGCGTGCCAAGGGGCCGGTCAAGCGGACCACCACCCGCAAGGCACCGGCCAAGAAGGCCACAGCCAAAAAGTAGTCACCATGACGGCCGGGGCAGCACTCGCGAATTGCGTCCCGGCCGGCATCGTGGTCGAGTAGAACCATGACTGAACAGACGGTGTCACCGGACAACGAACCCTTGAACGACCTCGAGGCGAAGCTCGCCTCGGCCGAACAACCGGACGCGAACCCGGTGGACGTCATCCTCGCTTTCCTGAACAACGAGGTCTACCTCGTCAGTTCGGAAGCCGTAGACGGCCCGGACTCTTCCGTGGAGCCCCTGGTGCTCTCCAACGCCGACGGCCAGCCCGTTCTGGCAGTATTCAGCCACCCGAGCCGAGTGGATGAGCGCTTCCTCGAAGCAGCCCCGCACGTGCTGGGCACCATGGGTTCAGCGATCCTCGGCAACATCGGAGACGAGCTCGGCATGGTCATCAACCCCGGAAGCGAATTCGGCTTCGAAATCGACCCCGAAGGCATTGCGAACATTCGCCGCGACTTCAAGCGCGCCGACGAAGCCGGGGAGTCCGCCGAATAGCGGTCGCCCAAGCTGCCGGCAACCATCCGGTCAGCGAAACGTCGTCGCCAAGTTGCTTCACGGGCTTCGAATCGGTGAATAATGGCAGAATGCGTCTTGGCGTTCTCGACATCGGGTCCAACACCGTCCACCTGCTACTGGTGGACGCTCACCCCGGCGCGCGTCCGGTGGCTTTCGCTTCCCACAAGCGCCCCCTTTCGCTGGTGCAGTACCTCGACGGCGACGGCAACATCAACGACGCCGGTCAGCACGAGCTCATCGAGTTCGTCCTGGAAGCCTGGGAGTTCGCGGCCAGCCACAAAGCGGAAGACCTCCTGGCCTTCTGTACCTCGGCCATTCGCGAGGCAACCAACGGCCCCGAGGTTCTGGCCCGGGTCAAGCACGAAACCACGGTGACGCTCCAGGAACTCACGGGCAGTGAAGAAGCCTCCATGACTTTCTTCGCCGTACGCCGGTGGTACGGATGGGGCGCAGGTCCCATCTTGGACCTGGACATCGGGGGCGGCTCGTTTGAAATGGCGTACGGGACGGATGAACTCCCTGAGTACGCCACCTCCGTTCCGCTGGGTGCCAGCCGTTTGACGCGGGACTGGCTCCACGATGATCCGCCCAGCGCGAAGAGCGTAAAGGAACTGCGGCGCTACATCCGATCCACGCTGAAACCAGTGGTCCGGGATTTCCACGAGTTGGGTCGGGCGAACCTGGTGGCAGGAACCTCCAAAACGTTCCGCTCCTTGGCACGGATCGCCGGTGCAGCCCCCAGTGCTGCAGGACCCTACGTGAAGCGTGAGCTTCATGCAGCAGACCTGGGGCTGTGGGCACAGCGGATTTCGGCCATGACCGTGGAGGACAGGTTGTACCTTCCTGGCGTATCCGACGCCCGGGCACGCCAGCTGCTGGCAGGCGCGCTCGTTGCCGAAGCGGCACTCGAGCTTTTTGAATTCCCAAAGATGGAAATCTGTCCCTGGGCCCTTCGTGAAGGCTTGATCCTGCGCCGACTGGACCAGTTGGTCTTCGAAGAAGCCTTGGATCCGGCACCCCATGTGGGGAAGCGCAAGAAGGACAAAGCCAAGAAAAAGGCAGCCAAGGAAGCCGGCAAGGCTCGCCCCGAAGAAGAAGAGCCCCACCCTGGGCTAAAAGAATTTCCGGTCCCTGTAAACACACCGTCCCCAACACCCATCCCAGCCCCGGTGGCAGGCGGGCTGGCCTCCTGAGATGAGCAACGACGTCGAACCTGAAGTGAATGACCGCAAAATTCCCGTGGCGCTGTCCAGTGCATCGGTGTACCCCTTGAGCGTCCACGACGCCTTCGCGGTGGCTCAGGACCTGGGTTACGAAGGCGTCGAGGTGATGGTTACCAACAACGCGGTGAGCCAGAACCCGGATGCCTTGATCCAGCTAAGCCACAGGTACCGCCAGGAGATCGTCTCCATCCATGCCCCCACCTTGTTGTTGACTCAGCAGGTGTGGGGTACGGCGTGGAACAAGATTGAGAAGTCCTGCCAAATGGCCGCGGACGTCGGATGCGACACCGTGGTGGTCCACCCGCCGTTCCGCTGGCAGTCAAACTACGCGGAGAACTTCGTGGAGGGTGTGCGCGAAATCGCGGCGAGGTACCGGGTGCGTATCGCCGTGGAGAACATGTACCCGTGGCGCGTCCGTGGACGCGAGGCTGTGGCCTACCTGCCGCACTGGGACCCTTTAGGCCAGGATTACGACGACGTCACGTGGGATTTCTCCCACGCCGCCACTGCGGGGGCCAACAGCTTGGAGGCCATCAAAGCGCTAGGAAACAAGCTCCGGCACGTCCACCTCACCGACGGTTCGGGTTCGGGCAAGGACGAGCACCTGGTGCCCGGCACAGGAACGCAACAGTGTGCCGATGCCTTGCAACACTTGGCAGCCACAGGTTTCGACGGCGTCGTAGTGGCCGAGATTTCAACCCGCAAGGCGAAGGTAGCGGGCGAGCGGGAGGAGATGCTGGCAGAAACCCTACGGTTTGCCCGGCAGCACCTTAGCGTTCCGTTGCTGCGCAGCGTAGATAACTAACCGCAGCGCGGGATTCGCGCAGTCCGCAGTGCTTAAATGCGAAAGCACCGGCGGCCGAATCGGGAAATGGGGGAAAACCCGCCCGGCCACCGGTGCTGCTGGCGGACATCCCCATGCCCGCCTCATCACTCGCACCCTCAATGAGGTAACTACTAAGTTACGGGCCAAGAATGAGTGCTGCCTGCAATAACCTTGGGAGCAAGCTGGGAATCCGGTTTTCGTTAGGCCCCGGCCAAGGCCAACTGCAATGATGGAGCCATGAGCAACCGAATCGCATTCCTTGGCTGTGGATCCATGAACGAGGCAATCCTGGGAGGCTTGCTTGCCGCAGGGACGGACCCTTCCGACATCGTCGCCACGGTCCGCCGTGCCGAGCGGGCGGACGAACTCGCCCAGCGCCACGGGGTCATGGCCATCGCAGGCGAGGAAGAGCCGGACAACAACAAGCTGGCTACCAAAGGCTCCAGCATGGTCATCCTGGGCGTCAAGCCGGTGGGAATCCTGGACCTGGCCCGGGAGATCAGCCCCGCGCTGGGGAAGGACACGATCGTTGTCAGCGTCGCGGCGGCAGTATCCATCGCCCAGCTCGAGGCTGCGTTGCCCGAAGGACAGCCGGTAATCCGCACCATGCCGAACACGCCCGCAAGGCTGGGCCGCGGCGTCATATCTGTCTCCCCAGGGACGCATTGCACGCCTGAGCAGCTGGAAAAGGCCAAGAAGGCGCTTGCTGGTGCCGGCACGGTAGTCCAGATTCCGGAAGAACAAGTGGACGCACTGTCCGCCATCAGCGGTTCCGGCCCGGCCTACGCGTTCTACCTAGCCGAAGCCATGGCTGCGGCTGGCGTCGAGCTTGGTTTGGACGAGGAGCTCTCCGTGATGCTTGCCCGCGAAACCGTGGCAGGTGCCGGTTTCATGTTGGCCGAACCGGGAGCGAACCCCTCTGCCCTCCGCGTCGCCGTCACCAGCCCCAACGGCACCACCGAGCGCGCCATTGCGGCTTTCGACGACGGCGGGATCCCCAGGATCATCGCCGACGGCGCCCGCGCGGCAGCCGCCCGGGCAGCAGAAATCACCAAACAGCTCGGCTAACGCTACGGCCGCGGCACTACGGCTTTGCCACTACGGCCGCTGCCGCTATGGCCGCGCCGCGAAGCGCTCCAGCAAGTCCACGTGTCCGGACACGATCAACATGTCGTGGCCGGACACTTTGGTTTCCGGCCGCGCATACGTGAAGTCCTCGCCCGGGGTTTTCACGCCGACGATCGTCACGCCATACTTCGAGCGGACCTTGGATTCATCCAGGGTGAAGCCCACTGTTTCCTTAGGCGGGTACATTTTGACGATCGCGTAGTCGTCGTCGAACTCGATGAAGTCGAGCATCCGGCCGGACACCAGGTGGGCTGCGCGGACGCCGGCGTCGGCCTCCGGGTAGATGACGTGGTTGGCGCCGATCCGGGTGAGGATCTTGCCGTGCGAGGGGGTGATGGCCTTGACCCAGAGGTGCTGGATGCCCAGGTCCACCAGGTTCACAGTGATGAGCACGGAGGACTCAATGGAGGTGCCGACACCCACCACTGCCGAGCTGAATTCCTGGGCACCAAGCTGGCGCAGGGCGTCAATGTTGGTGGCGTCAGCTTCCACTACGTGCGTGAGCACAGGAGCCCACTTCTGGACGAGGGAGCGGTCGCGCTCGATAGCAAGGACTTCACGGCCCTGCTTGACCAGTTGCTCAGCCGTCGCGGAACCGAACCGGCCAAGGCCAATCACCAGCACTGGTGCGTTGTGGGCGGGGCGGTTGGATGCCCCTGTGCTACTAGCCAATGATTGGCCTCTCTTCCGGGTAGTGGTACAGCTGGCTGCGTTGGCGCAGGGCCAAGCCGGCCGCGAGGGTTACAGTGCCGACACGGCCGGCGAACATCAGCGCGGTTAAGACGTAAACGCCCGACGGCGGCAGCTCGGCACTGAGGTTGGTGCTCAGTCCCACGGTGGCGAAGGCGGAGATGGATTCAAAGAGCACACGGTCCAGCGACTCGCCACTGATGGAGAGGAGCAGTAAGGCAGCCACCGATACCAAGGTAGCTCCGGCCACGATCACGGAGATTGCCACTCGCATGGTGCCTTGCGGAATGGTACGGCCGTAAACCTTCACGTCGGCGTCGCCGCGGGCTTCGGCCATGATGGCCAGGAACATGACCGCAATGGTGGTGACCTTGATGCCGCCAGCGGTGGACGCGGAGCCGCCACCGGCGAACATCAGGGCGTCAGTGAGGAGCATGGTAGTGGATTCCATCTGGTTTTGGTCGACCAGGTTAAAGCCGCCCGAGCGCGTCATGACCGAGGCGAACAATGAATGGATCACTTTGTCGCCCATGTCCATGTGGCCGATGGTGCGCACGTTGTCCCACTCCATCAAAGCCCATAGGACCGTGCCTGCCGCGAGCAGGATGAATGACACCTGGATGGTGAGCTTGGTGTGGAGGTTCCACTTCTTCCAGTTGAGCCCGTTCTGCTGCAGCACCATCACCACGGGGAAGCCCAGGCTGCCGAGGAAAACGCCCAACATGAGAGGTACCAGGATCCACAAGTCAGTTTCATAGGGGACGATGCCATCCGAGTGCGGCGTGAACCCGGCGTTGTTGAAGGAGGAGATCGCGTAGAAAACACCATGCCAGAGGGCCTGCCAGAAAGGTTCTCCCAGGAGCAAAAAGCGAGGGACCAAGGCCACGGCCAGAGCGGCCTCAATCACTACCGACGTGACAATGACGATGCGCAGCAACGTACCAACCTCACCGAGCCTGCCCGCGTTGTTCATGGCTTCCTGTGCGATGAGCTTGCCGCGCACCCCCAGCCGCTTGCTGACCATGAGGGCCAGCAGCGAGGCGAGGGTCAGCGTGCCGAGGCCGCCCACGAAGATGCCCACCAAAATAACGAGCTGACCAAAGAAGGTCCAGTGCGTGGCGGTCGAAACCACAGTCAGGCCCGTGACGCAGACAGCGGAGACCGCCGTAAACATGGACTGGTGCAGGGGTGTAACTGTGCCCGCCGCAGAAGCGGCGGGTAGGGACAGTAAGCCGGTAAAAACAAGGATCACCACGGCAAAGACGGTCAGTGCCAAACGGGCGGGTGAGGTGTTGGCAATGTTGTCAATAAAGTCGCGCACGCGAGTGAAGATCCAGAGACCTTCCCGCTCCTGCTGGTTGGGTTGCCAGTTGGTCGGGCTCGTGGACCGCGACTGGCTTTGAGACATAGCGCTCTTCCTCGGTTGAACAAGCTTTCCTGAGTAGTAAACCACTATTCCCGCGGCGTAACCGGGCGGTAGGCTCCTCCGGGCTCAGGTAGCCTGTTCTGGATGAACTCACGGCTTGGAACAACAGCTTCCAGCATTACGCGGTCCGCACTGCCAACGACGGTGGTGTGGGATCCAGCCATGACTGCCTATAACTTTGGCCCGGGCCATCCCATGGCCCCGCAGCGGCTGGAACTGACGGCGCGGCTGGCCGAATCCCTGGGCTTGTTTGACCACGAACATGTGGCTGTTGAAGCGCCCACGGTGGCCACCGACGTCGAACTTTTGACTGTGCACAGTCGCGAATACGTGGAGGCCGTGCGCCGCGTCAGTGTGAACCCCTCGGCTCCCGAGGAGGACCGCGGCCTGGGAACCGAGGACGATCCCGCGTTCGCCGGAATGCACGAGGCCAGCGCCCGCCTCGCCGGCGGTTCGCTGCTGGCGGCAGAGACAATCCTGTCCGGCCAGGCCGTTCGCGCTGTGAACTTCAGCGGCGGGATGCACCATGCCGCACGGGACCGGGCCAGCGGCTTTTGCGTTTATAACGATGTTGCGATTGCCATCCAGAGGCTGCTTGACGGGGGTGTCCAACGAGTCATGAGCATCGACGTCGACGCCCACCACGGTGACGGGACTCAGAGTATTTTCTGGAACGACCCCCGTGTCATGACCATCAGCCTGCACGAGACGGGCCTCACTCTCTTTCCCGGGACCGGCTTTGCCAATGAAACAGGCGGACCAAACGCCCCTGGGACCGCGGTTAACGTCGCACTTCCTGCATTTACGGGCGACGCGGCCTGGTTGCGGGCTTTCCATGCGGTGGTCCCACAGCTTGTAGGTGCATTCCAGCCCGAAGTCATTGTCAGCCAGCACGGCTGCGATTCGCATCGCGACGATCCCTTGACGCATCTCAACCTCAGCGTTGACGGTCAGCGTGAGGCGGCTTCCGCCGTCGCCGGTCTTGCCGCCCGGTACTGCGATAACCGCTGGATCGCTACCGGGGGAGGCGGCTACGACGTCACCGGTGTTGTGCCACGCGCCTGGAGCCACCTGATCGGGATGGTGACTCAACGTCCGGTGCCGCTCAGTACGCCCGTGCCTGGATCGTGGCGGACGTACGTGAGGGAAACCTACGGCGTGTGGGCCCCGGAGTCGATGGGCGACGACGTGGACGTCTGGTGGCGCTCCTGGGAGGTCGGTTACGATCCCGCAGACGAGGTGGACCGGACTGTCATTGCCACGCGCAAAGAGATCTTCCCCCTTTACGGACTGGATCCTTGGTTCGACTGACGGTTCGGTTCAGTTGGCGCTGTAGCGCCACGAAACAGGGATGCCAATCGGCGTATATGTCGCTAGGGTGGGAGGCATGGTGACTGACGACGTATTTGCCGTCATAGCTGAGGCAACCAGGCGCGACATCCTGGTCTCCCTCCGCTCTGGGGATAAAGCTGTAGGCGAACTGGTGGAAGAACTGGCTGCGAGCCAGCCCACCATCTCCAAGCATTTGAAAGTGCTCCGCGAGGCGGACCTCGTCAGCATGCGCGCCCAGGGCCAGAAGCGCTTCTACGCGCTGAATCCCAAGCCCCTCGCCGGCGTTGCCAGCTGGCTGGAGACGTTCGACGTCGGCACTCCGGCGCCCGCCGTCGTCGCACCATCCGAGACTGCACCTGCCGAGCCGGCTGCCGCCGCTGTTGTTGTCTCCTCGCCGGAGGTCCCGGCCACCCGCACGGACGCCATCGGCCAGGCCGTTAAGGTCCATGCGAGCGGAACCCCGGTCACTTTGGATCCTGCGTCGGACGACACCGTACCGCAGCAGATCGGCCGTACCGTTGGGCGGGCCGCCACTAAGGCCGCTGATCTTTTGGCGAACCTGCCGAACTTGCCCAACCTTCCCAAGTTCGGGCGAAAGCGATAGCCAGCCTCGACTTAACGTGATCCTTATCACATTGTGAGTTTTCGTTAACGCGGCGTTTCCTTGAGTTTTCAACGATTTTCTACACTTGTGTTAACTCCTTGGCGCGGGTCACATTGGATCCGGATGGAGATCCTATGTCCCTCGGTGCAACCATGAGCGGGACTAGTCGTCTCGCCGCGGGTCGGCGCACTGAGGATAGGAACACGCATGGATTCAAGGCTCGAAGCTGTCCGCGACACCGTGTTGGCACGGAACCCGGGGGAGAAGGAATTCCACCAGGCCGTCACTGAGGTCTTCGAAAGCCTTGGCCCTGTTCATGATCGTCACCCTGAGTTCCTGGAGGGCGCTGTTCTTGAACGCCTGTGCGAACCCGAGCGACAGATCATCTTCCGCGTCCCCTGGACCGACGACGCCGGCCGCGTCCATGTAAACCGTGGCTTCCGCGTGGAGTTCAACTCCGCCCTCGGCCCTTACAAGGGCGGACTCCGATTCCACCCCTCGGTGTATCTGGGAATCGTGAAGTTCCTCGGCTTCGAACAGATCTTCAAGAACGCGCTCACAGGCATGCCCATTGGCGGCGGCAAGGGCGGCTCGGACTTCGATCCCCGGGGGCGTTCCGACGCCGAAATCATGCGCTTCTGCCAGTCCTTCATGACTGAGCTGTACCGCCATATCGGCGAGTACACCGACGTCCCGGCCGGTGATATTGGCGTGGGCGGCCGGGAAATCGGCTATCTCTTCGGCCAGTACAAGCGCATCACCAACCGCTATGAATCCGGCGTCCTCACAGGCAAGGGCATCTCGTGGGGCGGCTCCTTGGTTCGTCCCGAGGCCACCGGCTACGGCACGGTCATCTTCGCCCAGGAGATGCTCAAGACCCGTGGGCAGTCCTTCGATGGACAGCGTGTTGTGGTCTCCGGTTCAGGCAACGTCGCCATCCACGCGATCGCCAAAGCCCAGGCCTTGGGCGCAACCGTTGTGGCTTGTTCGGATTCGGCAGGCTACATCGTGGATGAGGCCGGGGTCGACGTCGAACTCTTGCGGCGGATCAAGGAAGTGGAGCGCGGGCGCCTGACGGAGTACGCCGCACGTCGGCCGGGAGCAAACCACGTTTCGGGCGGTTCCGTGTGGGACGTCAATGGCACCGTGGCATTGCCTTGCGCAACGCAGAACGAGCTCAACGGAGAGGCCGCGGCCAAGCTGGTCAGCAACGGCCTGGTCGCAGTGGCTGAAGGTGCCAATATGCCCTCCACCCGTTCAGCTGTGTCGGTCTTCCAGGAAGCCGGGATCCTGTTCGGACCGGGCAAGGCCGCGAACGCCGGCGGTGTTGCTACCTCCGCCCTGGAAATGCAGCAGAACGCCAGCCGTGACTCCTGGTCTTTCGAGCACACGGAACAGCGCCTCACCGAGATCATGGTGGGAATCCACGATCGCTGCGCCGAAACTGCCGACGAATACGGTGCGCCCGGAAACTACGTAGTGGGCGCCAACATCGGCGGCTTCGTCAAGGTGGCCGACGCAATGCTGGCCCAGGGCCTGATCTAACACCCCTTAGCCCAACTGGGTAGCAGTAGAGGCCGTTTTGAGCGTTCAAAACGGCCTCTACTGCTACTTACTTGGGTGGCTTTAGCGCTGGAGCAGCCGCACGTGGTCCGGGTTCAGGTCGGCGACCTTGCTGACGCCCAGGAGTGCCATGGTGCGGGTCATGTCCTTCTCCAGGATCTGGATGGTGCGGTCCACGCCTTCGCGTCCGCCGGCCATCAGGCCGTAGAGGTAGGCGCGGCCGATCAACGCAAAGTCCGCGCCCAAAGCAAGGGCTGCCACGATGTCCGCGCCACTCATGATGCCCGTGTCCAGCATGACGGCAGCCTTGCTGTTGTCCGCCTTCAGTGCCGTTGTGACCTCCGGCAGCAGGTGGAACGGGATGGGTGCTCGGTCCAACTGGCGTCCGCCGTGGTTGGACAGGATGATGCCGTCGGCGCCGTGGTCCACTACCTTGCGTGCATCTTCCACGGTCTGGATGCCCTTGACCACCAGCTTGCCCTTCCAGGTTTCGCGGAGCCAATCGAGGTCTTCGTAGGTCAGGGTGGGGTCGAACATCGAGTTGATGAGGTCAGCCACGGTGCCGGTGTAGCGCGAGAGCGAGGCGAACGTCAGGGGCTCGTGGGTGAGGAAATTGAACCACCAGGCCGGGCGGTATGAGGCGTCCAGGACGGTCTTGATGGTCAGTGCCGGCGGAATGGTCATGCCGTTGCGGACATCTCGGAGCCGGGCGCCCGCAACTGCGGTGTCCACGGTGACCATGAGGGTGTCATTGCCGGCCTTCGCGGCGCGCTCGATCAGCTCCAGCGAGCGGTCGCGGTCCGTCCACAGGTACAGCTGGAACCAGTTGCGGCCGTTTGGGGCGGCGGTGGCAACGTCTTCGATGGATGCTGTGCCCATAGTGGACAGGGTGTAGGGAATGCCTGCAGCTTCTGCAGCTTGTGAGCCGGCGTATTCGCCCTCCGACTGCATCATGCGTGTGAAACCCGTGGGTGCAATACCGAACGGGAGCCGCGATTCCTTGCCCAGGATGTCAGTCCGGAGATCGATCCTCGAAACGTCTCGCAGGATGCCCGGACGGAATTCTATGTCCTGGAATGCCTGGCGTGCGCGGCGGAGGGTGATCTCTTCTTCGGCAGCGCCGTCCGTGTAGTCGAAGGGTGCCTGCGGCGTGCGGCGCTTGGCCATGTCGCGCAGTTCCCAGATGGTGCTGGCGCGCTTGAGCCGGGCAGTCTTGCTGAACTCGGGCTTCTTGAACTGCATTAGCGGCGCCAGGTCGGAAACCTTGGGCACGCGGCGCTTCAGGGCAGGTGGCTGAGGCGCAGATGATTGCACGACGGCGGATTGCGGCTGCGTGGTGCGGGCCACGTTTTGATCGCTGCCGGCATTGGCTGGGGCGGCGGTGATTTTGGGGTCGAGGGTCTCGGTCATGCGGTTCTCCCTTGAATTCTGTGGTCCTACCACTGTGGTCTAACCACACTGTAATCCATGTGGTTGGACCACATCAACTAGTATTCCGTTATGCGTACCCATGAGTTGGTCCTGCAATGGATCGAGAAGCAGCTGTCTGACGGAGACCTCACTTTGGGCGGCAGGCTCCCTGGGGAGCGCGCCATGGCTGAGCAATTACAGGTTTCCCGGACCTCGGTGCGCGAGGCTGTCAGGATCCTCGAGGCGATGGGTGTGGTCCGGGCCGGCGTGGGTTCGGGCAAAGATGCCGGGACCGTGGTGATCGCCGAGCCTGGTTCTGCCCTTGGCTCCACGCTCCGCTTGCATGTAGCCACGCGCCACCTCCCTGTGGCGGACATTGTGGAGACCCGTGTGCTGCTGGAATCGTGGGCTGCGGAACGGGCCCACGTGGGGGTTCCGGCACTGGCGGAGGCCGCGGAGCTGCTGGATCAAATGGATGCCGCCCCGGATATCGACTCCTTCCTGGCTCTGGACGCGCGTTTTCATGTGGCCCTCGCTCAGGCAGCGGGCAACTCGGTGGTCAGCGCCATGATGGCATCGCTCCGGGGTGCGATCGAGAACTATGCAGGTGAGCTGACCGGAAATCTGCCCGATTGGAACGCGACGTGCAGCAGGCTTCGGGCCGAGCACCGTGCCATCCTCGCCGCTGTGAACAATAACGACGGCGGCAAAGCAGCTGAGCTTGTTGCCGCGCACATCCAGGGCTTTTACAAGGAGGCCGGCGTGGGCTCAAACCCTTCGCCGAAGTGACACTTAATGCCACTATTCGGCGGGCGAACGTTGGCATTAATTGTCAACTCGCGGGCTTGAGGGCCGGCGCCGCGGTGCTCTTGCGGATCTCCACCCTGGGGGAGAATTCGTCCTGAGCCTGGGTGGTGGCTTCGCCGGCCTGTTGGATCTGTTCCCGCATCCTCCGCCAGGCCAGGCTTCCGAGCTCATTGATGGGCACAGCCGCGGTGGTTAGCGGGGGTGTGGTGTATTTGGCGAACGGGATGTCATCGAATCCGGTTACTGAGATGTCTTCCGGGACGCGCACTCCGCGCTCGTGCAGGCCGCTGAGCAGTCCCATGGCTACGAGGTCGTTGAATGCCAGGATTCCGGTGGCACCACTGGCAACGATGGCCTCGGTGGAGTCATGGCCGGAGTCGAAGTTGGAGCCGCCATAGAGCATCTGCAATTCAATCTCCGGGTGCTCCTTGCGGAATTGGTCCAGGCCCACCAAGCGTTGGCGATTGGATGAACTATGCTCCGGGCCGGAGAGGAACACCAAGCGGCGGTGGCCCAAAGTCACCAGGTGCTGCGCCAGTTCCTGGATGCCCTGCCCGTAGTCCACGCTCAGGCTTGGAGTATTGGTGGCGATGGTGGTGCGGTTGATCAGCACCAGCGGATGCAGGGTGGGGGCCAACTCCTCGAGCTCGGCATCGCTCATGCGGGGGGCGCAGAGCACCACGCCATCGCAGCGACGGCGTGCCTCGCCGGCAAGGATGGCTTCCTCGCTGGTAACTTCCGAGGAGTCGGCTATGAGGACGCGGTACCCGTCCTGGGCGGCCGCGATGCTGAGCCCGCGGAGGATTGCCTGAAAGGTGGGGTTGGCCAGGTCCGGAACCACGATTCCAATGGTGTCTGTCTTACCGAGTGCCAGGCTGCGCCCCACGGGGTTGGGTTGATATTTCAATTCAACTGCGGCGGCGCGAACCCGGGCGGCAATACCGGGGTCCACGGCGGCATTACCGTTCATGACGCGTGAAACGGTGGCGTGCGAGACGCCCGCCTTCTCTGCGACATCGGCGATGCCGACGCGCCTGTTGGTGTTCCTGCGTGCCATGTGGCCCCTTCCCATTGCTCGCCTCCCGCATGCTCCGTCGTTGGAGCAGTGGTTGACGTGACCACCAGAGTCTTGATACAAAGCTTATAACGCTCTGAGAAAACGCTTTCTCATGATTCTTCCCACACGAAGCCGGGCCGTCAAGCGGTTCACTCCTGCCTTTCTGAAAGGGGCACCCCACATGGTCAACGTCGACTCAGCCGAAACCCAGGCCCAATCTGCCGAAACGACTACCCAAGCCCCCAAGCGGACCCGCATCGCCCTCATCGGCACCGGCGGGCGCTCGGAAATGTACATCCGGGCTATCTTCGGCCAGCACGCGGACGTCGCCGAACTCATTGCCCTCTCCGACGTCAACCAGGGCCGCGTGGACTTCTACCAGGACCTGATCATGGAACTCGGCGGAACTGAGCCCGTGGCTTCCTTTGCCCCTGGCGAGCTCGCCAACTTCATCCAGTCCAACGGCATCGAGCGCGTCATCGTCACGACGCCCGACTACACCCACGCGGACTACATCGTGGAAGCGCTCGAGGCTGGCGCCGACGTCGTGGTTGAAAAACCTTTGACCATCGATGTGGAAGGCTGCCGCCGCATCACCGAGGCCGTGGCGAAGACAGGCAAAAACGTGGTGGTGACCTTCAACTACCGGTACTCGCCGCGCAACACGGCTTTGAAGGAAGTCATCCAGAACGGCGTGATCGGCAAGGTCACGTCCGTCGACTTCAGCTGGGTGCTGGATACCGTGCACGGAGCAGACTACTTCCGCCGCTGGCACCGCGAAAAGAAGAACTCCGGTGGCCTGCTCATCCACAAGGCGTCCCACCACTTCGACCTCGTCAACTGGTGGATCAACGACGTCCCGGAGCGAGTTTTCGCTTCCGGTGGCCTGCGCTTTTACGGTGAAAAGAATGCTGCCGAGCGAGGTTTGGGAGAGCGCCCCGAGCGCGGAACCGTTGATGGCCTGGGCCACGATCCCTTCCGCCTGGACATGCGCGAGGATGAGCGCCTGAAGGCCCTGTACTACGACAATGAAAAGTTTGACGGCTACATCCGCGACCAGGACGTGTTCACCGAGGGCATCACCATCGAGGACAACCTCGCCCTCGTGGTGGACTATCAGGGAGGCCCCACGCTTTGCTACTCCCTGAACGCCCACAGCCCGTGGGAAGGCTACCGCGTCACCGTCAACGGCACCGAGGGCCGGGCCGAACTCGAAGTGGTGGAACGCGCCGCCGTCGAGTCCAGCACCGATAAGAAGACCGTAGTGGACCCGAGCGCCACGCCCATCGAGGAAGATGACGCAGTGCGCCGGAACGGCGAGCGCCTGGTGGTTCAACGCCATTGGGAAGCGGCGTACGAAGTTCCGATCGTCAACGGCGAAGGCGGCCATGGCGGCGGCGACAATCTGTTGCTCTCGGACCTCTTCAACGGACCGGGCGTCGATCCTCTGGGCCGTCCTTCCGGCTACATCGATGGCCTCCGCTCCGTGTCGGTGGGTATTGCCGGTAACAAGTCCTTGGATTCCGATCTTCCCGTCCGCATCAGTGAACTTGGCCTCGGCGTCGATCTCAGCCGCGGCCAGGCCTGACCGTTCACTACCCAAGCAAGGAAAAGACAATGAGCAGGATTTTCGTCACCGGCGGTTCCGGCAGGCTGGGCCGCAGCGTTGTGGCCGGACTCGCCGACGCGGGACACAAGGTGATTTCCGTGGACCAGGACGCTATCCCGGCTGAGCAGTTGCCGGCCGGGGCCGAGCAGTACACGGCAGATCTCTTGGCGCCTGGGGAGGCGGAGCGGCTGATCCGCGAAACAGCGCCCGACGCCGTCATTCACCTCGCTGCTATTGCCGTGCCTTTCAGTGCGCCTGAGGACGTTATTTTCAGCACGAACACCCGGCTCGCCTATGCAGTAGTCAGCGCGGCCACAAACGCCGGTGTCCCCAAGATCGTGACGGCAAGCAGCCCCACTGCCCTGGGCTATGGCTCACCGGCGGGGTGGCTGCCGCCGTCGTTCCCTTTGAATGAGCAGACGCCGCCCAAGCCGTGGAACGCGTACGCGCTGTCCAAGCTGATTGCCGAGCAGACCGTGCAGATGTTCGCTGCCGCCCAGGGCAACAAGATCAGGTATGCGGCATTCCGCCCGTGCTACGTCATTTCCCCGGAGGAGTGGGAAGGGGCGCTGACCCAACAAGGGCACACAGTCCGTGAGCGGCTTCAGGATCCGGCACTGTCCGCACCCGCGTTGTTCAACTATGTAGACGCACGGGACGTGGCCGACTTCCTGGACGTGCTGCTGGACAAGATGGACGCCATCCCTAACGGCGAAGTGTTCTTCGTTGGCGCGAAAGACGCTTTGGCCACAGCGCCTTTGGCTGGACTGTTCCCGCGATTCCTACCTGGTAGCGGACCCCTGACTGAAAACTTGAGGGGTACCAGCCCGGCGTTCTGTATCGATAAGGCCCGGGAACTCCTGGGCTGGGAGCCGAAGAGAACCTGGCGCACCGAACTTTCGCCGCCGTTCGAGGGCGAAGACACAGCAGCACTCAACCAAGCAGCACTCGATGACGAGACCCCCGCCGGCCTGGTTCCGGCGGGAGCAACCAAGGAGACACCATGAACTTCGACGGCGTACTGTTCTTCCCCGTCACTCCCTTCGCTGAAGACGGCACGGTAGATGTGGTGCTGCTCAAGGAGCACATCACCTCCAGGCTTCCGTTCGGCCCGGGCGGTGTGTTTCCCGCGTGCGGCACGGGCGAATTCCATGCGCTCTCACTTGAGGAGATCCGCACCGTGGTGACTGCCGCCGTCGAGGCCGTTGCGGGAGCCGTCCCCGTAGTCTCCGGTGCTGGCGGACCTTTGGGTCACGCCATTGCTGCTGCGAAGGTGGCCGAGGAAGCCGGCGCAGATGCCCTCCTGGTGCTCCCGCCGTACCTGGTCACCGGTCCCACCGACGGCGTTGTGGCCTACGTCGAAGCCATTGCCGCCGCTAGCAGCCTTCCCGTCATTGTGTACCACCGCGGCACGGCCAAGTTCACCGCAGAGGCCATCACCCGACTTACGGCCAACCCGAAGGTGGTTGGTTTCAAGGACGGAATCGGCGACGTCGGCCTTGCCCAGGAAATCGTCTCTGCGATCAACGCCAGCGGCCGCACTGACTTTGCCCTGTTCAATGGCCTGCTGACGGCCGAACTGACCCAAGGCGCTTACCGCGGCCTCGGCATTCCCCTGTACTCCTCGGCCGCATTCGCCATGGCCCCGGAAATCGCCAAGGCCTACTACGACGCGTACGTGTCCGGAGACGAGTATCGCCGCCACGCCTTGCTGGAAGGTTTCTATGCTCCGCTGGTCCGGCTCCGCGACCAGACTCCCGGCTTCGGGGTTTCGCTCATTAAGGCAGGGCTGCGCTTGGCCGGGCTTCCCGTTGGCTCGGTTCGTCCGCCCTTGGTGGACCCCTCCGAGGAACAACTACTGGAACTCAAATCCATTCTGGCCAAGGGCCATGAGCTGGCCAGCTGATGCCGGCCCGCATTACGGGCCTCACAACCCGGCTGATCACGGTCCCGCTGCTGCGCAGCTGGGGTGCTGAGGCGCCAGAGAACCACATCATTGTCACCGAACTAACTACCGACGACGGCGGCACCGGCCACGGATTCTCGTGGACACCCACCATTGGTCCCCAGGCAGTCAAGGCCCTCCTGGATCACGACATCGCCCCGTTCATTCCGGGCTTGGAAGCCAACCCGGAAATCGTGTGGGACCAAGTTTGGAAGCGGCTGCACGAAGCCGGTGGGGGCGGCCTCACCACCATTGCCATGGCTGGCGTTGACCTGGCACTTTGGGACTTGAAAGCACGGCAGGCCGGCTCATCCGTCACGGGCCTTCTCGGCCAACGCCAGGAGTCCGTGGAGGTGTACGGCTCTGGAGTGAATCTCCACTACACACTGGATCAGCTCATCGAGCAGGCACAGCGATGGGTGGCCGCCGGGCATAATGCCGTGAAGATCAAGGTAGGCAAGCCCGAGCTCCGGGAAGACGCCGAGCGCGTTGGCGCTGTCAGGCAGGTCATCGGACCGGACCGGCTTCTCATGATCGACGCCAACCAGCGATGGGACCTCGCCCACACCTTCCGTGCTTTGGATGTTTTGGGGGAGTACGGACTGGAATGGTTGGAAGAGCCCCTCCGCGCTGACGACCTTTGGGCCTACCGGCGTTTGCGCAAGCAGTCACCGGTGCCCATTGCCTTGGGTGAGAACGTCCACACCATCTACCGTTTCCGCGACTTCATTGAAGCCGAGGCGGTGGACATTATCCAGCCCAACATTGTCCGAGTGGGGGGCATTACCCCTTTCCGCAGGATCGTTGAGTTGGCCCGCGCCAACAGCATCAGGGTGGCGCCGCACCTGCTCCCGGAGCTCTCCGGGCAGCTGGCGCTCACTCTGGCCGACGCCGTGAGCGTGGAGGACGTGGAAGACGCCTCCTTCGAACAGCTGGGCATCCTGGCCGGGCCCTCGCCGGTAAGGATCAGCAACAGCAACGGCCGAAGCAGGCTCAGCAGCACAGGCCGTCCGGGGCTCGGCTTCGAATTCAACGGAAAGCCCGCACCGCTGCCCGCAACTGAGGGCGCCACCCCTGAGACCGCCGCCCCTGAGAGTAAAGGAAACCGCATTGAGTACAGCAACTCTTGACCTGACCGCCATTACGGCCGCAGCCACCGAGGCTGCAAAAGTGACCGCAGCAGCTTCCGACGCCGAACGCGCCGCCTGGCTGAACGCCGTCGCCGACGCCCTGGACGCCAACGTCACTGAACTGGTGGCGATCGCCGATTCCGAGACGAGCCTGGGCACTGTCCGGCTCACGGGCGAGGTAGCGCGGACCAGCGGTCAGCTCCGGTTGTTCGCCAACGTCATCACCGAGGGCTCGTACCTGGAAGCGGTCATTGACCACGCTGACCCGACCACCACCCCGCCCAAGCCTGACTTGCGCCGCATCCTGCGTCCGATCGGGCCGGTAGCCGTGTTCTCGGCGTCGAACTTTCCGTTCGCTTTCTCCGTGGCAGGTGGCGACACCGCCTCCGCGCTGGCAGTGGGCTGCCCGGTGATCGTCAAAGCCCACTCGGGACACCTCCGATTGTCCGAGCGGACAGCTGAGATCGTCAGCGAAGCCTTGCTCAAGTCTGGCGCGCCGGAAGGAATCTTCGCCCTCGTCAGCGGGCGCGAAGCAGGCACAGCCCTGGTTCAAGACTCCGCCATCAAAGCCGTTGGGTTCACTGGCTCCATTCCCGGCGGACGCGCGTTGTTCGATCTCGCTTCCTCCCGTCCTGAACCGATCCCGTTTTACGGGGAGCTCGGCAGCCTGAACCCCGTGGTCATCACGGCGGACGCGCTCGCGGAACGTGGACAGCAGCTCGCTGCCGGATTGGCGGGCTCATTCACCATGGGCGCCGGACAGTTCTGCACCAAGCCGGGGCTCGTATTCATCCCGGCCGGCACGGACTTCGCCTCGCACCTGGCGGAGGCCAGCAAAGACAAGCCCACCGCTGCCATGCTCACCGAACGCATCGCCGAGGCCTACCCGGACGGGCTGCGGAACGTAGCCGACCAGCCTGGCGTCGCCGTCGTCAGTGGAACGGTGCAGCAAGACAGCCTGGCCGACGGCGCCGCGCCAGTGGTGTTCTCCACGAGCGCCGCGAACGTCCTGGAACGGCCCGAGGAGTTGTTGGAAGAGTGCTTCGGCCCCACCACGCTGCTCATCGAGTACGCCAACCAGGAGGAACTGTCCGCGACGCTGGCGAAGGTCCCGGGCAGCCTGACGGGCACGGTGCATGCACAGCCGGGTGAGGACGTTTCCGCTCTTGTAGAGCAGCTCAGCTGTCTCGCCGGTAGGGTCCTCTTCGACGGCTGGCCCACGGGTGTTGCCGTGAATTGGGCTCAGCAGCACGGTGGCCCCTACCCGGCCACGACGTCCTTGTTCACTTCCGTGGGCGCCACTGCTGTACGCCGGTTTCAGCGTCCGGTGGCTTACCAGGATGCTCCGGAGACTGTCCTGCACCCGGCGCTGCACGACGCCAACCCGCTGGGCATCCCCAGGCGCGTGGACGGCGTGCTAACGCTCAGCTAACGTACCCGCAATCACCCAGGTAGGTCGCAGTTCAGGCCGTTCTGAACTCTCAGAACGGCCTGAACTGCGACCTAGTTGGGTTGGGGCAGGCGAAAAGGGGCGGGGTCACCATCGCGGTGACCCCGCCCCTTTCGTGGTGGGTGCGGGTGTTACGGGCGCAGCGTCAGAGGACGACGGCGGCCGTCCACTTCGGTGGTCGGCCAACGCTGGTCAGTGGTCAGGACACGCAGGCCGGAATCCGTGAGCAGCACCGTGTCCTCGATCTTCACGCCAGGCCCTGACGGGTTCCACGTGAAGGGCTGGTTGAGCACCACCGTGTCCGTGACGTCAGCGGTGACCCTGGGGTCGCGGCCCGCATAGCCCGCGGGCCCGCCCTGGTGGTGAAGCGTCCACTGGTCCTCGCCAAAGCCGTGCCGCGCATAGGCCAGCTTGATCTCGGCGAAGATCTCGTTGAGCTTGGCCCCCGGAACTGTGGCCCGGAAGATGTCGGCCTCAACAGCGGCGATGCGTGCCTCGGCGTCGAGCTCCCGGGGAGTGCCGGCGTCGAACGCTACCCAACGGGTGACGTTGGCAACCAAGCCGTTCCGGCGCGCGCACACCACGGCCATGGCGCGGCGTCCGATGGGGGAGTGCGTGGCAAGCGGGTGCCGGAAGTCGCTCCGGGACGCACCATTGCAAAGTAGGACAAGCGGCTCGGCACCCACCGCCACAATCCGCGCTGCCAGCTCCGAGACGAGCTGGAATTCCGTGGTTTCCGGTGTCACAGCAGTGAGGACATCCGTCATGGCGGCTGCGGCGTCTGCGGAGAGTCGGGCATAACGGACGGTCTCCGCGGGCAGGAGCTGCTGCCGGGCTGCGCGAAGTTCGGCCGTGACGGCCGCTTCCGTCAGCGGGTTGCCATCAACAGCCAAGTCTGCCGCGGCCGCCTGCAACTGGCCGTGCCACGGAACCGTGTCCAGGCTGACGCCGCCCGGCAATTCCTCCGCAGCAATCCGTCCGGCCTCATTGTTGAACGTGACCAAATGGTCGCCGGAACGGTCCACCAAAAGGGCCGCGATGGGGTCGCCGGCCAGGCTGATATGGACCCGGCTGCCGTCCAGGTACCAAGTAAGGGCCGTGTTGGTCGTGAGTAATAGCGAGTCGCAGCCCGCAGCGTCCAGGATGTCGAGCACCCGCTGGCGCTTTACTGCGCGGTCGGCAACGTTGCCGGGCGCAGTGACGGCAGTCTGGGCCGGCGTTATTTGAGTAGGCGTGGTCATGCCGATTCCCCCAAGGTAGTGATGAGTTGTTCGATGTCTTGTGTTGCCAAAAAGCCGTCCGCGATGAGCACGGTGACTGTTCGATGGACCGGATGGCCTGGCTCTGTGGATACGGGCGCATCCCACGCTACGGACAGCCCGACACCGGGATAGCCTGAGTGCCGCACGAACCAAGGGTCAGGGGCTTGGGGTGCTGCGAGAAACACAAGCGTGGCGGGGTGGCCTAGCCCGGGATCGCCGACGTAGTGGGAGGCCCCGGCGTGTCCGGCGTCGAACGTCCCAGACCAAGCCAGCCACGGTGCGACGCTGCCGTGTACGGCGTCCTCCCCCCTCGAATCGGGAGTCCAGATGGTGGCGTCGCCAACCTTCGGCAGCCGCCAGAAGAAACCGCCGTAACCGCCTTGCGGCCGCCCGTTGGAGCCGGGGCTGCCCAGCAGCACCGGACGCCCCGTGGCGGACTCCAGCGCGAAGTCCAACGTCAGTTTCCACGCTGAATTCCCGACGGCGGCCCACCGCCACTCCCGCTGTTCGCGGAGTACCGGCGATCCGTCGGGTCCGAGCCAGCTCAACTGTTCGCGCCGCTCTCCGTCAGCGTTCTCCGCGGCTTCAACCACGATCCGCCCGTGGTCTTTCCGCCAGACGTAGGCCCCGGCGTCGCGGGTGTAAGTGCGGCCGCCCCAGAAGTTGATGCCGTCAACGTCCTGGAGGGCGACGCCTGCTCCGAGGTGCCACACGTGGTCCTCGGGGAGGTGATCGGTGACCACAGTCCCGGCGAGCGTGCGCACCGGATGTAGGTAGGGCCGCGGCGACGAAGTAGGCCGGACGTTGGTGCCGTCCTGCAAAGTGGCGACGGGTGTGCCGTCAACGTCGAGGGTTGGTCGGCCGGACATAGTCCAAGGCGCGCCGAGTTCAGCGAACGTGGCCTGTCCTAAGGCTGCCCGGCGGATTAGCGACTCGATGCCATGCACTACGGCGTGGGCGTCGCCGGTGCCTTCCCAAGTGATGAAGTCCGAAGGTATCTCCTGGGGTTCATCGGCCGTTCGGATGGCCTCCAGGACTGACACATAAGCGCCGGATGCGGACAGCGGGCTGAGGAGATCCTGGTCTGTGCGGGCAGCCAGCAGGTTCTCCAGCAGGTCGGTCCTTCCGAACGTCTCGGTCCTGACACCCTGTGGAGAGGAGACCTCCAGGCGGTCCTCCGTATAGAAGAGCGTGAGCTGCCCCAGCGTCCCGTAAATGGTGACCGACGGCGCGGACTGCACGGGAGCGCAGAGCGTCAAGGCGCAGGTCAGGACAGTACCGCCCGTGGTTGCCGGCCCATCTGCCGTTCGGACCCTCACCACGGAGGTGTCGTCGCTTTCGGTGTCGTTTGCCCGGTAGAGGTCGGTATCCACGGATTCAACGTCCGCCACAGTCCGGGCGCCAGCCAGGCGTAACCCCGTAGCCACCGCGTGGGCCAAGGCGTTGGTCGCCACTCCGTCCACCACATCGATCCCGTTGAGGCTGCGTTTTCCTGCCCACCGGGACCGCTTGAAGTACGCCTTGCTCCGCAGCCACTGCCCCGTGGCGCTGATGCCGCGGACCTCCCCGATTTCACCGGATTCCACCAGAGTTTCGATCGCAGGCAGGGCCTCTGAACCCAGGCTCTGGAAACCCACCTGTACCAAGCTGCCCGCGCTCGCGGCCGCTGCCATGAGCACTTCGTATTGCGCCATGGACGCCACCGGTGGCTTCTCCAAGTAGACGTTGGCCCCGGCTCGGAGAGCAGCGAGAGCAAGCGGCGCGTGAGTCTGGATAGGTGTGGAGACGATGACGACGTCAGGGGCAGTTCCCGCAGCCAGGAGCTCGTCAAGGGAAGCGAAGACCGCGACGTCGGGGTCAAGCGTTTCGTCTTCCGGGGGTTGCGGATCGGCGACTGCCACCAGTTCGAGGGCACGGTCAGCACTTAGGCGAGCAAGGTTTTCGAGGTGCCGTTCGCCGAAGCCGTGCACGCCCACGAGTGCAATGCGAGGGAGGCGGGCTTCGCCCTCCGCTGTGGTGGCGGTGAGGGGTTGTGTCATTGGTCTGTCCTAGTGGAATCAGGTGTGGGCTTACTGGTGGTTTGGCCGGGCTGCAGGGCTGCGGCTAGGAAGGACGCAGCCTCGTCCTGCATGGCCGGGGTGAAAACATGGGGTTCCTGCCAAAAGCTGCCCGTGTACCGGGCCGGCAAGTTCTCCAGGAGATGGTGATGGGCATCGCGCATTCCCTGTTCGGGGAAAAGCTGGTCAGCCAGCCCGTACTGGACCAGGATCGTGGCATTGGAGCGCGCTGCCAGATCCGGCCAGTCCCCGAGCTTTACTAGCCCAGGAGTGTGCAGCAACCATGAGTGTGCGTCCAGGTGGGAAGGCAGCAGTGAGCCGAACGTGGTCATCATGCACGTCACCACGTAACTGCGGATCAGCGGGCTCAGCGCACCGAGCACCATCGCCCGCCCGCCACCGCCGGAGAAGCCCAGGCAGCCAAGCCGATCCATGTCTACGCCCGGCAGTGACGCGAGGATACCCAATGCCGCGAGGTCGTCGTGCGCAACGGTCCCGGCAACACTGGTACCGATCAGTGTTGCGGCTTTCGCCACCGTTTCCTCGTGGGCGGCAGCAGCTGCGTTGTATTGTTCCGTTGCGGAAGGTACGACGCCGGCCTCCCGCCAGAGTGCGTTCTGGCCGCTGACAGCATTGGCAGTCCGCCAAGGAAGGGGATCGAATTCGAAGTGGCGACTGCCCCACATGAAAGTGTCGTGGGCAAGGACGGCGAAGCCCTGTTGAGCCAACCATGTGGCGAGTGCCCGGCCGCCATAGAGCTTTGCCCTGATATCGAGGGGCGGCAATGCAAGCGACGCAGAACCGGGGGCACTGCCGGGCTTTCCGCCTGAGGGCGCGCCGCCGTCGGGATTATTCATGCCGTGGGAATCGTTCAGACCAGCCGGGAGGGACACGAGTCGCGCAGCACCGTACGCCTTGATCCCGCCGTGGCAGTGCAGAGCGAGCAATCCAGGCAGGGACTCGGCGGCGCCGGCCGGCCGCACGAACCAAGCGGACGTCCTTGGCCCGAAACCCAACTGCCACTGCAGACGCGAGGTGATGACGCCGTCGTGCTCTGATTCGGAGTGCACCGCGTACGCGAGGTCCGGTGTTACAGCGGGTACACCGAGCGCGCCAGCGAGCTGCGCGGCTTCATTGGAGTCAGCGGTGAGCGGGTTCCGGGCGACGTAGGCGGGCCAATCCTCATAGCCAGGCAATGCGCTGGGGCGGGTGGGGGATGCTGCCATGTCAACGGCGGTCATGGCAGGCGGAGTCAGTGGGAAACATTAGTGTCCTGCCTTATCGATGCGAAGGGTGTGCTGCAGCGCACGCCGGACTTGGTCAGCGTGGAAAAACAAGCTGAAGCGGTTCCGTAAGAAAACGCTTTCTCAAAAATTAGCAAAAGGCTGTACATGGGTCAAGAAAACGTTTACTTTGGTACGGAGCCGCTGAACACCGGGACCTGAGCCTGGCGCTTTAGAGGGGTTGCGCCATAGCACTGGCCGCGTCCTGGACGGCAAGAACCAACCACACTTGTACTCCGTGGATGGCCACGATGACCAAAGGAGACCACATGGCCGCTGTACTACGCACGGGGACGCCGCAAGGCGTTCGCGCTCCGGTGAGGGGGAAGCAATGAGTGCCATAGGCGAACTCTCCACGATGACCCGGCGCAAGGGTCCCATGTCCAAAGAAGAGAAGAAGGCGAACGGCCGCGACAACAAAGCCGCCTACGTTTTCCTCCTTCCTTGGCTGGTTGGCCTGGTCGCCATCACCGTGGGGCCCATGCTGATGTCGTTGTATTTGTCCTTCACGGACTACAACCTTCTGCAGCCGCCGGAATGGGTGGGGCTGGATAACTTCGTCCGCATGTTCGGCGATGCCCGCCTCCACAACTCGCTCCGCGTCACGTTCACGTACGTGTTGGTGGGTGTGCCTCTCCAGTTGGGTGTTGCCTTGCTGATTGCCCTGGTCCTGGATAAGGGCTTGCGCGGACTGCCTTTCTACCGCTCCATTTTCTACTTGCCGTCCCTGCTGGGAGGATCGGTTGCAGTTGCCATCCTGTGGAAGCAGATCTTCGGCACCACAGGTCTGGTCAACCAGGTCCTGGCGATGGTAGGCATTGAGGGGCCGGGTTGGATCTCGGACCCTAATACCGCCTTGGGTTCCATCATCCTGCTGCATGTCTGGACGTTCGGCAGCCCCATGATCATCTTCCTCGCCGGCCTTCGCCAAATCCCGGTGATGTACTACGAGGCCGCCAAAGTTGACGGCGCCACCACGCTGCAGCAGTTCTGGCGGATCACCCTCCCGATGCTGAGCCCCATCATCTTCTTCAACCTGGTGCTTCAGATCATCGGCTCGTTCCAGTCGTTCACGCAGGCGTTCATCGTCTCCGGCGGCAACGGCGGCCCGTCCGACTCCACCATGTTCTTCACCCTGTACCTGTACCAAAAGGGCTTCGGTCAATTTGATATGGGCTACGCCTCAGCGATGGCCTGGTTCCTGTTGGTCATCATCGGCGTCTTCACCGCCATCAACTTCATCGCTTCAAAGTATTGGGTGTTCTACGATGACTAAGCTCCAGACCCTCCCCGCCGCCTCCGATTCCTCCTCCGGGAAGGACGGAAAAAGCCCGCGACGCCGTGAATCTCCGGGCAGCCTGGCCTTCAGCCGCAGCGCCCGCATCAAGGGCTTGGTCAAGCACGCCATCCTGATCATTGTGGGCGGGGTGATGATCTACCCGCTGCTGTGGATGGTGGTTTCCTCCCTGCGCCCCAACGACCTCATCTTCCGCGAACCCGGCCTGTGGCTGGAGAGCCTGGAGATGAGCAACTACACCGATGGTTGGTCTGCCCTGACACACCCGTTCGGGCACTACATGATCAACTCCGCAGTGGTGGTTCTCGGCTCGATCCTTGGCAACCTGATCTCCTGCTCCATGGCCGCCTACGCCTTCGCCCGCCTGCAGTTCAGCGGTAAGAAGATCTTCTTTGGCATCATGCTGCTGACCATCATGCTTCCGTTCCACGTGGTGATCGTGCCGCAGTACATCCTGTTCTCGCAGATCGGCTGGGTGAACACGTTCTGGCCGCTGATTGTGCCCAAACTCCTTGCGACGGACGCGTTCTTCGTGTTCCTGATGGTCCAGTTCATTCGGGGCATTCCGAAAGACCTTGATGAGGCAGCCCGTATTGACGGTGCCGGCCACCCCAGGATCTTCCTCCGCGTCATACTGCCCCTGATGGTTCCGGCCCTGGCCACCACCACCATCTTCACGTTCATCTGGACCTGGAACGACTTCTTCGGCGCCCTGATCTATCTCACGGACCCGGACATGTTCACGGTTCCAGTTGCCCTTCGGGCGTTCGTTGACTCACAGTCGGCAACCAGCTGGGGATCGCTCTTCGCGATGTCTATTGTGTCCCTGCTACCGGTGTTCCTGGTCTTCCTCTTCGGCCAGCGGTTCCTCATCAAGGGCATCGCAACCACCGGCATCAAATAGAGCAAGTACGACAAGTTCGGTATCTTGTAATACAAGATTGTGACTTGTATCATAATTGCAACGAGAAAACGCTTTCTCAGTTTGCATCGAGATCAAAGAAGATCGGAGACAACAGTGCCGGTAAATCCAAAGGGTGAAGCAGTCGCCCCCGCAACTGCCTCAAAAGTCCGTGCTTCAGCGCAGAAGGGCAAGCGCAGGCTTCGTGCCTCAGCTCTCGTTGCGGCAACAGCTGCCGCAGTCCTCGCGCTCACGGCTTGCGGTGGGGGCGGAGGACCGGAAGCGAAGAGTGCCGATGGCAAGGTGGAGCTTCGCTTTTCATGGTGGGGCGGAGACAAACGCGCCCAGCTGACGCAGGAAGCAATAGCTGCCTTCGAGGCCGAGAATCCCAACATCAAGATCAAGCCGGAATACGGCGACTGGAGTGGTTACTGGGATAAGTTGGCCACCCAGGTTGCGGCCAACGATGCTCCGGACATCATTCAGATGGATGAAAAGTACATCACCGAATACTCCAGCCGCGGCGCACTGCTGGACCTCTCCAAGTACGACGTCGATACGTCCAAGCTGGATGAGGCCGCGTTGAACGCAGGCAAGGGCGAAGACGGACTGACCGGCATAGCCGCCGGCATCAATGCCGCCACCATCCTCGCGAACCCGGCGGTCTTCCAAGCTGCTGGCGTCCCGCTTCCTGACGACAAGACATGGACCTGGGAAGACTTTGAACGGATTGCGGCCGAGGTAACCGCCAAGTCCCCGAAGGGAACGTATGGCGCGGCTGCCTACGGCACGGACGAAGCTTCCCTTGGTGTGTGGCTGCGACAGAACGGCAAGTCGCTTTACACCGCGGACGGCAAGCTTGGTTTTGAGCCCGCGGACATCAAGGGCTACTGGGAACTTCTTAAGCAGATGAGCGAAAACAAGGCGGTACCCACCGCCTCGGAGATCGTTGAAGCTGAAGCTGCACCGCTGGATCAGAGCGGACTGGCCACGGGTAAGAACGGCATGGCGTTCTGGTGGTCCAACCAACTTCCGGCTCTCGAAAAGGCTGCTGGTGGCGAGTTGCAGATCCTCCGCTTCCCCTCAAAGACCGGCAAGGCTGAAGATGCCGGGCTCTGGTACAAGGCATCGCAGTTCTGGTCCGCTTCCTCCCGGACCAAGCACCCTGAAGAGACGGCCAAGTTCATTGACTTCCTCACCAACAACGTCAAGGCCGGCGAGATCCTGCTTGCTGACCGTGGTGTGTACCCGAACTCTGACGTCCGCGAGGCAATTGCTCCCAAGCTGGCCAAGGCAGACGTGAAGGTGGTCGACTTCATCGGCGCCATCAAGGAAGAACTCGGGGAGGCTCCGGCAGCCCCGCCGAAGGGCGCCGGCGCCATCCAGGAAATCATCAAGCGCTACACCTCCGAGGTCATGTTCAACAGGCTCTCGGAGGAAGAAGCAGGCAAGAAGGCCGTGGATGAAATGAAGTCCGCGATCGGAGCCTAGCTTTTTCGAAGGGGAACCGCGCCCAGGGTTGGTCATTAGTGATCTGCCCGGGCGCGGTTCTTCGTGTTCCCACCCAACTGGGTAGCAGATCAGGTCGTTATGAGCGCTGAGAACGACCTGATCTGCTACTTACTTGGGTTGGTCTTCCGCGATGACGGCCACGGCTCCGGCTGGTACGACGCCAGTGAAACGGGAGCCGCTCAGCAGTTCGCCGCCGTCGGCCTTCACGGTAACGTCCTCCCGGCTGTGGTTGATGGCGAAAAGGAAGCTGCGGCCGTTGGCGCCCCGCCGCCGGACAAGTTCGACGCCGGAAGACGCCTCGGTCACGGACGTCACGCCTGCTTCCTGCACGAGTCGAGCGGTGAGCGAGTCGATGCCATTGGCGTCGGGAAGTGTGGCCAGGTACCAGGCTGAACCGGATCCGACAGTGCGCCGCGTCAGTGCAGGGACGGAGTCGAGCGGGTAGTCAGTGAAGGTTGCCAGCACCTCAGTGTCCTGGCCAGCGTGTACGTGCTCGCTCCACACAGATCCCGCAGTTCCGGGTTCAAATACTGTTCCGTCGCTCAACGTGACCGATGTGCCAGGGAAGAGTGGGTGGAATTCCTCGCTCCGTACCCCCAACAGTTCGCGGAACCCACCCGGGTAGCCGCCGAGTCGGACATGGTCCCGTTCGTCAACAATGCCGCTGAAGTAGCTGATGAGCACCGTGGCACCGGCCTCAGCTGCGGCAGCAATCGAGGCAGCCGTGGCGTCCGTTACGGCGTACAAGGTGCACACCAGAATGAGGTCATAGCCGGACAGTTCCGAGGACGGGTGCACGAAGTCCGCAGTGATACCGCGCAGGTACAAGGAGCGGTGGAAGGCGCGCATGGTGTCGAGGTATCTCAGCGAATTGCTCGGGTGCGAATCCAACTCCGAAGCCCACCAGGCTTCGTAATCGAACACGACCCCAACGCGGGATTCCACGCGGGAGCCCTTGACGGGTTCCAGTTTGGACAAAGCATCACCGAGATCCACCACGTTCCGCCACACCTGGGTGTCCCGTCCGCCGTGGGGAACCATGGCCGAGTGGAACTTCTCAGAGCCAGCCTTGCTTTGCCGCCACTGGAAGAACATGGCGGCATCGGCGCCGCGCGCTACGTGAGTTAGCGAGTTGCGGAGCATTTCACCGGGCATCTTGGGCTGGTTGTGCGGCTGCCAGTTGACCGCCGACGTTGAATGTTCCATAAGGATCCACGGCTCGCCGCCTGCCACCCCTCGGGTGAGGTCGGCGCTGAACGCGAGTTCGATTTCCCGCTCCGGGTCCGCGGCCACGAGGTAGTGGTCATTGGCGATCACGTCCATGTCCTTGGACCAATCGAAGTAATCCAAGGCCTTGGTGGCGCTGGAGACCATGAAGTTGGTGGTCGCCGGGATGTTGGGGGTGACTTCGCGGATGACGGCCAGCAATTCGCGGTAGTAGTCGATGAAGGCCCAGGAGTTGAAGCGCGCGAAGTCCAATTGCTGCCCGGGATTGAGGGTGGTGGGCGCGGCCCCCGGTGGGATGATCTCGTCGAAGGAAGCGTAGTGCTGCGACCAAAACGCCGTTCCCCATGACTCGTTGAGGGCTTCGATGGAGCCGTATCGCCGCTCCAGCCATCCTCGGAAAGCGGCGGCATCCTCCTCGCCGTGGAACTCACCAACGTGGCAGCCAAGCTCATTGTCCACGTGCCAGAGCGCCAGGGCCGGGTGGTTTTTGTATCGTTCGGCGAGCACGCGGGTCATGGCGGTGGCGTACCTGCGGTACACGGACGACGACGGCGTGTAGTGGCGTCGTGAGCCCCGGTCGAGCCTGATTCCTTCCGCTGTGATGGGAAGAATCTCGGGGTATTTGCGTGCCAGCCAAGCAGGGGGAGAAGCCGTGGCTGTTGCCAGCGCCACCTTGATCCCGGCTCGGTGAAGGTTGTCCATGACATCGTCCAGCCAGCTGAAATCGTAGTTTCCTTCAGTGGGCTCCAAGAGGCCCCACGAGAAAATGCCGACGCTGAGAAAGTTAACGCCGGCCTCCTTCATGAGTTCGATGTCTTCGAGACGGATGTCTTCCGGCCACTGCTCAGGGTTGTAGTCGCCGCCGTAAGCGAGGCCGTCGATGCTCTTCCAGAGGGATGGGCTGCGGGGGATTTCGGGGGAGGTCAAGGGGACTCCTTCGTCAGGTTGGCCGTGCTGGTACTCATGGTACGGAGTTATGGGTGCAGCGTTTCGGTAAAAGCGTGTTCTTTGGAAAACGCTTGCCCAGGTTCTTAATTAGGGATATTGTATCGATTCAGAACGAGTGTAAGCGAGATCACTGCCACGTTGTAGAGAACTCGGAAGCTTGCACCAACTGAGCAAGGAGGCTCTCATGATCGATAGAAGGAAATTCCTCACCACGGTGGCTCTCGGCACTGCATCTGCCGCGTTCCTCTCCGCTTGTGGCCAGTCCTCAACCGCCGGGCAGACAGGTTCCGCGGAGAATCCCGTCACCATCAACTACACCTGGTGGGGCAACGATGACCGGGCGGAGCGTACCCGCAAGGCGATTGCCCTGTTCGAGTCCAAGAACCCGGACATCAAGGTGAACGGCAACTTCACCGACTTCGCCGGGTACTGGCAGAAGCGCGCCACCGAAGCTGCCGGCGGTGGCTTGCCGGACGTGATGCAGTGGGATCTGTCCTACCTGCGGGACTACGGGCAGCGGAACCAGCTCCTTGACCTGGGCACCGTAAAAATCAACACGGACGCCTTCGACAAGTCCCTCCTTCCCTCGGGTCAGATCCGCGGCAAGACCTACGGTATTCCTACCAGTACCAACGCCTTCGCGGTGTACTACGATCCCGCCAAGCTCCAGAGCCTGGGCGTTGCCGAACCGGACGGACAGTGGACCTACAAAGAGTTCAACGAGTTCATGCTCGAAGTAGGACAGAAGGGCAACGGAGCGTTATATGGCGGCACCGACTACACCGGTGTGTGGTGGATGTTCAACATCTGGCTGCGCCAGAACAACATCCAGGCCTTCACAGACGACGGCAAGCTGGGCTTCACCAAGGACGACCTCAAGAAGTGGTGGAACACCACCGCCGAGCTTCGCGGGACCCCCGCCCTGGTTCCTGAAGAGCGGGTCACCCAGCTCGCCCCCAAGTCCGCCATGGGCTCCAACGTCACTGCCAGTGAAGTCACGTGGGACAACTTCATGGCCGGCTACTTGGGCGACAGCGGCGCCAAGGAACTCAAGCTGGTGCCGGTGCCCTCGGATGACCCGGACAACCTGGGCCTGTTCCTCAAGCCCTCCATGCTCATGGTGGCCAGCGCCAAGACCAAGTACAAGGATGCTGCTGCCCGCTTCATCGATTTCATGGTTAACGATCCCGAGGTTGGCCAGATCTTCAAGACCTCCCGCGGCGTCCCGGCGTCGAAGACCCAGCGTGATGGCACCACGTTCGAAGGTACGGACAAGTTGGTTGTGGATTACGAGAAGTCCATCGAGAAGTACCTCAAGGACGCCCCCGAGCCTCCCATCGTCGGTTTCGGCACGCTTGAAGCCTCCTTCAAGCGGGTCAGCTCCGAACTGAACTACGGCAAGTTGACCTTGGACGGCGCAGCCGATTCCTGGTTCAAGGAAGCCGAAGACCTCATCAAGCAGAACGCCTGACCAGACCCTGCGTCTGATCCATGCCTTCCCAACTGACGGACTGATCTCGTGACTCAAAGCCCAACCCTGAGCAGGCGCTCATCGTCGTCCGCCTCCCCGCAGCCGCGTAAGTCGCGGCGGCGGGGCGCGGATGCCCGCGCCGGCTACACCTTCCTGCTGCCCTGGCTGCTCGGATTCATCGCTCTGACTGTAGGCCCGATGATTTCCTCGCTGTACCTCTCCTTCACCAACTACAACCTCTTCGAAGCTCCCAAGTGGATTGGCCTGGATAACTACGTCACCCTCTTCCAGGACGAGCGTTTCCTGCAGTCGGTGGGCGTGACCATGCAGTATGTGATCTTCGGTACCCCGCTGAAACTCGCTGCGGCGCTGGCGATCGCGATGCTGCTCAACAGCAAGCGCAAGGGCCAGGGTTTCTACCGGTCCGCGTTCTACGCACCCTCCCTGATCGGCGCGTCGGTGTCCATCGCGATCGTCTGGAAGGCGATGTTCGGCGATTCCGGTCCGGTGGACCAGGGCTTGTCGTTCTTCGGGATCAACCTGGGCGGCTGGGTGGGCAACCCGAACATGACCATGGGCATGATGATCCTGCTGACCGTGTGGCAGTTCGGTGCCCCCATGGTGATCTTCCTGGCCGGCCTCAAGCAGATCCCCGCGGACCTCTATGAAGCAGCCTCGATGGACGGCGCCGGTCCGGTGCGGAAGTTCATGAACATCACCTGGCCCATGCTGTCCCCGGTGATCTTCTTCAACCTCCTGATGGAAACCATCCACGCATTCCAGATCTTCGCCTCGGCCTACATCATCTCCAACGGTGAAGGCGGCCCGGCAGGTTCCACCCTCTTCTACACCCTCTACCTGTACTTGCGCGGCTTCTCCGACTTCCGGATGGGTTACGCCTCGGCGATGGCCTGGCTCCTGGTGATCGTGGTCGGCGTCATCACGCTGATCTTCTTCAAAACCTCCAAGTCCTGGGTCCACTACAGCGGTGATTCGAAATGACAACCATGGCAACACCCACCCAGCCCGCACCCACGAAGAACCCAACGGCACCTGCCTACAACCCGAAGTCCGAATCCACCACGGCCAAACGGGTCAAGAGCACCATCTTCCACATTGTTGCCTTGGCACTGGTGGCTATGGTCCTCTACCCGGCCATCTGGATGATTTCGGCCTCCTTCAAGCCGAACTCCGAGATCGGCGGCGCCAACAACGCCCTCTGGTCGAACAACTTCAGCTTCGACAACTTCATCACGGCCATGGAAGGAATCGGCGGCGTCTCCACGTTGACGTTCTTTACCAACTCCCTGATCCTGGCCGTCGGCGCCGTGGTGGGAACCGTCCTCTCGGCGTCCATCTCCGCCTACGCCTTCGCCCGGATCAACTTCCCCGGCCGCGGACTGTTCTTCGGCATGATGATCGCCACCCTGCTCCTGCCCTTCCACGTGGTGATCATCCCGCAGTACATCGTCTTCCAGCAGCTTGGCCTGGTGGATACCTACGTGCCGCTGCTGATCGGCAAGTTCCTCGCCGCGGACGCGTTCTTCGTGTTCCTCATGGTCCAGTTCATGCGCGGCCTCCCGGCCGAACTCGACGAAGCAGCCCGAATCGACGGCGCAGGACACGTCCGGATCTTCGGATCCATCATGCTCCCGCTCATGAAACCGGCCCTGATCTCCACCTCCATTTTCTCCTTCATCTGGAGCTGGAACGATTTCCTGGGTCCGCTGCTCTACCTCAACACCCCCGAAAAATACCCGCTCCCGTTGGCGTTGCGGCTCTTCGTCGACCAGACCCAGAGCTCGGACTACGGCGCCATGATCGCCATGTCCGTCCTGGCACTCCTGCCCGTGCTGGTCTTCTTCCTGGTCTTCCAGCGCTACATCGTCGAAGGCGTTTCGACACAGGGACTCAAGGGCTAAGGACAACAGAGAATGAGCACGATGAACACCACAGGCAAGTCTTCCGGGATCCCGGTCAACCGCTTTGCCCTCTTCGCCGAGACCATCCTGGCGGGAGTTATCGTGCTCCTCCTCTCCGTCCCCTTTGTGACGGCGCCGGCTGCCTATGCGGCCGGCGTCGCGCACCTGGAAAGGCACCTCAGCGGGAGGGACGATTCCCTCCGGAGCCTGTGGGGGAATTTCCGCCAAGCGCTTCCCGGCAGCTGGAAGATGGGAATCACGACGGCGGTAGCCGCCGTCGTGATTGTCCTAAACCTGTTGCTCGCCATGGTGGGTCAACTGCCCGGCCGGGCGGTGATCCTGCCCGCTACGCTGATTTTGGCTGTAGCAGGCGCAGTGCTCTTCCTGCGGGTCGCCGCCAACTGGAGCGGTGGCGTCAACTGGAGTGGCGATGCTGACCAGCAACCCGCCGAAGTTCCCGGTCCGCAGCGGTGGGCGTTCGCCTACTCGCAGGCCAAAGCTGATGCACTGCGCGACTGGACCGGTTCGCTGCTGTTGCTTGCTGCAGTTTTCATGACAGTGGTCTTCGTTTGGATGCTGCAGGCATTGTTCGTCATCGTTCCCGGGACCCTGGTCCTGGCCGCGGCTGCCATAAAAATCCGTTCCCATCGTTGAGATCCGACCCAACCCGCTGAATCGAGCAGAACACTCCGTGTCGCCGCGCCCGTTCCCACTGCGCCCCAAATCCACCACACCGCGTGCCCGTTCCACGGAAAGCTGGCACTACCCGCTGAGGCACCACAACTACCGGATCTTCATCACCCTTTCCCTTGTAGGGAGCGGCGGTGTCTGGATGCAACGGCTGGCCCAGGATTGGTTGGTGCTTCAGCTCACCGGCAGTCCGGCCGCCGTGGGCCTGGCAGTTGCGCTCCAGTTCCTGCCCATGCTGGTAGTAGGACCCATCAGCGGGGTACTGGTTGACCTGTTTCCCAAGCGACGCATCCTTCTGGTCTGCCAGTCCGTCGCCGCATTGTTGGCCGCCGTTTTGGCTGTCTGGAACGCCATGGGTGGCAGCGATGTCTGGGTGGTCTATGCATCCTGTATTGCCCTGGGCATCACCAGTGCCATCGATGGACCGGCGCGGCAGGTGTTCGTCAACGAGGTAGTGGGCGACGCCGGATTGCCCGCCGCTATCGGCCTCAACAGCGCAATAGGGCAGTTGGGAGCCATGGCCGGCCCGGCCTTGGCCGGGGTGATCATCGCCCAGGCTGGTCCTGCGGCGGCCTTCGCTGCCAATGCCTTGATTGGTGTATCAGTCCTGGTGATGATTGCCTCCATTAGGCCAGGTGAGCTGCATCATTCCCTGGAAGTGCCGGATCCCACTGCCCGGAGGGGCCAGATCCTCGCGGGTTTCCGCTTCGTCCGAGCACGCCCACCCCTGCTTTTAACGATGCTGCTGGCGGGCTTGTTAGGTGCCTTCGGCATGAACGGGCCCGTAGTTCTCGCAGCGTTCGCGGACGGAGTGTGGCATAGTGGACCAGCCGGTTTTGGGCTCTTCAACACCGTCAGCGCTTTGGGAGCTCTTGCTGGCGCGTTGGTGGCAACACGGATCAAGCGTTTTGGACGGAAGGGGATCGTGGCCAGTGCAGGACTCTTCGGTCTGACGCAAGCGCTCGCTGCCTTGATGCCCACACAAGAGTGGTTCGTGGCGATGCTCATTGTGGTGGGTTTCATGACCTTGGTGTTCCTCACGAGCGCAGCCACCGCAGTGCAGCTTGAAGCCGGGGCGAGCGTACGCGGCAGGGTCTTGGCGCTGTACTTCCCGCTTCTGCTGGGCGGTCATGCCTTGGGTGGCTTGCTGGCCGGGTGGCTCACGGAGGACTTCGGCGTCCGGACAGGGCTTGTGGTCACGGGAGCGCTGGGAATGATGTCCGCGGCGGTGATTGGCTTCCTGCTCTGGCGCTGTTCGGCCCGTCGCCGCGCCTAGCGGGCCGCCGGTAATTGCCAAACACCGTGCCTTCGCGTTGCGGGGCCCGTTCTACAGGCTATTCATGGCAAATACCATGCAGGGCGGGCCTCACAACGCGTCAGCGAGCACTCATCTGCCTGAAACCAAGCCCTCGATCTCCGCTACATCCAAGATTCCGTCGCTGATCCACACAGTGTTGGTACGGGTGAGGGAATCCCCTGCCGCAAGTTCCACCGCGGCATCCCACGCCAATGCTGAACCGACTGCGGGGTAGTCGCTGCACCGCACGAACCAAGGGTCCGCCGACTCTGAAGGTGCGCCAAACACCAGAGTGGCAGGGCCGCCGTCGAACTCTCCGGTCCAAGCCAGCCACGGCGCCACGGAACCGTGAACTGACGGCTCGCCCTCGGCTGTGGAGGAGAAGACGCGCGAGGAAGCATTGACAGGAAGGCGCCAGAAGAAGCCGCCGTAGCCGCTGCCGGCAGCGCCGTGGGAGCCGGGGCTGCCCAGGGAAACGTCCACGACGGCGGTGAGCCGGGTCTGGATCTCGAGTCGCCATGTGCGCTCATCCAGGAGCGTGCGGCTCAGGGAGCGCCGTTCGTTGAGGACGAGGCTGCCGTCGGATGCGAGCCAGTTGAGGTCAAGCGTGGTGGCATCTTCTTCCCGGGCGACATTCGCCGTCTCGATCCTGCCGTGGTCCTTCAAATCCACGTACTTTCCGGCCGTCCTGCGGTAGCTGCGACCGCCCCAGAAGTTGCTCCCGTTGACGTCCTGCAGTGCGAAGCCCGCGCCAAGGTGCCAGGCGTGGTCTGAAGGCAGGTGGTCAGTGACCGAGATGCCGGATGGTGTGGACACCGGGTGCAAGTAGGGGCGCGGGGAGAGGTCCGGCTCAAGGTTGCTGCCAGAGCGGAGGACCGCGGTGGGCGTTGAGTGGGCGTTGGGCGGGCCGGCGTCGGCGTCGGGGGAGAAGAGTGCTTCGGTGCCTGCCGTGACCGGCCGGGCCCAAGGAAGTCCCAGTTCGGAGAAAGTGGCGTGGGCTTGGGTGGAGCGTTCCAGAATGTCCTCGATGTTCGGGATCACCGCGTGGGCTTGCTCGCCCGTTCCTACCCAACTGACGCATTCCCCGGGAATTAGCGCGGGAGCCTCGGCTGTGCGGATAGCTTCCAAAACGCGCATGAACGCGCCGCTGTGATCGAGGGGGCTCAGCAGCGGCGTGCCCTCGGACAGGTGCTGGAGAAGGTTCTCCGTGAGGTCGTCCCGTCCGAAGGTGTGAGAGGTTTCGCCTGCTTCAGTGCGGACAGTTACGCGGTCTTCTGTGTAGTGGAATACCGCCGTACCTTCCGTTCCGTGGAGTGTGACGTAGGGTTCCACGGATTCAGTGGCGCAGAGGGTGAGGGCACACGTGATGGGCAAACCGTTGATGGTGCGCAAGCGGATCACGGACGTGTCGTCCGCTTCGATATCGTTCGCGCGGTAAAGATCCGTCTCCACGGACGCGAGGTCTCCCGCTGCTCGCGCTCCGGCGATCCGGAGCGCCGTGGCGATTGCATGGGCCAACGGGTTGGTGGCAACACCATCAACCACATCCACGCCGTCGAGGCTGCGTTTGCCTGCCCAGCGGGAGCGCTTGTAGTAGGCACGATCCCGGACCCAACGGCCCGTAGCAGAAATCCCCTTCAAGTTGCCGATGCTTGGCAGCTCTTCCGAGGATTCCCCGCCCGCAAGCTGTTCCAAGGCCGCCAGGGCATGGGATCCGAGGCTTTGGAAACCGATTTGGACCCGGCGACCGGCTTCCTCCGCCGCTTCCTGGAGATGGAGGAAGTCGCTCATAGAGGCAACCGGGGGCTTCTCCAAATACAGATCCGCCTCGGAAGCCAGTACGGACAGGGCTAATGGAGCATGGGTCTGAATGGGGGTTGCCACAATGATGACATCCGGACGATGTTCGCCGGCCAGCAGCTCATCCAGGTTCGCGTGGACGGCGGTGGTCGCGGGCAGGTCTCCGGGTGCCGGGGGATTCGGGTCGGCCACGGCAACGAGGTCCACCTTGCCTTGGCTGCTGAGCCGTTCGAGGTTGCGCAGGTGGTGCGTACCGAAGCCGTGAACTCCCACGAGGGCGATCCTGGCAGGGGTGGTCCCGGTGGCAGCGGCAGTCCCGAAGGGTGCTGGACTACTGGCGGACTGGGTGTCCATGACTCTCCTAGGCTGGCGCGACAACGATGGCGCGTGACGCCGTCGTCTGGGTCTTCACAAAAGTGTTCGGGCGGGATTAGGCTACACCTCAGCAAGCGCTTTCCCACGATGGGCTATGTTCAGTCTAACTTGATCACTGCAGAAATGTAACGATTCAAAGAGGGCTGATTCGGGAGTCACGGAGTGACGTAGGATGTCCTCGGTGGACGCAACAGCCCCCAGCCTGAATTTGCCCAGTCAGACCCACCTGAACCGGAATGGACCATGCCCCTCTTTGACCTTCCCCTTGACCAGCTCCGCGACTACTCCTCCACAGCAGAGGCGCCAGCCGACTTCGAGGAGTTCTGGGACCGCACCATCGCAGATGCCCGCGCACTCCCGCTTGATGCGGTGTTTGAGCCAGTGGACAACTACCTCAGTGTGATCAACACCTTCGACGTCACTTTCTCCGGCTTCGGGGGAGACCGCATCAAGGGCTGGCTACACGTACCCGCGCAGCTCGAGCCGGGGGAGCAGCTTCCCGTGGTTGTGGAGTACATCGGCTACTCCGGTGGCAGGGGCCTGGTCAATCAGAACACCCGCTGGGCGCAGGCAGGCTACGCGCACTTCATCATGGACACCCGCGGGCAGGGCTACGGGGGCGTTTCCGGCGACACCCCGGATCCGCACGCGTCTGCGGGTGGGGTGAACTATGCGGGACTCATGACGCGAGGCGCTGACCACCAGGACAACTATTATTTCCGCAGGGTCTACGTGGACGCCTTCCGGGCGGTAGAAGCGGCACAAAGCCATCCCGCCGTCGACCCTTCCAAGGTGGTGCTGACCGGCGTTAGCCAGGGTGGCGGCATCACTGTTGCTGCTGCAGGGCTGACGGCTGGAAGGCTCGACGGCGTTATCGCCGCGCTACCCGACGTCCCGTTCCTGCAGGACTTCCCCCGGGCGATCGACATAACGCCCCGAGGCCCGTACCCCGAGATCGCGGGATTTTTGGGTCGGCACCGCGAAAAGTATGAGCCCATGCTGGCGGTGCTGAACTACTTCGACGGCGTCCACCTGGGCCGCGCGGCCACGGTCCCCGCGCTGTTCTCAGCTGCGCAAATGGACGATATCTGCCCGCCATCAACTGTGTTCGCGAGCTTCAACAACTACGGCACCGGCTCTCGCGGCCACGGCGGTGCCCCTGAAAAGGACATTGAGGTGTACCGCTTCAACAACCACGAAGGCGGCCAAGAGCACCACTGGATCAAGCAGTTACAGTTCCTGCGCAAACTGCTGTCATCTTGATGGACGCGATTTGCGTGCTGTGAAGAACCGCGGTTATGGTGTGGCTATGACTAAGCGTTGGTATGCGTATTTTTCGTTGGCTCTGGAGGGGCCCGCGTCTAACTGACACGCATCCAACTTTCCTTCAGAGCCAACAGGGCAGAGATTATTCTCTGCCCTTCGCCATATCCGGCGGGTTCTGAAAAGGGGCCCGCTCCGCATCCCGGAACAGGACCCAGAAATGACCAGCATTGCCGCAGAACCCACCGAATCGCTCGACTCCGCTGAATCCGGAGCCGCCGCTCAACCCGCTACCTCCAACCTGCGGGTTGCCCGATTCGAGCCGCTTCCGGCCCCGCAGGACCTCATCGCCGAGTTGCCGCTGGACGGCCGCTCAGCCGCCGTCGTCGACCGTGGACGCGATCAGGTCCGGGCCATCATGGACGGCGTGGACGATCGCCTCTTGGTGATCGTTGGCCCGTGCTCCATCCACGATCCCAAAGCCGGTCTCGAATACGCCCGCCGGTTGGTCAGCCAGGCCGAAAAGCACAAAGAGGACCTGCTGATCGTCATGCGGACCTACTTCGAAAAGCCGCGCACCACTGTTGGTTGGAAGGGCCTCATCAACGATCCCCACCTGGACGGCAGCCACGACATCGCTGCCGGACTGCGGGCCGCCCGCGGATTCCTGAAGCAGGTCACCGCATTGGGTCTGCCCACTGCCACCGAATTCCTGGAGCCCATCAGCCCGCAATACATGGCGGACCTCGTGTCCTGGGGCGCGATCGGCGCCCGCACCACCGAGAGCCAGATCCATCGCCAGCTCGCCTCTGGGCTGTCCATGCCCATCGGTTTCAAGAACGGCACCGACGGCGATCTTCAGGTAGCCATTGACGCTTGCGGGGCCTCTGCCGCTGAGCAGGCCTTCCTGGGAATCGACGACGACGGCCGGGCAGCTCTCGTGGCGACGTCAGGAAACCCGGACACCCACGTCATCCTTCGCGGTGGACGCAAAGGCCCCAACTACTCCGCTGCCGATGTGGCAGCTGCGTCATCCAAGCTCGCATCGAAGGGGCTTAATCCGCGCCTAATCGTGGATGCCAGCCATGCCAACAGCGGCAAGAGCCATCACCGTCAGGCGGAAGTTGCCTTGGAAATCGGTGCTCAGCTCGAAGCGGGGGAGACCTCACCGATCGCTGGCGTCATGCTGGAAAGCTTCCTCGTTGGAGGGGTGCAGAACCTGGATGTGGCCAAGCAGCTTGCAGGGGAGCAGGAGCTTGTTTACGGGCAGAGCGTCACGGATGCCTGCATGGAATGGGATGTTACGGCCTCAGTGTTGGAACAGCTCGCAGCGTCGGCACGGAAGCGTCGCGCGGTGGTTGGGGCGTAGGGGGCAGTTGCCCGATTCGTGGGTTCCCTGCCAAACATGCCGTGCGCCCGGCATCGCCAGCAGGGAACCCACTAAATGGGCGAATCAGGGCCGTGGGCTCTTTCACATTGGCACCATCAGCCTCTAGAGTATCTAGCACATGGTTGTTTGATGGCTCAGCATCGGCACACCGTTCCACTGGGGGTGTCCTACTGTCTGAGAGCAAAGGAATATGGGAAATGTCCGCGGAGACTAACTTCTCGAATGCGCGTTTCATGACGGTGGCCGAGGTGGCCGACGTCCTGCGTGTTTCCAAAATGACTGTGTATCGTCTGGTCCACTCAGGGGAAATGCCCGCCGTAAGGTTCGGCCGTTCCTTCCGGGTTCCTGAAGAGGCTGTTGCCCAGTACCTAAAAGGTGCCGTGGTGGACGGTCAATCCGAGACCGCCTGAGGCTTGCCGGGGTCCGTCCCGCGGACCGTGGTCATGGGGTGCCCCTTTGAAGCGGTACTCTGTTAAGGAACGTTTTACGTCAATGTAAGAATCTGTCAGTTGTACTTGTCTGCTTCCGCGGATCTGTTCCAACAGACAGGAACTTCTAGTTTGTAAGGAACTTTCGTGGGTTCAGTTATTAAGAAGCGCCGCAAGCGTATGGCCAAGAAGAAGCACCGCAAGCTGCTTCGCAAGACTCGCCACCAGCGCCGCAATAAGAAGTAGAGATACTTCATCAAGCGTGAATGCCCGTTGCCTCTCGAGGCGGCGGGCATTTTTGCATCCCACGCTCTCTCACGTCACGCGGGTTTGGTGGGGATGCTCTCTCACGTCCCTCGGGAAAAGCCCGCACTGACCGCGGGGTCCTGCCATGCTGATCGCAGAGCCCTTTTAATCTTCTGCGTGGCTGACGAGAAGTTGTCCGCCAAGTCATTCTTGCCGAATTTGAGGACCGTCCAACCCGCTGCTTCGAATGCCTTATCGCGTCGCCGATCGCTAAAGATCTGTTCCTGATCGAAGTGATGGCCGCCGTCGTACTGTAGCGCTACTCGCCGAACACGAAAGCCCAGGTCCGCGGACGGGGAAAAAGGATCGTTCGGCCGGAGCTGCACCTGCAGTTCCGGTTCGGGAATTCCTGCGTCCAGCATCGCCAAGCGGAGCAGCGACTCGGGTGCGGAATCGGCGCCCACGCGCATGAGGCCGAGTGCTTCTCTTGCCCGAACAACCCCCTGCAGATTCTTGTGTCTCTCCACCAATTTGCGGAGAGCTTCGAGTGTAGTGAACGGTGTCTCGCGTCCTTCGAAGTCCGGCCGGGGTATGCGAATGAGCTCGTCACCCATGCAGACGAGGTCGCGGACCGGCAGGCGTCGTGCGAGATCCAGCCAGGTGCGCGCCCGAGTGCTCATCCAGATGCCCTGGACATGCTCAATCTCGTCCTCAGCGGCTACTACCGTGTGTCCGATCACTCCTTTGCGCCGCACTGACGGGAGATGCCGGGGCTTGCTAAGGTGCAATTCGTTGGAATCTGACAACCAGGGTGGGAGGCATGTCCCCTGTAACCTGGCGGCGGTTACATGGGAGATCCAAGCACCGGGAGTTGCCGCCGACAGCGATCTTGCAGCCGCCGACAGCTCGAAATCCCAGTCGGAAGGCCGGTAAAGACCACGGCTAACCCCTTCGATCTTGACGCGATTCCATAGGTGCCACTGCTTAAGGCCTGCTGCTTCGGCTTCATCGCGAGTGAAGGGTGCAGTGGTGAGTCGGGGAGGAAGCGGGGTGGCATTCTGCATACCGGCATTCTTGCCCAGAAAGCCTTGAGTCGTCGGAAGTTATCCACAGGCTAGTCGAGGTGCCCGAGGGATGTGCGAGAGCGTTGGGTTTATGCCCGAGGGATGTGCGAGAGCGTTGGGTTTATGCCCGAGGGATGTGCGAGAGCGTTAGGTTTATGCCCGAGGGATGTGCGAGAGCGTTAGCCGCGGGGGCCGCGGAATTTTGAGAAGCCACGCCACAATCCGTACACAGCTCCGCCGACTGTCGCGGCTTTGAGGCCGAGCGTGGCCGCGCGGCGTCCGGAGCGGAAGTCGTACACGGGCCAATTGTTCTCACGAGCGTGCCGCCTCAGCTTCGCGTCCGGGTTGATGACCACGGGATGCCCCACCATGGTGAGCAAGGGGATGTCGTTGGCGGAGTCGCTGTACGCCCAGCAGTGGTCCAGATCCAGTCCCTCGCGGTCGGCCACGAGTTGGACCGCGATCGCCTTTGCAGGTCCGTGGAGGATGTCGCCAACCAACTTCCCTGTGTAGACGCCTTCGTCCACCTCGCCCACGGTGCCCAAAGCCCCGGTCAGGCCGAGCCGGGTGGAAATGACGGTGGCCACCTCAATGGGCGTAGCAGTCACGAGCCACACCTTCCGGCCGACCCGAAGGTGCTGTTCTGCCAGCGCTTTGGTTCCCGGCCAGATCCTCGACTCGATCATCTCGTCATAGACCTCTTCGCCCAAGGCCCTGATGTCATCCACGGTGATGCCGGCAGCAAGGGTCAGTGCGGAGTCGCGAACGGAGTGGACGTCTTCCATGTTTTCGCCGCGCATGACGAACTTGAACTGCTTCCAAGCGAATCCGGCAGCCTGGGAAAGTGTGAACGCTTTGCGTTCGTACATTTTGCGCGCCACGTGGAAGAGGCTTGCACCCTTCATCAACGTATTGTCGACGTCGAAGAAGGCGGCTTCGCCAGCGTGCTTGCGCACGAGATCCTGTTTCGCCGCGTCTTTCTGCGCGGTGTTTTGCACCAAGGCATCTGCGACCACGGCGGCGTTCTTCTCCTCGGGCATGCCTTGAGTCTAGTCAATCGCCGGGGCCTGCGTTGAGGACGCACGGCGGTGTCACCGAAGGGCGCGGGATGTGAGCGAGCGTTGGTGGGAAGGGCGCGGGATGTGAGAGAGCGTCGGGGCGGTTACCTTTGAGACATGGCTATTCCCGACGTCGTACTCCTTACCAAAGCTGACTGCCACCTCTGCACGGAAGCGCGTGCCGCCGTCGAGCGCGTCACGAAAAGCCTTGGCATGCAGTGGACTGAGCAGAAGATCGACGGCGACTTACAACTGCAGGAGCGCTTTGGAGAGGAGATCCCTGTGGTGCTGGTAGACGGCATTCAGCGGGATTTCTGGAAGATCGACGAGGAACGGCTCACCCGCACTCTGAAGAAAGTCCTGGAGGGCTGAAGGTGGGGTTACCCGTAAGTAATGGCTTTTGTTGAGTCCGGCCGGGGGTCATAGAGTGGAACAACAAAGCGACGCAATGGAGAATACCGTGACTGCGCTGGAACCGTCCCCGGACGCAACAACCGGGGACAACGAACCTGCCACCAAGCAGATCCCGCCCGCGGCTGTGGCCCGGATGACTCTCTATTTACGCGCGCTCAACTCACTTTTGGCCGAAGGCGTGGAACGCGTTTCCTCGGAAGCCTTGGCGGAGGCATCGGGCGTCAGTTCTTCCACGCTACGCAAAGACCTCTCCTACGTCGGTTCCTACGGGACCCGGGGCGTTGGCTATGAAGTCCAGTACCTGAGCCGGCACATCGCCGCCGCACTCGGCCTAACGCACGACTGGAAGGTCGCGATTGTGGGTGCCGGTAACCTCGGCAAAGCCCTCGCACGGTACGGCGGCTTCGAGTCCCGGGGCTTCGACGTTGTGGCTATCTTTGACGCGGACCCCATGGTGATCGGCAACGAGGTGGGCTGGTTGCGGGTGAGTGATTCGGCCGAGCTGGAGCGCGTCCTGGAACGCACCCATACCAACATGGTGGTGCTGGCGCTACCTGCGACCGTGGCTCAAGCTGTGTGCGACCGCGTCATTGCCGCCGGAATCCGGAGCATCCTGAGCTTCGCACCGGTGCTGCTGCAGGTCCCCCCTCACGTCAACCTCCGCAAGGTGGATATGGCAACCGAGCTCCAGATCCTGGCCTACCACGCACAACGGGCGCAGACACCGGGCCAGGCTGTTTAGCCTTTGCCGGGTCCGCGCCCGCGTTTAGTACTTGGAAGCGTGACGGTTTAGCGGCCGTAGGGGTTCTGGTACGGGTTTCCGAAAGGCTGGGCCTTACGGAAATACGGAGCCGACGCCGGCAGGTACAGCATGACTATCGCTGCAACGCCCAGCAGGATCACGACGAGCTGCATCATCCCGTAGGTTGCGCCGAACTGGAACAAGCCGGTGAGGCCCAGAACAGAGATGGCAGCGAACACGGTGCCCAGGATCCGTGCCCAGTTCTTACCCTTCCGGACGGGGAAGGCGACCAGCGCGTAAAGGCCCAATGAGAAGATGGCACCGACTATGGCGCCCACTGCGATGGCACCGCGCATCCCCTCAATGGATTCCGCAGGGAACTCAGTGCCCTGCTGTGCGGCCTGCTGGTTCATCACGTTAATGAAGGCATCGGCTCCGGTGGTGGCCAAGAGCAGCGAGCTGATGGCAGACAGGATACCTGCGGCAATGATCATCCAGAACGCGTAATTAACCATTGGAGGGATAGTGGTGGGGCCGGGCTGCTGGCTCGGCCAGTTGTTGCCCTGGCCATACTGCGGAGCTCCGGGAGCTTGGCCATACGGGGAAGGCTGCTGTCCGTACTGCGGTGCGGCGGGGGACTGCTGTCCGTACTGCGGTGCGGCGGGGGACTGCTGTCCGTACTGCGGCGCGGCGGGGGACTGCTGACCATATTGGGGTGCCGGAGGCTGCGGCGCGGAAGGCTGGGAGCCGTGCTGCTCGGGCTTGTTGTCGTCGCCCGGGTTCGAGGGCGGGTACGGAGGGTTGCTCATGGCATTCCTTTGCTTGTTCGACTGCTGGTGCGGCCGCCGGGATCAGCAAAATGACCCTGCCCCCAGCGTGGTTCTGGTACCACCGTACCCCCAGCGTCCGACACTGCAGATGATCACACGCAGGTATTTCAAGCTCACGGGAAAAATCATCATCTCGGCTTACGCCTTCATGATGAAGGCCGCGAGATCCGAGAGGATCTGACCGCGGCCTTCAGTCTCGCTCTACCGCCGGTAACGCACGACGGCGGCAGTTGGGTCACTGCTAAGCGTGGCCCTTCACGGCCTTGAACCAGAGCTGCGAATTGGGCAGCCACATCAGTACAACAGCAACTGCGCTCACCAGGAAGCCGAACCAGTTGCCGCCCAAGCCCATGCCGGAACCGCCACCACTTGCCGCTCCGAAGATGGCCAGCAGTAAGGAAACACCGGCCAGGATGGTCAACGCGAGCCGGGCCCACTCTTTGCCTTCCTTCATCTTCATGGCCAGGACCACTTGTGCGGCGGCTACCGCCAAGGTGATCAGGAGAAGGATCAGCGCGATGGCGGCGAATCCCGGAGCGAATGCGAAGGCAGCGATGACGGCAAAGAAAGCGATGAGGCCAAACAGCAGGCCCAGGAGTCCGGAGATCACCCAGATGAAGTAGGAAACCTTTAACTCCGTTGGCAGGCCTTGGGTTTTGAACATCCCCGAGAAGCCGCCTTGCGGCATGACGTCGTTGAAACTACGCGGTCCGTCAGTGGGCATTTCGAAGTGGAATCCGGGCTGAGCCGGTCCGGGCTGTGAGTACTGGCCCGGTTGCGACGGCGGTTGGTAACCCTGCGGCGGTTGGTAACCCTGCGGCGGCTGGTAGCCCTGCGGAGGCTGGTGACCCGCAGGAGGAACATTGCCGGGCTGCGGAGGCTGGGAGCCGGGCTGCTGTGGCTGTGGTGTTTCGTCTGGGGTACTCATGGCATCACTTTAGACCGCAGGTTGAGGGATGCATAGGAAATTCGGAGCCAACTCGCAGCTAAATGCAGGCTGTTTGCCGAATTATTGCGGGGTGACTTCCCTATATCCGAAAACGGCCCCGCACAGTGTGAACTGTGCGGGGCCGTTCGGTGTTGCGTGCTGGCTACGCGGCGGCCGGCGCGATGAAGGCGAGCTCAAGGTTGATGACCACCTTGTCGCTGACCAGGACGCCACCGGCTTCGAGGACTGCGTTCCACGTGAGGCCGAAGTCCTTGCGGCTGATGGTGGTTTCGCCGGAAACGCCTGCTCGGGTGTTGCCGAACGGATCCACGGCCACACCGTTGAATTCGGTCTCGATGGAAACTTCCTTGGTCACACCCTTGATTGTGAGATCGCCCACGAGGTCGAAGCTGTTGCCGTTGGCCTTGACGTGACGGGATACGAAGGTGATTTCCGGGAACTTCTCCACATCGAAGAAGTCTTCGCCCTTGACGTGGCCGTCGCGGTTGACGTCTCCGGAGTCGAAGCTGGCGGTCTGGATGGTGGCGGTGACCTTGGAATCGGTCAGCGTTTCGCCAACTTCCAGGGTGGCAGCAGCATCCTTGAACTGGCCGCGGACCTTGCTGATGCCTGCGTGCCGGACGGTGAAGCCGATCTCGCTGTGGGATGCGTCGAGGGTCCAGGTGCCGGTGGTGACGGAAGCGGGGAGAGTCATCATGGTGTTGCTCCTATATCGAGTGGTAGGTACTGCTTGCTTGCCTGGTCGAGCTCATTGCTTGAAGCGTCAACCGAGTTTCATACCCAGTATAAACATGCATATGCATCTTTTATTCCAACTCCGAGGAACATTTCGGGAAAACTTTGAGTTCTACTAGCGGTAGAAGATTTCGGATCGCCCCGCTTCTTTGAGAAACTGGTAAACATGCCCCAAGCAACTGTCCATCTGCTTCGCCATGGCGAGGTCCACAATCCCGACGCCGTCCTCTACGGCCGGCTGCCGGAATTCCACCTCTCCGAACGTGGCCGGGAGATGGCCCGGATGCTGGCGGACCACTTCACGGCCCGCGTCAACGAGGGCGCCAAGATCGTGCATCTGGTAGCCTCGCCGCTCACGCGTGCCCAGGAAACGGCCATGCCCACGGCCGAGGCGTTGAAGCTGGAGATCACCACCGAGCCGCGCATCATCGAAGCAGAGAACCACTTCGAGGGACTCCACCCCACCAGGAGCGAGTTCCTGAAGCCCAAGCACTGGATCTACTTTCGGAATCCGTTGCGCCCCTCATGGGGCGAGCCCTACAAGGAACAAGCGGCCCGCGTACTGGCCGCGGTTGAAGACGCGCGTGTGAAGGCCATCGAACTGGGCGGCGACGGCGCCGAAGCCATTCTGGTCAGCCACCAACTTCCCATTTGGTCCACCCGATTGACTGCTGAGGGCCGCCGCCTTGCGCACGATCCCCGTAAACGCGAGTGCACCCTCACGTCGCTGACGTCCCTAACGCTCGACGACGACGGCAAGATCGTGCGCGTTGAGTACACCGAGCCTGCTGCCGTCCTGCTTCCCGGTGCGGCGAGCACCCCGGGAGCGTAGAAGCATGGACAACAATCTTTCGCGCCGCGGCGTGCTGACCGCCGGTGGTGTCCTCCTCGCAGGTCTGACCATGGGCCTGTCCGCGTGTGCCCAGGAAGACTCCCTTGCCAAGCAGGCCAAGGCAGGCGACAACAAGAACTACGTGGCAGGCGATGGTTCGGTGACGGAGTTCGCAAAGGCGGATCGCTCCGCACCCGTTGCGCTCAAAGGCACCCTGTTCAACGGGCAGACGGTAAAGCCGGAGGACCTTCTGGGCAAAGTCACCGTCCTGAACTTTTGGTTTGCCGCGTGCGCTCCGTGCCGCATCGAAGCTCCCCAGCTTGAAGCACTGCACTTGGACTTCAAGGACCAAGGCGTCCAGTTCTTCGGCGTTAACCTGCGCGACGAGCAAGCCACCGCCGAGGCCTTCGACAAGACCTTCAACATCACCTACCCGAGCTTCAATGACAAGGATGGGGCAGTTCTGCTGTCCGTGTCAGGAATTGTGCCTCCCGGTGCAGTTCCCACCACTTTGGTCCTGGACAAGGAAGGCAAGGTTGCCTCACGCGTCCTCGGCGAGATCGAGAAGAGCACCCTGAAGGCCCTCATCACCTCCGCAGCGGCTGAGTAGCAACCATGAACAGTCCTTTTGCCGAGACGATCCTCAACGGATCACTGCTGCTGGCTGTGCCGGTGGCACTGCTGGCCGGGCTGGTCTCCTTCCTTTCTCCCTGCGTGCTGCCGCTGGTCCCCGGTTACCTTGGCTACGTCACGGGACTGACCGGCGTCGACCTCCAGAAGCAAAGGCGCGGCCGCATGCTGGCCGGTATCGGCCTGTTTGTGCTGGGCTTTTCGGTGATTTTCGTTCTCCTGGGCGGTGCGTTCGGGCAGCTGGGGACTTTGCTGACCGGCCCCCAAAACGCCTGGATCACCCAACTGTTGGGCCTCCTGGTGATCATCATGGGCGTGGTGTTCATGGGCGGCTTCGGCTGGCTGCAGCGTGACGCGAAGATCCATGCCAAACCCCCGGCCGGCCTGTGGGGCGCACCGCTGCTGGGACTCACGTTCGGGCTGGGCTGGGCGCCCTGTATTGGTCCGACGTACTCCGCGGTACAGTTGCTGAGCTTGTCCGGCGGTTCGTCGGCGGCCAAGGGAGCCCTCCTGGCGTTCGTTTACAGCCTTGGCCTTGGCATTCCGTTTCTTCTGATCGCGCTGGCCGTTCGCCGGGGCATGGGAGTGATGTCCTTCTTCCGCGAGCATCGGCTGGCCATCCAGCGGATCGGCGGAGGCATCCTGATTTTGCTCGGAATCCTCATGGCCACCGGCGTATGGGGAACCTGGGTGACCGAGTTGCAGTACTGGTTCCAAAACGACGTGAAGTTGCCAATCTGATGAGCGAGTCCGTGAAAGCCAAGAAGAAGTCACCTACCGCTGAAAGCACCTCCGCAGAAGGCACAACAGGCGAAGGAAAACTCCAGCAGGCCAAGTCCGAGGCAGCCCTGCCCGCGCTTGGTTTCAAGGGCATGCTCCGGTGGTCCTGGACGCAGCTGACAAGCATGCGCACGGCGCTCTTCCTGCTGCTCCTGCTTGCCGTTGGCGCTGTGCCGGGTTCCCTGTTCCCGCAGCGGCCCGCCAATCCGTCAGTGGTCACGCAGTACATCAAGGACAACCCTTCCTACGGCGAGCTTCTCGACGCCCTCCAGATGTACGACGTCTACTCGTCGGCTTGGTTCTCGGCCATTTACATCCTGTTGTTCATCTCCTTGATCGGCTGCGTCACTCCGCGCGCGATCGCCCACTACAAGGCCATGAAGTCGCAGCCGCCGCGCACCCCCAAGCGCCTGTCGCGCCTGCCGGAGTACGGTACCTTGGCTGTGGCCGCCGACGCCGGGATCCCGGCGTCGAAAGCCATCAACGATGCCGCCGGGCTGCTGAAGAAGCGCGGCTACCGCGTCGAGGTCAGGGACGTCGACGGCGCCCTGCCGTCCTTGGGTGCCGAGCGCGGCTTCCTGAAGGAAGTGGGCAACCTGGTGTTCCACACTTCCTTGATCGGGGTGCTGGTGTCCGTGGCCATTGGTGGGCTTTACGGGTACAGCGGCCAGCGGATCTTGGTGGAAGGCGACACATTCGTCAACACCTTGGTGGGCTACGACCAATTCACGCCGGGCACCAACTTCCAGAGCAGTTCGCTCCAGCCCTACTCGATGCAGCTGGACAAGTTCGAGGCCAGGTTCGACCGCGAATCGCCCGGCAAGGCCGGCCAGCCCATCGACTACACCGCTGAGGTCACAACGAAGGAAACCCCGGATGCGCCGGGCAAGAAGGAAACCCTCAAGGTCAACGACCCCGTTTCCCTCGGGAATACAAGCCTCTACCTCACTGGAAACGGCTACGCGCCCATGGTCACCGTCCGGGACGGGGAGGGCAACGTCGCTTTCCAAGGCCCGGTAACGGCCAAGGTCCAGGGCGACAACTACTACTCCTCCGTGGTCATCAAGGTCCCGGACGCCAAGCCGGAACAGTTGGGCTTTGTTGGCTTCTTCCTGCCCACGGCGTTCGTCACGGAGGACGGAATTTCCTTCAGCGGCGCCCCGGAACTTATCAACCCGCAGTTGAGCCTGAATTCGTTCTACGGTGACCTAGGCTTGGACAAGGGCGTGCCCCAGAACGTGTTCGAGCTGGACGTCAAGGACCTTCAACAGCTCAACGGCCGTGACCTCCCTGCCGGCGGTATCACCCTGGGTCCGGGAGCCACAGTCGACCTGCCCGAAGGCAAGGGCAGCATCACGTTCGATGGCGTCAAGAAGTACATCGGAGTGGACATCCACCACAACCCCGGCCAGCTCTACGCGTTGATCTTCGGTTTCCTCGCGGTCGCCGGTCTGGTCATGTCGCTGTACATCAACCGCCGCCGTGTCTGGGTCCGCACCGGAACCCACGAGGACGGCCGCACCATGGTGGAGTACGGCCTGCTGGCACGCGGTGAAGACCATCGCCTGGCCGGCGAAGCCGCAGCCCTCCGTGAACTCTTTGCCCGGGAATGGAACGTCCCGGAGTCACTGGACACCGCAACAACAACAGCAGGATCTTCCTCAACCTCGAAGGACCAGTAATGCCCGTCATCAACGAAACCCTGGGCCAGTACAGCGAGCTGTTCATGCTGTTGGCCGCCGGAACGTACACCGTGGCGTTCATCGCCTTTGCCTGGGACTTGGCGAAGAGCAGCAAGATGCTCCGCGCCGTTGACCTGAAGGCCGCGGCAAGCGCCGTCGGCGAGAAGAAGGTCACGGTTTCCGCAGGCCGCGTCGCGGGAGGCTTGGGGGGGCCCGACGCCGGTGGGCCGGCGGGCCGCGCCGAGCGTCCGACGTCGGGCCTCACCGTTGAGGGCGGCACCGCCGCCGGCGACATGAAGTACGCGGGCGAACGCCGTGCGCCTGCCCGCGTGGCTGTTGCGTTGACGGTGCTGGGTGTGCTCATCCACGGCGCCGGCGTGATTACCCGTGCATTTGGCGCGGGCCGGGTGCCGTGGGGAAACATGTACGAGTTCCTCACCACGGGTGCCTTCGTGGCCGTAGCTGTTTTCCTGATAGTTCTCATCCGCAGGGACCTGCGCTTCCTGGGCACCTTTGTGATCGGGCTGGCCATCATCATGCTGGTGGCAGCTTCGGCTGCCTTCTGGACCCCGGTGGGGCACCTGGTTCCGGCCCTGCAGAGCTACTGGCTGATCATCCACGTTTCCATCGCGGTGCTCTCCTCTGCATTGTTCACCCTGACGTTTGCCATGTCTGTGCTGCAGTTGCTGCAGTCGTACCGCCAGAAGAACCTTGCTGCCGGCCGCAAAGACAACCTGGGCTTCATGCGCCTGGTTCCGAATGCACTGAGCTTGGAGAACCTCTCCTACCGCATCAACGCCATCGCCTTCATCGGCTGGACGTTCACCCTCATGTTTGGTGCGATCTGGGCTGAAAAGGCCTGGGGCCGCTTCTGGGGCTGGGACCCCAAGGAGGTCTGGACCTTCGTGATCTGGGTGGTCTACGCGGGCTACCTGCACGCCCGGGCCACCCGTGGTTGGACCGGAACCCGTGCAGCGTGGTTATCGATCGTTGGCTACGCCTGCGTCATCATCAACTTCACACTCGTGAACACGGTTTTCAACGGCCTGCATTCCTACTCCGGACTCTAGCCTTCGGAATGCCTCCTTGGCCGCCTGAGCAGGGGCTTCGTTCCTCTGTGCGTATGGTGGTCTTGGAATATGACAATTTGGTGTAGCAATAATGACAATTTGGTGTAGCACCTGAGGCTTTTACCCGCTGGGGGCAGGTGCTAGCTTGTTCAGAACCCGCTTGTGATGCAGTCCGCTAGCGACGCGCCGTGTTCTTTTCGAGGTAACCATGAGCTATGTTCTCGCCATTGACGTCGGGACCAGTTTTACCGCCGCAGCCCTGGTAAGACCTGACCAGGGCCCAACTCCAGCACCCGGGATCCTTCCGTTGGGCCTGCATGGCAGCGCCGTGCCGTCGGTGTTGTTCTATGCAGAAGACGGCCGGGTTTTGGTAGGAGAAGCGGCCGAACGTCGCGGACTGGACGACCCCCAGCGCATGGTGCGGGAATTCAAGCGCAGGATAGGTGACTCGGTTCCGCTCGCTGTCGGAGAGAGCTGGCTGGCCCCCGAAGACGTATATGCCACTATGGCACGGTGGGTGGTGGACAGGGCTGAGGAGCGCGAAGGCAGCTCGCCGTCGTCGATCATTATGACGCACCCCGCGGCATGGGGCCAGCACCGCACCTCGCTTGTCCTCGCAGCGCTCCAAGTGGCCGGATTGGAGGACATCACCCTGATCAGTGAGCCGGAAGCCGCAGCCCTGCACTATGCCTCCCAGACCCGTGTGGAAGACGGCAGCGTCGTCGCGGTGTACGACCTCGGCGGCGGCACTTTCGACACCGCTATCCTCCGCAAAGCGAGCGCGGGAAACTTTGAGCTATTGGGCCGTCCGGATGGCATTGAGACCCTTGGCGGCGCCGATTTCGACGCCGCCGTCCTGCGTCACGTGATGGGTCACCTTGGCGAGGGCGCGGCTTTGGATGTGAGCTCTCCGGAGACTTTGGCGGCTCTCTCACGGTTGAGGCGGGAGTGCCGGGAAGCCAAGGAGGCACTTTCGCTGGACAGCGAAGCCAGCGTCGCCGTGTCTCTGCCTGGATCTCAGTTGTCCGTGCGGTTGGTCCGTTCCGAATTCGAGGCGATGATCGAGGCCCCTGTCAGGGACACTGTGGACGCCCTTGAACGCAGCCTGCGGAGTATCAACCTTGAAGCGCAGGACCTGAGCGCAGTGCTGCTCATCGGAGGATCGTCCCGGATTCCACTCGTGGCGGAGCTCATTTCCGTGGAACTGGACCGTCCGATCGCCGTCGACGCCGATCCCAAGTCGTCCATCTGCCTCGGCGCTGCCGTGGCTGGCCTGCGCTCCAGTGGGGCAGGTGCAGTGGATGCGGCTACGGCCGCGTCATCAGCGTCAGTTACGGCTTCCGGGTCTGAGGAACCTGTGGCCATTGCGTTGGGGAGGCCGCACCTCCCGAACCGGGCTCCGGCACTCGGGCGCCTCAAAGCTGCTTCGGACAAGTCAGGCCGCCACGCCCCGCGGCCCCGTGTCAGGATGGCAGCGGCAGCCGCGGTAGCAGCAACCGCGCTGACCATCGCGACCGCCACGGCAGCGCAAAGCCCTGAAGGCACCGGTCTGCTGACTACCGTGTTTGGAAACCAGGCGGCCGACGTCATGCGCGACACCGGTGCGCAAGCTTCCGGCGCCAAAGCTTCGGGGGCAGGAGGCGCCACCGCTTCCGCCCCTGTTGTCGGAGGACCGGCAGCGGGACTTGAGGCGAGCGTCAAGACCGGGGTGACGAGGGCTGGATCCAAAGGAACGGCGCCGGCCAAACAGGGTGCGAACGCGGGGGCTACTAACGCGGGGACAGGCAGCGCGGCCAATGGTTCCGGCAGCACGGCAGGGACGGGTTCCGGCGGCACGTCCTCTGATACAGCAGCCGGCGGGACGGGAGGTACCACCACACCCACTGCCCCCGGAACGGGAACTTCCACTCCGGGTACTCAGACGCCGCCTCCGGCTACTACGCCGCCAACAACCCCCGCGCCCGATCCGACAGGAGGTGCCGCAAGCGGACCGACGCCTCCGCCGACAACCACAACACCACCACCGGTAACCACGGACCCAACAACCCCACCGGCAAACGAACCAACAACACCACCCACCACTCCCGTGGATCCGGTGACGCCACCGCCGTCGCCATCGCCGGAGCCGGAGCCAACCGCCCCGCAGCCCGAGCCAACGGCCGTTCAGGACCCGCCGGCGTCGCCGGAACCGATAGTTTCGCAGGAGACCACCCCGCCGGCCGTCCCTGATCCAGCGCCTTCACCGACAGAAACCAGCCCTTCTCCGGATCCCGCGCTGCTCTCGGCGGTCTAACCCATGACGGGAAACGACCATAAGCCCGGGCACCTTCGGGCCGGGGCAGACGATCACCCCCTCAACCACGCAATAGACACCCCGGGCTCAAACATGGGTCCCGTGTTGGGGGATGCGACTGCCGCTATCCGCGAGCTGCTTCTGGCCCTGTCCGTAGGATTCTCCATCCCGTCGCCCCTTCCCGACAGCCTGCGTGACGCTGAAGGCCTGGGCGACCCTGACGGCTTGGACTCGATCATTGCCGCTGCCAAAGAAACCGGGTTGCTTTCGCCGGATGGGACTGTGGTGGGCACTGCACGGTACGCCCTGCTGAAGGGAACCCCTGCCTCCCGTATCCGGGCGCTGCAAAGGGAATTGGTGGATAAGACTTTCCAGGAGGGCCAGGCACTAGGGGATCTGGCCCGTGACCTGGCGAGGAACGGGTTTCATGATCCTCGTGTCGTCGCTGAGCTGGAACGGGCTGCTGACGACGCTTTGGAATCAGACCCGCAATTGGCCGCCGAACTCTACGCCGAAGCCCTCCTGGCCGGAGGCGACGAGGTTGCCAAGGCGGCAAGACATGCGCAGGCTACAGCGGCTACCGGTGATTTGGACTCCGCGGGCAGGATGGTGGACCGGCTCTTGGCGGTGCCCGGGGCCCCCGAGCTTCGGCTCGGAGTGGACGTGGCCGCCGCCGTCTGGGCGCAGCGTGGAATGCTCGTCCGAAGTGCCGATACATACAGCTGGCTGGGTTCGGACACGATAGATGGTTCGGCCCCTCTCGCTGCGGTGGCCATGATCGGTTCAGGAAACCCGCTGGGTGCGGAGGAGCTTCTGTCAGCTGTTCCTCAGAGCGGTTCGCCTACGCTCCTGGCGGTTGCGATGTCCCTGACTCAGCAGGGGCTCCGGAAAACCTTGGAGCCGGCACCGGAACTGGCGCTGCCCGAGCTCATCAGGGCCTCGGACATGATGAACGCGGCAGGAACGTCCATCCCCCTGCCGGAAACCCCCGGTGCTCTGGCTGCATTGTGCGCCCTCCACAGCGGGGAACCGACGGTAGCGGACACCGTGCTCAAGGCAGCGTTGGCTGCAGGCCAGGGTGGCAACGCAGCCCGTCCCCGACTGTTCTTGTTGCGCGCGTGGTCCTCCATGCAACAGGACAACGCCGACGACGCACGTTTGGCCATCAATGAGGCCGTCAAAGCCAATCACTGGGCCCTGGCGCCTCGGGATGAGTTCCTGCTGGCGGCCTTGGAAGTAGGCCTTGCGCGGCGGGGCAGTGACGTGCACGAGCTGGTGCTGGCTTGGGACAGGGCCCGCGAGTCGATGATGCACGTTTCCGTAGACCTCTACAGCCTGTTGCCATGGGGCGAGTTGATGATTACTGCTGCGCGGTTGCGGGAATCAAGGAGGGTTGCGCATTACCTCGAGGGCGCTTGGGACTTGCTGGGGCGGCTGGGCAACCCGCCCTTGTGGGCGGTGCCCTTGCATTGGGCGGCCGTGCAGGCGGCGTTGCTGAGCGAAGACCCTGCCGGGCTGGCACCGCATGCGGCAGCGCTGGTGCGGGCATCGGAGCACAGTCATCTGGCGTCCGTGCTCGCGGCTGGTGGTAAGACCTGGGTCTCGGTCCTAGCCGGTCGTTTTGAAGCGTCCGACGTCGAAACAGCGGCCCGCGGCCTGGCCGCCGTCGGCATGCCTTGGGAGGGTGCGCGCTTGGCGGGCCATGCGGCGGCGCATGCGGAAGAACGCCGCGACATGGTGAAGCTGCTCGCATGTGCCAGGGACCTGCACCCCCAAGGTTCGGCCCCGTCTGCCGCGCCGTCGGAGCGGCAGGAAGATGCTCGCACCGCTGTTCCCGCTCAGCCTGTCATGGACAACGGGGGCGGCCCTGGAGCTCCTGACTCCTCCGGACTCAGCGCCAGGGAACGTGAGGTGGCTCGGCTCATCCTGGAAGGCAAGACCTACCGGGAAATCGGCGAAGCCATTTACATCTCCCCCCGAACGGCGGAGCACCACGTGGCACGCATGCGACGACGCTTGGGGGCCGAAAGCCGCTCTGAACTCCTTGTACGGCTTCGGTTGGCACTGGGGGAGGGGTACCCACCTCCGTAAGCGGCAATACCCTCCACCCCCTAACGGAAAACCGGGCAATCCCCTAACGATGGGGGAACCGGTAGGGGGACCACCCCCGATGCCCGGTTACCAGCCCGGGCAATACGTTGAATGCAAGCCCGGCAAAGGCGCCGGGCGAATCATTATCCATCACAGAATTTGAGGGAGCACTCCAATGCCTACACTCGCACAACAGCTCGTGCAGTTCCTGATGAGCCTGTTCAACGATCCTGATGCCGCTGAAGAATTCGTACGGGATCCCGAAGCAGCGCTCGCCGCAGCAGGCCTGCGCGACGTCTCGTCGGCCGACGTCGACGCTGTCCGCCCGGTGGTCCTCGACTACGCACCCATCAACGCCCGTTCGTCGTTCGACCGCGAATACAACACGGGTGGCAACAACGCTTCCACTGGTGGGGGCGGCGGCTGGGGCGGCCGCGACGACGATGATCGCCCGCACGGTGGCGGCGGTGGCGGCGGACGCCCGGACAGGGACGACGACGACCATGGACATGGCGGTGGCGGTCATGGCGGTGGCGGCGGTGGCTGGGGTGGTCACGACGATGACGATCATGGTCATGGTGGTGGCGGTCATGGTGGTGGCGGCGGTGGCTGGGGTGGTCACGACGATGACGATCATGGTCATGGTGGTGGCGGTCATGGTGGTGGCGGCGGTGACTGGGACGACCATGCACATGCCGTCCAGCAGCTGGTCCACGTAGTGAACAACTACTCCTACACCACCACCATCGACGACCGCGACACGATTACCGACCAGTCGGTAAACCAGAACATCTGGGCGGACGGCGATGTCACGCAGCTCTTCAACCAGGACGCTGTGGTTGCCTCGGGTGACGGAGCAATTGCTGCCGGCGACGACGTGAAGGACTCCGGAAACACCACCAACACTGACGACCATTCGACGGATAACTCGGTGAGTATCAGTGAATCGGGCCCAGGAGACGTTGAGATCGGCAACACGAACATCGAGGTCAAGGATTCCTTCAACGACGATCACTCCGTAACCAAGGACTCCTACAACACCGATGTAGACGTGGACGTGGAATTTGAGGATTCCTTCAACGAGGACAACTCCGTGGACAATTCCCACACCAACATCCACAACACGGATTCCTTCAACAAGGACTCCTACAACAATGAGACCGAACTGGAAGTCGGCGACGTGGACGTGGAGTACACGAATATCGAGAACTCCACCATCATCAAGGACAACGAGGTGGATCTGGAGTACACCAACGACCACTCCACCAACGTGGAACTGGAAGATGTCCAGGTCAACTACGATTCCACGGTTATCCAGGACAACGAGCTGGAGATCGACAACTCCAAGGAGATCGACGTCGAAGATGTCCAGGTCAATTACGATTCCACGGTTATCCAGGACAACGAGGTGGATGTCGAATACACCAACGTGGAGGACAACACGGTCATCGCCGACAACGAGCTCGATGTGGACGTCGAATACAACGACATCGACGACTCGATCGTCGTGGCCAAGAACGATGTGGAAATCGACTAGCACCAAAAAAATCCAGACGTCGTAACGATCCAAGACACGACGTTTACGAACACCCCAGCAGTGCCCGGCAGACGCAAAAACGTCTGCCGGGCACTTCGTGGCCTCAACGGCGAGGCAGGCAGAGCAAAGGACAAATGGTGGCGGACACAGGACACATGACCACGTTGGTTGAGCAGGGCATGGCGCTGGTTGGGGACCGGAACGACCTCCGGCGCCGACTGGAAAATACCCTCAACCGTTTGCACGATCCAAGCGTCCGCGTCATCGTAGTGGGCGAATTCAAACAGGGCAAGAGCCAGCTGATCAACGCCTTGGTGAACGCACCCGTCTGCCCGGTTGATGATGACATTGCCACCTCCGTCCCTACCGTCGTACGGCAGGGAGATCCGGCGTCGGCCGTTGTCCTGGTTCCCGGTCAGCGCGGGATCGAACCGGAAGGAGACGCAGGCGGGCCCGAAAGCGGGCTGGAACGGCAGCCGGTGCGGCTGGATGAACTCGCGGAATACGTCTCCGAAAAGGGCAATCCGGGCAACAGGAAGAACATCGTCGCGGCCGAAGTTTCCCTCCCCCGGAAACTGCTGAGCAGCGGGCTGACGATCGTGGACTCTCCAGGCGTTGGTGGCCTGGGGTCCACACATACCTTGACTACGTTGACCGCCTTGCCGTCGGCGCACGCCATGGTGTTCGTCTCCGATGCTTCACAGGAATTTACTGAGCCGGAGATGCGGTTCCTGCGCCAGGCGATGCGCATCAGCCCCAACGTTCTGTGCGTGCTGTCCAAGACCGACCTATATCCCAGCTGGCGCCGGATCGCGGAGCTGGACCAAAGGCATCTGGCCGAAGTGGGACCTGAAATTCCGCTGTTTCCCGTGTCCTCGGAGTTGCGGCTCCATGCGGCGCGGCTGCAGGACCCCGATCTGAACGCAGAATCAGGGTTTCCGGCGTTGATCGAGCACCTGAGGAACAACATTGTGGGCGGGGCGGCCAGGATTCAACGCAAATCCGTGAGCAACGACCTGTTGACCGTCAGCGAAAACCTCAGGCTGGCGCTGCATTCGGAGCTCGAAGCCCTGGAGAACCCGGCGGGAACTCCGCAGATGATCGCCGGCTTGAACGCGGCAAAGGAGGACGCCGACGCCCTCCGCAAACGATCCGCCCGCTGGCAGATAACGCTCAACGATGGCATCGGCGACCTCATCGCCGACATGGAATATGACCTGAGGGATAGGCTGCGCAGGATCCAACGCGAGGCCGAAATTGCCATAGATCAGGGTGACCCTGGACCCGCGTGGGAGCAATTCACGCAGTGGCTGGAACAGAGTACGGCAGCAGCGGTATCGGATACGTTCGTGTGGACCAGCGAACGAGCTCAATGGTTGGCCACGCAAGTGGCAGAGCACTTCTCAGAAGATGAGGTTGCCCTGCCGGCGTTGAAGGTATCCGATACCGGCGGCGTACTGGACCCTGTGGCCGACATCCAGGATATGGAAGACGGGCACCTCGGTCCGCTGCAAAAGGTGCTGATCGGGATGCGCGGGTCCTACGGGGGCGTGCTGATGTTTGGTCTGCTGACGGGCATCTTTGGGATGGCCCTTATCAATCCGTTGTCCGTAGGAGCCGGGTTGATGCTCGGGCGAAAGGCGTACCGGGAAGATAAGGAGGCCAGGCTCAAGCAACGCCAATCCGAAGCCAAGATCCTGGTCCGGAAGCACGTGGACGATGTTGTATTCCAGGTGGGAAAGCAGCTCAAGGACAGGCTGCGGTTGGTCCAGCGGGCTACACGCGACCACTTCACGGAGATCGCCGAGGAGCACCACCGTTCACTAACGGAATCAGTGGCGGCCGCACAGAAAGCGGCGGCTACCTACGCCGTGGAGCGGGACATGAGAATCAAGGAAATTCGGAACCAGCTCAAGGTAGTGGATGCCCTGGCCAACGCCTCGCAGCGGCTGCAGGACGAGGCGCCAACACCCACTTCCGACACATCCCCGCAGCCCACATCAGCGCCGTCCTCGGTCCCTGCGGGATGATCGAGTCGGGCATCGCCGGAGCCGCCCACCTGCTCCGGCAAGCAAGGGAGGTCTTCCACGAGGACGCAGCGGCACTTGCTGTGGTGGACGAGCTCCAGGGCAGGCTGGAAGGCCCTTTGCGCATAGCAGTGGCCGGCATGGTCAAGGCCGGCAAGTCGACGCTGCTCAATGCGATCATCGGGGAGGAAATCGCCCCTACTGACGCCGGGGAATGCACACGGATCGTCACGTGGTACCGCTATGGGCACACCCCCAGGATCACGCTCCATCCGATCATCGGGGAACCGCAGTCCCTCCCAGTCACCCGCGAAGACGGCAGGTTGGTCTTCAACATGGGTGATCTCCGGGCCGATGACGTGGAGCGGCTGGTGGTCGACTGGCCATCCGCCGGCCTGCGGGACCTCACCTTGATCGACACCCCCGGGATCGCCTCCTTGTCACAGGACGTGTCAGGTCGGTCCACGGAGTTCCTCCTCCCCGAAGATGCCCCCATGGCCGCGGACGCCGTCATCTACCTCATGCGGCACCTCCATGCTTCCGATGTCCGATTCCTGGAATCCTTCAAGGACACTTGCGCGGGCCAATCGGGGACTGTCAATGCCTTGGCGGTCCTGTCCCGGGCTGACGAGATCGGCGCGGGAAGAATCGATTCCCTCATCTCCGCAGCAGTGATCGCTGACAGATACAGCCGGGACCAAAACCTCAGGCCCCTTGCCCTGGGTGTTGTCCCGGTTGCCGGCCTGCTGGCCCAAAGTTCGCGGACCATGCGCCAGACCGATTTCGAGGCCATGAGGCTGTTGGCGCAGATGGAAAGGAACCAGAGGGAAAGGTTGATGCTGTCAGCGGATCTCTTTGTTCGCGCCGCCGAGCCCGATGGACTGGGCTCGGCAGCAAAAGCGTCCCTCGTGCAAAGATTCGGCCTGTTCGGCATACGCCTTGGCGTTGCCCTCCTCCGGGGTGGAATGGACAATCCCACGGAACTGGCCCATGAGCTGGCACGACGCAGCGGACTTGGCCAGTTGTTGGAGAACATCGCCTATCTGTTCCAGACGCGAGCGGAGGCACTCAAGGCGCGTGCCGCCGTCGTGGGCTTGGAAGCCTTGCTGCGCAGTTCGCCAAGGGACGTCGCGCTGCTCTTGGAAGGCAGTCTGGAAAGGCTCCTCACAGGCGCCCACGAGTTCCGGGAATTGAGGCTCCTGGCCACACTTCGGACCGAGGGCCTAAACCTGACCCCGGAGCAATCAGCAGAGGCTGAGCGGTTGGTGGGCGGCCGTGGCAGCACGCCGCCACGGAGGTTGGGACTGGATCCGGAGGCCGGCCCGGAGCAGATCAGCGAGGCGGCACGGGAAAGCCTGAACCGTTGGCGCTTGCTCGCGGAGAACCCGCTCACTGAGCCGGCCGCACTGGACGCTTGCCGCGTAGTCCTGCGCAGTTGCGAGGGGATGCTGGCCGCTATTCCAGCCGCTCGTTAGGCAACCCGCTAGCCAACCCGTTCGCTGAGCAACCAGATGGTGGTGGACGGGAGGAACAGCAGGATCAGGGCGGCTGCAGCCAGGATGAATTGGGCCGCCAACAGCACAATCGTCAAGACACCGTCCCCGCCAGGGGCCACCACAAAGTCGGCCGTAATGACGGTGACCACAGCATGGAGGAGGACCAAAGGAGCCAAGGCCCACCGAGCCCAGATGCGGCGTTTGAAGAGGACCGCCAGCAGGACGGCTTCCATGGCTATTACCAGCGCGAGCATGGCGAGGCTTCCCAGGAAAACGACGGCGGTGGCTCCCTCTATGGCGTCCGCGTCGCCGTCGGGAACCATGCCTCCAATGACGCCCTTCAGGCGTTCGAAGTGGGAGTCCCGGTCAAGAAAGCCTGTCACCACCACCGCGATACCGGCAACGAAACTGGCCACCCACAGAGTGCGGGACAAACGGGCTGGTCCAGGAGGACGAACAGCCTCCGCTATGGGCGGCGGCGTGGACAGGGAGATGCCAGGCCGTGGAGGCGGTGCGGAGGGTGATGCGGGCCCGCTGGCTGATGGTGTGGAGGAAGGTGACTGCCGTGATCCATCAGCTTGCTGGGCCATGTTTGCCTACTTCAGCTCGTCCGTGTCATGGGGATCCGGCTCGCTGCGCTTGGCGTCGCCGGGTTTGAAACCGTTGTTTTTGGCGTCGCCGCTGCCGTCGTTCGGCTTGTCGCCGGTATCGCGTTCCTTGGCGTCATGTTCCGCCTTGAGTTTCTTCAGGCGATCCTCTTCAGCCTGGTTACGGCGTCGGGTTTCCAGGTTGCGCAGGAACTCGGGGTCGTCGTCCGGGGCTGTGGGCTGTCGGCGTACGGGCTTGGCAGTGGGCTTGCCGTAGGGCCGACCAAAAATGAACCAGAGGATCGCTCCCAGCAGCGGCAGGAGGATCATCACAATGATCCATGCGGGTTTGGAAATCCCGCGTGTTTGGTTGCCGTCCGTGCGGATGACGTCCACCAGGGCATAGACAAAGATGACTAGAACTATAACGACGCCTACAACCCGGAGCATGCACCAAGTCTAGTCGCCTGAAGCCGATCACTGGACGCCCTGTTCCGGCTGTGATCAGAGTGCAACCATCCGGGCGGCTAAACTTGGATGGTGGCTTTCCTGAAGTATTCCCTCATCCGTCTGGCGCTGTTCGTGCCGTTGTTCGTGCTGTTCGCCTTTTTGGGGGTGGGCTGGATCCTGGCTGTGGTCTTTGCCGGGCTGATTGCCTTCGCCATCAGCTACCTCTTTTTCCAGAAGCAGCGCGACGCCGCCACGGCAGCTATGCGCGAACGGTTCTCCGGGCGGGCCAAGCCCATCCGAACTGCCGGTGAGGTTGAAGACGCCGCCGTCGAGGACGGCTTGGTTGAGAAGAACCCGGACATCGCCGTGAACAACGATAAACGCCCGGGCACTCTCTAGAGAAGTTTTTTTTACAGATAACGCCCCCAAGAGAGCTTCTTAGGGGCGTTTGCTGTACAAAAACTCGGACGGAAGGGCTCAGAAGCCCCGGCTCAGGATCAGTCCCAGCGAGAACAACAGGCTGTAACCGAGGTTGATCATGCCGGTCTGCTTGAGAACCGGGATCAGGCTCTTGCGCTTCTTGCCGTTCACCATGAGCCAGGCCGGCATCAGGCAGGCCGGAATCAGCAGCAGCACGATCAGCATCCACGGCTTGGTGGGTGCCAGGACGATCACCAGCAGGATGGCCACGGCCAGCATCAGTACGTAGCTTTCGCGGGCGTGCCGGTCACCCAGACGGACTGCCAAGGTCCGCTTTCCAGCAGCCGCATCCGTGGGGATATCCCTGACGTTGTTGGCCATCAGCAACGCACAGGCGATGAGTCCGGTGCCGATCGCACCGATGACCGCGGCCAGGCTGACCTGCCCGGCCTGCGTGTAGGTGGTTCCCAGGGTTGCCACGAGTCCGAAGAACACGAAAACAAAGACATCGCCCAGGCCCAGGTAGCCGTAGGGGTTCTTGCCGCCTGTGTAGCCCCAAGCCGCCAGGATGCAGCCGATACCGACCAGGATCAGCCACCACGCTTGGGTGATGATCACCAGGATGAGACCGCAAATCATCGCCGCCCCGAACAGCGCAAAGGCAGCCCACTTCACCTGTTCCGGCTTCGCAGCTCCTGAACCAACCAAACGGAGGGGGCCCACGCGGTCCTCATCCGTGCCCCGGATGCCGTCGGAGTAGTCGTTTGCGTAGTTCACGCCAATTTGAAGCAGAAGAGCCACAAGAGCTGCCAGGATCGCGTTCGGCAACCGGAAAGCCTGGAGCTCGTACGCCGCTGCCGAACCGATAAGGACCGGCGCGATGGCCGCGGGCAGTGTGCGGAGCCGGGCTCCTTGAATCCATTGTGCAGCTGTCGCCACGTGTAGTACCTCGTGTATTTCGCGGTTGATCTGAGTCAGGGGGTGGGAGGAAGAACTTGTCTATTGTCCCTGATGCAGCTCGGAAAGCCGGTCAATCATGGCCATACGGTCCGGCTTTCCGTTGGGAAGCATCGGCAAATCCTTGTCAGCGAACACCGTTTTGGGCGCCAGGACGCCCAGTACTTCATCCCGGCGGGCTGTGAAACCCTTGAGGCCGGCGGGCGATGCATCAGTCACCGCAACGTAAGCTGCCACGGCTTGGCCCCACTCCCGCGACGGTACACCAGTTACGAAAGCCGCAGTGACGCCGTCGAGCTCTTCCAGCTTGCCCTGGATGTAAGCGGCGGAGGCTTTGACGCCGCCGGTGATGATCACGTCATCGGCGCGGCCCAGCACTGTGAGTTTGCCGTCATCTGACAGCTCGCCCAGATCGCCCGTGATGTACCACTGCACGCCGTCTTCCTCGAAGAATGCTGCCTTAGAGGCGCGGGCCGCGTCCAGGTAGCCCGCCGCCACGGTGTCGCCACCCAGCAGGATGCGGCCTTCCAGTTCGCCTTCACCTATACGGACCTCGACGCCGTCCAACGGCTCGCCGTCGTAAATGCACCCGCCGCACGTCTCGGCCGAGCCGTAGGTGGTCACCACCTTGAGGCCCTCGGCGTGGGCGGTCGCAAGGAGTCCAGCAGAAGCGGGAGCGCCGCCCAGCAGGATCGCGTTGAAACGGCGCAGCACGGCCAGGGTTTCCGGCGTGGGGGAGTCGAGGAGCCGTTGCAGTTGCGTGGGCACCAAGGAAGTAAACCGGATCTTGTCGGTCAGTTCCTCGGCGGCGGCCGTGAAGGCCTCCGGTGTGAAGCCGCTCGACTGATCCATGACCCACGGACGCGTGCCTGCGTAGAGCGAGCGGACCAGCACCTGCACGCCGGCCACATACTGCAGCGGCAGTGCCAGCAACCACTGTCCTTCGCCACGCAGGGCCACGGCGGTGGATACAGAAGAAGCTGCGAGGGCGTCGACGGTCAGTACGGTTGCCTTCGGCGTCCCCGTGGAACCGGAAGTGCGGACCACCACGGCTGCGTCTTCGACGCCGGTCTCAACCGGAACAGCCTGCGGCGCGCCGTTTTTATCCACCATGATTTCGACGGCGGGGCCCTCGCCATGGAGGGCAGCCATCAGGGCTTTCAAAATGGGATCGATGTTCACGGTGGTCCTAGAAGTAGTAGGGGAAGTTGGACCAGTCGGGATCGCGCTTTTGAAGGAACGCTTCTTTGCCCTCCACGGCCTCGTCCGTCATGTACGCGAGACGGGTGGCTTCGCCGGCGAAGACCTGCTGGCCGGCAAGGCCGTCGTCGGCAAGGTTGAAAGCGAACTTGAGCATGCGGATGGCCTGCGGTGACTGGCGGGCGATATCGGCTGCATACTCCAGAGCAACTTCTTCGAGGCGGGAGTGGTCAACGGCCTCGTTCACTGCCCCCATCCTGACCATGTCCTCTGCGGAATATTCGCGTGCCAGGAAGAAGATTTCCCGCGCGGCTTTCTGCCCGATCTGGCGGGCCAACAGCGCCGAGCCGTATCCGGCGTCGAAACTTCCCACGGTTGCGTCCGTCTGCTTGAACTTGCCGTGCTCGCGCGAGGCGATAGTGAGGTCGCTGACCACGTGCAGCGAGTGGCCGCCGCCGGCCGCCCAGCCGTTGACAACGGCGATGACCACCTTGGGCATGGTCCGCATGAGTCGCTGGACTTCCAGGATGTGAAGGCGGCCGGCGCGGGCGGGGTCGATAAATTCAGCGGAGTCACCCGCAGCGCCTTCTACTTGGTAGCGGTAGCCGTCCCGGCCACGGATCCGCTGGTCGCCGCCGGAGCAGAACGAGTGTCCGCCGTCTTTTTCCGAAGGTCCGTTGCCTGTGAGCAGCACCGTGGCAACATCCGGGGTCATGCGGGCGTGGTCCATGGCGCGGTAGAGCTCATCCACGGTACCCGGGCGGAAGGCGTTGCGGACCTCGGGGCGGTTGAACGCGATGCGTACCGTGGGGAGGTCCTTGACTGTGCCGTCCGTTGAACGCTCAACCTGCCGGTGGTAGGTCATGTCTTTGAAGTCGTCGAAGCCGGAAACAGTGCGCCAGCGTGAGGGGTCAAAGACGTCGGAAACCTTGGCAGGGAGTTGGTTGTTCACAGTCCGAGTCTAGTAATGGCCTTAGCTGATGCAGAACTCGTTGCCCTCGGGGTCGGCCATGGTGTGCCATTCGTGGGGTCCCTGATTGGCGGTCCACAGGTGCTTGGCACCGCGCGCTTCGAGTTGTTTCCGCACGTCATCCTTGTCCCGGCCGTCCAGCCGGACATCCCAGTGCACCCGGTTCTTGACCGTCTTTTCGTTAGGGTCCGTTTGGAACAGGATCCGCCGGCCGGTCTTGGGGTCTGCGTCTTCGGTGGGCACGATCGCGCAGCCCTCTGCCCACACCAGCTTGCCGTTGTGCGTGATGGTCTGGTCTTCGGTGGCATACCCTTGCTCGATCATGGACCGGATGAACGCCTCGTCCTGCGGCTCGACGTTCCACTCGAGGGTCTCAGCCCACCAGTCGGCGAGGTCGTGCGGCTTCTTGCAGTCGACTACTACTTGGATGTTCAGTGTCATGCTCTTCAAGCTATTCCCGACTGCGCGGGGCTGGGTAGGGGGTTGCGGTCAGCTTCCGTCCGGGTTCCCCAACTAGGTCGCAGTTCAGGTCGTTCTCAGGGCTGAGAACGACCTGAACTGCGACCTAGTTGGGGAGGAGTTCGGGCGGGACGGCGTAGATCAGGACAACGGCCATGAGGTTCTTGGCTGCGTGGACAAAGTAGGAGAACATCAGGTTCTTGCCCGTCCAGACGTAAACAGCTACCAGCACCACGGCCATCCCTAAATACGGAGCGAGCGCAGACAAAGCGATTCCTTCGCGGCCTACTACATGGATGGACGAGAAAACCACCACGGAGATCACGCAGCAAACCCAGATATTCAGGTACTGCGACAACTTGCCGATCAGGAGGTGCCGAAAGAGATATTCCTCCACGAACGGGCCCAGGATGACCAGTAATGGCACCATCAGCCAAGCAGGCACCTGCTGCAGCATGCCTTGGATGCCCAGTTGATTCTGGGAGCTTTGGGCGGTCCCGAAGGCTGCCACCAGAAAGGCTGTAAGAATCAGCATCACCACCAGGGTCAACGGCACCATGCCAAGGGTGAACCACGGCCGGGTTCCCAAGATTCGGAGGTCACGGCCCACTACCCGCCAGGCGGAGGCTACGGCGAATATTCCGACGGCGGCATAAAAGATCGCGTTGACGGCATAGGACGCTGTTGCCGGGTCATCAAACAGATCAAGCATTAGACGGTTGAGCGTCTGGCCAGCCAGCAGGAAATAGGCGGTGAAGCCCACATATGCTGCCACGGCCATGGCATCCAGGGCAGTGAATCTATACAAAGGTGCTTTTGTGGAAAGAGTGCCCATATGACCAGCCTAGCTTTGCTGCGCGGGCCATGCTTGGCTACACTTTTCGGTATGCCTAACTTTCCGTTTCGGCGCGCCAAAGATGTCCGCCGTTTCGCTGCTGTCCTGACCGCAATCGCCCTTGCCTTAGGAATCTCCGCCTGTGGCGGGAACTCCTCTGCGGGAGAAGATGACAAGCCCGTAGTCCTCACTACTTTCACAGTCTTGGCAGACATCGCCAAGAACGTTGCCGGAGATAAGCTCCGCGTCGAGTCCATCACCAAAGCTGGAGCTGAGATCCACGGCTATGAGCCAACTCCGGGCGATATCCGGAAAGCTGCCCAAGCCGATCTCATCCTGGACAATGGCCTCAATCTGGAAGCATGGTTTGCCCAGTTCGTGGAGGACCTCGATGTACCGCACGCGGTAGTGAGCGAGGGCGTGGACGTCATGCCCATTGCCGAGGACTCCTACCAGGGAAAGCCGAACCCGCACGCCTGGATGTCCCCCAAAAACGTTCAGATTTACGCAAACAACATGGCCAAGGCCTTCGCCAAACTGGAACCTTCGCACGCCGGCGAATTCAAAGCAAACGCCAAGGCCTACAACGCCCAACTCCAGACCGTGCAGGACGAGATGGTGTCCAAGCTGTCTGTACTGTCGGAGAAGCAGAGGGCGCTGGTCACCTGTGAAGGGGCGTTCACCTATCTGGCCCGGGATGCCGGCCTCAAGGAGGTCTACATCTGGGCCGTGAACGCTGAACAGCAGGCCACGCCACAGCAGATCACCCGGGCCATCGAGTTCGTCAAGGCCAACCAGGTTCCGGCAGTGTTCTGTGAATCCACGGTTTCCGACGCCCCGATGCAACAGGTGGTTGGTGCCACGGACGCCAGGTTTGGTGGCGTTCTTTACGTCGATTCCCTTTCCGAAGCTGACGGCCCCGTTCCCACCTACCTTGACCTCATCCGTCACGACGCCAAAGTCATCACCACCGCACTCACTGGAGGAACGCCATGAGCACTCCCGCGATCGCTGTTGAGAACGTCACCGTCCACTACGGTGAGGTCCTGGCCTTGGACTCTGCGTCCCTGAGCTTGGAACATTCGCGGATCTGCGGACTCGTGGGCATGAACGGCTCCGGCAAGTCCACACTGTTCAAAGTCATCATGGGCATGGTGAAGCCCGATTCCGGCAAGGTGCTCATCAACGGCCAACCCCCGGTAAAGATGCGCAAGGACGCCGGCATCGGTTACGTTCCCCAAAGCGAGGACGTTGATTGGGCCTTCCCCTTGTCAGTCCGCGATGTGGTGATGATGGGCCGTTACGGGCATTTGGGATTCACGCGCCGGCCCCACAAAGTTGACCGGGACGCCGTCGAGCATGCCTTGGAGCGCGTGGAGCTGATCGAGTACGCCGACCGGCAAATCGGGCAGTTGTCCGGTGGGCAAAAGAAGCGCGCATTCGTGGCGCGGGGTATCGCCCAAGGCGCCACCATGATGCTGCTGGACGAGCCGTTCGCGGGCGTGGACAAACGATCGGAGGCCACCATCACCAGGCTCCTCCGCGAGCTGGCCGACAACGGCGCCACCATCCTCATCTCCACCCACGACCTCCATGCCCTGCCCCAACTCTGCGACGAAGCTGTGTTATTGATGCGCAAGGTGCTCATGCATGGAAGCCCGGACACAGTGCTCCAGCCGGAGAACCTGGCCATGGCTTTCGGCCTCGATGTCATGAACAGGGGTTAGCCGTGGAATTCCTGCTGGAACCCCTCAGCTACGACTTCATGGTCCGTGCCCTCGCAACAACGGCCATCGCCGCGGTGGTCTGCGCCGTGCTCAGCTGCTGGCTCGTCCTCATCGGCTGGTCCCTCATGGGCGACGCTGTCTCGCATGCGGTGCTTCCCGGCGTCGTGATCGCTTACATCGTGGGTGCGCCGTTTGCGTTGGGTGCGTTGGTATTTGCGCTCATCGCGGTGACATTGATTGGGGTGGTTCGCAATACAAGCCGGGTGAAGGAAGACGCCGCGATCGGGATCGTGTTTACGTCGCTCTTCGCGCTGGGCCTGGTGCTGATCTCCGTGACCCCGAGCCAAACCGACCTCAACCACATCATCTTCGGAAACTTGCTGGGCGTCAGTGTCCCGGACCTCATCCAAGTGGTGGTCCTGGGCGTGGTGGCCTTTGCGATCCTGATCCTCAAACGCCGTGACCTCACGCTCTATGCCTTTGACCCTACGCATGCCCACGCAATTGGCCTCTCACCGCGGAGGCTCGGCGCCCTGCTCCTGGGGCTGCTGGCGTTGACATCGGTGGTGGCCCTGCAGACGGTGGGCGTAGTGCTGGTGGTGGCCATGCTGATCATTCCAGGCGCCACGGCCTACCTGCTGACAGACCGCTTTTCCCGGATGCTGGTCATTGCCCCTGTGATCTCCGTGGTGTGTTCCGTGGCCGGCATCTACCTCAGCTACTACCTGGACACGGCGTCAGGAGCCATGGTGGTCCTCACCCAAGGCGTGGTGTTCGCGGTCGTGTACCTATTCAGTCCGCGGCAGGGGCTGATCGGTACGCGACTCGCCAAGGCCCGCCGGAAGCGGGCCGTCGCTGCCGTGTAACCATGCTTGGCGGGCGCTGACGGGGGACCGGGTCACTGCGATGTCGCCATAAGCGTTGCGGGCGCGGATGTCCACCTTGTCGGTGGTGTCGCCCGGTCCGCTGGTGGCTTGAAGGGCATTGCGAACGCGCCCGTACTTGGTGTTGAGGTCCAGCCAGGCGGCTGTGCCCTCACGCACGCCGACGGCCAGTGTGCCGGCAGCGGTCTGAACCGAAAGGCTGCCAGCGGCCACTTCGCCCACGGTGATGTCACCGCTGGACGTTTTGACGGTAGTGGAAAGGCCGGCCCGCTCCAGCGAAATGTCGCCATTGGCTGCGCTGACGCTAAGTTCGCCGGAAGCGTGCGCGATGTACGTGCTGCCGTTGCCGTTCTTTACGGTGGCAACTCCGTCAATATGAAGGATGCGGATTTTGCCAGAGCCGGTTTTTATCCTGGATCTCCCCGAGGCGCGCTGTACCGCGATGTCGCCCATGTCCGTGTGCGCCCGCAGTTCGCCGCAGTGGTCGATGGTTATATGTCCCAAGTCGGTCCTTAGGTCAGCTGCGCCGAATTTGCCGTCACAGTGGAGGTCTCCCATTGCGGACTTCAGCTCCAGGCTGCTGCCTACGGGAACCTCCACGGTGATCTCTACCGCGCCCCCGTCGCTGAACCAGCTGTGACGGAACCCGGGGTGAAGCCGGACCTGCAAGCGGCCATCCGAATAGTCCACAGTGGTTTGCTCAGCCATCCTGACGTCAAGGCTTCGCCTTTCCTTTCGGGGGCGGACGCTGACCACAGTGTCGTTGCCTTCGCGGGCAACCGCACGGATGTCGGCACGTACGGAAATATCCACGACGACGGCGATCGGCTGCGGTGTCTGGAACGTTGCCATTAGCGTGCCCATCCTGTGAAGTTCTGCTCGCCGGGTTCGCCGCGCGGGACGCGTTTGCCTGAGTAGCGTCCGTTGAGGGCGTCGGCGACGGCCCGGACCAGCCAGGAGTTCACGGACAGGCCGTCATGGCTTGCTGCTGCTTCGACCTGCTGCTTGAGCTGGTCCGGAAGGCGGAGCGTGGTCCGTGAAGTACTGGCGCCGTCGAAGTCTTCCGACGCTATGGTGCCCCGTATTGACTGTTCGATCATTGCCTCGAAGTCGTTGTCGCCGGGCGGGTTGCTGACCACGAATTCGGGGTCACGGCCTCGGAGCCTCACCTCCACGGAGCCGGGCGCCAGCTCCAGGGTGATTTCGTTGGCGGCGTCGGAAAGGGCCTCGAGGAGGACTAGTCGTACGGTGGATTCGAGCGCCGCGGTGAGCCGCTCGCTGAGGGCCCGCGCTTCCGGGCCGCCGGCCTCGGCCGCGGTTTCCAGCTGGTGCTTGAGAGCGGCGACGTACTGGTTTAACTGCATGACACCATTTTGACACCACTATGGTGTCATTTCAATGGTTATGAATCCTCATAGGTGTCGAAAATGGTGTCTCGGCTTGACTGAACCCCTGATGCCGGGCAGTCTGGAGCGATGAAGTCTTGAGCGCAGCCCTTCTTCCCGGCTGCATCCCAGTACCCACACGGCACTTAGCCGCCCACTGCGGACCTGCGAGGATTCCTCTTGACTGACCACCTTCACCTTTCCGGCGTTTCCCACGGCTACGGGGACCGCGAACTTTTCCACGCCGTCGACCTCGCCATCCACCACGGCGAACACGTAGCGATCGTCGGCGAAAACGGTGCCGGCAAATCCACCCTGCTCCGGCTCATGGCCGGCGTTGAAACGCCCGACGACGGCACGGCAGGTCTGGCAGGCAATTCCGGCTACCGTGTGGGTTACCTCGCGCAAACACATGGTTTCTCCGAGTCCCTGACCGTGGGGGACACCATCGACACTTCTTTGGCTTCCCTACGTTCCTTGGAAGCGCGCATCCTGGAACTTGAGGCTGGCCTTGCCGACGCCGACTCCGACGAGCTCGAGCTCTACGGAAGCCTGCAAACCGAATACCAGCTCCGTGAGGGATACGCCGCCGAGTCCCGGGTGGAAGCAGCGCTGAACAAGCTGGGGCTGGGAGGCTTGGACCGCCGTCGAACGCTTGGATCTTTGTCCGGAGGCGAGCAGGAACGCGTAGCGCTCGCCTGCTTGCTCGCAGATCCAGCCGAAGCGTTGCTTCTGGATGAGCCCACCAACCACCTGGATGCGAGCGGCACTGCTTGGCTCGAATCACGACTGGCTGCGCACCGCGGAACCGTGGTGGTGGTCTCGCATGACCGTGTGCTGCTGCGGAAGGTCGCCACCACCATCATCGAGGTTGACGCTGACCGTCGGGCCGTGAACCGTTACGGGAATGGTTACGAAGGCTACCTCCGGGAGAAAGCCGCCGAACGCGCGCGGTGGATCCAGCAGTACGAGGAATGGCTCGATGCCATGGCCGCTGAACGCCTTCAAGCCGCAACTGTTGCGGACGGAATGGGTTACGGCCGAAAGCGCGACAACGACAAAATGGCCTTTGGGTTCAAGACCGGGACCTGGCAAAGCGCGGCCGCCAGCAAAGTACGCAACGCTCAGGAGCGACTCCGCAGGCTCGAGGACAACCCCGTGGATCGGCCGCCCGTACCGCTGAAACTGGCAGCACCGATGGGAGTTACAGCGTTGGCGGCGTCCGAACCCGCGCTGGAAGCTCACGGCGTCAGCGCACCTGGCCGGCTCCAGCCCACCCACCTCAGGGTGGAGGCCGGACAAAAGGTGCTCATCACCGGGCCTAACGGTGCAGGCAAATCCACGCTGTTGTCTATCCTCGCCGGGACGCTGGAGCCAGCCACCGGGAGCGTCACGGCGAACGGCAAGGTGGGCTATCTGCAGCAGGAACTGGAGGTACCCGCGCGGCCAGGGCTGCGCCTCCTTCCTGCATTCGCCGCGGGGCTGGGCGGGAACATCGATGAACATGCTGAGGGCTTGCTGCGGCTGGGGCTGTTCCGGCCTGCAGAGTTCCATGTTCCGGTCGGAAGTCTTTCAGCAGGGCAACAGCGCAGGCTCGCTCTGGCCCGGCTTCTTCTGGGCGGCTACGACACCATGATCGTGGACGAGCCCACCAACCATCTGGCGCCGGTGCTGGTGGAGCAGCTGCAGGCAGCGCTCGCTTCATTCGAAGGAACCTTGGTGATTGTGAGCCACGACCGTGCCCTGGGCGAGTGGTTTGACCGCTGCGCACGTGCCGATGTCGCCGTCGAACACCGCAGTGGTCCTGTCGGCACGGGCGGACACTGGGTGCGGTATGGGATGCAGGGCGGCGTATTGCTGTAGCTCGTGAGCCCGGCGGCGAGCCGCCCCGTGAGCCGCCTGCAAAGGGATCGTTACTCCCTGTGCTGCAGGCCGAAACAGGGCGGGGGAGCGTCTTGAAACACAGGCGGAGCACCATGGAAGGAAGCCGGCCGAAAGGAACTTCCGTGATCATCCAGAATCTCTTCCTGCAAGGCATCTACCCGTTCGAAGGCATCGGCATGGAAAAGCCGGTCCCCTTGCACAGCGAGCTTGCGCACTTCGTCCCGGACGGCGTCGTGAACCAGACGCTGTACTTCCGCGGCGGCAATTCCAGTCCCGAGCTCATCACCGTGGTCCTCATGCGCGACGGCGTACCCATGCGATACTTCCCCATCGGGGCCAAAAGCGACGTACATATTCCGCTCAGGGTGGTTGAGGACACTGAAGGTGGATCGGTGATCGAGCTGTTCATCGTGGCACCCGCAGGCGTCAGGGGTTCCGTTGTGGTGGACCTGGGGATGGTGGAGCACTGATGCGCCGGCGGCTGGTGGTTATCGGCAACGGAATGGCAGGCGCCCGGGCCGTGGAGGAAATCCTGGCCAGGGGTGGCGCGGGCCTCTTCGACATCACCATGTTCGGCGACGAACCTTATGGAAACTACAACCGGATCATGCTCAGCCATGTCCTGTCCGGTGAAGAGAGCGATGCGGACATCTTCCTCAACGCGCTGCCCTGGTACCAGCAGAACAACATCACCCTTCACGTTGGTGTCCGGGTGGACCGTATCGACAAGTTCAGCAAGCACGTGTTTGCCGCAGACGGCCGCGTGGAACCCTACGACGACCTGATCATCGCAACCGGAAGCCGCTCCCACTTGCCGCCCATGGAGGGTACCTATGCCCCCAGCGGCGCAGTCCGGCACGGTGTCTTCACGTTCAGGACTTTGGACGACACCCGGAAGATGATTCAGTTCGCCAATAATGAGCACCATGGCCGGGCAGTGGTGATCGGCGGCGGTTTGCTCGGGCTGGAAGCCGCACACGGCTTGCAGGCCAACGGATTGGACGTTGCGGTGGTCCACTCCGGCAGGCATCTCATGAATGCGCAATTGGGGCCCGACGGCGGTGCAATACTGCGCCGTAGCGTGGAGGCGCTGGGCATTAAAGTGCATACCGAAAGCCGGACCACGGCGATCCTTGGTACGGAGCGAATCACCGGGGTGAGCCTGCACGATCAACGGGAGCTCGACTGCGACATGGTGGTTGTTACCGCAGGCATCAGACCCAACGTTGATGTCGCCGTCGTTAGTGGCCTGCCCGTGGAGCGGGGCATTGTGGTGGACGATCACCTGCGCGTCATGGATGAAGACCACATCTTCGCTGTAGGGAGTGCGTGCAGCACCGCGGTGAGGTCTACGGACTGGTGGCGCCATTGTGGGAGCAGGCCGCGGTGCTGGCCGATCAAGTCACCGGGGCGGATCGTTCATCGGTGTACTTGGGGTCCAGGACCGCCACCAAACTAAAAGTGGCCGGCGTCGATGTTGCGTCCATGGGGCTTGCCGGACCGGAGCGGGAGACGGATGAACACATCGTGTTCTCGGAACCCAGCCGGGGCGTATTCAAGTCGATCGTCATCCGCGACAACAAGATGGTGGGCGCCACGTTGCTGGGAGATGGCCGGAAGGTGGCTTACCTGACCCAAGCTTTTGATCAGGGCTTGCCCCTCCCGGAGGAGCGGCTCTCGCTAATGTTTGATCTCGGCTCACCGGGTGAAGAGGCGAGCATGGCCGAACTGGCTGACAGCGCGCAAGTCTGCAACTGCAACGGGGTTTCGAAAGGGGCACTCGTTGCTGCGGTGAAGGGCGGCTGCCTCTCGGTGTCCGCGGCCATGGACGCTACCCGGGCCGGAAAGGGCTGCGGCTCGTGCAAGCTCATGGTCAGCCAGGTGGTGGAGTGGGCCGCGGGTGGGGCTGTGGAGGATGACCCGGCAGCGAGCTACTACGTTCCAGGAATTCCGCTGGACAAGGCCGGCTTGATGGCTGAGATCCGCGCGCGAGGGCTTCGATCCGTTTCCCAGGTGTTTGCCGCTCTCGCCCCGGGTAGCCTTGAGGACGCCAAATCCAAGATGGCCCTTGCGTCCCTCCTGAAAATGATGCTGGCCGATCAGTACATTGACGAACGCGACGCCCGTTTCATCAACGACCGCGTGCACGCCAACATCCAACGCGACGGAACCTTCTCCGTGGTCCCGCAAATGAAAGGCGGGGTGACGTCGGTCCAACAGCTCCGGAGGATTGCCGACGTCGCGGAGAAACACAGTATTCCCATGATCAAGTTGACGGGCGGGCAACGAATCGACCTGCTGGGGGTGCCCAAGGAGGACCTGCCCCAGGTCTGGGCTGATCTGGACATGCCGTCCGGATACGCCTACGGCAAGAGCTTCAGGACCGTCAAGACCTGTGTTGGCAAGGACTACTGCCGGTTTGGAACTGGTGACTCAACCGGCTTGGGCATTGGATTGGAGTCCCGTTTCCAGGGAATCGAGGCACCGGCCAAGCTGAAACTTGCGGTCTCCGGCTGTCCGCGCAATTGTGCGGAGTCGCTGGTCAAGGACGTCGGCGTAGTGGCGGTGGAGGGTGGCCGATGGGAGATCTATGTGGGCGGAGCGGCCGGTGCCCACATCCGCAAGGGAGATCTGTTGGTCACTGTGGATACCCCCGAAGAAGTCACCCTCCTGGCGGGCCGGTTCATGCAGTACTACAGGGAGAACGCCAACTGGCTGGAACGGACCTACACCTTTGTGCCCAGGGTAGGCATAGAACACCTTCGGAGAGTCATTTTGGACGACTCGGAGGGTATCGCCGGCCGATTGGACGCGGCCATGCAAGCCTCGGTGGATGCCTATGCCGATCCTTGGAGCGAACGCGACAAACCACTCACACCCGGGCAGTTCCGGACCTCCCTGCCGTTGACCGTACTGCCGCAGGTGCCTGTTCGATGAGCAACCTCTCAACGCCCGCAGTAGCATCGAACGTTCAGCGCGTCTTAGGGCCCGTTGACCAAATTCCGTTCGGGGAGGGCAGAGCCTTCGGAGTGGACGGCGAGCAGGTGGCGGTGTTCAGGCTACGGGACGGATCGTTGCGGGCAGTATCCGGTGTCTGCCCACATAAGGGCGGCCCTATCGCCGACGGCACCATTGACCATAACGTGGTCATATGTCCCCTTCACCAGCACGCCTTCTCGCTGGAAACAGGGTGTTCCACTACAGGGGCCAAGCGCCTGCGGTCATACGAAGTTCTCGCAGATGAGGCCGGGAACATCGTGCTGACGCGGGCATGAGCAGCGAATATCAACGCGCGCCTGTTGCCTGGGTCACGGGCATTGGGGATCATCCCGTAAGATAGACGGGTTGCGCGAAGCTTCGGCGTTCTGCGTTCTTTGTCACACTTCGAGCTCTCGAATGAGGAAAAGCCCGAATTTTGTGTGCCAAAGCCGCCCGTGTTCCGGCACTGGCGTAACACCTACAGCAACACCCCAACCCACAAGGAACAGCTGTGCCGCAAAGTACTCCCACAGATCTCCAGAACCCGTCGGCTCCATCCACGGCCGTCGGTTCCAACCTCAGCGCCGAGGGATATCAGAAGACCCTGAGCCGGCGCCACGTCACCATGATCGCCATGGGTGGCGCCATCGGCGTCGGCCTTTTCATGGGCGCCGGTGGTCGTCTGGCCTCTACCGGCCCGGCCCTGATCTTCTCCTACGCCATTGCCGGCGTCATCGCTTACCTGCTGATGCGCGCTCTCGGCGAACTCATCATGTACCGCCAGACCTCCGGCTCGTTCGTGAGCTACGCCGGTGAAATGTTCGGCAAAAAGGGCGCATTCCTCTCCGGGTGGATGTACTTCATCAACTGGGCCATGACAGGCATCGCTGAGCTCATCGCGATCGGCCTGTACTTCCAGTTCTTCTTCCCAAACGTTCCCATTGAACTCTCAGCCATCGCAGCGTTGGTGCTGCTGGTGGCCGTGAACCTGTTCAGCGTCAAGGCGTTTGGCGAGTTCGAATTCTGGGCTTCCTGCCTCAAGGTCGCGGCCATTGTGATCTTCCTAGCCGTTGGCACGTTCATGGTTGTCACCAACGCCAAGGTAGGCGACGGCAACGCGTCTGTGGCCAACCTCTTCCATGACGAGGGCGGCATGTTCCCCAAGGGCGGCCTGGTGATGATCCTCGTCCTCAACGCCGTGATCTTCGCCTACAACGCCATTGAGCTCGTCGGTATTACTGCTGGTGAGATGAAGAACCCGGAACGCGAAGTTCCCAAGGCGATCCGCGCCGTCGTGGTCCGTATTGTGGTCTTCTACGTCGGTTCGGTGACGCTGCTTGCGATGCTGCTGCCGTCGGACCAGTACGTTGCCGGCACCTCGCCCTTCGTGACTGTGTTTGGCCAGATGGGCCTGGGCTGGATGGGCGACGTCATGAACATGATCGTCATCACCGCAGCGCTGTCGTCCTGCAACTCGGGCCTGTACTCGATCGGCCGCATCTTCCGCACCATGGCCAACAACGGCCACGCCCCGCAGTGGCTCACCAAGATGTCCACCCGCCACGTGCCGTACGCGGCCATCCTGGCGATCGGCGGCGTGTACCTCGTAGGTATCCTGCTCAACATCTGGCTGGGTGGCTCGCACGCGTTCGACCTCGCGCTGAACACCGCCTCCATCGGTGTGATCTTCACGTGGGGTTCAATCTTCGCGAGCCAGATCGCCCTCCGGAAAAAGCGCGGCAACGTCTCGAGCCTGCCGATGCCAGGTTCGCCGTGGACCAGCTGGGTGGGTCTCATCGCCCTGCTGGCCATCACCGTGCTGATCGGCTTCGATTCCATAACCGACAAGGAAACCGGCGAGGTCTTCCTGCTGGGCCTGTGGACCCTCGCGACCATTCCGTTCTTCGCGCTGGTGCTGTGGCTCGGGTGGCAGAAGGTCAAGAACAACCAACCCAAGAGCGAGTTGTTCAGCTAAGGCTCACGCTTCAAACGCTTCAAACGCCCGACGGCGCGTGCCTCCTTTCAGGGGCACGCGCCGTTTGCGTTGTGGGGCCTGCTTTGCGCCTTTTGCGAGGGGTGAGTCCTGCTGAGTGGGCCTCGCAACGCGCACCCTCTCCCGTTGTGGTGCCTGCTTTGCGCCTTATTCAAGGGGTGAGTCGTGCTGAGTGGGCCTCGCAACGAGCGCCCTTGGCGTTGTGGGGCCTGCTTTGCGCCTTTTGCGAGGGGTGAGTCGTGCTGAGTGGGCCTCGCAACGCGCACCTCTGGCGTTGTGGGGCCTGCTTTGCGCCTTTTGCGAGGGGTGAGTCCTGCTGAGTGGGCCTCGCAACGCGCACCTCTGGCGTTGTGGGGCCTGGTTTGCGCCTTTTGCGAGGGGTGAGTCGTGCTGAGTGGGCCTCGCAACGAGCGAGTCAGTTTGGAGTGTCGGGGGTCGGGTCTAGGCTCGATGTATGGAACACACCACCACCCTGACGCAGCACGTCAATGCAAGCCCGGAGAAAGTTTGGGCCGTTATCTCGGACATTCCCGGCTCGGCCGGCACGCTCTCCGGCATCGATTCAGTCCAGATGCTCAGTGAGGGCCCTTATGGTGAGGGAACCCGCTGGAAAGAGACCCGGACCATGATGGGTAAGCAGGAGACTGTTGAGCTGTGGGTTTCCGAGACTGACCCTCCACGCAGCACCACGGTCAAAGCGCTCCAGGGTGGCGCCGACTACACCACCCGCTTCACCTTGGACGAGCGCGACGGCGGCACGGACCTGACGCTGAAGTTCGGCGCAGAGATGGTCAACCCTTCGCTCATCAGCAAGGTTGGTATGGCCCTGTTCGGGAAGATCGGGATGACCATGACCCGCAAGGCCCTCAGCAAGGACCTTGCTGAGATCGCGGCCAAAGCGGAATCGCTCTGATGGCGGCAGCGAAGGTTGCAGCGCCCAAGATCTCGCCTGTGCGGTTGGACGAATTGCGTGACGACGACGCCCCGGACTTCCAGCGTGGCGAACGGTACGACGGCGTCCGGCTCACCCGGGTTTCTGCCGACGGAGAGGAACTGAGCGGCGCGGACTTCATTGAATGTGAGCTGAACGGTGTCTCCTTCAATGAGGCGCAGCTGCGGGGCGCAACGTTCCGCGAGTGCATCTTTTCCGAGCCGTGTGCCCCGGTCTTCATGGCTGCCCGAACTTCCTGGCAGGACGTGGAGATCACCAATCCGCGGTGGGGGTCAGCCGAACTTTATGAGGGGAACTGGCGCTCCGTCCGCGTCGATGGCGGCAAGTTGGACTATGTGAACTTGCGCGGCTCCAAGCTCATGGATATTCAGATCTCCGACTGCATCATCAACGAGCTTGACCTCGGGGGCTGCACGGGAACGCGGTTGGCATTGAAGAACTGCACCATTGGCACGCTGGATGTTTCGGGCGCCAAACTGAAGGACGTGGATCTGCGCACCTCGGAGTTCCGGGGAATCAATGGTCTGGCAGGGCTTGCTGGAGTGGTGATCGATGACTATCAGCTGAGCCTCATGGCGCCGCTACTGGCTGGCCACTTGGGAATCCGCGTGGTCTGATCGCCCCGCGGACCCGTCACCAGCTGGTCCGTAACTGAGGGCTTAGCTGTTGACCGGCCCGCTGGGCCGTGTAACCTTTATAGAACGAACGGTCGGTATATTATTCCTGGCCGGTCCCTTTCACTTCGCGAAGGATGTTCTCATGGTCGAGGCTTTTCTTGTTGGCGGCGCACGTACGCCTGTGGGTCGCTACGGTGGGGCACTGTCCTCCGTCCGCCCGGACGATCTTGCAGCATTGGTGGTCCGGGAAGCAGTGGCGCGTGCCGGCGTCGACCCTGACGCCATAGATGAGGTAATTCTCGGCAATGCCAACGGCGCGGGCGAGGAAAACCGGAACGTGGCCCGCATGGCCACCCTCTTGGCCGGACTTCCCCTCCACATCCCAGGCATCACAGTGAACCGCCTGTGTGCATCGGGCCTCAGCGCCATCATCATGGCCAGCCAGATGATCAAGTCAGGAGCCGCGGACATCGTGGTGGCCGGTGGCGTAGAGTCCATGAGCCGGGCAGCTTGGGTGCAGGAGAAGCCGACCACGGCGTTCGCCAAGCCCGGTCAAATTTTCGATACGTCCATCGGCTGGCGCTTCGCCAATCCGCTCTTCACCAAGGGCGAGCTTTCCCGCGACGGGAAAATGACCTACTCCATGCCTGAAACGGCGGAGGAAGTGGGTCGCGTGGACAACATCTCCCGCGAGGATGCTGACGCCTTTGCTGTCCGCTCACACGAGCTTGCGCTGGCCGCCATCGCCGGTGGCCGGTTCAAGGATGAGATTGTCCCCGTCACGGTGAAGACCCGAAAGTCGGAGACCGTGGTGGACACTGATGAAGGCCCTCGCGAAGGCACCACGATGGATGTTTTGGCCGGATTGCGGCCCGTCGTCCCTGGAGGATCCATGGTGACCGCCGGCAACTCATCCACGCTCAACGACGGCGCCTCAGCCATCATCGTTGCTTCTGAGGCCGCCATCAAGAAGTTTGGCCTGACGCCCCGCGCCCGTATCATCGACGGCGCCTCGGCAGGATGTGAACCCGAAATTATGGGCATCGGCCCGGTCCCTGCCACGCAGAAGGTCCTGGCACGCGCTGGCCTCACCGCGGATCAGCTGGGCGCCGTGGAACTTAACGAAGCGTTCGCCACCCAATCGTTGGCGAGCATGCGGCGCCTCGGACTAAACCCGGACATCGTAAACAACGACGGCGGCGCCATCAGTTTGGGGCACCCGCTGGGTTCCAGCGGCTCACGCATAGCAATCACGCTGCTGGGGCGCATGGAACGCGAACTCGCCTCATCTTCCGGGCCCAAGCTCGGCTTGGCCACCATGTGCATCGGTGTCGGCCAGGGCACCGCGATGCTGCTGGAAGGCGTGTAATGGCACTGGATGCGAAAGATTTCACCACCCTTCTCATCGAGGAACGTGAAGACCGCCTCACTGTTCTGCTGAACCGTCCAGAGGTCCGTAATGCGATTGACCAGACGATGGTGGACGAGCTTCACCTTGTCTGCGCTGAACTTGAGCGGAACCCGAAGGTGCTGATCATTGCAGGTACCGAGGGCGTTTTCGCCTCCGGTGCTGACATTGGACAGTTGCGCGAACGCCGCCGGGACGACGCCCTGCAGGGGATCAACTCCACGATCTTTGTCCGCATCGCCAAATTGCCCATGCCGGTTATAGCGGCCTTGGACGGGTACTGCCTTGGAGGGGGAGCCGAGCTCGCATACGCCGCCGACTTCCGCATCGGTACTCCGAGCGTCCGTATCGGCAACCCGGAGACTGGGCTGGGGATCCTGGCCGCAGCTGGAGCCAGCTGGCGGCTCAAGGAGTTGGTGGGGGAGCCGAAGGCCAAGGAGATTCTCCTGGCCGGTGCCGTGCTCCGCGCGGAAGAAGCCCTGCGTATAAGCCTGATTACGGAGATCCACGAAGCACCTGAGTTGATGGATGCAGCGCACAAACTGGCCGACAGGATTGGACGCCAGGATCCCTTGGCCGTGCGTATCACCAAGTCGGTGTTCCACGCCCCGGCTGAAGCGCACCCGCTGATCGACACACTCGCCCAGGGGATCCTTTTCGAGTCCCAGGCCAAGTTTGATCGCATGCAAGCGTTCTTGGACAAGAAATCAGCGAAGGCTTCGCAAGACACTGCCGCGAGCGACGCTGCCGCGCCCGACGCCGAGCTGCCCGCCACTGCCGCGCAAGACACTGCCACTCCGACGCAAGACAGGATCCAGAAATGACTGAAGCTCCCGCCATCCCGCACGTCGTTGGAGTCCTCGGTGGTGGGCGAATGGGCGCTGGCATCGCACATGCGTTTCTTACTAAGGGCGCAACCGTGATCGTAGTAGAACGCGATCACGAGGCAGCAGCCGGAGCCCAAGGGCGGGTTGCTGATGCTGTAGCCAAGTCCGCCGCCCGCGGCACTTTGAGCGAAACCCCTGAAGGGGCAATGTCCCGCTTCAGCACCTCCACGGACTACGACTCGTTCATTCACTGCGGCCTCGTTGTGGAGGCAGTGCCTGAGGACTACGACCTCAAAGTCACAGCCCTGAAGGCTGTGGAGGACCACTTGTCCGCCGATGCTTACCTGGCGTCGAACACGTCCTCGCTGTCGGTCACGGGGCTTGCCAACGAACTTCGCCGCCCCGCCAACTTCGTCGGCCTGCACTTCTTCAACCCGGTGCCCGCATCAACCCTCATTGAGGTGGTGCTGGCCAAGGAAACGTCGCCCGAACTCGCTGTTGCGGCAAAGAACTGGACTGAGGCACTCGGCAAGACCGCCGTCGTCGTCAATGACGCTCCCGGCTTTGCGTCCTCAAGGCTCGGCGTGGCCATTGCACTTGAAGCGATGCGCATGGTGGAAGAGGGAGTGGCGTCGGCGGAAGACATCGATGCTGCCATGGTCCTCGGCTACAAGCACCCCACAGGCCCGCTAAAGACCACCGACATTGTTGGCTTGGATGTCCGGTTGGGCATCGCGGAATACCTTCACTCCACGCTGGGCGACCGTTTCGCTCCGCCGCAGATCCTGCGGGATAAAGTGGCGCGCGGCGAGCTGGGACGCAAGACGGGCAAAGGTTTCTTCGACTGGAACGACTGAAGCCCGGAGGCGGTTAGGCTAACCGGGTGACTTCTATCGAACCCATCACCCTGACCGGAAAATTCGTGACGCTGGAACCGTTGAGCCAGGAACACCACGACGGCCTGGTGGATGCAGCCCGCGACGGCGATCTCTGGAAGCTTTGGTACACCTCCGTCCCAACGCCTGAGGGCATGGCCGCTGAAGTCGATCGTCGCTTGGCCTTGCAGGCCCAAGGCTCCATGGTGCCCTTTGCTACGCGATCCAATGCAACCGGCAAGCTGATCGGTATGACAACGTACATGAATATCGACGCCGCCACGCCACGCTTGGAGATCGGATCAACCTGGAACGCTGCGTCGGCGCATGGCACCGGGACCAACCCCGATTCGAAGCTGCTGCTCCTGCGGCACGCCTTCGAAACGCTGGGCTGCCCCGCCGTGGAGTTTCGTACGCACTGGATGAATCAGCAGTCCCGCGAGGCTATCGCCCGGCTCGGCGCCAAGCAGGACGGCGTGCTTCGAAACCACTCCCGCAGCGAGGATGGCGCCCTCCGCGACACCGTGGTGTTCTCCATCCTTGAACACGAATGGCCCGCGGTCCGGAACGGACTGGAGTTTCGGCTGGCGAAGTACGGCGCTTAGCGCTGTCGAGGTCTTCCCCCGGCACGCGCCTGGGCGTAATCTGGCCAACACATTGCCCCGTACGCGGCCGACGGGTGGGCGAGCCGCGAAGTGACCCCTTTGATGGGTCACCGGAGCCCCAAAGAGCAGTATGAAGGGGAAGCATCATGGCAACTCATCGAGCACGACGCCGGAACTTGGCTTTTGCAGGGGGGACTCGCCGCCCTGGCACTCACGCTAGGATTTACGGCCAGTCCGGCCGCCGCGGCGCCGCCGCCACCAGTGACGTATGTGGCACTCGGTGATTCGTACACGGCGGGGACCGGTGCGGGGGCTTTGAGCAGGCCGCCTGTTGCTTGTTGGCAAAGCCCAGGTGGTTACGTCGACCTTGCGGACGCTTCGCCGAAAGTCACCCTGGTGGCTAACTTGGCATGTCACGGAGCCGTGTTGTTCCCTGTGCCACCCTTCTATGATGGCGTGACGCCAACTGTCGCCGAACAGATCCTCGCGGGCCAGCAGGCCTTGGCGGATGCTGATCTGGTCAGCATCACCGCTGGTGCCGTGGATGCCGGAAGCGGGCTTGCTTTGCAGGCGTGCGCTACTCCAAACACCCAGCTTTGTGCGGACACGGTTACCGCGATCATTCAGAACCTGCAGACTGGAACTCTGCAAACCGCCATGGCCACCACATACCAAGCCATCCAGATGAGTGCACCGGATGCTGTCATCGCTGTTTTTGGTTATCCACGACTGTTTGATCCGTCCCAAGGCGACATTGTGATCAATGGGATCACAAACGTTCCCGTCCAGAACCAAATACTCGTGAATCAAGCCATTGATGCCCTTAATGCAACCATCGCAGCAGCGGTCGAAAGCAGCGGGACCAACGCTGTGTTTATCGATGTGACCAAACGGTTCCTCGGGCATGCGGTGAACTCGGATAATCCGTGGATCGTGCTCGACCTGACCCAGCCGCTTCTGGACGCGAACTTCCATCCAAACGATGCCGGACACCAGGCCTACGCGTCGGTCCTGCTGTCCACCATCAAACCCTCGCAACTCGCTAGGCGTTAGACCACTCGATCGTTGTTGACCCGCTGTTCCGTTGTTGGCCAACAACGGAACAGCGGGTCAACAACGTTCATTCACTCCCGCTGCGAGGTCACAGCCGAATTCCTTCCCCCGCAAGGGCACTCCGCACTGAGGTCCAGGACTTCAGAACCTCCAGCACTGCGGGGTTTCGTTCGGCCAGGATGGCTTGTTGGTATGAGTCCTCAAGCAGCGAATCCACGGAAACCCGGGCGCCTGTGGAAGCGCTGAGGATGGCCGCCTCCACCATGGCCAGGCTCATGATGTTCTGGTGAACCCGTCCCATTGGTGTGCTTCCCGTGCGCACAGCGGCCACGAAGTCCCGCAAGGACCCGGCGATTTCCTGGCCCGGATCCTCAGAATAAGGGTCCTCGGAGCCCGCGGCATCACCGGAAACGGGAACGGAGGAGGCCGGTTCGTTGTCGCCGTCCCACAGGACAGTGCCATGCTCACCACTGATCCGCCACGACGCATTCCAGGAGGTCTCCTGGCCCGGGCTGCACCAGCTACCGGTGAACACAAAGCGCTCGCCGCCGGTCATCTCGAAGATGGCCGTGGAACCGGCATCTCCGCGATACCAGCTCCAGGACGGGTTGTATTCCTCGCAGAATACAGACACCGGATCGGCGTCGAGCAGGAAGCGGGCCATGTCGAACTGGTGGATGGCCATATCCAGCAGGAGCGGGTGGTCCATGGCATCCCGGAAACCGCCAAAGTGCGGGGCCTTGAAGAACTCGGCTGAGACGATGCCAACGGAACCCAGGGTCGAAGACAAGCGCTTGGCCGAGAACAGCTGTCGGTTGTATCGCCGGGACTGACTGACCATGAACAGCTGGCCGTAGAGCTCGGCCGCTGCCGCCAAGGACAGGCCTTGCGCCACAGTCGAAGCTACTGGTTTCTCGCCGAGGACCGGCAAGCCCGCGGCAAGTGCTTCGGTGGTCACCGGATGATGCGCGGCAGGGACAGTGACGTTGATGACTGCCTGGGCTTCGACGTCGGACGCCAACTGGGCGGTGCCGGCACCGACCGGCAGATCGGGACGGCCCAAAGACGCCGCCGCTTCAGCGGCAGCCGCAAGGTCAAGGTCAACAATGCCCACCAGCTCAACCAGCGGTGACGATTCCACCGTTCGAAGCCACGCGCGGCCCATGCCGCCGGCGCCTACAACGACGACGCGGAGGGGAGTGCCGTCGTCGGGAATGGTAGCGAAGGGAGTGCTCACGCGTTGGCTCCTTGGTAGCTCTTGCCGTTGAAGAAGTCGTTGGTTTCGTAGCGAAGCAGCTCCGGAACAGCGCGTGCGGGGCGGTCAGTGACGGCCCATTCCACGGCGTTGGCGATCACGCGTCGGACGTCCTTGTGGTGGTAGACGGGGTAATCCTGGTCGCCGGGGCTGAAGAAGAAGATTTTGCCGTGGCCGCGGCGGAACGTGCAGCCCGAACGGAAGACTTCGCCGCCGCTGAACGAGCTGATGAACACCAGTTCTTCGGGCGTGGGGATGTCGAAGAACTCGCCGTACATTTCCTGCTGAGGAATCTCGATCGGGTGCGGGATGCCCTTGGCGATGGGGTGCGTGGGGTCCACGGTCCACACGAGTTCGCGGTCCTGTTCGGATCGCCAACGCAGCGTGCACGAGGTTCCCATGAGCTTGGTAAAGATCTTGGACCAGTGCCCGGAGTGCAATACGATCAAGCCCATTCCGGCCAGGACGTGCCGGTGGACGCGTTCCACGATCTCGTCCTCAACATCTGCATGGGACATGTGCCCCCACCAAGTCAGGACATCTGTGTTGGCGAGGACTTCTTCGCTGAGGCCGTGCTGGGGTTCGTCCAGCGTTGCGGTCCGGACCTCGACGGCGGTACCCAGGTTCTCTTCGATGCCCGCCTTGACGGCGCCGTGCATACCGTCCGGGTAGATGCGGGCCACCAGTTCGTCGCGCTTCTCGTGGCGGTTTTCGGACCAGACGGTCACGCGGATGGGCTTGCTCTCAGTCATTGTTTCTCCTTGAAAGTGTGGAAAGCGGTCTACTTGACCGCACCGCCGGTGGTGCCGGCGGCGATGTATTTTTGGGCCGCGACCAGCAGGACGATGGCCGGGATGGAAGCGAGTACCGCCGTCGCCATGACTGAACTCCAGTCATTCACGTAGGCGCCGATGTATTGGAAGATGCCCAGGGTGACGGGACGGACTGCTTCAGTGGTGGTGAGGGTCAGTGCGAAGAGGAAGTCGCTCCACGCGAACAGGAACGTGAACAGCCCTGCGGTGATCAGTGAATTACGGCTGAGTGGGAGCACAATCGACCAGAACGCCCGGAGGTGCCCGGCACCGTCCACCCGCGCGGCCTCGATCACTGAGGCCGGCATACCGTTCATGAAGGCCCGGATGATGAGGATCGCGAACGGGATGCCGTGGGCCGAATCAGCCAGGATCAGGCCCGGGATGGAGTTAAGCAGGCCGAGATCGTTGTACGCGGTGTACAGAGCGTTGGCCACCACGATTCCCGGGATCATTTGGCTGATAAGGATCGCGAACAGCACCCCGCCTGCGCCGCGGACCTTGAAGTAGGCCAGGGCATAGGCGGCCGGCGCGGCAATCGCCAGGCTCAGCGCTACGCTGCCCAGCGAAATGATGAGGCTGGTTCCCAGGTTCCCTGCTTGCTCGTTGATGGCTGTGGCATAGCCGGTGAAGTCGGGCTTCACCGGGAACCACGAGGTTTCCAAGGTGGTGCCGTTGGGTTGCAGGGAGGCGTTGACCATCCAATAGACCGGGAACAGCATGACGGCCAAGAAGAAGATGGCCAGTGCCGTGTAGCCCCAGTTCTTGCGTCCCGTTGTTTTTGGGCGGCTGTTCAGGCGGGTGGGGTTTCTCAGTATGGTTGTCATGCTGTCCTCACTCGTCCACTGCGCGTCGGCTGGCCCGCAAGTACAGGACTGCGAAGACCAAGGAGATGATCACCAGCACGTTGCCCAGGGCCGCACCTTCACCGAACTTGAATTCGTGGAAGGACAGGTTGTAGGACTGCGTCGCGATGGTTTGGGTGGAATTGGCGGGTCCGCCGTTGGTGAGGCCCAGGATGATGTCCAACACCTTGAGCGTGTAGACGACGCCGAGCACCAGGACTACGCTCACCACTGGCCGCAGCATGGGCCAGGTGATGTGCCGGAAGGCCTTCCAGCCGGTGGCACCGTCCAGTGATCCGGCCTCGTACAGTTCGTCCGGAATTTCCTGCAGGCCGCCGTAGAGGATGGTGAGGTTGAACGGGATGCCAATCCAAATGTTCACCCCCACCACGGCAATGAGAGCCAGCGAGGTGCTGGTGAGCCACGGAATACCGGTATCGATGATGCCGAGGTCACCCAGGAAACGGTTCAGCGCGCCGCTGTCCTTATCCAGGATCCAGCGCCACACGGCACTCGAGACGATCAGGGGAAGGAGCCAAGGAAGCAGGAGCAGCGACCGCAGAATCCCGTTGAGCGGGAACTTGCGCTGGAAGAAGATGGCCAGCGCAAGCCCGATCACGAACTGCCCAACAATGGAGCCCATGGTGAACAAAACGGTGTTCAGCAGTGAGGTCGAGAATAACGACGACGACAATACAGTCACGTAGTTGGTGAACCCCACCCAAGGGGCTTCTCCGGTGAAGAACGTGGAAGTGGTGTACTCCTGGAAGCTCATGACCACGTTCTTGACTACCGGATAACCGAAGAACAACGTCATGTAGACCACTGCGGGGACCAGGAAGAGCCACTGGAAGATGCGCTCGCGGCGCTGGCGGGTGCGGCGCCTGGGTGCAGGCGTTTCGGTTCCGGGGCCGTGACTCTTCACGGCCCCGCCGGCAGCTTGCCCCTTCGAATGAGGTAGGTCGGTTGTTAAGGACATGGCGGGCTGCCTACTGACCCTGGGCTTGCTTGAGCGCGTCCGCCGGTGAAGCGTTACCCGTCAGTGAAGTCTGAATTGCGGTGTAGATCTTGGTTGCCTGAGCGGGCCATTCCTCGCCGAGTTGGCCGGTGCGTGCCCGGGCTGTTTTGATCAGCTCGGTGAAGGTGGCGAGCTTGGGGTTGTCGCTGGCGAACTTGTCCGAGAGGGTGGTTTTGGACGGGATGGTGTTGCGGGCGGTAGCCATGGCTAGTTGGTTCTCGTCGCTGTTCAAGCAGGCCACCATCTCTGCCGCCTTCGCTTGCCGGGCCTTGTTGCCGGTCTGCGGGACGGTCCATACCTCGCCGCCGAGCGGAGCCACGGACGTCTGCCCGGCTTCACGCACAGGGATCTTCACTACGCCGTACTGAAGCGTGGGCTGCTTGTCCAAGGCCGGGATCTGCCACGGCCCGTTGACCATCATGGCGGCCTTGCCTGTCAGGAATTGGTCTTTGACATCAGCCTGGGTCCAGTTGAGCGCCGAGGAAGAAACCGAACCGCTCTTGACCAGGTCGGTCCACAGCTGCAGGGCCTGCTCGGTCTCTTTGGTGTCGATCTTCTTCTCATCGCCACCGTTGGACCACATGACAGGAAGGAACTGCCATGTGCCCTCGTAGGTGGGGTTGGCATTGAATGCCAGTCCGTACTGGTCACCGGCAGTGAGCTTCGCGGAGGCCGCCTTGAGTTCCTCCCACGTTGTGGGCGGGGTGACGCCGGCCTTGGCCAGGATGTCCTTGTTGTAGAACAGTGCGATGGTGTTCACCGTGGGTGCCAGGCCGTAGACCTTGTCTTTGTAGGTGCCGGCGCTCAGCACGCCTTCAGCGAAGTTCTCAGTGCTGACTTTGAAATCGGCAAGGGGAGCCAGGGCGCCGGTGGCCGCGATTTGCTGGAGGTCCGGGTTGTCCAACATGAGGACGTCGGGGAGTGTCTTGGAGGAGGACTGTTGAAGAACCTTGGAAATGAGCGACTTTCCGGGGACAGTTTCCCGCTTGACCGTTACGCCCAGCTGGGTACCGCACTTGGTCAGGGCATCACCGATGAACGACTTGTCCGGCTCGTTGTTGTAGTAGTCCATCACGGAGAGTTCCGTGACGGCCTCGGAGGGCGACGCGGCGGTGGAGGAGCCGCAGCCGGAAATGGCCAACGGCAGGCCGACCAGGGCGGCCACTGCCAATGCGAGTGGTCGGGATGTCCTTTGTGCTGACTTCATTGTCTGTTCCTTTTTCTGGGGATCGATTTATCGATGCGTATCGACGATGCGTATCGATGAGTTCGGAAAGGGAGGTGGATCAGGTGCTTACAGAGGGGACTTAGCTGCCGTGGGGTGGGCGGAGCGTGCTTGAACGGTGCGTGATGACCGTGGGTACCAGTTCCAGGGATTCGCGTGGTCCTTGGTTCTCGGCTTCGAGGAGGTCGCAGATAATCTTCACCGCACGGCGTGACACTTCAGCCGGGCGGAGGTCGATGGTGGAAAGCGGAATGGGCTGGAGTTCAGCGAGCGTGGGCGAGGCGCTGCCAATGACGGAGACGTCCACCCCTGGAGTCAGGCCGCGGCTGTTCAGCACCCGGCGGAGTACGTCCTGAACAGTCCCGTCCGGTGCGATGAAAGCCGGAACTCCAGTGGTTTCAGCCAAGGCCTTGTCAACGGACGCGGCGATGACATCGCGGTCGGTGCCGCCCGGAAGGTGCAGTACGCGGACGCCGGAATCCTGGGCCGCCTTGTCGGTGCCGGACATGAAGCGCTCTACATAATTCACGTGACGCTCCACCACCTCCGGCTGCCAACCGATCACCGAGATGACACTATGGCCGGCAGCCGCCAGATCTTGGACGCATTGCTCCCCGGCCATTTCAAAGTCCGCATCGATGCAGACCAAGCCGGAGGGGTCGTGCGGGATTCCAATCAGCACCACAGGTACGTTAAGGCTGCGAACCACGGGGAGGCGTTCGTCATCCCCTTCAACCTGCATGAGGATCAGGCCATCGCAAATCTGCTGGCCCACCACGCGCTTCAAACCTGGTGCACCTTCGTCCTCTGTGACCAGGAGAATGTCGTGATCATAAATTCTGGCGGTGTTGGCTATGACGGAGACGAACTCCATGATCGAGGCCATGTGCAGTTCAGGTATGAAGGGGATCACCAGGCCGATGACCCTGGTCTTGCGGCTGGCAAGGGCTCGAGCGCCGGCATTGGGTTGATAGGTCAACTGCTGAATAGCGTCTTCAACCTTTTTGCGGGTCTTCTCGGAGATCGGCCGCTTGCCACTCAAAACATAGGAGACCGTGCTTTGAGCTACTCCGGCGGCTTGGGCGACGTCCTTGCTGGTGGGCATGGCCTGACCTCCTTGTGCTCTCTGCTGAACAGTTCCTGTGGCTTGTCGATACGTATCGTCGATGCGCATCGAGAATGAGTATGACATGGGTCACTCTGCCAGCGCAAGACCTCCTTTCCAAACTTTGTGCTTAGCTGGCTCCTATGGACAGGACGACTTCAGCACACCAGGGCGTCCACTGGGATGGCGCAGTCAACGCGTGGCGGATTGCCGGCGACGTGTTCCGGATGGGGCGCCACGAATGGATCACGGAAGCCGGGTGGCAGCAGATGTACGACGACGGCGTCCGCACCGTGATCGATCTCCGCGCCTCGCGTGAGCGGCGGCAACGCGACACCGATCCCGAGGTGCCGGACAACGTGAAGGCCCGCATCGACGTCGTGCATTGCCCAACGGAAGATCCGGACCATAGGAACTTCAGCGAGCTTTTCGGCCCGTACCTGAAGGATCCCGCGCAGTACGGCGATTACCTTGAGCTGTTCGCTGACAAGATCGCGGCGGTTTTCAAAGCCATTGCGGCGTCGCCCGGCAAAGTGGTGGTTCACTGTTCTGCGGGAAGGGACCGTAGCGGCGTGATCGCTTTGATCCTGCAGCGATTGGCGGGTATTGGTGATGAGGAGATCGTGCGCGGATACGAACTCGCAGCGCGGGGGATCAACGAGCGGCATCGCACCCACGGGGCACCGCACGCACACGATCCTTACCTGTCCGAGGCTGCTCTGGAAGCGATGCTGACCGAGCGGCGGGCGAGCCTGCGCGCTTTCCTTATGTCGTTGGATGCGCCCGGGTTCCTGGCAGAGAGCGGCGTTTCCGGTCCGGAGTTGGCCGCCGTCCGGGCCAAGCTCGGAGTAGCCGGCGCTGCTAAAATGCAGAGTTGACTAATCTCCCACATGGATGGATCCGCATGACTTCCGGCGCCCGCGTCACCATCGTGACCCGAACCAAGAACCGATCCATCTTCCTGGCACGGGCTTTGGATGACATCTTCGCCCAAACCTTCCAGGACTTCGAGCTGGTGATAGTCAACGACGGCGGGAACCCGGCCGACGTCGACCACCTCACCTCCCAGCGGTCGGAAGCGGAACGGTCGCGTATCACCACCATTCACCATGCTGAGTCAGCTGGCATGGAGGCGGCATCGAATGCTGGCCTCAAGGTCGGTTCCGGCGAGTTCGTGGTGATTCATGACGACGACGACTTCTGGGCCCCCGAGTTCCTTGCCCGCACGGTGGCCTACCTTGACGATCCCGCGCATGCTGCTGAAGGCGGTGTGATGGTGCGGACCGAGATCGTCATCGAGGAGCTTGTGGAGGACAGGATCGAGCCCATCCGCCGTGAGATCTTCTGGGCCGACATGCGGCAGATAACACTGGCAGACATGCTCAAGATCAACCGCGCGGTCCCCATTTCCTTCCTGTACCGACGCAATCTTCACGACCATGTGGGCTACTACAACGAGAACCTGCCGGTGGTGGGGGACTGGGAATTCCACCTCCGCGTCCTGAGCCACTCGCGCGTTGGATTCCTCGACGGCGAACCTCTCGCCTTTTGGTCGCAGCGGCCGGAATCCGCAGGGCACCACAGCAACAGCATCTTCGCGAAGGTTGCCGAGCACGCCCAGTACGATGCCCTGGTCCGCGACGATTACCTCCGCGACCAAGCCGCGCAGGGCGGGCTCGGCACCATGCTTTACCTGACGCGCGTCCTTTCTGAGCAAGAGGAACTCATCGTTGCCCAGCAGCGACGCCTGGACGAGTCCGCAGCCAAGCTCGACCACATCCTGGAACGCCTGGAGGCGCTGAACCAGACCGTGGTTGTGCGGACCAGCGTGGGGGAGTTCTTGAAGAAGCCCATGCTTTTGGTGCGGAAGTTGCTCAGGCGGGGCTAGCCAGCCGTGAAGTGTTCTCTCACTTCACAAAGATGAGGCGTTTAGAATGAATCGTTTTCTGCACTAGGATCGCGAAGGGGCCGCCACTTGCGGCCCCTTCGCTCGCATGAAACATGGGGGACCCATGAGGGTTTATTGTCGCGGTCGTTTTCGGCTCGCTCTCACTCTATTAGCCGCACTCATCTTGGGTGCCTTGCCTGCCGGGATCGCATCCCCGGCGTTTGCAGCAGCTGCAGGCAGTATTTCAGGAACGGTAACAGTGCCCGCGGGCGTGGATGTCACCACAGTTCATGTCTCAGCTGCCGGCGGTCCCTCGTACCAGAACACGCGGGTCAGCTCTAACGGCCAGTTCTCGCTTACAAGCCTTGAGCCCGGGCAATATAAGCTCTATTTCTATGAAATGGCGCAGCCTGCCCAGCTGATTCAGACCTACTACGGCAGTAGGGATTACAACAAGTCGACCACGGTCACCGTCTCCGGAGGTGGCGTCTCCGGCATTAGTCAAAGCCTGCAGCTTGGTGGCGTGGTCGCCGGGACCGTCTCTGTGCCGGTAGGTGTCGACGCCACTAAAATCACCGCCTCAGCCTCGAGTCCCTCCGGGTCGGGTTCATCAAACCTTCTCGCAGATGGCTCGTTTGCTGTACGGGCACTGCCTACTGGCACGTACAAGGTTGAGTTCCGGTACGACAACAGCCAACCGTCTCCGGTTATCGGTACCTGGTACGGGGGTGTGCCTACGTCCGCCACAGCCACTCCGATCGACGTGGTTGAGGGAGGAACGGTCAGCGGAATAGATCAGACTTTAAAGCCCGCAGGAATTATTTCCGGCAACATAGTGGTCCCGCAAGGCAGCGATCCTTTCCTGTTCAACATCAAGGTGGTTAAGGGTCCGGACTTTGGGGCAGGAGCTGCGGCTGGCTACGGTTCCACTAAGTGGGGAGAGCAGACCGGAAGCTATGCAATTGGTGGCCTGGAACCTGGAACTTATAAGTTGGAGTTCTCCACGGGCGGCTGGTCGCCGTGGGCGAAGATGTGGCACGGTGGGGTTGGTATGCACGCCAATTCACCGACCGTTACCGTAGCAGCCGGGCAACACGTCTCTGGTCTTCAGGACAAGGTGGTGGCCGGTGGAACCATTTCGGGATCCGTTAACAGTGGTAACTACCAGTACCTCACGGCGATTGCGGAAGACGGCTCTGTTGCGGCAGAGGCTTTCCTCGCTGACACCTCGACGTCCTATGGGCTTTCTGGTCTCTTTCCGGGGTCGTACAAAGTGCAATTCAATCGCTCCAGCGGTTACCAGACTCTGCTCGAGGGGCAGCTTTACAAAAGCATCCCGGAGTCTAGTGGCGCAGCCAATGCCACGCCTGTCACGGTCAAGGCAGGACAGACTGTGCCAAATATCAATGCAACGGTGCGCCTAGGTGGCACCCTCTCAGGCAGACTGGTGGGCTCCAGTGGTAGCGCAATCGGCGGCTCTCTTGTGAGTGTATTCACCAAGGACGGTTCATTCGTTACTCGGGCCGCCTTCACCGCAGCAGACGGGACCTTCAAGGTCACCGGTCTGACCACGGGACTCTACTTTGTCTCAGCGGAACCTGCCGGTGAGTCCGGTCCGATCTACTCCGGCAACGTCCTCACGGAGGCCAACGCCCGGTCCGTGTCCTCTTTCGTAGGCCAGAACACGGACCTTGGCACGCTGAGCTACGCGACTGCAACCCAGGGTACCC
>JAPSHX010000049.1 GCA_031179305.1 Paenarthrobacter sp. | reverse complement strand
CGTTGTTGAGCAAACACGGAAAAGCGGGCCAACGACGCTTAAGCCAGTTACAGCAGTGGGCGCCCGGCCATCCGCTCCAGTCGGCTGATCCGTTCCTTCATGGGCGGGTGCGTGGAGAACATGCGCCGCATGCCGCCGCCACGGAACGGGTTGGCGATCATCAGATGGGACGCGTTGACCAGCCGTTGGTCAGGCGGGAGCGGCAATTGGCTGACGCCTGACTCGATCTTTCGCAGGGCTGAGGCGAGCGCCAAGGGATCGCCGGTCAGTTCCGCGCCGTCCTCATCGGCGTCGAACTCACGGGTACGGGAGATGGCCATCTGAATCAGTGAGGCCGCGAAAGGCGCGAGCAGGGCCATCGCGATGGTGGCCAGAGGGTTGGCATTGCGCCGGTCCCCGCTGCCAAAGATCAGCAACATCTGGCCCACGGAGGTGATCACTCCGGCCACCGCAGCAGCTACCGACGAGGTAAGGATGTCGCGGTTGTACACGTGCATCAGCTCATGTCCCAGCACTCCCCTGAGTTCGCGGGCATCGAGCAGGTGGAGGATCCCCTCGGTGCAGCACACGGCTGCGTTCTTGGGATTGCGTCCGGTGGCGAAAGCGTTGGGCGTCATGGTGGGCGAGAGGTAGATCCGCGGCATGGGTTTGTTGGCACGAGCGGACAGCTCTCGAACAATCTGGTACAGCTGCGGCGCCTGAGCCTCGGTGACGGGGTAGGCGGCCATGGAACGGATGGCAATTTTGTCGCTGTTCCAATAGCCGTAGGCCGTGGTGGCCACACCAATCAGTGCCATGATCCAGATGGGTGTGGTGCTGCGCGTCCCGGCGGCGATGATGGCACCCAAACCCAACAACACCGCCCACAGCACACCGAAGAGCGCCGCGGTCTTGAGTCCATTGTTGTGTTTATGCACGGTTGTTCTTGTCGCTTTCCTCGGCCTTGCAGGGGTTCTGTACGGATTAACGCCGACGCCCCTTCTGGTGTTCCGTGGTCAGCCTACGTTGCCAGTAGCAACACTCCGCCTTCACTCAGGAACTGGGTGACACCGCCGGCCAGCAACTCTCCCTGCTGCGGGAACTGCTTGGTAGGCTCACCCCGGGGAAGGAGTTGACATGGGCTTGGAGCGACGATTGCTGTACCGTTCGGGGTTTTGGGAAATCGCCCGGCCGCGCCATCCCCTCACGGCCGGGCACATCTTGATCAGGCTGTCCGATCCGTCTACCGAATTCGCGCAGGCTTCAGCGTCCGACTGGCTCTTCTGCCACAACCTGGCACGCGCCGCCCTCCACGACGTACTGGGGGCAAGCCGCTTCTCGGTGATGTTCGCCCACAGCTGGCACCCGCTGGGCTCTGCCATAGGCGAGCCCGTGGCCGAGTCCTCAACCCCCACGTTCCACCTCTTCGGGCGTTGGGATGGAGAAACCACGACGCCGGGTGCCCAGCTTTCCTTGCCGGCCCACCGTCGTGCCGGCGAGCCTGAGCACAACCTGGAAGCCACCGACGCGGCGGTCCGTGAGGCGCTGCGGCTGAGCCGGCCCGAAGCCTACGCGAGTTCCGGACCCGAGCCGGGCGCCGCCGTCGAGCCCTCTTCTGGAGTCGAGCCCTCTTCTGGGGGCGAGCCCTCTTCTGAATCCGCACCGCTGGTACGGGCCGTGGAAACGGGACCTCGCCATACGGTGATCGAACCTGTCCGGGCTGTGGAGAACTTCCGTGACATCCTGCCAGTGGAACTGCTGGCAATGGCTGCGACCTTGGGCGCCCTTCCACTGACCGGAGGCCTCAGTGGCTTCAGTTGCCTGGCGTTGGAATCCGAGACAGCAGGCGCCGCTCTGCGGGTCCATGCACTGGGCAGATCCGCAGCTGAGGACGTAAATCCCATGGAGGATCTGCTCCGTTCACCAGAAGTTAGCCTTGCCTTATTGTGAACTGCTCAAAATAAGTGTTTCAATGAATGCATGACAGATCACACAGCCGAGCAAGCAGAATGGGCCGCCGCCCTGCATGCGCACGGCCGGCGTGTGACCAAACAGCGGCTGGCCGTGCTTGCCGCAGTCCAGCACCATCCGCATTCTCCGGCAGAAGGCATTCTTGCCGCTGCCCGCAAAGAGCTTCCTGAACTGACGGCGCAGTCCGTTTACGTAGTGCTCAGCGACCTCACGGACTTGCAGATGCTGCGTCGCTTTGAACCCCCGCACTCCCCGGCGCTGTACGAAACCCGGGTGGGTGACAACCACCATCACGCCGTCTGTATCAGCTGCGGCAAGGTGGAGGACGTGGATTGCGCCGTGGGACACGCACCGTGCCTCACCCCGCACTGGGATGAGAATTCCAAGCCCATGACCATCCAGATCGCAGACGTCCTTTACCAAGGCATCTGTCAGGACTGCCAGTCCAAACAACAGCTTCCCGTAACTTCCGTAACTCAGAAATAAGAAAAAGGAGAACAATGACTGCCATTTCAACAACTCAGTCAGGTGCCCCCGTTACCTCCGACGCGCACTCGAAGTCCGTCGGCGCTGACGGTGCCATCATCCTCACCGACCACTACCTGGTGGAAAAGCTCGCGCAGTTCAACCGCGAGCGGGTCCCGGAGCGTGTAGTGCACGCCAAGGGTGGCGGCGCATTCGGTACGTTCAAGACCACTTCGGACGTTTCGGCTTACACCAAGGCAGCCTTCCTGCAGCCGGGCGTTGAGACGGACATGCTGATCCGTTTCTCCTCCGTTGCAGGCGAGAACGGTTCTCCCGACACCTGGCGCGACCCCCGCGGTTTCGCCGTGAAGTTCTACACCTCCGAGGGCAACTACGACCTCGTTGGCAACAACACCCCCGTCTTCTTCATCCGCGACGGCATCAAGTTCCCGGACTTCATCCACTCCCAGAAGCGCCTCCCGGGCAGCCACCTGCGTGACGCTGACATGCAGTGGGACTTCTGGACCCTCTCCCCCGAGTCCGCACACCAGGTCACCTGGCTCATGGGCGATCGCGGCCTCCCGGCTTCCTGGCGTGAAATGCAGGGCTACGGCTCGCACACCTACCAGTGGATCAACGCCGCCGGCGAACGTTTCTGGGTCAAGTACCACTTCAAGTCCAACCAGGGCGTCAAGACCATCACCGGCGACCAGGCTGAACAGCTTGCCGGCTCGGACGCGGACTTCTACATCCGCGACCTCCAGGAGAACATTGCCGACGGCAACTTCCCCTCCTGGGAACTGCACGTCCAGGTCATGCCTTACGAGGACGCCAAGACGTACCGCTTCAACCCGTTCGACCTCACCAAGGTTTGGCCGCACTCTGACTACCCGCTGATCCACGTGGGCACCATGGAGCTGAACAAGAACCCGGAGAACTACTTCGCGCAGATCGAGCAGGCCACCTTCGCGCCGTCGAACTTCGTACCGGGTATTGCCGCTTCGCCGGACAAGATGCTGCAGGCCCGCATCTTCTCCTACGCTGACGCACACCGCTACCGCGTGGGCACCAACCACGCACAGATCCCGGTGAACCAGCCGAAGAACCAGGTCAACAACTACAGCCAGGACGGACAGGGTCGT
>JAPSHX010000034.1 GCA_031179305.1 Paenarthrobacter sp. | reverse complement strand
ACCGGGCACAGCTGCCGCGGAGAAGGGCTTCAAGGTCAAATACACTCTCTCGCTACCCGGTTCGTGAACGAGATCGTCGAAGCAGCTGACGAGAAAGTCCTGGCCAAGACCATCGCCCGCTACGGCAGAGTGGACCTGCTTTGCATCGACCTATGCCGAGCCCGCGACTATGCCGAGGCTGGTGCCAGTCCGGGCTGGTGTGCAGAATCCAGTAGGGTCGCAGGTCGGCATAGTTACAGGCTCTCGAGGAACGCGAGGACCTTGTCTGTTGGGTGGTATCGGCCAGGGCTCGCGGATGTCGGCGTGGTCAGAGCGAGGGTTTTCTCCTTGATAATGATGTCGGCATGGACGTACGCGTCGGTGGACCGGACTCCGGCGTGGCCGAGCCAGAGGGCGATCATCGACGCGTCGACCCCTTGCTTGGAGCAAGGTCATCGCGCAGCTGTGACGAAACACGTGAGGGTGGATCCGCTTGACCCAATAGGGAGGGACATGATCGGGCAGCGGTCGCTGCGTGCGTGTTGATCCGCAACGCTACGGCGTCGCGGGAGAGCCGCCGCCCGGTCCGGGTCGGGAACACTGGCTCGTGTGGTTGGCCGGCTCGTTCGGCCAACCAGGAACACAGCAGTCCCTCGACGGGAGTGGTGAGTGGAACGGCGCGTTGTTTGCGTCCTTTGCCTTCGCAGCGGACGTTCGCGCCGCTGCCCAGCGTGACATCTGCGCAGTTCAGGCCCGTGAGCTCGGAAACCCGTAGTCCGGTCTGGATGGCGAGGAGCATCAGGGCCCTGTCACGCCGGCCCTCCCATCTGGACTAATCCGGGGCCGCGACGATGGCGTCGATCTCGGACGGGGTCAGGAACGTCACGGTGCGCTTGTCGAACCGCTTCGGCGGGATGGCGAGAACACGCTGGATCAGCAACGCATGCTCGGGATGACGCAACGCGGCGTAGGAGAACAGTGAGCGGATTGCTGTCAGGCGAACGTTGCGGGTCCTGATGCTGTTGTTTCGCGTGGTCTCCACATGATTGAGGAATCCTGAGATCATGGTCGCGTCCATGTCGGCCCAGTCCAGTTGGGAAGGCAATCTGCCGGTCCGTGTGTGGATGAACTCCAGGAGCAGCTTCAAGGCGTCCCGGTAGGCGGCGATGGTCCGCGGGCTGGCTTGGCGCTGTTGGGTGAGCCGGTCGGTGAAGAACATCTGCAGGGTCGGTGCAATTAGCGTCATGATCGCACCGCCGTCCAGCGGGTATTTTGGCGTGCCGCGGCCAGGGCCAGCAATTCCGGCGCGGCCGAAAGATACCAGTAGGTCATAGCCATGGAAACTTCGCCTGCACTCCTCGCCCGTGCGATACCAGCTGAGCTGGGTACGGACCGCGAAAGTGTGCCGTAGATCGTGCAGCATGGGGCGAGGGTGCCCCGTCCCCGACCCCGGCGGCATCAACCAGTTGCCGGAATGTCTGGCGTACGACCGCGTAGCAGAGGCGTCTGTGTGTCTGGGACACGAAGAAGCTTGGCTCCTCTGAGCGGGGTTCGAGCTCGTCGCGGAGTTGGGCGTATGCGTTCAGTGCCTGCATGGCAGTGTTGTGAAGTGGGACCGGCCGGGATTTGCCGAACTTGGACTCGCGGATCAGCAGCAGGCCCTCGAACCAGTCGATGTCGCTGCGGTCCAGCGTGATTGCCTCGCCGATCCGCAGACCACTCGCAGCCAGCAGCCCGATCAAAGTCTCGTAGGTCGCGGCCCGCAGGGGCGATCGGATCAAGATCCGGTCCTGGCCCATCAGAGCTTCGATGTCGGCTGTGGAGTAGATGAACGGTCGGCGCCATCTTTGCCGGACCGGCATCAGACCCAGCGGCGGGATCTCCGTGCCGGGGTAAAAGCCGGCCAGATAGCGGGCGAAACCGCGGGCAGCCATCATCCGCCGCGGCCCCACGGTCGTCGGCTGGCCTGTGGGCGATTGCTGCGCCCAGTCCAGTGCCGCTTCTATGGTCACCGTAGATGCTTCGTGGGCGTCCAGATAAGCTACGAAGCCTGGCAGCAGCCACCGGGCCTCGGCCATTTCATGTCCGAGCGAACGACGCAGTTGCAGGTAATCCGCGAGATTCTGCTCCAACGCACTCACCGCACGGCCCCCGGCCACGGCTGGGCAACTTGGCGCAGCGCGAGCAGATCAACCTTGGCATAGAGGGCGGTCGTGGCCAGGTCCTGATGGCGCAGGACCTGGCTGATCGCCATCAGGCCATTGCCTCTGCGGAGGAGTTCACCGGCCAGTGCGTGCCTCAGTCCGTGCGGTCCGACGTTGGGTAGGCCCGCTCGTTTGCACGCCCGCTCGACAACATCGCCGACCAGATCAGCGCGGATCGGTCCGCGAGGTGCCCGGCAGGTCAGGAAAACATGGTTGGCATCCGCAGGATTCCGGCCAGAGGAGAGGTATGCGACCAGCGCTTCGCCGACCTCTGAGGGCAACGGCAGCCGGTCTTGGCGGCGCGCTTTGCCGCGGACCATGAGTTCCCCCGACCGCCAGTCCACATCACGCAGTTCCATGCGTGCGACCTCGATGGACCGTAAGCCCAGCCGCGACACCAGCATCACTATCGCGAAGTCCCTGACACCGACCAGCGTGCTGCGGTCAAAGCTGTCGAACAGAAGCTGCACATCCTCCGCGGACGTCCCCGCCGGCGGAAGAGTCGCGAAGCACCATCCACCCACCGCAGGAACCGACGCACCCAGACTCAACCCAGTGAGGCCCTGCAGATAGAGGAAACGCAGGACCGAACGCAGCTCGGCCACCCGGCCCTTCGCCGACCCGGCCGATACCCGGGCGAATTCCCGGAGCAGAACGCATTGATGTCCTTCCCGGTCAGAGCCTCCGGGGCGAACATCCCACCGACAGAAGACTCCTGAAGGAAACGCCGGGCAGTGTTCTCGTAACGAAGCACAGTGCTCAGCGCCAAGCCACGCTCCTGGACCATCCACGATCGGTACGAGGCCAGGAGCGCACCCAACGGCGTCACCAAAGGCGCTCTTTCGGGGACGGCGCCCGCCTCCCGCAGGTAGCTCATCAGGGGAACCATGGCGCGCGGACCCGGGCTCCTGCTCCGGCCAACCCTTCGCCGTTCAGATTGGAACGCCGCCACGCGTTCCTCGTTCAGATCCTCCACTCCCAGCCCCTCGCCAGAAAGCCAGAGACCGACCTGGCCCAAGTCCTTCAATATGTTCCGGACCGTGCCCGGCGTGTAACCCCGCTGCGTGGACAGGTGGCAGGGGCCTGCCTGGGCTGCTTCGGAGACGCATCTGTAACGGGTCACACCAAAGGATGGACAGTCTTCTGATCAGGTCATCCGCAGCGGGCAGACCGGTGCCCGGAGAATGGTGCGGACGAGTCATTTTCAAGACACCACCTGAGCGGGTCGGATATACCCTGAGTCACACGCCGTCCTCAGGGACCAGCCTGCCAGCCAACCTCGGGCCGGCTACGGACCATTACAGATCTACCCGCTGGTCACGGATCAAGACGTCCGACGGTATCCCTGTGGCGGTGACCTGCAGGGTGTTGGGATTCAGCAAGCAAGGCTATTACCGGTGGAGAGCCAGCCCGGTGTCGGAGCGGGACTGGGCTGACGCGCATCTGGTCAACGCCGCCTTGGACATCCATGCGACGACCCGGCATTCGGGTACCGGTTTATCGCCGATGAACTTCCGGTGAAGGGCATCACGGCGGGCGAGGACAGGGTCCAGCGCCTATGCAGGGACCACGGAATCTGGTCGGTGTTCTCGAAGAAACGCGGCCTGAACCGCAGACCGGGGTCACCGGTTCATGACGATCTGGTCGAGCGGGACTTCACCGCCGCGGCTGCCAACGAGCTGTGGCTGACAGACATCACCGAACATCCCACGGCCGAGGGCAACCTCTGCCTCTGCGCGGTGAAGGACGTCTATTCCGGCAGGATCGTCGGGTATTCGATGGATTCGCGGATGAAGTCCTCGCTTGCCGTGGCGGCACTGGAGAACGCGGTGCTGGCACGCAACCCTGCAGGTACCGTGGTGCACTCGGATCGTGGGTCCCAGTTCCGGTCCCGCCGGTTCGTCGAATCGCTCCGGCACCATGGCCTGACAGGGTCGATGGGCAGGGTCGGTGCGTGCGCTGACAACGCCGCGATGGAATCGTTCTTCTCACTGCTGCAAAAGAACATCCTGGACCGTCAGCGGTGGACCACCAGGCAAGACCTCAGACTGGCCATCACAACCTGGATCGAAAGGACCTACCACCGCCGGCGACGGCAACGACGGCTGGGAAAACTCACGCCCATCGAATATGAAACAATCAACCGGACCGCGCTCACAGCGGCCTAAAAACCCCGAGTCAACAAAAGCCGGGGCAGCCCCGCGCAAACCCACCCGTGGATGGTTAGGGCTCGCTTCGGGCCTGATCGGACTCGCCGCAGACGCCCTTGGTACGCACTCGCGGGATCGGCGACTCACTGAAGGTCGCGGCGCCCGGATGTGGGAACGGGGTTCGGTGACTGGTTTGATATCCCGAAAGCCCCGGTGCGGAAGTGGGCGACAAGGACTGCCTCTTTCGACGCCCGGTAGAACTCGAGGCCTAGGAGAAGTACAATGGTCAGCGAATTGACGTGACCGTGACGGAATTGGTTACGCAGGATTGGAAGCGGAGCTGATGACTGGACGTGGGGCGCGCCTGATACGTGGCCTGGCCGCCGCTACCGCGGCAACGTCCATAGCTGCTTTCTCCCACGCGGTCGCGGGCGGTCCGTCTCCGGACGCTGCCATTGTTTTATTGTCGCTGGCGTTGTCGGGGTTAGTGTGCACTGCCTTGACCGGCCGTGAACTGTCGCTTTTGCGGCTGTGTACCGCGGTTGTTCTCAGCCAAGGGTTGTTTCATGGCTTGTTCAGCCTAGATCCCTCGTCCCACGCGATGACTACAACAGCCCTGTCGTCCGGCCACACCGGACATTCAACTCAGGCTTTGTTCGATCATTCCGTCAGGATGGGCGCGATGGATTATTCCGCCCCTGTGATGTGGCTGGGACACTCATCGGCCGTTGTGTTGACTGTTGCTGTTCTGCGGCATGGTGAGGTCACCACCGTCCGACTGATTCAGGCGTTGGGGCTGACGCTGGTCCCGTTCCTGCGACTCTTTCAGCCGCTGGCTGTGGCGCCAGGTGCACCGTTTGATCCAACCAACTGGCCGGTGCGGCCGCTGTGCAACCTGGGTGTCCTATTGCTGGTGATGCGGTACCGCGGCCCACCCATGCTTCCGGTCGTGTCCTAGGCGCATGCGCCTTCACCACCCACTTAGCCTCGCCCGCCATGGGCGGTGACGGGGCGGGAAGCAGCCATGGCAAGTCATTCCTTGCATACATCCACATGGCGGATCCCTGAGCGTGGCAGGTATTCCCTGCTGCTGGCCGTGCTGTGCCTTGGTTTCACCTTGGTCGGCGCAACATCAGCTTCCGCCCATGACGAGCTGGTTTCGTCAACCCCCGGCACCAACGAACGCTTCACCGCAGCACCGTCGAGTGTGGCTTTACAGTTCAGCGCGCCCTTGCTGAAAATCGGTCATGAAATACGGGTTATTGACGCCGTCTCGAAGAACTGGGTCCAAGGTGAATCTGTCCTGGCGCGGGAAACGCTGACCCAGCCGCTCTCCCCGGACCTGCCTCCTGGTGAGTACCAGGTCCGCTGGCGGGTGGTATCCAGTGATGGACACCCGATCAACGGCAGTTACTCGTTTCTTGTCGGCGCTGACGCGCAACCCGGTTCCGTGCCTTCGCCGGGCGCACCTTTGGGACCGGCTGTTTTCACCGTGCAACCACGGCAGGACGCAGCAGCCGCCAACGGGTCGTCACCGACGTTGTCCGGCCTCGTAGTTGCTGCTGGCATCGGTGCCGCCGCGGGTCTGACCCTGTACCTGCTGTGGGGTTTCATCAGGCGTGTCCGCAAAGCGGCGTCCTAAGGCGACTAACCGCCTTTCTTCATCATCAATTTTCCCCGCTACGGAAGTGAATGTGCCTCCGTATCGGGCCGACTCCCATCAGGAGCATCAATCATGTACAAGAAGTCCTTTTACCCTTTCCTGCCCGTCCTCGCAGCAGCCGCGCTGGCTCTGGCTGGTTGCGCCCAAGGCGGCGCGCCGGCGTCGTCTGCTTCTGCGTCCTTAACCCAAAATGCTGCGGCTCTGACCGTCTCGGAGCCGTGGGTAAAGGCGGCCGATTCCGGCATGTCCGCCGCGTTCGGGACCATCCGGAACAGTACCGACAAGGAGGTGACGGTTGTGAGTGTCACCACCCCGGCCTCGTCCAAGGTGGAACTGCACGAAACCGTCATGGGCGCCAACGGCACCATGCAGATGCAGGCAAAGCAGGGAGGATTTGTGGTCCCTGCCAAGGGCGAGGTCACTCTCGAACCGGGCGGAAACCACATCATGCTCATGGGTCTGGCCAAGCCGGTCCTCGCAGGGGACGAAATCAGCTTTGAATTGAAAACCTCCGACGGCGGCGCAGTTGACTTCACTGCCCAAGGCAAGGACTTCACGGGCGCCAACGAGAACTACTCCGGGGGAGAGAACACCAAATCAGGACACGACTCCAGCCACGTTTCCATGGACCACAGCCACAGTGAGTCCGCAACGCCGGCCCCATCGAAGTAATGTCCGTCGAAACCGAAGATCCGGACCGGCCGGAAAGAGGGGTACGCAGACGTCATTTGCTTTTCGGCGGCGCAGCTGCCGGGCTGGGGGCCTTGGCCGCTGCCGGGACGCAGCTGGCGGGCTCAGGAACCCTAACGGAAACTCCCGCCGGGGCACTTGATGCCAACGGCTCTGAGACGGTTCCATTTTTCGGGGCCCGGCAGGCTGGAATCGGTACCGACGCCCAAGCGCACGGAGTCTTCATCGCGCTGGACTTGCGACCCGGGACCACGGCCGAGCGCATCAAGGCACTCCTGAAGCTCTTGAGCGACGATGCTGCCAAGCTGACCCGGGGCAAGGCTGCGCTGGCGGACACGGAGGGTGAACTTGCCCTGCGCCCGGCGCGGTTGACAGTGACATTTGGTTTCGGCCCTGCTTTAGTGGATGCGGTGGCACCCCGGCGTCGTCCCTCATGGTTGACGGATCTCCCCGCGTTCTCCGTCGACCGTCTTGTCCCGGAGTTCAGCGGTGGGGATCTGTTGTTACAGATTTGCGCGGATGATCCTTTGACCGTGGCACACGCACAGCGGATGTTGCTGAAGGACAGCCGAAGCTTCACCACTCTCCGGTGGGTGCAAACGGGTTTCCGCCGGGCCTACGGTACCGAGAAGCCCGGAACGACCATGCGGAATCTCTTTGGCCAAGTCGACGGAACAACCAACCCGTCCCCGGGTACAGAGAGTTTCGAGAAGGTCGTTTACGGTAATGCGCAGACCCAGCCCTGGATTGAAAACGGCACCTCACTGGTCATCCGAAGAATCAGCATGAATCTGGACAAGTGGGACGAGCTTGATCGCACCGGCCGGGAAGAATCCGTGGGGCGAAAGCTCACCAACGGAGCGCCTCTGACCGGAAACAATGAACACGATGAACCGGACTTCACGGCCCTCAATCCTGTGGGCTTTCCGATCATCGCGGAGTTCTCCCACCTGCGCCGTGCCCGCCCCAAGGATCAAACCCAACAAATCTTCCGGCGAGCCTTCAACTACGATGCAGCACCGGCCTCCGGGGCAATGTCTGACTCCGGGCTGATCTTCGTCTCCTACCAGACGGACGTGAAACGGCAGTACATTCCCATCCAGCGTCGCTTGGATGAGCTGGATCTGCTGAACGAATGGACCACCCCGGTCGGCTCGGCCGTGTTTGCCATCCCCCCCGGGTGCGAACCCGGAGGATTCGTCGGGGAACAGCTCTTCGCTGCCTGAATCATTTACTAACACAGGGCTCATGAACCCACCCCCTTAGGGGTAGGTTCATGAGCCCTGTCCACGCCTTCACAACGCTAGGATCCGGTCGATCCGACCAGCAGGAGGCCCTTTCGGGCGCCTTGTATGCGCTGACGCCCGCCATGGAAGAGTTCATTTACGATAAGGAACTCCACGTCCTCGCCTCACAGGCCTCTGTACCGTTTTCCGAACAGATCCAGGCCGAGTAGCAGGTCGTCGGGGACCGTCAGGTCGGCACTCAGCCCGAGGACACCACCCGCGTCATGTCCGCTTTCCCATCGCTGGGCATGTCGGAATCATGCGGTTTCTGTCAACCCGGCCAACACTAAAGTCCGCGGTGACTTGACCGTTTACGGCCACCTCCGGCGTCCTGCCGTTCCAAACAAGGATCGACCAAGCTCACCACAACCTGCACTTCGGTGATTTTGGCCGCATCTACAGCAAACTGTCCGCGTCGCGGCTGTGGGTCATCGCCTCCGACGGTCCGCGGCTCTGGCTGCCCCAGCCCGACCCGTAAGGCTTGCCAAGAAGGATGTAGCCCCTGCCAGACAGAGTTCGGTTCTGGTGCACGCGACGCAAGTTCAGCCGATCACAGTTGCTAAGGATCCACGGTATCGGCGGTGCCGTGTTGCTCCTCGTGTTTCTGTCCTCTCAGCCCATTGGCTGATTGTGTCAACTTGATTGGAGCCCGCCAGGAGGGCTTGATTGGTACCCACCTCTGGGCATGGCAGTCAAGAACTGGGAAACCTAGTTTGGCCGGGCATCGAAGCGCCGGTGCACCCTTGCACGATTACGGTTGGCCATCTTTGCCGTAAGGGTTTGCCCCTGATACCGAGGCAAGCGCTTGACGAAGGGATTGCGGTTCCTTGCCCGTTGCACCCCATCCGAATCCGCAAGAGTGGCCGAAATGTGAGGCGGCTCGTGAACAAGGCCATCGACGTCCCGTCCTACTTGTCTGCCAACGGAGCATACCCATGGGGAAGCGATATCGCTTGTCCGAGCTGCAGCCCACCCATATCCGTGTCTGGGGCTGCATCACTCGGATAATGGTCATGACGCTGGATTGGTGTGGGGCGGAAACTGATCGGTCACATAGATTCGCAATCGACCAGGGGTGCGCCTAATCCAGAATTGAGTACCCGGCCGTCAAAACCCCCTAGGAAGAGATCATGTTCGCCGGGTACGAAAACTGGCTGTCCAGCCACAGCTGAAAGATTCACCGGGTGTCTGCAGCGGGAACACCGCCGGTAATTCTCTCGCTAATTTTGGTCTGGATTACATTTTGTCAGTCATATTATGCCCCTAGGGTTTGGTTGTTCCATCGCTCGTAAGACCAGAATGAACGTATTGCCCCAGGCGCGCCGGGGACGTGCAGGATTCCCTGTCTTCTAGGGGCTTGTCTACTGGATGTGCGATATCAAAATACGTGGACACCGGGCCCTTCGTCTCTAAGCGTGGTTGGGTGATTTCTTCCGGTAGGGGCGGTGGCCGCCGGCGGCCAGCAGGTTTCTGATTCTGTAGTTTTCGAAGTTGCGGAATCCTCGTGCGATGCGGCAGGTGGTTTCGATGACTCCGTTCACGGCTTCGGTAGGGCCGTTGGATACTCCGCCGGTTTCGAAGTAGGCCAGGATCGCTGTCTTCCAGGCGCGTAGGCTGCGTCCGAGCTTGGCTATCTCCGGGATCGGGCAGGTGGAGAAGCTGGCGAGAATCTCGGTGACGAGCTCGCGTCCTCGTTCGGGGCGGGCGTGGTAGACGGCCCGGAGCTTTTGATAGGAGTGCCAGGCGATGGCCACCTCGCTGATTGGGTCGCCCGCCTCAAGTCTTTTCTCCAGCCTGGCCACCTGTTTGCCGGTCAGGGATTCGATGCCTTGCTGCAGCGTTCTGCGGATGTTGAACAGCGGGTCGTCCTTGCGTCCGCGGTGCCCGAGAGTGTCCTGTTGAACGCGGCGGCGGACATCGTCGACCATGGCCATTCCCAGGCGGACGATATGGAACGCGTCGACCACGGTGATGGCCTCGGGCAGTTCGTCGCGGATGGCGTTGGCGTAGCCGCGGAACGGGTCCAGGGTGGGGACCTTGATTCCTTTGGTGAAGTCCGGGCCTTGTTCTTTGAGCCAGTCACCGTAAGACTGCCCTGACCGGCCGGGCACCAGGTCCAGGAGTCTTGCGTGCACGTTGCCGTGCTCGTCGCGGGTGTGGTCGATGATGCCGGTGACCATGCCGGTGCCGGGGAATCCGGCGTGTGTCCAGACGGGCTCGTCCACGCCGAGCGCGTCGATGCCGCAGAGCCGTTCGGGCTTCGCGATCCGCCGGGTAGCTTCTGCTTCGATGCCGTTCCAGAGGGCCTGCCAGGACACACCGAGCTGGTGGGCGAGGGCGGAGACGGACGTGTCGTATTTCTCCAGCGCATCGACTGCCCAACGGACGGCCCGGTGTGTGAGGATCGCGCGTTTCCCGGCCAAGTGGATGTACTTCGCTGAACACCTTCTTCCGGCAATGTTCATCAGGGCAACGCCATAGCCGTTTGGACCAGACGAGCCCACAGGACGGCCGAAACACGGAATGTCATGGAGGCGGATCCGGCGTCGGCCGTGGCCTATGGCCACGACACCACAATCGGGGCAACCATTTGTGGTCTGGTCGGTTTCGGCATGGACAATCAGGCCGGTGGCGGCCTCATCGACGAAGGTGACATGCACGCCGGGGACACTCAAAAGAGCATCGGCACGTTCACACCACCGCCCGCCGGAGCAGGAAGTAAAGTGGGACAAGTCAGGGTCTCGTTTGAAATTGGAAGCTTGGTCGCTACCAATTCAAAGAGGCCCTGACGTTTCTCCGCCGCCACGCCGGTGCCCGTCCAAACCCCGAAACCCAGCCGGACCTAACCACGCTTAGAGACGAAGGGCCCGACATCGGAAGACCCTCCATAAGCCTCAAGGCAAAACCCGGCGAGACCTGCAGCGATTTCTTATACATCACACAAACACCCATCCAAAGAAACCCAAGGGATACCAGATGCCACCCCGACGTGCCGTCAGAAAAAGTCATTTGGGCAATCGCCGATGTCCCGGTCTGGAAGAACCCGGACCAGGACACCGACTCTGTGCCGTTACTTCGAGAGTTCGGCCCCAGTTACTAGCGCCTGAAATGAATCTTTGGTTCCGGTCACCAAGCGACTGTAGTTCAAACCATCGACGGTGAAAATCCCAGCTCCACCGCCAGTGACGTAGAACTGGCTGGCCGCTTCGCCAGCGAGCATGCTGGGGGTGAGGAGCAGCAAGTACTTCTTCTTCAGCTCCAGCAGCGGTACTGGTGTTTCCTTCATATCTGCGGTGCCGAGCTGGCGTACCTCCACCGTGGCGCCATCGCCGACCGAAGCCGCGCGTGCATTAGCGATAGCAGAACCTAGCCCCGATGGCTGGTAGGTGTCGTTTACCTCCACCGTGACGACGCTATAGGGCGCTTCAATTCTAATCTTCGTTGCCGTGCCAACGATCACTTCGGTGCTGTCGGCAGCCAGTTCCTTGATGCTGGAATAGAATTTACTCCGGGATGCATGCAGCCCGCTGGAACCCTCCGAACCAGTGGAAGATGTGGTTGCGCAGCCAATGGCTCCGAAACCCAAGACACCCAACATCGCGCCCGACACTAGGTTGGAAAAAAGTCTCTTACGCATTTGTTTCCCCTCAATAAATGGCGTTCATACCATTAATGTCGTCCCATCGCGGTGTTCTGTAGCCGTAGTTGTTGAAGACGCAAGCCGGACAGTTCCACATGATCGCGGAGCTGTACTGTGAGTGATTCAATCCGAGACCATGCCCGAACTCGTGCACCCAGATGGCTTGTTTTTTAGTGGTGGGCATTCGGTCGGTGTAGTACTTGTTGAGAGTCACCGCGGCACTAGTTAAATTGCCTAAATTGCATGTCCACCAGGCATATCCGTCATACCCGTTGGCCCCCGTGTTGTAGTCGTATACTTTCATCTTTCCGCCGCTGGAAGCCATGTTGTTGACTTGGGTGGCAGAAGCCCAAGAAGCGGCCGCATTCTTTGCGGAAAGATCATAAGAATAATTTGTAGTTCCGTTAGACCAAGTAACGCTATTGCTACTCCACCTGCAGCCAGTTGTCGTGTAGGCGTTTGCAGCATCTGGAACCAACAGCGTTATGGCCGTAAGGCCCAGAACTGCGAGAAAACCAGTTTTGGATTTGCGGTTGTTCGAAGTCCTCTGAGACCCGGGATGCATATTTCGGTTTTTGATCATTTCGACTCCCCTGTGTCGTATATCACCTCACGGTTGCACTTTTCGCGGCCGAATACCAGAGCTGACAAGATGGCACATCGTGACATTTGTGAGTATTGGCCGATGGTGTAGTGCCGGACGCTGGCCAAAATGACCCCGGGCCTACGAGCACCAGCCTCAGCGACCTCGCCCCACCTAAGGCGCTTGCGGGCGGTATTCCAATGAGGACAGCCGCGGTCCTCTGTGGTCCATCCGGGTCAACGCGGCTGACTGGCACTACTTTCTTATTGGGCTCTGTTCTTTGCATTTACCTTCGGCATGCTCGCGGCTATCGACTCCAACACGCCGATGGGCGCCCATGCCAAGTTCCTCTTCGTTGAGGTCACCGCCTTCTCCTCCGCCGACTCGGACGGTATCCGATGGACAAGTACCTGGGCATGGCTCATCGTTCCGGCCGTCATCAGCATCGGCGCCTTCATGCCAGGCGCACGGTCCCGGCGAATAATCAAGAGCCCGGGCATACGCGCCTCATAAGGATCTCCTCACCATCTGCGCGACCATGCCCCCAGCCAAGGGGACAAGCACCGTCCCCGAGATGCGCATGTCCCTGATCTTTTATGCCACACCTGTCCATAAGCCTCATCCTGACGATCCCACGACGCCCATCGCCCAAGTAACGAAGCTCACTCAGAACGAACCAAAACCGTTACTACTAGGGTTTTGGTCAAAGAAGGCAAAGAAATCCCAAGGACGGCAGAGTACAACGAGAAACCGCGGGGACATTCGCTCCAACTCTCAGGGTTCTGCATCACGCCCGCTCCAAAATCCGGATCTGGCGTGGGCGCATTGCCTTAAGTAATGACCCGGCTCTTCGTTCCAGAGCGCGTTATCAGTGGACACCTTGATTACGGTTCTCCAGTTACCTTCGTCGTGACCGGAACCTGGACCCGTTCTTCCCTCGCACGGCCAGGTGTCCTCAATGTCCCTTGGTGACTCGTTCCGGACGCAGACGGGGGCTTCAGCTGCCTCGCTCTTTCGATGACAAGAGGCCACCTCCCCTGTGAAGCACCCCGGACCAGCCGAGCTCGACTCGGACGTCTTCTTTTTTGTCACCTAACCTCGCCGGACGTTCCGCACGTCCGTGGACTTTGTACCTAAACTGCGGTGGCTGAGCGGATCCAAGCACGGCTTGCGATGATATCGGCGTAGTAGGAGGTGCTATCGATCCCGCCTTGTGATCTGCGAGTCGATAGTGGGCGACACGGCTGCGGTCAATCATCAGAGGGCCACCTGAGTCGCCGGGCATCGAAGCGCCGGTGCACCCTTGCACGATTACGGTTGGCCCATCCCTGCCGTAAGGGTTTGCCCCCGAACCCGACCACCAGCGCTCTCTGGTTTTCCAGAGGTCTGACATTCACACGGATTGGATCGTCTCCGATGACCGCTCCGGTTAAGAACGCGGCACGATCCCCGGAAGCCACCTCGCACATCTGCTCAGTAATGGACAATGCCGGACCGGCGCCAGAGTCCGGGTCTTCGCCGAGGTCGGCGCCACGAGCTGGGCGCACGCAGGCGAACGGACCCACGTGCATTGCGAAAGCCCCTGCCAGTTGGAATCGGTCTGGATCACCTGGATGATGCGATCCGATTCTCGCCTCAGGGACAGGACCTGGTTCTTGCACAGTTCGTGCCCAACGAGGACATACACCCGTGCCGCGAACATCACAACGGTGAGGGTGATGGCTGCCGCGATCACCAGCGTCATCCTCAGCCGAAGCGTCACGATGCGGCCAGCCGGTAACCAATGCCCCACACGGTGTGGATGAGCAGGGGTTCACCTTCAGCTTCGAGTTTGCGGCGCAGGTAGCTGATTCAGACCTCCAGCGAGTTGGAGGCAGGGGCCATTGCGTAGCCCCACACCGTGTCGCAGATCCGCACCGTCAACGAATCGGGCGGGGATTTCCTGGTTTTTGTGAGGGGGTGTGGTGTTTGTGTGATGTAGAAGGGGGTGTTGCAGGTCTCGCTGGGGTGTTCAGTGGGGTCCCCGTTCGAAGC
>JAPSHX010000007.1 GCA_031179305.1 Paenarthrobacter sp. | reverse complement strand
CGGCGACCGTAACGACCGTCCGGCACGCGACGGTGACCGTCGTCCCTTCAACAACGACCGCGGCGACCGCAAGCCCTTCGGCGACCGTCCCGAGCGCGGACCGCGGAACTTTGGCGGTGACCGCAACGAACGCGGCGGTTCGTGGGAAGAACGTCCGGCCCGGGTCCCCAACGCCAAGGACATCCGCAGCGCCAACCGCCCTGACCGCGAACGCTCGCCTGAAATTGACGAGGATGTCACGGGCAAGGAACTCGACCGTGCTACTGGGCACCAGATCAAGACCCTTGAGGAGCAGAGCGCTGGCTGGGTCGCAAAGCACCTGGTCATGGCTGGCCGCCTGATCGACATTGAACCCGAGCTCGCGTTCCAGCACGCCTTGGCCGCAAGCCGCCGCGGCGGTCGCCTGTCGGCCGTCCGTGAAGCTGTTGGCCTCACGGCTTACGCCGCTGGTCACTACGGTGAGGCACTGCGCGAATTCCGTACGTACCGCCGCATCAGTGGATCCAACGTGCATTTGCCGGTGATGGCTGACTGCGAGCGTGGCCTTGGCCGCCCCGATCGCGCCCTTGACATGGTGCGCTCTCCGGAAGCCCAGGACCTGGACGCTCCGGGCAAGGTTGAGCTAGCCATCGTGGCGTCAGGAGCCCGTGCGGACCTCAAGCAGTTTGATGCGGCGGTCAGTGAGCTTGAGATCCCCCAGTTGGACATCAACCGGGCGTTCTCCTACAGCCCCCGCCTCTTCCGCGCATACGCTGAAGCTCTCAGCGCGGTGGGTCGCACCGAGGAAGCGGATAAGTGGGCCCGGCAGGCGCTCGTAGCTGAGAACGCTTTGGGTGTGGGCGACTTCGCCGAACCCGAAATTTTGGACCTGGGCTGGGACGAGCAGGAAGAAGCAGCTGCGCGTAAGCCGCGCTTCGAGAAGCCAGCCCCGGACGCCGACGTCGTGAAGCCTGAAACGGAGACGGTCATAGTTGAGGCCGCAGCCGCTGATGTTGAGCATGATGACATTGAGCTTGATGATGTCGAGTCGGATTACTTCGAATCCGATGACGCGGAATCTGACATCGATTCAGCGGACGAAGAAGCAGAAGCAAAAGACGAAGATACCGAGAACGAGGGCTCCGACTCCCAGCATGGCTGATTCACTGATCTCATCGTTTGATGCTGTCCTTTCGGATCTGGATGGAGTGGTTTATGCAGGACCGCACGCCATTCCCGGGGCTGTGGAGTCATTGCAGCGTCTTGAAACCGTAGGCGTTGGGCTGGGTTACGTGACAAACAATGCCTCCCGCACCCCTGCCCAGGTCGCGGCGCATCTGCGTGAGCTCGGTGCGCCGGCTGAGGACCATCAAGTGGTCAGTTCCTCCCAGGCAGCGGGGGAGCTTCTGGCTTCCATGCTGCCTGCGGGGGCGCACGTCCTCATTACTGGCAGTGCGGCCTTGGCCCATGAGATCGAATTGGTTGGACTTAAGCCGGTGCACAGTGCCGCCGAATCCCCGGTGGCGGTGGTCCAGGGGTTCAACCCGGAGATTGGGTGGAAGGATCTGGCGGAGGCGTCATATGTCGTAGCCGGGGGTGCCATGTGGTTTGCCACCAACACGGACATGTCTATCCCGCAGGCCCGCGGCATGGCACCGGGTAATGGAACGCTGGTTGCCGCGGTGGCGGCTGCCACGGGTAAGACGCCGTTGGTGGCAGGCAAGCCCGAAGCGCCCCTTTTCCACGCGGCAGCAAAACGGCTAAACGCCGATCGTCCGCTGGTTGTGGGCGACCGGTTGGACACGGACATCCTGGGTGGCAACCGCGCAGGATTTGCGACGGCGGCCGTCCTCACCGGTGTGGACACCACCTACACCATCATTGCGGCGCGGACTGACGAACGTCCGGATTACCTGCTGGCAGACCTGGAAGGCCTTTATGCGCCATATCCGGAGGTTGTCAGCGACGGTGGCACGTTCCGTTGCGGTGCGGCGACTGCAGTTGCCGCGGATGCGACCGTTACAGTTACGGGTGACGAGAGTGACCTCGACGCGTGGCGTGCGGCGTGCGCTGCCTGGTGGACAGCGGTACCCGACACGGACGTGGCAAATGCGCCGCAGATGGAATGGCGAAATCACTAAACTGGTGCGATGACCGAGCCCCAACACTCAGAGCCCCAACACTCCGAGCTGGAACCTGCAGAACCGGAGCGACCTGCAGTCCAGTGGCCCGACGCTGCAAGCCCCACGGGGGATTCGCTGGTGGACAGGGCTCTCGTCCCGCTCAGTGACGTCGCGAATGCGCCCGTACCGGGTCATGGGGAGCTTTACGCCGGCGTCCATGACGCTTTGTTGGAAGCCTTGGACGCCGAACCCGGACTTCCGGCAGTCCCTAAAAGCACCCCCAGCGATCCCCGCCCGGAAGGCGACAGCTAACGCATGCCAAGACTTGATCAGGAACTCGTCACCCGTGGGCTGGCGAGGTCCCGTACCCATGCCGCCAAGCTCATCAGTGACGGCAAGGTCAGCTCGGGCGGCAACGTCCTCATCAAAGCCGCCCACCAAGTGGATGCTACGACGGAGTTGGATGTCGAGTCCCACCTTGAGGACATCTACGTCAGTCGCGCAGGGCATAAGCTGGCCGGCGCGCTGAAGGCGTTTCCCGCCGTCGTGGTTTCCGGAAAGCGGTGCCTCGACGCCGGCGCCTCCACGGGTGGTTTTACTGACGTCCTGCTACGGCAAGGAGCCGCCGAAGTAGTGGCTGTGGATGTGGGGCACGGTCAGCTGGTCACGCACCTTCGGGAGCATCCCAAGGTTGAGGTCCACGAAGGCCTCAACGTCAGGTATATGACCCCGGAGGAGATTGGTGGCCCGGCACAACTGACGGTGGCTGACCTGTCCTTCATCTCGCTGACGCTGGTCCTGTGGCCGCTTGCGCAGTGCACCGAGCCGGGCGGCGATTTGGTGCTTATGGTCAAACCGCAGTTTGAGGTTGGCAAGGAGCGTCTGAGCCGAACCGGAGTGGTGTCTTCGGAGAATGAACGACGGCGGGCGGTCGCCCAAGTGGCCCGCGCAGCAGTGGATGCAGGCCTTGAACTTCAAGACCTGGCAGCCAGTCCGCTTCCGGGGCAGGACGGAAATGTTGAATACTTCCTGTGGATGACGCGCAGGATGTCCTCGGTGTTGCCTAAGATCGAAGAGCGGGACGAGGACGTTGCTGCGTTGATCAAGAAACTCTGGCCGAACCACTAGAAAGCAGATCCGATGAGCAGGCGTGTACTTGTCCTTGCCCACACCGGGCGGGAGGAATCGCTCCGCGCAGCGTGGGATGCCTGTACGCAACTGCATGCCTCTGGTCTGGTTCCCGTGCTGCAGAAGTCCGAACTTGCAGATATCGAACGCTTCTTTGGTGCCCTCGATACGCCCATCGAGATCCTCAACGATCACGTCAACCTGGAGGACGTGGAGCTGGTGATGGTCCTGGGCGGCGATGGCACCATTCTCCGCGCAGCTGAGCTGGTCCGTGAAGTCGATGTCCCGCTGCTGGGCGTCAACCTGGGGCACGTGGGATTCCTGGCGGAAAGTGAACGGGCCGATCTCGCCCAGACCGTGGAGTGGATAGCCAGCCGTCAGTACACGGTGGAAGAACGCATGACCATCGATGTGCAGGTGTGGGTCAAGGGCCAGAAGATCTGGCACACGTGGGCTTTGAACGAGGCTGCCATTGAGAAGGCCAACCGTGAACGCATGCTGGAGGTTGTCACCGAGGTTGACGAGCGTCCTCTGACGTCGTTCGGCTGTGATGGTGTTGTCCTCGCGACGCCCACGGGTTCCACGGCCTACGCTTTTTCTTCAGGTGGCCCCGTTGTGTGGCCCGAGGTTGAAGCTTTGGTCATCGTTCCGATCAGTGCTCACGCACTTTTTGCCAAGCCACTGGTGGTGTCACCTCGTTCCAAGTTGGCGGTCGAAATCATGAACCGGACAGACGCCTTGGGGGTCCTCTGGTGCGATGGCCGACGGTCCGTGGATCTCCCGCCGGGAGCGCGCGTTGAAGTGACACGCTCGGCAACCCCGGTGCGGCTGGCACGGACACACAAGACACCGTTCTCGGCCCGGCTTGTCCGCAAGTTCCAGCTTCCCATCCACGGCTGGCGCGGCCCGGCCCCTCGGAGTGGCGAGGTACACACCGGTCCCATCCCTGTCATCCGTACACTGTCACCGGCTCCCTTGCCCAGCCCCCGGGACTCCGGAACGTCCCCGGACCTGGGGCACGGTGAGCCATCAGACCCCACGAATGCGAAGTGAAACATGCTCGAAGAACTCCGAATCCGTGACCTCGGCGTCATAACCGACGCCGCCCTGCCGCTGGGCCCCGGACTCAGCGTCGTCACCGGCGAAACCGGTGCAGGCAAGACCATGGTGGTGACCGCCGTCGGACTCCTTCTTGGTGCCCGCTCGGACGCCGGTGCCGTTCGGAGCGGCGCCAAATCCGCGTCGGCGGAAGCCGTGCTGAAGCTCCATCCCGCCCACAGTGCGGTGGAACGCGCCAAGGAGGCCGGCGGGGAGGCGGAAGAGTTCGACGGCGTAGCTGAGCTCCTGCTGGCCCGCACCGTGGGTGCCGACGGGCGTAGCCGGGCTTATGTTGGCGGACGTGCGGCACCGGTGGGTGTTTTGGCTGAGTTGGGCGAGAGCCTGGTGGTGGTCCACGGTCAGTCAGACCAGATTCGGCTCAAGAGCGCCACTGCTCAGCGGCACGCCTTGGATAGGTTTGCCGGAGCACCCCTCGCCAAGACGCTGGGGGAGTATCAGGAACTGTTCAACCACTGGAAGGCCATCCAGTCCGAACTCGAAACACTTCGCAGCGAAGCCCGCGAGCGTTTGCGGGAGGCTGAATCCCTGGACGCGGCCCTCAAGGAAATCGATGAGGTGGATCCGCAGCCCGGTGAGGACGAAACACTAAAGGCCGAGGCCGTAAAACTGGCCAACGTGGAAGAACTGCGTTTAGCGGCCGCTGCGGCCCACGAGTCGCTGATTGCTGAAGAATTCGGAGACGCCGGGGATGCAACCACCATGGTGGATGCGGCCAAGCGGACACTGGAGCACGTGGCGGAGCACGACGAGGAACTTCGTTCCGCAGCAAACCGGCTGGCCGAGGTGGGCTTCCTCCTCAATGACATCGCCGCCGAGTTGTCCAGCTACCAGGCAGCGTTGGACACGGAGGGCCCTGAGCGGCTCTCCGAAATCGAGGAGCGGCGGGCTGCCCTTGCCAAGCTGATCCGAAAGTACGCCCCGAGCATTGACGAAGTGCTTGAGTGGGCAGCTACAGCGAGGACACGCCTCGACGAGTTGCAGGATGACTCAAGCCGCATCGAGTCCCTGGATGCTGAGGTGGGTTCCGCGGAGGCCGCCCTGCGCAAACTGGCCGCTGCCATCACCAAAGCCCGCCTCAAAGCTGCCAAGGACCTCTCAGCCAGGGTGAGCGCGGAGCTAAAGGCCTTGGCGATGGCGGATGCAACATTGGTCATCGAGGTGGATGGCACCGGCGTGTTGGGCCCGTGGGGCACCGACGAGATTGCCTTCCTCCTCCAACCTCATTCCGGTGCCCCGGCGAGGCCGCTGGGCAAGGGTGCCTCCGGCGGTGAACTGTCCAGGGTGATGTTGGCAATCGAGGTAGTGCTTGCCGCCGTGGATCCCGTCCCCACGTTCGTCTTCGACGAGGTGGACGCGGGCGTGGGTGGGCGTGCCGCCGTCGAAATCGGACGGAGGCTGGCCATGCTCGCCCGGCACGTCCAGGTTCTGGTGGTGACACATCTGCCACAGGTAGCCGCTTTCGCAGATCAACACATCCGTGTGACTAAAACTTCCGTGCGTGGCGCTGATGGGAAGACAACCACGGGCTTCACGTCCAGTGACGTTCAGCTTCTTAGCGACGACGAGCGGGTCAAGGAGCTTGCCCGAATGCTGGCCGGACAAGAGGATTCCGAGAGTGCACAGGCGCATGCCCAGGAGTTGCTGGACGACGCTAAGCTCCTGCCGCAGCGCGCTTAGTGTTGCGGGCGGACCAGGTGCCGCGGGCTAGTGCGAGCACAATCACACGGGTGCACTTAATCCCGCCCGGGTCTTGCTTGGAATGCGGTGGTGAGCAACTATTGACCATTTGGGGAATCCGAACAGACGCTTGGAAGGCGTAATTGATGATAAGCTCGAATTCCGTGGTGCAGCGATCAAATTCCCGTGTAAATTCCCGGTTCCCGGGCTCGTCCAAGACGACCAAACACATCTTCGTCACCGGTGGTGTGGCGTCCTCGCTCGGTAAGGGTCTGACGGCTTCCAGCCTCGGTCACCTGCTGCGGGCACGTGGTTTGTCTGTAACTATGCAGAAGCTCGATCCCTATCTGAACGTGGATCCGGGCACGATGAACCCCTTCCAGCACGGCGAAGTATTCGTGACGGATGACGGCGCCGAAACAGACCTCGACATCGGACACTACGAGCGCTTCCTCGATGAAAACCTCGAAGGTTCGGCCAACGTCACAACGGGCCAGATCTACTCCACAGTCATCGCCAAGGAACGTCGCGGCGAATACCTCGGAGATACCGTCCAGGTCATTCCCCACATCACCGATGAAATCAAGCGCCGCATGCGCCTGCCTGCCGAAGGCAAAAACGCTCCGGACGTCATCATCACCGAAATCGGTGGCACCGTGGGCGACATTGAGTCGCAGCCGTTCCTTGAGTCGGCACGCCAGGTTCGCCAGGACGTGGGTCGCAACAACGTCTTCTTCCTGCACGTTTCACTGGTGCCGTATATCGGTCCTTCCCAGGAACTGAAGACCAAGCCCACCCAGCATTCCGTGGCTGCCCTCCGCTCCATTGGTATCCAGCCTGAAGCAATCGTGATCCGCTCGGACCGCGAAGTGCCCGACGCCATGCGCGAGAAGATCGGCCGCATGTGCGACGTCGACATCGACGCCGTGGTTAATGCCGCTGACGCTCCCAGCATCTACGACATCCCCAAGACCCTGCACTCCCAGGGCCTGGACTCCTACATCGTCCGTGCACTGGATCTGCCGTTCAAGGACGTTGACTGGAGTAAGTGGGACAAGCTGCTTGAAGCTGTTCACAACCCCAAGCATGAGGTCGAGATTGCCCTCGTAGGCAAGTACATCGACCTCCCGGACGCCTACCTCTCGGTCACCGAGGCTCTCCGCGCAGGTGGGTTCGCCAATGAAGCCAAGGTCAAGATCCGCTGGGTCCCCTCGGACGAGTGTGAAACTCTGGCAGGCGCCACCAAGTCCCTGGCTGGTGTGGACGCCATTTGCGTACCCGGCGGTTTCGGTATCCGCGGCCTTGAAGGCAAGCTTGGCGCTTTGAAGTTCGCCCGCGAAACAAAGCTCCCGGTGCTTGGCCTGTGCCTGGGCCTGCAGTGCATGGTGATCGAGTACGCCCGCAACGTGGTTGGCCTTGAAGGTGCTTCCTCCAGCGAATTCGAGCCCGACTCGAAGTACCCGGTTATTGCCACCATGGAAGAGCAGCTGGACATCGTGGAAGGCAAGGGAGACCTCGGCGGCACCATGCGCCTTGGCCTTTACGAAGCCAAGCTGGATGAAGGCTCGGTCATTGCCGAGACCTACGGCACCACCACCGTCAGCGAACGGCACCGCCACCGCTACGAGGTCAACAACAAGTACCGCGACCAGATCGCTGCCGAGGGCCTGGTGTTCTCCGGTACCTCCCCTGACGGCAAGCTCGTGGAGTATGTGGAGCTTCCCCGCGAAGTGCACCCGTTCTACGTGGCAACGCAGGCGCACCCGGAGCTCAGCTCCCGGCCCACGCGCCCGCACCCGCTGTTCGCAGGTTTGGTCAAGGCTGCACTGGAGCGTCGTGAAGGTGCGCCCGTGGACACCAAGACCGGTGCCCGCGCGGTAGCAGCCAAGTAAAAGCAAGTACTCACAAAGGACGGCGCGATGCCCGGTATCTCTGAAACTTCCAGCACGTCACGGCAGGTTTCGGATATGCCGAGCCCGCGCCGTCTTTTGTCTACCAGCAAGGTATATGAAGGCCGCATTTGGGACGTCGTCAGCGACTCGTTCCAACTCAGCGACGGCACGGACACCCTGGTTCGTGACTACATCGACCACCCCGGCGCTGTAGCGGTGCTGCCCATGAACGTGGACGGTGAGATTCTTCTGCTGAAGCAGTACCGGCATCCGGTCGCCATGGATCTGTGGGAGATCCCCGCTGGCCTGCTCGACGTCGAAGGCGAGGACTTCGTGGTGGGTGCGGCCCGGGAGCTGGCGGAGGAAGCTGACCTGGTGGCGGCTACTTGGAACGTCCTTGTGGACTTCTTCAACTCGCCGGGTTCCTCCAGCGAGGCAGTCCGAATCTACTTGGCTCGAGGCCTCAGCGACGTTCCTTTGGCAGACCGGCATGTCCGCACCGATGAAGAAGCCGAAATTGAACTCCGCTGGGTGCCGCTTGACGACGCCGTAAAAGCCGTGCTGGAAGGCCGGCTGCATAATCCGTCTGCGGTGCTGGGGATCCTCGCGGCCGCTGCCGCGAAGGCTGATGGCTTCACCAGCCTCCGTCCAGCCAACGCGCCTTGGCCGGCTCACCCGAGCCAGCGCTGAGCATGGCCGAGGCCGCGACTCGTACCGTCAATGGCGTTGACCGTGCAATAACCGACTATCTGCAGCACGTCGGGGTGGAGCGAGGCTTGGCGGCGAACACGCTATCGGCATACCGCAGGGACCTCACCCGGTATTCGAACTTCCTTGCCGCCCAAGGGGTGGATCAGCCGGGAAACATCACACGGCATCACCTGACGGCTTTCGTGCAGGCCTTGTCCGACGGTTCAGACGGCGCCGCCGCCTTGGGGGTCCGCTCCGCTGCACGCACAGTGGTAGCAGTGCGCGGACTCCACAAGTTTTGGGCGCTGGAAGGAACCACGACGGCGGACCCAGCCAGCGATGTGCACCCACCAATGCCGGGCAAGCGGCTTCCAAAAGCCATCAGCGTTGGCGAAGTGACGCGCATCCTGGAAGCTGCAGGCTCAGACAGCGCTACCGGCCTGCGAGACCGCGCCTTGCTTGAGTTCCTTTACTCCACGGGTGCCCGAATCAGCGAGGCCGTGGGGCTGGACGTTGATGACGTCTCCCTCGAAGACACCGCCGGCGACCCTGCCATCGTGCGGCTTTTCGGCAAGGGTTCCAAGGAACGCCTGGTGCCCCTGGGCTCTTACGGTGCCCGCGCCGTCGGCGCCTATGTTGTCCGCGGCAGGCCGTTGCTGGCGTCCAAGGGAAAAGGCTCCCCGGCGCTGTTCCTCAACGCCAGGGGTGGGCGGATCAGCAGGCAGAGTGCGTGGACCATCCTCAAGACCGCCGCCGAGAAGGCCAACATCACCAAAGACGTCTCACCACACACTCTGCGCCATTCCTTCGCCACCCACCTCCTGGAAGGCGGGGCGGACGTGAGGGTGGTTCAGGAACTGCTGGGACACGCGTCCGTGACCACCACCCAGGTCTATACCTTGGTCACCGCAGATACTTTGCGTGAGGTCTACGCAGCGGCGCATCCCAGAGCACTTGGATAGCCAGGCGCTCGGATAGCCAAGGCGTTTGAACAGTGTCCGAGTTACTCAAGCACGTTCAGCGTCAGCTCCACGGCGTCGACGAACAGCGCCAGCAGCGAGGTCCCCAAGCCGGCTACCAGCAGGAGTCCGGGGTGAGCCAGCCCTACCACCACGCGCTTGAGCCGGGGGCGCCCGCGGAGGAATTTCTTTGGTACGCGTGTCTTCAGTGGTATCTGACGCCAGCCTCGCAACCGCCGCAGGAACCACGCACAGCGGACGATGAATGCCATCCACAGGATGGAGAGCACCAGCGGAACTGCTGCCAGCATGATGTTGAAACCCAGTGCCGTGACTTCCTTTTCGGAATCGCCAATCACGGACTGGACGGTGGTGGAGATGGAAGCACTCATCACCACTGAGGCTGCCCAAACCATGAATGCTGCCACCAGTGCAAGGAACCGGACGAAGAAGTGGCCCAGGACGGTTGCATCGACTGCCCTGAGGTGGCTTCGCGGCGTGGCATGCAGCACCACCAGCGTAGAGATCAGGGTGGGCAGGGCAGCCACGAGGACCAGCAGGTACCAGGTCCATCCGGCCAGGTCCACTACTTCGTCCAGGACGATGAGTCCTGCCCAGACAACTATCCACGCCCAGCCGGCGTACAGGGGGTGTGCCACCAACCAGCGGGGGAGCCAGGCGTCCCGTTCGCGTTTTACCTTGGCGGGGGTTGCGGTGCTTTTTTCCTCGCCCGAATCTGCTACGCCGGCAGTTGCGCCAACACCGTCGTCCACCGCTGCCACCTGGGCTCGCCCACTACCCCCACCTTCAGTCATGGGCTCACTGTAGCAATGGCGGCAGCGGCAGGGGAGATCAGGTTAAGGTAGGCAGCATGACTGCAGCCCATGTGACTTTGTGCTTCCTCCTCCGCGACGGTGCGGACGGTGAACATGTCCTGCTCGGGACCAAGAAGACAGGTTTCGGTCGGGGCAAGGTGGTGGGTGTCGGCGGGCACGTTGAGTTGGGGGAGACCGCCTCGCAGGCTGCGTGCCGTGAGGTCATGGAAGAGATCAACGTGGTGGTTCACGCGAAAGACCTGATTCCGGCGGGCACAGTTGATTTCGTCTTCCCTGCGAGGCCCGAGTGGAACATGGCCACCACCGTGTTTTTGACCCGCTCGTGGGAGGGGGAGCCATCGGAAAGCGACGAGATTGCCCCTGCGTGGTTCCCCGTGGCGCAACTTCCGGTTGAGCGGATGTGGGCTGATGCGGAACACTGGCTGCCGGCGATGATTTCCGGCCAGCGCATCGCGGTGAGGGTGGCCTTGGCGGCAGACAACGAGAATGTAGCCGACGTCCACACGATTGATTGGGTGGATCCTCAGCGGTAGCACGACGGGAGCAAGTACGACGGCGGGCCGGTCACCTTTTTGGGCGACCGGCCCGCCGTCGTACGTATCACCGAAATTTCGGGACGCGTTAGGGGACGTGCCGCTCTTCCGGCCCGTTGTATTCGCTCAGCGGGCGGATGAGGGAGTTGGAAGCGACCTGTTCCATGATGTGGGCGGTCCAGCCGGTGATGCGACTGGCGACGAACAGCGGCGTGAACGTTTGAGTGTCGAAGCCCATGAGGTGGTACGTGGGGCCGGCCGGGTAGTCAAGGTTGGGCTTGATGGCTTTGGCCTTGTCCATGGCTTGTTCGAGGCCGTTGTAGAGGCCCAGGAGTTCGGGTCGTCCGTAGTGGGCGATCATTTTGTCCAGGGCGGCTTTCATGGTGGGCACGCGGGAGTCGCCGTGCTTGTAAACGCGGTGTCCGAAGCCCATGACTTTCTTTTTCTGTGCCAGTGCGTCTTCCATCCAGGCCCGGGCGCGGGTGGCTGCTTCTTCGAGGGATTCTTCGCTGCGGATGCCGATCTCGTCGAAGGTGTGCATCACGGCTTCGTTGGCACCACCGTGCAGCGGACCCTTTAGGGCGCCGATCGCGGCGGTCACGGCTGAATGCAGGTCCGAGAGGGTGGAGGTGACCACGCGGGCGGTGAACGTTGAGGCGTTAAAGGAGTGCTCGGCGTACAGGATCATGGAGACGTTGAACGCTTCGACCACTTCGGGGACCTGTTCTTCGCCGAAGGTCATCCAGAGGAAGTTGGCTGAGTAGTCCAAGTCTTCGCGTGGTTCAACGGGTTCCTGGCCGCGGCGGCGGCGCTGGTCGTAGGCCACCACGGCGGGCATGGCAGCCCAGAGGTCGATGGCTTTCTTCATGTTCGCTTCGGGAGAGGAATCCTCAGCCAGTTCGTGCCGGGCGCCGAGCACGGATGCTGCCGTGCGGCACACGTCCATGGGGTGGGCCGTGGTGGGCAACGTATCCACCACTGACTTGACCACAGGGTCCAGGGCGCGGCCTGCGCGTTCCCTGGCCGTGAATTCAGCCAGCTCTGATTCGTTGGGCAGCTCGCCGTTCCATAGCAGGTAGGCGACTTCTTCGAAGCTGCATTTGGCGGCCAGTTCCTGGACCGGGTAGCCGCGGTAGAGCAGCGAGTTGGTGTCCGGGTTGACCTTTGAGACGGCGGTGTAGTCCACCACGACGCCGGCTAGGCCCTTTTTGATGTCTTCAGCAGCCATGCTGAACTCCTTCGTTCATAGTGCAGGCGCTTCCGGTGTGCCGGAGTGCCTGCGTTCCCCTTGATGAATTCGGAACCTAGCGGACGCCAGGTACCTGGAAGTTGAATACGCCGGTATCGAATTGGTTGTATGCCTCGTAGTCGACGAGTTCGTAGAGGCGCGCACGCGTGAGCATGTTTTCCACTTGCGCTTCTTGGGTCCCCGCAGCCTTGATCGATTCCAGAGTACGCTCTGCAGCGCCCATGGCAATGCGGAGGAGGGTGACGGGGTAGATGACCATGTTCACCCCGACGCCCTGAAGCTGGTCCACGGTGAAGAGGTCGCTTTTGCCGAACTCTGTCATGTTGGCCAGGATAGGCACGTCCACGGCGTCGCGGATGGCCTGGAATTCGTCCAAGTCACGCATGGCTTCCGGGAAGATCGCGTCGGCGCCGGCGTCTACCAGTGCTTTGGCGCGGTCCTGGGCCGCTTGGATTCCATCTGTGGCGCGGATGTCGGTGCGGGCCATGATGAGGAAGTTCGGGTCGCGGCGGGCGTCTGCTGCGGCGCGGATGCGTTGGGTGGCGGTATCGATGTCAACGACGTTTTTGCCGTCCAGATGTCCGCAGCGTTTGGGGTTGAATTGGTCTTCGATGTGGCAGCCGGCCAGGCCCGCGTTTTCGAGTTCTTGGATGGTCCGAGCCACGTTCATGGGTTCACCGAAGCCTGTGTCGGCGTCCACGAGGGAGGGCAGGTCGGTCATGCGGGCGATTTGCCCGGCCCGGGTGGCTACCTCAGTGAGGGTGGTCAGGCCGATGTCGGGCAGGCCGAGGTCGTTGGCCAGGACCGCGCCGGAGATGTAGACGCCGGCGAAGCCCTTTTCCTCGATCAGGCGTGCTGAGAGCGGGTTGAACGCCCCGGGGAATTGCTGCACGGTCCCGGAGGCGAGGAGTTCCCGGAGTTTGAGGCGTTTCTGTTCGGGGGTGGTTGTGGAGTACAGCATTTAGAACAGTCCCTTGGGCGCGTTGCTGAGGTCGATCACGCCGGGTGCGGCGGTGATGTTCAGCTGGTCCAGTTCGCCGGCTCCGAGTTCGGTGACGCGTTCGACGGCGGTGAGGAACCTTTCGATTTCGGCGTCTTCCACGAGTCCTGCAGCGAGGGTGCGGAACTTGTTGATGTATTGCTCGCGGGCGAACGGCCGGGCACCGAGCGGGTGCGCGTCGGCCACGGCGATTTCATCGGTGATGACGGTTCCGTCGGTCAGGGTGATTTCAACAGTGCCGCCGAAGGCTTTCTCGGCGATGTCCAAGGAGTGGTACCGGCGGGTCCATTCGGGGTCTTCCACGGTGGTGACCTTGTGCCACAGTTCCACGGTGTCCGGACGTGCGGCGCGTTCGGGGGCGTAGGAGTCCACGTGGTGCCAGGCACCGTCCTGCAGGGCGACGGTGAAGATGTACGGGATGGAGTGGTCCAGGGTTTCGCGGGACGCGGTGGGGGAGTACTTCTGGGGGTCGTTCGCGCCGGAGCCGATCACGTAGTGGGTGTGGTGGCTGGTCTTGATCAGCACGGAGGCGACGTTGGCCGGGTCGGTGGTTTCGGGGTGCTCACGGTTGAGTTTACGGGCGAGGTCGATCCAGGCCTGGGCCTGGTATTCGGCGGAGTGTTCCTTGGTGTAGGTGTCCAGGATGGCGCGTTTGGCTTCCCCGGGCAGTGGCAGCGGGACCTCGTAGGAGGCGTCCGGGCCATCCAGCATCCAGGCGATCACGCCGTCTTCGCCTTCGTAGATCGGCACGGGGGAGGTCTGGCCACGCATGGAGCGGTCCACTGCTTCGACGGCCATTTTGCCTGCGAAGGCCGGTGCGTGGGCTTTCCAGGTGGAGATTTCGCCCTTGCGGGACTGCCGTGTGGCGGTGGTGGTGTGCAGGGCCTGACCCACGGACTGGAAGATCGTCTCAACATCCAAACCCAACAACGTGCCGATGCCTGCCGCGGCGGAGGGGCCGAGGTGTGCCACGTGGTCGATCTTGTGCTTGTGCAGGCAGATCGCTTTGACCAGGTTCACCTGGATTTCGTACCCGGTGGCGATGGCACGGACCAGATCCTTGCCGTTGGAACCGACGTGCTGGGCGACGGCCAGGATCGGCGGGATGTTATCCCCGGGGTGGGAGTAGTCCGCTGCCAGGAACGTGTCATGGTAGTCCAGTTCGCGGACGGCCACGCCGTTGGCCCAGGCAGCCCACTCAGGGGAGACCTGCTCCGAGATGCCGAACACGCGGGCGCCCTTGCCGTTGGCCGAGGGTGCGTGGGCCAGTGCCTGGGCGCGGGCTGCGACGATGGGGCCACGGTTCAGCGAGGCGATGGCCACCGAGGCGTTGTCGATGATCCGGTTGATCACCATGTCGGTGACCTCGGGGGTGACTTCGACGGGGTCGGCGGCGACCACGGCGATCTTGTGCGCCAACTGCTCCTCGCGGGGCAGGTTCTCTTCGGACTTATAGACGCGGACGTGATGGTTCTTGACCATGGTGCTCCTTCAAGGCAGTGGTGTTTTAGGCAGTGGTGTTTTTTAGGCAGTGTGTTTCAGGGCAGTAGCGTGGGTGGCTTTGACGTGGGTGAGGCTGCGGTGCAGGTGGACTGTGGTGGCGGCTTCGGCCAGCCGCGGGTTGCCCGTGGCGATGGCCTCGGCAATGGCGGCGTGCTCGGCGGCGGCTGCGTGGAGCCGGGCAGTGTCGTCGGCGGCCAGGCGCCGGACCCGGACCAAATGGACCCGCAGGCTCCGCATCGCCTGGGCCAGGTAGGAGTTGGAGACCGCGGCATCGATGGCCTCATCCAAACGGCCTACTAAGGCGTAGTACTCGTGCCGTGCCGGATCAGTCTCGCGAAGCAGTTCAGGGGCCAACAACAGTTGGGCATGCAACTCGGCGAAAACACCCGGGTCCCCGCGCTGGGCTGCCAACGCCGCGGCCCGCACTTCAAGGGTTTCACGCAACTCGAACAACTCATCGATGCTCTCCAGCGAGATGTCGGTGACGACGACGCCGCGGCCCCCTGCCGCCGTCGTCAATCCCTCAGCGCTGAGCCGGCCCAGCGCCTCCCGAACCGGTGTCCGGGACACCCCGAGACGCTCGGACTGCTCCACTTCCGCCAAGACAGTACCCGGCCGCAAGCGCCACTCAATGATGTCTTCCCGTAGGGCCGAGTAAGCCCGATCACTGGCACGCATGCCTACAGTGTATACATGGATCGCCTATTAGGGTACTAACTGCCACGAACTTTGCTTTCGTGTATACATTCAGGCCTGAGCGATGAAGTACGCATTAAACGGGTCCTCCTCCAGTTCCTTCACCTCCACGGTCCGGAATCCCGCTTCACGAAGCATGTCCGTTGCCCGTTCCTTCCCCCACACCGTGCCCAGACCATCGCCGCCTTGCCCCAAGGAAACAGCCAGGCAGTGGAATGTAGAAATGGTGTACAGGAAGGCCGCCCACGGGAGCTCCAAGTTCTCCGCCAGACGGCTTGAAGCATTGATGTCCACCATCAGGAAGGTGCCGCCGGGCTTGAGCGCAGCACGGATGTTCACAAGCACCTCAGCTGGGTGGGCTTGATCGTGGATTGCGTCAAACGCTGTCACCAAGTCGAACGCCTCGGCGGCCTTCAACCGGCTCACATCCTGGAGCTCGAATCGGACATTCGAAAGTCCCAAGGCTGAGGCCTCGGCGGCGGCCGTTGCCAATGCCTCGACGGAGAAGTCGTAGCCGGTAAAAGTGCTGGCAGGGAAGGAGGACCCCAGCAGGTTCAAAGCATGACCTTGGCCGCATCCGATGTCGGCGACGGAGATGCCGCTGCGCAGTGCTTCCACGCAATCTGTCAAGGGAAGGATCGTCTCTACCAACAATGCATCGTTCACTGCAGCGCTTTCAGAAGCCATGATGTGATGAAACCGCGAGTAGTCCTCGTAGCTTGTTCCGCCGCCTTTCCGGAACGCATGGGCGATCTTCGGGGCCACCTCACCCATGAGCGCCACGTACTGAAGTGTTCGCGCGAGATTTTCGGTACCTGCACCTGTCAGGACGGGAACGAATTCCGGGCGCAGGAGATACGTACCGCTGTCCGGTTGGTAGTCCACGAATCCGGCCGAGGTCATGCCGCCCAGCCATTCCCTGACGTAGCGCTCGTTGAGGCCTGACGCGTCGGCAATAAGGCTGCCAGGGGCTGGAGGGAGGGTCGACAACGCCTCTAAAAGGCCAGTCTGGTGGCCTACCACCACCAAGAGGGCGATGGAAGAATCGTTGAGGATTCCGATCAATCGGCCAGTGGCCTGTTGGACGGCTTTCGCCGACGTGGAAGCTTCCTGTTGCCCGGCCTGGGTGCTGTTCATCGCTGTTCCTTGATGATGAGGGGGTCGGCCTGCCCGGCCCGTTGTCCGTAACTTCAAGGTATGGCGGCGGAGCCTTCCAGCGCGTCCACGGAAACCTGCATCTTTTGGCGCACCATGGGTCAAAACATGCAGGCTCAAGTCCGGGGGTGCTCTGCTATTCCGTGATGACGTGCCCAAGCGGCCGCAGCGGTCCTGGAGTTGACGCCGATCTTGGTGAAGATGTTCGACAGGTGACGGCTGGCTGTTTTCTCGGAGATGGTGAGTGTCTGAGCTATATGCCTGTTGCTCGAGCCGGACAGTACGCATCCCAGTACTTCCACTTCCCTGGCCGTCAGCCCATTCAGTGCGTGATCAACATTTGGCAAGGAGGACGGTGCAGCTCCGAGCTGCGTACGGATGGCGGCAGCGGTGGCGCGTTCCGCGTCGGCCGCCCCGGTCTCGCCCAGCGCCGCCCTGACTGACGATATCCGCTCATGGATCCGTGCCAGCTCATAGCGTAAATGCTGGGAACGGTAGCCTTGCGCCGCCGCTTCGAACTCGGGCAGCGACTGGATCCAGCGGCCTTGGGCCGTCAACAAAGTACCTCTCGCATGATGTGCCCAGGCAATCAATCCCGCTGTTCCGTAGTAAGCCGCAGTTCCTTCCAGCTCGCAGCAATACACCTCAGCACCGTCAAGGTCCCGGGGTGCAAGCAACTCCACGAGTGGAAGCAGCAACCAGGCCCGTCCGAGGCGCCCACGGTCTGCCAACGCGGCGCGAAGATCCGTAAGTGCTTCCTCGTCCTTTCCCGCATCAGCCAGGAGCAAGGCTGAGCCGGGCTGGGCATCAATGCCGAGTCTACGGGCCATGGCATAAGCCGCCGCGGCGCCGGACTTGTTTCCCTGCCGTCGGCGAATATCGCCCAGTTCGTAGAAGCAGTCGGCCGCGATCCAAGCATGGGCATGCCGAAGACGCTCGCCGAGGTGAGCCAGCTCCTCCTCCGCCTGCTTCCAGCCACCTTCGGCAATGATCAGTTGCAGTTCATGGACCCGGACGATCCCCGAGTACATGAAAGACGTGGACAGCCCGGCGCACCACGCGGCCAAAGCGTCGGTCCACCACCTCATGCGCGAGTAATCGGCCAGTTCGTAGCAGAGGTGGATGACGGAGCAGTAGATATCGCCACCCCACTCCGCCGACACCTGGCCGGCCATCACGGGAAGCAGTGCTTGATCCAGGTCCTCGAAGCCGCGAGCTGCCTGGCCTCTCCGGACGGCTGCGAGACCCGACAACATGAACGCAAAACTCTCCAGCTCGGGAGCTTTCTGCCGACGATTCATGGCGGTCAGCTGGAGGGAAGCAGCAAAGGCGGAGTCCGCGTCACCTTCGAGGTAAATTGCGTCGTTGCCCTCCAGATACAGCAAATATCCGTGCTCCGGAGACTCGGGAAGCCTGTCAAGTAGGCGTCGCGCCCGGTTCAGCCATGCCGATGACACAGCGATGTTCCCGCGGACACCCCCCTGCAGAGACAAGGTCAGTGCAGCCTTAGCCGCTGCCCGGAACTGTTTACCGGCGACCAACCCGCGAAATACTTTTTCGGATAGTGCCATGGATCCCTGAACGTCCCCGAGCCACCATTTGGAGCGCGCCAGGATTTCCACGTCCTCCAGGCTCAGCGGGGATTCGTCACCGGCACTTTCCATGGCCCGACGCGCAGCATCCCAGTCTCCACGGGCAAACGCCTCGCGGGCTTCCATCAGCTGCGGTAGCGCTGGTGATTCCGGTTGTCGGAGCGGGGGCTGTGCGGACATGGTCTCTCCACGGGTCGCCATCAGCTTACTGCGGAGGCGGAGGGAACGGGAGGTCCCCTAGGCCCGGTTCCAGCCGTACTCGTTCTCCGGCCGGCCAGGGGTGCCGTACCGGGGCGCCCGGGTGACCGTTCCGGCGTCGGCAAGGTATTCCAGATAGCGGCGGGCGGTCACCCGGGACATCCCCAGCGCGTCCATGACTTCACTTGCGGACACCGGCCGCTGCCCCGCCCTCACCAGGTCCTTCACTGACTCCAGAGTTGAGCCGGAGAGTCCCTTGGGCAGCGGCAGTTCCGTGGGTGCGCGAAGACTCGCGAACGCCTGGTCAACGTCACTCTGCGAGGCCCCTGCTTTGGAAATGCCGGACATCGAGCCCGCCAACTGTTCGCGGAAGGTCCGGTAACTGCTGAGCTTGTCGGCAAAAGTGGCGTATGTGAACGGCTTGATGAGGTACTGCACGACGCCGATGGACACGGCACTGCGGACGATGTTCAGTTCACGGACGGCAGTGATGGCGATGATGTCGGCGAAGACTCCCGCGGAACGCATCCGTCGGGCGACGTCCAGTCCGTGAAGGTCAGGGAGGTTCATGTCCAAGAGGACGAGGTCCACAGGGGAGCCGGACGCCGCGAATTCGCCCAGGATGCGCAAGGCCGACTGGCCATCCGGTGCCGTCCCGACCAAGTTGAAGCCGTCCAAGCGGCCAATGTAGACAGAGTGGGCGTCCGAGGCTATGGGCTCGTCCTCCACCACCAGGACACGGATCTCTGTCATGCCTTCTCTTCCTCGGGAACCGGCGCGGGGAGCAGGACATGGAACTGTGCTCCGCCGGGATTGCTGATGGTCATCGTACCGTTGAGCCGCTCCACTGCCTGACGCACCAAGGCCAAGCCAACGCCCCGACCATGGGCACCTTGCCGGTTTCCTTCCGGAGTTTTCGTGCTGAAACCGTACTGCAGGACGTCATCGATGGAGCCCGGATTGATGCCTCTGCCGGAGTCACGCACCGTAAATTCGACGGCGGCAGGCCCGGCTTCCACGTCCAGCTCCACCTTCCGGGGAAAGTCACCGGACGCGGCGGCGTCAATCGCGTTGTCCAGCAGGTTCCCGAGAATCGTCACCAGGTCCTGGAGCTCCAGGCCACGGACACCGGAGCTCCCTGAGGTCCGGACCACCAATTCCACGCCGCGTTCGTGGGCTTCCGCAGACTTCCCCATCACAAGGGCGCTCATGACGGGCTCGTCCACGGAGGCCACCAGGTCATCGGTGAGTTGCTGGCTGAGTTCCAGATCCTTGGTGGCAAAGTCCAAGGCCTGGGGTGTGCGGCCCAACTCCAACAGGGAAACGATCATATGGAGCCGGTTTGCATGCTCATGTGTCTGGGCGCGAAGGGCATCGGAGAGGGTTTTCATCGTCTGGAGCTCCGTGCCCAGGGACTCGATCTCGGTACGGTCACGGATAGTGGCCACCGTGCCGTAGACGGCGGGTTTCTGCCGGCTTCGCTCAGGCACCGGCCCTACTGCCGGGGCCTGGTTGACCACCAGGATCCGGGAACCGGTCAGATGGATTTCGTCATGTGCGGGCCTACCCGATTCGAACAGCGCTCGCAGGCTGCCATCGAAGGGAAGATCAGCGAGTTTCGGGGCGTCGTCAGGGGACCGGTCAGCGTCGGACGGCTCCAAGCCCAACAGCTCTGCGGCTTGGTCGTTGTACATCACCGCCTTGCCGTGGGTATCAATCAGGATCACGCCTTCGCGGACGGAGTGGAGGACGGACTCGTAGTACGCGAACAGTTGTGCCAGCTGCTCGGGTCCCCAGCCCCGGGTAACTGATCGAAGGTATCGTCCAAGCAGCCACGACGCGAAGGAACCGAAGACCAACACCACCAAGGCAATTCCGCCGATCACACCCAGCCTTTCGGCAACGTCGGTGTCTACGGTGCGGACCGTGATGCCGGCAGCCACAAGGGCTTGGACACTTCCGTCGGCGTCCTTGACGGGCGCGATGGTTCGGACCGAGGGACCCAGGGTTCCTGCAGTAACTTCCGTGAAGGTCTCGCCGCCGAGGGCCGGCTCGATGGTCCCGATGTAGGGCTTGCCCAGTTCCTCGGTCCGGGGATGGGTCCAGCGTGTCCTGTCCGGAGCCATGATGGTGATGAAATCAGCATCGGCGTCGTCCATGACTTCCCGCGCATAGGGCTGGAGGATGGCTGAGGGATCAGCTGTTAAAGAGGCCTCCAGGACAAGGGGATTGTTGGCCAGGGACGTGGCGATCGCCTGCATCCTTCCACCCGCTTCGTCGTAGGCCCTGTCCCTGGCTTCCACCACGGAGAATGCGCCAAAGGCCGCCGTCAGTACCAGGACGAACAACAAATTCGCCACGAACAAGCGGCGGGCGATGCTCCAGCTGTGAAACACGTGGGCCTCCCATGACCAATATGACCGCAACGGTGATGTGTGTCACCTGCGGCTCAATGATGGATATCACACAAGGGCGGCGGATTGGACATCAGTGCAGGACCGCGGCGCCTTACACAGTATCCAGAAGGAGAATCCCATGACCTCTCAACGAGGAGAGACGGCAGTAGCCGCCAAAGGTGGACGCAAGGGGCTCGACAAGTCGCATTACCTGTACATCGCGGTCATCCTGGCTGTAGTGCTCGGCGCCGTGATCGGCCTGATGTTCCCCGAGGTCGGCAAGTCCCTCAAGCCGCTCGGCGACGGCTTCATCAAGCTCATCAAGATGATGATTGCCCCGGTCATCTTCTGCACCATCGTCCTGGGCATCGGCTCCATTGCCAAGGCCGCAACCGTTGGCAAGGTAGGGGGACTCGCCTTGGGCTACTTCGTGGCAATGTCCACGTTTGCCCTCGCCATCGGTTTGGTGGTGGGCAACCTGATCCATCCGGGCGAGGGGCTCAAGCTGACCCCGTACGACCCCACCAAGAAGGCCGACACCAACAGCACAGTGGACTTCCTCCTGGGAATCATCCCCGGTGACATCCCGGTCCTGCCCACCCTTCTGGCTGCCATCCTGGTCGGTTTCGCACTGCAGAAGATGGGAAAGCAGGGTGCGCCCATCCTCACCGCCATCGGTCACGGACAGCGCCTCGTGTTCCGCATCCTCATCATGATCATGTGGCTGGCACCGGTTGGAGCGTTCGGCGCCATCGCCGCCGTAGTTGGTGCCACCGGCGCCCAAGCGATCCTCAGCATGTTCACCCTGATGCTTGCTTTCTACGTAACGTGCGCACTGTTCATTGTGGTCATCCTCGGTACGCTTCTCCGGGCAGTGGCCGGCGTGAACATCTTCAAGCTCATGAAGTATTTGGCACGCGAGTACCTCCTGATCTTCTCCACCTCTTCTTCCGAGGCAGCCCTGCCACGCCTGATCGCCAAGATGGAGCACCTGGGTGTCTCCAAGCCTGTTGTCGGCGTCACCGTTCCCACGGGCTACTCCTTCAACCTGGACGGCACGGCCATCTACCTGACCATGGCGTCGCTGTTCGTAGCCAACGCCATGGGCACACCGTTGGATCTCGGTGCACAGATCTCCCTGCTGGTCTTCATGATCATCGCTTCCAAGGGCGCTGCAGGTGTCACGGGTGCCGGACTTGCCACCCTTGCGGCCGGCCTCCAGGCACACAAGCCGGAGCTCTTGGGCGGCGTGGGCATGATCGTTGGAATCGACCGCTTCATGTCCGAGGCACGTGCATTGACCAACTTCACCGGCAACGCAGTCGCCACAGTCCTCATCGGCACCTGGGTGAAGGAAATCGACAATGGCCAGGTAGAGCGCGTCCTCTCAGGCAGCGAGCCCTTCGATGAGCAGACCATGATCGCCCACGGCGGCGAAGAAGAGGCTGCACCTGCGGCTGAAAACCGCGAAAAGGTCACGGTCTAACAGGAACAGCTCCAGAGCAGTACAGTGAGGCGAAGGCCGGCTACCCACTAGGTGCCGGCCTTCGCTGTTCCGGGCGGCGGGACGCGGCCACTCAGGCAACCTTCGACCTCAACCAGAGGGTCAAGGCTCAGGAATCGACCAATGTCAAGTTCCCCGAATAACCGTGTCGGGCGCTGTAGCCTAAAGGGGTAGCAGCGCTGTCGCCGGGGGCGCAGCGGCAGGGAAGATCGTCGTCGAAAGAGTGGTTAGATACGTGAGCATCGAACGGGGAACAGCTACGCTGGAAGGCACCGAGCTCGATCTGGAAGACGCCATCATGGGGCCCACGGGCCGTCCTCACCGCGAATTCCCGGAACCCGCTCCGCTGGCCTCCCACGGACCGGCGAGAGTCATTGCCATGGTCAATCAAAAGGGTGGCGTGGGTAAAACCACCTCCACGATCAACCTGGCGGCTGCGCTCGCAGAGTACGGCCGGCGTGTCCTGTTGGTGGACTTCGACCCCCAAGGGGCTCTTTCCGCCGGCCTCGGGGCAAACCCGCACGAGCTTGACCTCACCGTCTACAACGTGCTGATGGACCGCAAGGTGAACATCCGCGATGCCATCCAGCAGACCGGCGTCGAGGGTGTTGACCTCCTGCCCGCAAACATTGATCTTTCCGCTGCCGAAGTCCAGCTCGTCAACGAGGTAGCCCGCGAGCAAGTCCTGGACCGCGCGCTTAAGAGCGTCGAGGACGATTACGACGTCGTGCTGATCGACTGCCAGCCATCGCTGGGCCTGCTGACGGTGAACGCGTTGACTGCAGCCCACGGCGTCATTATCCCGCTGATCTGTGAATTCTTCGCCTTGCGCGCCGTTGCACTCCTGGTGGAAACCATCGAGAAAGTACAGGACCGCCTCAACCCACGGCTGCAGGTGGACGGCGTCCTCGCCACCATGTACGACGCCCGCACCCTGCACAGCCGCGAAGTCATCTCGCGCTTGGTGGAGGCATTTGGGGACAAGGTCTTTGAGACTGTCATCAAGCGTTCCATCAAGTTTGCAGATGCCACCGTGGCCGCCGAGCCCATCACCAGCTACGCCGGCAACCATATCGGGGCTGACGCTTACCGCCGCCTTGCCAAGGAACTGATCTCGCGCGGCGGCGCGCCCTAGCGGACGGTGGGACCGTCAATCGCCCCCACCGCTGAAGCGGAAGCGCCCGACGCCGGTACCTCCGAAGCCCGTAAGGCCGGTTTCGAGGTACGCCTCGCTAACTTCACGGGTCCCTTTGACCTTCTGCTCGGCCTCATTTCGAAGCACAAGCTGGATATCACCGAGGTGGCGTTGGCCACGGTCACCGATGAATTCATCAAGTACATCCGGCGGCTCCAGGAGCTGGGGGAGGACTGGGCGCTGGATGAAGCCAGCGAGTTCCTGGTGATCGCTGCCACGCTGCTGGATTTGAAGGCGGCGCGCCTCCTGCCTGCCGGTGAGGTTGAGGACGCTGAGGACATTGCGCTCCTTGAGGCGAGGGACCTGCTGTTCGCCCGTCTGCTCCAGTACAAGGCCTTCAAACAGATCGCCGGGATCCTGGGCGGGACACTGGAACAGGAAGCCCGGAGATACCCGCGGCAGGTTGCGCTGGAAGGCCATTTCGCTGCGCTGCTTCCAGAGCTCGTGTGGCGGCACACGCCGGAGCAGTTCGGGGAACTTGCCGCCAAAGCACTTAGACCCAAGGAATCCGCACCTGCCGAGGTGGGCTTGGACCATCTTCACGCTCCGCCGGTGAGCGTCAAGGAACAAGCTGAAATCATGGGCTACCGCTTGAAGCTGGGAGCGCCGTTGTCCTTCCAGGCGTTGATTGCCGACGCCGAAACTACTTTGGTGGTGGTGGCACGTTTCCTGGCGTTGCTGGAGATGTTCCGTGACCGCGTCGTTGCGTTCGAACAGCCCGGGCCGTTGGCTGAGCTGACAGTTCGGTGGACAGGTGACGACGCCGGCTGGGACAGTTCCAGCCTGAGCGAGGAGTACGAATCAGGAACGGAAGCAAATCGAAGCGGGGATGGCACCAGTGAGTGAGCAGGAAGCAGTCGAGGACGGCTTGGCTGAACTGGAAGCCCTGCCCGGCGGTGCGCGGGCAGCGTTGGAGGCGGTCCTTATGGTCATTGATGAGCCGGCCACCTCGGAAGAGCTGGCCGCCGGACTCAACGTGACGGTCGCCGTCGTCGAGGATTTGCTGCAGGACCTGCAGCGGGAGTATAGCGGCTATACTGTTAAAGCCCCGGACGTGGATGCTGTCGGCTTTGCCGCTGCCAGTACTGCACCCCGGGGTTTTGAATTGCGGAACGTCGCCGGTGGGTGGCGGATCTATTCACGGTCGGAATTTGCTGACATCGTGGGCAGGTTCGTCCTCGAGGGGCAGACCACCAGGCTTACTCAGGCAGCGCTTGAGACCCTGGCAGTTATCGCTTACCGGCAACCGGTCTCAAGGGCCCGGGTGTCTGCCATTCGCGGCGTCAACGTCGATTCCGTAGTCCGGACGCTTACCCAGAGGGGTTTGATCGAGGACTCCGGAAACGATCCCGAATCGGGAGCTGTCCTATACCGGACAACCTCGTACTTCCTGGAACGGATGGGCATCGGCTCGGTGGCTGAACTGCCACAGCTCTCGCCGCACCTTCCGGGATTGGAAGGGATCGACGAGTATTACGACGCAAGCCGGATGTAGCCACGGCCCACACCGGCACTGCAAGACAACTTCATACTGATTCACGGCACCTGACCTAGGTGCACAGCGACAAGGGGCAGACGATGTCTGCCCGGCTGGCTAGTGTTGATTTCAACACCAACTGCCGGCCATTACTACACAAGGACGGGTCATGACACAGGCGGGACGCCAGAGTTCACCACGTAACGGTTCGGGACGCAACAGCTCCGGACGCAATGAGGCCAAGGGCGGCACCGGCCGCTCCAACGCCGGCGGCTTCTCCGGCCGCGGCGGCAGCGCCGGCGCTGGAAAGCGCAACTTCACCCAGGGCGAAGGACGCCCCTTCAAGGCATCGAAGCCGCGCGAAGCGGCCCCTTTCGATCCTGACAACCCCACAACTGCGGGCGATTACGATCGCGGCCAAGCAGCCAGGCCCGCAAAGCCTTTCCGTAAGCCAGGCTCCAACAAGCCCGGCTTTGGCAAAGCCCCGGGCACTCCGGGCGCCCTGAAGCCCAAGGCGAAGCCTGCACGGCAGTACGGCTCCAAGGCCTTCGGCAGCGAACGCTTCGGCCAGAACCTGGGCCCCATCCGGAAGCCGGGTCGCAACCGCGGTCCGCGCCAGGAAGTTCCGCAGTCCGACCTTCACGATGTTGACGGCGTTCGCCTGCAGAAGGTCATGGCACAGGCTGGCGTGGCCTCACGCCGAGTGTGCGAGGAAATGATCCTCGAAGGACGCGTCGAGGTTGATGGCGTGGTCACCACCGAACTTGGTATGCGAGTGGACCCAACGTCCGCCGTGATCCACGTCGATGGCATCCGTATCCAGCTGGACGAAACCCTTGTCTACATGGTCTTCAACAAGCCCAAGGGCGTCGTTTCCACCATGGAGGACCCCGAGGGCCGTCCCTGCATCAGCGACTTCCTCAAGAACAACAAGAACAAGGGCGAACGCCTGTTCCACGTCGGCCGCCTCGATGTCGCCACTGAGGGACTGCTGCTGCTGACCAACGACGGCGAACTCGCCAACCGCTTGACGCACCCTTCGTATGAGGTACCCAAGACGTACCTGGTCCAGGTGCGTGGCCCGTTCCCGCAAGGTGTCGGCACAAAGCTGAAGAACGGCGTCGAGCTTGAAGACGGTGTAGCTGCGGTGGATTCCTTCCGCTTGGTGGATTCCACTCCGGGACACGTCCTGATCGAGGTTGTCCTGCACTCGGGCAAGAACCGCATTGTGCGCCGCATGTTCGATGCCGTCGGTTTCCCGGTGGAGCGTCTTGTGCGCGTCAAGGTGGGTCCCATTGGCTTGGGCGATCAGCGCCAGGGCAGCATCCGCAACCTCGGCAGGCAGGAAGTCGGACACCTCCTGGCATCGGTGGGGCTCTAGGGCATGTCGGCATTCGGTACGCACGGCCGGGGCCATCTTGATGGCCCGGTCGTCGTCCTCGGTACGGGCTTGCTTGGAGCCAGCATCGGCCTTGGCCTGCGCGGGCGCGGGGTCCCGGTTTTCCTCTTCGATCCTTCGCCCACCAACCAGGCGGTCGCGGTGGATATCGGTGCGGGACGTCCGTTGGGGGAGTTGGATGAAGAACCCCAGTTGGTAGTGGTCGCGGCTCCGCCGGATGTTACTGCGGACGTCGTGCAGAAGGCACTGGCGGACTACCCGTCAGCCGTCGTGGTCGATATTGCCAGCGTCAAAGCCACCATTCAGGCGCAGTTGCGGGAACGCGGCGGGGACCTTGCCCGCTATGTGGGTACCCACCCCATGGCAGGCAGGGAGAAGTCCGGCCCGGTTGCGGCCAGGGGAGAGCTTTTCACGTCCATGCCCTGGGTGCTTTGCCCTTCCGAAGAAACGTCGGATGCTGCGCTTCAGGCTGCACGTTCGCTTGCGGGGGATCTGGGAGCGATCGTTTCCCAGTTCACCGCGGACGAGCATGACGAAGCCGTGGCGTTGGTGTCGCATCTGCCGCAGATCATGTCTTCCCTTCTGGCGAGCCGTTTGCAAGGCACTCCACTGCATGCCCTCTCCTTGGCTGGCAACGGACTTCGGGACACTACCCGCATTGCAGCCAGCGATCCCACGCTCTGGGTACAGATCCTGGGCGGCAACGCGGAGAAGGTGGTGTCCATCCTGCACGGTGTGCGCGAGGACCTGAACCGTTTGATCGGTACCTTGGAAGAACCGCTTGCACCCGGTGCGCGGCTTGACCTTGCCCAGCTGATCAGCGAGGGGAATGCAGGGCAGGCCCGGATCCCGGGCAAGCACGGCGGACCTCCCCAGGCGTACTCGTGGCTCACCATCCTGGTGGACGACAAGCCTGGCCAGATCGCGCACCTCCTCACGGAGATCGGCGAGATCGGGGTGAACCTTGAAGACCTTCGGCTCGACCATTCGTCGGGACAGAACGTGGGCATGGTGGAGCTTTCCGTGCTTCCGAGCAAACATGACCTCCTTGTTGAAGCTTTGACTGACCGTGGATGGCGGGTACTCCAGTAATGACGCGTGAATTCTTTGGCCCGGAAACCGTTGCCCGTCCGGGCAAGCCGATCGTGATCGCGATTGACGGCCCTTCAGGGTCCGGCAAGTCCAGCGTCAGCAAAGAAGTTGCCCGGCGCTTGAAACTGGCGTACCTGGATACTGGTGCAATGTACCGGGCGCTGACGTGGTACTGCCTCAAGACCGGCGTTGACCTCCATGACGGCGCTGCGGTGGAACAGGCTTCCAAAGTGATGCCGCTGGAGATCAGCACCACTACTGCCACCGAGTATGTGGCAGTTGATGGCACGGACATCACGGACGAAATCCGGGATCCCTTGATCTCGTCCTCGGTCAGTGCTGTCGCCACGACGCTCGGTGCCCGCACCGAGCTGATCCGTCGCCAGCGCGAGCTGATCGATCAGCACCACCGCCGAATGGTGGTGGAGGGACGCGACATCACCACCGTCGTCGTCCCCAATGCTGAGGTCCGCATGCTGTTGACTGCCAGCGAGGAAGCGAGGATGCGGCGTCGTGGGATCCAGCTGGGCGGCACGCAGACCAAAGAACAACTCAATGCACAGGTAATCCAGCGTGACGCCAAGGACTCAACTGTAGTGAACTTCACCCAGGCGGCCGACGGCGTGGTGACACTCGATTCTTCGGACCTGAACTTTGAGGAAACCGTCCAGACCGCCTTGGCGATCGTGAGCAAGGTTATCTATGGTGACTGAGAATCAGCTCCCCTCTGTAGGGACCAAGATGTGGAGCCGGCCGGTTGGTTGGTTCCTGGATCACGTCATCTATCGGACCATCGTGGTGGGCAAAAGTAATGTTCCCGCTGCCGGACCGGTGATATTTGCCGCGAACCACATCAGCTTCCTGGATGGGCCTGTGATGTTCGGTGCGTCGCCGCGCCCCATGCATATCCTCGTTAAGAAGGAGATGTTCAAGGGCTTCCTGGGCTCAGTCCTGAGGGGATCCGGACAGATTCCGGTGGACCGCTCCGGTGACCGCACCGCCCTGCATGTGGGCAAGAAATTGCTCGACGCCGGTCGTTGCGTAGGGATTCTTCCCGAAGGTACCCGGGGGAGCGGCTCTGCTGAAAGCATCAGCAATGGAGTTGCATGGCTCGCCCTCAACTCGGGAGCTACCGTCATCCCTGTGGCCATCCTCGGAACCCGCCAAGGTGATGAGCATCGAGACCATATCCCTAAACCCCGCCGCAAGCTCCATGTCAGCTTCGGCGAACCCATTACGGTGAAGCGCCGGAAGGGCGAACCCGGGCGTGTTTCAATGGACAGGGCGGCTGCGGAGATCCGTGAAGCCCTCGCCGAACACGTCCAGGACGCCATCCGGGCCACAGGCCAGGGCCTTCCCCTGGAACCTGCGCCCGGTGAATCCACTTCGCAGCACCGCCATACAGCAGTAGCCGGGACGCCGGCAGACCACCACTAAGGAAAGTGCAATGAGCGATACGACTCAAAAATCCGGCCTCCACGGAGCCGGCGACGACGAATACACGCCCACCGGCACCGACCAGGTGGCGGAAAACCTGGCGGCCCTGGACGATGACGAGGCCGAGCTCCGCGCAGCCACCCTCCGGGCCGGCTTGGACGATTACGAACTCGACGAAGAAGATGCAGCGCTGCTCAGCGGCGAATACGGCGATGAAGGCGATGAAGGTCCCCTCAAGCTGGACCCCGTTTTGGCCATCATTGGCCGCCCGAACGTGGGTAAGTCAACGTTGGTCAACCGCATCCTTGGCCGCCGCGAAGCCGTTGTTGAGGACACCCCGGGCGTTACCCGCGACCGCGTCATGTACTCGGCGCGCTGGAACGGCCGCAACTTCACCCTGGTGGACACCGGTGGCTGGGAGCATGATGCCAAGGGCATCCACGCCCGCGTGGCCGAGCAGGCCGAAATGGCCGTTGAGCTTGCCGACGCCGTGCTTTTCGTCGTTGACTCCGCCGTTGGCGCAACCGCTACTGATGAGGGCGTCATGAAGATGCTCCGCAAGAGCAAGAAGCCGGTCATCATGGTGGCCAACAAGGTGGACGACTTCGCACAGGAGGCCGATTCCGCTGCACTGTGGGGCTTGGGCTTCGGCCAGCCGTACCCGGTTTCGGCTCTGCACGGCCGTGGCGTTGCCGACCTCCTGGACCACGTCATGGACACCCTGCCCGAGTACTCGCTGGTGGAAGGCGTGGAGCGTTCCGGCGGCCCTCGCCGTATCGCCTTGATCGGTCGTCCGAACGTCGGCAAGTCCTCGCTGCTGAACAAGCTTGCCGGGTCGGAGCGCGTTGTGGTGGATCCGCTGGCCGGCACCACCCGTGACCCGGTTGACGAATTCATCGAACTTGGCGACCGCACGTGGCGCTTCGTGGACACCGCAGGCATCCGCCGCCGCCAGCACATGGCACAGGGCGCCGACTTCTACGCTTCCCTGCGTACGCAGGCCGCCCTCGAAAAGGCGGAGGTCGCCGTCGTGCTTCTTGCCGTCGACGAGGTCCTCAGCGAGCAGGACGTCCGTATCCTGCAGTTGGCCATTGAGTCCGGCCGTGCGCTGGTGCTCGCGTTCAACAAGTGGGACCTCCTGGATGATGAGCGCCGCCGTTACCTGGAGCGTGAAATCGAGCAGGACCTTGCCCACGTGGAGTGGGCACCCCGCGTGAATATCTCGGCCAAGACCGGCTGGCACAAGGAGCGCCTTGTCCCCGCGCTGGACATTGCGCTGGAGAGCTGGGACCGCCGTATCCCCACCGGACGCCTCAACGCGTTCCTGGGCGAACTCGTGGCAGCGCATCCGCACCCGGTCCGTGGCGGAAAGCAGCCCCGTATCCTCTTCGGCACCCAGGCATCCAGCCGCCCGCCGAAGTTCGTGCTGTTCACCACCGGCTTCCTGGATCCCGGATACCGTCGCTTTATCACGCGTCGCCTCCGCGAAACGTTCGGCTTCGAGGGTACGCCCATCGAGGTCAACATGCGCGTGCGCGAGAAGCGTGGCAAGAAGCGCTAAATGAGACGGGCATCACAGCGCACTTTGGCTGTGATGGCGTCTCCAACCTCCAACTTCGTGTAAGCTTTTGGAGGTGGTTCGGCCGGACTGCTTAGGTGGGACTCTTCGGAGGAAAACTTAGGCGGAGAACGGTGGAACCAGCGGGCTGTAGCGCAGCTTGGTAGCGCACTTGACTGGGGGTCAAGGGGTCGCAGGTTCAAATCCTGTCAGCCCGACCATAGAGGCCGGAATCACGTGGAAACACGATGATTCCGGCCTTTGGTCGTTAACGAAACTTTGGTCTCCATCTTGTTTGCATCACCCTGCCGTGAACGCCGGGGGATGCAAACAAGACCAGAACCGGGCTAAACCTTCTGTAGCGCGCCGAGCGCCCTCACCAGCGGTTGCAGCTCCGGCACGGAATCGGCCGTCTCAAGGGCCGAGGCAAGGGTCTGGTCGTGCACAGGCTTGGCCGCCTCGAGGAGCTTCTGGCCGGGTACCGTGAGCTCGGTGTAAATGCCGCGGCGGTCGTCGGCACACAGGATGCGGGTGAGCAGACCCCTGTCCTCAAGCCGGTTGACCAGCCGGGTGGTAGCGCTGCTGGACAGGGCAGTGGCGCGTGCCAGCTGCTGCATGCGCATGTGCCAGCCGTCCTGGCGACTCAGCGCATCCAGCACCGTGTACTCCACTACCGACAGCTCACTGGAGGCCTGGAGTGCCTTCTCCAGCTCGGCTTCTATGCTTCCGTGCAGGGCGGCAAGGGTTCGCCAACCCTGTGCCCGTACTTCTACGGCGTCATCCTTGATGCCCATGTCTACTGTGCTCCTGCCTTGACGTGGTGTAGATCCGGACGCGTCACAAGTAGTTGCTTGCGCAAGTATCTAGCGTGTGCAACTATATATAAAGCGTCTGCAACTATTATTCTACGGTTCCCGACGACGCACTTCCACTTTCTGGTCGGGGCCGCACTTTTAAGGAGCACCACATGCCCGCAGGGTTGATTGCCCTTGCCCTCGGCGGATTCGGTATTGGACTGACCGAGTTCGTGATCATGGGCCTCTTACCTGAGGTTGCTGCCGACTTCCAGGTCAGCGAGGCCTCGGCCGGCTGGTTCATCTCCGGCTACGCGCTCAGCGTCACCGTTGGTGCACTTCTGGTGACGGCTGCAGTCACCAGGCTGCCGCGAAAGCCGGTTCTCATCGGACTGCTTGTACTGTTCATCGCCGGCAACTTCCTGTCCGCAATAGCCGACAGCTACGCGGCAATGATGATCGGCCGCATCATCGCAGCGCTCTGCCACGGAGCGTTCTTCGGCATCGGTTCCGTGGTTGCCGCCAGCCTGGTGCCCGCACACAGGAAAGCGGGGGCCATTGCCATCATGTTCACTGGCCTCACTGCGGCCAACGTCCTTGGTGTTCCCTTCGGAACGCTGCTGGGCCAAAACTTCGGCTGGCGCTCAACCTTCTGGGCGATCACCGTCATCGGTGTTGTGGCACTGATCGGCATTGCCCTGATGGTCCCCAAGGCCAGCGTGGAACCCACCAAGGGTCTCCGCAGCGAGCTGGGCGCGTTCAAGTCCGGTCAGGTCTGGCTCTCCATCACGGTGACCATCCTCGGGTTCGGCGGCATGTTCGGTGCCTTCACCTACATTGCTTTCACCCTCACCGAGGTGTCAGGATTCGAATCCGGCGCCGTGCCGTGGCTCTTGGTGCTCTTTGGTGGCGGCCTGTTCGTTGGCAACTTCCTCGGTGGCAAGGCCGCCGACAAAGCCCTGGACATGACACTCATTGTCATCCTTGTCGGGCTGGTGGCGGTGCTGGTCTTTTTCGCCCTCACCGCTTCCAATAGCATCGCCACCTTGGTGTCACTGGCGCTCATGGGCGGCTTCGGATTCGCCACCGTACCAGGCCTCCAGATGCGCGTGATGCACTTTGCTTCCACGGCGCCAACGCTCGCATCAGGCGCGAACATCGGCGCTTTCAACCTCGGCAACGCACTCGGGGCCTGGCTCGGTGGCGTAACCATCACGGCAGGGCTCGGCTACACCTCGCCCATCTGGGCTGGAGCCGGAATTACGGTTGCCGCGCTGCTGGTCATGCTGGCGGCGGCTGCAGCAGCAAAGCGCAGGGGAGTGGCGGCACCTGCTGTAACTTCCGACGTCGAACGCGAACCACGTGAGGCCCCCGTCGCCTGACGCTGGACTACAAAGCAAGGCCCCAACACGAAGAAGCCCGCCATGGATATCCCATGGCGGGCTTCCTGCGTCCTAGGCGCTGGGTGTGGTGTCCTGCGCTTCTGCTTCGGCGCTCTTGCCAGCTCTGACGCGTTGGTTCTCTGCTTGCCTGAGCACTTTCATTTGCTTGCCCCGGCGGCGCCACAGCGCCCACAGAATTGTGACTGCAATGAAGACCACCACGGCGGTAACAGCGGAGATGGCTGTCCAGGTTGTGAAGAATCCTGCATCCACGCTTAAGGTCCTCTGGCCGGCGTGGGCTGACTCCGTGCTGCCGAAGACGATCCCGGCGGTGAGCAGGTTGGGTGTGGCGATAGCGACGGCAACCAGGACAATAACGATTTTCCATGGCCAAGACACCGCCTTACGGGTGGCCTGCCACGCTACGAGGAGCGGAATGAACGTGAAGACGAAGCCGTAGAACATTCCCACCAGGACGCTGGCTCCCAGGTCGCGCCGGATCTGTCCCGCGATGACATCGGACCACCAGCGGGGAAGGATTGCCCCGAGGATGAAGTAGGCGGCCACGGCGACAAGTACTGCCACCAGGATCAGGATTATTTTTACGCCCCAATTGCGCTTTTTCCGAGCTGGTACTTGTGCTTGTTCGGTCATGGGTCAATCATGGCAGAGACCCCATCAGGTGCAGGGGAAATGTGCCTATACTTTCAGCGGTGGCCATCAGCAAGGCCGCCGTCGAGGTTCGTAAATGTCCCGATGAAAGGCCACCAGTGAGCAATATTCCGGAAGAACTTTCCTATACCGCAGAACACGAATGGGTTACCGCTCCTGATGCAGACGGCGTAGTGCGTATTGGCATCACCGACTTCGCACAGGACGCCTTGGGTGATGTTGTCTACGCCCAGATGCCTGAGCCGGGGACGAAGGTCACCGGCAACGAAGTTGTTGGCGAGGTGGAGTCCACCAAGAGTGTTAGTGATATCTACGCTCCGGTGACTGGTGAAGTCACCAACCGAAATGACGCCTTGGACACCGATCCGGCCCTTATTAACTCGGACCCGTACGGCGAGGGATGGCTAATTGAAGTAAAGCTGGCAGAAGCTGATGCAGTGGATTCCCTGCTCAGTGCATCGGAGTACGAACAACAGGTAGGCTAAAGTTATCTGGCCCGTCAGGCCGCTTTCCCATAACCGGGAAAGCGGGACGGCGGGCCAGCAACCGATTTGCCCGGCGGTACCGGGATGCGGAAGTGGCCGGCAGGGTTTCGAACTGCCGGCGGATGAGGAGGAAATTCCATGGTTGGCGGCGAACAGAATCAAGCCAATGTCGGGAACGGCGCGGAGGAACAGCCGACGTCGGAGACCACCTCGATCAGCATCACGCCAACGTGGGACGAGCCAAGCATTGCCCCCAAGTTGGCTCCTGAAGAGCGTGCATCCGTAGACGCACTTCCGCCGAACTCGGCTTTGCTCATTGCGCACAGTGGTCCCAACGCAGGCGCTCGTTTCCTGCTGGACGCGGACACCACTACTGCTGGCCGGCACCCGGATGCCGACATCTTCCTCGATGACGTCACGGTGTCCCGCAAGCATGTTCAGTTCATCCGGACGGCGTCCGGCTTCGAGCTGGTGGACATGGGAAGCCTCAATGGAACGTATGTCAACCACGACCGCGTGGACCGCGTGCACCTGAAGAGCGGCAACGAGGTACAGATCGGCAAGTTCCGGTTGACCTACTACATGAGCCCTGTTCGCGCAGCAGGCCAAGTCTGACGGGGTATCTGCCTGTGGCTATGGCCCAGCAGGACCGTCGCGGACCGCAGGTCCTGAATATCGGGGAAGTCCTTGCCCAGCTGAGCGACGACTTTCCTGGTATGACGGCGTCCAAGATCCGTTTCCTGGAGGAAAAAGGCCTCATCAACCCGAAGAGGACTCCTGCCGGTTACCGGCAGTACTCGGACAGCGACGTTGAGCGGCTCCGTTTTGTCCTCGCTCTTCAGCGTGATCAGTACCTGCCGCTGAAGGTCATCAAGGATTATCTCGATGCCATCGACCGCGGTGAGAGGCCGGAGAATCTCCCTCCGGGTGTCACGGTGTCTCCCAGGGTGGTATCGGCGGAAATGGCAGCCGAAGTGCAAGGGCGGGCCCGCGCGCTCACTGAAGAGCAGCTGCGTGCCGAGTCGGGTGCCAGCGTCCCCCTGCTTGAGTCCCTGTTGAGTTTTGGACTGATCACCCACGTTGGCGGCAAATTTGACGAACACGCACTCCAGGTAGCGAGGGCATGTGTCCAACTGGAAGGACACGGCCTCGAGCCCCGGCATCTTCGTCCCTTCCAGGCCGCAGCTGAACGGGAGTTCGGCTTGGTAGAAAGGGCCGTTGCGCCGTTGACATCGCGGCGGGACGCGGCGTCGCAGGCTCGTGCCGCCGAGGCTGCCCGTGAGATCAGTGATCTCTGCCTAACCCTGCACAGGGCCTTGGTGCACGACCGTATCTCCCGGATGGACAGCTGATGATCGAAGTCGAAATCGTCGGTGTCCGGATCGAACTGCCGTCCAACCAGCCGCTGGTACTCCTCCGGGAGATCAACGGTGAACGGCATGTTCCGATCTGGATCGGGACTCCTGAAGCCAGCGCCATTGCCTTGGCGCAGCAGGGCGTTGTCCCGCCCCGGCCTATGACGCACGACCTCTTGGTTGATGTTGTCGAATCCTTGGGCCACTCCATCATCAGCGTGAACATTGTGGCCGTGGAGGACAACATCTTCTATGGGCAGCTGCAGTTCGACGACGGCACGGTAGTAAGTTCAAGGGCTTCGGATGCATTGGCTTTGGCATTGAGAGCCAAATGCCGTATCTGGTGCGCCGATGCGGTCATGGAAGAAGCCGGTGTCCGCATCACTGAGCACGATGAAGGCGAAGACTCGGAACCGGATCCCGCAGTGGACGAAGAACGCGAGATGCGTCGCTTCCGTGAGTTCCTTGATGACGTGGAACCGGAAGATTTCGAAGGCTGAGCCACCCTAAGTCTAAAGTTGAGGGTGAAACTTTCGACACGACAGGATTTTGGAGCCAAGGTCTTTGACCTCGGCCCCTCTCGGGCCTAACGTCGAAGTTATCAAGTTCCCGTTGCATACACTGCCGCCGCAAGTCACACTGGAAGGTGCGGACTTGCGGGAATTACACTGCTGCATTTCGCCGTTGTATCAGAGTATGCACCGTCCCCAAGGGAACTGAGAACAAGGAGGTCACGTGAGTCCGAAAGGCGAAGCAGGCGAGCTGAAGCAGTCCTCTGCCGGCATTGCTGCGCCCGCATCCGGCGCCCAAGGTTTGCTCTTCACGGAGGACCTTCCCGTGCTGGACGAGGACGCGGGCTACCGCGGTCCCACTGCATGCAAAGCTGCAGGCATCACCTACCGCCAACTCGACTACTGGGCACGTACGGGCTTGGTTGAGCCTGCTGTCCGTGGCGCTGCGGGCTCCGGTTCCCAACGTCTCTACGGCTTCCGGGACATCCTTGTCCTGAAGGTAGTCAAGCGCCTCCTCGATACGGGCGTCTCCCTCCAACAGATCCGCAGTGCAGTCGAACACCTTCGCGAGAGGGGCGTCGAGGACCTGGCGCAGATCACGCTGATGAGCGATGGCGCGAGCGTCTACGAGTGTACATCCGCTGATGAGGTCATCGACCTCGTCCAGGGCGGACAGGGCGTCTTCGGCATCGCCGTCGGGCGCGTATGGCGGGAAGTTGAGGGAAGCCTGGCCGCGCTTCCGAGCGAGCATGCCGTGGAGCAGTCCTTTCCCGACGACGAATTGAGCAAACGCCGCGTCGCGCGCCGAATCGGCTAAACACTCCGGACCCCTGAATTCAGCCAAAAGAAGGCCTCGTCCCTGTGGGGGCGAGGCCTTCTTTTTGTTTAGCGTGCTGAGGCGGACGCGCTCAGCGCTGTCGGCGGTCCCGCGTCGGAGACTTTCCAGCGAGGAGGTTCTCAAGGAGGGCGTCAAAGAGTTTGGCAGCGTTCTTGGCAGAGTCTCCGGGCCAGTGGTGGACCGAATGTGCTGCACCCTGGATCTGCTGCCAATTGGCCTGCTCCGGAATGTGCGGCGTCAGGAGCAACTCGCCGAACATGGATTCCATTTCAGTCAAGCGGAAGGTGTGCTCCGCGGACCCGGTGCGCACCCGGTTGGCTACGATCCCTGCCGGGGCCAGGTTTGGAGCGAACTCCTGCCGGAACAATTGAATGGCCCTCATGGTGCGCTCCGTGCCGGCCACTGAGAAGAGCCCGGGCTCCGCGACGAGGACTACGCGATCGCTCGCGCTCCAAGCCATGCGCGTCAGTCCGTTGAGGGACGGAGGGCAGTCGACGAGGACGAGTTCGTAGTTGGTGGTGCCTGCCAGGACGGCGGACAGCCTGCGAAGGTCACGTCGGCCCAGATCCGGCCGATCATAGATTCCAGTGAAGGCCGAACCCACTGCGACGTCCAAGGTGCCGCTGATCGATCCGTTGGTAACCCAGGAGCTGCCGGCCACATTGCCGGCGAGGTTGGCTTTTCGGGGGCTTTTCAGCATTCGGCCGATGTCGAGTTGCCCGCCTGGCTGGACGCCAAGTGCCGTGGTGGCGTCGGCGTGTGGATCGAGATCCACCACCAACGTGCGAATGCCGGCTGCGAGGGCCGCTGACGCCAGACCGGTGGTCACGGACGTCTTTCCCACTCCACCCTTGAGGCTGCTGATGCTGACTACTTGCACTTGAAAACCCAAAACCTAACGCCGGTTGCCGTGTCGCGCTGATTCGCTCCGGAAGCGCCGGAGCCGGGGCTTGCCGAAGCCCCTTGAACATCATATGGTGCATCGCGGTTGATTCCCGCTTTCTACGCGCCAGGCCGCTTGGGATAAGCGGCGGCAATAGCATGCGGCCGGATCGCGCGCACGCATATACAGCGCAGATGACGATTCCTTTGTGATGGTTGCCACAAAGATTTGTGTTTGATGCTGGCGGCACTACACACTGTGACCACCGACCGATCCACCCGCAATGATGCAGGAGAAGTATGTTTTCGAAAATTCTGGTGGCCAATCGCGGCGAAATCGCGATCAGGGCGTTTCGCGCTGGTTATGAACTGGGCGCCAAGACCGTAGCCGTCTTTCCGCATGAGGACCGTAACTCGATCCACCGGCAGAAGGCCGACGAAGCTTACCTGATCGGCGAGGTGGGCCATCCCGTCCGCGCCTACCTGGACGTTGAGGAGGTTGTCCGCGTCGCCAAAGAAGCCGGCGCTGACGCCATTTATCCCGGCTATGGCTTCCTCTCCGAGAACCCGGACCTCGCGCGTGCTGCGAAGGCAGCGGGAATTACTTTCGTGGGTCCGCCTGCGGAGGTCCTTGAGCTCGCAGGTAACAAGGTTGCCGCCCTGGAAGCCGCGCGGAAGGCCGGCGTTCCGGTCTTGAAGTCGAGCAAGCCCTCCAAGGACCTTGACGAGCTCATCGCTGCCGCCGACGAGATCGGCTTCCCCATCTTCGCCAAGGCCGTTGCCGGCGGTGGTGGCCGTGGAATGCGTCGTGTGGAGACGCGCGAAGCCCTCCCCGAAGCATTGCAGTCCGCCATGCGCGAAGCTGACGCAGCTTTTGGCGACCCCACCATGTTCCTTGAGCAGGCAGTTCTGCGTCCCCGCCACATCGAAGTGCAGATCCTGGCCGATGCCGAAGGCAACGTCATGCACCTCTTCGAGCGTGACTGTTCGCTGCAGCGCCGCCACCAGAAAGTGGTGGAAATCGCACCCGCACCGAACCTGGATGAGAACATCCGCCAGGCTCTTTACCGCGACGCCGTGGCATTCGCGAAGGCCTTGAACTATGTCAACGCCGGAACGGTGGAGTTCCTGGTGGACACGGAGGGGGAGAGGGCCGGCCAGCACGTCTTCATCGAGATGAACCCCCGCATCCAGGTGGAGCACACCGTCACAGAGGAAATCACCGATGTTGACCTCGTGCAGGCCCAGATGCGGATCGCGTCAGGCGAAACCCTTGCGGACCTGGGGCTGAGCCAGGATTCGGTGTCCATCAAGGGTGCTGCCCTGCAGTGCCGCATCACCACCGAAGACCCGTCCAACGGATTCCGTCCTGACGTGGGAAAGATCACCGGCTACCGTTCCGCCGGTGGCGCCGGTGTCAGGCTCGACGGCGGTACGGTCTACTCGGGTGCCGAGATCAGCCCGCACTTCGATTCCATGCTGGTGAAGTTGACCTGCCGGGGCCGCGACTACCCTGCGGCTGTAGCCCGCGCGCGTCGTGGTTTGGCTGAGTTCCGTATCCGTGGCGTGTCCACCAACATTCCATTCCTGCAGGCTGTTCTCGCGGATCCGGACTTCAACGCCGGAAACGTGGCCACGGACTTCATTGACAAGCGCCCTGAACTGCTGAAGTCGCACATCTCCGCAGACCGTGGCACCAAGTTGCTCACCTGGTTGGCTGAAGTCACCGTCAACAAGCCCAACGGCGAGCTCGCTGTCCATTCGGACCCTGCCAGCAAGCTGCCGGCGATCGACGGCCCGGTTCCTACGTCGGGTTCGCGCCAAAAGTTGATCGAACTTGGACCGGAGGGCTTTGCCAAGGCACTCCGTGAGCAGCAGGCGCTGGCTGTCACGGACACCACGTTCCGCGACGCGCACCAGTCCCTGCTGGCAACACGAGTGCGCACCCGCGACCTCGTGGCCGCCGGTCCGGCCGTGACGGCACTCATGCCCGAGCTGCTTTCCGTGGAGGCCTGGGGCGGTGCAACTTACGACGTCGCACTCCGCTTCCTGGGTGAGGACCCGTGGGACCGTCTGGCTGCATTGCGCAAGGCGTTGCCGAACACCTGTATACAGATGCTGCTCCGGGGACGTAACACCGTGGGCTACACTCCGTACCCGGAAGAAGTGACAGAGGCCTTCGTTAACGAGGCTGCCGCTACGGGCATCGACATCTTCCGAATCTTTGACGCTCTCAACGACGTCAACCAGATGGCCCCCGCCATCCGGGCCGTGCGTGCAACGGGGACGGCCGTCGCTGAGGTGGCTCTTTGCTACACAGGCAACCTCCTGGACCCGAACGAGGACCTCTACACCCTCGACTACTACCTGGACCTCGCCCAGAAGATCGTCGACGCCGGTGCACACATCCTCGCCATCAAGGACATGGCAGGTCTCCTGCGTCCGGCTGCTGCCGCGAAGCTGGTTTCTGCCCTGCGTGAGCGCTTCGACCTGCCGGTGCACGTGCACACCCACGACACCGCGGGTGGCCAGCTTGCCACACTGCTGGCTGCTGTCGAGGCTGGCGTGGATGCCGTTGACGTGGCATCTGCATCCCTGGCCGGCACCACAAGCCAGCCCGCCGCATCGGCGCTGGTCGCTGCATTGGCCAACACACCCCGCGATACCGGGCTCAGCCTGGCCAACGTCGGTGCCCTTGAGCCTTACTGGGAAGCCGTCCGTCGCGTCTATGCCCCCTTCGAATCCGGTCTTCCGGGTCCCACTGGCCGCGTCTACCAGCACGAAATCCCCGGCGGCCAGCTGTCAAACCTTCGCCAGCAGGCCATCGCCTTGGGCCTTGGGGAACAGTTTGAGGCCATCGAGGACATGTACACGGCAGCTGACCGTATTCTGGGACGCCTGGTGAAGGTCACTCCATCCTCCAAGGTGGTAGGCGATCTCGCCTTGCACCTCGTAGGACTCAACGCCGATCCCGCGGACTTCAACGAGAACCCGCAGAACTACGACATCCCGGACTCCGTCATCGGCTTCCTGTCCGGTGAACTCGGTGATCCCCCCGGAGGCTGGCCTGAGCCGTTCCGCACCAAGGCCCTTCAAGGCCGCAGCGTCAAGGTGCGCGACGTCGAGATCAGCGCTGAGGACAGTGCAGCGCTCAAGGGTGACTCCAAGACGCGCCAGCACACGCTGAACCGTTTGCTCTTCGCAGGACCCACCAAGGACTACCTGAAGAGCGTTGACACTTACGGGAACATCTCCGTGCTGGACACCCGCGACTACCTGTACGGTCTCCAGCAGGGCGCAGAGCACGTCATCGAGCTGGAGAAGGGTGTTCGCCTCATTGCCCAGCTTGAGGCTGTCTCCGAGGCCGACGAGAAGGGCATGCGCACCGTAATGTGCACGCTCAATGGCCAGTCCAGGCCCGTTGTTGTTCGTGACCGTTCGGTGGTCAGCAACGTCAAGGCAGCAGAGAAAGCGGATACGGCACAGCCCGGCCAGGTTGCCGCCCCGTTTGCCGGTGCAGTTACGGTGACGGTCAAGGTGGGCGATGTTGTCAACGCCGGCGACACCGTTGCCACCATTGAGGCGATGAAGATGGAAGCGTCCATCACGACGCCGGTGGCCGGCACGGTCTCCCGCCTCGCCATTTCCTCGGTTGAGCAGGTCCAAGGCGGCGACTTGCTGCTGGTGATCGGCTAGCCATCCACCCAAAAAAGTACCCCGTCCGGAAGAATCCGGACGGGGTACTTTTTTGCTACTTCTGGCTGAAACGCCGTGGCTAGGACGCCCTGGGTGCTGTGTACATTTCCTCGATGACGGCGTCGAAGTCCTTCATGACCTGGGCACGTTTGACCTTGAGTGATGGCGTCAGGTGACCTGAGGCTTCGGTGAAGTCCGCCGGGACGATCCTGAAGGACTTGATGGCCTCAGCCTGGGAAACGGACTGGTTGGCCTTGCTGATGAGCTCCTGAACCGCTGCCTTGACCACGGGGTGATCGGTGGCCTCGGCCACCGACGTGCTGGCGGGGAGTCCGTGCCGGTCCAGCCAGCCCGGAAGCGCTTCCTCGTCCAGGGTGACCAAGGCTCCGATGAACGGACGGTTGTCGCCCACTACAAGAACCTGGGAAACCAACGCGTCTGCGCGGATTTGGTCCTCCAACAGGGCAGGAACCACGTTCTTTCCACTGGCAGTAACGATGATTTCTTTCTTACGGCCAGTGATCTTGAGGAAGCCGTTGTTGTCCAGTACGCCGATGTCACCGGTGCGGAACCAGCCGTCAGCAAACGTTTCGTCGGTGAGGTCTTCCCTCTTGTAGTAGCCACGCATGACGCAGACACCCTTGGCGAGGATCTCGCCGTCGTCGGCGATCTTGACCGAGTTGCCCGGCAAGGGGGCGCCTACCGTGCCGATCTTGATCATGGACGGCGTGTTCACGGAGATCGGCGCCGTGGTCTCGGTCAGGCCGTAGCCTTCCAGGATCTGCAGGCCGATGCCTTGGAAGAAGTGCCCCAGCCTTTCACCCAACGGGCCGCCTCCCGAGACTGCATGGGCAACATGGCCGCCCATGGCCGTACGGAGCTTCCCGTAGACGAGTTTGTCGAACAGGGCGTGCTTGAGCTTCAAACCAAGTCCCACCGAACCGGACTCGCGTGCTTTGGAGTAGGCGATCGCAGTATCCACTGCGCGGTGGAAGATGGCTCCCTTGCCACCGTCCTCTGCTTTGGTCAGAGCTGAGTTGTAGACCTTCTCGAAGACCCGGGGTACAGCCAGGATGAACGTCGGCTGGAAACTCTGGAGGTCGGGCAACAGATGCTTGATGTCCGGAGTGTGCGCTACCTTCACGCCGCCGGCCACGGCAAGCACGGAAATAAAACGTGCAAAGACGTGGGCCAGCGGGAGGAACATGATGGTTTTGGCTGACTCATTGACGACCTCCGGAAGTGCCGCACGGGCATTCTCTGAGAGTTCCACAAAGTTACCGTGGGTCAGTTCGCAGCCTTTGGGCCTGCCGGTGGTACCGGAGGTATAGATAATCGTGGCGAGATCCTTGAGCCCGGCTGAGGAACGGCGGGACTCGAGTTCGTCGTCGGGGACGCCTGCACCTGCAGTGCGAAGCGCATCGAGTCCGGCGCCCTCAAGCTGCCAGACGTTGGCCACCGACGTGATGTCCTCCGCAGCCACAGCCTGGCGGATAACGTCCTCATGGTGCGCTGCTTCGCCGAAGGCTGCCACAGCGCCTGAGTCGCCCAGGTTCCATGCCACTTGTGAAGGCGACGACGTTTCGTAGATCGGGACGGAGACGGCACCGGCAAACCAGATGGCGAAGTCCACAAGGGACCATTCGTACCGCGTGCGGGACATGATGCCCACACGATCGCCCACGCCTACTCCACTGGCAATGAGGCCCTTTGCCAAGGCCCTCACGTCCTGTAGAAAGTCCTTGGCACGGATGTCCTGCCACTGCCCATTGCCATCCAGCTTGGAAAACAGCGCAGGGTTGGATGCTTTTTCTGCCTCCCGGATCACGAGGTCCGTGATGTTGGTTTCCGGGGCGATGTTCACTAGGGGAGGAACACTGATTTCACGCACGGTAGCTCCTTTGATATCCACGGGCCACGAGGGGCTGCTTCCACTCTAGTATGCCCGCTCGCGGAGGTGTGTTCTATTTCACCTACTGGCGAGTAACTTTACGGATGAGCGGTCATTTCAAGCAACTCGATGCCGTCTGTGCCCCTTCGATGCCGGTGCTGCTTGGCCCTGCGGAATAGGATGAGGGGATGCCCGCACTACGGTCCAGTTCCCTGGTCAGACCCAAGCCACCGGCCTCGGCATGGAGGGACGTGCCTTGGGCCGCCCGACGAAGCCACTTGGGCCGCCGCGGACTGGCGATCGGGATCGACATTGGCGGCACCAAGGTGGCCGCCGGCGTTGTGGATGCCGAGGGTCGGGTCCTCGCCGATGCCCGCAGGTCCACGCCGGGCGCGGACCCGCGGGCCGTCGAGCAGACCATTGTGGAGCTCGTAAACGAACTCAGCGCAGGCCACCGGATCGCTTCAGTGGGGATCGGCGCCGCAGGATGGATGGACCTCGATGGCGGCACGGTGCTGTTCAGCCCCCATCTGGCGTGGCGCAACGAACCATTGCGGGAGAGCCTCCAGAAGTTGCTGAGACGTCCCGTCCTTCTCACCAATGACGCCGATGCTGCGGCATGGGCGGAGTGGCGCTTTGGCTCAGGCCAAGGTGAAAGCCGCCTGGTCTGTATCACCCTTGGGACGGGCATTGGAGGTGCCATGGTCATGGATGGCAGGGTGGAACGGGGACGCTACGGCGTGGCCGGGGAATTCGGGCACCAGATCATTTTCCCCGGGGGCCACCGCTGCGAATGCGGTAACCGCGGTTGCTGGGAGCAGTATGCCTCCGGCAACGCCTTGGGCCGTGAAGCCCGGCAGCTGGTGCGGACCAATTCCCCCGCGGGCCGTGCTCTATTGGAGAAAGCGGGCGGGACCGCGGAAAACCTGTCGGGCGCAGCCGTGACCTCGCTGGCACTTGCGGGCGATGCCACGTCCCGAGAACTCCTCGCCGACCAAGGCGAATGGTTGGGCCTGGGGTTGGCCAACCTAGCAGCAGCACTTGACCCCGGGATGTTCGTCATAGGTGGGGGGCTGTGTGACGCAGGGGAGTTGCTCGCCGGACCTGCCCGCGAGTCATTCGCGAAGAACTTGACAGGGCGGGGTTTCCGTCCCATGGCGAGGATTGAGCTCGCGGCCCTGGGCCCGCGTGCCGGCATGATCGGCGCAGCAGACCTGTCACGCGTCAGTGGACGGGCGCGCAGCTAAGCAGGCCACGCTGGGAACAGCTGTGTGCACCTAGAGGCGGGCGCCGTCGTCGTCCTCATTCTTTTCCTGCGGAAGCCGCATGATGAGGTAGACCACCGATGCCACGAAAATGGCGACAATGCCAAGAATTGCCGTCAACGGTGCCGACCGCCAAAACATGGCTGTGAAAAGCAAAGCGATGGGTCCGCCCACAGCACCCACCCACGCCAGCATGACCAGCGGCTCGGTTCCCGCAAGGCTGGGGGGATCCTCAGGAATGAAGGCGTGGTCCTCGTCCTCGACTTCGAAGTCCCGAGGCCCGGACGGCCGGATTCCGGCTTCGGCATCGGCGCGGACTGACGCATCAGGTACCGGTTCCGGGGCAGGGGCGGACAGTCCTAGTGGATCGAAGTCCTTGAAAGTCCTTGCGGACTCTGGTTGACGCCCCGCTTCCGGGCCCGACTGTGTCGCCTCCAGCCGGGCCACCAGATCCTGCCACACGGCGTCGTCATCTTTGTTGGCGCTTTGATCAGCAGAATTGGGATCAGGCCTGTTCATGGGCTGTGTCCTTTTCGGGGGAAAGCCCGTGCCCGGCCAGGGCCGCTACGGTCTTCTGAATAAAGTCGACAGTCCCGGAAAAAATCTCGGGAGCGTCATTATCAAGGGTGGCCACGTGGTGGCTGTTGTGGAGGTAACTGATATCCACCGGTGCCTGAACCCGGGAGCGGAGGAACTCCAGGCTTGCGTTCGAGATGACGTTGTCCACCGTGGACTTGTAGACCCGGACGGGTGAGCTGATGCGCGGCAGGATGGCCGCCGTGTCCTTGTACATCTTCTTTAGCTGGTGGGCGGCCGCAACGGGCGTCCGGGCGTAGGCGCCTTCATCCTGGTCCGGTTTGAGGATGTCGTTGGCGATGGCCGGAGTCGTCTTCACTACATACTTGAGGGCAGCGACAATGACAGCCCGCGGATCGTCCAGGACCAGTCCGGGGTTCACCACCACTGTGCCTGCAACGGGGCGCGTCGCAGCTATCCGCAAGGCCAAGGTTCCGCCCATGGACAAGCCGGCAGAAAAAACGTAATCGCACTCGGAAGCCAGCTCAAGGTACGCATCATCAACGGCACGGTGCCACTCCCGCCACGAGCGGGTGGCCATGTCCTGCCACGTGGTGCCATGACCGGGCAGCAACGGCAGTCGGACGGCGTAACCGGACGCAGCAAGGTGTTGGGCCCACGGCCTGACGCTGTGCGGGCTTCCAGTGAACCCGTGGGACATGACCACACCAACACGAGGACCGGCACCCTTCCAGCTGCTGTGGAACGGCGAAAAGTCGGGGAGCATTTTCATGATGACTCTGAGGCTACTCTGTCCCCGGCACGCTGGCGGAAAAAGCCGGCTGATTCTTCAAAAATGGTGGGTGCGTCAACATCCAAGGTGGCTACGTGTCCGCTGTGCGGAAGCGTGACAACTTTGAGGCGCGAGGAGTCGATGTACTTGCTGATGGTGGCCAATGAGCTCGGCGGGATGACGTCGTCAACCGAGGATTTGAATACCAGCGCGGGAGCCTCCACGTGCGGTAGGCCCCGGGTAGCTGCGCGGAAGAGTTTCTTGAGTTCATGGACAGCCTTCAGCGGCGTCTTGGAGTAGTCGCCTTCTTCGATCGTTATGGGTGCGGGCCTGTCCTCCACTATGGGGGTAGTAGTGCGCATGACGTACTTCAACGCTGCTACATACCGGACGCGGCGGTCGTAGAAGCTCAGCCCCGGGTTCACCAAGACCAGCCCGGAAACTTCATGGCGGGAGGCCACCCGCAGAGCCAAGGCTCCACCCATGGACAGGCCCGCCACGAAACACGTCTCCGTGTTCGCTGCAAGGTCGAGGTAACTCTGCTCAAAGGTCCGGTACCAGTCCTGCCACCTTGTGGTGGCGAGGTCATGCCAACTGGTGCCGTGCCCGGGAAGGAGGGGCACAGACACCGCGAAGCCCTGCTTGGCGAGGTATTCGGCCCAGGGGAGGACGCTGAGGGGGCTTCCGGTGAAACCGTGGCAGATTGCCACGCCGATGGATGCGTTGGCTCCATGTCCGGCATGGTGGAAAGCGAGCGGCGCGGCGGGTTTGTTGCGTTCCGTCATGTGTCCATCGTGTCACTGTTCCTGACATTTCTCACTGGAGTAGGGTTGCTGTTGAGTGCCGGCCGGGTAGCCCGGGTGCATGCCAACCAATCGGCCGTGAGAGGACAACCGTGTTCTATTGGGTCATGAAGAGGATCTTTCTCGGTCCCATCCTCAAGCTCCTGTTCCGTCCCTGGGTGAAGGGACTGGACAACGTCCCTGACAGCGGAGCTGCCATCCTGGCCTCCAACCACTTGTCCTTCTCGGACTCCATCTTCCTGCCCCTGATGGTTCATCGTCCGGTGATCTTCCTTGCTAAGTCCGAGTACTTCACAGGCAAGGGGCTCAAAGGACGGCTCACTGCGCTGTTTTTCAGACTGAGCAACCAGCTGCCGATGGACCGTTCAGGCGGCGCAGCCTCGGAAATGTCGCTGCAGGCAGGCAAGGACGTCCTGAACTCCGGCGGCCTTCTGGGGATCTATCCGGAGGGCACCCGTAGCCCCGATGCCCGGCTTTACCGTGGCAAAGTGGGCGTGGCCAAACTGGCACTGCAAACACGTGTTCCCGTGGTGCCCGTGGCAATGATCGGGACGGAGAAGGTCCAACCCATCGGCAAACGCCTGCCCACCATCCGCCGGATCGGCCTTATTTTCGGGCAACCTCTGGACTTCAGCCGCTATTACGGCATGGAAGACGACCGGCTGATCCAGAGGGCTGTGACCGACGAAATCATGTATGAACTGATGCGGCTTTCCGGCCAGGAATACGTGGACGAGTACGCAGCGGTGGTCAAGGCCCAGTTGGCCGGCAAAGGCCCGGAACCGGTCCATAAGATTGAGGTTGCCGAAGACGCCACGTCCGACATTGCTGAGGACAGGGATGAACCCCGGAGCGACGGGAACGGATCAGCGGAGAAACTGTGACGTAGGCGGGGGCATCAGTTACGGCTGCAGTCCCGCAACCTTGCCGTGGGCTACTACTCTTGAAGGGTGACTGAGCTAACCGCGAACACCGCACCCTCCGCAGCAGATCCTCTCGCCAGTACCGCCCAGAGCGGGGCAGCGAACTATCCCGGGCTCGATGCTTGGCGGGACCTGCCGATTTCCCAGCAGCCAACATGGTCCAACACTGAAGTCTTCAAGGCTTCCGTCAAGGAGCTCTCGGTGGTGCCGCCCCTGGTGTTCGCCGGTGAAGTGGACGTCCTGAGAGAGCGCCTTGCCGCGGCTGCCCAGGGCAAAGCCTTCCTCCTGCAGGGTGGTGACTGCGCTGAAACCTTTGAGGCAGCTACCGCGGACAAGATCAGCGCCCGGGTCAAGACGATCCTGCAGATGGCCGTGGTGCTCACGTATGGGGCTGCCATGCCCGTCATCAAGATGGGCCGGATGGCAGGCCAGTTCGCGAAGCCGCGCTCCTCCAACGACGAGACGCGCGACGGCGTGACACTTCCCGCATACCGCGGCGACATCGTCAACGGCTACGACTTCACGCCGGAATCCCGCGCACACGACGCCAGCCGGATGCTTCAGGCGTACCACACGTCTGCATCCACGCTGAACCTTATCCGCGCCTTTACCCAAGGCGGCTTCGCGGATCTTCGCCTGGTTCACCAATGGAACAAGGGGTTCACCGAGAACCCGGCACACGCACGCTACGAATCGCTGGCGCGCGACATCGACCGTGCCATCAGCTTCATGGACTCCTGCGGTGCCGACTTCGAGGCACTCAAGCGCGTGGAGTTCTTCGCCAGCCACGAAGCACTGCTGCTCGACTATGAGCGCGCGCTGACACGCATCGATTCCCGTACCGGCCTTCCCTACGACACCTCCGCGCACTTCCTGTGGATAGGGGAGCGGACCCGCGAGCTGGACCACGCCCACGTGGATTTCCTGTCACGCGTGCGGAACCCCATCGGTGTCAAGCTTGGCCCCACCACCAGCGGCGATGACGCCCTGCGCCTGATCGATAAACTGGACCCCAACCGCGAACCGGGCCGTCTCACGTTCATCACCCGGATGGGCGCCGGCAACATCCGTGAAAAGCTGCCGGCCGTCGTCGAACGCGTCACTGCATCCGGCGCGCAGGTGCTGTGGGTGACCGACCCGATGCACGGCAACACAGTCACGTCTCCCAACGGCTACAAGACGCGCAACTTCGATGACGTCATTGACGAAGTGCGTGGATTCTTCGAGGTACATCACGCCCTGGGCACGGTACCGGGTGGACTCCACGTTGAAATGACCGGCGACGACGTCGCCGAGTGCTTGGGCGGCGCTGACCCGATCGACCAGGACGCATTCCTGGACCGTTACGAGTCAGTGTGCGATCCCCGCCTGAACCACATGCAGTCCCTTGAGATGGCGTTCCTGGTGGCAGGAGCCCTATCCAAGAGATAGAGACACAAATAGGCGCGGTCCGGATTCCCGGACCGCGCCTTTTTTGTGGTTTGGCTAGACAACAGTCAGGGTGACCACTGAGTCTTCCGGTATCTCGGCATTGACGGGGTTCTGGTCCCGGACGGTGCCGAAGAAGCCACCCAGGATTTTGTTGACCTCTACCTTGAAACCGAGCCTTTTCAGTTCCTTTTCAGCTTCATCGGCCTGTTTGCCGATGAAGCTGGGCACCTTCACCAACTTTGGCCCCTTGGACACGGTGAGCGTCACCGCTTCGCCGCGGACAAGGGTTCCATTTGCCGGTGTCTGGGAAACCACAGCCCCGTTGGGGACCGTCTTGTCATTCACCGTCTCCGGAGCGATAACTGCCTTAAGCCCGGCATCCTGAATAGCCTTGACGGCTGCGTCCTGAGTCAATCCGCGCACATCGGGAACAGGAATGGGTTGGGGTCCCTTGGAGACCACCAGCGACACGGGGGTGCCGTGCCTCACCTCGGTACCCTTGGCAGGGTCCTGGGAAATTACGACGCCGGCGGGAACCTTTTCGTCGAAGGCATGCGTGACGTTACCGAGGGCCATTTCTGCGGAATTCAAGGCAATCTTTGCCTCTTCCAGGGTGCCACCGGTCAGTCCGGGCAGGGCGAAAAGCTGGGCGCCTTTGGAGACGAAGAGCGTGATGGATTGGAATTTCCGGACCTCCGTGCCGGACTCCGGTTCAGTCCCAACGGCCAGCCCTGCAAGGATGTCGTCGTCGAAAACATCCTTCGGTTCTGATTGGAAGCCGGCGGTACGGAGGAGTTGTTGTGCCTCGGCCACGGTTTTGTTCTTGACGTCCGGAACGGTTCCAGGCGATCCGGGTCCCATCCCGAAGAACCAACCCGCCGACGCGGCAAGCGTTGCAAGGATGACGATCACGATGGTCCAGATAATGCCGCGGCGGCGCGGGTTGCCCTCACGTAGCGGGCGACTAGGAGTGGCGGCGGCTCGTGCGCGGTCTTTGCTCTCTTGCCGTTCGAGTCTCTTCAGCACCCGCTTGCCGGGCTGGCGCACGTCCAGGTCATTGCCCGGACCAACAGCTGCGGCTTGCGGCCTGACTGGAACACCCGCGGCCATGATGGTGGTGGGGTTGCTCTGGTGCGTGATCATTTCCGTAGGCGAGGCCGTGGAGGCAATGGCTTCTGTGGGGTTCTCACCGGAAACGCCTCGCACACCGGACCCGCCAAGTGCCGTTGCAGCCGCGGTGGGCGCGGGGGAGTCGGGCAATCGGGACGACGCTTGCTTGCGGTCCAGTTCTTCGTCCGTCAGTGTAGTGCGGATGTGACGGAGCTCGGTCAGCAAAGCTGCACCGTCTACAGGCCTGTTTTCCGCATCTACCGCCGTGCACCACTGCACCAGTTCATCCAGGTCCCCGGCGAGGCCGGGAGCGGCCTCTGAAGGACGTCCCACCACAGCATTGACGTGCTGGTAGGCAACCTGGATAGGGGAGTCTCCTGCGTAAGGTTGTTTGCCCGTCAACATCTCATAAAGCATGATGCCCGCCGAGTAGATGTCGCTGCGGGCATCGGCCGGCTGGCCGAGAACCAGCTCGGGGGCCAAGTAGGCCACGGTGCCGATCAGGGCACCCGTGCTGGTGTTGGCGGATATCGCCCTGGCCAGTCCAAAGTCACCAACTTTGATGCGTCCGTCTTCTGCAATGAGGACGTTCTCAGGCTTGACGTCACGGTGGATCAGACCCGAGCGGTGAGCGGCAGCCAGACCCTCAATGACGGGATCTATCAGGGCCAAGGCAAGGCGGGGCGGCAAGGCGCCCTGTTCGTTAAGGGTGTCACGAAGGGTATGCCCCTTGACATACTCCATCACCAGGTAGGCGATATGGCCATCCTCGCCTTGGTCGAGTACCCCGACGATGTGGGGGTGCGAGAGGCTCGCGGCGGCCTTTGCTTCGCGGCTTAGCCGCTCAAGGAATATGGGATCGTTAGCCAGATGTGGGTGCAGGACTTTGAGGGCCACGTCGCGCTCCAAGCGCTGGTCCGTGGCCAGGTAAACAGTGGACATACCGCCCCGCGCCAAGCGCGAGCGGACCGTGTATCGGCCGTCTACGGTTGTCCCGATGAGGTGGTCCTGCGTTGGTTCTTGCACCATACGATCCTAAACGAGGCAGGGAAGGGGCCCGAATCCACAACGGATCCGGGCCCCTTCAAAGGTGCAGTTGATGGCCTAGCCAAAGGTGCGCTGGCGGGCCTTGATCGATTCGACGTAACGCTTGGTGTCGTCGTACATGCCGTACTTGCTGACCGAGTACTGACCTTGGTAGTACCCGGCAATCGCGGTGTCCAAGTCCTTGCTGGTAGCAATGAGAGTCCGGATGATAGCGACACCTGCGGTGGCGTTGTCGTACGGGTCCAGGAGGTTGAGCTTGCGACCCACGAGGTCGGACGCCCACTGACCGGACGAGGGAATAACCTGCATTGTGCCGATTGCATTGGCGGGGGACACTGCCCGCTGGTCAAATCCTGATTCTTGCTCGGCGAAGGCCAAAGCCAGGGAAGGACTGACGCCCATGCGCCGGGCCGTGTCAGCTACGATGCTCTTCATTTCGGCACGGCTGGGCACAGGCGAGGCGTTGAGCAAGGCCTTGTTCTCGTTGGCCGAGCTGACAACTGCCGGCGGGTAGGTGAAGCCCAGGAAAGTGCTGGGCACCAGTGGCTTGGTGTCACCGGCCGGCTGCAAGCCGGCGCCGGGGATGGTGAGCTTCTGGCCCGGATAGATGACGGTGGTGGCTGTCACGTTATTGTTGGCGGCCATCAAAGCAGCCAGGGAAACCCCGTGGCGGGACGCGATGGAACTGAGGGTGTCGCCCGCTTTGATGGTGTAGGAACCTGTGCCGGCCAGCGGGGCGGGTGCAGGTGCCGGCGCTGGTGCTGCAGGCGCTGAAGGTGCGGATCCGCCACTGACCTTGATCTTCTGCCCGGGATAAATGATGGAGCTTCCGTTGAGCCCGTTCCAGCTGAAGATGCTGGACAGCGGAACGCCGTGTTTGGCTGCGATGCCACCCAGAGTGTCTCCGGCGACCACGGTGTAGACGGTGGCGCTGCCCTGGGTGCTGGGCACACTGGGGGCGGTTGGGGCAGGCTGCGCGGGCGCAGCCGTGGCTGTGCCCTTGAGCTTGATGGTCTGACCCGGGTAGATGAGCGTGGTGGCGGAGAGCTTGTTCAGCTGGAGAACGGCCGTCGTGTCCAAATTAAAGCGGCGCGCGATGGCGCTGATCGTATCGCCGCGCACGATCGTGTAAGTGTCCGGTACGGACGGAGCCATCGGGCGCAGGGCTGCAGGGATGGTGCTTGCAACGGCCTGTGCGGGAATGACGGAGCCCACGTTGACTGCCTGCGCTTTCATGGCCGCAGCGAGCGTAGCCGGAATCTTTCGAGGCTGAGGTGCCGGTGTTGCCACTGACGGTTGGGCCAGGGCAAGCGAGGACAAAACCACGGCGGGAAGCGCAGCCGTGGTTGCCGCGATGACCGGCATGCTCATGGTTCGTTTCGGCGAGCGGGGCGTCGTCATGAAATGTGTCCTCATCTCAAACAGCTGGGGGGATTGTTAGCGCTGTTGTCAGTGTTACCAATGTTGTTGATGTTATCAATGATGCAAATGTGATCAGTGTGAATCTCTCACACTTAGTCGATGAGCACAACAATTCCTGTCAAACCGGACAAATAGCCACAATTGAGATGGCCGGAAATTGGGACTGCACAGTGGTCCGGAGGTATCGGCGTGGACTCCGGCTATGCGCCGGGCGGGGCGGCGTGGCAACCTTGATCCGTGAGTAATGTAGAAAGCCTTGTTTCCGACTGGCTGCCGCTGCCGGATGTCGCCGAACTGTTGGAAGTTTCCATCACCAAAGTCCACGGACTTCTGGATGAGCGTGCGCTTGTCGCCATCCGGCGGGGAGAACGGAATATCCGCTCAATCCCTGCCCTCTTTATCCAGGACGGGCATGTTGTAGACAGCCTGAAGGGAACCGTTGCGGTTCTCAGCGACGCTGGTTACAACGACGAAGAACTGATCATCTGGCTGTTCACCCCCGACGAGTCATTGCGGGGGCGTCCCATTGACGCCCTGCGAGAGGGGCGTAAGACAGAGATCAGGCGCCGCGCCCAGTCACTGGCCTGGTAACAGCGCCTCCTGAACGGGAGGCCGGAAAACGCGGACGACGGCGGTGAATCACCGCCGTCGTCCCAGCATTTGTGCTGGCCGGATTAGTAGGGTCCAAAGGGTGTGCTGCTTATGGGAGCCTTCGGGTCAGGCAGCCCGGCTGACAGCGGCTTCGGCCAGTTGGCGCAACGCCACCAGCGGCACGTCCTCGAGTGGCAGGCGTTCCAGCGCTTCGAAGGCCCTATTGCTTAGCTCTGCGATCAGCGACTCCGTGGCCTCCAAGGCGCCGCACTCAACCATGACGCGCCGTATTTCTGCAACGTCGTCCTCGCCGAGGTCGGGCTTGCCGAGCATGCGGTCAAGGAAGTCCGCTTCGCTCGGCAGCGCCTGGTTGATGGCAAAACCAACCAAAACAGTGCGTTTGCCTTCCCGGAGGTCGTCTCCAGCGGGCTTGCCGGTCGTCTCGGGATCGCCAAAGACGCCCAGGACGTCGTCCCGCATTTGGAAAGCCTCACCCAGTGGCAAGGAAAATCCCGAGTAACCGTTTAGCAAGCCGGAGGGAGCGCCGGCCAGCGCCCCGCCCAACGCCAGCGGATGTTCGGTGGAGTATTTTGCGGACTTATACCGGATGATGGATTTTGCCCGCTCTACGGATCCGGCTTTGTCACGTACGGGGCCGGCTACCTCTTCAAGGATGTCGAGGTACTGACCTGCCATGACTTCTGCACGCATCTTGTTGAAGATCCGTCGTGCAGGAGTTCCCGCTGCTGCCCGGGGGCCGATTTCCGTGAAGGACTCCTCACTGAAGGAAAGGCAAAGGTCGCCGGTCAGGATAGCCGCCGCATCGCCGAAGCGCCCGCTGTCCAGCGCCCAGCCATTCATTTCATGGAGCTGGCTGAACCGCTTATGCACGCTTGGGCCGCCGCGGCGGGTGTCGGATCGATCGATGATGTCGTCGTGGATCAGGGCCGCCGCCTGGAAAAGCTCCAGGGCGCACCCGGCCGTGACGATGCCCGGATCGTCCGCGGCGCCGCCGGCGCCCCTCCAGCCCCAGTAACACATCAGGGCCCGGAGACGTTTTCCGCCGGTGACCAGATTCGAAATGGATCCAATAAGCGGTTCGACATCGGGAGAAACCGAGGCCATAAGGTCCCGCTGCTCCGACATGAAGCCGCTCAGCTTCCCGGCAACATCGCTAATGAACTGTGTCTGCTCCGAGGTGACGTGGGAAGTTACCGTCACTTGACGGACCCGGCCTCCACGTTGGCACCGATTGTGAATGTCGAGACGCCTTCTTTTTGCCTGACCGAAACGTTCACCGTCTCGCCGTCACCACGGATGAAGTCCAGGGACGTGACATTGCCGACATCGGACGGGCCGGGGACAAGTTTAAAGCCCTGCGCCTCCATTGAGGCCTTGTAGTAGTCCACAACACCTTCCGGTGGGGCTTTGATCGTGCCGACAAGAGCCACCGTGGCGACTTCCGCGCTCTTGTCCACGCTGCTGGAGCGGACGGAGGTCTTGGGCATGACCGGAATGAGTTGCTCAGGGAAACCTGGAACAAGTGCGTTCACCGTTGCAGTGGCGTCCGGTACCGGTGCGGGGGTCTCCGTGAATGAGGTGGTTTCAGGCGAGGCCGTGGTTCCGGAATCAGATGATGACGGAGTAGGCGTGGCCGACGATGGTGAGGAAGAGCTTGTGGCGGACGGCGCAGCCGTACCGCCGGGTGATGGGGTGCAAGCTGAGGCCGCCAAAGCGACACTGACTGCGAGCAGGGTAAACCCTCGCGATTGAGGAGTTCCAAAGAGCTTCACAGGGTATCCTTCCTGGGGCTGAGCCGGACTGTGCCTCCAGTTTAGTCAGTGGCTGGGCATAGTATTGCCGTTGTGAGGCAGGAAGTATTTGGTGGCGCGGAAAGTGCCGGGAGTAAGCCCGCCCGCAGCGCCGGAGATGCACTGCGGGAAATGCGTCGAACCAGCATACTTCACGTGGATATGGACGCCTTTTTCGTCTCCGTGGAATTGCGCAGCCGTCCCGATCTTCGGGGGAAACCGGTCATTGTTGGATTTCCTGCAGAACGGTCCGTGGTGCTTTCCGCTTCTTATGAGGCCCGGGCCACTGGTGTGAAGTCCGCCATGCCGATGTCCATTGCCATGAGGCGGTGTCCATCCGCGGTGATCATCAACCCCCGGCACTCGGAGTACTACGAGGTCTCCGCCCAACTCATGAAGATTTTCGCCTCGATTACCGACCTGGTAGAGCCGCTTAGCGTAGACGAAGCCTTCCTCGACGTGGGCGGCGCGATTCGTCGTCTTGGGTCACCGATGGACATCGGCCATCTCATCCGCCGCAAGGTTCACGCTGAACTGGGCATCACGGCATCCGTAGGGATCGCCAGCACCAAGTTTGTGGCCAAGATCGCCTCCACGCGATGCAAACCCGACGGTATCCTCCAGATCGATGCCGAGGACTCGATCCCTTATCTCCATAGTCTTCCTGTCGGCGCCTTGTGGGGTGTCGGCGGGAAAACCGCTGAAGTGCTCTCCCGAATGGGCATTCGCACAGTAGCGGATGTCGCGGCAACGCCCTTGGCGTCGCTCAAAAAGGTGTTGGGAGCCAGCGGCGAACACGTTCATCGCCTGTCCATGGGTATCGACCCGCGGCCCGTAACTCCGGCCAGGCTTGAAAAAAGCATCGGCGCGGAGGAGACGTTCTCCGTAGATACCGCGGACGACGCGTTGCTGCACAGGGAATTGCTGCGTCTCTCGCACCGAACCGCCATCCGGCTCAGGAGCTCGGGCATGCTGGCGAGGACTGTGGCATTGAAGCTGCGGTACGCGGACTTTTCCACGGTCACGCGAAGCCGCACCGTGCACACCCCCGTGGACAGCGCGCAACTGATTTACCAGGTCGCCGTGCAGCTCCTTGAATCGTTGGGGACGCGTCCCATGAGTGTTCGACTGGTGGGAGTGCGGGCTGAGCAACTGGAACCAGCGGGCCAGACGTCCTTGCAATTGAGCCTTGACCGGCGGGACGATAACTGGCGGGCAGCCGAACAGGCGCTTGACCGTGTCTCACAGCGCTTTGGGTCCAAAACGCTTCTTCCGGCACGGCTTCTGGAACCTGGAAAGCCACCTGCGGACGCTTGAGGCCAGCACCGGTGCCCGGGCAGGACTCATCGCGTCTTTCAGAACGGCGTAGAACAAACTATCCTATTTATTACAGAGATTTAGATCGTCTGGACAAACTGTTTCCTGAACAGTCGGCCCCGGGATGCCCGCTGAACCAAGAGGGAATTTTGGGGAACGATTTTCTTGGTCCGATCGTTGTGGAAACAGGCGCACAGAACGCGTTATGTCCGGACGCTGGCTGACTAAAGGAGGTCGCGATGCCCCTCTCGGAGCATGAACAGAAGCTGCTTGAGCAACTTGAGAAGCAACTTCATGAGGACGATCCGAAGTTCGCCAACACCATGGGTTCGGATCCCATCCGCAGCTGGTCTACCCGGCATGTAATCATCGGCGTGCTTGGCGCCATTGCCGGTATCCTTCTCCTGCTTGTTGGCGTGTCGATGCAGGCGATACCCGTGGGTGTCCTTGGCTTCATCGTCATGGGTGCCGGCGTTTACTTCGCTACGCTGCGTGGCGCGGCCTTCGGCAAGGCCAACAAAGAAAAACCTGGCAAGGGCAAGCCCAAGAGTTCGTTTATGAGCAGCTTGGAAGAACGTTGGGACGAACGGCGTCGCGACGACAGTCAATAGTCCCTCCCGGCTCCCAGCCGTCACCGGCGGCCTCTCCTGAATCAACCACGCCCCTAATCTTCCTTGGGGGAGAACGAAAGACCCGCACTGCGGGTCTTTTCGCGTTTTAAGGACAAATCCGCTCTCCGCCACTTCCTCCACTTCCCGCCCTTTTCATCGCTTTTCACCCCCTCGGCTCTGGATCTGTCCTGCCACTACCTGTCCGGGGGCACGAAATCCGGGACCCTAAAGAGGCTCGCTCTGTCCTCTGCATTGTGCCCTCCACTTTCCGCCACTGTCCTAAAATCCCCGTGATTTCGGGCCGAATGATTCTCTAAGTGGTGGAGAAACGCCTCGGCTTGCGTTGACTGTGGTGCGTTGTGGAGTAAAGTGGAGTACATAAGAGGGTAGTGGCAGTGTTGGGTATGTGCGGGCACCTTGATTGAGGGGCGGTGGGCCAGTGTTTCTGGGTACTCACTCGCCGCGTCTCGATGAAAAGGGCCGGATCATCCTCCCCGCCAAGTTTCGTGAGGAGCTTGCCGATGGGTTGGTTCTCACTAGGGGCCAGGAACGCTGCATCTACGTCTTCAGCCAGAAAGAATTCGAAAGCATTCACGAGTCAATGCGGGAGGCGCCACTGTCTTCCAAGCAGGCGCGTGACTACATTCGGGTTTTCCTGTCCGGAGCCTCTGATGAGGTGCCTGACAAGCAGGGGCGCGTGACGATTCCGCCGGCGCTCCGGGCTTACGCAGGGCTTGGTCGGGAACTGGCAGTCATCGGTGCCGGTACCCGGGCGGAGATCTGGGATGCCGACGCTTGGAACGAGTACCTCAACGAGAAGGAAGCAGCCTTCTCGGAAACGGACGACGACAATCTGCCCGGGTTCATCTGACCCCGGATGGAGGAAGCCGCAGTCCAGCTTCTTGAATGGGATCTCCAGCCGCCCATCGAACTGTCTTCCTGGCTCACCTTCCCCTGAGCCAGGCCGGCCGAACGATAGGCGCGGATGGGGATCCGATTCAAGAATCAGCATGCAAGCGATTGAGGAAAGAGGAGGCAGCGTGGAAGAGCAGGACGCGGCAAAGCCCACATCGGAGCGCCACGTGCCCGTCCTGAAAGACCGCTGCATCAACTTGCTCGCCCCTGGGTTTGAGGCTGCCAGGAAACGTGGGGAAAGACCTGTCGCAATCGATGCAACCCTGGGCATGGGAGGGCACTCCGAAGCCATGTTGCAGCGTTTCCCCGACCTCCACCTCGTCGGTATCGACCGCGACGAGGAAGCCTTGGCCTTGGCCGGAGCACGCTTGGAGCCCTTTTCCGACCGTACCGATCTTGTCCATGCCGTGTACGACGAGATTGAGGACGTACTACTGGACCTTGGCATACCGGAAGTTCATGGCATTCTCATGGATCTCGGCGTCTCGTCCTTGCAGTTGGATGAGCGTGAGCGTGGTTTCGCTTATTCCTACGACGCTCCCCTGGACATGCGGATGGACACCAGCCGCGGCCAAACGGCAGCCGATGTGGTCAACAACTACAGCGAAGACGAACTGGTGCGCATCATCAGGAAATGGGGCGAGGAGAAGTTTGCCGGGCGGATAGCCAACCGGATCGTTAACGCTCGCGCGGAGAAGCCGTTCGCCACCACTGGGGAACTTGTGGAGCAGATCCGCAGCGTTGTCCCGGCCGCTGCAGCGAAGAGTGGCGGTCACCCAGCCAAACGCACGTTCCAGGCTTTAAGGATTGAGGTCAACGAGGAACTCGATGTCCTGGAACGTGCAGTTCCAGCAGCGGTGGCCGCGACGGCCATGGGGGGCCGGATTGTGGTCATGTCCTATCACTCCCTTGAGGACAAGATCGTGAAGTCCGTTTTCCAAGCCGGTTCCAAATCGTCGGCACCACTCGGTTTCCCGGTTGAACTTGAAGAACACAAACCAGAACTGAAGACCATCACCAAGGGTACGGAAGTACCTACGGCAGCAGAAATCGCTGAAAACCCGCGCGCGGCGTCTGCCCGGTTGAGGGCAGTGGAGCGTATCAAACAGAGGAGAGACGCATGAGCAACGCCGCAGCGAAGACTTTGCCCTCCACGGTGGGCAGCACGGCACGTGCGCTTCCGGTCCCAGCGGGAAAGCCCGACACGGCCCGCAAGGCCCGCACTCCTCTGTCAGTGGTGCGCAGTGCACCGGGTAAGCGCAGGACACCATTTGTGGTCCTGTGCTTCGTGGCGATGGCAGCCGCGCTCCTGACTGTCCTGGTGCTGAACATCTCCGTGTCCACAGCGCAGTACCAGTTGGTGCAGCTGAAAGCCGAAGCTGCCACGCTGAACAAAGAGAACCAGGACCTGACACAGAAGAAGCAGAACTTTGAAGCTCCACAGAACCTCGCTGCGAAGGCTGCAGAGTTGGGAATGGTTGCTTCCACCGTTAAGGGCCAGATCGATCTGAACACCATGGCTGTGACCGGTAAGGCATCACCGGCAGTTAAGGGAGATAATCCCGGAGCCCTGCTTGCTGCTCCGGCTGTGGAGGGGTTGATTGATGTTGTTCCGTCGGTGACTACCAAGGACCCGTTGGAAAGCCGCAAGTCGGATGCAACTCCAACGCCCCCGACCCCTGCGGCAACCCCGGCGTCTCCCGCAGCGACGCCGCCCGTAGAGCTCCACGGGGGATCGGTGCCGGCTCCCCGGCAAAAGGCACCAGGGCAGTAGACCGTCAGTCCACCGAAGCTAGGCCAGCAGCAAGGAATCAACGTGGCAAAGAACCCCGGCACATCGAAGAAAACGAAGACGCCGGTGGCAAGAAAGCGGTTGCGCGTTGGCCTCGGCATCATGCTGACCTTGCTCCTGGTGGTGGGTGGCAAGCTGTTCATGGTTCAAGGCCTGGATATGGGCGGGATGGCTGAAGCTGCCTTGGCAAGCCGCCTCACTCCGCAAGTACTCCCTGCCGAGCGGGGGCAGATTGTCGATGCCAACGGGACGGTGCTGGCCAGCAGCGTGATCCGGTACAACATCGTGGTGGACCAGACGGTCAATACCGGCACGGAGACCTTCCATCGCTTCAATGAGAAGACTGAGAAGCTGGACGAGATCACCCGTGATCAGGGGATCTCTGACCTGGCCGGGCTTCTGGGGGCGGATGAAAGCACAATCCGGGAGTCCCTTACCGGGGACAAGAAGTACTTCATGGTGGCGAAAGATGTGAAGCCGGAGCTGGAAAACCGGATTTCCAAGCTGTATATCCCGGGTCTTAGCGCTGAGGGTGTCAGCAAGCGAGTTTATCCCAACGGCAGCGTTGCCGGCGGCGTGGTTGGTTTCCTCAAGGACGGAACCAACGGGCAGGCCGGCATCGAACAAACCCAGGACGAGATTCTTCGCGGTGTTGAAGGTAAACGTGTTTTTGAGATCGGTGCTGATGGACTCAGGATTCCGGTGGCGACAGATGAGCTCACGCCTGCCGTCGATGGCAGCGACGTCAAGCTGACCATCAACACGGACATCCAGTATTTTGCGCAGCAGGCAATCCAAAGCCAAGTCAACAAGATGAACGCCGAGTGGGGTTCCATCATTGTGATCGACACCAAGACTGGTAATCTCATTGCCTTGGCCGATACCAATTCTCCTGACCCCAATGACCCCGGGAAAGTTGATGCCAAGGATCGCGGTGTCAGGTCCGTAACGGCCGCCTATGAGCCCGGTTCCGTGCAGAAGATGATCACTGCCGCAGCCGTGATCGAGGAGGGGAAGTCATTTCCCTTGGACCACTTCACTACCCCCGCTGCGTACACCATCGATGGGCAGACCTTCACCGACGCATTCGAGCACGGCACTGAAGAGCGCACCCTCGCCGGTATTCTCGGCTGGTCCATGAACACCGGAACGGTGATGGCGGGCAGCCGGCTCACCAAGGAACAACGGTACGACTGGTTGAGAAAGTTCGGCATCGGTGAGCAGACCGACATCGGCCTGCCCGCGGAAGCCACAGGCATCCTGGCCAAGCCCGAGCAGTGGGACGACCGCCAGCAGTACACCGTGCTGTTTGGGCAAGGCGTCTCACAATCGACGCTCCAGACCGTGCGCGCCTTCCAGAGCATTGCCAACGACGGCGTAATGCTCCAGCCCAGGCTCATTGACAGCTACATCACTCCGGATGGTGAGGAACAAAAGGTTCCCGCCAAGGACTCCCGCCAAGTGGTATCCAAAGAAACTGCCCAACAGGTTCGGGACATCCTGGAAAGCGCCGTGACCGAGGGGCAGATCAAGGATGCAGCCATTGACGGCTACCGCGTCGGAGCAAAGACGGGTACGTCCCAAGCTCCACGCGAGGACGGACTGCCGGGGTTCGACGGATTCACTGCCTCAATGGTGGGCATGGCACCCATGGATGACCCCAGGTTCATCGTGGAAGTGGTGCTTCAGCGCCCCAAGGGAAATATCTACGGAGTGACGAACGGACCCGTATTCCGTTCAGTGATGGCGCAGGTCCTCCGGACCTACAACGTGGCGCCGTCCACCGGAACGCCCGCGCGGTTGCCCCAGTTCGTCAAGTAAGCTTTTTTGGGCGTCTGTTCGGCCAAAAATCGATCCACCACTACGGCCCGGGTGCCGCTGGCCCCAAGCCGGTCGTTCCACGAGCACCAACGGAGAACCACGTGTCAGAGCACAATGAGGCAGCTATCAGCGCCACAACGCCGGATGCCGGCCAGACCGGCTTTCGTCCCGCATCCGTGGCGGCAGTGCCGTTGGCAGTCATCGCCGACGCACTGGGTGTCAGCGCTCCGGATGCCAGCCAGGACAGGGCAGTGACAGGCGTTACCCTCAACTCCAGGGCCGTCGAAGAAGGCGATCTCTATATGGCCTTGCCCGGAGCTTCCCGCCACGGTGCCGACTACGTACCGCAGGCAGTCGAGGCCGGGGCAGTTGCGGTGGTCACGGACGACGCCGGGGCGCGCCAGCTTGCGCTTGCGGGTGAGCAGCCTGTGCCCGTACTCATCGTCCACGAGCCGCGAACCGCCGTCGGGCGCTTGGCTGCACTGATCTACCGCAGCCAGCCCGCGGATAGCGGCTTCCCGACGCTTTTCGGTGTCACCGGCACCAACGGAAAGACCACCACCACGTACTTCATCAACTCATTAATGCGCGCCTTGGGTAAGAAGCCCGGCCTCATTGGAACCATTGAAATCGTTGCAGGCGGGGAGCCGATCCCCAGCCTCCTGACGACCCCGGAATCCACCGATGTCCACGCGCTGCTTGCCCTGATGCGTGAACGGGGATTGGACGCGGCATCCATGGAAGTCTCGTCCCACGCCATCTCTTACCACCGCGTGGACGGAGTGATGTTCGACGTCGCAGGTTTCACCAACCTGACCCAGGACCACCTGGATCTGCATGGCAGCATGGACGAGTATTTCCGAACCAAGGCTGAACTTTTCACTGCAGGCAGGGCCAGGCACGCCGTGGTCACGGTGGACGACGACTGGGGACGCAAGCTGGCCGATTCGGCCGACATACCGGTCACAACCCTCGCCACCAAGCCCCTCGCTGCCGGCAACGTCAACGCCGACTGGAACGTGGCGTCCATCACGGCGCGCGGTCTGGGCTCGGAATTTGAAGTCAGGCACGTCGACGGACGAAGCCTGCGCGTCCACACCGGCTTGCCGGGAGATTTCAACGTGGCAAATGCAGCCTTGGCCACGCTCATGGTCCTGGCATCCGGCGTGGACCAAAACACGCTCCAGGCTGCCTTGGATGCGCTTGATCCGTTCACCGTGGCAGTGCCCGGACGCATGCAGCTTGTCTCTGCAGAACCCGCCTCCATTGTTGATTTTGCCCACAATCCTGACGCTTTGTCCCGTGCCTTGGAAGCCGTCCGTTCACCCCTCGAGGGCTCCCGTGTGATCGTGGTCTTCGGGGCAACGGGTCAGCGCGACCAGGGTAAGCGGCCCACCATGGGAGCCATCGCCGCCCGCCTCGCCGACATCGTGATCATCAGCGATGACGATCCCCACGACGAGGATGCAGCAGCGATCCGGGCCGAAGTCCTGCAGGGTGCGCACGAGGCCCGGGACTCCGAAAACCTGAACTGCGAAATCATCGAGTCCTACCCGAGGGATGCAGCCATCAGACTGGCCGTGGATATGGCGACCAGCAAGGACACTATCCTCATCGCCGGGCGCGGACACGAGGTGTGGCAAGAGGTCAAGGGAGTGAATCTAGCCCTGGACGACAGGGTGGAGTTGCGGGCCGCCTTGACATCCAAGGGATTCAGCGTTTCAGCGGACCAGCGGATAGAGTCCTAAACCGAGATGATTGCACTTACTGCGGCGGAGATCGCCGACATCACCCATGGCCGATTGACCGGAGATCCGGACATCGTGCCCACTTCCGTCGTCACTGATTCACGGGAAGCGACGCCCGGATCGCTGTACGTGGCCAAGCCCGGCGATCACGCCGATGGTCACGACTTCGTCGACGCCGCTTTCGAACGAGGTGCCGTTCTGGTTCTCGGCGAACGCGAAGTGACCGATGCCGACGGCCGCCCCCATCCCGCCGTCGTGGTTGAGGATGCTGTCTTGGCCATGGGCGCGTTGGCGGCAGAGGCCGTCCGTCGCATCCGTGCAGATCGCCAGAACCGCGGCGAGGACTTTACGGTCATCGGCATCACGGGATCAGCGGGCAAAACCACCACCAAGGACCTCCTTGCCGGTGTTCTATCTACCGCCGGCGCCACTGTGGCTCCCCGGGGCTCCTACAACGGCGAGGTGGGCGTCCCGTTGACGGTATTTGCCGCGGATGCCAACACCCGCTTCCTGGTGATCGAGATGGGCGCTACCGGTCTGGGCCACATCAAGTACCTGGCAGACATGGTCAAGCCGGATATTGGCGTGGTCCTGGTAGTTGGCACCGCTCACGCGGGCGAGTTCGGTGGTGTGGAGAACATCGCCAAGACCAAAGGCGAACTGGTAGAAGCCCTTGGCGAGCATGGCACAGCTGTGATCAACCTCGATGATGGCCGGGTTGCCGCCATGCGCACCAGGACTAAAGCCAAGGTCCTTGGCTTCTCGGCTTCGCCGGCTACCACCGAAGAGGTGGAAGCCCGCAACCTTGTAGTGAATGAGCAAGGTTTCCCTGAGTTTGATCTGGTGCTTCCCGACGGCGGCCCGTCTGTTGAGGTGCGAAGCCGCCTGATCGGCGGCCACCACCTCACCAATCTCCTGGCAGCAGCCGCAGCCGCGTTCGCCGCCGGCATCCCGGCCGCTGATATTGCCTCTTCGCTCAGCTCCCAGTCGGCAGCCAGCCGCTGGCGGATGGAGCGTACTGAACGTGAAGACGGCGTCACCATCATCAACGACGCTTACAACGCCAACCCGGAATCGATGCGGGCTGCCCTGCGGACGCTGGCTGACCTTGGACAAGGCAGAAGGACGTGGGCGGTTCTTGGCGCGATGCTCGAGCTGGGGGAGGACTCCATCCGCGAGCACACCGCCGTGGGTACCCAGGTGGTGCGGTTGAATATTTCCAGGCTGGTGGTAGTGGGACGCGAAGCCCGTGCCCTCTACATCTCCGCTATCCAGGAGGGTTCCTGGGGTGACGAGTGCTCGTTCACGGAGACTGTGGAAGAAGCCTATGAGCTGCTTCAAAATGAGCTGAAACCCGGAGACCTGGTGCTCTTCAAGTCCTCCAACGGTGTGGGACTACGGCATTTGGGTGATCGGATAGCATTACCTCCACGGGCCGAGCCCACCGGAGACAACGCGGCCGAAGCTGCCGCAAGCGAAGGGAACGAGCTGCTGTGATTGCACTTTTGATCGGCGCCGGCGTCGCCCTTCTGGTGGCCCTGATAGGGACGCCCCTCTTTATCAGGTTCCTGGTGGCCAAGAGCTACGGACAATTCATCCGTGATGACGGACCCACTTCCCATCACACCAAGCGCGGCACCCCCACCATGGGTGGAACCGTGGTGGTGGCCGCGGTACTCATCAGCTACTTCGTGACACACCTGATCATGTGGATGATGAACCCGAATTCTGCCGGGCCGTCGGCCTCCGGGCTGCTTCTGCTGTTCCTCATGGTGGGAATGGGCTTTGTAGGCTTCCTTGATGACTTCATCAAGATCTCCAACAAGCGCAGCCTGGGCCTCAATGCACGGGCCAAGCTGATCCTCCAGGCTGCCGTTGGCATCATCTTCGCGGTCCTGGTTCTCCAGTTCCCCAATGAGGACGGCCTGCGTCCTGCATCTACCCAGATTTCCCTGGTCCGGGATATCCCCTGGTTGGACCTCGCGTTCGGCGGCACGGTGGTGGGTGCCATCCTGTTCGTGCTCTGGTCCAACCTGATCATCACCGCGGCTACCAATGGGGTGAACTTGACTGACGGCCTGGATGGATTGGCTGCCGGAGCCTCCATCATGGTCTTCGGTGCCTACACCATCATGGGGATCTGGCAGAACAACCAGGCCTGCGGCTCACCACGGGAAGCCGGCAGTGGTTGCTACCAGGTTCGCGACCCCATGGACCTTGCCCTGCTGGCGGCCATCCTCAGTGCTGCGCTGGTTGGATTCCTGTGGTGGAATACATCACCCGCCAAGATCTTCATGGGTGACACGGGATCCTTGGCCATTGGTGGTGCCGTTGCGGCATTTGCCATCCTGTCACGCACCGAACTCCTGCTCGCCTTCATCGGTGGCCTCTTTGTCCTGATCACTCTGTCCGTCATCATCCAAGTGGGCTTCTTCAAGCTCAGTGGTGGAAAGCGCGTTTTCAAGATGGCACCGTTACAGCACCACTTTGAATTGAAGGGCTGGGACGAAGTTACCGTTGTGGTCCGGTTCTGGATCCTCGCAGGGCTCTTCGTGGCTGCCGGCCTTGGAATTTTCTATGCTGAATGGGTGGTGCTGCTGTGAACGAAAACCCGGGTACGACGCCGTCGAACGCGGACAGGCTCAACGAACTCACCAGCTGGGATGCTGACTGGGCCGGTCTGCGCGTCGTGGTGACCGGAATCGGTGTGTCCGGCTTCTCAGCTGCAGACACCCTGATCGAACTTGGCGCAAAGGTTGTAGTGGTTGACGCCGCCACCAGCGCAAAGGCCAAAGCCCAAGCCGACACCCTGAAAATTGTGGGTGCCGTTGATGTGTTGTTGGGGGAGGAAGCCGTGAAGGTACTCCCGCTGATTGACGGAACGTTGCCCGAGCTTGTGGTGACCTCGCCGGGTTGGCGCCCCGACCAAGCACTGCTCGCCGCTGCCAAGCGGAGGCACATCGCTGTCTGGGGGGACGTGGAGCTTGCCTGGCGCCTCAGGGAGCGCGCTGGGCGCAAGACAGCTGACTGGCTCACAATCACCGGCACCAACGGCAAGACCACCACAGTGGGGATGGCCGAATCCATGCTGCAAGCAGCCGGACTTAAGGCGATTGCAGTGGGAAACGTCGGCACGCCTATTCTTGATGCGCTCCGGGATCCGGTGGACTATGACGCTTTCGCTGTTGAGCTGTCCAGTTTCCAGCTGCACTGGAGCCACTCGTTGTCTCCAGTGGCAAGTGTCTGCCTGAATGTTGCCGAGGACCACGTTGATTGGCACGGCTCCTATGCCTCGTACCTCGCGGACAAAGCAAAGGTGTACGAGAACACCCAGAAGGCCGCCATCTACAACGCGGAACAAATCGAAACCGAGCGAATGGTAGAGAACGCCGACGTCGTGGAAGGGTGCCGGGCCATCGGCTTCACCACGAACACACCGGCAGTGAGCATGCTCGGTGTGGTGGACGGCCTGCTTGTTGACCGGGCTTTCATAGCAGAGCGCAAGGATTCCGCGGCGGAACTTGCTGCAATGTCCGATCTTGGTCCGGTGGCACCTCGCCACATGGTAGCCAACGCCCTCGCAGCGGCGGCCCTCGTCCGTGCCTACGGTATCGAACCAGTCGCTGTGAAACAGGGTCTGACCAACTTCCTGCCAGGTGCGCACCGCATCCAGTTAGTGGCCAATCACAACGACGTCCTGTGGATCAATGACTCCAAGGCAACCAATCCACACGCGGCATCCGCCGCGCTTTCGGCTTTTCAGCGGGTTGTCTGGATCGCCGGTGGCCTTTCCAAGGGCGTCAACTACGATGACCTCGTCAAAGAGCATGCACCCCGATTGAAAGCCGTTGTGCTCATTGGCACTGACACAGAGGCGTTGGAGGGTGCCCTCCAGCGACACGCACCGGATGTCCCCGTGATCGCGCCCCCCAAGGGCGACACTGAAGGGGTGCAGATCGCAGCCGGAGACGCCGCTTCGCCAATCTACGGTGAGACCATCATGGCCCAGGCCGTAGCTTCGGCCGGCGGAGTGGCAGCGCCCGGCGATACCGTCCTGATGGCACCAGCGGCTGCATCCATGGATCAGTTCTCTTCCTACGCTCACCGTGGCGACGCTTTCGTCCTGGCAGTTCGCGAGCTTGTGGAAGGGCAGGCACCGACCACCGAGGAGTAACAATGGTCAGCACGCCCACCCGCACCCGCGGCAAAGAACCCCGGGACGGGAAGTCCAAGGCCACGCCTGTTGGCGACAGCCGGTCCAAGGGGCTCCGTGGTCACCTGCGCAGCTTCTGGGAGAGCCTTGAAGGCAAGGGCAAAGCCCCCAACAGCTCCACGTATTACCTGATCCTCGGCTGTGCCCTTGCGTTGACGGCCATTGGCATCATGATGGTGTTGTCAGCCTCCAGCGTTGAAGCCATCTCCGAGGGCAAGTCACCCTACGCCGATGCCCTCAAACAGGCAGTCTTCGGCGTCGTTGGACTCATTGCGATGTACGTCATCTCACGGACCAACGTGAACTGGATGAAAAAACTGTCCTGGTGGGCGCTGGGGGCCGTGATTGTCCTCCTTGCCTTGGTGCAGGTCATGGGCAACACCGTCAACGGCAACAAGAACTGGATCGACATCGGCGGTGTCACCCTCCAGCCCTCCGAGATGGCCAAGCTGATCCTCTGCGTCTGGATCGCTGCTGTCCTCGCCCGGAAGCAGAAGCTCCTTCACCGCTGGATGCACGTCATCATTCCCGTGGTTCCAGGCGCAGGCCTGGTGATTACATTGGTGATGTTGGGGAACGACCTCGGAACAGTCATCGTCATCGCGGCGATCACCGCTGCCGGGCTCTACTTTGCGGGCGTTCCGGGCCGCATGCTGGCCATCGCCGGCGCAGTCGGTGCCGTTGGCGCCGTCCTGGGCACCATCAGCAGCTCCAACAGGATCTGCCGCATCACGTCGTGGTTGGGAACGGCGTCCCGGCAGTGCACCGAGCAGTTCGACTTCGATTTCCAATCCACCAACGGCATGTACGGCCTGGCGCAGGGGAGCTGGACCGGGCTGGGCCTCGGACAAAGCCGGCAGAAATACAACTGGCTTCCGGAAGCCCACAATGACTTCATTTTCGCCATTATCGGCGAGGAACTGGGCCTCGTAGGGACCATCGTGGTCTTGGTCCTGTTCGCGATTCTGGGTATTGCCATCTTCCGTGTGGTGGTCAGGCAGACCGATCCTTTCCAGCGCACCCTTGCGGGTGGAATCATGGTGTGGCTGCTCGGCCAGGCAAGTATGAACATGGCCGTGGTGACCCAGCTCCTTCCCGTGGTGGGTGTGCCGCTTCCTTTCATCTCCTACGGTGGCTCTGCGCTGATCATGTCCCTTTGCGGCGTGGGCGTAGTGTTGTCTTTGGCCCGTGGCCAACTGCCAGCGCAGCAGCGTTCAGGATTCCTGCCGCGCCTCATGTCCAAGACAGCACGAAAGCGTACCTAGCACTTCATGACTTCTGATTCCGCCAACGCATCCAAGCCTTTGTCCGTTGTCCTTGCCGGCGGCGGAACTGCCGGTCACGTCAGCCCGTTGCTGGCCATAGCCGACGCCATCCGGGACAAGCGTCCGGAGGCTGCCATCCTTGCTGTTGGTACGACCTCGGGCATGGAAACCCGCCTAGTTCCCGATGCCGGGTACGAACTTGCAACCATTGACCGTGTTCCGTTTCCGCGTAGGCCCTCAGCTGACCTCGTTAAGTTGCCCGGTCGTTTGAGCGGGGCGGTTCGGCAGGCCAAGCGCATTTTGGAGGAGGCCCGCGCGGACGTCCTGGTGGGGGTGGGCGGGTACGTCTGCACACCGATGTACCTTGCTGCCAGGAAACTCAGGATTCCCATCGTCATCCATGAGGCCAACATGAAGGCTGGCCTGGCCAATCGCGTTGGCGCCCGGTTCAGCAACCATGTGGCCGTGGCATTTGCCGGTACCCGGTTGAGGGGCGCACGCCACGTAGGCATGCCCATGCGCCGGGCCATCTCACAATTGGACAGGACTCTTGCTGCTCCCGCGGCAAAGGCCGCAGTCGGCTTGGATGCCCACCGCCCTGCGCTGATCGTCACCGGCGGCTCGTCAGGGGCGCTGAGCATCAACCGTGCCATCACTGCAGCCCTTCCCGAGCTAGCGGCCGCCGGCGTAGAGACGCTTCACATTACGGGCATCGGCAAAGCCGTCAAGAATAGCGACGGCGGACTTCTCACGGCGGATGGCTATCGGCAGGTTGAGTACGTTGACGGTATGGAGAACGTCTACGCCGCCGCCGATGTCCTTCTTGCCCGTGCCGGGGCCGGAACCGTCAGCGAAGTAGCGGCGGTGGGAGTTCCAGCAGTTTTTGTGCCCTTGCCCATCGGCAACGGAGAGCAGGCACTCAATGCTGCTCCCTTGGTTGCCGCCGGTGGCGCGATGCTGGTGGACGACAAGGACCTCAGTCCGGAATGGCTGCGAAGCGAATTGATTCCGCTTCTGACAGATAGCAGCAGGCTCAAGGACATGGCCCGTAAAGCAGAGGCCCTTGGTATCAGAAACGCCGATCAGCGCATGGCTGATCTTGTCTTGGAAGCGGTATCCGCATGACCACCAGCATCGCCCGGCTAGAGTCCCTTGGACGCGTTCACTTCATCGGCGTCGGGGGAGTGGGCATGTCCGCCGTCGCACGCATCATGGTGTCACGGGGTGTTCCGGTCAGCGGAACGGATGTCAAGGATTTGCCGGTCATGCGTGACCTCTCCTCGGCAGGTGCGCGAATTGCCGTGGGTTATGACGCCGGAAACCTGGGAGACGCACAGACGATCGTGGCGGGCTCAGCCATCCGTGCGGACAACCCGGAGCTGGTGGCGGCGCGTGATGCCGGGCTGACTGTGCTGCACCGTTCGGAAGCTTTGGCTGCCACCATGGCCGGCCACCGGGTGGTCACCGTAGCGGGTACACACGGCAAATCCACTACCACGTCGATGGTTGCCGTCCTGCTCAAGGAAGCCGGCTTGGATCCCTCCTTCGCCATCGGCGCGAACGTGCCGGCACTTGGCGTTAATGCGGCGCATGGTGCGTCCGATATTTTCGTGGCAGAGGCCGATGAATCGGACGGGTCATTCCTCAACTACCGGCCCTTGATTGCCGTGGTCACCAACGTCGAGGCTGATCACTTGGATCACTATGGGACGCCGGAAGCCGTCTTCGCCTCCTTCGATGCTTTTGCTGCGCTCCTGCCCGCCGATGGTGTCCTGCTGGCATGTGCCGACGACGCCGGTGCCCGGGCCTTGGCGGAGCGTACAGCATCGCTGGGGACCACTCGGGTGCTGACATACGGAACGTCGGACGATGCGGACATCCAACTTCACGACGGTGGCCCGGGCGATGTGTCGGTCGCCTATGACGGTGGCGCCAACACGCTCGAACTCCAGGTACCAGGGCGGCATAATGCCCTGAACGCGGCAGCCGCGTTCGCCGTCGCCGTCGAACTCGGTGTGGAACCGGGTGCCGCAGCCGCGGCACTGGGCCACTTTACAGGCGCGTCCCGGCGCTTTGAGCTTAAGGGTCAGCGCAGGGGAGTACGGGTCTATGACGACTACGCCCACCATCCCACGGAGGTCCGCGCAGCTCTATCGGCGGCCCGTTCCGTAGCCGCCGGCCACAAGGTGCACGTCCTCTTCCAGCCGCATCTGTTCTCGCGCACCCGTGAGTTCTCAAAGGAGTTCGCGGCCGCGCTGGACCTGGCGGACACCGCCTTGGTCCTGGACATCTATCCGGCCCGCGAGGACCCCATCCCTGGTGTGACAAGCACGCTGATTACCGAGCATCTGGTGAACGGGCGCCTGGTTTCCGCCGATGAAGCCATTGCTGCCGTGGCAGCCGTCGCAAGCGAAGGAGACGTGGTCCTGACGGTGGGCGCCGGGGACGTGACTGCCTACGGGCCGTCGATTGTGGAGGCGTTGGATGGCTAGCACCCGCAAGCCCACCTTCAAACCGGCTACGGAACCACGCCAACGCCCGGCTGGCCGTCCCCGGGGCGACTCCGCGGAGGTCATTACTGCACAGCGTTCCGTTGAACCGGATGCGACGACCCCGGAGAAGCCGGCAACCACTGCCAAGTCCGCAGGCGGTGCCTCGAAGGTGGCTGACGGGGCCTCCAAAGACGGCAAGACTTTGCCGGCGGACAACGTCATTGCCTTTCCTGAACCGAAGAAGCGCCGCCAGCGGCGACTCGTGCTCTGGACGCTTTCGATTGTGGCCGTTGTGGTCAGTGCTTTGATCGCAGGGGCGATATTTTCGCCCGTGCTTGCAGTCCGGACCATCACCGTGGATGGCACAACGTTGTTGACGCCGGACGCGGTGCAGAAGGCACTGTCCGGTCTCGAAGGGAAGCCGTTGCCACAGGTCAGCGAGCAGGAAATCAACGAGCTCCTGAAACCGTTGGTCCAGGTCCGTTCGGCCACTATGGAAGCGCGGCCGCCGTCGGAGTTGCTGGTGCACGTGGACGAACGAGTCCCAGTGGCACTGCTGAAGCAGGGTGACTCCTACGTCATGGTGGATGTGGACGGTGTCCAGCTCGGTGCAACGAAGGACTTGTCCGCCGTAGCGTTGCCGCTGATCGACGCCGGAGTGGGTACAACCAACACAGAGTTGTTCAAGGCGATTGCTGCTGTGCTGGACACCTTGCCGGCAGACATCCTGGCCAGGATGTCCACTGCCTCTGCGGCATCGGCGGATGCCGTTGAGCTGAAACTGGTGGACGGAAAAACGGTAGTGTGGGGCAATGCCGAGGACCGGGAACTAAAGTCGAAGGCACTTGAAGCGCTCCTGAGGATGCCGGCGGACCCAAAGGTTCCGGTCAGTGTCTACGACGTCAGTGTTCCCCGGCACCCATTTACAAAGTAAGCAGCATTGAGAACGTAACCTGCGGCCGGCGGTGGCCTTATTTCGCGACAATCACACGACACGCGCAAGCGGAGATTGCATGTGGGAACCAGAGGAAATACCGTCGCAGTAGAGTTACTTGACATAACTATAACCTTCAACTAGAGGGTTAAGGTCCAAGGATTCAAGTTGGACTCGATCAGTTTCGCTATAGGACACAAGCAAGGGGCACGAAACGTGGCAGCACCGCAGAATTACTTGGCCGTCATCAAGGTCGTCGGCATCGGCGGCGGTGGCGTGAACGCAGTCAACCGCATGATCGAGGTCGGCCTTCGGGGTGTCGAGTTCATCGCCATCAATACCGACGCGCAGGCGCTGCTGATGAGCGACGCCGACGTCAAGCTCGACGTCGGACGTGAACTCACCCGTGGCCTCGGCGCCGGGGCAAACCCCGAGGTCGGCAAGCAGGCCGCAGAAGACCACGCCGACGAGATCGAAGAAGTTCTCCGCGGTGCTGACATGGTCTTCGTCACTGCAGGTGAGGGTGGTGGCACCGGAACCGGTGGTGCCCCCGTGGTCGCGCGCATCGCCCGCTCCCTCGGTGCGCTGACCATTGGCGTCGTGACCCGTCCGTTCACCTTCGAAGGCCGACGCCGCGCAGGCTCTGCCGAGGCCGGCATTGACGCTCTCCGCGACGAAGTCGACACCCTGATCGTCATCCCCAACGATCGCCTCCTGTCCATTAGTGATCGCAACGTCTCCGTCCTGGACGCCTTCCGCTCCGCGGACCAGGTGCTTCTTTCCGGTGTCCAGGGCATTACGGACCTCATTACCACCCCGGGCCTGATCAACCTTGACTTCGCTGACGTCAAGTCCGTTATGCAGGGCGCAGGATCGGCCCTCATGGGCATCGGTTCCGCCCGTGGTGAAGACCGGGCTGTCAAGGCTGCCGAACTGGCCATCGCCTCCCCGCTCCTGGAGGCGTCCATCGACGGTGCCCACGGTGTCCTTCTTTCCATCCAGGGCGGCTCGGATCTCGGGCTGTTCGAAATCAACGAGGCTGCCCGCCTGGTTCAGGAAGTGGCGCACCCTGAGGCAAACATCATCTTTGGTGCCGTCATTGACGACGCCCTGGGTGACGAAGCACGCGTGACTGTCATTGCTGCAGGATTCGATGACGTCAAGGCGACTTCGCCCTCCATGGACCAGTCGCGGCCAGCGCAGAATCCCGTGCCCTCGGAACGCCCGGCTGCTCCGAGCAACGCGCCTTCCAGCGCTGCTGCACCGCAGCACGCTACGGCCGGTATCGGCGCTGCAGGGTTGAGCAACTGGGGCCAGCAGCGCCCCTCCGCTCTGCCTGCAGACTCCGGCTTCGACGTCGACCTTCCCGCAGTGGTTGAACCCGACCTTTCGGGCAGCCGCTCGGACGACCTCGACGTTCCCGACTTCCTGAAGTAAGCCACGTTCGGAGAGTCAGTACCAGGTGTTTTGGTGGCGAAATGAAGTACGGCCCGGCGTTTCTGTAGCCTTTACGGATGCAGGCGCCGGGAACCTGGCTCTCCACGTGGGGGACGATCCCTCGGACGTGATGGACCGTCGTGCCCGGTTGGAACAGGCTATTGGACTGGCCGCCAGCGGTCCGGCTGCAGGACAGTTCCAATATATGGATCAAGTCCACGGCAACCATGTTGAGTTCATTGCGGCCCACGGTCCCGGACCTACTGCCGACGCGATGGTCTCCGCTGCCAAGGGCGCGTCCTTAAACTCGAAAACGCCCACAGCATTCACGCAGCCACCACAGCCTCTCGCTGTCATGGTGGCTGACTGCGTCCCCGTTGTGCTTGTTGGGAGTGACGCCGACGACAACCCGGTCATAGCTGCAGCCCACGCCGGGCGTCCCGGTGTTGCTTCGGCCGTGGTGCCTGCCACCATCGACGAAATGCGACGCCGGGGGGCTGCACGTATCAGCGCTTGGCTTGGCCCGTCCATCTGTGGATCCTGTTACGAGGTCCCGGAACAGCTGCGGGCCGACGTCGCAGCAAAAGTTCCCGAAACCTGGTCTTCCACCTCGTGGGGAACGCCGGCACTGGACCTGCCGGCCGGTGTCCGGGCCCAATTGGCTGCACTTCACGTCAGCGTGGAGTATTACGGAGAATGCACCCTCGAGAACGACTCCCTTTTCTCCTACCGGCGGGACGCCCGAACCGGCCGATTCGCAGGTTTGGTGTGGACTCATGACTAGCCTTGGGTATGACGATGAAGAGCGGCAGGATTCGGGCGGCGACGCCCGTACCGCAGAGCTTGCTGATCGGCTCGGCTTGGTCCGGCAGCGGATGGAATCGGCCGTCTACGCTGCCGGGCGAACTGATTCACCGCGGCTGATTGTGGTCACCAAGTTCCATCCCGCGGCGGACGTCCGTCGCTTGGCCGCCCTCGGCGTTACGGATGTCGGCGAGAACCGGGATCAAGAAGCCGCCGCCAAGAGTGCTGAGCTCGCAAACGTCGACGTCAGATGGCACTTCATTGGCCAGCTTCAGAGCAATAAGGCGAAGTCCGTGGCCAAGTATGCCTCATCGGTCCAGTCCATAGACCGTGCGGCGGTTGTTGACGCTTTGGCCAAGGCCATCGCTCGTGAAAAGGACGCCACAGGGCGAGGCGACCTCGACTGCTTTATCCAAGTCAGCTTGGACGACGATGCCGGTGCGCACCGCGGCGGTGCCAACCCTTCCGACGTTGAGCTCCTCGCAGAAAAAATAGAATCAGCGGAAGGGCTGCAGCTGGCCGGGCTGATGGCCGTGGCGCCGCTGGGCGCCGATCCGAACGCCGCCTTTGAGAATCTGGCCGGGATTTCCCAGGCACTCCGAGCCGTTCATCCCAACGCAACAGGTATTTCTGCGGGGATGAGCCAGGACCTGGAAGCAGCGGTGAAGTTCGGAGCGACACACCTGAGAATTGGCTCCGATATTCTCGGTTCCCGTCCGGCCGTGGGGTAGCGTCAAAGTATTGGAATGACGGGCCGGGGTTCCAATAATGTCAAGTCATGGCGGCCCGCCTACTGCAGAAATGATAGGAGTGCACCATGGCTGGCGCTCTGCGCAAGACAATGATCTATCTTGGGCTCGCCGACGGCGATGAACACTACGAATCTGAGCAGTCCGTCGCCACGCACCACGATGAAGAACGCCCCCAGGCACAGGAACGGGAAGAGCGCCGTGCGCCTGCTCCCGTCCGGGAAGTTGTCCGTGAAATGCCCACTGTTGATGCCGAAGAGGAATACCGCGCACCCGTGACACCCATCAAGCGTGCGGCGTCCAGCCGCGAAGATGCCTCGGGCCTGAGGCAGATCACCACCGTTCACCCGCGTTCATACAACGATGCCAAGATCATCGGTGAGAGTTTCAGGGACGGCATTCCTGTGATCATGAACGTCACTGACATGGGTGAAGCCGACGCCAAGCGACTCGTGGACTTCTCTGCCGGCCTTGTTTTTGGCCTGCACGGCAGCATCGAGAGGGTGACCAACAAAGTCTTCCTGTTGTCGCCGTCGTACGTTGAGGTCATCGGAGATGACAAGAAGGCCAGCGAAACGCAGGCCAGTTTCTTCAACCAGAGCTGACAACAGTCTTTTGCGGATGCCAGGCGGGTCAACCTGCCTGGCATCTGTGTTGCAATAGTAGGGACCGATCCGCATTCCGGAACAAGTGGGAGATCTGAGCTAACTCGTGGGCATTGTTTTCGGCCTTATCTATATTGTGTTGTTGCTGTTCTTCATTGCCCTGATCATCCGACTCATCTTCGAATGGGTCCAGATGTTCGCCCGCCAGTGGCGGCCAAGGGGTGTGGCGTTGGTTACGGCCCATGTGGTGTACTCCGTGACGGATCCTCCCCTTGGCAGGCTCCGGAGACTGATACCACCCCTCCAACTGGGCGGAATATCGCTGGATTTGGGCTTCCTGATCCTGATTATTGCCGTCAGCATTGCCATGGCAGTGACCAGCAGCCTGGCGTAACTGCTTCGCGGAACCCGGGCCACCGATGGTCCATAGGCCGCAAATTCTCCAAATCAACACGATGGTGTTGAATTGGAGGAACAAGATGATATTTAGGTACCGTAGTTTTGAACGGCCGGAAGGCCTACTGACTAACTAGACCAACGAGGTGACCAGATGGCTTTGACGCCAGAAGACGTTGTCAACAAGCGCTTTCAGCCGACCAAGTTCCGCGAAGGCTACGACCAGGACGAGGTTGATGACTTCCTCGACGAGATCGTGGTGGAACTTCGCCGCTTGAACCAGGAGAACGACGAACTTCGCAAGAAGCTCGGCGAGGCCGGATCGGCTGTTCCCGCCGCAGCTGCTGCAGCCCCGGTCGTCGAGAAGGTTCCGGCCCCGGTCAAGGTCGACAAGGAAGCCGAGGCAAAGGCGGAGTCCGAAGCCAAGGCCGCCGAAGCTGCCAAGAAGAAGGAAGCCGAGCAGGCTGCTGCCGCTGCTGCTGCGCCGAAGGCACCCGCTGCAAGCAACGGCGTCAGCTCTTCCGCTGAGTCTGCCGCAGGCCTGCTGGCCATGGCACAGCAGATGCACGACAAGCACGTTTCAGACGGTGCGCAGCAGAAGGAAAAGATCATTGCCGAGGCTCAGATCGAGGCTTCCAGCCTCGTCAACGACGCCCAGGAGAAGTCCCGCAAGATCCTTGGTGCACTCGAGCAGCAGCGTTCCGTTCTTGAGCGCAAGGTTGAGCAGCTCCGTGGCTTCGAGCGTGACTACCGTTCACGCCTGAAGGCTTACATCGAGGGTCAGCTCCGCGACCTCGACGCCCGTGGTTCCGTCGCTGCCCCTGAGGTTGGCGAAGCAACCGCTGACGTTTAGCAAGTATTCTGAAAGCCGGTGGCTGAGGACTCCTCGGCCACCGGCTTTCGCTGTTAAAGACTGACAGCAGCCCGTCACGCTTCCCGAATGAAAGCACTATGACCGACGACTTCACCGCTGACGCCGCACAGCCGGCGCCTGCTGAGCGCCGTAAGTGGCGTCCTGCCATGCTTTGGCTCTTTGCCGGCTTCGCCGTCTTCGCCTACGTTTTTGACCAGCTCACCAAACTCTGGGTGACCAGCACCATGACAGAGGGTGAGCGCATTCCTGTGCTGCCTCCGCTGCTTCACTGGTACTACATCCGTAATTCCGGGGCGGCGTTTTCCATCGGCGAGAACGTGACGTGGATCTTCACGATCGTCATGGCAGCTGTTTCCGTGGCAATCCTCTTTCAGTTGCGAAAGTTGGGTTCTGCGTGGTGGGCTCTTTCCCTGGGGCTGCTGCTGGGAGGAGCTCTGGGCAATTTGACCGACCGTTTGTTCCGCGAGCCATCCTTTGCCATGGGACACGTGGTGGACTTCATCCAATTGCCAAACTTTGCCATCTTCAACATCGCTGACTCAGCGGTGGTGTCCGGCGTCGTCATCATCTGCCTCCTGACGCTGCGAGGCGTCGGAATGGACGGAACGCGGCATGTCGCGGCACCCAAGCCTGACAGAGATGCAAAGCCGGCCGGTGGCACCACCGGGGAGCCTGCTGGTGAGTGAATCTCTTGTGGTCCCCGAAGAGCTGGCCGGCGTTCGTGTTGACGCAGGCCTGGCGCAGCTTCTGAACATTTCCCGGTCCGCGGCCGCGCTGCTGATTTCCGAGGGAAACGTCACAAGCGGCGGAGTGGTACTGGGTAAATCAGCGAAGCTCGTTGCCGGAGGGTTGATTGATGTCACGGTTCCCGAACGTCCGGATCCCTTGGAAGTCGTGGAGGAAGTTGTGGAAGGCCTGAAGATCCTGTTGGACGACGAGGAATTCGTTGTCATCGACAAACCTGTGGGGGTCGCTGCCCATCCCTCGCCCGGTTGGGTGGGTCCCACTGTAGTGGGCGGTCTCGCCGGCGCCGGATACCGTATTTCAACCTCGGGGGCGCCTGAGCGGGCGGGAATCGTTCACAGGCTTGACGTCGGTACTTCCGGCGTGATGGTCGTGGCCAAGACGGAGCATGCCTACACGGTCCTGAAGCGGGCGTTCAAGGAACGCACCGTGGAGAAGGTATATCACGCAGTCGTGCAGGGACTGCCTGATCCGTTGGAGGGCACCATTGATGCTCCTATCGGGCGTCACCCGGGCCATGACTGGCGCTTTGCGGTCATCGAAGATGGGCGGCCGTCCGTGACCCACTACGAGGTCCTGGAAGCGTTTGGCAAGGCTACGCTGGTGGAGGTGCACCTGGAAACCGGCCGTACGCACCAGATTCGCGTCCACTTCTCTGCGCTGCGGCATCCGTGTGCCGGAGATCTCACCTACGGAGCAGACCCTCGTCTCGCTGCGAACCTCGGCCTCACCCGGCAATGGTTGCACGCCCGACAACTGGGCTTCACCCACCCCCGCACGGGCGATTGGGTTGAAGTCAGCAGCGACTACCCGGCGGACCTCCAGTACGCCTTGGACTTGCTCGCGACAGGCTCCGCGTAGACGGACTTCACCGCCTGGGTCCGACTTCTGTCGGACCCAGGAAGGTAGACTGTCGTGGTGACTTCCAGCAATGATTCGTTCGTCCATCTGCACACCCACACCGAATACTCCATGCTGGATGGAGCTGCCCGGCTCGGTGAGTTGTTCGATGAAACCGAACGGCTGGGGATGCCCGCCCTGGCCACCACGGACCATGGATATTTGTTCGGCGCTTTCGACTTTTGGCGCAAGGCCACGGACAAGGGCATCAAGCCGATCATCGGCGTCGAAGCCTATGTAACGCCTGGTACCGCCCGCGGAGACAAGGAGCGCGTGCGTTGGGGCGATGAAAGCCAACGCAAGGACGACGTCTCGGGTGGTGGCTCGTATACCCACATGACCCTCCTGAGTTACAACAACGTGGGCATGAGGAACTTGTTCCGGGCTTCATCCATCGCTTCCTTGGACTCCGTCTTTGGTAAGTGGCCGCGGTTGGACCGGGAACTACTCAATACCTACTCCGAAGGCCTGATCGCCACCACGGGTTGCCCTTCCGGAGAAGTCCAGACCAAGTTGCGGCTCGGTCTTTACCGTGAGGCTGTGGAAGCCGCAGCGGAGTTCCGCGATATTTTTGGAGCGGAGAACTACTTCTGTGAACTGATGGATCACGGGCTGGACATTGAACGGCGCGTCACCGGCGACCTCCTGCGCCTTGCCAAGGAGCTCAACCTCCCGCTGGTGGCCACCAACGACCTCCACTACACGCATGAACATGATGCCAAGGCCCACGAAGCCCTGTTGGCCATCCAGTCAGGTTCCACGCTCCTGGAACCGACCTACGACAATGGAGGCTCTCGCTTCGCGTTCTCGGGCAGTGGCTACTACCTGAAATCTCCGCAGGAAATGCGGGAGCTTTTCCGCGATCACCCCGAGGCCTGCGACAACACGCTACTCATCGCCGAACGCTGCGAAGTTTCCTTCAACACCGGCGCCAATTACATGCCCCGCTTCCCCTGCCCTCCCGGGGAGGACGAGACCTCCTGGCTGGTCAAGGAAGTAGACGCCGGGCTGAAGTACCGGTATCCCCAAGGCATTCCCGATAAGGTCCGCAAGCAAGCGGACTACGAGCTCGGCGTCATTACGTCCATGGGATTCCCCGGGTACTTCCTGGTGGTTGCCGACTTCATCAACTGGGCAAAGAACAACGGGATCCGTGTGGGTCCCGGCCGTGGATCCGGCGCTGGCTCCATGGTGGCGTACGCCATGCGCATCACCGATCTCGACCCCCTGCAGCACGGCCTGATCTTTGAACGCTTCCTCAACCCGGACCGCGTTTCCATGCCCGACTTCGACGTCGACTTCGATGATCGTCGCCGCTCCGAGGTGATTGACTACGTCACCAAAAAGTACGGCGACGAGCGTGTGGCCATGATCGTCACGTACGGAACCATCAAGACCAAGCAGGCGCTCAAGGATTCCTCGCGAGTGCTTGGCTACCCGTTCAGCATGGGCGAGACGCTGACCAAGGCGCTTCCGCCCGCCGTCATGGCCAAGGACATTCCCTTGGCGGACATTCAGAACCCGGAATCCAAGCGTTACGGGGAAGCAGGGGATTTCCGCCAGCTGATCGCCACAGATCCCGAGGCCGCCAAGGTTTTCGAGACGGCGCTGGGCATCGAGGGACTGAAGCGGCAGTGGGGCGTTCACGCCGCCGGTGTCATCATGTCCTCGGACCCCATCATCGATGTGATTCCCATCATGCGCCGTTTCCAGGACGGCCAGGTCATCACCCAGTTCGATTACCCGACGTCCGAAGGCCTCGGCCTGATCAAGATGGACTTCCTGGGCCTCCGAAACCTGACGATCATTTCGGATGCCCTGGAAAACATCAAGATGAACCGCGGCGTTGACCTGGATCTGGAAAACCTGGAACTCGACGACGCTGCGTCCTACGAGCTTTTGGCACGCGGTGACACCTTGGGTGTGTTCCAGCTCGACGGCGGGCCAATGCGTTCCCTGCTCAAGCTTATGAAGCCTGACAACTTCGAAGACATCTCCGCTGTTCTTGCGCTGTACCGGCCTGGCCCCATGGGCGCCAACGCCCACACCGACTACGCCCTGCGCAAGAACGGGATCCAGGAAGTAATTCCCATCCACCCCGAGCTGGAAGAACCACTCAAGGAAATCCTGGGCGGCACGTTCGGCCTGATCGTGTATCAGGAGCAGGTCATGGCCGTGGCCCAGAAACTGGCTGGCTACTCGCTCGGCCAAGCCGACATCCTCCGGCGCGCCATGGGTAAGAAGAAGAAGTCCGAGCTGGACAAGCAGTTCGCCGGCTTCTCCCAAGGAATGCAGGACAACGGCTACTCCATGGCCGCCGTGAAGACGCTCTGGGATATTCTGCTCCCGTTCTCCGACTACGCCTTTAACAAGGCCCACTCGGCAGCGTATGGCGTGATCTCCTACTGGACGGCCTACTTGAAAGCGCACTACGCGCCGGAATACATGGCCGCCCTGCTGACGTCCGTGGGTGATGACAAGGACAAGTCCGCCATCTACCTCAACGAGTGCCGTCGAATGGGCATTACGGTCCTCCCGCCGGACGTCAACGAATCCTCGCTGAACTTCACCCCGGTGGGAACGGACATCCGCTTCGGCATGGGCGCCATCCGCAATGTCGGCGTCAATGTGGTGGATGCAATGGTGGCCGCCCGCACTTCCGAAGGCAAGTACACGTCCTTCAAGGACTTCCTCCTCAAGGTGCCCGCCGTGGTGTGCAACAAGCGCACCATCGAATCGCTGATCAAAGCCGGAGCGTTCGATTCACTCGGCCACCATCGGCGTGCGCTGGCGATGATCCATGAAGAAGCCATCGATTCTGTCATCACGCTCAAGCGCAACGAGGCCATTGGCCAGTTCGATCTCTTCGCAGGCTTCGAAGACCAAGAGCCCGAAGCGTCGCTGACCACCGAAATCCCGGACCTCCCTGAATGGGAGAAGAAGGACAAACTGTCCTTCGAACGGGACATGTTGGGCCTTTACGTTTCAGACCATCCCTTGCAGGGGTTGGAAGGTGTTCTCAGCCAGCACGCTGAGCAGTCCATTACGTCGATCATCGCCGAGGATGGACCTCACGACGGCGCAATAGTCACCATTGCGGGCATGATTACCTCCTTGAGCCGCAGGATCGCCAAGGCCAGCGGCAACGCCTACGCCCGGGCGGAAATTGAAGATCTTGGCGCTTCCATGGAAGTCATGTTTTTTGGCCAGGTGTACGGGCCCATCGCGTCAGTCCTGGCTGAAGACTTGATCGTGGTGGTCAAGGGCCGCCTGCAGCGCCGTGATGACGGAGCAGTCACTTTGAACTGCATGGAGCTGTCCGTTCCGGACCTCAGTGAAAGCGTGAATGGTCCTGTGGTGATCACCATTCCTACATTCAAAGCCACCGAGGCAGTAGTGACTGACCTGCGTGATGTGCTGCGCACCCACCGCGGAAATTCGGAAGTCCGGCTCAAGCTGATGGGTGACACGAAGGTGGAGGTCATGGGCCTGCCCGTTCACATGCGGGTCAACCCCAGTCCTTCCCTTTTTGGTGACCTGAAGGTCCTGTTGGGTCCTGCCTGCCTGGATAACTAGCAGGCTCGCGTCGGCTCGGTCAGATTTCGTAGTCGAGTGGCGCGGGCTTGCTGTATCCGCCGCTGTGGTAAAGCAGGGGAGTGCCGTCCTCGCCCACCTGGCCATCTATGACCTCGACCACTACCACAGCGTTGTTCTCGAAGGACAGCCGCATCTGGATCCTGCCCACGAGCCAACCGCTGACATCCTTGAGAATAGGCACGTCGTGGGGGCCCGGCTCCCAATGGTCGCCTTCGAATCGATCGCGGGTCCGAGCGAAGCGATTGGCGAGTGCCTGGTTGTCCAGCCCCAGCATGTGAACTCCGATGTACTCCGCGTTGGCCACAGCGGGCCAGGAACTGGAGCTCCTGGCCATGTTGAAGGTGAAGCGGGGCGGCTCGGCAGACAGCGAGGCCACAGAAGTGGCGGTGAAGCCGAAGGGGCTTCCGTTGAGGTTCGCCGTGATGATGGCTACTCCAGCGGCATGCCGACGGAACATCTCCCGGAAAGTCTGCTCGAAGCCGGATGGTTCGCTGGGCACGTCGGTTTTTCTCCTGGATCGGGGCCTTGCATCTTTCCTTCAGAGTATTCCTCCGGGACTGCGAGCCCCACATTTTTGTCGGGTCGGCGTGAACCTTTGTTAATGTGAGTTGCATGACCGATTCCACCGTGCACGTCCCTGCCGTCGCAGAACAGCCCTCTGCCTCCAAACCGCGGCGCTCGAAGGACGTCCTTTGGTTGGTCCTTCCTTCGGCTTTGGGTGTGGTGGCCGGTCTCCTCTGGTGGCTCCTTGCTCCGGGTGGGCTGAACCTGGTGTCGGGCAATCCGGACTTGGCGAATGCGGCCAATCCTGATTCCTGGCTTCCGCGGGACTTGGTTCTCGCAGCTCTGATGCTGCTGGCCGGGTGCCTCACTGGCGTCATGCTGGACGGAAAGCTTCAGGGCGATGGTGCCGCGCGGCGCTTGGCCTTCGCCCTCATTGGGGGTGCTTTGGGTGCGGTTATCGCGTGGTTGGTGGGGCTGCTTGCCGCCCAGTTGCTGGGGCCAGCCCCGGATCCGGCACTTGGCCCCGGGTTTGGCTTTACCCTGCGCTCCTACGCCGTGCTGGTCCTGTGGCCCGCTGCCATCGCGTTTATCACGTTCGTCCTGGCGCTGTTCGGGGTTCTGTCGAAGAAGCCCGTAAAATAGCGGAGTGACCACTTCCTCGGATACCTCTGCCCTCTCCACTGACGCCCTCAATTTCCGGAGCATCGATTTCCGGGGCCGCCGCCTTTCCTTGGCGGAACTGCGCGCAGCTGTGCCACGGGCGCAGCATCAGACGATGGCGGACGCGGAACAGAAGGTCCTGGACATCATTGCCGACGTCCGTACCCGTGGCTTTGCCGCCCTCGGCGAACTCGCCAGGAAATTCGACGGCGTGGAACAGTCGCACCCCAGAGTCCCGGCAGAGGCACTCACCCAAGCGCTGACCGAACTCGACCCAAAGGTCCGCTCGGCCTTGGAGGAGTCCATCAACCGCGCCCGTCAGTTTGCTGACCAGCAGCGCCCTGTCAATGTAGATGTACAACTTGGCGACGGCGCCGTTGTCAGCCAAAACTGGATTCCTGTGGGGCGAGTTGGGCTGTACGTTCCCGGTGGACTCGCCCCCTTGGCGTCATCAGTCATCATGAACGTGGTCCCCGCAGTTGCCGCCGGCGTCGAGTCCATTGCACTGGCCTCCCCGCCTCAGAAAGACTTCGGCGGCCTCCCGCACCCCACCATCCTGGCCGCAGCGAAACTGCTGGGCATTGACGAGGTGTATGCCATCGGTGGTGCACAGGCCATTGTTTCGTTTGCTTACGGTATCCCGGGAACCGGTGATGAACTGCCCATTGAGCCTGTAGACGTGGTCACGGGGCCGGGCAACATTTTCGTGGCCACAGCCAAGCGCCTCGTCAAGGGTGTGGTGGGCATAGATTCCGAGGCCGGCACCACGGAGATCGCCATCCTTGCCGACTCCACGGCGCAGGCCCCCTTGGTGGCCGCCGACCTCATAAGCCAAGCGGAGCACGATCCCAAAGCAGCTTCCGTCCTGGTGACGGACTCCGCCGAGCTGGCTGACGCCGTCGTGCTTGAACTTGCGCAGCAGGCCGCCGCCACAAAGCACAGTGCCCGCGTTCTTGAAGCGCTGTCCGGACCACAGTCCGGTGTGGTGCTGGTGGATGATCTTGAGCAGGGGATCGCCGTTTGCAACGCCTACGCCGCTGAACACCTGGAAATCATGACAGCGGACGCCGCCACGGTTGCATCGCGGATTCGTAACGCGGGAGCCATCTTCGTGGGCGACTTCAGCCCGGTAAGCCTGGGGGACTACTGCGCAGGTTCCAACCACGTGCTGCCCACCAGCGGGACGGCCGCTTTCTCGTCCGGTCTCAACGTCACCACGTTCCTCCGCGCGGTCCAAGTCATCAACTATGACCGCTCTGCCCTGGAGCAAGTCAGTGGTCACATTGTGAGCCTGGCGGGTGCAGAGGACCTTCCGGGCCACGGAGATGCTGTCCGAATTCGCTTCGCATAAGACATTAACCACTACATATAAGGGTGGCCACCACTACATGTAGTAATTACACGCTTGTCATTACCGTGTGGCGGCCCGTAAACTGGTGCCGGAAGTGAATCTTCCGGCACCTTTGCGTATCCGGCGTCCTGCCGCCTACGAATTCCGTGCCGGAGCTGTCAGGGGAGGCCCAGCGTGTATTGTCCGTTCTGCCGGAATCCCGACTCCCGCGTCGTGGACAGCCGAATGGCCGACGACGGCTCCTCCATCCGCCGCCGCCGCCAGTGCCCGGAATGTGGACGTCGCTTCACCACCGTGGAAACCACCAGCCTGTCCGTAATCAAGAGGTCCGGCGTCGGCGAACCATTCAGCCGCATCAAGGTCATCAGCGGAGTCCGCAAGGCATGCCAGGGACGTCCGGTAACGGAAGACGATCTTGCAATGCTCGCCCAGGAAGTCGAGGAGAATATTCGTTCCTCGGGCGCAGCGGAGATCGATGCCCATGAGGTAGGCCTGGCCATTTTGGGCCCGCTCCGGAAACTTGACGAAGTGGCATACCTTCGCTTTGCCAGTGTGTATCAGGCGTTCGAGTCCCTGGAAGACTTCGAGTCAGCCATCTCGCTCCTACGCCATGAGGCAGAAACGGCCAAGGCCGGCGGCAAAGAAGTCACGGGCTCGGAAAAGAGCCAACTGTAGCTCCGGTGGCGGCAGCGGAGGGGAAGCCGCAGCCGCCACCGGCATCAATCCGGACCAGACATTAATCCGGACCAGACATTAATCCTGGAAAGGGATCAGCGTCCCCCGGACACGGGGAGCACTGCTCCGGTGATGTAGCCGGCCTCGTCCGACATCAGCCACATCACCGCGGCAGCCACTTCCTCAGGCTCCGCTCCGCGGCCCATAGGAATGGTTGGGTTGAGCCTCTCCACCCGGTCCGGCATTCCAGCCGCTGCGTGGAGGCCGGTATTGGTGCTACCAGGGGCAACCGCGTTGACGCGGATACCCAGCTTGGCTACTTCGGCGGCAAGGCCCACAGTCAAAACATCCACTGCCCCCTTCGTGGCCGCGTAGTGGACCCAGGTTCCGGGAGAGCCTGCCTTTGTGGCTGTAGAGGAGATGTTGACGATGGAGCCGCCGCTGCCGCCGTTGTCCGTCGAGAGTCTACGGACTGCTTCCTGGCACATGAAAATCATTCCGGCCACGTTGACATCAACAACCCGTTGAACCGTTTCCGCCGGCACTTCCGCGAGGGGACCGATCAGGTTCCCCGTGATCGCGGCGTTGTTGATGACGGCGGTCAAAGGGCCCCAAGCAGCGGCTTCGTCGAATAGGCGCCCGACGTCGGCCGGTTGGCTGACATCGGCCTGCACGGCGCGCGCCTCGCCGCCTTGGGCGAGGATGTCTTTGACCACGATCCGTGCCCCTTCAGCGTCTTCGGAGTAGTTGACCATCACCTGATACCCGGCAGCCGCCGTGGCCAGTGCCACAGCGGCTCCGATTCCTCGACTGGCGCCGGTGACGATCGCGACTCCCGGGTCACCGTGCTGAGCGGCGATTTTGGCCTCTGTCATGCCGTGACTACTTCGCAAGCTTGTGGTGCAAGGCAACCTCGAGTGCCGCGCCCACAATGCCGGCGTCGTTCTTCAACTTTGCCGTGACGATTTTGGTTCGCAGCTCAAGGTGCGGGAAGTACTCGTCGGAGCGTTTGGAAATGCCGCCACCCACAATGAACAGCTCGGGAGAGAACAAGAACTCCACATGCTGGAAGTAGCGGTTGAGCAGGACCCCGTACTCGTCCCAGCTCAGGCCGTCGCGTTCGCGCGCAACCGCGGAGGCCTTGGTCTCGGCGTCGTGCCCGTCCACCTCAAGATGGCCCAGCTCGGCGTTGGGGACCAGCTGGCCGTTGAAGATAAATGCCGATCCGATCCCCGTACCCAGGGTGATGACCAGCACCGTGCCGTCGACGCCCTCGCCAGCGCCGTAGCGTGCTTCGGCGAGACCGGCAGCGTCAGCGTCGTTAATGACTTCAACGGGACGCCCCAGCCGTGCGGTGAACTTCTTGTCGATGTCAGCGCCGAGCCAGGTCTTGTCAACGTTGGCCGCTGAGTGGACCACACCATGCTGGATGATGCCCGGGAACGTAACACCCACTGGCGAATCTGCCGCCGGCGCGTCCGGGCGGTTGGACAGTTCGTCAACAATCTGGGCGACAACCTCAGCGACAGCCTCCGGAGTTGCAGGCTGGGGAGTGGGCACGCGGAAGCGGTCACCGATCAGCTTGCCCTTCTTCAGGTCGACGATGCCGCCCTTGATGCCGGTGCCACCGATGTCGATACCGATCAACGGGGCGTTCTTGTGGGTCTTCTCATCCTTCTTGGACAATGCATTTCCGATCATGGCAGGAGGGGATGGGCATAGCGCAGCCGCCCGGGCTGCGTGGACCTTCCGAAGAGCTCAGGGAAGGGTAAGGATTTCCGCGCCGGTCTCGGTGACCAGCAGGGTGTGTTCGAATTGGGCCGTGCGTTTGCGGTCCTTGGTGACGACCGTCCAGTCGTCGGCCCACATATCCCATTCGATGGTGCCGAGGGTCAACATGGGTTCGATGGTGAAGACCATGCCTGCCTCGATCACGGTGTTGTACGCCGGGGCTGCGTCGTAATGCGGAATGATGAGGCCGGTGTGAAAAGCCTCGCCCACGCCGTGGCCGGTGAAATCCCGAACTACGCCATAGCCGAAGCGTTTTGCGTAGGACTGGATGGCACGGCCGATTACGTTGATTTCGCGGCCAGGAGCCACGGCCTTGATGGCCCGGTTGAGCGACTCCTGCGTACGCTCAACCAGCAGACGGGATTCTTCGTCCACGTCGCCAACCAGGAAAGTGTAGTTGGTATCCCCATGCACGCCGTTGATGAAGGCAGTGATGTCAATGTTCACGATGTCGCCATCCTGCACCACGGTTGAGTCCGGGATCCCGTGGCAAATGACCTCGTTGAGGGAGGAACACAGGGACTTGGGAAAGCCGCGGTAGCCCAGGGTGGACGGGTACGCGTTGTGGTCCAGAAGGAACTCGTGCCCTACCTTGTCCAGATGGTCCGTGGTGACGCCCGGCTGGATATGCTTGCCGACCTCGACGATCGCTTGCGCAGCGATCTTTCCGGCAATACGGATCTTCTCGATGGTCTCCGCTGACTTCACCTCGGAGCCCGTGAACTTGGCGGGTGCCTTCTTGCCGACATACTCGGGCCTGGGAATCGACGCCGGGACGGGTCGTTCAGGGCTGATGGTTCCCGGGGTGAGGGCGCCAATGGGTGCAGTCGAAGCAAGAGAAGGCATAGATTGATCATATAAGGCACACAAGAGACGTAAGTAACAAAGCGTGGCCGGGTTCCTGTGACCCCGCCAACGTTACGCGTCGAAGGGCCCGAAGACTGAGGAGGAGACGTGACGGAGTACTGGTACAACGTCAAGACGCACGAGATCGAAGAGGACGCGTTGTCCGATTGGACCCAGCTCATTGGCCCCTATAAGACCAGGGAAGAAGCCGAGCACGCCTTGGAAAAGGTCAAGGCGCGAAATGACGCTTGGGATGCCCAGGACGACGATTAGCCAGATGGTTGCTTAGAAGGAGTGTTCCGGTCCGGGGAACTGGCCGGACCGGACATCCTCCCCGTACGCGGCGGCTGCATCACTCAGCGTGGTGCGAAGATCTGCGTATTGCTTGACGAATTTGGCCATTTTGCCGCCACGCAAGCCTGCCATGTCCTGCCAGACAAGGACTTGTCCCGTGGTGCTCTTGCCAGCACCGATACCGACGGTCGGGACCCGCAAGGCGGCGTCGACGACGGCCGCGGTCTCGGCGGGCACCATTTCCATGAGGACACTGAAGGCGCCCGCTTCCTGCAGGGCTACGGCGTCGTCCACGAGCCGTTGAGCGTCATCGCCGCGGCCTTGCACGCGGTATCCGCCAAGGGAATGTTCGCTTTGCGGGGTAAATCCGATGTGGGCCATGACGGGGATGCCTGCCTGCACCATGGCTTTGACGGTGTCGGCGTAATATGCGGTTCCTTCGATCTTGACGGCGTGCGCCAGTCCCTCCTTGAGGAATCGGACGCCGGTGGCGACTGCCTGACCGGGAGAAACTTCATAGCTCCCGAACGGCAGGTCCGCCACGATCAGCGCCCGCTTGGCGGCCCTGCTGACTGCCCGCGTCAGGGGAAGGAGCTCATCCACGGTGACAGGAAGGCTCGTCTCGTTGCCGAACACGTTGTTGGAGGCGGAGTCGCCCACCAGGAGGACTTCGATTCCCGCCTTGTCAAAGATCTCGGCGGTGTACTGCTCATATGCCGTCAGCATCGCGAAGTGCTCGCCGTTTTCCTTGGCCTGCTGCAGGTGGTGTATCCGGACCCGGCTGATGGGCTTCCTGCCTGCCGCCGGTTGTGCTTGGCCCGCGGCCGCGGGGCCGCTGCCGTATGGTGCGGGAACTTCGGTGGGCGTGCTGGAATCAGGAAGGTTGCTCGGGGCCATGGATAGAGCCTAAGCGGTGCCGACGGCGGCTGCCACCAGGGTGTCCGGCGTCACCTTATGTAAACGCTGTGTTACGCGCAGCTACTGCTGCGGCATTAGCACGGAACTCTTAGTAGAGTGAAGGCTGAGCTGTCGTGGCTTCTATCCATTGAAACCAGCGGCATGGACACTGAATCGGAAAAGAGGCCCTATGGACCGCCAGCAAGAGTTCGTTCTGCGGACGATCGAAGAGCGTGACGTGCGCTTCGTACGCTTGTGGTTCACCGACGTAGTGGGTTCCCTCAAATCGGTAGCGCTTGCGCCTGCCGAAGTTGAGGGCGCCTTTGAAGAGGGCCTTGGCTTTGACGGCTCAGCCATCGAGGGCCTTGCCCGTGTGTTTGAGTCGGACATGCTCGCGCAGCCGGACCCCTCCACCTTCCAGATCCTGCCATGGCGTGGTGAGACGGAGCAGACGTCCCGCATGTTCTGTGACGTCCTCACTCCGGATGGCGAACCGTCTGCCGCGGACCCCCGCAACGTGCTCAAGAGGACGCTTGCGAAGGCTGCTGATATGGGCTTCACCTGCTACACCCACCCTGAGATCGAGTTCTACCTGCTGAAGTCCAAGGACCTGGGCCCGGACGGCGCTCCGGTTCCTGTGGACGAGGGCGGTTACTTTGACCACGTACCGGGCGGCGTAGCGCAGGACTTCCGCCGAACCGCCGTGACCATGCTCGAATCCGTCGGCATCTCGGTGGAGTTCAGCCATCACGAGGGCGGTCCGGGCCAAAACGAGATTGACCTCCGTTATGCGGATGCCCTTCAAACCGCGGATAACATCATGACGTTCCGCACGGTCATCAAGGAAGTTGCCCTCCAGCAGGGCACTTACGCGACGTTCATGCCCAAGCCGTTCACGGACCACCCCGGTTCGGGCATGCATACCCACTTCTCGCTCTTCGAAGGTGATACCAACGCCTTCTTCGAAGCCGGAGCCGAGTTCCAGCTGTCCAAGACGGCGCGGCAGTTCATTGCCGGAATCCTCAAGCACGCTCCTGAGTTCACTGCCGTCACCAACCAGTTCGTCAACTCCTACAAGCGCCTCTGGGGCGGTGGCGAGGCCCCGAGCTACTTGAGCTGGGGCCACAACAACCGCTCAGCTTTGGTCCGGGTCCCGCTGTACAAGCCCGGCAAGGGCCAGTCGGCGCGCATCGAGTACCGGGGCATTGACAGCGCAACCAACCCCTACCTGGCCTACGCCGTGCTGCTTGGTGCCGGCTTGAAGGGCATCGAGGAAGGCTACGAACTTCCTGCCGCCGCCGAAGACGACGTATGGTCGTTGACCACTGCGGAGCGCAGGGCGATGGGACATGCGCCGTTGCCGGCAAGCCTCCACGATGCCATCCGTGCCATGGAGGAATCCGAGCTGGTAGCCCAGATCCTGGGGGAGCAGGTGTTCGAGCACTTCCTGCGCAACAAGCGTGCAGAGTGGCAGGACTACCGCCTCCAGGTCACCCCGTATGAGTTGCAGCGCAATCTCGGCATTCTCTAGGCCGGGCCCATGAGCCTTGCGCGTCGGCTCATCTCAGCCGGATTCAGTGACCTCGAAAAGGGCGAACGGTTCCTTGCTGCTCCGGAACTTGACGGGATCGACGACGACGCCCTGTTCGCCGGGCTATCTTTGTCGGCCAGCCCGGACACGGCTCTCCAGTCACTGGTCCGGCTTATTGAGAAGAACCCGGGGCTGAAGAAGCTGGCCGCGGCTGACCCGGACACCAGCGAGCCCATGTACCGGCTCCTGGGAGCCTCGGAGGCCTTGGGGGAGTTCCTCATGCGGCGTCCGGAGCATCTGGATGTCTTCAATGTCCGGGTCAGTCCGGAGCCGCTCCAAGCTTCCAACGAAGACCTGCGGGCATTGCTGCTTCGCTCTGTGAAAGCCGAACCGGGTGCGCAGCGCCCAGTGGCAGGAATCACGGGCCTGCCGGCCTACGCGGCCTTGCGGAGCGCCTACCGTCGGGGTTTGACGGAGCTCGCCATCAAGGACATCTGCGCGGCATCACCAACAGACTTTATGCCTGCAGTCGGCGCCGAGTTGGCAGATCTCGCCGGTGCGGCCATTGAGGCCGCCCTGGCGGTCTCCCGGGCCGAAGCGGCAGCCCACTTCGACGCCGCGGAGATCGCCGATGTCGGGCTTGCCGTCATTGGTATGGGGAAGTGTGGCGCCCGGGAGCTGAACTATATTTCCGACGTCGATGTCATCTATGTCATCGAAGCGGGGGAGTTGGACGACGCCCGCGCCTCCACCATTGGCACAGCTTTGGCCTCCGGTATCTCCAGGGCGATCTCTTCGTCCGCGCCAGAACCGGGTTTGTGGGAAGTTGATGCCAATCTCCGTCCCGAGGGTAAATCCGGCCCCTTGGTTCGTACCCTCCCCTCACATTTGAGCTATTACGCCCGGTGGGCCGAAAGCTGGGAATTCCAAGCACTGCTGAAGGCACGGACCATTGCCGGCGACCGGGAACTGGGCCAGCGCTACGAGAAGGCCGTGGAACCGCTTGTCTGGGCATCCGCGGGACGCGAAGGTTTTGTGGAGTCGGTCCAGGCCATGCGCCGCAGGGTGACCGACTACATCCCGGCCGCCGAGGAACAGCGCCAAATCAAGCTGGGGCGCGGCGGGCTCCGCGATGTTGAATTCACGGTGCAGTTGCTGCAATTGGTGCATGGAAAGTCTGACGAGTCACTCCGATGCAGGGACACGACGTCGGCAATCGCAGCGCTGTCTGCCGGCGGCTATATCGGCCGCACGGACGCAGCGGCTTTCGACAACGCCTACCGCTACCTGCGCCTGTTGGAACACAGAATTCAGCTTTTCCAGTTGCGTCGGACCCACCTCATGCCTGCGACCGAGGACGCCCAGCGCTTTCTCGCCAAGGCTGTCCTGGGTCCGTTCGCCCTGGAGCGACCGCATCCTGACCAGTTGATGGCAACCTGGCAGAAGACCAAGAAGGCTGTTCGGGAACTGCACGAGCGGATCTTCTACCGGCCCCTCCTCAACACTGCTGCGAAACTGAGCAGCGAAGACGCCAAGCTCAGCCCGGAGGCCGCCCAGGGTCGCCTCGCCGCGCTTGGTTATCTGGATCCCCAAGGCGCCATGCGGCATATCGAAGCGCTCACTGCGGGCGTCAGCCGACGAGCCGCACTGCAGAGGCAGCTCCTGCCGATTCTCCTGGGGTGGCTCGCCGAGGGCGTTGATCCCGACGCCGGACTGCTTGCCTTCCGCAGGGTCAGCGAAGCCCTCGGAACCACTCACTGGTATCTGGGGCTGCTCCGGGACTCCCAAGCGGCAGCCGAGCGACTTTGCCAGGTGCTGGCTAATTCCCGGTTGATTTCGGACCTATTGGAAGTCTCTCCGGAGTCCGTTGCGTGGTTGGGCAGCGACAAGGACCTGAGGCCTGTCCCCTTTGAAGCCCAGTGGCAGGAAATTCGGTCCAAGCTTTCGCGCCATGCAGATCCCGAGAGTGCCATGAGGCTCATCAGGCTGATCCGGCGTCGTGAGATCCTGCGCACCGCAATCGCGGATAGCTCCGGACTGCTGGACCAGGATGCCGTCGGACTGGCTCTGGCCGAGACGGACCGGGCAGCGGTTCTCGGGGCGCTGCACGTAGCGGAGTCCGTGGTGGCAGCGTCGGGGCCATTGAAAACCGATGTGCTGGTGGTGGCAATGGGACGGCAGGGCGGCCGCGAGATCGGCTACGGCTCGGACGCGGACGTCATCTACGTGCACCGTGCCCGTTCCGGCTTCACCGACGCTGAAGCCCAAGAGCAGGCGACGGCGATAGTCGCCAAGGTTTCCAGCTTCCTCACCCAGCCCCTCAAGCCGGCGATCATGGCCGAACGAGTGCTCATGGTGGACGCCGACCTCCGACCGGAGGGCAAAAACGGTGCCATGGTGCGGTCGCTGGAGTCGTATGCGGAGTACTATCGGCGGTGGTCGCTGATTTGGGAGGCGCAGGCTCTTCTGCGCGCCCGTCCGATGGCCGGCTCGGATGAGCTTGCGGCCGACTTTGTACGTCTCATTGACCCCATTCGCTACCCGGAGCAACTTGCGGAGCAAGATGTCCGGGAGATCCGTCGCGTTAAGGCCCGGGTAGAGTCGGAGCGCCTGCCTCGCGGCGCTGACCCGGCCCGGCACGTCAAGCTTGGCCGGGGTGGGTTGAGTGATGTTGAATGGCTGGTTCAGTTGGTGCAACTCCAGCACGCTGGAGAGCACCCGGAGCTGCGGACAACGTCGACTCTGGACGCTCTGGCCGCTGCGGAAAAATTGGAGTTCATCGCCGAAGACGATGCTGCCCTGCTGAGGGAGGCCTGGCGACTCGCCAGCCGCATCCGCTCCGCAAACGTCATTGTCACGGGACGTGCCTCGGATCTTCTTCCATCGTCGAGGAAAGACCTTGAGGCCGTGGCACGCTGGTGCGGATATGCGCCCGGGAACGCGGGGCAGTTCGAAGAGGACTACCTGCGGCTCAGTCGTCGTGCCAGGGGCGTTTTTGAGAAAGTGTTCTACGGCAACTGAAGCGTGGGAGATTCCGGGAATGCTTGAATATGAACCAGAAGAAGAATTATTTATCGACGGTGATCGTCATGAGCGAGGCGATGTCTGGCTGATTCCCCTTAAAATGCTCGACGACGATGCTCGTGCCATTCAGCTTGGTGCGGTGGCGGAGCTGGCCGTGGATGCCAAGCAGCGGGATTTCGTTGGGGATCCCTTACGCATGATGCTGATTTCCCTGGAAGAAGAATCACGCCTCCCTTACGTTATTGAGTCAGGGGGAATTGCTGTTGGCGTCTTGACTCTCCAGTCCGGTGCTGCCCAGCTGGCAGGCTGGCCTGATGACGAGTCGGTGTGGTTGTTGAGAGGGTTCCTTATCGACTCAAGAAGCCAAGGGCGCGGCCTTGGTACCTTGGCGGCGCGGGCCGCAGTGGAGGAAGCGCGAAGACTGACGGCCAGGCTGCGTGGCGGGCAGGCCGGCGTCGTGCTTTCTGTCAATGAACGCAATCCGGCAGGGCTGTCAGCCTACTCGAAAGCGGGATTTGTGGACTCGGGGCGCTACCTGGGCGGGAATGCGGGCCCCCAGCGGACCATGTACAAGGCTTTCGGCTGACCGCGTCATAGGTATCCATCAGCACCCTTCCGTCAATTAAGGTTGACGACCTCCAGGGCGTCAACTATGGTTGACGCCATGGAGGTGGATCGGATGAAGACACTCGTGGGATCGATGGACAGCATGGGCCCGGCTGAGGCACTTTACGCCGTTGCGGAACTGCAGAAGGAAGTAGGCCGAACAGAGGCCTCCCTGGTGCGGGCCGCCCGGCAATCAGGCTTGTCGTGGGAAGCGATTGCGCTGTGCTTGGGCGTGAGTAAGCAGGCGGTGCACAAAAAATACGGAAAGCAGTAGCGGATCCAAGTAGTCGGTTCACTTGAATAGCTAAGAGACGAGTACACACTACTCGTGCCCCGGGGTGGCATCAGCCTGCAATATATCCGGTATGACAACGTACGTGATTGAATCAGCGGCCCTGATCCACCGCTGCCAGTGCTGCGGGGAAGAAACCGATCGCTTGTTCTGTGCTGACTGCGCAGCGCCGGAGAGGCCGGGGCAAACGCCCACTACCGGGCACTGACTTCCGGAGCGGTGGCCGATCGCAGGCACAGCCTGCGATCGATGAGTGCTGGGATGACCCACAGCTAAGTATCCTTATAGACTTCTTCTGTCACTGTTCTCAAGGCATAGGGGAAGTACATGGAATACAACGGAAGTCCGACTGAGAAGTCGATTCCTGCCGGCGAACTGGACCGGCGTCACGTGGGGCATTCTGTGAGCTTTCAGCCCAATGATTTCACTGTCGTGTTCGGCACGATTGCCGGTATCGCAAGGACGGAGGCCCTGGTCTACCTGTCCCTCGACGGGGTAGCCGGTGGTACCCACCTGAAGGAAGAATACGACCTTCCCATCGATAAGAACGTGTACCTTCAGCTGGACCCGCTGGGCAGTGCGGAAAAGGGGCTTTCGGAGGCCGCCACGTTCTTCAAAGACAAACTCGATGAGGTCACAAAAAACCTCAGAGATCGTGACCAAGGCAAGTCCGAGTAGTTCGCACCAGCAAAAGGGGGCCAACCTCAGTCTTTGAAGACTGAGGCTGGCCCCCTTTATGTGTCGGTATTAGACGCCGTAGTAGAGCTCGAACTCGTACGGGTTCGGGCGCAGCGACAGCGGACGGATCTCATTCTCGTACTTGTAATCAATCCAAGTGTCGATCAGGTCCTGGGTGAAGACGCCGCCGGCCTGCAGGAACTCGTTGTCCTCGCGCAGGGCCTCAAGAGCCTCTTCCAGGGTGCCCGGAGCCTTGGGGATGTCCTTGGCTTCCTCGGCCGGGAGCTCGTAGAGGTCCTTGTCGATGGGAGCCGGGGGCTCGATGCGGTTGCGGATGCCGTCGATGCCGGCCATCAGCTGTGCAGCGAACGCCAGGTACGGGTTGGACGAGGGGTCCGGAGCGCGGAACTCGATGCGCTTGGCCTTCGGGTTGGTGCCCGTGATCGGGATACGGATACCGGCGGAGCGGTTGCCCTGCGAGTAGACCATGTTCACTGGAGCTTCGAAGCCCTTGACCAAGCGGCGGTAGGAGTTGACCGTCGGGTTGGTGAAGGCCAGAACTGCCGAAGAGTGCTTCAGCAGGCCGCCGATGTACCAGCGCGCGGTGTCGGAGAGGCCTGCGTAGCCCTTCTCGTCGTAGAACAGGGGGTCGCCATTGCTCCACAGCGACTGGTGGCAGTGCATGCCCGAGCCGTTGTCACCGAAAACGGGCTTCGGCATGAAGGTAACTGACTTGCCCCAGGCATCTGCCGTGTTCTTGATGATGTACTTGAACTTCTGCAGGTCATCAGCAGCCGCGGTGAGCGTGGTGAACTTGTAGTTGATCTCGGCTTGGCCGGCGGATCCAACTTCGTGGTGGGAGCGCTCGACCTCAAGGCCTGCCTTGTCCAGCTCGACGCACATGGCATCGCGCAGGTCGGCCTGCTTGTCGGTGGGGGAGACCGGGAAGTAACCGCCCTTGACGGGGGTCTTGTAACCGAGGTTTCCGCCCTCTTCCTTGCGGCCGGTGTTCCAGTGTGCTTCCTCGGAGTCGATCTTGTAGAAGCTGCCCTGCGGGGAGGACTCGTACTGGACATTGTCGAAGACGAAGAACTCGGCTTCGGGAGCGAAGAAGGCGGTATCTGCGATGCCGGTGGATGCCAGGTACGCTTCAGCCTTCTCTGCCACGCCGCGGGGGTCGCGGTGGTAGGGGTCGCCCGTGCGGGGGTTCACGATGGAGAAGTTCAGCGCAAGGGTCTTCTCGATGCGGAAGGTATCGATGAAGGCCGAGGTCACATCCGGGATGAGCTGCATGTCGGACTCGGCGATGCCCTGGAAGCCGCGGATGGAAGATCCGTCGAAGAGCTGGCCGTGGACGAAGAAATCGAGGTCGACACTCTTGGCCGGCACGTTGAAGTGCTGCTGGACACCAGGGAGGTCGGTGAAGCGGATATCGACGAATTTGACGTCTTCGTCTTTGATGAACTTGAGGACTTCGTCCGCAGTCTTGAACATCTATGCTCCTTATGCATATCAAGTAACAGGCCCGGAAGGCCGCGTGGTGCAACCCATTCCAAGGGTCCGGAGACACAAAAAGTTCCCCGTGCCGTGGTGGCTGGCAACTCATACCACCATAGGGAGATGGGATTTCCCGGGGGTGTCAGTATTGTTTCCGGCAGGTTACAGAATCATCTGTCGTGTAAACGGTAGTCGGCTTCCCGGTGTCCGGTCCATGTCGGTCCGGTGGGCGAACACCTGGGCGAAGATCCGTGCGCTACCCGGCCAATATCGGTCGGTCAGCCGGCATGCCAGCCGTTAGGCTTGGAGAGTGGTAGATCGTAAAGACATTGGCTCTTGGCTGAGCGGCCCGGACACTTCCGGAATCTCCAAATATCCTGGTGAACGGCTCGGGTTGCCCGAGTCCGGCCCCGGTTCCATGGCACGGGCTGGAAGGCGCATCCTGGGCATCATGGTGGACTGGACGATCGCCTTGGTGATCAGCAATTTTGCCTTCGGTGGCAATCCCTGGGCAACGTTGGCCATTTTTGCCGTTGAGCAGATCCTGCTGATCGGAACGCTGGGTTACAGCATCGGTCACAGGATCGCCGGAATCCACGTGGTTCGACTGGGTGGCGGCCCCGCGGGTCCGTTGGCCGCCGTGGTGCGGACGCTCCTTCTGTGCCTGGTCATCCCTGCGGTCGTCTTCGATCCCGACCAGCGCGGCCTGCACGACAAAGCGATGAACACCATCCTCATCAGGATGTAGTTGACCTTCTCACTGAGGACTTTCCCTCCCTTCGCGCAACCTAAGAAAAAACCGCCCCTGTCACTAAGAAGCGACAGGGGCGGTTCTCTATTCGGGATCAGCGTCCGCGTGCGGCCTTGCGGTCCGGGCGGGCCTTGTAGGGGTCGATGCCCTTGGGGATCGGCAGCCGGCTTCCAAGTGAGTTAATGCGCTTGGAGACCGCATTGACCTCCACCTTGGTGAGTTCCTTCTTCAACTTGCCCATGGTCTTTGCCAATTTGTTCAGGGGCACCTGGCCTTCGCCGCGACCGGATTCGAGAACGTGGATGGTTACGTTGGGCAGGATGCGCGCGAGGCGCTTGCGCTCGGCGTCCACCAGAGGCTTGACGCGGTGCGTGGGTCCTTCACTGACCAGGACGACGCCGGGGCGGCCAATGGCCATGAACACAGCGTCCTGGGTGCGGGGGTTGACGGCAACAGGCTGATCCTGGGTCACCCAACCGCGACGGAGCGTACCAAGAGCCGCGCCGGAAGCACCGGGCTGGTTTTCAATTTGCGCGAAGGCAGCCTTTTCAGCTCTGCGGGAAAGAATAAAGACGGCGGCGAGCAGGCCCAACGGGATACCAATGATCAGGCCCGTAACCCAGTTCTCCAGCAAGAAGCCCACGAGGAAGGCAACGGCAACCACTGCAAGGAATGCCAGCACCATGATCCAGACAACCTGCGGATCATTTCGCCGGGTCATCTTGAAGACTTCAGCGATCTGCTTCAACTGGCTCGGCTTCTTGGCCTTGGCTTCCTTGGGCTTGCGCTGGAACAGCCCACGCTTGGGTGCGTCGGCCGAGGGGGTCGAATTGCTGGAATCAGAGGAGTTCGCCATAGTGCCTTAATTCTACGTGATGTACGCAGAAGGACCGGACGCCGTTACGCAGTTGGCATCCGGTCCTTCAGTACTGATTGGTGGTGCTTCTTGGTGATGCCGTGCGTGGCTGCTTAGCCGTGGGCGGCGAGGATGGTGGAGGCTTCCTGGCGGGTGGTGCCGGAGGACTCGATGTGGGCCAGGGCAGCCGGGATTTCCCAGCCCTTCTTCCGCATCGCGGTGGCCCACAGACGCCCGGCCCGGTACGAGGACCGCACCAACGGGCCCGACATCACACCGAGGAACCCGATCTCTTCGGCCTCGTGCTGGAGGTCCACGAACTCCTGCGGCTTGACCCACCGGTCCACCGGCAAATGCCGCTCGGACGGGCGCAGGTACTGGGTGATCGTGATCAAATCACAGCCGGCAGCATGCAGATCCCGCAACGCCTCGGAGATTTCCTCGCGCGTCTCGCCCATGCCCAGGATCAGGTTGGACTTGGTCACCATGCCAAGGTCACGGCCCTGGGTGATCACATCCAAGGACCGCTCGTACCGGAACGCCGGACGGATCCGCTTGAAAATCCTCGGCACGGTCTCCACGTTGTGCGCGAACACCTCGGGCTTGGAATCACAGATCGCCGCGATGTGCTCGGGCTTGCCGGAAAAATCAGGGATCAACAACTCCACGCCGGTGCCCGGGTTCAGTTCATGGATTTTCCGGACCGTTTCGGCGTACAACCACACACCCTCATCGGCCAGGTCATCACGGGCCACCCCGGTCACGGTCGCGTACCGCAACTGCATCGCCTGCACACTGCGGGCCACCTTGGTGGGTTCGAACATGTCCACCGGGGACGGTTTGCCGGTATCGATCTGGCAGAAATCACAACGCCGGGTGCACTCGGACCCGCCGATCAGGAACGTCGCTTCCTTATCTTCCCAGCACTCAAAAATGTTCGGGCAACCGGCCTCTTCACACACCGTGTGCAGGCCTTCCTTCTTCACCAGGTTCTTGAGCTGGACGAACTCCGGCCCCATCTGGACCTTGGCCTTGATCCACTCAGGCTTACGTTCAACCGGGACCGCCGAGTTACGCTGCTCAACGCGCAGCAACTTACGGCCTTCAGGTGCCAAGGTCACTGGAGTGCTCCTTCGGGTGTGGAAACGAGTGCTTCTTCGTGCTTGCTGAATTCTTCAACGAAGCGGTCGACGATGTCGGCGGGGTTGATGGTCCGGCCGGTTTCCAGCGACATGGTGGTGACGCTGGCGTCGGTGATGCCACAGGCGATGATCTGCGCATAGGGCGCGAGGTCATTGCTGCAGTTGATGGCCACGCCGTGCATGGTGACGCCGTCCAGGACACGAATGCCGATGGCGGCAATCTTGCGGTCAGGTCCTTTGTCATCGGCAAGGATCCAGACTCCGGCCCGGCCCTTCACGGTGACGGCCTTGATGCCGTAGTCCTGCATGACGGCGATCATGATGGCCTCAAGCCGTTCCACGTAGTCGCGGATACCGGCACGGTTCTTGAGTTTGAGGATGGGATAGGCGATGAGCTGCCCTGGGCCGTGCCACGTCAGTTTCCCGCCGCGGTCCACGGGAACAACGGGAGTGCCGTCAAAGGGTCGCTCGTGGTCCTCAGTGAGTTTGCCGGCCGTGTAGACGGCGGCGTGCTCAAGGATCAAGACGGTGCTGTTCTTCTCGCCCGCAACAACTTTGTTGTGTATTTCGCGCTGCAGGTCCCAGCCCTGCATGTAATCAACGAAATCCGGGGCAAGACCCAGTTGTGAAAACTCAAGAGTCATGGGTTCAAGCTTAGACCCAGCAGGAGACTGGCCATGGTTTTGTGGTGAAGCTCTCAGTCGCATCCCGGGTCCTTGGATCCGGTTGTGATCCCGACACTGCCTGTGGATAACTTCTGCGGAAAATCCGGCAGTCGGGTACACCTTGTTTATGGAAACTCTGGACACTCCCGCCGCCGTGGCTCCCCACCTTCCGGGATACGGGATATCCCGCCCACTGGGCCACGGCAGTAGTTCTACCGTTTGGCTTGCCACGAGGGACAAGGACGGTGCCAGGTTCGCGGTCAAATGTGCCAAAGCCGAAGTTCTCGAGGACGCAAACCGCGAGATGAGGATCCTTTTCGAGCTTAGGCACAAGCACCTCGTAGGTGTTCACGAGATCCTCCCCATGGGTGGTGCGGCCAAGGGAACACTGGGGATTGTCATGGATTATGCGGCGGGAGGCTCCCTGGCCAACCTGATATCCGTGAGGGGGAAGCTCACTGTCGGAGAAGTCGTGACTATTCTGACTCCCATCGCCCAAGCCTTGGACTACTTGCACGTCAACGGCACGGAACACGGAGATGTGTCACCTGGAAACATCTTGTTTACAGCCGTCGGGATGCCGTTGCTGGCGGACTTTGGCGTCGCCGCCAAGGTAGGCGACAATCCACGCCTTGGCGTCGGAACGCCCGGATTCATGGAACCCTTATCTGAGTCAACGGTGAACGGCGTTATTTCCCGGGACACCCTGCAACCGCAGCGGGACGTTTATGCACTCGGCGCGGTGGGCTGGTACTGCCTGACCGGGACAACGCCGGAGCAGGAACAGGACCGTCCACCGCTGTCACTTTTGGTTCCGGAGGTACCTAAAGCCCTGGCCGCAGCCTTGGAAGCTGCGCTGAGTGCGGATCCTCGTCATCGACCGCCGGCAAGGGAACTTGGTACGGCGATCTTCAGGAGTGCCGCTGCGGAGGCTTTGGACTTATCGGGCGCCGTGCATTCCTCCGTTATTCCTGAATTGCTGACCCGGCGCGAGATACTGGGCCGTTCACCGCGCCGCGCAACCCGTTCCTTAAGCCGCGTAACCCGGTGGTTGGCAAGTTGGTGGAAATTGCCCCCGTTCCTACCTGGGCGGGCGCTTCCAACAGCAAACCGTGGGCATCGCCGGCGCGGCAGGTCCGGCGGCGGGCTTGCCCACCGGCTGGTCCTTTTGGCAGTGTTGGGCGCGCTGATTGGTGCCGCATCATGGATTCTGTGGCAGCAGAACCGTACGACGACGGCGATGGTCCAGCCGGCGGCGATCGAAAGCGGCGCTGCCGACCCCGGTGAGGCGGCGATACTCCCACCTAACCTGGATCAAGCGGATGTACGGGATCTGCCGAACGAAATAGCCGAGGAGCTTCAGTCAGAGGATCCCTTAGTAGCCGTGCCTGCACTCTCTGCCGTGCGTGACATCGCCTTGGGGGAACGGCGCCTCGACCTTTTGTACTTGGTCAACACGCCTGGTTCGCCGGCCGAAGCCACCGACAAGGAACTGAGCGATTACCTCAGGGGCGCTGGAACAGCATTTGATGGATTTCATACCGAGTTGACTGCCCTCTCCGTGGAAGCATCCCTGCAGTCAGATCGTGTGCTGGTTGCTGTTACAGCCACCACGTCCGGTTATCAGGAGCGCCTGACAACCGGGGCAGTGGTCGGGGCCGTGGCTGCCGGGACACCGCAGCAGCTTCGACTGGACCTGGTTCGTTCGGACGGGCGCTGGCGGATTTCCGGAATTCTCGGAGCCGCTGCGGCCGGGTGATGGCCAATGGCGGCCGGCACATTATCAGACGGCCTTTTCCTGGCGTAGCCATGCCATCGCATCAGGGAGGGACGGGTGCAGCCAACGGAAGCCGGCTTCGTGCAACCGCGCGGGCACCATTCGCTGGTTGGCCATCACTAGTTCATCCGCCAAGCCACCTAGAACCAGTCGCAGGGCGGGGCGGGGAACACGGAAGAAGGCCGGCCTGTTGAATGCTTTGGCGAGGCCCGCGACAATCGTGTTCACATCCGCGCTCTCCGGGGCGCAGACATTCACCGGACCGTCAATTTGTGCTGTAAGGAGGTACGCGAGGGCGCTGGCTTCGTCGGCCAAAGTGATCCACGGCCAGTATTGGCGGCCGTTCCCAAAAGGTCCACCCAGGCCGAGCTTCAACAGGGGGAGCAGTGGCCCGAGCGCGCCACCTGATGCGCTGAGCACGACGCCTGTCCGGGGCGTCACCACCCGAACGCCGGCCGGAGCAGTCCTTGCCATGCGCTCCCACTCAACGGACAGGCGCCCTAACACGCCGTGGCCTGGACTCGAGTCCTCCCTCAGGGCCTCATCACGTGAGGCGCCGTAGTAGCCGGAAGCGGATTGGCTGATGAAGGTGGCGGGCGGTTTGCCGAGTCGTCCCATGGCAACAGTCAGCGTTTGCGTGGTCCGGAGACGGGATTCTGTGAGCACCTGGATCCGGCGTTTTGTCCATGCACGGTCGCCGATGCCTGCGCCCGAAAGGTTGACCACGGCGTCGGCACCGTCCAGGACGGCCTCATCCAGCTCGCCCTTGGTTGGGTCCCACGTCCATTCAAGCGCCGACGTGGCTGGTCGCCGCACCAGCCGGATGACCTCATTGCCGTCAGCAACCAGCTGCTCGGACAGGGCTGTCCCGATCATTCCCGAAGCTCCGGACATCACGATTCTCATGACCCATCTCACCATGGCGAACGCTTGTGGTGGAAACGACAGCAGATGCCGCAACTGCAGGGTGCCTCTTGACTATGATCGAACAATGACCTCCTCCAGCTACCTCCGTTTCCCGCATGTGCATGGCGATCTGGTCACCTTTGTGGCCGAAGACGACATCTGGATCGCGCCCCTTTCAGGAGGCCGCGCCTGGCGGGTATCCTCCCAGCACCTGCCGGCCAGGAACCCACGATTCACCCCGGACGGCAAGGGGCTGGTGTGGACCGCGGTGGTGGGCACCTCACCGGAGGTGGTCACGGCTGGCGTCGACGGCGGCGGGTACAGGCAGCTGAGTTACTTCGGGCACAGCACCACTAAGGTCAAAGGCTTCACGCCGTCAGGGAACGTGGTTGTAACTAGCGCCTTCCAACAAGCCGAAAGCCGTCACACGTACGCCTACAGCCTTCCGCTGGACGGTGGCGCCGCCGTCGAACTTCCGTTCGGCCCGGTGGAGGCAGTTGCCTTTGGTCCCGAAATTGGCGACGAGAAGCCTGTAGTCCTGGCAAGCGTCCTCTCCCGGGAGCCCGCCTGGTGGAAGCGCTACCGCGGCGGAACCGCCGGGAAGCTTTGGATCGACGCCGACGGCAACGGAGAGTTCGAGCGGCTGGTGGCGGAGCTCGACGGAAACCTTACCGACCCACTGTGGATTCAAGGACGGATTGCCTTCCTGTCGGACCACGAGGGCTACGGCAACCTTTACTCCGTGCTTCCTGATGGTTCCGGACTACGCCGCCACACGGACCACGAGGACTTCTACGTCCGGCACGCAAGCACGGATGGCACACGGGTGGTCTTTGAATCGGCAGGCGAGATCTGGATGCTCCCGTCACTTGACGCAGATGCTGAGCCGATCAAAGTGAACATCACTCTTGGGTCGGCATCACCGGGCCGTCGCCCCGCACCGCTTAAGGCTTCCGCCCATTTGGAGGATGTCGTCCCCAACGTCACCGGTACGGCCAGTGCAGTGGAATCGCACGGCACTATCCACTGGCTCCGGCACAAGGATGGACCTTCACGTGTGGTTGAAGCGACACCGGGCGTCCGCGCCCGCCTGCCCCGACCACTTACTGACGGCCGGATAGCCTACGTCGCGGATCATGGCGGAGTGGAAGCGCTGTATATCAAGCGCATCGCTGCCCGCCTTTCGGCCGTGGTGGAGATTCCCAAAATTGTTGTTGAAGAACCCGCCCCTGCCACCGAAGAATCAGCTCCGCTTCCCAAGCCGGTCTCGGCGTCGAACGTGCTGGGACAAGGAACCGCTTCCGCGCAGGCGGGCACCAGTGTCACGCGGGCGTCCGAAGACGAAGCCCGGCCCACGGCGGCGGAGACGGTCAATGCCGAGCCATCGGCAGACACCGCGGGTGGCGCGACGCCAACCACAGTTCCCGCGCAAGCCGAAGAATCCGCTGATCTCCGCCTTGAATTTCCTGCCCCTACCCGGACAAGCGCGTTGGAAGCCAGCCCGGATGGTCGATGGCTTGCTGTCGGCACGTCCTTCGGCGACGTCTTCGTCGCCGACACCGCAGCCGGTACGCTGACACGGCTCGTCAGCGTGGGCGAAGGCAGCATAGAGCAGTTGTCGTGGTCCAGCGACTCTCAGTGGCTTGCCTGGTCCGAGCCGGTAACGTCCTTCGGCTCGCGAAGCAAGCTCAGGATCGCGCGCCCGGCAGAGCCTGAGTCAGTCATCATCGATGTCACCGATGGCCGCTTCTGCGACGAGTCGCCGCGCTTCACTCCCGACGGCAAATTCCTGGCATTCCTGTCCAACAGGAGCTTCGACCCCGTGTACGACGGTCACTCGTTAGATCTGTCCTTCCCGAGCCCCATCAAGCCGTACTTGGTTGCCTTGGCAGCGGACACACCCTCGCCGTTTGGCCCTTCCGTGGACACGCTGGAGGACGCATCGGCCACCGGGACAATGTCCGACGACGGCGAAGCGCCAGCAGTGCGCGTTAACCCCGAGGGGCTTGCCCACAGGGTTATCGCAGTCCCCGTACCGCAGGGGAACTACTCAGACCTTGCAGTAGGCGATGGTGCACTGCTGTGGCTCGATACTGAACTATCGGGTGTTATGGGTGATGGGCGAGGCACCCTTCAGGACAAGAAGACTGCACCGTCCTTGGTCCGGTATGACCTTGCCAAGCGCAAGCAGGCCATCCTCGTCAAAGCAGTGGACAGCTACCGTTTGTCGGGTGACCTAAGCCGCATTATCTACGTGCACGACAAACAAATCACGTCCGTCCCCGCTGACAACAAAGTGGAGGAGGACTCTGCAGAACTTGTGAAGGTGGAGCTCAACAGGGTCCGCGTCATTTTGGATCCCGTGGCCGCTTGGGGCCAGGCATTCGACGAGGCCTGGAGGCTGCAGCGGGACTTCTTCTGGACCGCCGACATGGCAGGACAGGATTGGGACTCCGTGTATAAGCGCTACCGTCCCATCGTGAACCGGCTCGGTTCCCACGATGACCTGGTTGATCTGCTGTGGGAAATCCACGGCGAGCTGGGAACGTCGCATGCCTACGTCAAGCCGGCGGCTGTTACGGAGCCCGGACGAAACGGCCAGGGCAGGCTCGGAGCTGAGTTCCAGCTCGGCACCAATGGTTGGGAAATCACTCGCATCCTTGCAGGCGAGTCTTCCGATCCGCTGGCTACTTCACCCTTGACCAGTCCCGGCGCAGACGCCAAGGTGGGCGACGTGCTTTTGGCGATCGACGGCGTCGAGCTTTCCGCGGTGTTGACGCCGGCAATGCAGCTGGTGGGTTCTGCAGGCAGGACCGTGGAGCTGACGCTCTTGAACGGCGATGGCCATGGGAGCGCTGAAGGTATCCAACGGCGCGTTGCGGTGGTTCCCGTTCGTGATGAGGAGCGGCTGCGGTACCAGGACTGGGTCCGGGCTAACCGACGTACAGTCCGTGAGGCCTCTGACGGCAAGTTCGGTTACCTGCACGTCCCGGACATGATGGCCAACGGCTGGGCGCAGCTTCACCGCGACTTGGATACTGAGACTGCACTGGACGGCCTGATTGTGGATGTGCGGCGCAACCGTGGCGGACACACATCCCAGTTGGTTGCCGAACTGATCGGGCGCAAGGTCACAGGTTGGAGTATGCCTCGCGGTGAAAAGCCGAGGACATACCCGCATCACGCGCCACGTGGACCCGTGATCATCCTCGCGGATGAATTCGCGGGATCCGATGGCGACATCATTACCCAAGTGTCCAAGTTGCGGGGCATTGGCCCTGTCATCGGTACGCGGACCTGGGGTGGCGTAGTGGGCATAGACAACCGCTTCTCACTAGCCGATGGCACCGGTGTCACTCAGCCTCGATACGCCACATGGTTCAGTGGCGGGATTGGTTGGGATGTGGAAAACCGTGGCGTTGAGCCTGACATCGAGGTACTGTTCCCACCGCACGCCTACGCAGCCGGGACAGATCCGCAACTGGAGTACGGAATTGGTGCGCTCAAGGAAATGATCCAGGAGCTGCCCACCGATCGCCCTCCAATGCGTGAGGGCTACCGCAAGGTTCGGCCGTCACCACTACCCTCGCGTCCCCAAAAGGGCTAACAGCAGGTGAGTGCAGAAGAGCCCCGCCACGTCCCTGAGGGGAGTGGCGGGGCTCTTTTGCGCTTTGAAGGTGGTATTACTGCGCGAGGGTGGCATCCAAGGTGATTTCGATGCTGGCCAGTGCACCGGAAACGGGGCAGCCCGTCTTTGCATCTTCCGAAATACGACGGAAGTCCTCTTCGGACAGGCCCGGAACTTTGGCGGTCATGGTCAGGTGGCTGCCCGTGATGCCTGTGCCCGGAACGAAGGTAACGTCAGCCTTGGTCTGGACCTCTTCAGCGGTGAAACCTTCACCGGCAAGAGCGTGGCTGAATGCCATGGAGAAGCAAGCGGAGTGGGCAGCAGCAATCAGTTCTTCGGGGCTGGTTTTGCCACCGGACTGCTCGGTGCGTGCCTTCCAGGTGACATCGAACGTGCCCAGTCCTGAGCTGTCCAGCGTTGTGTTGCCGGCGCCTTCGATCAGGTTGCCGTTCCAAACCGTGTGTGCGGTGCGTGTTGCTGCCATGTCCACTCCTTGGGGTCGTTGTGAGTCGGCACCAGCCGTCGGCAGGTGCCATCGGGATCAATCCTAGGGATTTGCCTGCCGGACCGCACGGCCATTCCGCTGACAGTGGATTGTGACTCTTGGTCCGGCGAAGCGGATACCGAAGAACTTGTCATTGGGACGTGTTGCCTGGATTAGTTCCAGAGGGTTGCGATGGCGATGTTGATCAAAGCCAGGCCACCAACGCCGTGGGCCAGGCCGGTTGAGACCGGCTCGCCTTTCTTCACCTTGCGTGTGCCGATAACTGCGAGAACCGCAACTGCCACGCCGATGGCGAACTTAACGCCGAGCTTGAAATAGTTGGGATCGGCGTCGGGCAGCAAGGGGATCACACCCATCATGGCGATCCCCGTGAGGAGCTGGAGGAAGGCACCGTCACGCTGGCGCGGGTGAACGGTTGGCTCCTTGAGGGTGGCGATCCAGTAGCCCACAATCATGGCTGCGCCGACGATGTGCAAGAACACCAGAATGTTGAAGAGAATACTCATGGCCCAAGCTTATCCAGTTCGTTCTACGTCCCGTAGCAAAGCCACGCGGACGCCGTTAGGTGCGTGGATGCCTGCCGCAGGCAAAGCAGAAGGGCGGGTTACCGGTTTCCCGGTAACCCGCCCTTGTGCTTTTGCAAGCGTGCTTAGTGAAGCAGGGTCCTAGAGACCGAGGTCTGCTTCGAAAGCGCCTTCTTCAAGGCGGGCCTTGAGGGTCTGGAGGAAGCGGCCGGCATCCGCGCCATCCACCAGGCGGTGGTCATACGTGAGGGACAGGTACATCATGGAGCGGATAGCGATCGAATCGTCGCCGTTTTCGTCGGCAACCACTACAGCGCGCTTGACGATGGCACCGGTTCCGAGGATGCCAACCTGGGGCTGGTTGATGATCGGGGTATCAAACAGTGCACCAACGGAACCGATGTTGGTGATGCTGAATGTGCCACCGGACAGTTCATCCGGGCCGATCTTGCCGTCGCGGGTACGGCCTGCGACATCGGCGATCTTGCTGGCCAAGCCGGCGAGGTTAAGGTTGCCGGCGTCGGAAATGACAGGTACAAGAAGGCCCTTGTCAGTATCCACTGCGATCGCCAGGTGCTCGGCGTTGTGGTACGTGATTTCCTGCTTGGATTCATCGTAAGCAGCATTCAGCTTGGGGTGCTGCTTCAGGGCCTCGGCTACGGCCTTGGCGATGAACGGCAGGAAGGTCAGCTTGACGCCGTTCTGGGCCTGGAACGAGTTCTTGGCCTTGAGGCGGAGCTTCGCAACCTTGGTCATGTCGACCTCGTGCACCTGGGTCAGCTGAGTGGAGACCTCAAGGGACTCGCGCATACGGCGGGCAATGACCTGTCGGATCCGAGGGGCCTTCTCCGTGGTACCACGCAGGGATGATGCGACCACGGGGGCAGCGGCCTTGGCTGCAGGAGCTGCGGCCGGAGCGGCTGCAGCGGGGGCTTCGGCTGCCTGCTTTGCTTCTGCGGCGGCTAGAACATCCTGCTTGCGGATGCGGCCACCAACGCCGGTGCCGGAGACCGACGCAATGTCTACGCCGTGCTGGTTGGCAAGCTTGCGGACCAAGGGAGTGACGTAGCCGGATTCCGAAGAACCTTCACCGGCAGGAGCAGCTGGAGCTTCGGCGGGTGCAGGTGCCGATGCCGGCGCGGGGGCAGCAGCGGGAGCGGCAGGCGCAGCGGCGGGTGCCGGAGCCTCGGGTGCCGGAGCAGCAGCGGGAGCAGCCGGAGCCTCGGTGGCAGGCGCTGCAGCAGGAGCGGGAGCCGATGCAGGAGCAGCTGCGCCGGAACCGATGATGGCAAGAACGGAGCCAACCTCTGCTGTTTCGTCCTCGCTGACGCGGATTTCCTGCAGGGTGCCGGCAACCGGGGAAGGAATTTCGGTGTCTACCTTGTCGGTGGAAACCTCGAGGAGGGGTTCGTCCACCTCAACGGTGTCGCCTACAGCCTTGAGCCAGCGGGTGACCGTACCTTCGGTGACGCTCTCGCCCAATGCGGGGAGGGTTACTTCGTGGCCTTCGCCCGAAGCGGCGGGTGCTTCAGCTGCCGGTGCTTCTTCAGCAGCGGGTGCGGCAGGAGCTTCCTCGGCTGGTGCGGCCTGCTCTGCCGGGGCTGCGGCGGGGGCTTCCTCGGCCGGTGCGGACTCAGCGGCCGGGGCGGCGGAGCCGGAACCGTCGCCGATCCTGACCAAGGGGGCGCCGACTTCGGCCGTCTCGTCTTCAGCGACGAGGATTTCTTCGATGACGCCTGAGATCGGAGAAGGGATTTCGGTGTCTACTTTGTCGGTTGAAACCTCGAGCAACGGCTCGTCGATCTCCACCCGGTCACCAACCTGCTTGAGCCAGCGGGTGACGGTTCCTTCGGTGACACTCTCACCGAGGGCGGGCAAGTTAACGGATTCAGACATGTCGTCCCCGTTCTCCTTATTGATCTTTGTGCGGATGAATTCTGCTGGTCCGGAGCGGGTGCATGCGGCATATTCCGCCGCATGCACCCGATCCGTGGGTCTTGGTAAGACTTAGCCGTGGAGGGCCTTGCCCGCGAGGGCAAGGTGGGCTTCGCCCAGGCTTTCGTTCTGGGTGGGGTGGGCGTGGACCAGCTGGGCCACGTCCTCCGGGTAGGCTTCCCAGTTCACGATCAGCTGGGCCTCACCGATCTGCTCGCCCATGCGGGAGCCGATCATGTGGATGCCCACCACGGGGCCATCCTTCTGACGAACGAGCTTGACGAGGCCACCAGTGCCAAGAATCGAGCTTTTGCCGTTGCCGGCAAGGTTGTATTCCTGGGTCTGCACCTGGTCGTCGCCGAACTTCTCCTTGGCGGCCTTTTCGGTATAGCCGACCGTGGCGATTTCAGGCTCGCAGTAGGTGACCTTGGGGATGTTGATGTCCTCGACGATTGCCGGGTTCAGGCCGGCGATTTCCTCGGCGACGAAGATGCCCTGCTGGTAGCCGCGGTGAGCGAGCTGGACGCCGGGGACGATGTCGCCAACAGCGTAGATGTTGCCAACGCCGGTGTGGAGGCGTTCGTTGGTGATGACGAAGCCGCGGTCGACGGTGATGCCGGCTTCTTCGTAGCCAAGGTTGGCGGTCACTGGACCGCGGCCAACGGCTACGAGCAGGAGGTCGGCTTCGAACGTCTGGCCGTCAACCAAGGTGACCTTGACGCCGTCGTCGTTCTGCTCAACGCCCTGGAAGAAGATGCCTGTGGTGAACTTGATGCCGCGCTTCTTGAAGGCACGCTCAAGGTTCTTGACGATTGAGGCGTCCTCGTTGGGAACCAAGGAGGGGAGGCCTTCGATGATGGTGACGTCCACGCCGAAGGACTTCCAGACGGAAGCGAACTCGACGCCGATGACGCCGCCGCCCAGGACGATTGCGCTCTTGGGGATGTAGTCCATGGTGAGGGCCTGGTCCGAGGTGATGACCTTGCCGCCGATCTCCAGGCCGGGGAGTGAACGGGAGTAGGAACCCGTGGCCAGGACAATGTTCTTGCCCGTGTAGGAGGTGCCGTTCACGACGACAGTGTTGTTGCCCTGGAGCTTGCCTTCACCCTCGATGACGGTGATGCCCTTGGACTTGATAAGTCCCTGGAGGCCCTTGAACTTACCGGCGATGATGCCGTCCTTGTACGCGTTCACGGCAGACATGTCGATGCTGTCGAGCGTGACGTTCACGCCATACTTGGCGGAATCGCGTGCATGGTCGGCCAGTTCGGCCGAGTGCAGGAGTGCCTTGGTGGGGATACAGCCGTTGTGCAGGCAGGTTCCGCCGAGCTTTGCCTTTTCCACAAGGCCAACGGTGAACCCAAGCTGTACGGCCCGCAGGGCAGTGGCGTAGCCGCCGCTGCCGCCACCGAGTACCAGGATGTCGAATTCTTGCGCAGTTGCCTGATCGGCCACTAAAACGCTCCCTCGCGTGAATGATGACACGGGACTGCGTGCCATCTGGTCTTTGGAACTTGTTCTGCCGTGATTATGCCAGCACCTAAGTTCTCTTGCATTTGTGACTATCGAGTTCACCTTAGCGAACCACCTACCCATGCTCCACCCTCTGCGGGCGTTTGTGGAGCGCTTGTGTCGAGACTCACGTTCACTTGTGACACAGCGCTACACCCCGCATAATTCCGGGGTTGCGCGGGCCCTGGGCGACGATCGTCAGGGCCCTGCGCAACCCGGAAGGGCGTGGGGGAGTGGTGCTAGGCGGAGACCGCCAAGAGATCCTCGGCGTAGGCAACCAGGGTGCGGACGGTGCATCCGGTTCCCTGCTTGGGCGTGTAACCATACGGGGCGCCGTTGTTGAACGAGGGACCGGCGATGTCCACGTGAGCCCACGGGATCTGCTGGCCGTCGCCGTTCTTGCCCACGAACTCACGAAGGAAGACTGCTGCGGTCATCATGCCACCGTTGCGTTCACCGATGTTGGCGAGGTCTGCCACCTGCGAGTCCAGGCTCGGGCGGAGTTCTTCCGGCAGCGGCATTGGCCAAACCAGCTCGCCCGCCCTGTCGGCCGCCGACTTCAGCGCTGCCGTGACTGAATCCGATCCCATGACGCCGGCAGTACGCAGGCCCAGGGCTATCAGCTGTGCGCCGGTCAGTGTAGCGACGTCAATGATGGCATCCGGTTTCTCCATGCTGGCAGCGACGATGCCGTCCGCCATCACCAAGCGCCCCTCGGCGTCCGTGTTCAGAACCTCAACGGTCTTCCCGCCGTAGATGGTAAACACGTCAGCAGGCCGCGCTGCGGCGCCCGAGGGCATGTTCTCCGCGATGCAGAGCCAAGCGGTGGCCTTGAGCGGCAGGCCGAGTGAGGCGATGGCCAGAACGGTGTTAAGTACGACGGCGGCGCCCGCCATGTCGCTCTTCATGTCACCCATGCCGAGGGCCGGCTTGATGGAGATGCCTCCGGTGTCGAACGTGATGCCTTTGCCAACGAGGGCAATTTTCTTCGTCGCCTTCGTGGGAGCATATTCCACCTTGACGAGGCGGGGCTGTCGGGTAGAGCCCTTGCCGACGCCGAGGATGCCTCCGAAGCCTTCCTTTTCCAGGCGCTTTTCATCCCAGACCGTGATTTTGACAGGGAGGCCCTTGGCGAGTTCCTTGGCGGACTCAGCGAACGATTCGGGGTACAGGTGGCTCGGGGGCTGGTTGACCAAGGTGCGGGTCGCGTTGACCGCACGGGCGAGCACAATTGCCCGGTCCAGTGCGGGCTGGGCGGACTTGGCGTCGACATCCGAGAAAATAAAGGCCTTGGCCACTGGGGCCTTCAGCCCATCCTTGGTGGATCGGTGCTCCGTGTAGGAGTAAGCGCCCAGGGCGGCTCCTTCGGCGACCGCCGCAACATCGGCGAGGGACGCCGTCGGGAAGGCCAAAGTGACTGAAGAGGCTCCGGCAAGCTGGCGAACAGCGGATCCTGCGGCGCGCCGCAGTGCTTCTTCGTTGAGGCCGCCATCGGACAGCTTGCCTACGCCTGCAAGGACAAGAATCCCCGAGCCTGTTTCCGACAGGCCCGGAAGTCGGTGAACCTGGTCCGCGGCGCCGGTAATCCCCAAAAGCTGCAGGGAGCCCGCAACGGACTCGGCGGCTTTCGCGCTCAACGGGTTGGACAGCAGTACGGGCCCGTCCGCACCTTGGGCAACGCCAATCACAAGTGCGTCGCTGGGGGACTTTTTCAGGTCCTTGGCGATGATGCCCAGGGTGATGTCAGTAGTCTTGACCACGAGGATGTGTCCTCACTTCTCTCTGCATTGCATGGCGGGGCCGCATGTTTGGCGGCCTGCCCCGGTACGCGCCCGACGTCTTCCTTCGACGGCGGCCTTGGTCTTCAGGTCCAGCGTCGCAAAAGGACGCCGGCCCGCTTCGATCGTAGTCTCTTGAACGCTACGGACGGCAATTAAATGAGAGCTGCGGCACATCGGGGGCAGGAATGCCCACATGGCGTGGAGCGTTGTATGGATTAATAGAGTCCCCCAGCCAATCAATGGTGCCCGGTGTTGTCATGTCGCTGGTCGTCTGGTTGGCGCCCGGGACATCCCCTAACTTTGTCATTGCGAAAGGAACACGCCGTGTTTGAACGGATATCCGGCTCTCTCCTGGACCCCGAATCGCTGTACGCGCGAAACATTGAGACCTTCCACAGTCCCGGGCTTCGCGGGCTGAACATGGTCATGGGATTCACGGGCTTTGCCGATGCCGGTCACGTGGTCCGGCAGATCAACGCGGAACTGTTGGACGAACTGGGCGCCGAGGTAGTGGCCATGTTCGACGCCGACCAGCTCATCGACTACCGTTCGAGGCGGCCCCACATCAGCTTCGTGGAGGATCACCTGCAGGACTACCAGGCGCCAAAGCTCGGCCTGTACAAGCTGAACGACGGCCTCGGCCAGCCGTTCCTACTGCTCGCCGGCTTCGAACCTGACCTGCAGTGGGAGCGCTTCTCGAGGGCCGTCGTCGGAATAGTTGAAGAGCTCGACGTCAACTTGGTGACCTGGATCCATTCCATCCCCATGCCCGTCCCGCACACGCGGCCCGTTGGAGTGACGGTTCATGGCAACATGCCTGAGCTCATCGAGGGAATTTCAAGTTGGAAGCCCACGGTGGATGTTCCTGCTGCCATTGGACACATCCTGGAACTCCGGCTCACCGAAGCGGAACGCAATGTGGCCGGCTACGTCATCCATGTCCCGCATTACCTGTCTGAAGCTGAGTACCCGCCGGCCGCCGTCGCCGGCTTGGAATACCTGGGGGCGGCAACCTCCCTCATGCTGCCAACGGACAGGCTCCGGGAAGCCGGGCGTGAAGTGGGCCGCCAGATCGCGGAGCAGATCGAGGCTTCTGAAGAAGTCCAGGCAGTAGTCACAAATCTCGAGACGCGCTATGACGAGAAATCCGAGGGCGTCGTCCGCCGCTCGCTGCTGGCAGATGAGAATGATGAGCTGCCTAACGCCGAGGATATTGGAGCTGCGGTAGAGGCCTATTTGGCGCGTAAAGACTCGCCTCAATAAATCAGCTTTGAGTTGCCGGCAGGCATAATTGTTGGGTGAATGCTCCCCGCGCCTGGCTCATCTGGACGATCGGCGTGTTCGCCTACCTGGTGGCGGTGGCGCAGAGAACCTCGTTTGGCGTCGCAGGGCTGGAAGCTACTGAGCGGTTCCACGCCAGCGCCGCTGCCATCTCCTTCTTCACGGTGCTTCAACTCCTGGTCTATGCAGGGCTGCAGATCCCCGTCGGTGTTCTGGTGGACAGGTTCGGTTCGCGGGCCATGGTGGCAGGTGGTGCCGTGCTCATGGGACTGGGGCAGTTGCAGTTGGCCTTTGCGGACAGTGTGCCCGGTGGCGTCCTGGGCCGCGTCCTGGTGGGAGCCGGCGATGCGATGACCTTCATTTCGGTGATCCGCCTGGTCCCGTTGTGGTTCGCTCCTGCCAAGGTTCCGCTGGTCACTCAACTGACTGGCATGTGCGGCCAGCTCGGCCAACTATTCAGCGTTGTTCCGTTCGCGCTGCTTCTTCACTCGGCCGGATGGACACCCGCGTTCCTCACCCTGGCAGCCATGTCCGTACTGGCAGTAGTCCTCGTGCTCGCAGTGCTTCGGGACGCACCACCCGGGCACCCGCCCCGGGACACCGGCCAGGGCCTCCGCGCCACCGGTATCTCGCTGTCCCGAGCGTGGAAACAGCCCGGCACCCGGCTCGGCCTCTGGAGCCACTTCACAGTGCAGTTCAGCGGGAACCTGTTTGCCATGACATGGGGCTATCCCTTCCTGTTGTCTGCCCAAGGGCTCGATGCAGGGACCGTCTCCGGGCTCATGGCACTATTTGTTGCGACGGCGATCGTTGCCGGCCCTGGTTTTGGCCGGTTCGTCTCTAAACATCCCATGCGAAGATCCGCCATGGTCCTGCTGATTGCGTTGGCTACAGCCTTGGCTTGGGCCGCCGTGCTGGTTCTTCCTGAGCGCGCCCCGCTGTGGCTCCTGGCCGTCTTGGTGGTGGTACTGGCTGTGGGTGGGCCCGGGTCCATGATCGGATTCGACTTCGCCAGGACATTCAATCCTTCGCATCGAATCGGCACGGCAACCGGCATCGTCAACGTTGGCGGTTTTATTGCGGCGCTCGTCGCCATTTACCTCATCGGTCTGGTACTCGACCTCCTATACGCCAGTGGCTTCTCGGGCGGTGATTTGTACGGGCTTGCGCCGTTCCGTATTGCCCTCAGTGTTCAGTTCGTTCTTCTTGGCCTCGGTACGGTGCTCATCCTTGTAACACGGCGGAAGGTGCGACGCCAGATGGCCTCCCAGGGGATTCACGTGCAGCCGCTGCTGGCCGCCCTTGCCAGGCAGCGTCGGGAACGGATCGAGCGGCGACGTGCCGCACGAACCGTTTCTCCGGACGAGCACTAGGCGGTCCGCGCTGCTGCGGCAGCTTTTCCACATAGGCGTGATGGTTACTGTCTCCTGCGGCAGGACTTGAGCAGGGTGGAACCATGACTTCCAACAGAACGCTGAGCATCCACCAACCCGAAGACATTCTTGGCTACATTCCCCACATGCTGGGTTACTGGCCCGAGGACAGCCTTGTGGCCATCACCATGCAAGGGAAAGTCCTTGGCGCCACACTGCGGGTGGACCTGCCGAACCTTGATTCAGCACAAGCACGCTCGGGTTTCGCGGACCAGATCCGCAATTTCCTGATCGCCGATGAGGACGCTAACGGGGTGGTGCTTGCCGTCTACACCGACTCCGGATGGGACGACGGCGATGTGGTCCGGCAGGCAATTCCGCTGCTCGAAGCCCTGCAGCGGAGTCTGGACGAGGTTGATTTATCGGTCCGGGACGCGTGGCTGGTTGGCTCCGAGTACTGGCGCAGCGCCTACTGCACAGATCTTCAATGTTGCCCGGTGCCGGGATTGCCTGTTGATCGCATCAAGAACAGCAGGCTCAGTGCAGAACTTGTGTACCGGGGGAGCTCCATCGGGCCGTCGCCGAGGAGCGGGCACGGACAGCCCCGGCTTTCAAGTCCGGGGACGTTGCACCCTCTGGTGCTGGCAGCAGAGACACGCTACGGGAAGCAGATTCTCGGTGGGTGGCGGAGCGAGCGGTGTCTGAACGCCGTCCTTGCCGTGTGGCACCACGTGCTTAAGAGATGCGAAGCGGATGATCCACTGCAGCCCGGGGTTGACGCGGAAATCCTGGGCTTCCTCAGAACCACCCTGAGAGTCCCTGCGTGGCGGGACGCTGTGGTTGTCATGGCGGCAGCAGGCATGGAGTCCGCAAAGTCCGGTGCTGCGGCGTTCGGACTTTTCATCGAAGACGACGCAGGCACGCCTTTCGACCCACAAGAACTCGGCATACCGGCCTCGGCCGTTCCGGCTGCCAAAGTTCATCATGAGCCCGATACGTCGGGGGACGTCTTCACCTACGGAGATGTCCTACTGGGCATGCGACCGCACATGCCTTGTTGGAACACTCTTGACGCATTGCAACAGGTTCTTGCCGGGCTATGTGTCGACGACGAATCCGGCGTAGTGCCTGCAGCGGCATTGACCCTTCAGGGCTGGATTTCCTGGTGCAAGGGGCGTGGATCCGTTGCGCACGCCTGTCTTAGCCGGGCTGAGGCTGCGCACCCGGGATACCGGCTGGCCGAACTGCTCATGGACCTTCTGGGACAGGGGACCATCTGCACGTGGGCGCGGAGCTCCGAGACCGCATGGCGCGGGTTCAAGGACACGGTGGCCTAGGGGGTTTGAAAATTCTTTAGGCATGCGTTTCGCAAAACCGTGAGACAATGGATGCCGAGACCCGGTTGGGTCCGCGTTCGAATGCCTGAATTGGCCCCTTCATCGGGAACAAAACAGTGTCGTCGGGAGTTCTCTATAGAGACTCTGCCGGCGGCGATCGCATTTGAAATTGATCGCGGACTTGACAGGGTCATAGTGGTGTTGCCCGTATGGTGATTCCACAGACCGCCGCTAGAAAGGTTTTCTGTGACCCCGTCTTCCGTCGAGAAGGAACCCGCCGCCCAGGCCGAATTGTCCGCTGAGGAAAAGAAGGCGGCAACATCGGCAAAGCGCGCAGCGACACGTGCTGCCAATAAGGCCTCAGAGGGCGACTCTGACAAGCCGGCACCCAAGAAGCGTGGACCCAAGCCCGGCGCGAAGGCCGCCGCTGAGGCCGCGAACAAGTCCTCAGGATCCGACGCTGAGGATTCCAGCGGCGAGGATGAAGACTTTGATCCCGCAGCTGCCGAGGAAGTCGAAGTCGGAGAAGATGACGTCGAGGACGGCGCCACGGCTACCAAGGACAAGGCTGCTCCCTCAGGTACGGGATTCGTCTACTCCGATGCCGACGACGACGACGCTCCTGTCCAGCAGGTCATGTCGGCCGGTGCTACTGCCGACCCCGTCAAGGATTACCTGAAGCAGATCGGCAAGGTCGCACTGCTGAACGCAGAGCAGGAAGTTGACCTCGCCCTTCGGATCGAGGCCGGCCTCTTTGCCGAGGAAAAGATCAACGCTGACGACGGATCCATGGATCCCAAGCTCAAGCGTGAGCTTGAATTCGTCATTCACGATGGCAAGCGTGCCAAGAACCACCTGCTCGAAGCCAACCTGCGCCTGGTCGTTTCCTTGGCCAAGCGCTACACCGGCCGCGGCATGCTCTTCCTGGACCTGATCCAGGAAGGCAACCTGGGGCTTATCCGTGCAGTTGAAAAGTTCGACTACACCAAGGGCTTCAAGTTCTCCACCTACGCGACCTGGTGGATCCGCCAGGCCATTACCCGCGCCATGGCAGACCAGGCCCGCACCATCCGTATTCCGGTGCACATGGTGGAAGTCATCAACAAGCTGGCCCGCGTGCAGCGCCAAATGCTTCAGGACCTCGGCCGCGAACCGACTCCTGAGGAGCTGGCACTCGAACTGGATATGACGCCCGAGAAGGTTGTCGAAGTCCAGAAGTACGGCCGCGAGCCGATTTCGCTGCACACCCCGCTGGGTGAGGACGGTGACTCGGAGTTCGGCGACTTGATTGAGGACTCGGAGGCTGTTGTCCCTGCCGACGCTGTCAGCTTCACGCTCCTGCAGGAGCAATTGCACTCGGTTTTGGACACCTTGTCCGAGCGCGAAGCCGGAGTTGTTGCAATGCGCTTCGGCCTGACCGATGGCCAGCCGAAGACTTTAGACGAAATCGGCAAGGTCTACGGCGTCACGCGCGAGCGTATCCGCCAGATCGAATCCAAGACCATGTCCAAGCTGCGGCATCCCTCCCGCTCGCAGGTCCTGCGGGATTACTTGGACTAGAAACATCCAGAGCCGGCTTTGAGAGCGGCCCAGCCGGACTTTCGGCTGGGCCGCTTTTCCGTGTGCGCACTGCAGCTTGAACACAACAAGCACCAAGTGGGCTCAATGCAACAAGCTCAACGCAACAAGGCCCCTCCCGAGTGGGAGGAGCCTTGTCATGTAATCAAAAAGGGTTTCCGGATAGCCGGACTGCCTAGTCGACGGGGACGGGAGCCTTCTCGTTGAGGCGCTCGGTCTCATCGTGCCAGTCAGAAGTCATGGGCCGAAGCGTAGCTTCAACTGCACGTGCGTGGTGGCCGCAGAAGAGCAGCTCACCGCCGGAGGACTCGAGTACAACGCGGACGTACGCTTGGGCTCCGCAACGGTCACAGCGGTCAGCTGCGTTCAGCGTGCGGTCTGCAACTGCTGTTGTCATGTCGGCCTCCTTAGTAGTTCTGTACATCCATATAACCAGCATTCGATGCAGATCCATGGCAAGGATGGGTCACTTTCGCTGTCCGCGTATCACATGTGCGTAACGTAACCAGGCAGCCTGCGTCCGCGCTGGAGTGGCAAACAGTGCAGGACGACTTCCCCGGCTACGCTTGTACGGGCAGCGTTTGCCTTGAATTACCAGTCAACATACGGCTGGGAAGCACCCAAAGATATACCCCGAAGGAGCACACCGCGAGTGGCACCGAGTTCTGAATACAACGCCCGGCATCTTTCTGTCCTTGAGGGCCTGGAAGCCGTTCGCAAGCGCCCGGGCATGTACATCGGTTCCACTGACTCCCGCGGCCTCATGCACTGCCTGTGGGAAATCATCGACAACGCCGTTGATGAGGCTCTGGCAGGCTTCGGACATGACATCAAAGTCATCCTGCATGCCGACAACTCCGTGGAAATCCACGACGATGGCCGCGGTATCCCTGTGGACGTAGAGCCCAAGACCGGACTCTCCGGCGTCGAAGTTGTGTTCACCAAACTGCACGCAGGTGGCAAGTTCGGCGGCGGTTCCTACACTGCCTCGGGCGGTTTGCATGGTGTCGGAGCCTCGGTGGTGAACGCTTTGTCCAGCCGCCTTGATGTCCAGGTAGACCGCGGCAGCAAGACTTACCAGATGTCGTTCCGCCGCGGCGAGCCGGGACGGTTCGTGGATTCCGGTTCAAAGCCAAGTCCCAACGCGCCGTTCGAGCCGTTTGTTGAGAATTCGGTGCTGGATGTTGTGGGCAAGGCAAAGCGCGGCGTCACGGGAACCCGTGTGCGTTATTGGGCAGACCGTCAAATTTTCACCCCTGACGCCAAGTTCTCCTACGACGATCTGGCAGCACGGGCACGCCAAACATCGTTCCTCGTACCTGGCCTGAAAATCACCGTGCGCGACGAGCGCAAGTTGGCCGGAACGCCTGGGGAGGCCGGTGTCCATGAGGAAGTGTTCCATCATGATGGCGGCATCTCCGAGTTTGTCGAATTCCTCGCGGCCGATTCCGGAGTGACGGATGTTTGGCGCCTTCACGGTTCAGGAAAATTCAAGGAAACTGTCCCGGTCCTCGATGAGAACGGTCACAGCAAGATCGCGGAAGTTGAACGTGACTGCGAGGTGGACATCGCCCTGCGTTGGGGCATCGGTTATGAGACAACCATGCGCAGCTTCGTCAACATCATTGCCACGCCCAAGGGCGGTACACACCAGTCCGGCTTTGAAGCCGCGCTGCTGAAGACCTTCCGCAAGGCCGTGGAGACGAACGCGCGCAAGCTCAAAGCCGGTAACGACAAGGTCGAGAAGGACGACATTCTCGCCGGGCTGACTGCCGTTCTGACTGTCCGGCTTGCGGAGCCGCAGTTCGAGGGACAGACCAAGGAAATCCTAGGTACCTCAGCGGTTCGCGCCATTGTGGCCAAAGTAGTTGAGAAGGAAATAACTGCAAGGCTGAACTCGGCCAACCGCAACGACAAAGCCCAGTCGGCGCTCCTGCTGGAGAAGATGGTCGCCGAGATGAAGTCCCGCATCTCTGCGCGTGTGCACAAGGAAACCCAGCGCCGCAAGAATGCCCTGGAAACCTCGTCGATGCCCACCAAACTTGCAGACTGCCGTACTGACGACGTGGCGCGCTCTGAACTGTTCATCGTAGAGGGTGACTCGGCGCTCGGTACCGCCAAACTTGCCCGCTCCTCCGATTTCCAGGCCCTGCTGCCCATCCGAGGCAAGATCCTGAACGTCCAGAAAGCATCCGTTGGCGATATGTTGTCCAACGCTGAGTGTGCGGCGTTGATCCAAGTTGTCGGCGCCGGATCCGGCCGCAGTTTCGACATCGACGCTGCCCGATACGGCAAGGTCATCCTCATGACCGACGCCGATGTTGATGGTGCGCATATCCGCACCCTGCTGCTGACCCTGTTCTTCCGGTATATGCGTCCCATGGTCGAGGCCGGCCGCGTGTTTGCGGCTGTTCCGCCCCTGCACCGCGTGGAAGTGATCAACCCCGGCCAGAAGGCCAATGAGATGATCTACACCTACTCAGAGGTCGAGCTTCACGTGCTTCTCTCCAACCTTGCCAAGGAAGGCAAACGCTACAAGGAACCTATCCAGCGGTATAAGGGTTTGGGCGAAATGGACGCTCAGCAACTGGCCGAGACCACTATGGATCCACGACACCGGACCCTCCGGAAGGTGGGCATCGATAGCGCCCAACGTGCCGAGGAAGTCTTTGACCTTTTGATGGGCTCGGACGTGGCGCCGCGTAAGGAGTTCATTATTGCCGGAGCGGCCACCCTGGACCGGGAGCGCATCGACGCCTAACTCTTGGTTGGCGGAACAGGGCATCGTCGGGGACCTCTGTGCTGTGCGGGCAGTGGCGCCGGCGGCGAACGTAGCCGCTCCCAATAGCCGGTGAAGCCCGTCAGCCCAGTAGCCCCGGAACGATCAACAATGCGGTGGGCACCGCAAGCAGCAAGGCCGAGGCCGCCAGGACCAGCACCCGTGCAGCTTTGGTGAGCGGCGGCTTGGGTGAGAGCAGGCGGCTGACGCGTGACGCCGTCGTGCGTGGGGAATCAGCGCCGCCGGTGGCGCTCACTGCATTGCCCTCGACGACGGCGCCACCAACGCTGAATGCCTGGCCGCCGGCCAGGGTCTTACTCCCGCTGACCGATTGTCCGTCCAAAGCTGGCTGTGTGGTGCCGCTGGCAACAATCGCGATGGCCTTGATCAGGGTGCCTTTGCTCTCGGTGCGGAGTGCGACGTCGTCGGCCAGCATTTCGATCAATGAATTCACCGCCGTTTGGGCCAGCCGGGTGGTGGGGAACCAGGGCAGGGCCTGACGCCAGGCAGCAAAAGCCCAAAGGAGGAGATCGTGGCGCTGAGACAGGTGCGCGTTCTCGTGAATAAGCACAGCCCGGAGTTCAGCTGGTTCCAGTGCTGCCATCAGGCCGTCGGACAGCACTGTCACGGACCGGGCGCCGCCAGGCAGGCAGTACGCGACGGGGGAGTCGTGGTTGATCACCACGGTGCCGGGGCCGTCGTCCGACGGTGATGCCAGCAGGGCGAGCAGCTCGCGGTGGCGTCGCCGCTGGCGCTCAATCTTGTAATAGGTCAACAGCAGGGTGAAGACCAAGTGAGCGGTCAAAAGTGCCGCTGCGGAGAGTGCAAAAAGGTGCCAAAACCCCAACGCAGTGGTGGGCTCGTTGTTGAAAACCATCCCGGCCAGGCCCTTGAGTCCTGCGATGAGGTTGTCCCCTATGGGCTCCAGCCCATAGACGAGCATGGCCCCGATCATGGACAAGCCACCAGCGAGGGCGATCGCCTGCCACAGCACCATGGCGGTGAAAGGGGACCGTGCCGGCCACTGCGCGCGGGAAAGCAGCACGGGCACCGGCCACGCCAGAATGATTGCCAGGACCGCAAGCAGGTATGAGGTCCAGAACATAAAGGCTAATTGTAGCCGAGCAGTTTGCGCAGGGTAGCGGCTTCACTTTCGGTGACGGAACCAATGAAGCGGGCCAGGACGGCCTCGCGGTCCGGAGCCGAGCCCAGGACTTCGTGCATGAGTTCGGCGGTGTGGTCGGCGCGGCTGGAGACTGCTTGGTAGCGGTGCGGTCTCGTTCCGCGTTCGCGCTCCACCAGGCCCTTCTTTTCCAGGCGTGAGAGCACAGTGAGGACCGTGGTTACGGCCAGATCCTTGCCTTGATGACCCGCGGTGCCGTCACCGGCCTCGGAATCCTGCGCCAGAAGATCCCGCAGTGTGTTGGCAGTTGCAGCCTCCTGGCCTGCCCAGAGCAGATCCATCACTGCCCGTTCCAGTTCCCCAAGACTTGCCATCGATACGTCCCTACCTTCCGCTCCCGGCGCAGGGTGCCTGCTGCCGGAAGCGATGATCCAACATTCCACAATAAATCTACCGCTTTTCAGGCCTTCATTCTACGTGAGGTAGAACTATCGGCGTGCCGTACCCGAACACAGGCCCTTGTGCGTGGGTTACGCCACTTAAAGAATGGGCTTCCGGGGCCTCCACTTGTTCTACACTGTGTAGAAGAGAAGTTTTCTACGTGACGTAGAAGTAAGGTCATCGTACTTCGGTCCACCGCACAAAGGACAGCCATGGACGCCTTGGAAATCGCACGCTGGCAGTTTGGTATCACTACCGTCTACCACTTCATGATGGTGCCGCTCACCATTGGCCTCGGCCTGGTTGTGGCCATCATCCAGACCATTTGGTACCGCACCGGCAAGCCCGAGTACCTGCGGATGACCAAGTTCTGGGGAAAGCTCTTCCTCATCAACTTCATCATGGGCGTAGCCACCGGCATCGTCCAGGAGTTCCAGTTCGGCATGGCGTGGAGTGAGTACAGCCGTTTCGTCGGAGATGTTTTCGGTGCACCGCTGGCCCTCGAAGCATTGTTGGCCTTCTTCGTTGAATCCACGTTCCTGGGCCTGTGGATTTTTGGCTGGAAGCAACTCAAGCGCGGCGTCCACCTGGCGTGCTTGTGGATCGCCGTGATTGGTTCAGTCTTCTCCGCCTACTTCATCATCGTGGCGAACTCCTGGATGCAGCACCCCGTAGGCGTCGAAATGGTGGATGGCCGGCCAGTGATGACCGATGCCTGGGCTGTGTTCACCAACAACACGGCGCTGGTTGCAGTGCCCCACACACTGTTCGGTGCACTGGCTGTCGCGGGCGCCTTCCTGCTGGGTATCGCCTGGTACCACCTCTGGCGTCGACGTCACGATGGCATTGATGTGGTGGGCACGGACGGCACGCTGGTTCCCGGCGATGCCGCAATCCCGGGCCGTGACAAGGCCGATTACACCGTGTGGATGACATCCTTGCGAATTGGTGCAGTGGTGGCCATGATCTCCTTCGCAGGAACGGCCATCACAGGTGACCTGCAGGGCAAGCTGATGTTCGAGCAGCAGCCCATGAAGATGGCCGCAGCGGAAGCTGCCTGCCATGACGGCACGGGGTTCTCGGTTCTGAGCGTCGGCAACCTCGGTGCCACGAACTGCGACGACATCGTGGCTGTCATCGAAGTGCCCGGCATCCTCTCCTTTCTGGCCAAGGGCGACTTCACTACCGAGGTCAAGGGCGTGAACAGCCTGCTCGGTGAGTACAAGGAGAAGTACGGCACGCACCTTCCTGACAATCCGCTGTACGGTGAGCGCGCCGGACAGGAAATCCAATACGTGCCTGTCATGGAAGTGACCTACTGGGGCTTCCGCATGATGATCGGTTTCGGTGGCCTCGCCGCTTTCGCTGCGCTGTTGGCCCTTTGGGTTACCCGCAAGGGCGTGGTTCCTCAGTCCAAATGGCTCATGCGTCTTGCCGTCCTGGGGATCCTTGCACCATTCGGCGCCAACGCCGCGGGCTGGATCTTCACCGAAATGGGCAGGCAGCCGTTCGTGGTGGCCCCGAACCCGGACATGAACGGAATAGACCAAGTCTTCATGTTCACCGCTGCCGCGGTGTCCCCAGGGGTCAGCGCAGGGGAGCTCATGACCTCGCTGGTAGTCCTCACCGCCATCTATGCCGTGCTGTTGGTGGTGGAGGTGAAGCTCCTGGTCAAGTACATCCGCGGTGGCGTGGCTTCGGCGATGCCCGAACTGGGCCACGCGCAGGACTCAGACGATCAACGTGACAAGAACGACGACGGCACCGGACCGGACAAGTCCGGCGACGACGTCCTGGCATTCGCCTACTAAAGCCAAGGGATACTGACAATGGAACTGTTGCCAACCATCTGGTTCGTGGCCATCGCCGTGTTGTGGACCGGTTATCTTTTCCTGGAGGGTTTCGACCTCGGCGTAGGCATGCTCATGAAGCTGTTTGCCCGCCACAACACTGACCGCCGGGTGTTGCTGAACACCATCGGCCCGGTATGGGACGGCAATGAGGTGTGGCTGCTCACCGCAGCCGGTGCCACTTTCGCAGCCTTCCCGCTCTGGTACGCCTCGCTGTTCTCCAGCCTCTACCTCCCGCTACTGGCAGTCCTGGCCGCCTTGATCTTCCGGGCAGTCGCTTTCGAATATAGGGGAAAGGTGGACTCCGAACAGTGGCGGAACCGCTGGGACTGGGCGATCGCCGTCGGGTCCTTCGTGGCCGCCTTCGGCATCGGCGCAGCCTTGGCGCTCACCACCACCGGCCTACCCTTGAACGCCAACGGGGACCGCGTCGGAGGCCCAATGTCCTGGTTCAGCGGCTACGCACTCCTTGGCGGTTTCGGTGTGGTGGCGTTCGCCCTGGTGCACGCCCTGGCGTTCCTTGCCCTCAAGACCGACGGCGATGTGCGGCATCGCGCCCGCCGCTGGTTCATTCGTCTGCTGCCGTTCGCAGTGTTGCCGATGTTCGGCTGGATGCTGGCCGTCCAGTTCCTGAGCGGCAAGCCCTGGACCTGGGCTTTGGTGGCAGCAGCCACCGTTACAGTCATCCTGGCATGGCTGCTGGCCCGTGCCGGGTCCGAAGGGCGCGCGTTCAGTGCCCTCGGCGCCTTCATTGCGTGCGCCACAGCCTCGATCTTCGGAGCAGCATTCCCTGTGGTCATCCCTTCCACGATCGATCCCGCCTTCAACTTGACCATCTCCAACGCCTCGTCCTCGGACTACACTTTGGGCCTCATGAGCATCGTTGCAGCCGTTGGCCTGCCACTCGTGATTGCCTACCAGTCATGGACGTACTGGGTGTTCCGGCGACGTGTGAGCGCGGCCCACATTCCCGAAGCCCACGGGTTCCTGCCGGCAATAGCCGCAAAGGTGATGATCCCCAAGGGCAGCTCGCCATCCACGCCAAGCCAATCGGGAGATTAGTCGCCCCATGAAACCCGTGTTCCCTTCCGGCCCCGCTACGCGATCGGCACTCTACGCCGTTGGCCTGATGTCCGCCCTCAAAGCACTGTCCCTGGTGCTCATGGCCCAAGCTGTGGCTGGGGTGCTGGCCGGGCTCACGTCCGGCTCAGCGGATTGGAGCAACGGACTGATCTGGGGCGCGGTAGGAGCGGTCCTCAGGTCGCTGACCGTGTGGGGCCAAGGAATTGCCTCGAGACGGGCCGCCCTGGGCGTCAAAGAGGAACTGCGGGCACGGTTGTTGAGGCGCTCGCTGTCCGACGGCGGTTCGTCGCCCGTAGCGGGAATGAACGACGGCGGCTTGGCGATCCTTGCCACGCGGGGCCTGGACGCGCTGGACGACTACTACACCCAGTACCTGCCTGCAATCGTGAACTGCGCTACGGTCCCGCTCCTGATCGGAGCCCGGATCCTCTTCGCTGACTGGGTGAGTGCTGTAGTGATCGTCCTGACAGTTCCACTGGTGCCGCTGTTCATGGTCCTCATCGGCCGGTACACCGAAGACACCGTCCGGGAGGCGCAAAGCACGCTCCGGAAACTGTCCGGCCACATCCTTGAGCTCGCCAAAGGCCTTCCCGTTCTGGTGGGCTTGGGACGTGCCACCGAACAGCGCGCAGCCCTGGAAGATATTTCCGAGCAATACCGGACCAAGACCATGGGCACGCTTCGCACGGCATTCCTTTCCGCGCTTGCCCTGGAACTCATTGCGACGATCTCCGTGGCCGTAGTGGCAGTGTTCATCGGTGTACGGCTGGTGCATGGCGACATGGCCCTTGAAGCGGGGCTCCTGGCACTGATCCTGGCCCCGGATTGCTACCTTCCGCTCCGGGAACTTGGCACCGCACACCACGCAAGCGATGACGGCCGGGCAGCCCTCGAAACCACCCACGCCGTGCTGGATGCCCCCTCACACAAGCGGCTGCAGGATCATGTGCCTTCCAGCACAGAGCCGTCCAGCACAGAGCCGGCCGGGGTTGTGGTGAGCGGGTTGACGGTGACGTACCACGGAAGGTCAGCAACCGCCGTCGGGCCCCTCGGCTTCACTGCCGCACCCGGGCACGTTACGGCGCTCGACGGCGACAGCGGCTCCGGGAAGAGCACAGTCCTGGGTGTCCTTGCCGGGCTCATCGGCCAAGGACCGTCTGCTTCGGTTACGGGTACCATCACGGGTGCGGACCCGGGAACAGTGGCGTGGGTACCGCAACACCCGGTTATGGGCACCGACACTGTGCAGCAAGAGATTGAACTCTATCTCGACGGATATATGGGGGACACCTGCGCGGCTGTCACCCGTGTCCTTCGGAAGGCCTCTGCAGAGCACCTGGCTGGCAAGAACCCTGCGGAACTAAGCCCCGGAGAGTTGCGGCGGATCGCACTTGCCCGTGGACTTGCCCGCGTGGAAGCAGGTGCGACAGTCCTGCTGCTGGACGAGCCCACTGCCCATCTTGACCAGTACTCCGCCAGTGTGGTCCACCGCGCCATCGAGTCGCTTCGCGGCACCGTCACCGTGATTCTGGTGGCCCATGACGCCGCCACGCGGGCGCTCGCCGACCACCTGGTACCTGTCGGTAACCAGCACCGGCACGGGACCTCGGTGCCTACCGTGAGCGGGGCGGGCAATCCGAGCGGCACTCATCCCGGCGTCGTTGCAGTTCCAGCGAAGGAAGCCAACCCGCAAAGCGGCCTGCCTCCCGCTCCCACGACCAGCAGCCTGCATGGTGTCCTGCAGGCTCTGCAACCCGTACGTTGGAAGTTCGCAGCCGCTGGTGTCGTGGCCGTCCTGGCCGCCCTCTTCGCAGTGGCACTGTCAGGTTTGTCCGGGTGGCTGATCATCCGCGCCAGCGAACAGCCGCCCATTCTCTACCTGCTCGGCGCGATCGTCGGAGTCAGGTTCTTCGGCATTGGAAGGGCCGTTCTGCGCTACTGCGAGCGACTCCTGACCCATGATGCAGTTTTCGCTGCCATGACCCGCCTCCGCGGTGCGCTGTGGGCATCGCTGAGCCGCAGGGCGCTGTCCCTCAGGCGACTCCTCCAAGGCGGCAACGTATTGGGCTCCATCGTGGACGACGTAGACACCCTCCGCGATCTTCTGCCCAGGGTTATCCTCCCTCCCGTGACTGCCATGGGAGTCGGGGCCGCGGCAATCATCGCCACAGCCATCGTTTTGCCAGCTGCAATGCCGGCTGTGGTGGTAGCCGCGGTCGTCGGCCTGATCCTTGCCCCAGTCCTGGCAGTCCTGGCTGACAGGAATGCCGCCAAGGCCGAACAGGAGATGCGTTCAGTCGTGCTTCGGGGAGTGGCCGCAGCCCTCGACGCCCGTGCGGAACTAAGCGCCAACGGGGTGGGGGAACCTGTCCTCGGTGCACTTCGCGACAAAGACCGCGCCGCCACGCTCTCTGCACAACGTTCGGCATGGGCCGAAGGGCTCGGCCAGGCGGTGATTGTCCTGGCCTGCACGATGGCCGCCTTGTGGGCGGGCGCACTGAGTGCGCCCGCTGTACTGAACGGCACGGTTGCCCCGGAGCTGTCAGCCGTCATTGTCCTGATGCAACTCGCCCTGGTTGAACCCTACGGTGGCATCGTGTCCGCCGTGCGCCAAGCCCCGGCGCTCACAGCCGTGCTCGGCCGGGTGGCAGCATCCGGCGCTTTGGACACCCCCACCCCAGGGAGCCAAGCGGAAGAGCACGACGGCGGCACGCGGCACCTGCCTGAGCGGCCCGGTCGGGAGGGACTGGAGTTGCGGGGTGCGTCAGCGTCCTGGCCCGGTGGCCCGAAGGTCTTTTCCGGTGTGACTGCTGTTGCCGAGCCTGGCCGTTGGCTTGCTCTGACCGGCCCCTCCGGCGCGGGGAAGTCCACGCTCCTCTCAGTGCTCCTCGGGTTCCTGCCGCTGACTGAAGGAACTGTGAAACTCTCCGGCAGAGCTGCGTGGTGCCCGCAAGAGGCACACCTGTTCGACTCCACAATCCGCGGCAACCTCCTGCTTAGCCGCCCGGCCGCAGCGAAGCCCAGTGAGGCTGAAATGCACAAGGCGCTGGCTGACGTCGGGCTCGATTCAGTGGTGGAAGCACTGCCGGATGGGCTCGATGCCCGAATCGGCCCTGGCGGTTCTTTCCTGAGCGGCGGCGAACGTCAGCGGCTTGCCATGGCCAGGACGCTCCTGACCGGAGCCTCCGTGTTGTTGCTTGACGAACCAACTGCCCACCTGGATGCGGGCTCGGCGCGGGAAATGATGGCTATTCTGCGCAAAGGACTCAAGGACGTTACGGTTGTCCTTGTCACCCACAATCCGGACGATATTGATCCGGCAGATGTGCGGCTGGAGTTGCCTGCGGCACAGGATGCTGCGAAGCGAAGCACAGGCGCGGCGGAACTGGTGGGAAGGGCTACTCCTCAGTAGCCTGTTGGCATGCCTTTCGAAACCGCAAGCCAAGTCATGCCCGATGCCGGTGCTACCGGCCTGAACTGGCGACCAGCCACCATGGAAGACCTCGACAACTGGGCAGGCCTGATTGTCCGGACTGCCGCCGTCGAACATCCCGTCTGGTATGAAAAGCACGGCGACCTGGTCCACGTCCTGGAGTCCACCAAGAACCCGGCGGAAACAAGCACGCTGCTGGGTGTCGACTCCGATGGTGTGGCACGCGCCTACGGGCGCATCGTCAAGAATCCCGACGGCGACAAAGCCACCGGAATGGCGTGCGTTGACCCGGAATGGCAACAGCGAGGTATCGGCTCTGCAGTACTGCTGTGGCAGGAAGGACAAGTACGTAGCCGATTCCAGTCGGATCAGGCCGCGGGCCACACGACGGCACCGCCCCGTCTCCGCATCCAGACGGAGGAACGGCACGAGCATCAAGCAACACTCCTCATGGGGCATGGCTACGGTGCCGTGCGCTGGTTCAACGAAATGCACCGACCCCTGTCCCGGCAACTGCCAAAGGCGCCCCTGAGTGCCGGACTTGAGCTTAGGACACTGGATCCATCGCTCTTTGAACCTGTGCGCCAAGCCCACAACGATGCGTTCAGGGACCACTGGGGGAGCGAGCCGCGGGACGAAGAATCATGGCGTTTCACCATCGAGGAACCTACGGCCCGGCACGATCTCAGTGCAGTGGTTATCGACTCCGGCACAGGAGAAGTAGCCGGATACCAGCTAACCAGCTTTGATCCTGACTCTGCCGCCGACCGCGGTTTCAAGGAAGGCTACACAGAGCTGCTTGGCGTGCGGCGTGCCTATCGCGGCCGGGGCATAGCCCAAGCCCTGCTGGCCGATGCGATGCAGCGTTACGTCTCAGCAGGAATGGACGTGGCCTCACTGGACGTGGACTCAGCAAACCCCACCGGGGCGCTGGAACTCTACCTCGGCATGGGTTACACACCAGTGAACCGGAGCATGACGTGGGAGAAGATGCTCTAGTATCCTCAGCCGTCCACGTCATGAAGGTGATGCACAACGTCGTGGAGGAAGTACTGGGAGAACGTCAGGACAGTGAAGGAGGATCCGTTGCTGCGCGTACCGGTGCGATGCCAATCATCCTCGGTGACCCGGGCGAAGGACTCGGCAATCTCCTTGCCCTCTGCCTCCAGTTCGTCGGCCACCGTCCGCGGATCAGCGGAACCGTACTCACCGTCGATCGCGGCCTGATCCTGGTCCCAGTTGGCAAACCGGGCATCATCCTCGGTGAGCATCAGGTTCAGGCGCTGGTCGAAGAGGCTGAAGACGTCCCGGACGTGGCAGGCGTACTCCAGGTTGGACCATGTGTGGTCGTTGGGACGTGTTGCTACGTCCTCCCGGCGCAGCACTGCCCGCCACCGGGGAAGCATGTTCAGGACGGTGCCGGGCACCGTGGAAGGAGTCACCGTGGCGGGGTCGAAACCGCACTCGGGGCAGGGCTCTGAGAGCACCCAGGTCCAGTCTTTTTCATCGGGGATGATCGGCATGCGGCCAGTCTAAGCTGATCCCGCCGGGACCCCTCTACAGCCCAAGAAATATGCTGTCGTTTTCCAATTACTTACCGGCCCTCCCAAGAGTAAAGTTCGTTCCGGGGGGAGAGCCGGAAAGAGAAAACAATGCTCAAGGATCAGCAGGTTGGTGCCGTCCTACCGGCACAGGACATAGCCCGGGCACGCGCGTATTACAGCGAAAAACTCGGACTGGAACCCGAAAATCCGGACGACGACGACAACCTTCAGTACAGGTGTGGCGACGGAACCGGATTCTTTGTCTATCAAACGTCCAATGCAGGGACTGCGAAGAACACCCAGATGGGCTGGACGGTCAGCGATGTCCGGGCCACAGTGCAGGAGCTGCGCGGCAAGGGAGTCGAGTTCGAAGACTACGACTTCCCGGGCCTGAAGACTGAAGACGGCATCGCTACGATGCCTGATGGAAGTGCCGCAGCATGGTTCCTGGACAGTGAGGGAAACATACTGAGCATCAACCAAACCGGCTAGCCCGTGCGGTGGCTTCACAGCCACGGCAGCACAAAGGCCGGAGGTCTGTAACCCCTGGCCTTTGCCGTGCTGTTCGGGTACCTCGTGATTATTCCGCGTTATTCCGCGGCATCAGCCCATGCCATGCTCGGACCGATGGCTTCCACGGGCTGGGACAACGGAACGCCGGATCCGTCCCTGCGGCCATGTTCGTGGGGAAGTGCCCTTGCCACACCCGCCGTCGAGGAAGCCTTCGCCGGACCATGACCTGCCCAAGCCAGGAGCAGTGTGTCCTCGCCCTTGAGGAAACGGTGGACCCGCACCCCGCCGGTGGCCCGGCCCTTCACGGGATACTCCTCGAAAGCGGTCACCTTCGCAGTGCCCGGTGCCGTCCCCGGCAAGGCGCCGTTCGTTCCGGCAATGGTCACCACGACGGCGGCAGGGTCGTCCGCGCGAACGGTACCGAAGTGGATCACTTCGTCGCCGGCCGCAAGCTTGATGCCGGCCATGCCACCGGCCGTACGTCCTTGGGGGCGGACATTGGAGGCACTGAATCGAAGCAATTGGGCCTGCCGTGTCACGAAGACAAGGTCGACGTTGTCCTCCTGCGCCGGTTCCACCGCGAGCACCGAGTCCTTGTCCTTCAGGGCGATGATCTCCCAGTCTTCACGGTTCAGCGGGTAGTCCGGCTGAACACGCTTGACCACGCCCTGGACCGTACCGATGGCGAGGACGGAGTCCAGGGGGACGAAGGCAACCAAGGTTTCACCCTTGAGCAAGGTGATGAAGTCCTTGGCGGGGACGCCGCCGGCCAAGTTGGGGAGACCGGAGACCGGAGGCAACACGGGCATGTCCATCACTTGGAGCCGCAGCATGCGGCCTTGGGATGTGACCGCACCGATTTCTCCCCTGGCGGTGGTCTTGACCACTGAGCGGAAGACATCGTGCTTGGTCCGGGGACCCGATTCGGCCAGCGGTTCCTGGTTGGACGTCCTGGCGATCTGTCCGGACACACTCAGCAGGGCCCAGCAGGGGTCGTCCGGAATTTCCAAGGGTAGCGCTGCGGCTTTGCCCTTCGGCCCAGGTACTGACGCTGCCAAGGCCGCAGCCACCGTGGGGGAGACGGCTTCTGATTCCAAGAGGACCGTGCGGCGGGGGGTGCCGTACTTTTCGGCGACCACGGCCAACTCACCGGAGACAAGATCGCGGAGCAGTTCATCCGAAGCCAGGATGGCCTCCAGGGCCTCGATCTCGCGGCGGAGTTCGTCCTGTTCCTTCTCCAGCTCAAGGCGGGAGTACTTGGTCAACTGCCTCAGGCGCAGTTCCAGGATGTAGTTGGCCTGGATTTCGGTGAGGTCGTAGATGGACATGAGGCGTTCACGCGCGGCCGAAGCCTCGTCCGAAGAACGGATGATCTGGATGACTTCGTCGATGTCCACAATCGCGATCAACAAGCCCTCCACCAAGTGGAGGCGGTCCTTCTTTTTGCCCAGGCGGAAGGACGTGCGGCGGCGCACCACATTGAGGCGGTGTTCAACGTACACCTGCAGCAGCTGCAGGAGGCCCAGCGTCTGCGGCTGGCCGTCCACCAAAGTGACGTTGTTGATGCCGAAGGAATCTTCCATGGGCGAGTAGCGGTACAGCTGCTGGAGCACGGCGTTGGGATTGAAGCCGTTCTTCAACTCGATGACCAGGCGGAGGCCGTGATTGCGGTCCGTGAGGTCGACGACGTCGCTGATGCCGGTCAACTTCTTGGCGTTGACGGCATCCTTGATCTTCTCAATGACCTTTTCCGGGCCCACCATGTAGGGGAGCTCAGTGACCACCAGGCCGGTACGGCGGGCGGACAATTGTTCCACTTCAACCTTGGCGCGGGTCTTGAAGGATCCACGCCCCGTGGCGTAGGCGTCACGGATTCCGTCCAATCCCACAATGCGGCCACCCGTGGGAAGGTCGGGCCCCGGGATGAACCGCATGATCTCATCCAACGTGGCACCGGGGTTGGCGATCAGGTGACGCGCAGCGGCTATAACCTCCACCAGGTTGTGTGGAGGCATATTCGTGGCCATACCCACAGCGATGCCCGTGGTGCCGTTGACCAACAGGTTAGGGAAAGCGGCGGGGAGCACATCCGGCTGCGTCAGCTGGTTGTCGTAGTTGGGGACAAAGTCCACCACGTCTTCGTCCAGGTGGTCCGTCATGGTCAGCGCGGCGGCCGCCAAGCGTGCCTCTGTGTAACGCGGTGCTGCCGGGCCGTCGTCGAGAGATCCGAAGTTTCCGTGCCCATCGATGAGCGGCAGGCGCAGGGAAAAATCCTGCGCCATACGCACCATGGCGTCATAAATCGCGGTGTCGCCGTGCGGGTGGAGCTTACCCATGACTTCGCCCACCACGCGGGCGCTCTTGACGTGTCCTCGATCCGGGCGGAGGCCCATATCGGACATCATGTACAGGATGCGCCGTTGAACGGGCTTCAGTCCGTCGCGGGCGTCCGGGAGGGCGCGCGAGTAAATCACCGAGTAGGCGTACTCCAGGAAGGAGCCTTCCATCTCGGACGTGACGTCGATGTCGACGATGTTCTCGGTGAAATCGCCGAGGGGCTCGGCTGTGCGTGCGGATTTTTGGCTGCGGGCCATGGGGTCGGTGGATCCTTAAAGATGTACTACGGATGTTTTAGCTAGGCTAAGCCTATGGTGGATCAGCCCGGCGTCGGCATTTATCCGGAATATTGGGAAGCTGATGTCGTGCTGCGCGACGGCGGGACAGCCCACCTTCGCCCAATACGACCCGAAGACGCCGACGCTTTGCAGGCGTTCCATGCGGGGCAGTCGCAGGCCTCCATCTACATGAGGTTCTTCTCCTTCAAGCCAAAGCTCTCCGGCAAGGAAGTGCGGCGTTTCACGGAAGTGGACCACATCAACCGCGTGGCGTTCGTCATCACCATCGGCGGCGAAATCATGGGGATCGGCCGCTACGACAGGCTTGAGGATCCTACCGAGGCTGAGGTTGCCTTCAATATTTCCGATGCACACCAAGGCCGTGGAATCGGCTCGATCCTCCTGGAGCATTTAGCTGTTGCCGCCCGGGAAAACGGCATCCGCCGCTTCACGGCCGAGGTCCTGCCGGACAACCGTAAAATGCTCATGGTCTTTGCCGACGCCGGCTACGACCTCAAACGACAATTCGACGACGGCGTCGTGAGCGTCGAATTCAACATCGATCCCACGGAGAAATCGCGGGCCGTCATGGAGTCCCGCGAGCACCGCGCGGAGGCGCGCAGCGTGCGGGACCTGTTGTCGCCGTCGTCGGTGGCTGTCATTGGTGCCAGCCGCAAGTGGGGGACGGTAGGCTACCAGCTGCTGGAGCACATTATTGAAGGCGGCTTCAAAGGTCCTGTCTATGCCGTCAACCCGGAAGCGTTTGAACTTGCCGGAATGATCTCCTTCGGAAACTTGTCCGAGATCCCGGGACCGGTGCAGTTGGCCATCGTCGCCGTTCCCTATGAGGAAGTGCCCAAGGTAGTGGACGACTGCGCCGCTGTGGGCGTCAAAGGCATCGTGGTGGCCACCGCGGGATTTGCCGACGACGGCGAGCGGGGACTCGCCCGCCAGCACGAGTTGGTGCGGCGGGCCAGGGCGAACGGAATGCGCGTCATTGGCCCCGAATCCCTCGGGATCCTGAATACACACCCGGCGGTGTCTTTGAACGCTTCGATGGCGCCCACGATGCCCCCGCGGGGCAGCCTGGGCTTGTTCAGCCAATCGGCTGCCGTGGGTGTGGCGGTTTATGCAGCCTCCAGCCGCCGCCGGCTCGGGTTGTCATCGTTCCTCTCCGCAGGAAACCGCGCCGACGTTTCCGGCAACGACGTCATGCAGTACTGGGAGGACGACGCCGATACTTCCGCCGTGGGGCTCTACCTTGAGTCGATCGGCAACCCCCGCAAGTTCTCCCGCTTGGCGCGCAGGTTGTCCCGCAGCAAACCCGTGATCGTTGCCAAGTCGGACGTCACCGGCCTTAGCTTGCCGCCCGGCCACGAGGTTCGCACCACCCAGGCACCGTCGGCAGCAGTGGACGCGATGATGCGCCAGGCCGGCGTGATCCGTGTTGAGACCATCGAACAACTTATGGACATCGCCCAGATAGCATCCTCGCAGGCACTGCCCAAGGGGCCGGGTGTGGCCGTTTACTCAAATTCCGTCGCGCTGGCCAAAGTGGTTGCCGACAGTTCCGGCCCCCTCGGTCTGGACGTGGGCCGCCTTGTGACGGACATTGACCTGGACGCCGGTATGTCAGTTGCGCTTCCCGCCCTTCGGGCAAGTCTCCAGGAAAGCCTCGCTGATGACTCTGTGCACGCCGTTGTGGCGGCCCTTCTCCCGGCCCGCGGGCTTACCGTGGAGGCGCTCGCGGGCGTCCTGGCCGAATGCGCAGCCGAGGCCGGAAAGCCTGTTGTGGCTGCATTCACTGGAATTCTGGATCCGTCCGTGCACGTGGAAGGCATGGTGGGAGCAGTGGGTAAGCCTGTGCTTCCGTGCTACTCCAATGCCGGTGCCGCGGTGGCGGCCCTGGCGGCGATCGTCCGTTACGCGCAGTGGCGCGACCGGGACCAAGGGCTTTTTGTGGAGCCCGAGGGCTGCGATGTCGACGGCACCAAGGAAACGCTGAACGCGATGCTGGCCGGTGTAACGGGCGAAAAGATCAGGAAGCTCGACGCCGGTGCTGCCGCCGCACTGCTGTCGGGTTACGGGATTGAAGTGGTGCCGACGCTCGGATTTGGTACCCCTGATGAGGCCGTGCAGGCCGCGGAGACCGTGGGTTGGCCCGTGGTCCTCAAGACCACCGATCCTGCGTTGCGGCACCGGCTGGACCTCGGCGGAGTTCGGCTGGACATCCAGGACGCAGAATCCCTCCGGCAGAACATCGCCCAAATGCGTCGTGCCTTGGAACCATATGGATCGCCGTCGCTTGAAGTGCAGGCCATGGCGCCTGTGGGGCAGGCCTGCATCTTCCGTGCCATGGAGGACCCCCTGCTGGGGCCGGTCCTGTCGTTCGGGCTGGCCGGTGATGCCGTGAACCTGCTGGACGACTGGGCGCATCGGGTCCCGCCGCTGTCAGCTGCCGACCTGCACGATGTCATTCGCTCACCACGGGCGTCCCGGAAACTGTTCGGCTACCAAGGCCTGCCCGCCGTGGATGTGGTTGCCCTCGAGGACATTGCAGCCAGGCTCGCCAAGCTAAAAGATGACCACCCCGGCATCGCATTGGTGGAATTCAACCCCGTCCTGGCTGGACCCTCGGGCGCCACCATCCTTGGGGCGGATGTATGGATCGGCAACGCAGCGCAGCGGACGGACAGCGCCCGACGTGCGATGCGGGGTTAGCCACAGGAGTGGGCCGCACGGTTAGGTAGTCACCAAGCGATCTGTGAAAATGGGGGAATGAGCACCCAGTCTCCGACGCCTCAATCCCGTCCGTCCAACGCCGGGCACCACACCGCCCATCATCACAGCTCGCAGGGACAGAGCCTGGACCAGGCGTTGCAGCAGGCAGGTTTCTACCCGAGGTTGGTGGCCGACGTCGTCGATGACGCCCTGGATGGCCGGGAGTGCCTCTCCCACCTGGTCCACTTGGAGACCCATTTCGACCGCGCAGAGGTCCGCCGGCACATCACAGTGCTGGTGCTCACGGAGGACATGCTGGTCATCACTCACGTTGACGACCAACAACTGGATGAGGCCGGAGAACAGATCGTTGCCCAGGTCTCCACTGAGTCGGTACCCGTGGCCCAGATCCGCTCGGTGGTCCTTAGCTACATGTATTCGCAACCCCAGGACTACAAGCCATCCGATCCTGTCCGGGAGATGACCTTGTCCATCGCCTGGTCCGGCGGGCAGCGCCTGGACATGGGGCCGGCGAGCTGCGGGGACCCCCAGTGCGAAGCCGATCATGGCTACAGCGGAACCATCGCCCAGGAAGACATCGTCCTGCGGATCAGCGCTGAGGCGGACGGACTCCAAGCAGTCCAGGATGCCAAGATTTTCGCCCGTGCACTCCGTGCGGTCAACACGGGCAACCCTTCCCCGGCCCAACATGCCAGCATCCCTGCACCGAGGCCGCGTTCGGGCGTCTTCAGCAACCGCCTCAGCCGCGGACACCAGCGTTGAGGGAAACCGCACAGAACCCGGTGAGCACGTCTTCGGGGACCAGCCCGGCGGCTGACCTCCCATCGCCCCCGCTTTTTGGAAGCAAGTCCATAGCGGAAGTCCTTACCAGCTCTGCCGCGTCCCTGGGCATGCCGGGCTTCACCAACCACCTGCAGCTGCCGTCAGCGCAGCGTGTCTGCGTGGTCCTTGCCGATGGGCTCGGCCGTAGCCTCTTGAAGCAGAAGTCTTCCCACACGCCCTTCCTCCGGTCGGTCATGGCCGGGGGACAACGCAACGTCCCCACATGGATAGACGCTGCCTTCCCCAGCACCACGGCGGCATCCCTCGCGAGCCTCGGCACCGGTTTGCCGGCCGGCCAGCACGGAATGGTGGGCTACGACGTCCTCGATCCCGATCAGGACAAGGTAGTCAACCTCCTGGGCAATTGGGATTCCCAAGTGGACCCAGCGCAGTGGCAGCCTCACGCGACGGTCTTTGAACGGCTTGCCGGAGAACTGGACGTCGTGACCGTCAGCCTGCCTCAGTTCGGAAACTCGCCGATGACACAGGCTGCTCTCCGGGGAAGCCGCTTTGTTGGCGGCACCACCCTGCATGCCCGCACCGCTGCGGCTGCTGAGGCAATGTCCGGTGGTGGACGTTCCCTCATGTACTTCTACGCCAACGAGTTGGACAAAGCAGGCCACCGCTACGGCTGCCAGTCGGATCGCTGGGAGCACCAACTCGAAGAACTCGACTCCACGGTCAAGAGGCTGTCCGCCACGCTGCCTGTCGGCACCACCATTGTGGTGACCGGCGATCACGGCATGTTGGACGTCCCGGAATCCCAGAGGATCGACTACTCCGCTGATGAAACGCTCGTGGCAGGAGTCCGCCACACTGCCGGGGAGCCGCGAATGGTCCACCTCTATCTTGAACCGGATGCCACTCCGGCCCACCGGGAGTCCCTGATTGAGGCGTGGCGTCACCGCTTTGGCGAAAGGATCTGGGCCTTTACCCGGGAGCAAGGCGTGAATGCAGGGTTGTTCGGTGCAGTGCGCCCTGAGGTGGCCCCGCGCATTGGTGACGTCATGATTGCAGCACGCGACACCTTGGCCCTCTACGACACACGGAGGGCTCGCCCGGCATCCCTGCAGGTTGTGGGGCAGCACGGTTCACTGACCAAGGCCGAACGCGAAGTACCCCTGCTGTGCTTCGCCGCTGCCGGCAAGAAGGGCAAACGTGGCTGAGCTGGTCTTCTTCTCAGGCACTATGGACTGTGGCAAGTCCACCCTGGCCCTTCAAATGGACCATAACCACCGCGCACGCGGCCGCGGAGGTGTACGGTTCAGCTGTAACGACCGCGCAGGTGATTCAAGGATCTCCAGCAGGCTGGGCCTGCAAACCGACGCGGTGGAGGTTGTGGGCGACACCGATTTCTGGGAAGAAGTGGTGGCCCGGCGAACCAACGGACTGCGGGTGGACTACATCATTTGTGATGAGGCGCAGTTCTACTCGCCCACCCAGGTGGAACAATTGGCGCGGGTTGTGGATGAGATGGATGTGGATGTCTTTGCGTTCGGCATCACTTCCGACTTCCGGACCAGATTGTTCCCTGGCTCGCAGCGACTCATTGAACTCGCCGATAAAGTGCAGGTACTGCAGGTCGAAGCTTTGTGCTGGTGCGGCCGCCGGGCAACGCAGAATGCCCGCACCGTGAACGGCATCATGGTGGTGGAGGGTGACCAGGTGATGGTGGGCGACGTTGCCCCGCAAAACAGCGCCGACAAAGCTGGGCTTACGGGGACTGCCTTGGCTGAGAATCTGCCCGCAGAAGGCGGTCCTGCTGACGCAGTAGGCTACGAGACGTTGTGCCGACGGCACTACATGAGGCGCGTCACGGCTCATGGTGCAAACCTGATGGCAGGTGCGGACCAACCGCTGCCGTTCGACGTCGATGCTTGCCTCTGGCCCGGGGCAGGGGCCCTTAAGCGGGTCTAGTCGCCGCGCGCCCCAAAAACGATCTCGTCCCAACTCGGGATACTTGACCGCTTTGGGCGGGACGGCTGGCGTTCCGCAGGGGCGTCCACATCCTTACGCACGTCAGCGTCTTTCTGATCCTCTGTCGGCATGTCGTCCTGACGCGCGCCATGGGAAGACTGCGCACTGTCGGCTTCGTCATCTGCTCGGGGTTGCGGGTTGCCGCTGCCGCCGAGGAGTTCGTCAAGCCCTGCAGGTTTGCGTCCTGGCAAGGACGTCACAGGTCGAAGCGGGCCGGCTACCACCGTTATTTCACGTGTGTCTGTGCTGACGCCATTGTGGAGCTTCAGTGAGTCGTCGCCGTCGTCGTCGTGCGAATCGAAGTGCCGCGGCGCGAGGCTTAGCCTGGACATCATCGAAGGGCGCCCGTCTTTGCGTGCGGGCTCTTCGACTACAGGAGTCTCTGGCTCGACATCCGTTACGCCGGCTTCTTCAGCCTCGTTTGCTTCCTCGCCCGGTCGCGGGTGCGCTGCGGGAACGTTGCTCAAGAGGACTGCCAAAGCGTCGTCGCCGTCTTCATCCACGCCAAGGCGCTGGCCGCGCCGCGAACGGAGCATTTCCAGCAGGCTGTCGGATTCTTTCGCGGACGCGCGTGCTGCCGTTTCGGCGTCGGTCTCGAAATCGAACGGCCTGTCCGAGACGGCAGCAAGCCGCCGGGCCGGGACCGGGCCGTCCATCGGCTCAAGTTCGCTGAGTTGCTGGGCCCAACGGTTGGCATTCTGCAGCGACTTGCGCTGGGGGCTGAAGGTCCACATGGCGGGCGGTTCTTCGCCGATGCTTCCGTGAGCTGCGGGGACAGTTTCGAAGCGTGCGACGACGGTCCAGGTACCGTCCGGGCGGCGCCACGAATCCCAATCCACCGAGGAGGAGTCGATTCCGTGCGCTGAAAGCCGGTAGTCGACCATCTCTCCAAGAGTGGCCGGGTTGTCACCAAAAGCGGAGCGGTAGATGTCATGCCCCGGAGCAGGGGAGGCAACTTCGATGTTTCGGGCCTGTCGCACTACGTACTCACGCTCTGCAAGCACGGGGCCTTCATAGCGTTGCACGTTGGCAAGAGGGAGGCCGGAAAGCTCTGCAACCTCCACTGCCGTGGCTCCGCTGCGGATCCGGGCCTGGATATCGCGGGGCGACATGGAAATCGGCGTGTTGGAGGCGCGAGCGGCCACCTGGGCAGGGGTACGGCTCGCCGCGGCCCTCAAGGCCTCGTCGATCGGAAGCTGGAACATCGCACCACCGGGGCCGCTCAAGAGCAGATGCCCGCCGTCGTCGTGGACGCCTACCAGTCGTAGATCCTGCATAACACCCTCCACCACATGGCATAACTGACATTCGAAACTCTGCCACTCGCGGGGGGCTTTTCCTACTAGGGCAAAGGGCGTGCCGTGATAATTCCGCTGAAAGCCGGCTCATTCCGGACGGGTTTCGGCTGATTTCGCAGCAGGAGAGGGTCTATGGACTTTCGGGGCCCGGGGGAGGACAATCTGGCCGAGATCGGGCACAAATCCGGGGCGTCCGGCGTTTGCATCCTTAAGCCGGTTGCAGGGAAGTTCCTGCGATCCGGTTTCCAACCCGGAACAGGTATACCCGGACAGGTATGGAGGACGAAGAAGGAACCATGGCCACGGACTACGATGCCCCTCGGAAAACCGAGGAAGACGTCAGCGAGGATTCGCTGGAAGAGCTCAAGACGCGCCAGTCGGGGAAGCAGTCCTCCGCGGTGGATGTCGATGAGACCGACCTTGCCGATGGCTTTGAGTTGCCGGGCGCTGATCTCTCCGGCGAAGAGCTACTCATTCAGGTCATGCCACCCCAGCCTGACGAATTTACGTGTTTCAACTGTTTCCTGGTGAAGCACAGGTCCCAGATTGCTGCGGAACGGGGCGGGCACCAATACTGCACCGAGTGCGAAAGCTAGGCGCAGCGTCCCGGGATCAGTCCCGTGGCGTGGTGAGTGCCGAAACGAGCTCATCGGGCCGGCGCGAGGATGCCAGCCAGTAGGGGGTCCGGTCTGCGGGGTCGGTGATCTCAATCCTGACCACCGGATCGATCCACCCGCGGAAGCACATGTAGGCGAGTCCATTCAGGCGCGGACCCCGCTCAGCGGTGGCTTCGCCTTTTTTGAACGCCTGGACGGAACCTACGTACTTCCGTTCGATGCTCGCACGACCCACCCTGACGGTGTCAGTTGTGACCGTGATGGTTGGCGTGGAGAGCACCAACATGATGGTCATGATGGCCAGGAGCACCAGAGCGGCGATGATGCCGGCTGCTGCGCTGATGGGACCAAACATCAGGACACCGGCGCCGGAAAGGCCTACAACCACAACCCAGATCCATACGGACGGCCACAGCTTCTCGGTGTACAGGACCTCGGAGGCCGAAGGGGTGTTCCGGGCAGGCACAGGGGAAGACTGGTCAGGCGTAGGCATGGGTCCAGCTTATCGGGCATTGGCAACGGGCTTCGCCCCGGACCAACCGGGCCTTGTACCGGCGGATCCCAGTAGAATGAACCACTGTGAGCAACGAGACCGCAGTATTCAGTACAGAGGCAACCTCCGCAGTCGCGGATAACAGCGAAACCACCACAGCGTACGGCGCCCCCACTTTGGAGGTACAGCTGAAAATGCTCGACGCCGGGTTGGAAGCCCCGTCGTACGCCCACCCTGGTGATGCGGGTGCCGATCTCCGTGCCCGGGAGGACGTGCACCTTGCCCCCGGCGAGCGGAAGCTCGTTCCAACCGGTGTCTCCATTGCGTTGCCGGACGGATTCGTGGCCCTGATCCACCCGCGCTCCGGGCTGGCTACGAAGCATGGGCTCACGGTGGTCAATGCTCCTGGCACCGTGGACGCGGGCTACCGTGGCGAAATCGCGGTCACGCTCCTGAACACCGACCAAAAAAACGCCATTGACCTCAAGCGCGGCGATAGAATTGCACAAATGGTGATTCAGCGTGTCGAATACGCGCGGTTCGTGGCTGTTGACCAACTGTCCGATTCCGTTCGGGGGACCGGCGGCTTCGGGTCCACGGGCGGCTTCAACGCACCGAAGGCCTGAGAAAACTACTGAACCCGGCGTGTGCCGCAGACCAACGCCTGACGCATTGGCGCGGTTTAGCGCCGTTTAACGTGGTTGCGGTTTACTTGGGGATAGACCACTACTAAGGAGATACCCAATGCTTTTTGGGCGCGGCAAGAAGTCCAAGGACGAGCGGTCGGATACTGCCGGCATCGTCGATGAGTCGGGTGCCGAGGCACTTAATTCCGAATCGGCCGGCTCCGGCACGCCCGGTGACTTCCGGCTTGGCAAAGGTCCCTTGGACATAGAGGAGATCGAGAGCCGCGATGGCTACGTTGACCTTGGTGCTCTGCTGATCGAACCGGCCGAAGGTCTCCAGCTGCGGCTTGAGGTGGAAGAAGCCACCCAACGCGTGGTCGCCGTGACCATGGACCTCAACGGTTCCAGCTTGCAGCTCCAAGCGTTTGCGGCACCGCGTTCCGAGGGTCTATGGAACGAGATCCGTGAACAGATCAACCAGTCCGTGGCGAGCCAAGGCGGAGAAACCGAAGAGGTTTCCGGAGCTTTCGGCACGGAACTGGTAGCCAAACTGCCAGCTGAAGCTACTGACGGCAGCCGTGGCTTCCGTGCCGCCCGCTTCATGGGCGTGGACGGACCGCGGTGGTTCCTTCGTGGTGTCCTTGGGGGGCAGGCTGCGTTGGAGCGCGAGGCCGCAGCAGGACTGGAAGATCTGTTCCGTAAGGTTGTGGTTGTCCGGGGCGACAATCCGATGCCTCCCCGCGAGTTGCTGCAGCTGCGCCTGCCCAAGGATTCTGCGGTACCGGGCCACGCCGGCGCTCCCCAAGGTGCCGTTCCTCCGGCAGGGCCCGCAATGCAACAGCCGGAGCGAGGGCCGGAGATTACCCAGATTGGTTGATTCCTCCGGGCACAGCGAAATTTCCGGTCGGGGGCCCCTTGGGCAGGGAGTTCGGGATCTTCCTGCGCGGGGCAGGGCTGTATGTACCGGTTTCATCGAGTCTGTGACCCATCAGCCGCCCAGCGAACAGCCGTTCTTCTCGGCTGTGGTGGTCGATTCCCTGAGGCCTGGAGACCAACGTCCTTCCGGGGGAGCAAAAAAGCCCTATGACCGCCTCCGCGTGATCTGGCTGGGCAGGACACGGGTCCCCGGTATTGAAGCCGGCGTGGAACTTCGCTTGAACGGCATGGTGACCCAGGTTGATGGCCTTCCCGCCATGTTCAATCCCCGATACGAAATACTTTCCCGTCAGGAGCACCTATGACCGTGGCCAACGGATCAGAACCGAAGGACACAGGGCGCCCGACGCCCCCGCACGACGAAGTACCGCTGCCCGGCGCCCCCGGACCCGGCACCGCCAAGGCGAGTCCGGCCAGCCCCGGTGCGGACTCACCCACTGTGTCCGACCTTGCTGCCGGTTACGCCGAAAAAGCCGGTCTACACCGGAACAGCGCGGGGCACGTGGACATGCTGAAGTCAGCTGGCGGGGTCCAGGGTATCGCCGAGAGCATCCTTCCCGGGTTGGTCTTCCTGGTGACCTTCACCATCACCCGCGATCTAACGCCGTCCCTGATCGCAGCTTTGGCGGCTGCAGCAGTTTTCACCGTAGTGCGCCTGATCCAACGGCGCCCTTTGACCCAGGCGCTGGCAGGCGTAGTGGGTGTGGGCATTTCCGCGTGGTTGGCCAACACCACGGGTAAGGCGGAGGACTTCTACGTCCTCGGGTTTTTCACCAACATCGCCTATATAGCGGCCATGGTTCTTTCCATCGCGCTCAAGTGGCCGGTTGCGGGCCTGCTGTTTGGCTTCGTGCGCAACGAGGGACTTGAGTGGCGGAAGGATGCAGAAAGGCTCCGTGCCTACAGCTTGGGTACGTGGATCGTGGTGGCGGTGCTTGCTCTCCGCCTGGTGGTTCAGGTGCCGTTGTACTTCATGGGGGAGCCCGGACTGACAGCGTTGGCTACCACCAGGCTGCTGATGGGCGCTCCGCTGTACATCCTGGGCCTCTGGGTGGCCTGGCTTGTCACTAAGCCTGCTGTTCCCGAACCGACACCTCAGCCGTCGAAGCCGTCGTCCTCAGCTGATTGATCGGCTGCCACGGCAGCATCGTCACGGGGATCCCGGCCGTCGTCGGAACCCGGTGACAACAGAGCCCTCAGGCCGTCCTCGGCGGCGATGGTGGTGACGAAGAAGAGTTCGTCACCACCATCGAGGACGTCGTCACGCGTAGGCGTGATGGGGGCGTGGTCGCGCAGGATGGCCACCAACGTCGCGTCTTCCGGCCAGTCGATACCGCCCACCGTGCTGCCAATGACGTGGGAATCATGCGGAACAGTGAACTCCACGATCGATGCGACACCTGTCTGCAGGGTCAACAGACGCACGATGTCTCCAATCTCCACAGCCTCTTCCACGAGGGCTGTCATGAGCTGCGGGGTGTTGACGGCCACGTCCACGCCCCAGGAGTCATTGAACATCCAGTCGTTCTTGGGGTTGTTGACGCGTCCCACGGTCCGCCCCACGCCGAATTCGGTTTTGGCAAGCAGCGATACCACCAGATTCACTTTGTCGTCACCCGTGGCAGAAACCACGACGTCGGCATCCTCAAGTTTGGCGTCCTGCAATGTGCTGAGTTCGCAGGCATCGCCCACAAGCCAGCGGGCACCTCGCAGCCCGCTGCGCCCAATGACCTCGGGTTTTAAGTCAATGAGGAGAATCTCGTGTTTGTGGGCGAGCAGTTCACGCGCGATGGACGAGCCGACGCTGCCTGCGCCAACAATGACAACTTTCACTAAGACTCCTTGGCGGGTGCTTTTGCGAGAATCCGGCTGATCTCTGTGGTTCTGTCCAGGTTCACCATCGCGTGGACCGTGTCACCCTCCTGGTATGCGGTGCCGGCTTGCGGCAGCAGGCCCTCACCGAATCTGGTGAGGAACGCAATGCGGATCCCGGCGGCGGACTCAATGGAGTCCATGCTGTGCCCGATCCAATCCTCGTGCAGGTCCACTTCAGCCAGTACCAGGCGGCCTGAGGGCTCTCGATAGTCACCGGCGAGGTGCTGCTCGGGAAGTATGCGGCGCAGGACCTGGTCGGCACTCCAGCGGACGGCTGCGACGGTGGGGATGCCTAGCCGCTGGTAGATTTCGGCGCGGCCGGGATCGTAGATGCGTGCCACCACATGGGCAACATGAAATGTTTCGCGGGCCACTCGCGTGGCAAGGATGTTCGAATTGTCGCCGCTGGAGACGGCCGCAAAGGCGTAGGCCTCTTCAACGCCTGCTTGCTTCAGGGTGTCCCGATCGAAGCCGACCCCGGTGACTTTGCGACCCGTGAAGGTGTTGCGGAGCCGGCGGAAGGCCCGCTCGTCCTGGTCGATGATGGCCACCGAGTGGCCTGCATCCTCCAAAGTGTGTGCCAAGGTTGCGCCAACACGGCCGCAACCCATGATCACGAAGTGAGCCACCGTGTCTCCTTATGTGTCTTGTCCATCCCGCTCGGTATGACTTTACCGGTGCACCGCGGGCAAGCTCGCGACAACCGTCATGACATCCCTGGGGATTCAGAGTAGCTTTGCGGAGTGCTGACAATTCTGAATGCCGCGAAGCGGGTGTTGGTGGGCCGGCCAGTCAGGAACGACCGTCTGTCCCGCACCTTGTTGCCCAAACGCATCGCTTTGCCGATCTTCGCCTCGGATGCCCTGTCCTCAGTGGCCTATGCCCCGGACGAAATCCTGCTGACGCTGGCCCTTGCCGGCGTGAGCGCCGTGGCCTTCTCCCCACTGGTAGGCCTCGCCGTCATGGTGGTGTTGCTCACAGTGGTGGCGTCCTACCGCCAGAACGTGCACGCCTATCCGTCCGGCGGTGGCGACTACGAGATCGCCAGCGTCAACCTCGGTAAGCATGCCGGGCTCACCGTAGCCTCAGCATTGCTGGTGGATTACGTACTGACGGTTGCCGTGTCCATGTCATCGGCCGCTACGTACCTGACCACGGCCGTCCCGGCCCTGCATGGCCAGCAGGCACTGATTGCTGCTATCGGCGTGATCATCCTGGCTCTGGTCAATCTTCGCGGAGTCAAGGAAGCCGGGACGCTGTTCGCCGTCCCCACGTACATCTTTATGGCGTCCATCCTCGGCATGACCGCCGTGGGCATTTTCCAGGCCGTAACGGGCACCTTGGGGGAGGCGCCGTCCGCCAACTTCACGATTGTCCCCGAGCCCGGATTCGATGAAGGCCTGGTAGGGCTGGCAGGGGCCTTCCTGCTTCTGCGTGCCTTTTCTTCGGGCGCGGCGGCGCTGACCGGCGTCGAAGCCATCAGCAACGGCGTCCCGAACTTCCAGAAGCCCAAAAGCAAAAACGCGGCCACTACGTTGCTGCTGCTCGGCGTCATTGCGGTATCCATGATGGCCGGCATCCTCTACCTTGCCAACGCCACCAAGGTGCACATCGTCCTGGACCCGGCACGGGAATTCCTGGTGGACGGAAAGCCGTTGCCTGAGGGGTACATCCAGACTCCTGCCATCAGCCAAATTGCCGACACCATCTTTGGGTCCGGTTCCATTCTTTTCTACGTCGTAGTTGCGGCCACGGGCATCATCCTGGTGTTCGCCTCCAACACGGCGTTCAACGGCTTCCCCGTGTTGGGTTCGATCCTGGCCCAGGACGGCTACCTGCCCCGACAACTCCGTACGCGAGGCGACAGGCTTGCATTCAGCAACGGCGTCCTTGCGCTTGCAGCCGGGGCGCTGGTCCTGATTCTGGCGTTCAACGCAGATGTCACCAAGCTGATCCAGTTGTACATTGTGGGCGTTTTCATCTCTTTCACAGCCAGCCAGCTCGGCATGATCCGGCACTGGGGCCGTGAGCTGAAACTCGCCCGGGACAAGGCTGTCCGCCGGCGCATCATCAAATCGCGGACCATCAACATGCTGGGCTTCGGAATGACGGCTTTGGTCCTTGTCATCGTCCTCATCACCAAGTTCGAGCAGGGCGCCTGGATCGCCCTTCTAGCCATGTTTGTCCTCTTCCTCATCATGTGGAGCATTCGGGCACACTACGACAATGTGGCCAGGGAGCTGGCCGTGGACGAGGACTCTTCGCCCCGCGCACTTCCCACCAGGGTTCACGCGGTTCTCCTCGTTTCACACGTGCGTAAGCCGGTCCTCCGGGCACTGGCGTACGCGCGGGCGTCGAGGCCTTCACGCTTGGACGCCGTCACAGTGGACATCAGCCCGGAAGAGACAGCGCAGACCGTCAAGGATTGGGAGAAGCTGGAGATTCCCGTTCCCCTGACCGTGTTGGCCAGTCCCTACCGTGAGACCGTGACGCCCATCATGGAGTACATCAAGAACATGCGCCGCGACTCACCGCGGGACCTGATCGTGGTGTATATCCCCGAATATGTGGTGGGCAAATGGTGGGAACAACTCGTCCATAACCAAACAGCACTCAGAATCAAGACAAGGCTCCATTTCGAACCCGGAGTCATGGTTGCCAGCGTTCCGTGGCAGCTGAAGTCATCCGAAGAAGCAAAGGCACTGCAGGATACCCAATGACCTCCCACAACAATTCCCATAACGCAGAACACGAAGGCGCGCCCGGCACCGAACTGGTGGTGGACGTTGGCCCCATCGCCCACGGAGGGCACTTCGTTGCCCGGCACGAAGGGCGCGTCATCTTCGTGAGGCACGCAATCCCGGGTGAGAAGGTCCGTGTCCGGTTGACTGACTCCGGCGACTCGTCGCGCTTCTGGCGTGCCGACGTCGTCGAGGTCCTGGAGGCCTCACCGGACCGCATTCCGCACTTCTGGAAGCAGGCCGATTCGCTGGGCTCATGGAGCCGCGGGACTCCGCCGGTGGGCGGCGCCGAGCTCGGGCACATTTCCCTCCAGCGCCAACGGGCCCTGAAAGCCGAGGTACTTGCCGAACAGCTCAAGCGGCTTGCCGGTTTGGACCTGGCCACAGAGGTGGAAGCTGTGGGAGACAATCACGACGGCGGACTCGGCTGGCGTACGCGCGCCAGCTTCGCGGTGACCCCCAAGGGTCGGTTGGGCATGCATGCGCACCGTTCTGACGTCGTGCTTCCCATCAAGGAGATGCCTCTGGCGGTTGCGGGTCTCAACGAGCTAAAGCTGTGGGACCTCGAGCTGTCGGGCATCGCCCGTGTGGAAGTCGCGGTGCCCGCCAACGGTTCTCGGCCCCTGATCCTGCTGGCTCCGGAAGAATCAACGAGTCCCAAGAGATTGCACAGCATCCTGTCTCAGTTGCCGCATGACGTCTCGGTTGCGAGCTTCGACCCCACCAAGGGCGAGGTCCTGCAGCTGCGGGGGAGGACCTGGGTGCAGGAGAGCGCGGCCGGCCATGAGTACCGTGTCACCGGTGAGGGTTTCTGGCAGATCCACAAGGACGCCCCGGACACGCTGGTGGGCGCTGTGACGGGCTTTCTCTCCGAGGGCGGGTACTTGCAGCCCGGCGCTGCAGTTGCCGATCTCTATGCCGGTGCCGGCCTGTTTACGGCACCTTTGGCGGACGCCGTCGGAGTTACCGGTTCGGTGCTTTCCGTGGAAGGCGCGCCGGGCACTAGTCGGGATGCCCGCAAAAACCTACACGGGGAAGCCCAGGTGGAAATCGTGCAGGGACGTGTTGAGCGGGTCCTGCACCAGCGCGCCCGCAGCTTCGACTCGCTGGTTCTGGATCCCCCACGCGCCGGGGCCGGCAAGGCCGTAGTCAAGCAACTGATGTCCACAGGACCGCGTGCGATCGCCTATGTGTCGTGTGATCCGGCCTCCTTTGCACGTGATCTGGGTTACTTCCATCAAGGTGGTTGGCGGCTTGAATCGCTGAGGGCCTTCGACTTGTACCCGAACACCCATCACTTGGAAACGGTAGGGCTGATCGTCCCCGCTGCTTAGCGGGCGGCTGCCCGACTGCCATGGTGCAGAAGGAGTAACTGCCTGTTTCCATCGCGATGCCCGATCAGTGACGCAACGCCGCGGTATGCCACTACGATGGCTGTAGTAGCCCCGCTCCGCAGAATCCGACGCTGCGGACCGGGGTGACCACGAGAGATGCCGCCCGGCTAAGTAAGGTGCGCCTAACTGGCTAGCGGCCAACCACGCGACAAAGATGAAACTGTTGCGAGAGGAGTCCTGCCATGAGCACTGTGGACAGCTTCGGTTCCAAAGGCGTACTGAATGTAGCCGGCACCGACTATGAAATTTTCCGGTTGAACTCCGTAGAGGGCGCAGACAGCCTTCCGTTCAGCCTTAAGGTATTGCTTGAAAACCTCCTGCGGACTGAGGATGGCGCCAATATTACGGCTGACCATGTCCGCGCCCTGGCCGGTTGGGATCCCAATGCGGAGCCTGACACGGAAATCCAGTTCACCCCCGCCCGAGTCATCATGCAGGACTTCACCGGCGTTCCCTGCGTCGTGGACCTGGCTACCATGCGCGAAGCCGTCAAGGAACTCGGCGGTGACCCCAAGCGCGTCAACCCGTTGGCGCCCGCAGAAATGGTCATCGACCACTCCGTCCAGATCGACGCCTTCGGAAACTCCGGCGCACTGGAGCGCAACATGGAGATCGAATACCAGCGCAACGGTGAGCGCTACCAGTTCCTTCGCTGGGGCCAGACCGCATTTGATGACTTCAAGGTTGTTCCCCCGGGAACGGGCATCGTCCACCAGGTCAACATCGAGTACCTGGCACGCACTGTCATGACCCGCGAGGTAGACGGCGTTGTCCGCGCCTACCCCGACACCTGTGTGGGCACCGACTCGCACACCACCATGGTCAACGGCCTGGGCATCCTGGGTTGGGGCGTCGGCGGCATCGAAGCCGAAGCTGCAATGCTCGGCCAGCCCGTCTCCATGCTGATTCCCCGCGTTGTGGGCTTCAAGCTCAAGGGCAGCATCCCCGCTGGTGCCACCGCTACTGACGTGGTGCTGACCATCACCGAAATGCTGCGCAAGCACGGCGTTGTCGGCAAGTTCGTTGAGTTCTACGGTGAAGGCGTTGCCGCCGTGCCGTTGGCCAACCGCGCCACCATCGGCAACATGAGCCCGGAATTCGGTTCCACCGCCGCCATGTTCCCGATCGACGACGTCACGCTGGACTACCTGCGCCTGACCGGCCGTTCCGAAGCGAATGTCGCCCTCGTGGAGGCATACAGCAAGGAACAGGGCCTCTGGCACGATCCCTCCCGCGAACTGCGCTTCTCCGAGTTCCTCGAGTTGGACCTGTCCACGGTTGTTCCTTCCATCTCGGGCCCCAAGCGTCCTCAGGACCGCATCGAGCTCACGGATGCCAAGGAGCAGTTCCGCAAGGACATCCACAACTACGTCGCCATCGAAGACGGCAGCGTGGACGAGTCCCTGGACGAATCGTTCCCGGCTTCGGATGCGCCGTCCTTCACGCATGCTGATTCGCACACCACGGAGACGGAGCGCGTTTACTCCGCCGCCAACGGTGCGAATGGCCGCCCCTCTTCGCCGGTCAAGGTCACCACTGCCGACGGCCGCGAGTTCGAATTGGACCACGGCGCAGTGTCGATCGCTTCGATCACGTCCTGCACCAACACGTCCAACCCGTCCGTCATGCTGGCTGCCGCCCTCCTTGCACGCAACGCCGTGGACAAGGGCCTGACCTCCAAGCCGTGGGTCAAGACCTCCGTTGCCCCGGGATCGAAGGTCGTCACGGACTACTACGAAAAGTCCGGCCTGACCCCTTACCTGGAGAAGCTTGGCTTCTACATCGTGGGTTACGGCTGCGCCACCTGCATCGGTAACTCCGGCCCGCTTGAGCCGGAAATCTCCGAGGCCATCCAGGCCAACGACCTCTCCGTCACTGCAGTCCTCTCCGGTAACCGCAACTTCGAAGGCCGCATCAACCCGGACGTGAAGATGAACTACCTGGCGTCGCCGCCGCTGGTTATCGCTTACGCCCTGGCCGGCACTATGGACTTCGACTTCGACACCGACGCCCTGGGTACTGACTCCGAGGGCAACGAGGTCTTCCTCAAGGACATCTGGCCGAACCCCATCGAGGTGCAGGAAGTCATTGACTCCTCCATCGATGAGGCCATGTTCGCCAAGGGTTACGAAGGCGTCTTCGACGGCGACGACCGCTGGAAGGCTCTCGACACGCCTGCCGGTGACACCTTCGCCTGGGCCGAGGATTCCACGTACGTACGGAAGCCCCCATACTTCGAGGGCATGAAGGCCCAGCCGGATCCCGTCAAGGACATCTCCGGAGCCCGCGTGCTCCTGAAGCTTGGCGACTCCGTGACCACGGACCACATCTCCCCGGCCGGTTCCTTCAAATCGGACACCCCTGCGGGCCAGTACCTCTTGGCCAACGGTGTGGAGCGCAAGGACTTCAACTCCTACGGTTCACGCCGTGGCAACCACGAAGTCATGATCCGCGGTACGTTTGCCAACATCCGTATCAAGAACCAGCTCCTGGACAACGTCGAGGGTGGCTTCACCCGCGACTTCAGCCAGGAAGGTGCGCCCCAGGCTTACGTTTACGATGCAGCCCAGAACTACCAGGCAGCAGGAACGCCCCTGGTTGTCCTTGCAGGCAAGGAATACGGTTCGGGTTCGTCCCGTGACTGGGCGGCCAAGGGCACGGCGCTCCTGGGCGTCAAGGCCGTCATTGCCGAAAGCTACGAGCGCATCCACCGCTCCAACCTCATTGGCATGGGCGTCCTTCCGTTGCAGTACCCTGCCGGAGAGTCCGCAGCAACGCTGGGCCTGACCGGTACGGAAACCTTCGCGGTGGAAGGCGTCACCGAGCTCAACAACGGCACTACGCCGAAGACGCTCAAGGTAACTGCGACGGCTGAAGATGGTACCTCCAAGTCCTTCGATGCCGTCCTGCGCATCGATACCCCGGGTGAAGCGGACTACTACCGCAACGGTGGCATCCTGCAGTACGTTCTGCGCCACATCTCGGCATAACGGACCGGCTGGTTTCCAGCTGATTCATAAGCCGGACAGCCCCGGCTGGTCGCCCGACCAGCCGGGGCTGTTGGCGTCCCGGGAACAGCCCCGGCTGGCCTATGCCAGGACTCGGATCCCCGGCGCAACGCGTGGGTCCGGGCACGCGCTAGAGTTAACAAGCACGTCATACACCCTAAGGAGGGCCGTTGGGACTTTTGGAAACCGTCAAGGATCCACGGGACCTGGCCAAACTATCCGGCACGGAGCTGGAACAACTGGCCGGCGAAATCAGGGAATTCCTGATCACCAACGTAGCCGCAACGGGTGGACATCTTGGTCCCAACCTGGGCGTTGTTGAACTCACGCTCGCTGTCCACCGGAACTTTGAGTCACCGCGGGACAGTGTCGTCTTCGATACCGGGCACCAGTCCTATGTGCACAAGCTGCTCACGGGACGCCAAGACTTCACGACGCTTCGCCAGCAAGGCGGACTGTCCGGCTATCCTGACCGTGCGGAGTCCGAGCACGACATCGTGGAAAGCTCGCATGCGTCCTCCTCCCTGTCCTGGGCAGATGGCATCTCGCGTGCCCGGCAGCTGACCGGCGAGGGCGACCGGTTCGTCGTCGCCGTTGTTGGCGATGGAGCGCTGACCGGAGGAATGGCGTGGGAAGCCATCAACAACATTGCGGCCGACAAACGGCGGCGCGTGGTGATCGTTGTCAACGACAATGGGCGCTCCTACGCTCCCACTGTGGGCGGTTTTGCTGACTACCTTGCTTCATTGCGTCCCACCATCGACTCCTTGCGTACCACCCCGGCCTACGAACGGATGCTGGACTGGTGGAAGAAGAAGCTCCAGAACGGCGGCCCTGCCGGTCAATTCACCTATAAGAGCCTGCATGCCATGAAGAAGGGCATCAAGGACTGGTGGGCCCCGCAGGGCATGTTCGAGGACCTTGGCATGAAGTACATCGGCCCCGTTGACGGTCATAACCTCCAGGCAATGGAGCATGCGCTCAACACCGCCAAGGCGTACGGCGGACCCGTCATTGTTCATGCCATGACGGAAAAAGGCCACGGCTATGCCCCCGCCCTCGCCAATGAAGCAGACCAATTCCACGCCGTAGGAATCATTGACCCGGAAACGGGCGAGCCAACCGAAATGCCTGGTGCCAGATCCTGGACCTCGGTATTCGCTGAAGAAATCGCGGACATTGCCGACGAACGCCCCGACATCGTGGGCATCACCGGCGCCATGCTCATCCCCGTGGGATTGCACAAGTTCGCTGAGCGCCATCCGGAGCGCGTGATCGACGTCGGCATTGCGGAGCAGCATGCGCTGACGTCCGCGGCAGGCATGGCGTTCGGCGGCCTCCACCCGGTGGTGGCCGTTTACGCGACCTTCCTGAACCGCGCCTTTGACCAGCTCCTCATGGACGTGGCGCTGCACAAGGCCGGTGTCACCATCGTTTTGGACCGTGCCGGTGTGACGGGCCCGGACGGTCCCAGCCACCACGGGATGTGGGACATGGCCATGGTCCAGATCGTGCCTGGGCTCCATCTGGCTGCTCCCCGTGATGCCACCCGGCTCCGCGAAGAACTGCGTGAGGCGGTGGCGATCAACGATGCCCCCACTGTGGTGCGGTTCTCCAAGGGCAGCGTAGGTTCCGAAGTTGAAGCAATCCAGAGGCTTCATGACGGCGTGGACATCCTCGCGCGGCGCCCGGAGGGCTCCAACGAAAACGATGTCCTGATTGTTAGCGTCGGCTCAATGTCCGAACTCGCACTGGATGTCGCTGCGCGATTGGGTGACCAGGGCATCAGCTCAACTGTGGTGGATCCCCGGTGGGTCCTTCCTGTCCGGAAATCGATCATCGCACTAGCTGCCCGTCACCGCTTGGTGATCTGCCTCGAAGACGGCGTCCGGGCAGGTGGGGTGGGCTCCCGCATACGGCAGGAAATGCGGGCTGCAGGTGTAGACACGGCCCTGAACGAAGTGGGCCTACCGGTTGAATTCCTTGTACACGGCTCACGCAGCCAGGTCCTGGAACGCGTGGGACTCACCGCCCAGAAAATAACCCACGACGTCGTAGCCCAGGTTTTGGGGACGAAGGTCCCGTTTGCCAGGCCCCTCCCGGGCCAGGAACACCCCACCACCGGCAGCCTGCCAACCCTGTGACGGACGAGCGCGTGCCGGGTGCACTGCAGCCCGGCGACCTCGTGGTGTCGAGGAACAGGAAATGGGACGGAAAGGCCCACTGGGTAGTGCCTGGCCGCTACCTTGGTGAGGACATTCACGGCTGGTGGATATTCCAGGGAGCGGGGGAGTTTTGCGCACGCCCGGGCGCAGCTTTCTATACGGCGTCAGATGCGGTCTTGTTAGTCCCGCGAACCGGCGAGTTTGTGGCTACGTTCTACGACGACAGCTATCCGGGCGACTTCAGGATCTACGTTGACCTGGCCACCTGTCATAGCTGGAATCCCATCAAGCCCGGCGTCATGGAATTCCACATGATCGATATGGATCTGGACGTTATCCGTTCCATCAGGCACGGAGTGTTCGTGGACGATGAAGACGAGTTTGAGCATCATCGGATGGTCATGGACTATCCGCAACGGACGGTGGACGCAATGCGCGCAGAATGCGCGGCCCTCTTCGAGGCAGTGAACACCATGAAAGCACCTTTCGACGTCAATGGAGCCACCAGCACCAGCGCCGAGTGGTTCAGGAAAGGACGAGCATGAGCGGCATCATCCGTGCATACAAGCGCGACGACGAAGGAGTACTTCACTTCCGGGAGGCCTGGTACGACGACGAAGACCAGCAGTTCGTGGTCAACCACGGTGTAGTGGGCCACCAAAGCAAGACCGACGAAGCAAACGTTGCCGATGAATCTGCCGTGGAAGGCCTGATGGCCGCTTTCGCCGCGCAATGCGAGGAAGACGGCTACGCCGAAATCCCCGAGTCCGAACAGTTCTGGGTAGTGGCCCAAATTGCGTTGAAAACCAAGGACGGCACCGAACGTGACCGGCATCTTGAGCGGAAGGCCAAAGCCGCCCTCACCGGTGAGCTGGCGTGGCGTGGGTTGGGCGTGGTGGACCGTTCGGAAATTGGCAACGGCCACTTGAACATCTTCTGCCTCTGTCCGGACGTCAACAAAGCCGTCAACGCCATCAAAATCTGTGTTCGTGGTGAGGATCTGGACTTCACCAAGCTCACTGTTGCCGCAGCGCCGCACAGCGACCCCACAGCATTCCGGGTGAAGCACTCGCCCAAGCAGGGCGCGGGCTTTACTCTCTAAGTAGCACCCAACGCATCAGGAGGGATCTCCATGTCGCCCAAGAGCAACTGGCCCGGACATACACCGCTGCCCAAAGGTCTCGCCGCGCCGGCGAAACGGGCCCTGGCCCACGAAGGGATAGAGACGCTGGAGCAGCTGGCCGAGTTCGGCGAAGTGGAACTTTCCAAGCTCCACGGTATGGGCCCGGTAGCCATAGCGCAGCTCGAGGACGCCATGGAGGAATCCGGAATCTCTTACGGCGCCCGTTAGCTTGGGGAAGCCTTTATTGCCTCGGGTGACCATCTGGTCCCCGCGCCCCGTATAGGCTGAATTCATGACTGAATACCGACGCCTTGGCCATTCCGGACTGACAGTCTCAGCTGTAGGGCTGGGCTGCAACAACCTGGGCCGCGCCAACACCCCAACTGAGTCCCAGGAAGGCACGGACGCTGTTGTCCACGCAGCGATTGATGCCGGGGTAACGTTCTTTGACGTCGCCGACGTTTACGGTCGTGAGCCCGGCCTGAGTGAGGTCATGCTGGGCAAGGCGCTGAAAGGCCGCCGTGATGACGTGGTCATCGGAACCAAATTCGGTTTGGACATGCGCGGAGTCAACGGCAAAGACTTCGATGCCCGAGGTTCCCGGCGGTACATCGTGAAAGCCGTCGAAGCTTCACTCCGCCGCTTGGACACCGAGTGGATCGACCTCTACCAGTTCCATACTCCGGACCCGCGCACTCCGATCGAGGAGACTCTCGCAGCCTTGGGTGACTTGGTTTCCAGCGGCAAAGTGCGCTACATCGGGCATTCGAACTTTGCCGGCTGGCAAATAGCCGAAGCTGAGTACGTAGCACGACAATCACCATCAAGCAGCGTCCGCTTCATCTCGACGCAAAACCATTACAACCTCCTGGACCGGCGTGCTGAACTCGAAGTGCTTCCCGCGGCCGGGGCATTCTCCTTGGGTGTCCTGCCGTACTTCCCCCTGGCCAACGGGCTGCTCACCGGGAAGTACTCCGAGGGGAAAGCTCCGGAAGGCTCACGATTGAGCCACACCCGCACCAACCTGGTGCACGACGCCGACTGGGAGCAGCTTGGCCGCTTCGGCCAGTTCGCCAAAGAACGGGACATCAGCGAGCTTCAGTTGGCTTTCTCCTGGTTGGCCGCGCAGCCTGGCGTGAGCAGCGTCATCGCGGGTGCCACCCGTCCGGAACAGATCCGTGAAAATGCCGAAGCCGTGTGCTGGGTCCCCACGCAGCAGGATCGCGAGGAACTGGACGAAATCTTCCCACAGGCGCCGAAGGTGGCACTCTTCTAACCTTCTCTCACATCCCTCGGGCTTGAACCCAACCGTCTCGCACATCCCTCGGGCTTGAACCCAACTGCGGCCGTATGGTTTTCTGAGACAGCTTGATGGGAGATTGCGTTTCGGATGAGCACGCCCAGAAGAAAATATGATGCCGCGTTCCGTGAGGAAGCAGTGCGGTTGGTTTTGTCCGCGGATCGTT
>JAPSHX010000048.1 GCA_031179305.1 Paenarthrobacter sp. | reverse complement strand
ATTTTGCCGGAGGTGGTCTTGAGGCTGATGGCCATCTGAGTATGGTCCTTTCGGGAGGCCACCGTGGGTCCGGCCGGCCGTTCATTTCCAGCCTCTCTGGCTGACAAGAACTACTGTGCCGGGCCCGGATCAAGAACAAATCCTGTGTTCGGTCAACAATTCCTCAAGAAAACCTCAAGACTTTTCGCTGCCGGATCGAGCAGTTTCGGAGAAGCTGCCCAGGCTGCCGAGTCCTATCGTTGGGCTATCCGCAAGAAATCCAGCAGAGAAGAGGGGCCTGCCATGGCTGAGACCGGAACAACTGACAAAGCGAAGTCCTACGACGGCTTCACGGAAGAAGAGCGCGCCGCGATGAAGGAGCGCGCCCAGGAACTCAAGAAGGCACCACGCAAGAAAGCATCCAAAGCCGACGGCGAGGCTGACGTTATGGCCAAGATCGCGGAGATGCCGGAGTCTGACAAGCTCATGGCCGAGCGCCTCCACGCAATCGTCAAGGAGCACGCTCCGGAGCTCACGCCCAAAACCTGGTACGGCATGCCGGCTTATGCCAAGGACGGGAAGAACATCGTCTTCTTCCAGAGCTCACATAAGTTCAAGGCACGGTACTCCACTCTGGGCTTTGAAGAGAACGCAAAATTGGACGACGGAGCCATGTGGCCCACGTCCTTCGCCCTCACGGAAATCACGCCTGAGGTAGAGGCCAGGATCGTCGAACTCATCAAGAAGGCCCTGGGATAAGGCTGTAGCGCTCCTACGTCGGCTGGCTGTTGGCAGGCGGCAGGTCCGGATTCATGGATTCCAGGTCCGGGTCTTCCGCCGTCCAGACTTGAATGATGGCCCACGTGACGGCTGCAATGGGTACCGCCAGAACGGCGCCGATGATGCCGGCGAGGATGGTGCCTGCTGTCAAGGCCATCAGGATGACCAGCGCATGGAGCTCCAGGGATTTACCCATGACGATCGGCTGGAGGAGGTCGCCTTCGAGCTGGTTGACGGCGATCACTACGATGATCACGATCAAGGCCACTATGGGGCCGTTGGCCACGAGTGCCACCAAGGCGGCCAAAATTCCGGCCACGGTGGCACCTACTAGGGGGATGAATGCGCCGATGAACACGATGATGGCCAAAGGGACGGCGAGCGGGACCTGCATGATGAGCAGAGCAGTGCCGATGGCCACCGTGTCCACCAATGCGACGATCGCCGTTCCCCGGACGTAGCCGCCAAGGACCTCGATGGTCCGTTTGCCGACGCGGCGAAGCTTGGCTTCGCGCGTTCCTTGAAAGGGCCTCAGGAAAAATTCCCAGATTTTGGCGCCGTCCTTGAGGAAGAAGAACAGGATGACAACCACCAGGCTGGCGCCCGCCAGGAACTCGGTGACCGCCGACAGCCCGGTCACTGCGCCGGACCGAACCTGGCTGCTCTGGGCGAACTCCACCACCGCTTCGCGTGCCTGGTTCATCTGTTCCCGATCAATGGGGAACGGGCCGGTCAGCAGGAAGTTCTCAAGTTCGTCCAACCCTCGCGCTGCCTGGCTGATCAGCTCGTCCCACTGGCTGCGCACTGACAGCACGATGACGGTGATAACACCGCCGAGCACTATCAATAGGCCCAGGAACGCGACGCCGGTGGCCAAGCCGCCGCGCCATCCGCGACGTCGCAGCATGTTCACGAAGGGGCCGATTGCGGCGGCCAGGATCAGCGCGATGAGTACCGGGATGACCAGCAGGCGAATCTGCAGCAGCCCGAAGATGGCCACCACTGTCAAGGTAAGCACGAGCAGTATCTGGCTTGCCCGGATGGCTGTCCGGCCCAGTGAGTCTTTCCATAGATCGGGCTTGTACTGCCTGCGGGCGGATACGGGCGATGCTTGTTTGGGCGACGTCATAAAGGCTCCTGTTCGTTCGCATCGGTCAACCGACGTGATCAAACATAAGCCTACTGACTACACCCTTGGCATGGAGATGTGCCGGTTTTAATGGCCCGGCTAATGCGTCGGATCCGGATTTGGTGGAACGGGTCGGGGGTCAGGAACCGGCGACGGGCCCGGAGTCGGATTGGGGTCCGGAATGGGGCTCGGCGGAAACGGCGTGGTGGGATCCGGTGGTGGCGGCACGGGGCCGGGATCCGGAGGGAAAGGCTCCGGCTCGTGGGTTGGAGGCAGTGTCACGATCTCTCCTTTGCGTACTCAGGGTAGTGCTCCGGCAGATATCAGCAGCCTACCCCTGGTTTCGTGTCAGCCACAGGGCTTGCCCCATCACCTCGCGGACAAAAATAGACCGCAATGCCCGCTACCGTGGGGAAAAGGGACCACGAAGGGGAGGCGCAGTAATGCGAATTGCAGTGGCAGCACCAGCCGGCCATGTAGGCCGTCATCTTGTGCCGATGTTGATCCGGGCTGGAGTGAGACCGCTGGTGCTCCTCCGGGATCCAGGCAGTCTGGCACCGGATATCCGCTCCGAAGTTGAGGTGGCAGGGGTTGACTTGCTCGACGTCGATGCTGTGGCCCGAGCCGTGTCCGGCGTCGACTCACTTTACTGGGTAGACCCGCCTCCGGCGGGACCTGATCCGCTCGCCGAGTATAAGCTGGCCGCCGCCAGTGTGGCGCGAGCAGTCACAGAGGGTGGCGTCCGCAGGATAGTTTTCCAAAGCAGCGTTGGAGCTGAAAAGCGGCACGGCGTCGGCGAAATCGACGGACTTGCGGCCACGGAAGTCGCGTTGAACGTGACCGGGGCGGATGTCATCCACCTACGCTGTGGTTACTTCTTCACCAATCTTGAGTACCAGCTGGACGCGCTTCGAGCAGGAGTGCTCCAGGTCCTTCTGCCTGTCACCCAGCCCATGGCTTGGGTGTCGCCTCGGGATATCGCCGAGGTGGCAGCCGGTCGCTTGCTGTCGAGTGAGTGGCAGGGGCTTGGGGTCCAAGCCGTTCACGGACCGGCTGACCTTTCGTGGCAACACGTTGCCCGAATCATCTCCGAAGCCGTGGGGAAGCCCCTGGAGGTGGAACAAATTTCCGAGGAAGCCATGCGCGGTGCCTTGGAAGGGCTGGGGATGAGCGCTGCGCAGCTTGACGCGGTAGTGGGGATGTCCACGGGGTTCCTTGGCAATTTCACGCCTGAGCAACCAAGGTCCGTCCACAGCACAACGCCCACCACTTTGGCCGAGTGGGCGTACGCGGAGCTGAAGCCGCTGCTGGATTAGGGTAGCCATGGCCGGTTGCCGGGCAGCTAATAATGTCGGTGGCTGCTGTCAGAGTTAGGGCATGGAGCGACTTGGGGCGAGGCAGGCGGGCACGGTGCGGGCGTCTGAGGTGCTTGTTCCTGTCTCGTCTCACGGTTTGACGCCCGGGGTTCCGACGCGCGGAGTTCCGACGGGGTGCGGCGAGGTTGCGGCCAGTACGGTCAGTGCTGACCTGATCGAGCAGTTGCGGGTTTTGGAGGAAATGAAGTCGGCCATCACGGCTTTGCTGGCGCGGGTTGCTGTGGCTTTCGATCTTGCCCAGCGCGCCGAGCAGGCCGAGGCCGGTGTTCCTCCGTCGGAACGTGGCCAAGGTGTGGGTGCGCAGGTGGCGTTGGCCCGGCGGGAGTCTCCGAATCGTGGGTCCCGGTTGTTGGGTTTG
>JAPSHX010000047.1 GCA_031179305.1 Paenarthrobacter sp. | reverse complement strand
CGCTCTGCGCGGCGGGCCACCGCGAACACTGTCCACCCCTGGGCTGCCAGCGCGCGGACCGTTGCCTCCCCTATTCCGCTGCTTGCACCGGTTACCAAAGCTGCCTTTTTCTGGAAGTCCGAAGTCATGGCACCACCCTAGCCCCAGCCGTCCGGCGGGGGCCCGAAGCTGTGTGATCCTGTGACACTGGCGCCCGCGCTGCCCGGTTGGTCCCCTCCGGGCAGGCGGCCGTGCGGGGACATGAAACAATTGGCAGATGGCTGAAGACAATCAGGGTACAGACACGCCCAACACCGCCCCCATCAACGTTCCGGACAAGCCGGCCCTTGAAGGCCTCGAAGCTGCCCTGACGCAGCGCTGGCTTGCCGAGGGAACCTACAAGTTCAACAGGGAAACCACCCGGGAGCAGGTCTATTCGATCGACACTCCCCCTCCCACCGCTTCCGGTTCACTGCACGTGGGGCACATGTTCTCCTACACGCAAACCGACGTGCTGGCGCGCTACCAGCGCATGACTGGAAAGAACGTCTTCTACCCCATGGGCTGGGATGACAACGGCCTGCCCACTGAACGCCGTGTCCAGAACTACTACGGCGTCCGCTGCGATCCTTCCATCCCGTACAACGCTGACTACCAGCCGCCGGCGCAGCCCGCCAAGAACCAGCGTGACTTCGACGTCGTCTCCCGCCGGAACTTCATCGAGCTGTGCGAGGAACTTGCCGTTGAGGACGAGAAGGTCTTCGAAAACCTGTTCCAGACCCTTGGCCTGTCCGTGGACTGGGAACTGACGTACCGCACCATCGACGACAATTCGCGCGCTGTGTCCCAGCGGGCCTTCCTGGCCAACCTGGCTGCGGGTGACGCCTATATGGCCGAAGCGCCCACCCTCTGGGACGTTACGTTCCGCACTGCCGTGGCGCAGGCCGAACTGGAGGACCGCGAGGTGCCCGGGGCGTACTACCGCTACCCGTTCTTCACCGAGGACGGGGAAAAGATCTACATCGAGACCACCCGTCCCGAACTGCTGGCTGCCTGCGCCGCGCTGGTGGCGAATCCCGACGACGAACGGTACCAGCCGCTGTTCGGCAAGAAGGTCACGTCCCCGGTGTTCGGCGTGGAGGTTGAAGTTAAAGCGCACCCGCTCGCCAAAGCGGACAAGGGTTCCGGCATCGCCATGGTGTGTACCTTTGGCGACCTGACCGACGTGACCTGGTGGCGCGAACTGCAGCTCCCCACGCGTGCCATCGTGGGCCGGGACGGCCGGATCATCAGTGAGGCTCCCGAGTGGATCACCACCGACATCGGCCGTGAAGCCTTCGCCGCCATTGCGGGCAAGACGGTCTTCAGCGCCAAGGAAGAAGTGGTCAAGCTCCTCACCGCTGCTGACCTGCTCGAGGGCGAGCCCAAAAAGATCATGCACCCCGTCAACTTCTACGAAAAGGGCGACAAGCCCCTTGAGGTTGTGACATCCCGCCAGTGGTACATCCGCAACGGCGGCCGGGATGAGGACCGGCGTGAGCGGCTTATCGCCCGCGGCCAGGAGATCGACTTCCACCCCGCCTTCATGCGCTCACGCTACGAGAACTGGATCTCCGGCCTGAACGGTGACTGGCTCGTCTCCCGCCAGCGCTTCTTCGGCGTGCCCATCCCCGTCTGGTACCCCCTGGATGCCGACGGCAACCCGGACTACGACTCCCCCATCGTGCCGTCCGACGACCAGCTCCCGGTGGACCCGGCTGCTGACGCCGCTCCCGGCTTCGATGAAGCCCAGCGCGATGTTCCCGGCGGCTTCACCGGCGACGCCGACATCCTTGACACGTGGGCTACGTCCTCCCTGACTCCTAAGATCGTGGGCGGATGGAAGCGGGATGAGGACCTGTTCGCGAAGGTGTTCCCGTTTGACGTCCGGCCCCAGGGCCACGACATCATCCGGACCTGGCTTTTCTCCTCGGTGGTCCGCGCAGACTCCTTGGAGAACAGCGCGCCGTGGAAGCACGCTGCCATCTCGGGCTGGATCCTCGACCCGGACCGCAAGAAGATGTCGAAGTCCAAGGGCAACGTGGTGGTCCCCACCGACGTCCTGGAGGAATACGGCTCTGACGCCGTCCGCTACTGGGCCGCCTCGGCGAAACTCGGCGCCGACACCGCGTACGAGATTGCCCAGATGAAAATTGGCCGCCGCCTGGCCATTAAGCTGCTGAACGCCTCGAAGTTTGTCCTGAACCTGGGTGCAACAGAAGCATCGGTGCTGTCCGGTGATCTCCCGGTGCTGGCCAACCCCCTGGACCGGGCAGTTCTTGCCCAGCTCGCGGAGGTAGTGGCCCAGTCCACCAAGGCGTTCGAAAACTACGATTACGCCCGCGCGCTGCAGATCACCGAGAGCTTTTTCTGGCAGTTCACGGACGACTACGTGGAACTTATCAAGGACCGGGCATACGGCGCCGCGGGTGAGGCCGAACAGGCTTCCGTGCTCGCAGCGCTGGCCACGTCCCTCGACACCCTGCTCCGGCTGTTCGCACCATTCCTGCCCTTTGCCACCGAAGAGGTCTGGGGATGGTGGCGCAACGGGTCGGTCCACCGCGCGCCGTGGCCCGCACCGCTTGACGTTCCAGGCGGTGACACTACGATGCTTGCTACCGTCGGTGTTGCGCTGAGCGGGGTCCGCAAGGCGAAGTCCGAGGCAAAGGTCAAGCAGCGGACAGAGGTTCTCTCGGCAACCATCACGGCTTCCGAAGCGCTCACCTCTCAGCTGGAGGCGGGGCTTGGGGACCTGAAGGCAGCGTCGAACGCCCGGCAAATTACCCTGCTGGTTGGCGACGGCGACCTGACGGTCAGCGACGTGGCCCTGGCTGCGTCGGAAGAGCCGGCCCAGGCCTGATCTGAGTTCCAGGGCAAAGGGGAAGCCCCATCAGCGTTTTGCCGTTGGTGGGGCTTCGACTTTTTCGGCCATCTGGTGACGCCTTGATGGTCTGGCAGAATCCTCAGAATTTTCAGGTCTTCCTACCTCGTCACTGGTAGCCTGTTTCCAACTTTGCCGATGGCTGCGTTTGAATACATGTCACTGAATCTTTGGTTTCTGCGTCCCTCTTCTTTCGAAGGGGGTAAAACCATTCTTGTCCTGCCCCGCGGGAAGCACAAGAGCCCCGATGGAACTACAACCGGGTAGTTCCATCGGGGCTCTTCGGCTCCCTGCCGCGGGGCCGGCACGGGATGCTCTAGTCGAATTCGGGCCGCTCGGTGCGGCTGCGCTTGAGTTCGAAGAAGTGCGGGTAGGAAGCGATCGCCGTGGTGGCGTCCCAAAGCTTGCCTGCATCCTCGCCGCGCGGAATCCGGGTAAGCACCGGGCCGAAGAACGCGGTCCCGTTGAAGGCCACCACAGGCGTTCCCACGTCCTGGCCCACCAGCGTAATTCCTTCCTCATGGCTGGCACGCAGGTCAGCGTCGAAGGCATCGGTAGTGGCGGCTGCCGCCAGGTCGGCAGGCAGGCCGCACTCCGCCAGCGCCTTGTTGATAACCAGGGCGCGGTCCTGCTCGCCGCGCTCGTGGATCAGCGAGCCCATGGCGTCATACAGCGCCTTAACCGCTTCCTGGCCGTGGTCCTTCTGCGCCGCGATAATTACGCGGACCGGGCCCCAGGCGTTGTCCATGGATTCCCGGTAGGCGGGTTCAAGGTCGCGGCCCTCGTTCAAAACTGCGAGGCTCATGACGTGCCATATGGTTTCAATATCGCGGACGCCTTCCACTTCGCCAATCCACCGGGAAGTAATCCAGGCGAAGGGGCACAGCGGATCGAACCAGAAGTCCGCCTTGTTCCCTGCAGGTTCAATATTGGCAGCAGCTGCAGTCATG
>JAPSHX010000006.1 GCA_031179305.1 Paenarthrobacter sp. | reverse complement strand
CAACTCCTTCTTGGACTCCTCCAACTCCTGCTGCGCAGCGTTCTCCTCACCCTCACGGACAATGAACCCACCACCGACCGAAAAGAACGTCGCCTCCCGCAGAACGCTCCCCTCAGCATCAGACACAACAAACTTCATCCCATTCGTATGCCGCGGCAACACCGTCAACGGATGCAACACCATATCCTCCACCGCATAGTCGAGGAGCGTACCGCCAGCGAGGTTGAGCTTCCCCGTCTCAGCAATGGATGCCAGGCGTTCCTCGACCTGGTCAGGGAGGATCTCCTCGGGATCGTAGCCCTCAAGCCCTAGCAAGACGGCCGTAAAAGTCCCGTGCCCCTTGCCCGTGGCAGCCAACGAGCCATACAGGTCAACCCGCAACCCGGTAACGGATTCGAGCACCCCGGACTCACGCAACTCCCGGGCAAACACCGCCCCGGCACGCATCGGCCCCACAGTGTGAGAGCTCGACGGGCCAATACCCACAGAGAACAGATCAAAGACCCCAACGGCCATGGTTTTTCCTAACTAAATGTGTGTGGTCGGGATAAGTGGGCTGGGTTGGCAGTGGTCCCCCACCGCCGTTTCGTGGGTTCCCAGCGGAACATGCCGCGCGCACGGCACGTCCCGCAGCCAACCCCCGAATCGGCCCAGAACACCCCCACGCTCCCAAACCAACCCGTCGCCCGAGGACCCCCCCGGCAGCTAGACCTAGTCACAACAAGCGAACCCGCCAGTCCCGCCCCAACCTGGCGACCCGAGAGCTGGCGCCTTGGGGTCGGCATCCAGGGCTGCCGACCCGAAAGCTGCCCCTTCGCGTCCGGGCTCCGGCAGCATGCGTCTAAGGGAGCATCACGTCCGCCCAGCGGGCGTCTACGCGACGGCGGTCCGAGCATGCAGAGGAAGTCGGCCCCGACAGGCGAACCGAACCCGACGGCGAACCGAACCCCGCGGTCGACTTACGAGAGGTTCGAAACACCCGGGTACAGCGGGTGCGCCTTTGCCAGCACGTCAACACGGTGCCGCAGCCCGGAAAGGTCCGCATCGGCGTCAGCGGTCAACACTTCGGCGATGATGTCCGCAACCTCGCGGAACGCCTCTTCGCCGAACCCGCGCGTAGCCAACGCAGGGGTGCCGATGCGGAGGCCGGAGGTGACCATGGGCGGGCGGGGGTCGAAGGGGACGGCGTTGCGGTTGACGGTGATGTCGATCGCTGCGAGGCGGTCTTCGGCTTGCTGGCCATCGAGTTCGCAGTTGCGGAGGTCTACGAGGACCAGGTGCACGTCGGTGCCGCCGGAGACCACGCTGATGCCCTTGGCGGCGACGTCGGGCTGGACGAGTCGCTCTGCGAGGATGCGGGCACCGGCCAGTACCCTTTCCTGACGCTCACGGAACTCCTCGGAAGCGGCGATCTTGAACGCAACGGCCTTCCCGGCGATGACATGCTCCAGCGGTCCGCCTTGCTGGCCCGGGAACACGGCCGAGTTGATCTTCTTGGCGATGTCGGCGTCATTGGAAAGGATGATTCCGCCGCGAGGACCGGCGAGGGTTTTGTGCGTGGTGGACGTGGTGACGTGGGCGTGCGGGACCGGCGAGGGGTGCAGGCCCGCGGCCACCAGACCGGCAAAGTGGGCCATGTCCACCATCAGGTACGCGCCAACGGAGTCGGCGATCCGGCGGAACTCGGCGAAGTCCAGCTGCCGCGCGTAAGCGGACCAGCCGGCCACGATGAGTGCCGGTTTGCGCTCTTGCGCCAAGGCCTCAACTTCAGCCATGTCCACGGTGTGGGTGTCCTCTCGGACGCCGTAGGGAACCACGTTGTAGAGCTTGCCGGAGAAGTTGATCCGCATGCCGTGGGTCAGGTGCCCGCCGTGGGCGAGGTTCAGGCCCATGATGGTGTCGCCCGGTTTGATGAGGGCGTGCATCACGGAGGCATTGGCCTGCGCACCGGAGTGCGGCTGAACGTTGGCGAACTCCGCGCCGAACAGGGCCTTGATGCGGTCAATGGCGAGTTGCTCGATCACATCAACGTGTTCGCAGCCACCGTAGTACCGTTTGCCCGGGTAACCCTCAGCATATTTGTTCGTCAGAACGGATCCTTGCGCCTGCATCACGGCAACGGCGGTGTGGTTTTCCGAGGCGATCATTTCCAGTCCGTCGCGTTGGCGACCCAGTTCGTCGTCGATCCTTGCAGCGATCTCAGGATCCAGCTCGGACAGTTGGGCGTCCAACGACGCCGAAACGACTTGCTGGTACTCAGTTACAGATACCGGGTTCACAGTTCTCCACCGTTCGTTGCAGCGTATTCTTCGGCCGACATGAGCGGCCCTTCTTCGGTGGTGGCCACCTTGAACAGCCAGCCGGCGCCGTAGGGCTCGTTGTTGATGAGGGCGGGATCGCTGACTACGGCGTCGTTGATCTCGGTCACCTCGCCTGTCACGGGTGAGTACAGGTCCGATACCGACTTGGTGGATTCCACTTCGCCACAGGTCTCGCCGGCGGTCACAGTGGAACCAACCTCGGGCAGGTCCACGTACACAATGTCGCCCAGGGCGTCAGCGGCAACCGCGGAGATCCCAATACCCACAGGACCGTCGCCATCGACGGCAACCCACTCGTGTTCAGCCGAGTACTTCAGCCCGGCAACTACTTTGCTCATTCCAATTCCTTACTTCTCGTGTGTTTTGAAACTTTTGTGTCGCACATCGTGGCTGGTTCGTGTGTCGGGGAACCGAACTCCTCCGCGTGCTCGGTCGCGAGGACGCGGAGGAGGTCGGCACCGCCGGGACTTACTTGACCCGCTTGTAGAACGGCAGGCCTACCACTTCGAACGGTTCGGCTTTGCCTCGGAGGTCGACGTCCACGATGGTGCCTGGTTCTGAATGCTCGACGTCGACATACGCCAAGGCGATCGGGTAGCCGAGCGTCGGGCTCGGCTGGCCGGACGTGACTTCGCCGATGAGCGAACCGTCTTTGAGCACCGAGTAGTGGGCGCGCGCCGCGCGGCGGCCGGCGCCCTTGAGGCCCACGAGCTTCTGGCCAAGAGTGGAGCCGACGCCGGCAGCCTTGATGGCTGTGAGCGCGTCGCGGCCAATGAAGTTGCTTTCCTTGGCCAGGGAAACCACCGGGCCAAGGCCTGCTGCGTAGGCGTTGACGTGGCGGGAGAGCTCGTTGCCGTAGAGGGGCATCCCGGCCTCGAGGCGCAGGGAGTCGCGGGCAGCGAGGCCAGCGGGGATGAGTCCGTGCCCTTCGCCGACCTCGAGCAGCGCTTCCCAGAGGCCAGCGGCATCGATGTTCGGGACGTAGATCTCGAAGCCGTCTTCGCCGGTGTAGCCAGTGCGGGCCAGCAGCAGGTCCTGCCCGTTGACCGAGACCTCAACCGCCGCGTAGTACTTCAGCTCGGTAACCAGCGCGTGCTGTTCGGCCGGGACAAGGGTCAGCAGGATGGCTTCAGCGTTCGGGCCCTGCACTGCGATGAGTGAGGTCTCCGCTGAGGAATCTTCCACCACGACGTCGAAACCGGCTGCGCGCTCCAGCAGCTCCGCAGCAACAACCTTCGCGTTGCCCGCATTAGGGATCACCAGGTACTTGTCCACGCCTTCTTCCGGAGTAGGGCGACGGTAAGAAATGAGGTCATCGATGATGCCGCCGTCGGCGTTGCAGATCAGCGAGTACTTGGCCTTTCCCACGGCCACCGCGGACAATTTACCCACCAATGCGTAGTCCAGGAAAGCGGCAGCATCGGGACCGGTAACCCATACTTCACCCATATGGGAGAGGTCGAAGAGTCCCGCGGTCTTGCGGACTGCGTGGTGCTCGGCGAGCTCGGACTCATACTTCAGGGGCATCTGCCAGCCGCCGAAGTCCGTAAACGATGCACCGGCCTTTTTGTGTTGCTCGTACAGGGCTGTGTAGTTCTCAGACATGTCAGGAGTCCTTAGTTTTCGAAGTCCGTGAGGGGAGGGCAGGAGCACACAAGGTTCCGGTCACCGGCGGCGCCGTCCACCCTGCCGACCGGCGGGAAGTACTTGTCCTGCTTGAGATGGTGGACCGGGAACGCTGCCTGCTCACGCGGGTAGTCGCGGTCCCAATCAGAACTCACGACGGCGGCAGCCGTGTGCGGTGCGTTGCGCAGCGGCGACTTCTCAACAGTGAACTCACCGCTGGCCACCTGCTCGATCTCCGCACGGATGGTGATCATCGCCTCGATGAAACGGTCGATCTCGGCCAGGTCCTCGGACTCTGTAGGCTCCACCATCAAGGTGCCGGCAACCGGGAACGCGAGGGTGGGAGCGTGGAAGCCGAAGTCGATCAGGCGCTTGGCCACATCTTCGGCCGTAACACCCGTGCGGGCCGTCAGCTCACGGAGGTCGAGGATGCATTCGTGGGCAACGAGTCCGCCTTCACCCGTGTACAGGATGGGGAAGTGCTCGTCCAGGCGGGAGGCAACGTAGTTGGCTGCAAGCAACGCGGACTTGGTGGCTTCCGTCAGTCCCTGGCCGCCCATGAGCTTCACGTAAGCCCAGGAAATCGGCAGCACACCGGCCGAGCCATAGCGCGAAGCCGAGATGGCTACACCGTGCCCTTCCTCATGCGCCGCTTTATTGGCGTCGCCCGGCATGAAGGGAGCCAAGTGCGCCTTTGCAGCAACAGGGCCAACGCCGGGTCCGCCACCGCCATGCGGGATACAGAACGTCTTGTGCAGGTTCAGGTGGGAAACGTCGCCGCCAAACTTACCCGGCTGCGCCAAACCAACCAACGCGTTCAAGTTGGCACCGTCAACGTACACCTGCCCGCCGGCGGCGTGGATCGCGTCGCACACCTCGCGGACATCGGCGTCGTAAACACCGTGCGTGGACGGGTAGGTGATCATGATGCAGGACAGGACGTCCTTGTTGGCTTCGATCCTGGCGGCCAGGTCTGCGTGGTCGATGGTGCCGTCAGGAGCCGTGGCCACAACCACAACCTTCATTCCGGCCAGCACAGCGGACGCCGCGTTGGTGCCGTGCGCTGATGCCGGTATCAGGCATACGTTGCGTTGCTCGTCGCCTCTGGAGAGGTGGTAGCCGCGGATGGCCAGCAGACCGGCGAGCTCACCTTGGGAACCGGCGTTCGGCTGGATGGAAACCTGATCATATCCAGTGATCTCAGTGAGGTCGGCTTCCAGGTCCTCGATCAGTTCGCGCCAACCCGCTGTCTGGTGGTCCGGAGCGAATGGGTGGATGGAGGCGAACTCGGGCCAGGAAATAGCTTCCATCTCGGCGGTGGCGTTCAGCTTCATGGTGCAGGAACCCAGCGGGATCATGGTGCGGTCCAAGGCGAGGTCCCGGTCAGACAGCTTGCGGATATAGCGCAACAGCTGCGTCTCGGAACGGTGCGTGTTGAACACCGGATGCTGCAGGAAGTCGGAGGTACGGACCACGTCGGCGGGCAGCTCGAACCCAGCGGCATCCCCTACCGGACCGGCACCAAAGGCGACGGCCACCGCGGAGAGGACCTCCGGCGTCGTGGTTTCATCAACGGAAACGCCAACGGTGTCCGCATCGATGAGACGCAAGTTGATGCCACGGGCTTCTGCGGCCGCAATGACTTTGTCGGCCTTGCCGGGTACGCGGACGGTGAGGGTGTCGAAGAAGGCCTCGGAGACGAGTTCGCGGCCGGCCTTCTGCAGGGCCGAAGCCAAAACACGGGCATGCCCGTGAACGGTTTCGGCGATCGCTTTCAAGCCCTCGGGGCCGTGGTAAACCGCATACATCGAGGCCACGATCGCGAGCAGTGCCTGCGCGGTGCAGATGTTGGACGTCGCCTTCTCGCGGCGGATATGCTGCTCGCGCGTCTGGAGGGCCAGGCGGTAAGCGGGGACGCCGGCGTTGTCCTTGGAAACTCCGACGATGCGGCCGGGAAGCGTGCGCTCCATTCCTTCGCGGACAGCCATGTACGCCGCGTGCGGGCCACCGAAGAACAGCGGAACGCCGAAGCGCTGCGCGGTTCCGACGGCGATATCCGCACCTTGTTCGCCCGGGGGCGTGATGAGGGTGAGCGCCAGCAGATCCGCAGCCACGGTGACCTGCGCACCGCGTTCCTTGGCGTCTGCGATCACGCCAGAGTGATCAAAAACCCGGCCCGAAACGCCGGGCTGCTGCAGGACGATACCGTTGATGTCGCCGTCGGGAAGGCCTGCCGAAAGGTCAGCAATCTGTACCTCGAAGCCCAACGCCTCGGCCCGGCCCTTCACGATGGCGATGGTCTGCGGAAGGAGGTCCGCGTCCAAGACAGTCTTGCCATCCTTGGCCGTCTTGTTCTTGTTGGCACGGCGCATCAACAGCACGGCCTCAGCCACAGCGGTGGCTTCGTCCAGTAAGGAGGCGTTGGCTACGGGAAGTCCCGTGAGGTCCTGCACCATGGTCTGGAAGTTGAGCAGTGCCTCAAGGCGGCCTTGGGAAATTTCCGGCTGGTACGGCGTGTAGGCCGTGTACCAGGCGGGGGCTTCGAGGATATTGCGGCGGATCACCGGAGGCGTGACGGTGTCGTAGTAGCCCTGACCGATCATCTGGACGGCGGTTTTGTTCTTGGACGCGAGCTTACGGAGCTCGGCGAGGACCTGCACCTCGGTGAGGGCATCCTGCAGCTTCAGGGCAGTTTCCTGGCGGATGGAATCGGGGACGGCGACGTCTACCAGGCCGTCGACAGAGTCGTAGCCGATGGCCTTGAGCATGGTGTCAACGTCGGCTTGGCGCCGGGCGCCGATGTGCCGGTCCGCGAAAGCGGTGGGGGTTGATTGAACAGTCAAGAGGAACTCCATGATTCAGGCGCCCGTTGAGCGCCACGATGATGTGGGTTCCTCCCCGCTCTGTATTGGACCTGAGAGATTCCGCAGGAATGTTGCCTGCTTGCACCGTCGGTGAGCCCGGTTACCCGGACTGCTTTCCAGAGTTGCCTATCCGCGGCGGTACATGGGCCTGAGAGATTCCTGGGGAGGATTTGCTCCTACGGCGCCTGACTGGATGTACCGGCAGGACTCTCCCGCCGCAGATCAAAAGCGTCGCGCCACCTGAGTGACACGCTTCACACCATAGCTGGTCGTTTCGAAAAAGCGCAAGCAAGGCATGGCTATTGATGCATCGCTTCATGGATCTGAAGCGCAAACCACAATTGGGCAACGGTGGACGTTTCACCCATGTCCAGCCCCGTCAGCTCGCCGATTTTCCGCATCCGGTAGATGATGGTTTGTCGGTGCGCGAACAACGCTGAAGCAGTCTTCTGCCACGACCGCTGCGAGTCCAAATACGTCCTCAAGGTGACAATGAGATCACCTTCCTGGCTCTGCTCGTAGTCGAAAATTGGGCCCAAAAGACGCCGGACCAGCGCTGCTCCTTCCTCGAAACTGGTGAGTCCAAGCCACGATGGCCCCTCTGCATAACGGATCAGTCCCAGGTTGTTGGCACGCGCCGAACCTAGCGCCCAGAGGGACTCCTGCAGTGCGCGCTGGATGTTGGCGACGGCCGCCGGCGCACTGATTCCAATGGCGGCGTCCGGCCCGGCGCAGTGCATCAGGACGTCGTCGGAAACATCGGCCGGGACCACCACGTGGAGCCTGTTGTTCCGCTTCAACGTCGCCGACGCAACCCCGTGCCTCCACAGCTCGACATGAACGTTAGCCAGCCTGCCGCCGTCGTCCGCTGAGGGAGTGTCCGCTGTTTTATCGCCGGCGTTAGCTGACATGGAAGCGATGAGGAAATTTTGGGGCGGAACCTCGAAAGCTGCCAACCGGCTCTCCATCTCGGCTGCACCCAATCGTCCATCCATGGCCTGCAGGAGGAACTCGCCGGCAAGGCGGTGGCGACCTTCCAACGACAAAACGATGCGCGAAAGCTGCAGCCCCAGCACGGTTGCGGCGTGGAGAAGTACGACGGCGTCCGGGTGCGGTTCACTGTTGGGCAGCACCACCAGGAGCGCGTTGGCATGGGTGGGAATATCCATGGTGAGCACGTGCCTGCCGCGGATACGGTGCCATTGGAAGTTCTTCCCGGCGAGGGATACCTGCCCGGACAGCGGAGCCCATTCCTCGGCGAGGAACACCGGGAGCGGTTGCCCGTCGGGATGCCAGGGATGGAGGCAGCGGCGGTCTACCACGAACAGGTCCGCATCGAGCTCGGTGGCGAGCCTTTGGACGAGGCTCTGCCAGTGGTCCTCGGAGGCCCCCGCGGTGCGGAGAAGGTCGTAAACACGGGCCGTTTGCCGTAAACGGCGCGACTCTTCCAGCAGCGAGGATTCGGCCACCGAACGGGCGATCGCGATGAACGGCAGCGGATACGGAATGTTGATCAGTGGCAGCGGGAGCTGGTCGCACGCCTCCAGGAATTCCGTAGTGAGCGGCGGCGCGTGCATCTTCTCGCCGATCGCCAACGCGCTGGCGCCACTGTCCATCAAAGCTTCGGCAAGCGCTACCTGCCCTTCGGCGTCGGCGGGAATGGAGAGGCCATTGGTCATCATGAGCTCTCCGCCGGTTACCCACTCCCACAGCCTGGGCAGGTCCGAGGTATGCGCCCAAGTGATGCGGTTGTCCAAGCCGGCCGGTCCCGCCATCAGGGTGAGTCCAAGCTGCGGCTCTGCGATGAGTTCGGCCACCGTGATCGCCATTTTGCGCCCCGATTCCTGTTCTGTTCGGCTGCCGTGCCGCCTTATTCAGCGGCACTTAGACATTCGTCTAAACGTCTCGGCCATTTGTAGTCAATGTAGCGCTATCCGGGGTGATCCGCGTCACGAACAATGGAATTACTTACTTCCCGCTCAACGGCGAGCACCTCTCAACCCAAGGATCCGTCAATGACAACGCACAAGCCCATCGGCCCTGTCGACGCAACCAGAGTCCCCCGGTATGCAGGCCTCGGCACCTTCGCCCGCCTCCCCCAAATCGACCGCGTCCCGGATTACGACATCGCGATCGTCGGCGTACCGTTCGACGGCGGAACTTCCTTCCGGCCGGGCGCCCGTTTTGGCCCTGCAGCAGTCCGCGAGGCCTCACGACTCCTGCGCCCGGGCTACCACCCGGAGCTCGACGTTGAACCGGTGTACGAAGCCCAGGTTGTGGATGCCGGCGATATCGCCTGCACTCCCTACGACATCACGCGGGCTGTCCGTGAGATCGAGGAGCAGGCATTGCCCCTGATCAGCGGGGGCAACGGGCTCAGCGCGGACAAGCGGCTCATCTCGATCGGCGGCGACCACACCATTGCCCTTCCCATGCTGCGGGCACTGAACAAGGTCCATGGCCCTGTGGCCCTGTTGCACTTCGACGCGCATCTGGACACCTGGGACACCTACTTTGACCAGCCCGTCACACACGGGACCATCTTTCGCCGGGCGTTCGAGGAAGGACTCCTTGTGGAGGACAAGTCGATGCACGTGGGTATCCGTGGGCCTGTTTATGACCGCAACGATTTCCTTCGCGACCACGAATTCGGATTCCAGATCATCCGTTGCTCGGACCTGGACGTCATCGGCGTTCCGGCAGCTATTGAGCGCGTGAAGGAGAGGCTCGGCGACACCCCCGTCTACGTCTCCATCGACATCGACGTCCTGGACCCTGCCTTCGCACCCGGCACCGGAACACCTGAAATGGGCGGGCTCCACTCCCGCGAACTCCTGGCATTGCTCCGCGGACTGGACGGCATCAACATCGTGGGCGCCGACGTCGTGGAAGTCGCTCCGGCGTACGACCATGCGGACATCACCACTGTGGCCGCGGCCACCTTGGTATTCGATCTGCTCGGCCTCATGGTGAACCGCAGCAAAGCAGACAACACAGTTGTTCGTGAACTCGCTTCGGCATCCCGGAGTGCGTCATGAGTGCGCCAGCTACGGACGTACCCCGGCTGGAAGACAAAACCATCCAGCCCATCCCCTTGAATGAGCGGCACGGCAAGGCCCGGGACCTCTTCACCATCTGGTTCGGCTCCAACATCATGATCATGACTATCGTGACCGGCGGACTCGCCACCACGGTGTTCGGCCTGGGGTTCGTTCCAGCGATCGTGGGCATCATCATCGGCAACGTGGTGGGCGGCATCTTCATGGCGCTGCACTCCGCCCAGGGCCCGCAGCTCGGTGTGGCCCAGATGATCCAGACTCGTGGCCAGTTCGGTTCCTTCGGGGCACTCCTGATCGTGGTGATCGTGGTGATCATGTACGTCGGCTTCTTCGCTGCAAACCTGGTATTCGGCGGCGAAGCAATGGCCGCGGTCAGCCCCGGCATCAGCGTTGACGCGGGCATCATCATCATCGGCGTGGTCAGCGTCATCGCCACGATCTTCGGTTACCGGCTCATCCACGCCTATGCACGCGTCCTCAGCGTCGCGGCCGGCCTGGCCCTGTTGCTGGCGTTCGGTTGGATCCTGATGGTCCACGGACTGCCCGGCAACTTCCTGGAGACGGGCAACTTCAACTGGGTCGGCTTCATGGGGACCATCTCCGTCTCCGCCCTGTGGCAACTGGCCTACGCGCCGTACGTCTCTGATTACTCCCGCTACATGCCGCAAGGCACAGGTTCATCCCCGGCTTTCTGGGCCTCCTATTCAGGCTGTGTACTGGGCACCCTGTTCCCCATGATCCTCGGCGCCCTGGTGGGCACGCTCGCCGTCTCCATGAGCACCGGCGACGTCGAAATTGTCGGCAGTCTGGGTGAGCTGCTCCAACCCTGGACGCTGATCATCGTCGGGATCTTCTGTCTGGGAGTCGCGGCGTCGAACGCCATGAACCTTTACTGCGGTGTCCTGTGCACCCTCACCATCGGCCAGACGTTCAAGCCAAACTGGTTGCCCCGCGCCAAGACCCGCAGCATCGCGGCAGTCATCATCTTCGTCGTCGCCGTCTCCATCGCCCTCTTTGCCCGCGACAACTTCATCCTCTTCTACACCAACTTCCTATCCTTCCTGATGTACGTCCTGGTTCCGTGGACGGCCATCAACCTGGTGGACTATTACCTGCTGCGCCACGGCGAGTACCGGGTTGAAGACTTCTTCAAGCGCGACGGCGGCGTGTACGGGCGGTTCAATTGGGTCGCCATCGGCTCCTACGTAGCAGGCGCCCTGATCCAGGTTCCCTTCTCGGCAACCGCGGTCTACACAGGCCCGCTCGCCGCCGCGATGGGTGGAGTGGACATCTCCTGGATCGTTGGCCTCGTCGTCGTCGCTCCCCTCTATTACTTCGTGGCCCGGCTGTTCGGCAAGAAAACAGAACCCGCACACTTTCCCGCAACTGCACTCACCCCAGACCTCATCTGACCTGGCTTCATCTGACCCGGCCATATCTGAAAGCGAATCATCATGACCACCACCCAGACCGAACAGTTCACCGTCCGACGCGCATCCACTGACGCCCATAACCTGGCTCTCCCGCTGCAACTGCCGCTGCCTCCGGCTGGACACTTCATCAACGGCTCCTTCATCGCCGGCTCCTCAGGACAGACCATCGACGTCGTAGATCCCACCACGGAACAGGTCATCGCCTCAGTGCAGGCCGGCACCGCCGATGATGTCGACGTCGCTGTTGCCGCCGCCGTCGTGGCCCAAAAGACCTGGGGTTCCACCACTCCGAAGGAACGCGCTGATGTCCTGAACCTCATTGCGAACATCATTGAGGAGAACCGCAAGGTCTTCGAAGTCCTGGAATCGGCTAACACCGGTAAGCCGCAGGCCGTATCTGAGGACGACGTCTCCAGCACCATCGACACCTTCCGGTTCATGGCCGGCGCCTCACGGACTTTGACCTCCATGGCCGGCGGCGACTACGCCACGGACCACACTTCAGTGATCCTCCGCGAACCCGTGGGCGTGGTGGGCGTCATCACCCCTTGGAACTATCCGCTGCTGATGGCTGCCTGGAAGATCGCGCCCATCCTCGCCGCCGGCAACAGCATCGTCATCAAGCCCTCCGAGCAAACTCCCTTGTCCACGCTGAAGCTGGCCGAAGTGCTGGCCGGACGTATCCCGGACGGGATCCTCAACGTGGTCACCGGCCGCGGCCGGACAGTGGGACAGCGCCTGTCCGAGCATCCTGACATTGCCTTGGTCGCCCTGACGGGCAGCGTCGTCAGTGGCCAGGCAGTTGCCGAAACCGCAGCGAAATCCGTCAAGCGCGTTCACTTGGAACTCGGCGGCAAGGCTCCGGTTGTGGTCTTCCCCGACGCCGACCTCCGCGCCGCGGCTGCCGGTGTACGCAACGCCGGCTTCTGGAACGCAGGCCAGGACTGCGGTGCCGCCTGCCGCGTGCTGGTCCACGAATCCGTCGCCGAGGAATTCACGGAGCACCTGGTCCGGGAGGTCAGTACCCTGGTCCTCGGGGCGCCGGACGCCGGAGACGACGTCGAAATCGGCCCCATGATCTCCCTCCCACACTACGAACGAGTCAAGGAGTCGCTCGCGGAAGCCCGGGAAGCAGGCTTTACCGTGGCTATCGGCGGCTCTGCGCTGGAAGGTCCCGGGTACTTCATCCAGCCCACCGTCATCAGCAATGTGCCGGCAGGCGCGCACATCGCCACGCACGAAATTTTCGGCCCAGTGGTCACAGTGGAAACCTTCAGCACCACCGAAGAAGCTGTCATGCGAGCCAACGAGAGCCCGTACGGCTTGTCAGCCTCGGTGTGGACCCGCGACTCAAGCCTTTCCCTCCGGATTCCCAAGCAGTTGGACTTCGGCACCGTGTGGGTCAATGCTCACCTCGTCCTCGCATGCGAGGTACCGTGGGGCGGATTCAAAGGTTCCGGCTACGGCCGCGACCTCTCGCTCTACGCCCTGGACGATTACTCGCGCACCAAGCACGTCATGATCAACCACGGCGCGTGAGCGTTCAGACAAGCAACGGAGCTTTAGCCATGACCACTAATGTTTCCCGCCCTGCCTCCATGGCAGGTGCCGCTACCCCGCCCGTCCCTTTTGCCACGGACTCCACATGGACCAACTGGGGCGGAAACCAGAGCGCGACGCCCGCCTTTACCGTGCGGCCCCGGAACGAACAAGAAGCGCTCGACGCCGTCCGTTTCGCCATTCGGGAAGGCCTGCCTGTTCGGGCAGTCGGCTCAGGACATTCGTCGTCACCCTTGGTTCAAACCGGCGGCGTCCTGATGGACATGGCCGGCCTTTCGGCCATCACTGGAACTGACCGCTTGGGGCGCCGCGCCCGGGCCTTGGCCGGCACCACCATCCACGCTTTCGGGGACGCATTGTGGGAGAAGGGGCTGGCGCTCAGCAATCAGGGTGACATCGACAAGCAGCAGATCGCAGGCGCGCTGGCCACCAGCACCCACGGTTCCGGCAAGGACTTGGGCAGCTTCTCCTCCAAACTGCGCTGGGTAAAGCTGATCAACGGTTATGGCGAGATCGTGGAGATCGGAGAGGGCCAGCTGCGGGAACTCCGCGCCGCCCAGGTTGCCTTGGGCACGCTGGGGATCTTCCTGGAGGTGGAGTTGGCCGTTGAGGACAGCTACTACCTGCAGGAGCAGATCACGTACCCTACCTGGGCAGAAACCACCGCCACGTGGCAGGTCGATATCGATTCCAATAGGCACTACTCTTTCCTCTGGTGCCCTGAGGACGACTCCTGCGAACTGCTGGACCTCCCCGGCTCGCCGGACCACAGCATGGCAGGGCGCAGCTACACCAAGCGTTACAACGTTGCCTCGGTCCAGGACGAAAACCAGATCTCCAGCGTTGAAGGTGCGCGGCTGGACCGTTCCTACCGGATCTACCCGGGCGGTTTCACCACCCAATTCCATGAACTCGAGTACTTCGTCCGAAGCGAGGACGGTTTGGTGGCCGTCGAGGCTATCCAGGACCTTATCCGCAGCAAGTACCCCGAGCAGAAGTACCCCGTGGAGGTCCGCTGGGTGAAGTCCGACGACGCCTACATGTCCCAGTTCCAAGGACGCGATAGCACCGTCATCACACTCACCACCGAACCCGGAACCGACTACTGGCAGTTCTTCCGCGACGCCGATGCCGTTCTACAGGAGTTCGAGCCGCGAGCCCACTGGGGAAAGATCCACTTCATGACCCGAAGCCGCCTGGAGCGCCTCTATCCGGAACTGGACACCTTCATTCAGGTCAGGCGCGAATTCGACCCCCGCGGAATGTTCCTCAACGACCACACGAGGTCGCTCTTCGCCTGATTGACTGGCTGCCTGACCGGGGAGGGCCGGGATCCTCTCCCACATCCCTAGCCCTTCCAGCAGGCCCTCTCTCACCTCCCGAGCCCTTCCAGCAAGCCCTCTCTCACATCCCTGTGACAACTCCCTGAAACCTCGGAGTGGTAGTTTGATCTCTGCTGAGGCAGCCACCCGCACCCAATCGGAGGAACATCCATGCTTAAGGGTTTCAAGGACTTCATACTTCGCGGCAACGTCATTGAGTTGGCCATTGCCGTCGTCATTGGCAGTGCGTTCACCGCCCTCGTTGCTGCCTTCACCACCAACATCATCAACCCGGTGATCGCCGCCGCCGGTGGCATGAACGCTGACGGACTCGGCTTCAAGATCTGGGAAAACAACCCCGCCACGTTCGTCAACTTCGGTGCTGTGCTCACCGCGCTCGTAACCTTCGTGATCACCGCCGCCGTGGTGTATTTCATCTTCGTGGCGCCCATGAACAAGATCAATTCCCTGGTCAAGAACCGCCTCTCCACGGAGGAACCCGAGGAAGAGCCGCTCCCTGCAGACACTGCGCTGCTGGCCGAAATCCGGGATCTCCTCAAGGATGCAGCGGCCCATCGCAACGCAGGCCAGACCACGGACCTCGATTCCGGCCGCACACGCTAGGGCCGATCGCTCTCCGCGAGCGCGCCTCCCAGTTGCTTAGCCGAACCCGGCATCCTCACCGCGAGGATGCCGGGTTCGTACGTTCACAGGCCCGTCCCCAGAACGTGACGCGCAGGCAACGGGCTCGAAACAGGGGCGGGGCAGCATGAAATCATGAAGCCCAATCCGAGCACTCCCGTCACCGCGGATCTTCTCTGCGACGTCTGCGGTCAGATGCCCGAAGCGCCCAAAGCCCGGCTTACCGTCGCGAACATCGCGGTGATGCTTCCCATCGAACTGCTGGTTCATGCGGCCGTTGTGGAAACGAATTTGCCCTACGTAGCCAAGGTCCTGCTTCTGGCGGTCACTGCCACGGTGCTGGTCATCTGGGTAGCCGAGCCCTCAGCCGCCAAAGTGCTCAGGCGCTGGCTGCATGCCCCCGCTCTCCGCCAGCGGCACAAACTGCAGCTGGCACCTGCCTTGTGGCGGGCGCGGACCGTGCTGATGAACCAACCAGGGTCCTTGGAGAAAATTACCCATGCCCTCGCCAAGATGGACGCCAACATCCTCAGCTTGCACGTCCACCCGATGATCGGGACGGGTTCAAGTCCCACAGGCCCCGGCGACAGGGTGATGGACGAGTTCGTTCTCTCCACGCCGGGCGACGTCTCCGAACAGGAACTGCTGAAAGCACTGCACGACGGCGGCGGGCATGAGTCTCACGTTTGGCCCACTACTGCTTTGGCCATGGCCGACGGCCAAACCAAGGCCCTGAGTCTCGCCACCCGCATCGCCGGGAACCCGGAGGAACTTCCGCATGCCGTCGCTGAGCTTCTTTCGGCCAAAGTTGTCCCGCTCGATCCGGAACGCCCGGCACCCCACACGGGTGCAGTTCTCGGTCCTTCCCCTGACGTCCTCAAAATCCCGACGGCGTGGCACGGTCCGCTGGTCTTTTCCCGATTCGGCGAGCCATTTTCTCCCGCAGAATCGGCACGCGCGCACAGGTTGGCGGAGCTCGCGGAAATCCTGGCGCACAGTCCTGCACACGAGCCATCCACCACCTGAGGGCAGCGCGGCAACGTCAGGTCAGCACGCGGTACCTCAGGAAAGTCAGTCCTCGTCAATCTTTTCGAGAAGCTTCCCCAAAGCCTCACGAATGTCGTCGTAGTCGTATTGGCCCGCCCGGCTTTCAGCGGAGATCACACCGCAGCGGTGGATCTTCTTGAAGTCGCCGATGGGGAACTTGTAGTGGCCCTTCTGGTCGTCGGGGTGTTCGTCGTCCACGCCCAGGAACCACTTGGAGTAGTCAGCGTGCCCATGCCTGTCCAGAAACGTGTTCTCCTCCTTCGTGGATGGGGCGTGCTCGCTCCAATCGTCGCGGCCGTCCTTGACCACCTTGCCGTCGCGGATCAGATGCTTAGCGTGGTCAAAAGCCTTCTTGTTGAGTTTTACGGTCATGGCGCACCTCGCTTGGATGTGGCGGTTCGGCATGGGTAGGGCAACACGTAGGTTTCAGCATAGGACCACGCCGAACCGTCCGGAAGGCCCTGCAAGATGCTTCCAAGTGGTCAGTCCTAGAGCGCCTTAACGGCCCCCAGAACCTTGGTCAGCGAGTCCTTGGCGTCACCGAAAAGGAGCGTGGTCTGCGGTTCGTACAATAGTTCGTTTTCAATCCCTGCAAACCCGGGACGCATGGAACGTTTAAGGAACACCACCTGGCGGGCGTCGGCCACCTCCAGGATAGGCATTCCGTAGATCGGTGATCCCGACGTGGTCTTTGCGGCGGGATTCACAACATCGTTGGCACCCACTACCAGAGCGACATCGGTGGTCCTGAACTCTGAGTTGATGTCACTCATTTCCTTCAATGACTCGTACGGTACATTTGCCTCCGCAAGCAGCACGTTCATGTGGCCGGGCATGCGCCCGGCCACGGGATGGATGGCGAAGTCCACTTCAATCCCCCTTGCTTCCAGGGCTAGGGCAAGCTCCGCGGCGGTGTGCTGCCCCTGGGCCACCGCAAGGCCGTATCCCGGGACGATGATCACCCGCTGCGCATAACCGAGCAGTACAGCAACGTCCTCCGCACTGGAGGAACGCACGGGCCTTTCACTCACGGCCGTGGATCCAGCCGTGGATCCACCCTTGAAGGCGCCGAACATGATGCCTGCAACACTGCGTCCCATAGCGGCAGCCATGGCGCGGGTAAGGATGGTACCGGAAGCTCCCACCAGCGTCCCCGCAACCACGAGGAGGACATTGCCCAGCACCAGCCCAGACGCCGCTACAGCCAGCCCAGTGAAGGCGTTCAGGAGCGAAATGACAATCGGCACATCAGCACCACCCACCGGGAGCACCAACAGGACTCCTGCAACCAGCCCCAAAATCAGCAGGACCAGCGCCAACACCAACGAGCCGTTCAGGATCACCACGGTGCCGGCCCCGGCGGCGGCCAGCAGCACCACGGCCATGAGCGCGGGCAGGCCAGGGAACGTCACCGGACGGGTGGTCATGAGCCCCTGAAGTTTGGCGAAAGTGACACCGGAGCCAGCGAAGGACCCTGCACCCACCAGCAATGTGAAGACGATTGCCAATCGAACCCACGGATCATCCGCGTGAGAGAGTTCCAGCAAAGCGACAAGCGCCGCAGCCCCACCACCCACACCATTGAAGAGGGCGACGAGTTGCGGCATCTGAGTCATTTGCACGCGACGGGCCACAGGCGCAGCAACACCCGAGCCCACAGCTATGGCCCCAAGAATCCATGGAATGTTGTCCAGCTTGACCGAGACAAACACTGTCACTACAGCCAGCAGGGCGCCAAATGCTCCGATCAGGTTGCCGCGCCGCGCAGTCTTTGGCGAATTCAGTCCCTTCAGGGCAAGGATGAAACAGGCAGCGGCGGCGAGGTACAGGAGCGCCGTCCAGGTGGGATTGAGAAGCGTCACTGCCGACGCTCCTTATGGGCCGTCTCCACGGCGCCGGAATCTCCCGGACTGCCTGGAACTCCCGAGCCAGCGTTCGACGGCGGCCGTTGCCGTCCGCGGAACATTTCCAGCATCCGGTCGGTCACCACGAACCCGCCCACGAGGTTAATTGTGGCAAGGACGACAGCCAGCAGGGCGACCGCCAACACCAACGGGTCGGCGGCTTGGCCGGCCACGATGATGGCGCCCACCAGGATGATGCCGTGGATGGCGTTGGCCCCTGACATAAGCGGCGTGTGCAGAGTGCTCGAGACCTTGGAAACCACCTCAAAGCCCACGAACACCGCCAAGACCGTGATCGTTAGCAGGCTCATGCCGTCCATCAGCGCACTCCTTCGCTGCCGGTGTGGGAACTTCCGGTGTGAGAACTTCCGACCTGCCCGCTACCAAAGGGGGCTGTCTCCCCTGCGAGCGCCGTTAGTGCTTCCGCAGTTGGAGCGTGCCGGACCTCGCCGTCGTGGGTGAGGCACGTGCCGGCAACAACTTCATCCTCAAAGTCCGGAGCAACAACGCCGTCCTGCGTCATCAGCGCCAACAGGTTGGACACGTTCTTGGCGTACAAGCGCGAGGCGTCAGCGGGCATTGCCGAGGCAGGGTCCTTGATTCCCACCAGTGTCACCACACCCTGACCGTTGCCGGTAGGGACGGGAATGTCCTGGCCAGGGATGCTGCCCTCCACGTTCCCGCCGGATTCCGCTGCCAGGTCCACGACCACTGATCCCGGGCGCATGCCTTGGACCATCTCGCGGGTTACCAGGAGCGGCGCGCGCCTCCCGGGTACTGCGGCAGTAGTGATCAGGACATCGGCTTGGGCCACGTGTGGCGCCAAAAGGGCCCGCTGCATGGCGCCGCGGTCTGCGCTGAGTTCCCGCGCGTATCCGCCGGACGCCTCGGCGGTTTCCAGGTCCAGCTTGATAAACGTGCCTCCCATGGATGCCACTTCGTCGGCCGAGGCCGGGCGGATATCATTGGCGGAAACCCGCGCACCGAGCCTTTTGGCGGTTCCGATCGCCTGCAAACCAGCCACTCCAGCGCCGAGCACCAGGACGCGGGCGGGCGGAATGGTCCCTGCTGCCGTCATATAAAGCGGGAAGAACCGTGGGAGCCGCATGGCCGCCTCGAGGACGCAGCGATAGCCAGCCACCAGGGCCTGCGAGGTGAGCGCATCCATGGACTGGGCGCGCGATATACGCGGAACCAGTTCCAGTGCAAAGGAGGTGATTCCTCCAGCGGCGAGCGCCCGCACAGTGGGCAACTCCGAGGACGGCGACCCCAAACCGACGGTGACCGAACCTCGGCGGAGAGCTCCCGCCGTCGACGGTTCCATGGGACGCACGTGGCAGTAAACATCCAGCGATCCGAGAACCAATGACTGCACCACAACGGCACCAGCCGCCCGGTAGTCGTCGTCGCTGTGGCCGGACGCCATCCCCGCGCCGGACTCGATCTCGACCTCAAGGCCCAAAGCCACCAGTTGCTTCACCGTTTCCGGCGTTGCGGCAACACGTCGCTCGCCTTCGAGCGTCTCACGCGCTATGCCTGCTCTCACCCGTCACCCCTCTTCCGGAACTCTCCAGAACTCAGTTGGCATGAGTCTATGACCGCAAGGGTCCCTGCGGGAGTAGGGGCTGCGCTATGTGCATAAGTCAACTAGGGTCGGTGGAAGCTGGGGGCAACCAGCCACCACACCGTCGACGAGCCGGTTCCGGCCGCGCCGTCGGAAAGGAAAGCCGCTATGGACACGTTCAAAATCGGTTATTTCGTCGGAAGCCTGGCAAGCAATTCCATCAATCGGGTCCTCTCCAAGGCCCTCATCAGCGTCGCTCCGCCGGAACTCGAGTTCCATGAAATCGCCATCAAGGACCTCCCTCTGTACAGCTCGGACTACGACGCTGACTTTCCGCCGGCAGGCCGGGAATTGAAGGATGCCATCGCCGCGTCGGACGGCATCCTTTTCGTCTCCCCCGAGTACAACCGCTCCATTCCAGGCGCGTTGAAGAACGCCATCGACTGGGGTTCGCGCCCGTGGGGCAGCAACTCGTTCGCGCGCAAGCCCACCGGGATCATCGGCGCATCGCCTGGCGGTATCGGGACAGCGGTGATGCAGTCGTCCATGCGCAGCGTTTTGAGCTTCCTGGACGCGCCGCAACTGAACGCACCTGAGGCCTATATCCGCTTCGTCGCAGACGCGTACGACGACGACGGTTCAGTTAAGGACGAAGGAACCGCCGGGCTGTTGCGGCACTACATGGAGGAGTACAGTGCGTTCGTCCAGCGCGTCCTCGCTGCCAACGCGCCGGGCCACATCGGCGACCAGGAACCGGATTCCGCCAAGCTCACGCGCTAAGGCGCCCGCTAAAAAGCATCCACAGCCGGGGCTTAGTCAGTATGCTTACTATATGAGGAATCATGCTAGTAACCCAGGAGGAACGATGCTTCGCAGATTAGCCATGACCACCCTTGCTTTGACCCTTTTCGCCGGGTCCATGCTTTCCACTGCCGTTGCAGCCAACGCAGCAGTCGGTGTGCAGGGCAGCGTAGCTGCCACCACCACCCCCTCGCCGGAACCCAGCAACCCCTCAGGGCCATCCACGGCGACGCCCACCGCGGAGCCGACCACGGACGTCTCGAATCCCGCCGGCACCGGCCCCGCCAACCCTGGCACCAGCGAGACCGAACAGCAGGAGCAGACCCGCACCGACGTCGTTCCTTGGATTCTGGCGGGCGTTGCGGCGGTGATCATCATCGCGTTGATCATTTGGACCCTGCGGAACCGGCGCGGGCGAGACAAAGGAATTAGCGACGAGCCGCGATAGACGCGCAGGCAACCGCTACTAGGCGTCCCGTGAACCAGACATCAACTTGCCGATCAGGCTGGTCTCCAGGTGCTCCAGCAGGTGCCGCGGATTGTCATAGACTTCCGCGGCACCGGCGTCCCGCAGTTCGGCTTCACTGATTCCACCGCAGGTGAGTGCGATGACGGGAACGCCGATCGCGCCGCCGGCCTTCACATCCCATACCGCGTCGCCAACAAACACCACGTCCTCGGGGCTAAGCCCGAGCTTCTCCAAGCACGCCTCAAGGATGTCCGGAGCGGGCTTGCTTTCCTTGGCGTCGTTGGAGCTGGTCCACGCATCAATGGACGACGCGGCGTCCAGGAGGTGCCTGCTCACTTCCAGGTCGCGCTCCTGCGCCGAGGACGCCAAGCCCACCGCCAAGCCGGCGTCGGAGCACGCAGCCAGAAGGTCCCGAACCGAATCGAAGGTACGCAGAGTCGGCCAAAACGTGGAGAACACCGCACCATGCGCGGACTTCAGATCTTCCTGCATATCCTCAGGGCAGTCCGGAACCAGGCTCTGGATGAGCCGGTCGCCGCCCATGCCTACTCGACGATGAATGGCGGACATCTCAATGTCCAACCCTTCGCGCCGGAACGCCTGCCACCAAGCCATGGCGTGGAAGTAGCTGGAATCGATCAGCGTTCCATCAACATCGAAAAGAACACCGCGCTTCTTTTGGGTCGTATCAGCTGCCATAGTTGACCACCTTAGCTTGGGCTTGCGCACCATGCGCACCGTGCGCTGCGAGCGCAGAATCGATCACAGGTTCCTCCAACATCAGAACGGCATACCGTTCAGCCGAAGCCGGGCGAAGCAAGCCTGTCCCTGCCACCTCCCGGATGGCCGCGACTCCCTCAACAGCCTCATCCATGGTGGGAAACTGCTTTGACAGACCCATCAACACGTCATCGCCGTCCACCATCAAAATCCGAAATTCCCCATCAGGCGTTTCAACCAGTTCCAAATGCCCGGCCATCCGTACCTCCTCGCCTTCGATGCCAACCAGCATAGTAAGACTACTTAGTATAAGTCTCTCAGAAATATTGCGTAACGCGGGAAATAGGCCCCTGCAACTTCTTGTTGGCCCAAGCATGACAACAATCGGAATCATCGGTGCAGGACACATTGGCAGCCAAGTCGCCCGCAAAGCGGTAGAACTTGGCTACGACGTAGTCATCAGCAACTCCCGGGGGCCCGAAACCCTCAGCGAGCTGGTGGCGGAACTGGGGCCACGCGCCCGGGCTGCGACGGCAGCCGAAGCAGCAGCGGCGGGTGATTTCGCCGTCGTGACCGTTCCCCTCAAGAACTATCAGGACACCCCCGCGGAGCCGCTCGAAGGCAAGGTCGTCATCGACACCAACAACTATTACTGGGAGCGCGACGGCCGCATTCCCGAGCTGGATAACGGAGAAGCCACCACCTCCGGCCTGCTCCAGAAGCACCTCCCAACCTCCAAGGTGGCCAAGGGCTTCAACCACATCTTTGCCAAGGACATCACCACCGATGGCACCCCCGCAGCCACCGTCAACCGTCGCGCCCTGGCCACCTCGAGTGATTTCCCCGAAGCAACCGAACTAGTCACCAAGCTCTATGACGAGTTCGGCTTCGACACCGTCAACATCGGCCCACTGGAGGACAGCTGGCGCGTTGAACGTAACCGCCCGGCCTACGTCATCCGGCAGAACGCTGACGAGCTCCGCGGGAACCTCGCGAAGGCGACGCGCACGGTCTAACCCGAAACGCACGACGGCGGGAAGTTGGCTCCGGCATTCGGGCCGCCAATCTTGGGCTGGCAGTTTAGGGCTGGCACAAATTGCCGGATCGAAATCGAGTCACGAATCGGGATAACGGCGCACTTTATAGTGGCTGCCTCTCCGCCGCTCGGCGCATCGGGCGTTCGGGGAGGCAGTCACCCCCTGAGCGCCCTACCCCGAGGAGTCCCATGTCCACCAAAATATCGAGCTGGCCGGCAGCAACGCCCATGTGGGTGGACCTGGGCGTGGACAACCTCGCAGCCGCGAAAGTCTTTTACACGGATCTCTTCGGCTGGGAATACGTATCCGGCCAAGACTCCGGGGAATACCTTCTGGCACACCTTGGCGGGCGCGCCGTCGCGGGCGTGGGGCCGAAGCAGGCACCGGGCATGCCCACCGTGTGGACAACGTTCCTGGCATCGGACGATGTGGACGTTACTGCCAAGAAGATCAGGGCAGCCGGCGGTGAAATGATCGCGCTTCCTTTCGACGTCATGGAATCCGGCCGCATGGCATTGGCCGTTGACACCGTGGGATCGGCCTTTGGCATCTGGCAGGCCGGCACCCATATCGGAGCGGAACGCGTCAATGAGCACGGCACATTATGCTGGAACGAGCTCCATACCCGGGACTTCACCGCCGCCAGGTCCTTCTACGCTGAGGTCTTCAACGTCAGCTACCAGGACGCCAGGGAGGACGGCCTTGTCTACTCCACCCTTCGCAGGCCGCTGGATGGCCGGGAAGTGGGGGGAATCCAGCATGACACCGACATCCCCGACGCCACCCCCAACCACTGGTTGACCTGGTTCGCCAGCGACTACGTCCAAGGCACAGCGGAACGCGCAGTAGAGCTCGGTGCCACCCTTCTCATGCCCGTAACGGAGAGTCCCTTGGGACGCATCGCCATCATTCAGGCGCCGCAGGGTGAAGTATTCGGCATCGTCGACGCACCCCGCATCAACGAGTAACTGAACAGCCCCACGCCCAGGCGATTCAGGCAGCAGCCGGATTCAGGGCCTCAGCGATGACCTCATGCGCGTGGGCGGCTGCAAGGGGCGCCGCCAAGCGGTGTACCGCCAAGAAGGTCTTGCGCACCGCTGGCCCATGCCACTCGGGGGGAAGGTAGTCGGCGGGAAGGTTCGGGTCCCGGTACGGGAACTTACGCCACATGGTGAGCATGGGAATGTAGTAGCGGAATGCGTCGCGCCGCAGCTCTTCGGTGGACGTGGCCAGGGCAGCTTCCGGATCATCGCCCACCTGCCCAACCCACTGCTGCTCAGCACCGTCGTACACCTCGAGGAACTCGGTGAATTGCAGATCGAGTTCCTTAAGGTCCCACCACTCGGATATTTTTGGCCGCATGGGTCCATCGAACACGTAGTCGCTCCGGAAAAGATCAACAAACTCGATCAGCCCGCTCGCGGTGAGGCGTTCCCTGGCTTGCTCCAGCTTATGCGCGGGCGCGATCCACACACCGTTGGCCACGGAACCAAAACCAAGCCCTAGCAGTGCAGACCGTAGTTGGTGCCTGCGGTTACGCATTGATTCCGGCACTGAGAAGACGGCCAGCACCCAGGTATCCACCGGCGCAGGCTGCTCCGGCGCGAAGATTCTCCGGTCACCTTCACGGAACACGTCGCTGACAGACTCGGAGATCTTGTACTTGGCGATTCCGCCCTCACGGACACTCTTCAGTACGCCCTTGGCCTTAAGCCTGGAGACGGACGACCTCACACCCGGAGCGTCGTAACCGAGCGAGCCCAACATGGAGATCAGCGCAGAAACCGGCAAGGCGTCGCCCGCATTCCGCCCGTAAAGACCGAAAATCGTGACGAGCAGTTGCTGGTGGCGCACCGGGGGTGCCGGGACGGCGAACATCTAGAGGCCCTCATTTCCGCGCCGCAGTTCCGGCGCCAGTCCAGTTCATCATAGGTGCGGCGTTTGTCCGCGCCGCTGCCCCGAATCAACCTGGCGTTCGGATCAACCCAGCGAAAGAAGCAGGAAGAGGATGGCGAGAACCAGCGCCACCGGAGTCATCACGAAACGCTCGGGCTTGCTACGGGAGATCGCATTCATGGCAACGCCCAAAGTGAAGTAGGCGGTAAGTACCCACATGAAAATATCGGTGAAGGGTTCACTGACCAGCACCGGCACCAATCCCGCTTTTGCCAACGCCGTGTAGCCGAAAAGGACGTACAGCACAATGGAGACCACGCTGCCCACCCGTAGCTTCTGCGGCAGGACGTCATGCTGCCCACCCCAAGCGAACCGCCCTAGGGGCGCGCGAGCCACCAACGCAACCTGGAAAATGGCCAAACAACCAAGAATTGTGCATGCGAGAATCGCCCAGAGCTGCTCCACGGGCTAAGCCTAACCGCAAGGCGTCGCTCTACCGACTGGCCGCACCTTAGTAAGCATGCTTACTATAGAGGCGCGCTGTTTCGAGGCTGACACGGCCTCAAAAAGTCCTTTCCGTATCAACGATAGGAAGCACATCATGGCAGGAAATCTCGTAGCCCGTTCCCTTCACGACCTAACCGCCGCAGCCTGGTTCGGCGGCTCGCTGATGGGGGCCATAGGACTCAATGGTGCCGCAGCGGAAGCCAAAGACCCCACCGAGCGAACCCGCCTCTCAAGCAAAGGCTGGGGTAAGTGGGCCCCGGTTCAGACGGCAGCTTTCGCCGGACACCTGGCCGCGGACCTGGCCATCGCCTGGGAAAACAAAGGCCGGATCGCCAAGCAGGACAGCGTCGCCGCCAACACCGTCTACAAAACAGTGGTGACCTTGGCTGGTGCAGCTGTCACCTTGTATGCAGGTGTTGTGGGCAAGAAGGTGGATGAGCTCTCCGACGAAGGCGCCGAGGGTGCCACGGAACCGCGGCCCGGCGCATCGGACGAGTTGAAGGCCGCTCAGACCCAGCTGAAAGCACTGCAGTGGGCCATTCCCGCCTTCGCTGCCTGGGTGATCGTTCTGGGCGCCAAGCACGGTGAGATGCAGCGACCAAAGAACATCCTCAAAGGCCTACGCTAGCCACCAAACCCGTCGTCGAGATGGCAGCAGACACCAATCCCAGGCTTCAACATTGGTGTCAACTGCCATCTCGGCGGAGCTATTCGGCTGCCGGCACACCCTTTACGGCGCGAACCAAATGCTCCGGCCACGGCTGTGCCGAAGTTGCGCCATGGGGGACGTGCACCGTGGTGACCGTCCCGTACGCGGCGACCTCACCGGCGTCGGATGTTACATCGAAAGCCATGGTCAGCGAAGTCCGGCCGAGCGCGTGAATCTTCACCGTGGCGGTGATGCGCTGGCCGAACCACAGCTTCGCCTTGTAATTGATCACTTGCTGCACCCGCGGAGCGCTGGGGAAGTAGTCCGGCAGCTCCAGCGAGCGGAAGAGCTCAGCTTCCGCGGCCTCAACCCAGCGCAGGATTGCCGAGTTGTGCTGGTGTCCGGAGGCGTCGGTGTCTACCCACTCCACCGTTCGCTCGACGCACGCCTCCGGAAACCTGTCCATGATTCTCCTAGCGGGCGCTGACGGCGACGTCGTCAGGATCAACGTCGACGACGGCGACCGGCACCTCAGACTGTGGCTTGGGAATCATTGCCACAGCACCTGCTGCAAGTACGGCAATGCCCGCGAAGATGGCGAAGTTGGCCTCGAACGGCAGCTTGGAGCCTGCGATCCAGCCGCCGATCAACGGCCCGGAAATGGCGCCCAGACGGGCGAAGCTCAGTGCCCAGCCCGTTGCAGTGCCACGAACCTTCGCCGGATAGTAGTCGGCGATGTAGCCGGTCAGGACCAGCGATGTGGAGATGGAACCGACACCCGCGAAGGCCACGAACAGCAGGTTGACCACCATGGTGTTGGGGAAGACCAGGAGCATAATGCCCAAGCCGCCCAGGATGTAGAACACCACCAGGATGAGCTTCTTCCCGTACTTGTCCGCAGCGCGCCCTAGGAGCAGGCCACCAATCGCGGAAGCAAGGCTGAAGACCAGGAGGAACGTCAAGGACGAGCCGAGGTCGTAGCCGGCCTTCTTCATGATGCTCGGCAGCCACGTGTTCAGGCCATAGACGAGCACCAAACCGCAGAACAGCGAGATCCAGAAGAAGACCGTAGAACGCAGGTACTTCCGGGAGAACATGGTGGTGATGGTCTTCCACCAGGGGTCCGCCTGCACACCGGCCGCAGGAGCCACTGGCACCACAGGCTGGTAGCCGGCGATCCGCAACTTGGAAGCCAGAGCCTTGGCTTCCGTGCGCCGGCCCTTGGATTCAAGGAATTCCAAGGACTCGGGGAGGAACTTCCAAATGATCGGTATCAGTACCACCGGCGCGGCACCAAGGGCCACCACGGCGCGCCATCCACCCATGGGCAGGACGAACAGGGCGGCAAGAGCAGCGGCGACGATGCCCAACGAGTAGCCGGAGTACATGAGGCCGTAGTTGTACGAGCGCTTGTTCGGAGCCGAGTATTCAATGGTCAGGGCCGCTGCCACCGGGATGACACCGCCCATTCCCAAGCCGCCAATGAGTCTGAACAGGCCGAAGATCTCCGGTGTCGGGGCCCACGCGGCGCCAGCCTGGGTAAGCGTGAAGATTGCCATCGAGGCCAGGAGCATTTTCTTGCGTCCAACGAGGTCGCTGAGCGTACCGATGAACAGGGCGCCAATAAGCATGCCGATCAGGGCATATGAGCCGAGTCCGCCAAGTGCCAACGGGCTAAGGTTCCATTCCTTGTACTCGGCAAGGGCAGGAAGGATGGCCCCGAGTACGCCCACGTCATAGCCTTCGGCGAGGATCGCGAGCCAGCAGCAGAACAACACCAGTCCGGTGGTCTTCCTGGGCACATTCCATGTGTTGAGGGGTGCGGTTGCCATGGCTACTTCACCAAAACCGATGCCGCGGCGGACTCAGGAGTCCAGCGAAGGTGGGTGTTGTTCACTTCGATATCCGTTTCCTTGAGCAGGGACAGCCGGGGACGGACGGCGTCGGTGCGCGAGCTCGGCGGCTTGCGCCGACCAGCGCGGAACTGCGGGATCCACTGGGCGCCGGGGCCCTGGTATTCCTGTTCTGCGGCAGCGTGCAGTGTCCACTGGGGATCGTAAAGGTGCGTACGGCCCAGCGCGATAAGGTCCGCGCGGCCTGCCAGGAGGATGGAGTTCACGTCGTCGTAAGTGGAGATGGCGCCGACGGCGATTACCGCCACGCCGGCCGGTGCGGCAACTTCCTGACGGATGCGGTCGGCGAACGGCGTCTGGTAGCTGCGGCCGAAGGCGGGCTTCTCTTCTTTGGCGACCTGTCCGGTGGAAACATCCAGGCCGGCGGCGCCGTGTGCAACAAAGGCGCGAGCAATGGCCACGGAATCGTCGGAGGTGTTGCCGCCTTCGATCCAGTCCGTCGCGGAAATGCGCACCGTCACCGGCTTGCCGACAGGCCAAGCCGCGCGAACGGCGTCGAACACTTCCAAGGGGAACCGCAGCCGGTTCTCAAGGCTGCCACCGTACTCGTCGGTCCGCTTGTTGGACACCGGCGAAAGGAAGGAGGAGAGCAGGTAACCGTGGGCGGCATGGATTTCCAGGAGGTCGAAGCCAGCCTCCTCGGCCCGGACTGTCGAAGCGACGAACTCCGCTTTGATGGCATCCATGCCGGCGCGGTCCAACTCCACGGGGGTTTGGTTCTCAGGGCTGTAGGGAAGGGCAGAGGGGCCGACGGCGGTCCAGTTGCCGGAGTCGAGCGGCTGGTCGATGCCTTCCCACATGAGCTTGGTGGAGCCCTTGCGGCCGGAGTGGCCCAATTGCGCGCCGATCTTGGCGGTGGAGCGGCTGTGAACGAAGTCCACGATTTCCTTCCAGCTGTCACGCTGGCCATCTGTGTAGAGGCCGCTGCAGCCCGGGGTGATGCGGCCGGCTTCGGAGACACAGACCATTTCGGTCATGACCAGGCCAGCGCCGCCGAGGGCCTTGGAGCCGAGATGGACCTTGTGGAAGTCACCCGGGATGCCGTCCACAGCGGAATACATGTCCATCGGGGACACCACAATGCGATTCTTCAGCTCCAGCCCGCCAATGCGGAAGGGCTGGAACATGGCCGGAGCTACTTCTGTCAGTCCTTGCGACGAAGCGAAGCCACGGTCCACGGCATCGGCGAATTCAGGATCGCGCAGGCGCAGGTTTTCCTGGGTGATGCGGCGGCTACGGGTGAGCAGGTTGAACGCGAACTGCGTGGGGTCCTGGTCCTTGTACTGGCCGATCCGCTCAAACCACTCAAGGGAGGCCTGCGCGGCACGCTGGGTAGAGGCGACCACGGGCCGACGCTCAGCCTCATACGCGGCGAGGGCTGACTCCACATCAGAGTGCTCGTGCAGGCATGCGGCCAGCGCCAACGAGTCTTCCATGGCCAGCTTGGTGCCGGAACCGATGGAGAAGTGAGCCGTGTGGGCGGCGTCGCCCAGCAACACTACGTTGTTGTGGCGCCAGCTTTCGTTGCGGACCGTGGTGAAGTTGATCCACTTGGAGTTGTTAGTGAGGACCTCGTAGCCGTTCAGTTCCTCGGCAAAGATCTCGCGGATCTTGACGATTGCCTTCTCATCCGAGACGCCGGGAGGGAAGACCTCGTTGGCGGTCTCGTCGAAACCTGCCGCGTGCCATACGTCCTGGTGCATTTCCACGATGAACGTGGAACCTTCATCCGAGTAGGGGTAACCGTGGATCTGCATGACGCCCCACTCGGTTTCCTTCACGAAGAACTTGAAGGCCTCAAACACTTGGTCCGTACCAAGCCACATGAACTTGTTGGTCCGCGGGTCCAGGTTTGGCTTGAACGAATCCGCGTACTTGGCGCGGATCTGTGAGTTGATGCCGTCCGCGGCAAGAACCAGATCGTAGTTGGCTTCAAGTTCCTCTACGGCCGGGGCCAGAGTGCTGAAGCGCACGTCCACGTTCAGTTCGATGCAGCGCCGTTGCAGCAGCTCCAGCAGTTCCTTGCGGCTCATGGCAGCGAAGCCCTGGCCGCCCACTGTCATCATTTCGCCGCGGAAGTGGATGTCGATGTCGGACCAACGGGCGAAGCGGCGGCTCATGTATTCAGCCACCACCGGATCAGCATTGCCGATGCCCCCGAGCGTCTCATCGGAAAAGACGACGCCGAAGCCAAAGGTGTCGCTGGCAGCGTTGCGTTCCCACAGGGTGATGTCGTGCGACGGGTCCAGCTGCTTCATCAGTGCTGCGAAGTACAGGCCGCCGGGGCCGCCTCCAACGATTGCGATTTTCATGGGTGTTGCTCCTTCTCAGGCCTGGCGCTGGCCGGCAGGGGTAAGTTGTTCGGTGTTGGCTTCGCTTTGAGCAGCGTCCTTCAGGAGGCCGTCGCGGAGCTTGAAGTGTTGGAGTTTGCCGCTTGGATTTCGCGGCAGTTCATTGACGAAGCGGACGTCCCGAGGGTACTTGTACGGGGCGATGGCCTGCTTCACGAAGTCTTGGATTTCCTTGCGCTTCGCGGCGTCGCCGGGGACGCCTTCGCGCAGCACGATGAAAGCGCAGACGATGCTGCCACGCTCTTCATCCGGAACTCCGATGACCGCGTTTTCCACCACGTCCGGATGCTGGTCGATAGCCGTTTCAACCTCGGGAGCACCAATGTTGTACCCGGAGGAAACGATCATGTTGTCCGAGCGGGCCTGATAGGTGAAGTACCCGTCCGCGTCCATGGAGAACGTATCGCCGGTGACGTTCCATCCCCGGACCACATAGTTGGCCTGCCTGGCGTCATCGAGGTAGCGGCACCCGGTAGGGCCGATCACGGCCAGGCGGCCGATGCTGCCCGGGCCGAGTTCGTTGCCATCGTTGTCCAAGATGGTGGCCCTGTAGCCCGGCACAGCACGGCCCGTGGTTCCCGGACGGATGTCATCGCCGGCAGCCGAGATGAAGACGTGCAGGAGCTCGGTAGCGCCGATTCCGTTGACCAGACGCAGGCCGGTAGCCTCCCGAACAGCTTCCCAAGTCTCCTTGGACAGGTGCTCTCCGGCAGAGACAGCAACGCGAAGGCCGCGGAGGAGGTCCCCACGCTTTTCCTTCAGGATGGCCCGGTACGCAGTGGGGGCGGTGAAGAGGATGCTGGCACCGACCGCTGCGGCGTGCTCTGCCAGTTCCACGGGCCCGGCCTTCTCAGTCAGGAGCGAAGACGCGCCGAAACGGAGCGGAAAGACCACCAAACCGCCAAGACCGAACGTGAACGCCAACGGCGGGGAACCCGCGAAGACGTCATCCGCTGTTGGCTCCAGGATGAAGCGGGCGAAGGTGTCCGCGTTTGCCAGGATGTCCCGGTGGAAGTGCATGGTCACCTTGGGCACACCGGTGGTGCCCGACGTCGGGCCCAGCAAGGCAACGTCGTCCGCAGAGGTGTCCACAGCAGTGAACTCGCCGCTCTTTTGCCCGCAGCGGGAGGTGAGATCGTCGTCGTCGTGCGCTCCGTAGCTCAGGACCTTTACCTCGTCCCCCGCGGCGACCCTAAGTTCGTCCACGAAGCGGTGATCAGAGATGGCCACCACCGGTTTGGTAAGGCCGATCAAGGTAGCGACTTCATTGGAGCGCAGCATGGGCATGGTGGTGACCACCACGGCGCCGGCCTTGAGCACGCCCAGCCAGGCAGCGACAATCCAGGGGTTGTTTGGCCCGCGCAGCAACACGCGGTTGCCTGGAACAACGCCGAGGTCTTCGGTGAGGACCTGGGCCACCTGGTTGGAACGCCGCTGGAGCTGACCGTAGGTCCAGACAACGCCGTCCGGAGTCCGCAGGGCCGGGCTGTCCGCGCCGTGCTGTTCGACGCCGTCGTCGATCAGCACCGCAGCAGCATTGAGCCGCTCCGGGTAGTGGAGTTCGGGGAGGGTGAATTCAAGCGCAGGCCAGGTATCGGCGGGCGGCAGGTGGTCGCGGGTGAACGTGTCCACGTGGGCCGATGGCATCATGCTCATGGCCGTTCCTTTCAGTGATGCGTCGTTGAAGCTGGGGGTTGGGGGTTTCCAAACTGACTAGGCGCCGGCTCGGATCATGCCCTCTTGGGCGACCGTGGCCAGCAGCCTTCCTTGCCGATCAAAGAAGCGGCCCATGGCCAGGCCCCTGTTGCTCTGAGCGGAGATAGCGTCCTGGGCGTAGAGCACCCAGTCGTCGGCGCGACAGTCACGGTGGAACCACATCGAGTGGTCCAGGCTGGCGGTGGCGAGTCCCGGGCTGGACCAATTGAGTCCGTTCACCCGGAGCAGCGGCTCCAAAATCGTGTAATCGCAGACGTAAGCCAACGCTGTGCGGTGGAGGTCGGCGTCGTCCGGCAGGGCGTCGAAGGCCTTGACCCAGATCGCTTGCTGCGGGACGGCTCCACCTTCCAGCTCGACATATACCGGACCAGGAATATGACGCATATCGAAGCTGCGGCCCGCAGACCAATAGTCCGCGGCGGGACCATCAGTTCCTTCCAGCGCTTCCGCTGCTGACCGCAGCGATTCAGGCTCGACGACGGCGGGAGCCTCGGTTTGAAAGTCCGGACCGTCCTCGGACACCTGGAACGAACCCATGGCCGCATAGACGGGCTTGCCGTTCTGGAAGCCCCGGACTGTTCGAGTGGAGTACCCGCGGCCGTCCCGCAGACGCTCCACTTCGTAGCGGACACCGGAACCGATATCCACCGGACGCATGAAGTAGCTGTGCATCGAATGCAGCGTCCTGTCAGCATCAACGGAGCGCATCATTGCGGCCGCAGCCTGTGCCACCATGTCTCCACCATAGGCTTTTGGCCACGGCACGTACTGGGTGGTGGCTTCATAGGCTTCGTCGAAAACCTCGGCCGTTGTGGGCGTGAGTTCAACGGCCTTGAGGAAAGTCTCGGATGTCAGGGTTCCAGTGATCATGGCTTAGGCCCGGCGGTAGTCGGCGAGGGTTTCGTCGGCGACGTCTTCGAGGTTGACCACGAGGTTCTCGGGCGTGCGGGCGGTGAGCCAGACGAGTTCTTCCGTGACGGACATGTTGGCCTCGACGTGGGGCATGAACGGCGGCACGAATACCCAGTCGCCGGCCTTCATGTCGATGAACTCTGAGTAGTTCTCGCCGAAGTAGATCCGGCCGTGGCCGCGGAGCACATAGCCGCCGGTTTCAGCCTCGCCGTGGTGGTGCGGGAGCGAGCGGTACCCGGGGGTGTTGGAGACCTGGCCGAACCAGATCTTGGTTGCCGGGGTGTGCTGGATGCTCACGCCGGAGACGCGAATGCAATCGCCGGACTGGGCAGTGTTTGTGTCTTCGGCACCAGCGCGGGTGACTACAGGAACAACCTTCCCGTCAGCCTGGGCGTAGATGGAGTTGTCGCCTTCGAGGCGGTATTCGGTGGTGGTCTGGCTCATCGGGTCTCTCCTTGTATTAGGGTGTAAGGCTTTTAGGCGTTTGCCGGGACTGGTGCGTGGATCCGGAACTGGTTCTCCAGCCGGCCGATCCCTTCGATTTCGGTGGTGAGGACGTCGCCGTCCTGAAGGAAGCGCGGCGGGGTCATCCCCATACCCACTCCCCCGGGCGTTCCGGTGAGGACGAGGTCGCCGGGGCGCAGGATGGTGAACTGGGAGATGTAGGACAGGAGCTGCGCCGGGCCGAACACCAAGGTGCTGGTGTTTCCCTGCTGGACGAGCTCGCCGTTGACGTAACCGCGGACTTCGAATGCCTGACCAGCCTCGTCCGCCGTCAGCATGACCGGTCCCACAGGCGTGGTGCCGTCCCAGGCTTTGCCCTGGAACCACTGCAGCGTCCGGCTTTGCCAGTCGCGCATGGAAACGTCGTTGGCAACCGTGTACCCGGCAATGGCTTCACGGGCTTGGTCTTCGTCCGCATGGAACAGTTCAGAACCGACGACGACGGCGAGCTCGGCTTCCCAGTCGACGCGGCCGCTGCCGTGGACTTCTACAGCGTCGTTTGCTCCGGCCAGGGTGTCCGCGTACTTGGCGAAGAGGGTGGGGTACTCCGGGAGTTCGCGGCCCATCTCTTGAATGTGGTCACCGTAGTTCAAACCGCAGCAGATGACTTTGCCCGCGCGGGGAAGGAGCGGTGCGAGGTCGGCCTCGTCTGCCGCGATGACTTTCTGCTCCTTGGACGCTGCGGCTTCCTTCACCACGGTCCGCCACTCCGGCTGGTCCAGGAGGGCCCCGACATCAGTGGCGGGCAACGTGAGGTAAGAGCCGGCGCCCGTGGCGAGTGCCGCCGTCGTACTTCCTCCGGCCGTACGCAAGGTGGCTAGTTTCATTGCGGGTTTCCCTTCGAGATTTTGTGATGTGTCGACTTTTTTACGATCGTCACATATGCTCAACGTAGCACGGCGGAAATGATCTGCACAGAGGCTTTCCAAAAGTTTTTGCAGTTGCCACAACGAGGAGGAACAGCATGAGCCACACAACGATCAACCCGGAATCGCTGGCCAAACCATCCGGCTACGCACACGGCATTCTGGCCGGCAACACCGTCTTCCTGGGCGGGCAGACAGCCTTGGATAAGAACATGAACATCGTTCCCGGCGGGATCGTGGAGCAGTTCACGCAGGCGTTCTCCAACGTAATCACCACACTGAGTGAAGCCGGCGGAGAGCCCGAAGACTTGGTAAACGTAACCATCTACCTCACCGACGTGGACGACTACATGGCCAACGGCCGCGAAATCGGACGAATCTGGCGGGAAATGGCGGGCTCGCAGTACCCCGCAATGGCCGGCATCGGCGTCACGCGCCTCTGGCAGAAAGAGGCCCTGATCGAAATCCAAGGCATCGCGGTGATTCCGGAACGCTAACCCTCTGGCCCTCGTGGTGCAGGTGGTGAAGCATGTCCATATGGGAACCGTCACCGAATATCTTGAGGGCGTCAGCGAGGCCAACCGCTCGATTCTGGAGAGGATTGTGGGGATCGCCCGCGAGTTGGCCCCCGACGCCGAAGAAGGCGTCAGTTACGGAATGCCCGCGCTGCTAGTTGATGGCAAGGGCTTCCTGAGCGTGCAGGAAACCAAGAAGCACCTGGCACTTTACCCGTTCAGCGGGCAGATCCTGCCGGAGATGTCAGAAGAGCTTGGGGGTTATTCGTGGTCGCCGGGGACGCTGCGGTTTTCCGTGGATAATCCCGTGCCGGATTCCATGGTGCGGCGGATCCTGGAGACGCGGCTGGCTTCGATCCGGAAGTAGCCCCGTTCGGACCCAACTGAGTCGCAGTTCAGGTCGTTCTGACAGCTGGAAACGACCTGATCTGCGACCTACTTGGGTGTGGTTAGTGTTTGGCGGAAACATCCTGCGATATGGCGTTGGCCGCGGCCACTACTTCCTGACGCACGGCGTCGAGGTACTTCGCCGGGTTCGGCTGGGACGCGACCGCCTGAGCTTGCAGGGACACGTTAATGGCCGCGACGTTGTCGCCATTGTTATGGTTCCACACCGGCGCTGCAATGGACATCAACCCGATCTCCAGCTCCTGGTCCAGAAGGCACCACCCTTGTGAACGGACCTGCTCGACGGCGGCCCTCAAGTCGGGAACGCTGGCGACGGTTCGCGGCGTGATCGGCGTAAGTTCCGCCGTCGAGAGGTAGGCCTCGAACTTGGCCTGCGGCAAACCGGCCAGCAGGACACGACCCATGGACGTGGCGTACGCCGGGAAGCGGGTGCCCACTGTGATGCCAACATTCATGATCCGGCGAGTGGCAACCCGGGCCACGTAGAAGATGTCCGGACCATCCAGGACCGCGGCGGACGTCGACTCCCCCAGCCTCAGGCTTAGCTGTTCCAAGTGCGGCTGGGCCAACTGCGGCAGGGACAACGCGGACAAATACGAGTAACCAAGCTGCAGCACCTTAGCCGTGAGCGCGAAGGTCTTGCCATCCGTGCGGACGTAGCCGAGCTCAACCAGGGTGTGCAGGAAACGGCGTGCCGTGGCCCGGGTAAGGTCCGTGCGGGCCGCCACTTCACTGAGGGTCATCACGGGGTTGTTCGCATCGAACGCCCGGATCACGGCCAGCCCACGCGCCAACGACTGAACATACTGGTCGCTGGCCTGCGGGGTTACCGGGGAATTGGGGGTAAGCGCGGAATCGGTCATGATTACCAATCCTAGATTGCGATGCGGGGCCTGCTCTGCGGGCTAAGTTCGCGAAATACCACGCAGAGCGGGCCCCACAACGGGGAGGGCGCAACTTGCGGGGCCTACTCTGCGGGCTAAGTTCCCGAAATACCACGCAGAGCGGGCCCCACAACGGGAGGGACGCAACTTGCGGGGCCTACTCTGCCTTCTTCAGGGGCAAGGGTACGAGCTCCTGGATTTCCTCGAACGTGCAGCCGAACGTTTCCCGCACCGTGACGCCGTCGGGTCCGGTGAGGAAGACGGCTTTGTCCGTGTACACGCGGGTGACGCAGCCGACGCCGGTGAGGGGGTAGGTGCACTGTTCCACGAGCTTGGATGCGCCCTCGCGGGTCAGGAGCGTCATCATCACGAAGACGTCCTTGGCCCCGGTGGCGAGGTCCATGGCGCCACCAACTGCGGGGATCGCGTCCGGGGCGCCCGTATGCCAATTGGCGAGGTCGCCGGTGGCGGAGACCTGGAAGGCCCCGAGGACGCAGATGTCCAGATGGCCGCCACGCATGATCGCGAACGAGTCGGCGTGGTGGAAGTACGAGGCCCCGGGCAGTTCGGTGACGGGGATCTTGCCTGCGTTGATGAGGTCGCCATCGACGTCATCCCCAAGAGCTGCCGGGCCCATGCCGAGCATCCCGTTCTCCGTGTGGAGGGTGATGTTCTGTTCCTCGGTGAGGTAGTCGGACACGAGTGTCGGCTGGCCAATGCCCAGGTTCACGAAGGATCCGGGGACGATGTCGCGGGCCACCAATTGGGCGAGTTCGTCGCGGCCCAGCGGCTTCTCGGAGGTTTGGATGCTGGTTTGGGTGCTCATGATCACGCCACCTTTTTGTTTGAGTCGGCAGAATCGACTGGTCCGGCAGAATCGACGCGGACCACACTGTTGACGTAAATCCCCGGGGTCACCACGTTCTCCGGATCCAAGGAACCCGTGGGCACGATCTCCGAGACCTGCACGATGGTGTGCTTGGCAGCGGCGGCCATGATGGGGCCGAAGTTGCGGGCAGTTTTGCGGTACACGAGGTTGCCCTTGCCGTCGGCCTTGAGTGCCTTGATGAGGGCGACATCGGCGTGAATGGGAGTCTCGAACACCTGCCACTTCCCATCCAACAAACGGGTTTCCTTGCCCTCAGCCAGGGTGGTGCCGTATCCGGTGGGCGTAAAGAAACCGCCAATGCCGGCGCCGGCAGCGCGGATGCGCTCGGCCAGGTTGCCCTGCGGGACGAGTTCCAGCTCGATCTCGCCTGCGTGGAACTTGCTATCGAAGTGCCAGGAATCGGACTGCCGCGGGAAGGAACAGATCATTTTACGGACCCGTCCTTCCTTGATCAGCAGCGCGAGGCCTTGATCGCCCTGACCGGCGTTGTTGTTCACCACGGTCAGGTCCTTCGCACCGCAATCCATCAGGGCGTCGATCAGTTCGAACGGTTGCCCGGCGTTGCCGAACCCGCCGATCATGACCGTGGAACCGTCCTTGATGCCGGCGACAGCCTCGCCAACAGTGTCAATGAAATTCAGCATGATCCTTTACCCTTCTATGCCGATGCGCCGGCAGTGACGTTTTCGAGCACCACAGCAAGGCCCTGACCCACGCCAATGCAGATCGCCGCAACACCCCAGCGCTGGCCGGAAGCCTGCAGTGAGCGGGCGAGCGTACCGAGAATGCGGGTACCCGAGGCACCGAGCGGGTGGCCCATGGCGATCGCGCCGCCGTGGCGGTTCACAATGGACGGGTCGATCCCCCAAGCGTCAACGCACGCCAGCGATTGCGCGGCGAACGCTTCGTTAAGTTCGACGGCGCCCACCTGGTCCCAGCCGATGCCCGCCTTCGCGAGGGCCTTGTTCGCGGCCTCCACCGGCGCGAACCCGAAGAACTGGGGATCATTGCCATGCGCACCACGGCCAGCGATGCGGGCCAGTGGTTCCAGACCAAGGATCGAGGAAGCGGCTTCCGAGCCGATCCACGCCGCCGAAGCACCATCAGACAACGGCGAGGCGTTCCCGGCGGTGACCGTACCGCCGTCGGGCCCCGAAGACTCAGCCCGGAACACAGTCTTCAACCCGGCGAGCTTCTCCGCCGAAGAACCGGCGCGGATACCTTCGTCGCGGACCAAGTCAGTTCCCGGCATCTGCGAGACCAGAGAATCGTAGAAACCTTCGTTCCACGCAGCATCAGCCAGGTTGTGTGAATCAGCCGCAAAAGCATCCTGCCGCTCACGGGTGATGCCGTACTTCTCGCGCAGCCGTTCCGTGGCCTCGCCAAGGGAGATGGTCCAGTCCTTGTTCATGGCCGGGTTCACCAAGCGCCAACCCAGAGTGGTGGACGCGAGCGTCATGTCACCGGCCGGGTAGGGCTTGGAGGTCTTCGGCAGGACCCATGGCGCACGGCTCATGGATTCGGCTCCACCCACCAGCATCAGCTCAGCATCACCGGCGTTGATCTGGCGGGAAGCGATGATCGCAGCGTCCAGGGAGGAACCACAGAGACGGTTCACCGTGGTGCCCGGGATGGAGACCGGCAGGCCGGCCAGCAGGGTAGCCATGCGGGCGACGTTGCGGTTCTCCTCGCCGGCGCCGTTCGCGTTGCCGAACACCACCTCGTCGATCCGCTCAACATCCAGCCCCGGCGCCCGGCGAACGGACTCGCGGACCACATGGGCTGCAAGGTCATCGGGACGGACAGCAGCAAGTCCGGAGCCAAACTTGCCGAAGGGCGTGCGCACGGCGTCGTACACGAAAGCCTGATTCATGGGTTTCTCTTTCGATCTGCCCAACCAGGTAGCAGTTCACGCCGTTCTGAGCACTGAAAACGACCTCAACTGCGACCTAGTTGGGTGGGTGGGGCGGGGAAACTAGTTGGGTTCGTTGGGCGGGGAAGCGGCGTCGATCTCCGCGAATACTTTCTGGGCCGTCTTGAAGGCGGAGTTGGCCGACGGCACGCTGCAATAGATGGCGGTCTGCAGCAGGATTTCCTTGATCTCGTCCCTGCTCAGGCCGTTGTTAAGGGCTGCCCGAATATGCATGGCCAACTCCTCCCAGTGGCCATGTGCCACCAGCGCCGTGAGGGTGACAGCGGAGCGCATTTGCCGGCTCAGACCGGGCCGCGTCCAGATGCCACCCCAGGCAATCCTGGTGATCATGTCCTGGTAGTCCTCGGTGAAGGAATCCATGCCAGCGTTGGCGCGGTCCACGTGGGCGTCGCCCAGCACTTCGCGACGGACCACCATGCCGGCGTCGTAAATGTCCTGCGCGGTTGCATCGGGCTGGACAGTACCGTTGCGTGCAGGGTCGTTATGGTCAGAAACAGTGCTCATTGTCCGTTCTCCTTCATGAAGGTCCGCATCAGCGCAGCCACGGCGGAGGGGGCTTCGGCAGGCGCAAGGTGGGCGACGCCGTCGAGCGTTTCCACTTCGGCGAAACCGCCGCCAGCAGTGATACCAGCGGCAACAGCTTCAGCCATCGACGGCGGCGCTACAGAATCTTCGACGCCGGCAATCAGCTGCGTGGGGACGGTAATGCTGCCGAGCTGCTCGCGGACATCGAACACGGCAAGGGCTTCGCAGCAGAATGCGTATCCAAAGCGGTCGGCGTCGCGCAGGGCGTGCAGGAGCCGGCTGCTGATGTCCGGCTGGCGGTCCATAAAACCGGGACCGAACCAGCGTTCGGCGGAGCCTTGGATCATGACAGGGGTGCCGAGTTTACGCACGGTTTCGGCCCGCTCCAGCCAGCCTTCCGGCGTGCCGAGCTTGGCACCACTGCACTGGACGGACAGGCTGAGCAGTCGGTCGCCGTGCTTGATGCCAAGTTGCAGGCCGGTGGCCCCACCCAGCGAGACGCCCGCGTAATGGAACCTTGCGCCCGGACTCACCGAATCCACAAGATCAACGACGGCGTCAGCCAGTTCCGCCACAGCAAAACCTTCGGTGACGGTCGGCGAGATACCGTGGCCGGGCAGGTCCCAGCCAATGACGTCAAAGTCATCGCCAAGGAGTGCAGCGGTTTCGGTCCAGAGAACAGTGGAGGTACCCAGAGACGGGCCCACCACCAGGAGCGGTTTGGTTCCCAGTTCACGCTGCGGGGAGAGCAGCACGGCCTTCACAGTTGGCTTAGCCACGAGCGGTTCCCTTCGTTGAAGTTCCAGTGTCTTCGGACAGCGCCGCGAAGCCCGGGTAGGCGGTGAGGATCCTGCGACTGATCCCGGATGCTTCACCGAGGTAGCTTGCGGGGTCCAGAAGCGCTTCGAGTTCGGCGTCGGAGAGCTTGTCCGTGGGGACGGCTTCACGAAGGAGTTTGGTGTAAATCCGGCCCTGCTCTGCGGCCGGGGCCTTGAGGGTTTCGTCGACCACGACCTGCAGCTTCCGCTTTCCGTCGTCACCGAGGAGAGGCGCGACGGCGGCCGTCACACCTTCGCTGAGCAGCAGCGGTCCCGAGAGCTCGAGGTTCCTGCGCATCGCATCGGGAAAGATGCGGAGGCCTTCGGAGAGCTCGCGGAGGTGTCCGGCAGCCCCGAGTGCCAACGCGAGCAACTGCCGCAGGGCCGGCCATTCGCTGTGCCAGGCGCCGTCTGGTCGCTCGTCGTTGAAGGTCGCAGCGGCCAGGTGCAACTGTGATGCCAGCCCCGGAGCCTGCAACGCCGCGCTGCGAATTAACACCGACAGCACCGGGTTCTGCTTCTGCGGCATGGCCGAAGAAACACCCCGGCCGGCGGCCAGGGGCTCGCCAACTTCCCCAACTTCAGGGCGGCTCAGGAACAGCAGGTCCGCGGCGATCTTCCCGAAGGAATCGATGAGGGCAGCGAGGCCATCCCCCAGCGCCGTGACAGCGAGGCGGTTGGTGTGCCAGGGAGCGGGAGCTGGTTCAAGGCCAAGCCGGGATGCCAACGAGTCAGCCAGCGTGAACGGCGTTGAGCCGGAGTCCGCCGTCAGCTTGGTTCCGGAAGCCAACGTCCCACCGGCCCCGCCGAACTGGACGGGCAACTCCAGCGATTCCAAGCGAGCAGCCGCAGCCGCGACGCCCTGGAACCACTGTGCAGCCCTAAGCCCGAACGTATACGGAAGAGCGTGCTGCGTCAGGCTCCTGCCCACGCACAGCGTTTCCGCATGTTCCCCTGCCAAGGTGGCGAGCGCCGTCGTCGTGCCTTTGACGTCAAGCAGCAGTGCAGAGATGGTGCGGCTGGCGAGCAGCATTAAGGCGGAGTCGAGGACGTCCTGGCTGGTCAGCGAGGTGTGGACAGCCGGTACCGCGCCCGGGTCCAGGGACTTCACTCGTGTCCGCAGGTCGCCGAGCAGCGGAATAACCGGGTTGCCGCCACCCTGGGCGCGTTCCGCTACAGAAGCGACGTCATATGAGCCGGCGTCGGCGGCTTCGGCCACCACAGCGGCGGAGCCGGCAGGGACCAGCCCCGCATCCTCGAGTACGGCAGCCCAGGCGGCCTCGACGTCGAGAATCGCCGCGATCACGGCACGGTCGCCCGTCAGCGCTGCCACAGCGGGCGACGCCGAGACGGGGCTCAGGAGGCCGAAGTCGCCGTCGGTCATGCCTGGTTTTCCCTGGCAGGATGGTCCGCGTTGACGCTGGTTTCCAGCGAGCCGTCCTGCTGGAAGTCCAGGAACACGGTCTCGTCGCCGCCCTGCAGGCGGATGTCCCAGGTGAGTCCGCCGTCGGCGTCGCGGCGAGCGATCAGCGTCTTACGGCGTTCGGGATCCAGGGAGCTCAGCAGCGGATCATTGGCCAGTGCTTCCTCGTTCTCCGGCAGGTAGACCCGGGTGAAGAGGCGGTTCATGAGGCCGCGGGCGAAAACGGCCACAGAGATGAAAGCGGCCGCGCCGGGTGCAGTGGGCCCGGGGTTGACCGTGGTGAACGTGTAGACGCCGGAGTTGCCAACAGAGCCTCGGCCCCAGCCGGTGAAGGTGTAGCCGTCGCGGACCAGGGAGCCGGTGCGCTGGATGATGTTGCCGTCGGAGTCGGGCTGCCAGATCTCCAGGATGGCGTCCGGAATGGTGTTGCCGGCGCCGTCGTACACGGTCCCCTGGAGGCGGATGCTGCCGGGGCTGCCTGGAGCAAGGAGTTCGTTGTCCTTGTTAAAGGGAAGCGCGTAGCCGTAGAAGGGGCCAACGGTCTGGCCCGGTGTGGGTGTCAGCTTGGTCATGTGCCTACTCCTCGTCCCCGGCGTCGCCGTATGCTTCGTTTTCCGTCCAGGTCCGCTTGGAGCCCGTCAGGATGATGTCCCACTTGTAGCCGAGCGCCCACTCCGGGCTGGTCAGCTCGTGGTCGTACTGTGCCACGAGGCGGTCGCGGGCGTCCTGGTCCACGATCGACTGGTAGATGGGGTCCAGCGGGAAGAGCTGGTCGCCCGGGAAGTACATCTGGGTGACGATGCGCTGCGTGAACTCCGAGCCGAACATGGAGAAGTGGATGTGGGCCGGACGCCACGCGTTCAGGTGGTTCTTCCACGGGTACGCGCCGGGCTTGATGGTGGTGAAGCTGTACGAGCCATCGTCACCGGTAATGCAACGGCCGACGCCGGTGAAGTTCGGGTCAAGCGGTGCGGGGTGCTGATCGCGCTTGTGGATGTAGCGGCCGGAGGCATTGGCCTGCCAGATCTCCACGAGCTGGCCGGCAACCGGGCGCCCGTCGCCATCAAGGACACGGCCCGCAACGATGATGCGCTCACCTTGGGGTTCGCCGTTGTGCTGGATGGTTAGGTCGGATTCCAGCGCGTGGACATCTTGGTGACCGAACGCGGGCGAGTAGAGCTCAATGGTCTCCGGGTCCGCGTGGTGCAGGCTCTTGGTGGGGTGGCGCAGGATGCTGCTCCGGTACGGCGCGTAGTCCAGGCGTGGCATGGTTTCCGGCCCCCGGCCGTTCTTCAGGGCCTCGGCGTAGCGGTCGCTGATGCCTTTCATCTCAGCACTGAGGTCCGCTTGGGTTTCCACCTTCTTGGGGGAAACGTGCGCGGCGTGCGCCTCTGCGGGCGGCACGAGTTCCTCGGATTCGAGCGCTTGTGCGGTCTGTTCTTGCGGCACGGCCGGCTCCTTTCGATGGGTTGAATTGTTGCTTCAGGTTTTATGACGGGTGGAGCGAGTCGTATTGGACGGCGTGGCGCACGGGAGCATTGGGCGCCCCGTAGCCGTCGTAGTTGCCGCGGCGTTCCACCATTTCGAAGAACACACTGCCCACGGTGGCTGTGTAGAAGTGGAGGAATTCGCCGTTGGCATCCCGGTCGTACAGGAGGTTCAGGTCCTTGAGGGTGGCCAGGAATCCGGGTTCAAGATCGAACCGGGCGTCCAAGTCCTCGTAGTAGTTGGCCGGTATCTGCAGGAACTCGAGGCCTCGATCGCGGGCAGACCGGGCAGTGGCCACGAGGTCGTCCACAGCGAAGGCGATGTGTTCCTGGTACGTTTTGCGGGCATTTTGGGCCTGCTGGGCGGGAGCCAGGTTGAGCACCAGCCTGACGGCACCGTTGCTGGTCTCCATGACCTGCGAGCGCACCAGTCCGCTGGGGCTGGGGACCTCGGCGAACGGCTGCGGTTCAAGGGCAAGGGCGCTGGTGTAAAAGAGGACAGCTTCGTCAAAGTGCTGCCAAGGCTGGGCGAGGTTCACGTGGTCAATGACGGCGTTCTGCTGTGCTGCAGAGTGTTCCAGCCCTTCGCCGAACTCGTGGGTCCACGCGGCGGTGCCATCCGGGCTGCCCTGGCAGAGGAAAATCTCGGTGGAGTCCGGGGCGGAGATGCCTTGAAAGACCTCCTCGTCAGCTTGAACCTTTCGAGCCACTACGGGCGCCTTGAGTTGCTGGGCGCGAGCGGAGGCAATCACTGGAGAGTCGACGTCGAACCCCAAAGCGGCGATAGCCGGTTCTGCGTGCGATGCCGCCTGCTCGTTGATGATCACGCGGGCCTGGCCCATGGTCCAGAGCTGGACGTCCTTGGTGCGGTGGCGGCCCTCGAACTCGAAGCCGAGCTGGCCCAGGAGCTTCTCCAACTGCGCGGTGTCGTCAGCCTTGACCTCGGCGAAGTTGAAGCCGGCGGGTTCGTTCACCTTGGGCAGGGTGGCAAGTTCCATGGGATAACGACGCCGGGACGCGGCTGTTGATTCGTTTCCAGCTTCAGCGGAGGTGCTGGCGAGCCACTTGGCGCTCTGCTCCTCCAGCCAAATCAGGGAGCGCATGGCATCCACGGCCGTGCGTTCGGTGTCCGACTGGCGGAAGACGTCGTTGAAAACTTCAAGTGACACCGGGCCCGTGTAGCCGGCGCGGACGACGTGGCCCATGAACTTGGCGAGCTCGAACTGGCCTTCGCCCGGGAAGACGCGGTAGTGGCGGCTCCAGGACAGAACGTCCATGGAGAGCTTGGGGGCGTCGGCCACCTGGACGAAGAAGATCTTTTCGGCGTCGATCTGCTCGATCGGCGCCGTGTCCCAGTCGCGGGACAGGATGTGGAACGAGTCCAGGCAGGTGCCGAGGTTGGGGTGGTCCACCATCTCCACCAAGCGGTACGCGTGCTCATAATCGTTGACGTATTTGCCCCAGGCCAGCGCTTCGTAGGCAACCTTGACGCCGTGATCCCCGGCCAACCCGGCGAGTTCGGCCAGCTGCCCGGCCCTGAGGTCGTCGTCGTCGATGGTGGCCGTTGCGACGTTGGAGCAGACCAGGATGGTGTCCATACCCAAGCGGGACATGAGCTTGAACTTGGCCTCCGCCCGGCGGAGGTTGGCTTTGAGCAGGTCCGGGGTGACGCCGTCGAAATCCCGGAACGGCTGGTACAGATCAAGGCCCAAGCCGAGATCTGCGGCCATTTTCCGTACGTCTTCGGGGCTGAGCGGCGAGGTGACCAGGTCCTGCTCGAAGATCTCAATACCGTCAAAGCCCGCGATGGCACAGGCCTGCATCTTCTCCTTCAGCGTGCCGGACAGGCAGACCGTGGCGATTCCGGTGCGCATCAGTGTGCTGCCTTCGCGAGGGCGGGGGCGGCCGCCGCGTCTTCCACCGCGATCAGTTCCAGGAAGTGTGCGCGCATACGGTCACGGTCTGGTTCGCGTCCCGTGATGAGCTTGAAGGAGTCGGCCGCCTGACCGACTGCCATGCGGCCGCCGTCGAGGACATCGCAGCCCTTGGCGCGGGCTTCGCGCACCAGTTGCGTCTCGATGGGGCGGTAGACGATGTCCGCCACCCAGTGGCGCGGCTCCAACAGCTCCACGTCGAGAGGCAGTCCCGGGTGGGCGGCCATGCCGATCGGTGTGCAGTGCACCAGGCCGTCGGCGAGGGGCATGATCCCACCGAGTTCCGTCGGAGTGCGCGGAGTGACAGTGGCCTCAGGGAAGAGCCCGCCGAGTTCAGCGGCACGTTCCGCAGCGCGAGCTGCATCCATGTCAACGAGGTCCAGCGCGCTGACGCCGGCTTTGAGGAGCGCGTACGCGACGGCGGAACCGGCTCCGCCTGCGCCAAGCTGGACCACGCGGTCCAACTTTGCGCCGGGAAGTCCGTCCGCGAGCGCCGAGCCGAAACCCGAAAAGTCTGTGTTGTGGCCGATGAACCGGCCGTCCTGGATCAGGACCGTATTGACGGCACCCAGGCGACGGGCGTCATCGGAAATTTCGTCCAAGTGCTCCAGCACCAGCTGCTTGCAAGGGTGCGTGATGTTCAGGCCGTTGAAGCCCATGCGCTGAGCTGCGGTGAGGAGGTCCCCGACGGCGGTGGCGGGCAAGGCGAGTTCCAGCAGGTCGACGGGGCGGTACAGCAAGCGAAGGCCCTGCACATCGGCTTCGCGTTCGTGCATGGGCGGCGTCAGCGAGGGCATGACGCCTTCGCCTATGAGGCCCACCAGAACGGACTCGGCTCGGTTGCTCATCCTAAAGCTCCTTTGACTTCAGCACCGCGGGGTTCAGGCGCTTTCTGGGGGCGCCTGCTCTCCCGGGTGTTTTTTAGATTACTACAACTGTTCATATTCCGCACGCCTGTTCTTATCGCGAACAATGTGCGTTGGGGCTGCTCGTTGCGGGGCCTACTCTGCGCCCTCCGCCGCGGGCTTGGCGCGCAGAGCGGGCCTCACAGCGAAGGCGGCCGAGGTTGCAAGGCCTACTCTGCGGTGCATTCCGGGAGTTTGCCGCGCAGAGCGGGCCACGCAACGAGGAGGTCATCGCTGGGGCAGCCGGGCGGCGAGTTCAGCCGCAGCTTCCTGAAGCGTGGGCACGTGCGCGATAAGTTCCTCCATGGACATCCGAAACACCGGCACTGCGGTGGCCAGCGACGCGAAAGCGTGCCCCTGGGAGTTGAGGACCGGAACCGCGACAGCACGCATGCCGATCTCGTTTTCTTCATCCATCACGGCGTAGCCCTGACGGCGGACTTGCTCGATTTCCTCCCGGAACTTGTCACGGTCGGTGATCGAGCGGTCGGTCAAGGGATCCAGGGGAAGCTCTTCGAGGAGCCGTTTCCGCTCAATCTCATCCTCGAACGCGACGATCGCCTTGCCCACCGAAGTGGTGTGGAGCGCGCCAAGATGGCCGGGGTCGCTCGTGACGCGAAAGGTCTTGGGGCCATCCACCTTGTTCACGGTGAGGTGATGATTGCCGTCACGAACGGACAAGATCGTGGCCTCATGCGTGCTTTCGGTAACTCGCTGGAGGACCGGCAGCGCGGTGGCCGCGAAGCCATGATGATTCGAGACGCGCTGACCGAGTTGGAAGACACGCAAACCCAGGTGGTAGCGGCGCCCATCCGGCTCGTAGTCCACAAACCCATCGCGCGTCAGCGAGCCCAGCAGCCTGTAGGTGGTACTGAAGGGGAGGTTCGCACTCCTCGCCAGGTCCGCTGCACTCGCCCCGCGGGGTTCATTGCCCAGTAAAACCAACAGGCTCAAGGCCTTGCCGACCATGTCGGTCTTTGTGTCCTCTTTCACACTCATGTCTCGATGCTCTCATATAGTGAGAGCTATTTCTAGATGGTGGCGACTTCTCTTGACAAGTGACCCCACTCACAGCCAGTATTGCTGTATTGCACAAGTAGCTCTCACCATGTGGTTACTTGTGCAGGGATCGACCGGCCGCACCTCGCTTGGGTCTCCCCACAGAAGCCAGATCCGCGACATCGTCGTCACAGAAGGAACACCCATGAGCCAAACAATGCCGTCAGCGACGCCAGGCACTGAAACCACCGCCGGAACACCCAAGAAAGCCGCGCTTGCCAGCTTCCTGGGCAGCGCCGTCGAGTACTACGACTTCTTCATCTTCGGTTCTGCCGCGGCCCTGATCTTCCCCCACGTCTTCTTCCCCTCCGCGGATGCCAACGCGGCCATCATGTCCTTCGCGACCTTCGGTTTCGCCTACATCGCACGTCCTGTAGGTGCCGTGATCCTGGGCCACTTCGGTGACCGCATTGGCCGGCAGAAGGTCCTCATGTTCACGCTGATCCTGATGGGGGCCGCCACTTTCGTGATTGGCTGCCTCCCGGACTTCAAGACCATTGGCTGGTGGGCACCCATCCTGCTGGTAGTTGCCCGCCTTTGCCAAGGACTTTCCGCCGCTGGTGAGCAGGCCGGTGCTTCCTCCATGACTTTGGAGCACGCCCCGGATAACCGCCGCTCCTTCTTCACCTCATGGACCCTCACCGGCACCCAGGGTGGCCAGATCCTCGCTGCGTTGGTGTTCATTCCTGTGGTGGCACTGCCTGACGACATCAAGTACGGCATCGGTTGGCGCATTCCGTTCTGGCTCAGCGCAGTAGTTGTCTTGGTGGCCTTCTTCATCCGCCGCACCCTCCACGAGCCGCCGGCCTTCGCGGAAGCCAAGAAGAACAATGAGATCTCCAAGCTGCCTGTTGCCGATCTCCTGAGGCTGCACTGGCGCGATGTCCTCCGCGTGGTCTGCTGCGCCTTCATCGCCGCGGTGAGTACGGTCTTTGGAACATTGGCCATCAAATACGCCCAGGATGTTGCAGGCGTCAACAGCACCATCACGCTCTGGCTGGTGGTTGCAGCCAACGTTGTTGCCCTGGGAACCCAGCCGCTGTTCGGCATGCTCTCGGACAAGATCGGCCGCAAGCCAGTGTTCATCTACGGAGCGCTCTCCAGCGCCATCATGACTCCGGTGTTCCTGCTGACCCTCGAAGGTGGCAACGTGCCGCTGATGTTCCTGGTCTCCGTGGTGTTCTTCTCCTTCGGATACGCCGCCGCCAACGCCGTATGGCCGTCCTTCTACGGCGAAATGTTCAGCACCAAGGTCCGCTTCTCCGGTTTGGCAATTGGCACCCAGTTGGGCTTCCTCATGGCAGGCTTCGCACCGGCCATCGTCACAGCCTTGGGTGGCACTAAGCCCGGCGGATGGGTCCAGATCTCCATCTTCACCGCGGTGATCTGTGTGATCGCAGCTGTCTCGGCCATGACCGCCCGCGAATCAGCCAAAACTCCCACCACGGAGCTCGGCCTGCACAAGCAAGTTCACTAAGCACCCCGGCACTAAGAAAACCCTGAGCTCCTTCCCGGCAACCGGGCCTGGAGCACGGAAATCAGGAACTATCGCGGGTCCAGCACCACCGTTTGGAACGCCCCCCGGCCGGTGCCTGTGTAGAGGAATAGTGCGCCGTTGCCGGCCACGCCAACCACGGAAGGATTGCCCGTCCCGGTGAAGGCATTACCCAAGGCCGCGAAGGAACTAAACATGTTCCATCCAGCTCCCATGGCCACCCGGGCCAGGAAGCCTCCGTTGCCGTTGCCCGGGTAGAGCCAGAGCGAGCCATCTGTTCCACGGGCCATGATGTCTTCCCAGCCGTCGCCGTTGAAGTCGCCGCCCTGCATCACGGAATTGAAGATGTTCCAGCCGGTGCCGATCTGCCGCCACGGCTGAAAACCTCCAACGCCGTTACCCGGGTAGAGCCACAGGCTTCCATCGGCAGCCCGCGCCACAAGGTCCGCTTTGCCGTCACCGGAGAAATCGCCCGGTGCGAGCATCTGGGTAAACCCCTGCCACCCTGTGCCGATCTGCTTTCGGGCCAGGAACTGCCCGCGACCATCCGTCGGGTACAGCCACAACACCCCGTCGGACGTGCGCGCCACAAGGTCCGGGTGGCCATCGCCATCGAAATCGCCTGCAGTGAGGACCGAATTGAACGCACCCCAGCCCGAACCAATTTGGACTCGCGGCAGGAAAGCGCCCGAACCATTCCCGGGGTAAAGCCACAGGACGCCGTCGGTGCCGCGCGCCAGAATGTCAGCGACAGCATCGCCGTCGAAGTCTCCCGCCTCCCACACCTGGCTGAACTGGTTCCACCCGGCCCCGATGGCCAGGCGTTCGGCAAAACCTGAGCCGCTGCCCGGGTAGAGGCGCATGGTTCCTGCCGATGTCACCGTCAGGACGTCGGAGCGCGTGTCACCCGTGAAGTCTTGCCCGCCCACGATGTCGCCCACGGCATTCCAGCCACTTCCGACGGCGACACGCGGCGCGAAACCACCCCAACCATTGCCGGGGTATAGGTAAAGAGTGCCATCGCTTGCCCGTGCGAGCAGGCCGGCTCCGGCACCGCCAAAGGAACCGTCGGAGGTGATGCTGGTGAAGCCGTTCCAGCCCGAACCGATCTGCGACCATGCACGGAAGCCCCCTTGACCATCGCTGGGGTAGAGCCACAGAGTGCCATCGGGCTTGGTGGCCATGACATCGGGCCGGGCATCGCCGTCGAAGTCCCCCACGCCAATGAGGTTCGAGAAGCCCTGCCAACCGGATCCGACCTGCCGTTTCGCTAGGAAACCACCATTGCCATCACCTGGATACAGCCAGAGGACACCGTCGCTGGTGCGGGCCAGGATGTCGCCCCGGCCATCGCCATTGAAGTCCGCAATGCCCGTCATGGTGTCGAAGATGTTCCACCCCGAGCCGATCTTCCGGGGATTATCAAGCCTGTTGCCGGGCAGCCCTGCGTAGAGCATCAGGGAGCCGTCAGCCTCACGGGAGAGGACATCGGCTAGCCTATCGCCGTCGAAGTCGCCCGCCGAGAAGCGGACCTTCGCCGTGAGCTTGGGATCGGCAAAGATAGTGACCGACGCCGATGTGGTGGACACCGAATTGATGGTCACCTGGGTGCCGGTATAGGTGGTGAAAGTGCTGCCGGCCTGCCAGGCGTGGTTGCTGGCGTACCAAGGTTCCGGGAACGGCTTGGTGGACGGCATGAGGATCAGGGACGAAGCTATGGTGGCTCCGCCGCGCTGGACGATCTTGACACCCCTGTTTCCGGCCGGCCTTCCCGAGTCGTCGAGGTAACTGTCATAGCCTGCGGCCTGCCGCAACTCAAGGTAGTAGACCTCTTTGCTGATGGGATCGGTGAACTTGATGGCACGCTGTGCTTCGGTCCCGCCCCACGGTTTAAGCGTGTAGGTCTTGGCGCCCGTAGCGACGCCAACATCACGGATTTCATCACCACGGCCCAATCCTGCGTAGTCCCACAGCGGGCTGCTGATCACGGGCGAAGCGAATTGGGCTGCCCCCATGATGTCCGTGGTGTCGCCGTACTCCCGGATGTAGCAGGAAGGATCCGTGAACCGTCCGTTGCCGTCAACCCCGACGTCGGACACTCCACTGCCGCACTGCAACGCGTCCGCATGCATGAGGCCAATGACGTGCCCGAACTCGTGGCTCATCACGTTGTTCGTGAACCCGCTGATCTGCGGCAGGAGAACGCGGCCACTATAGCTTCCGCTGCTATATCCGGCTCCGAGGGCGTTTCCGGACAGAGTGGATGTAGGAATGAAAATTACCAGCGCCGTATACGGGCTCGCCGTCCACTTCAGCTCGCTGGTAATGATGGACATGATGGTGCTGTAGCTATCCGTTGACTTCGCCTTGGATTGGTGCCCGGCAACCTTGCTGTTCACTGTCATGGACAGCTTGTTGGCTGTCATCGCTTTCCAATAGTTGCTGGACGCGGCGACAGCCTGTTCAGCGCCAGTCATGGACACCGTATTGGTGTTGTCTGCCAGCTTGGCAGTGACCAGCCGCACCCGGATGTCGCCGCTTGGCCCCACAGCCGCCGGGCCGGCGTCGGGCGATGTGTTGAACGGTGTGGCGAGCTCGGGGGGTACCTCGAACGTATGCTCCGAGTGCGGGGTTCCCTCCACGAACTGGACATTGGGGTTGTCCGGCCCGGGCAACGGCACCGCCGTCGCGGGGGTTTGTACGAAAAACAGGCCGGTAGCAAACACCACCAAGCCTGTAGACAACGCGATTGTTCGCCGTAGCACACCCATTTGATCTCCCCGGGGACGGAGCTTGTGATTCCTGTGAGTCTCAAGAACCGAGATCAGGCTACAACCGGGTAGGCGGCGAGCCCGGCAGGCGGGGCTGGCCGCTTGGAAACTCAACCATCCCGGAATGCTAACGGGACCCTAACCGGGACGAAATACCGTGGCAACATTGCCGCGCCACACTGGAATAGCCGGCAAGTGCAGGCACAAGCTCCAGCCAGGAGGAAACCATGCTGAAGGTAGCCACCCCTCACACAACACGAATACGTGCTATCAGCCAACTCCACCGCGGAGACGAGATCGAAGCCCGCCTGTCCGTAGGTCCCGCTTACGATGACGTAGTGATCCGCCGCGGGTGCGTTCAGGAAACGGCGCCGGGCATCGGCGTGGTGTGGATCATGGACCACGCCTCCGGGATGCGGAAGGCAATCAATACTGACGAATGCAGTGTTTGGCGCGTCGCCTGATCCGGATTGACCCCAAACCCCTCTCAGCCGCCGGCCACGGATTGGATGATCAAAACCTCCTGGCCAGCCGCGACCTCCGTATCAAGACCTTTCACACGCCGGATCTCATCACCGTTCACGTAAATATTCACGTAGCGGCGCAGCGCCCCGGTTTCATCACGCAAACGCCTGGCCAGCACCGGGTAGTCTCCGGTTACCGTGTCCAGCAACTGTCCAACGGTCACAGCCCCGTCGGCGGACGCAGTCAGATAGGACTGTCCGCCAACGAGGGGCTGCAGGACACCAGGTAACAGGACCGTAAAGTCAGCCACCACCGGCCTACCCAAGCACCGGGGCGTCGGCTTTTTCTTCGGTGCCGGCCGGTATGCCAACCACGACGGCGGCACGCACGCACAGCACGTCCGGCAAGTGCGAGGCCACTTCAGTAAATGTCTCGCCCTCGTCAGCACTGGCATACACGGCTCCCCCGCGGGTTCCGAAGTAAACGCCAGTAGGTTCGGCGGTGTCCACGGAAGCGGCGTCCCTGAGCACGGCGTTGTATTCGTGGTCAGGGAGGCCTGTGTGCAGTTCTTTCCACGTTCCGCCGGCATCGTCGGTGCGGTGGACGCTGAGCTTGCTGTCCGGCGGGATGCGTTCGCCGTCCGCTTTCAACGGGATCACCCAGGCGGTGCCCTCGCGGCGCGGATGGGTCAGCATGACGAACCCAAAATCCGCCGGCAGCCCGTCCGCGATCGAATCCCAGTTCTCGCCGCCGTCGTCCGTGCGGTACACCCCGTGATGGTTCTGCGCATATAAACGATTCTCGACGGCGGCATCCGCCGCGATCTTGTGAACACACTGGCCGAACTCGGGATTTGGATCCGGCATGAAGTAGGCCGAAATTCCCTTGTTCCGGGGCTCCCAGGAGGCACCGCCGTCGAGCGATCTGTAAACGCCGCCCGTGCTCATGGCGATGTGGACCTTCTCGCCTGACGGATCAACCACGATGGAGTGCGCGGCCGCTCCTCCGTACCCGGCGCCCCACTCACTGCGGTGGGGGTGGTCCCAAAGTCCGCGGTTCAGCTCAAAGTGTTCGCCGCCGTCGGTTGATTTCCATACCGAAATGGGCTCACACCCGGCCCAGACCACGCCTGGTCGGGAGTCGGCGTCGGGGTATATCTGCCAAATGCGTTCCAGCGCGGCGTCTGTGCCGTTCGGAAATTTGATGGCACCCTGCTCGGGCTCGGTCCATGTGGCGCCAAGGTCGTCGGAGTGCGCCACTGTGGGACCCCAGTGCTCGGAGCGTACGCCAACCATGATTCGTGTATTGCCGTTCCGCGTGTCTATCCCGATGCTTGGAATCTCACTCATCAGGAAGTGCGGGCCGGAGAGGGACCATTCCTTGCGGTCCGGGCTGTTTGCCAGCCACAGGCCTTTCTTGGTCCCGATCGCGATGACGTAACTCTCTGCAGTAGCCATGGTCCCCATCGAACCATCAGGGCGTGTGGGTGGCAACGGTTTTCTGCCCTATGTGGATAGTCTGGTTTCCGGATAAAATCCTCCTCACGGTTACAGTGTGGCCAAACCCCGAATCGTGACGCGAAAATCGAGAAAAACTTTTTCCCGTGATGTGGCGGCCGTTGTCCACTGATTGGAAGAAACGTGCTTGACTGTGGTTCGCGGTCAAAAGGCCGCAGCAACTTACTGGGGGAATACATGTTTTGCGAGGTCAAAGAGCCATGAGACCAACAAAAGGGAATTCCGCGGTGGTCGGCCGGTAGCAGGACCACGCCATGATTGCAGCCTCCATGCAAGAGGGAACGATAGTCCTGGACCCGTTCTCCGTAAGAATGGTCCTCGCGGCCGTCATCCTAACCCTGATAGTTCTCTCCTGTGTCTCCTCCCGGCGCCTCCGGTCACCGTTCACCGATTGGTGGCGGGCGTCCCTGTGCCTTTTCTTTGCCGGAAATTGCGCCTTCCTACTCAACGGAACTTCCTTACTGGCGTGGGCCAATCCGCCCGGCAAAGCGCTAGTGGTCGCCGGAGCATTCAGCGTCTGGGCAGGAGCACGAAAACTTCGGGACCGTAAAATCAGCGCTTGGCAGCTGGCACCGGCACCCCTGATCACCTACGTTGCGTCGGTGCTGGACACAGCGGAATCCAGTCTCTGGTCCGGTGGTTTGGTCTATCTGGGCCTGACAGCGGCAGGCCTTGGCGTGTCCGCGGCAGAAATGTGGTTCGCGAAATCAACCCATACCCGGGCGACCAAGTTCCTGGCCCTCACCGCCGCACTTACCTCCCTGTACTACCTGGGCCGGGCAATCACGTTTGTGCTGGAAGGGCATGATGGGAACTTGTTCCAAACCGTCTTCGGCTATGCGCCGGCGGCCCTGGTACACCTAATTTTCCTGGTGTCGCTGTCCTTCACCATGAACGCGCTCAGCAATAACCACCTGATCAGAAAACTCAGGGAACGCGCCGAACGGGACCATCTCACCGGCCTGCTGAACAGGGGCGCCTTCCTTGGCCTGGCTGCCGATGAGCTGGCAGGCCAACGAGGTGGTGCCTTGATCCTGGCAGACCTCGACTACTTCAAAGCCGTCAACGATGAACACGGACATGCGGCCGGGGACGCCGCGTTGTGTGCCTTCGCCGAGGCCTGCACCGCTTCGGTTAGGTCAACCGACCTTGTTGGACGGTACGGCGGAGAAGAATTCATCCTGTTCCTGCCCGGGGCGACGCAACAGCGGGCCGAAGCCATCGCCTCGGAGATCAGCCATCGTCTCTCCGCAATGGAAGATCCGGATGGTTTGCCGTTTCCCACAGTCAGTTATGGCGTCACTTCCACTGGTGCTGAGGCTCCAGACCTGGATTTCATGATCAAGGTGGCAGACGCCGCGCTATATAGCGCCAAGGCCCAGGGACGTAACAGGGTTGTTGGCGCAGACCCAGCGGAAATTTCACTGCCTTAGTTTCACCGGGCCGTAGTCATGGACATACGGCGCATAGTGTCGGGCCTCACCCGTAGCCTGTTCTTATGGCCCGTTTTGCAGACTTACAGGGACTCGAAGGCTGCAACGAGATCCTCAACAACACCCGCGGTGGCCGTGCGGAGCTTGGAGAAAGTCACGAGTGAGGGTAGGGCGTTCCGTGTCCGCAAGCGCTTGGTATCGCGTTGTGTGACGTTATGCCTAGGCTGTGGGTGGCAAGTGAGAGTTCCCACCCGTGGATGACTGAGAACAACGATGATGGAGATCAACGATGACTGAAGCAAACACCAACGTACGTGCACAACAGCTGAAAGCCCTGCACGAGGCACCGGAAATCCTGAGCGTGGTTAATGTGTGGGACGCCGTCAGTGCCCGCACTGTTGCAGAACTTCCTGAAACCAAGGCCATCGCCACAGCAGGGCATTCCATTGCTGCGGCCTTTGGCTATGCCGACGGAACGATGCCGTTGGACGTCGCGCTGGATGGTGTCAAGCGAATCGTCGACGCCGTGGACCTCCCGGTCACTGCCGACTTGGACGATGGCTACGAGAACCCTGCCGAGACCATCCGCCGGGCGATTGGGATCGGCGTCGTTGGGGCGAATGTTGAAGACCGTTTGCGGCCCTTCGACGAAGCTGTTGCCCGTGTGCAGGCCATCATTTCTGCCGCCGCGGACGAAGGCGTCGAATTCCAGCTGAATGCACGCACAGACGCGATTGCCCGGGGCGGGGACCGTCCCATTAAGGACAGCATTGAGGACGCCATCACCAGGGGACGCGCCTTCCTTGACGCCGGTGCTTCGCTGGTCTTCGTGCCCGGTGCCATGACCCGTGAGGTCATCGAGCCTCTGGTTGAAGGCCTCGGCCACGGGAAGCTCTCCGTGATCGGCGCGCCCGGCGCCCTTCCGGCAGCTGAGCTTCAGGAACTTGGTGTTGCCCGCGTGTCCTATGGTCCCTTCACCCAACGGGTCGCGTTGCGTGCCCTTCGGGATCTGGCCACTGACCTTTACGGCTCCGGCGTGGTCCCTACTGATACACCTGCGCTGAACTAGTTGACGACTGTCTGGGTGCCGTCTGCCTGACCGGTCCTGCCTGTCCTGCCTTTCAAGGCGGGACAGGTCAGGCACCCGAGCGGGTGTCGAAGGCAGCCGCAGACTCCCGAAGCAGGCGGGCCACCGTGTCCAAGGGCAGGCTAGCGGCCTTTCTCCGGTCGAACCTCCGCAAGGCGATGTGCCGGGTTCCCAAGCCAGGAACATCCAGGATGTCCACCTGGTCATGGACGACGCCCGTCAGCGCCAGGGTGGGCACAATCGCAACCCCCTCACCAGCAGCGACGAGTGCCAGCGCGGTGAGTGTGTCGTGATACTGATGAACAGTCTCAATCCGTGCCCCCGTCGAGTGACGGAGGCGCCCAAGTACTGCAGTGTTGGCCGCTGATGGCTCGACTCCCAGCCATGGCAAGTGCAAGCGGCTCAGGTCAATGTTGTCCGTTCCCAGCAAGGTTCCTGCGGGAACCACAAGCTTCCATGGCTCGTCGAGCAGGGGTTCCTGGACCATTCCGGCCGCCATCGGACGCTGCTCTGCCGCCGTCGAATCCTGTTCGATCACCACAGCATCTAGCTGACGCTGCCGGAGCAACCGCATCAGGGCTGGAAAGCCGTCCTCGACGATCTGGATCTGCAACTGGGGGTATTGGCTGCGCCATTCGGGAAGTCGCGGGATTACAACGGTGCGCATGAAGCTGGTGAATCCGCCAACCCGCACCACTCCCGCGATGTTGACCTCACTTTGCATCCGGGCCCGGGCCACGTTGAGCGCCCGTTCTATTTCTTCCCCTGCCTCCGCCATGGCCAAGCCTGCAGGTGTGAGCACTGAACCTTTGGGGGTGCGGAGGAGTAGCGCCTGCCCTGCCTCGTTCTCGAGTTTGCTCAGCTGTTGCGACACTGCGGACGCCGTAATCCGCAATTCATCAGCTGCCGCAAGGACGCCTCCAGTGCGCGCGACGGCAAGGAGCACAAGCAGCCGACGCGGATCCATCTCCATGTTAAGTACTCCTAAACACCGGCTTCAGAATATTGCAATTGAACTAAATGACTTCCTCACTCAATATTGACTCAAAAGCACGATTCAGTCGCCCAATGCCGACTACCGAATCAAGCCCGCATCCCGAATCGAACGCCGCCCGTCGGCTTCATTCGGATGCCCAAATCCTGAAAGGACTCCCATGGAACTGCTGTTCGAAATTGCCGGTTGGGCCGGCGCAGTGGCGATGCTCGGCGGCTATATGGCGGTGTCCATGGGCTGGCTACAGGCGGGCAGCACCTTCCAGACCGTAAATCTCTTTGGTTCGTGCGCCTTTATCGTCAACGGCACACTACATGGAGCGTGGCCCTCCGTGGTGACGAACGTGGCGTGGTTCCTGATCTCAGCCATAGCGCTTCTCCGGATGAGGGCCAAGCAGAAGCCAGCTCAGACGGTTGCCCAGTATCAGGAGAGCCCGTCGCTGGGTCCGGACACTGCCGCCCAGGTTATTGTCACGGCCACCCGGCCAGCCGCCAGCTGCGCCTAGTTGGTTCACGGGGAACCGCCATCCCGATGAGGAAAGGCCCCGTAACTCCACGAACTCTGTCAGTCCACGAACTCCGACTGAGTCTCGATGAAGTCCCAGTCCGCCGTAGTCAGCACACCACTGACCTTGTCCGGATGAGGCCCGCCGGCCTCGGCAATGTGCTGCATCACCTGTAACGGCAGCTCTTCTGCGCGCAGGTTTTCGCGCAGCCATTCCTTGCTGTCCAAGTGCAGATCGAGCCACCACATGTAGATTTCCATCGCGGACCGCCTTCCTTCGGATGAGCCGTGAGCCCGGATTAACCGTAGGCCGCGTCAGGAACGTCTACAAGGGTTCGAGTGAGCACAAGTAGCTGTTCAAGTACGCGCTGCAGCGCAACAATAAGGTATGGCTGCGGAAGATTTCAGCGGACGGATTCCCTTGGTGGTCGGAGTGCTGCCGGATCAGCATGTGGAAGTCCTCCAGACTGCCAGGACTCTCGCCGAACAATTGGGCGTGCCGCTGGTTTGTGCGTATGTGGATGAGGCCAGCTACCTGGTGGAGTGGGACCCCTCGCGCGAGACACACCGGATGTCGCTGCATCCCGAAAAGGATGACGAGGACATCGCGGCAGTCCGTGGTGATCTTGGCAAGACCATCGCGGAGGCCATGGGCGGTGGCACGGCGGATTGGACGTTGCGCTTGCTCGCCGGGGATCCTGCCCGCGCACTGGGCCGTTTGGCCTCGGACATTGACGCTTCAATGATCATCGTAGGGACCCCCGAGCCTGGGCTGGGGCACAGGATTTCCGAAGCCCTGAACGGCTCGGTAGCAGCCTGGCTGAGTCATCACCAACGGCGTCCGGTGCTGATTGTGCCCCAAAAGAAGAGCCACCTAGCTGCCCATAAAAACTAAAGCGAAAGTACTTATTCGAGGTGGTGGCGAAGGCGTCGCACGGCACGTAGAGTAATTACTGCAGGACGGCGAGAGCCCCTGCTCAAAGACCGCTCCGGAGTGCGTATCCCCCAATAACGCACTCCGGAGCTCTTTGTTTAAGCGACGGTTTGCACCCTTCAATCGAGGGTTGCACCGCGTGCCGCCACCACCTTCTTTGACGCAAAAACGGCCCCGACACACCCTTTTCTTAGGCGTGTCGAGGCCGTTGTCATTTCAATGTGGGTGGTGACCGTACAGGCTCGCGGAGGGAAACGCACGACGCCGCCACTTGGCTTGGTTGCCGCCAGCCCACCTGGCGCCAGCCCACCTGGGTAGGGCGCCGGAAGCTCACCTCACGAACGTGTACAGCAGCGCCGCCATACCGAAGCCCACTATGGAGAGCACTGTTTCCAGCACGGTCCACGTCTTCAGGGTGTCCTTGACTGACATGTTGAAGTACTTGGAGATGATCCAGAATCCGCCGTCGTTCACGTGGCTCGCGATGATGGAACCCGAGGAGATGGCCACCACGATCAACGCGAGTTGCGGTTGCGAGTATCCCGAGGCAAGGCTTGGAGCCAGGATGCCGCCGGTGGTAACAATCGCAACGGTGGCTGAGCCCTGGGCGATGCGCATGCCTGCGCTGATCACGAATGCGGACAGGATGATGGGAAGCCCGGCCTGGGACAACGTATCCGCCACGGCCTTGCCAACTCCGGTGGCGGAAAGGACGGCACCGAAGAAGGCACCCGCACCAACAACCAGCAGGATCATGCCCACGGGACGCAATGAGGAACCCGTGATTTCGCTGAGTTCGGCGGACGTCATGCCGCGGCGGATTCCCAGGAGCCACATAGCCAGGAGCACAGCGACGGTCAGCGCGATAGCAGGGTTGCCGAAGAACTGGAGGACATCGCGGAACGTGCCTGCGGGAGCGAAGATGTTGCCGAAGGTGCCGCCGAGGATGAGGATCATGGGCAAGCCAATGGCCAGCAGGACCAGCCCGATGGACGGTTCGTGGCCCTTGGCTTCTTCAGCCTCGGGGACGATCCGGTCCTCCGGGACGGAAATCATGACGCGCTTGCCGATCCAGGTGCCCCACAGGATGCCCGAAGCGAACCATGCAGGAATACCGCAGATGAGGCCCATGAGGATGATCCAGCCGAGGTCCACGCCGAACAGTCCGGCCGCAGCAACGGGGCCGGGATGCGGTGGAAGGAACGCATGCGTCACTGAGAGGCCTGCCAACAACGGCAGCGCGTATAGAGCCAGCGACTTGCCGCCACGGATTGCGGCAACGTAAACCAGCGGTGCCAAGACAAAAATGCCGATGTCGAAGAATACGGGGATACCCAGCACGAAGCCGGTGATACCCATGGCCAGCGGGGTGCCCTTTTCACCGAAGATCTTCACCAGTCTTCCGAGCAGCACCTCAGCACCGCCGGAGCGCTCAAGAATGGCACCGAGAACGGTACCGAGGCCGATGATCACCGTGATGTGGCCAAGGATGCCGGCGAAGCCCTTCTCAATGAGGGCGTCGCTGCTTTTGGTGGCCGAACCGACCAGGGCCTCCACGGAAATCCCGCCCACCAGAGCCACGATCACGCCGGTTCCCACCAAGGCGATGAACGGTTCGAGCTTGACCTTGATGATCAGGAACAGCAGGAGGGCGATGCCGGCACCTGCCAGGAGGAGCAGGCCGGCGGTGTCGTGCCGCAGCCATTCAAGGAATTCAGTCATGACGAGTCTTTCTGGGTAAGTCCTACTTGAGGGTGCCGGTGAAGGCTGCGGCACGTGCCGCGATGTCTGCCCAGTCACCTGCAGCAACGGCTGCGGGCGGGACCACGCTGGTGCCGCAGCAGACTGCGGCAGCACCGGCGTCGAGGTAGCTCTTGGCGTTCGAGGCGTCGATGCCTCCCGAAGGCAGCAAGCGGATGCCCGGGTACGGGCCCTGCAGGTCCTTCAAATACGCCGGGCCGAGCTGGCGGGCGGGAAAGATCTTGACGGCAGCCGAGCCCAGTTCCAAGGCCTGTGCCACCTCCGTGGGGGTCATGGCACCGAGGCTGAACGGGATCCCGGCGGCGACTGCAACGGCCGCCACCTCGGGGCGGAGGCCGGGCGTCACCAGGAACTGCGCGCCGGCGTCGATCGCTGCACGGGCTTGGTCAGCAGTCAGCACGGTGCCGATTCCGACGACGGCACCATGCTCCGCCGCGGTCTCCGCTGCGCGCTGCACGTGCTTGAGCACATCCGGGGTGGTGAATGTCAGTTCGACGCTGCGGATGCCGCCGTCGGACAGTGCCCGGCAAAGATCCGCGGCGTCCGTGATGGACGGGGCGCGAACCACAGCCAAGGTGCGGTCGGCTTCGAGCTGCTGGAGGAATTGTTCAGGAGTCATGCTGTCCTTCTCTGGTGAGGCCGCCGCTGCTGCGACGAAGGGCACGGCCGGCGCGGGCACCGGTGGGCTGACCGCGGTCGATCGCTGCCGTGCCGTTGACGAAGACGTACTGGATGCCGCTGGCGGCCTGGCGTGGGTTCTCGAAAGTGGCTTCGTCGCGGACGGTTTCCGGATCGAAAAGCACGACGTCGGCTGCGAACCCTTCGCGGACCAGGCCCCTGTTGTGGAGCTTGAGCCGTGCGGCGGGCCGGCCCGTGAGGTGATGGACCATATCCTCGAGGCTCAAGAGTCCGAGGTCCCGCGAGTAGTGGCCGAGGTAGCGCGGGAACGTGCCCCAGGCTCGTGGGTGTGGCTTGGCGCCGACCAGGAGTCCGTCGCTGCCGCCGGTGTGAGTGCGGTGCTTCATGATGGCTTGGACATTTTCCTCGTGGCCCACGTGCTGGAGGATGCCGGTACCGAGGTGGTCTTCCGTGAGGATCTGCGCGAAGACGTCGAACGGCTCTTGGCTGGTCTCTGAAGCGATGTCCCTGATGGTCCGGCCGACGTAGCCGGCGAGCGCCGGGTTCTGGACGCCGCTGATTTCCAAGGTGTCCCACTCGGCCACCACGCCGTGGCAGCCGTCGGAGCCGTAGATCTCCACCGCTTCCCGGATGCGTGCGCGGGTACTGGGATCGGCCAAGCGCGCGAGGGTGGCCTCTGTCCCGCCCGAGGACGCCCAGCTCGGCAGGATCGCGCTCAGCGTGGTGGCACCGGGAAGATACGGGTAGGTGTCGAGGGTGATGTCCACGCCGTGGTCCAGGGCTTCGTCGATCAGGTCGAGGAGTTCCCCTGCGCGGCCCTTGTTTTCCGCGAAATTCATGGTGGCGTGGGACAGGTGGAGTGCGCAGCCGGTGTCGCGGCTCAGCCCGATCATCTCGGCGTAGGCACCCAGTGCGCCTTTGCCGTAGGAGCGATGGTGCGGCGCGTAAAAACCGCCGAGCTCGCCCACAGTTCGGCAGAGCCCAGCCAGTTCCTCGGTCTGGGCATACATGCCGGGCGTGTAGGTAAGGCCCGAGGACATTCCCACCGCACCTTCCGCCATCGCCGTGCGAATGATGTCCTGCATCTGCCCCTGCTGTTCCGGCGTGGGGTCACCTTCGGCGAAGCCCATAACCAGGGCCCGGACGGTTCCTTGGGGAACAAGGTAGGCGGCGTTGGTAGCGATGCGGCCACCATTTTCTTCCGCGTCGAGCCGGTCGAGGTACTCCCGCACGGTCCGCCAGTTCCAGTCAAAGTCGGCAGGATTATCGTTCCAGCCGGCGATCTTCTCGCGGACACCTGCGAGCGTGGCCTCGTCCACGGGCGCGTAGGACAAGCCATCCTGGCCCAGCAGTTCGGTAGTGACACCTTGGCTCAGCTTGGCGTAGTGGTCCCTGTTCACCAGGAGCTGCAGGTCCGAGTGTGCGTGCATGTCGATGAAACCCGGGCTCAGGACCAGGCCGTTGGCATCGATGACGCGGTCCGCACCGCTGTCGGTGAGGGAACCGGCGTCGAGCGTTCCGGCGTCGACGACGGCGGCAATCACCGCACCGTCCAGCAGGACGTCCGCACGGCGCCGGTCTGTTCCTGTTCCATCCACCAAGGTGGCATTGCTGATGATGGTCTTCATGCTGTCCTAGAAGAAGGTATGGATGAGGTCGACGATGGTCTGGTTGCCTGGGCTTTCGGCTGATCCGCTGTCCGCGAGCACCGGAATGACGGTCCACTTGTCGAATGCGGTGCATGGGTGGGAGAGGCCCAGCCGGACGACATCGCCGGGACGGACAGTGGTGGTGGACGCTTCGTAGCTCATGAAGCTGTGTTGATCGTTGACCGAGGTGATCTTGGCGTCAAGCAGTGGCTCCATTGCCCCACCCAGGACAGGTCCGATGAACTGCGGTTCGGGCAGGCCTTCGTCGAACGGGAGGTCGCGTTTCCCGGCGTCAAGGATGGCGAGGCCGGGTTCAGTCTGCGAAACAACCCGCGCCCAGCCGTACAGGCCGGCTTTGAAGGGCTGATCACCCTCGCGGGAAAACGGTGAGATTCCGCGGTAGAAACCGTCGTCGTGGATGATGTAGGCGCCGCTGCGGATCATGAGGTCCACGGCAGGTCCCCCAAGTTCGGCACCGGTGCTGATGGTAGGTGCGAGGACGGTCACGACGTCGTCAAAGTAGGCGCTGCCACCGGCGGTAATGATCACTTTGCTGGAACCGTACAGGTCTGCGGCGAGCAGTTCCTCGTGAAGCAGCCGCATCTTGGCTAGATAGCCGCGAACGGCGGCCAATCCGGCGTCGTCCGCTGTGTGCGCGAGTGAGCCTTCATAGCCGCTGACGCCCACCAAACGCAGGTTTGGTGACTCGGAGATAGCGCGGGCAATCTCCATGGCAGCCTCCACAGAGCGGGCACCGGTCCGGCCGCCGTGCGCGCCGAGCTCCACCAGGACATCCAGCACAGCCTCACTACCGGCGAGTGTTCGGTTGATGACTTCAACGGTCCCCAGGGAGTCCATCCAGGAAAGGATGGGCGCGTCCGGCGTAGCAACGCGGGCAACCCACTGAATGGCGTGCGGATCCGTGAGGCTGTTGGCGAGCTGCAGGTTCCTTACTCCGAACTCACGAGCCACGCGGAGCTGTGCGAAATTGGCCAGGGTAATGCCCCAGGCGCCGCGGTTGAGCTGGTCGGTCCAGAGCTGCGGGGACATGGTGGTCTTGCCGTGCGGGGCGAGCAGGACGCCGCGTTCCCTGCACCAGTCGGCCAGCCGGTCGGCATTGGCACGGAGGGCGCGGGCGTCGAGGGTGAGCAGCGGCGTCTGGAGGTCAGCGAGCGTGTGCTTGGCGGCGAGGAAGTCCGCGTGTGTGGTGCCATTTGCGGATGCGGGCACAGCTTTATGGCGCCAGTCGAGACGGCGGTCAGCCAGGCCTGCCACGGCGGATGCCGAGATGGCTTCGGAAGTGTTCACGCGTTTCGTTCCCTTCGCTGTGCTGCGTTCTTGAAGCTGCGTTGTGGGGTTGCTGGGTGATTCTGGTGCGTTGCGTATTTTGCAACGCTGGTTGCAAACCTGCTGGTGATATGTCTAACATGGTGGCGGATCGAGAGTCAAGGCCGCTGAGAAGCGCACGAACTAGTGGGAGAACGATGCTTTCAGCTGTATGCGTGGGCGAAACCATGGCCATGCTTACCCCTGTCCACGCCGTCCCCCTGCACCTGGCAACGGAACTCCACTTCGGGATCGGCGGCGCGGAATCCAACGTCGCCATGGGCTTGGCAGCCATGGGCCTGGACACACACTGGGTCAGCCGGGTAGGCCACGACGGCTTCGGCACCCGGATCCTGCACGAGCTTCGGGATCACGGCGTGGGAATCACCGGCGTGGAAGTGGACGCATCCTTGCCTACGGGCCTGTACGTCAAGGTCCCGGCCCAGGATTCGGACCCCGACGGCGGCAGTTCGGTGTTGTACTACCGGCAAGGATCCGCGGCGTCAGCCATGGGACGGGACACGCTTTCCAATCCCGCAGTTTCCTCCTTGCTTGAGAACGCTGCACTCATCCACCTGAGTGGAATCACCGCTGCCCTCTCCCCCGAGTGTCTTTCACTGTTGGAAGCAATCCTCACCGCACCTCGCAATGGCCGGATCATCAGCTTCGACGTCAACTGGCGTGAAGCTCTCTGGGCAGGCCAGGACAGGTCCGTCCTGCAGCGGCTGGCGAACCTCTCCGATGTGGTCCTCGTTGGAAAAGACGAAGCCGAACACGCCTTCGGCACCACCGACGAAGTAGAACTTCGCCGCATGATGCCGGACCCGAAGGTGCTGGTTATCAAGAACGAGGCGATCAGCGCCATCTCTTTGGACCGGACCGGCACCCGGGAAGAGGTGCCCGCACTGTCTGTCGCCGTCGTCGAGCCTGTTGGCGCGGGTGACTCGTTCGCCGCCGGTTACCTCAGCGGCATGCTGTTCGGTCTGGGCCAGAAGGAGAGCCTCCGCCGCGGGCATGTTGCAGCTGCGTGCACCCTGACCGTGCACGGCGATCGGGGTCCGCTGCCCAACGCCGCCGAGCTGGCGGCCATTCTCGATTCTTCGGATGACGCGTGGGCTGCTATCCATGTTGAAGACGGACAATTCAACACCAGAACCGGAGCGTGACATCGTGAGCCAGAGCCTCATGCGAGCCATCGACCTGCTCGGCGAGCTCGCCGCAAAGCCAGCAACCCTGGACGAGCTCGCGTCCAAGGCCGCCGTGCACAAGACCACCGTGATGCGGCTCCTGCACGCCATGGAAGAAAAGCGCTTCGTAGTTCGGGACGAAGACCAGCGCTTCATGCTCGGCTCCAAGCTTTTTGAACTGTCATCGCTGGCTTTGGAACAGCGGGACATCCGCAAGGTGGCGCACCCGCACCTGGCCGAATTCAACGGCCGAACCGGGCACACTGTGCACCTTGCCGCATTTGAAGGGAATGAGGTGGTGTACATCGACAAGTTCGAGTCGCACCACCCCGTCCGCATGTACTCGCGCATCGGCCTGACTGCATCGCTGCACTCGGCCGCTGTGTCCAAAGTCCTCCTCTCCGACATGCCGCGCAGCCGGCAGGAAAAAATCGCCGCGGGGCTGGACTACGTGAAAGTTACCGAGAACACCCTGACCTCGCCGGAGGCCTTGCTGGCCGAACTCGAGCAGGTCAAGGAACAGGGCTGGGCCCACGACAACGCTGAGCACGAAGCCTTCGTGCATTGCATCGCGGCCCCCATCCGCGACGCCAGCGGCGCCGTTGTTGCCGCAGCCTCTTGTTCGGTACCGGTAGTGATGCTCAGCTATGAAGGCTTGCTTGAGCTGCTGCCCGACCTCAAAGCCAGCACCGAGGCCATCTCCAACGACCTCGGCTGGATCAGCCACGAAAGGAACTCAGCATGAGTGAAAAGACCGTAGTACTGACCGAAAACGCACCCGCCCCTGCGCACGTATTCTCGCAGGGCATCAAGAAGGGCGGCATGTTCCAGGTCTCCGGCCAGGGCCCCATGGACCCCGCCACCAACCAGTACATCGGTGAGGGCGATGTCCGAGTCCAGACGCGTCGCACCCTGGAGAACGTCAAGGCCATCCTCGAAGCCGGTGGATCCTCCGTCGAAGACGTCCTCATGTTCCGCGTCTACCTGACCACCCGCGATGACTTCGCCGCCATGAATGAGGTTTACGGCGAGTTCATCCGCGAGAACGTGCCCAGCGGTCTGCTGCCGAGCCGCACCACCGTGTTCGTGGACTTGCCGCACGAGGTCATGCTTGTGGAGATCGATGCCCTGGCGGTCACTGCCTAACGCTCTCTCACATCCCTACAGCTTCACGCGGACGCTCTCTCACATCCCTGAAGCACGCGACGGCGGCACTCACCTTGAGTCCCGCCGTCGAGCTTTTATGGGTGGCTGGCTTCCTGGCTGTGTGCCGTCACCACCCACTTTGGATCTGGAACCACCCCGACACGCAGCCTTCAACAGCGCGTCCAAGCCTCCCATTGTCCGAGGTCAGTGGTCACAGACGTCTCAGGGTGTCCGAAACAGGCAGCCACCTTTTCACTTGTGGATAAAGCACAAGTTTCGGCTGAGATGCTCTGCAACGTGGCAAACTAACGAGGGCTACTTATTCCCATGCGCAAATGCTGCTGGGACAAACTCGGTGGGAGGTCTACTCGATGGGCAATCGTTGGAGCGTCGGTTCTGGTTGGCCGCACGAGGATCTCAAATGAGCTTGTCCGTCCCCGAGAACAGTCTCCCAGATCTCGTTGTGGAACTCGCCTCGTTACCCAACGAGACTGAATGGGTTGAATTCAAGGAAAATATTGCTGATCCAGCAGTGATCGGAGAGTATATCTCTGCTCTCTCCAACTCGGCTGCCATGGCGGGCCAAGTATACGGATACATGATCTGGGGTGTCAGAGACACCGATCATGCCATCGTCGGGACCATCTTCAAGCCACGGCAGAAGAAAATCGGCAACGAGGAACTCGAGAACTGGCTGTTGCGAGTGGTGTCTCCCAAGATCAATTTCGAGTTTTTCGAGGTCAGGGTTCAGGATAAGGATGTCGTAGTACTTCGCATCGAACGCGCATATGGGCATCCCGTACGGTTCCAAGAAACTGAATATATCAGGATCGGTAGTTACAAAAAGAAGCTCAAAGAATTCCCCCAGAAGGAACGAGAGCTATGGCGTCTTTTTGATCGGACCCCCTTTGAGCGACTAATTTCTCTCGAGAATGTCCGAGCAGATGATGTTCTGAGGCTACTGGACTATCCTGCATACTTTGACTTGATGGAACAGCCACTTCCCGGGACTCCTAACGAAATTCTCAACGCCCTCGCATCCGAACGTTTCGTTGAGCTCTCAGGTTCTGGAGGGTGGAACATCACCAACCTTGGCGCACTCCTGTTTGCAAAGCGGCTATCCGAGTTCCAAAATCTGTCCAGGAAGGCTGCCCGGGTTATTCAATACCGCGGAGCCGGCCGAATCGAAACCCTCAAGGAACAAGTAGGTACCAGAGGCTATGCGAATGGATTTGATGGCCTCGTCGGCTACATCGAGGCATTGCTGCCAGCTAATGAGGTTGTGGAACGCGCCCTGAGGAAAGATGTTCCCATGTTTCCGCCACTCGCAATTCGCGAGATCCTTGCCAATGCACTTATCCATCAGGATTTCACCGTCGGGGGATCCGGACCGATGTTTGAAATATTTGAGGACCGTATCGAATTTACAAGCCCGGGTGTGCCTCTAATGGATCCCGCGAGGTTTGTCGACACACCACCTCAATCTCGGAACGAAGCCCTCGCTTCGGTCATGCGGAGGGCGGGGATCTGCGAGGAACGCGGAAGCGGCTGGGACAAGATTGTTTTTCAAACCGAATACCACCAGCTGCCAGCACCACTGGTAGAAGTTACAGAAAACCACACTCGCGTCGTGCTTTTCGCATATCGACCACTAACCAAAATGGATAAGGAAGATCGAGTTCGAGCCGTTTATCTTCATGCATGCTTGCGGCACGTTACACGGCAGCACACTACTAATACCTCAGTCCGCGAGCGCTTCGGGATCGAACCTCGAAACAGCGCCCAAGCTTCGCGCTTGATCCGAGAGGCTGTTGCGGCAGGAGTCATCGCCCCGTTCGACCCCGAAGCCGCACCAAAAATGCGGCGATACGTGCCGGGCTGGGCTGCTTCCGAGCCGACAGCGATCAACACTTAGCGCTAGGCGAAGGTGCCATCAGTTTTACTTGATGGGAACTTGACGGAATCACGCAACGACGGCGGGGAAGCAGTTTTCCGAGGCGGGATGACGGCATCTTCCGTGGAGCAACTCACTTGATGGGTACTTGATTGAATCTTCGACGAGGCTCGGGAGCACTGGCTGCCGTGGACGCCAGGACCTGCTCTTCGGCATGCCTGCGATCCCCGGTTCAAAAAAGCGCCTGGGTTCTGCCTCCTCAATGAGGCGGGAATCGTAACCGTGGTGCGGAAAGCGATCCAGCGACATCGGCCAAAATGGACCACTCTTTAGCTTTCTCAACTGCTCTTACTTTTGTCTTTCTTCAATCCCTATGCCCGTTAGGGCAACAAGGGCTCGCGGCATCGTGTCCACCCATTGTGAATCCGAAGCAGCCCTGGGACGCCGCGAACGCCGGCGGCCGCCTCCAAGTACCGTAGCGAAGGAACACCGTGAGACACGGCCCGGCTGGAAGAATGGGTCTGTGACCGATACGAGCACCAGCCAAGCCATCGATTGGTACCTCGCTGGACAGTTGGGCATCCGGTGGGATCGCTGGATGGCCTGATCCCTCAAGGCTTTCCTGGCCTGGTCCGCGTGCTGAACCCGGCGTCGGCTGCCGAGGGCCGCAAGCTGCGATGGTCCCGGATGGCTGGCGAATCAATGTCGATTGATTCCGAAACCCAATGGAGCGACATCGTCATTTCCTTGCGTTGGCGTGGATGCGATTTATGAGCCAGATATGGGAAGCATCGACGAAACAGTGGCCAGCATGCTCTTCCAAGTGCTTTCGAAGCACACGACGTCCCGGAATTGTTCGTTCCTCATCTGGGGAGGGATACAGCGAACTTCTGCCTGAAGTGCGCGGAGCACCTTCTGTGACCGCCAGCCTCGATCGTGTCATGCGTGTGCGCCACGGCGACCTCGACCTGGCTCTCCAGCCCGTCGACTCACCACCCAACCGGCTCGCCATGAATTGGTTGCCGGATGATGCCGCTTGGTTCGTAGGAAACGATATCTACGCTAGGTCCGTGTTCGTCGCTGGCTCATTGAGTGCGGTCGGTGCCATCCTGGCGGAACCCACGCTTGAGGCGTACCCGGTTAGACGCAGCCAGCGCTTGGTAGTGGAGGACTTCTGAATCAGGCGTGTACCGTCACCACCCACTTTGAATCTGAAATTACCCCGACGCGCCACGAAGGACGGCGCGTCGGACCCAGTCGCCCTCAAAGTGGGTCAGGAAGGTACCCGCCGGCCAACTACCGACGCCGGAACCGCCGGAACGCGCTGCCGTTTTGCGTACACACGGGCACGTTGGCTGGACAGGGCCAGGAGCACCAGAATGTCAGTGGCCAAACCGGAGAGGCCAGCTTCGAGGGTGATGTTTGCGCTGCCCGTGGAGTAGTCGATTGCCTGGACCAGGATCGAGATGGAGCTCAAGCCCATGGCAATCACGCGGGCACCATTGCTGCCAAGGAAGATGCGCCAGGCCAGGAAAACTTCACCCAGCCCGAACACCAGGACCACAGCTGCTATCAAGGCGATTGCCGCCGTCGTGCTTTGCGGGTCTGACGAGTCGTCGTCGAAGGTGAGCCCGGAAATTTCACCGCCGGAGGTGAACAACGTGATCGCCAGAACCAAAGCCGCCACCGCCCTGGCCACCACCAAAGCAGCCCCCATCAAGATGGGGGCGGGCCGCCTGTCCCTGCTATCGGTGCGGCTGGGCGGCTGATCCGCGGGCACCAGGACGCCGCGAGCGTCGACGATCGGCAAGTCGCCGTCAGTAGAGATTGAATCCCCGCCGCCGTTGCGTGAGTGGTACCCGGTGGAGAAGTCCTTGATGACTTGGACTGAGACAGCTGGTTCCGCAGCCGAAACGGTTGAAACGATGTGGTCCCGCTCCACGTCGGTGTTCTGCTCAATCTTGTGCGTGATCTGCAGAGTGAACAGGGAGAAGCCAACGCTGCGGTCGTAGGTTCCGGCGGCAAGCCAATCCACTTTGTGTCCACCCGGTAGGAGCCAGCCTTCGGGGCAACGCCAGAAGCGGACGTGGTGGCGTTTGCCCGGGTTGTTGTCCACTTCCTGCTGGTAGGCGAAGTCTTGCTGCCGATCAAAGAGATACAACGGACTGACGGGCGCCTCGGAGTAGCTACGCCGGAAAATAGTTGAGCTGATGATGCGCCGGCTGCTGACGAAAGTGACGTCGTCGGCGTTGGTCCATCCAGCAGATTCCATGATGGCGCGGACCTGGGGCTCGGCGCCCAGCAAGGCAACGTTGACCGGGTCACCCAAGAGCCCGTCGCTGGTCCTTGCCCGTCCAATGAAATAGCCCGGCACATAGATGGAGGTCAGGATCCGGTGGAGCCGTGGGAGCAGCAAATAGGCGAGGAACGCCCAGAACACCACGTAGAACCACACCTGCCCCCACCCCAGCTGGAAGCTCTCGCCCACCAACAAGAATGCAAGCCATACTGCGGCGACTCCGCCCAGGACGAAGAAGGCGTGGTCGAGCCGGGTGTCTGTCACTCCTTTGTTGGCCGCTTTGAACATGGATGCTCCCCCTCCGCTCCTTAAGCTTCGGTGTTGGGGCGGCCGTTGTACAGACACCAATACATACAGCGCCGGAACCCAACACCTTCCTCACCGAACGCAGGGAGGCACTGAAGGCCGAGGTTCAGTGTCCTTCAGCACTGAGGCGAGTCCCGGTGTCGAGCGTTACGCCGTGATATCAAGTGATCTGAACCTGAAGTTTGTTGTTCCCGATAAGCCACTGCAGCGCCTCACGAACGGCATGTTCCGGCTCGTAGCGGGGGGCGTAGCCCAGGAGGGACCTGGCTTTTTCGATGGTGAGGCAGTGGTTGCGGGAGAGGTGGGCCCAGCTCGTGTCAGCGTGTTCGGGCGTGGTGGTTTCGCGAAAGTCCTCCCAGCTGACCATCTCCGAGTGTGGCTCCCGCCCGAACCACGATGCCGCGATCTCCAGGTAGCCACGAACTGTCAGGGCGGACGGAGCAACAATGTTGAAGTCCTCGCCGGCGCCCGATTCCCGGCTCTGCATTGCTTTCTCGAAGGCCTGCGCGAGGTCGTCCGCGTGGACGTGGTGCATCAGTTCGGTGCCACTTCCCGGAATCTGAAGTGGCTGTCCGGCCGCGATCTTTTGCCACACGGAGGGATCGAAATTTCCGAGCGGACCCACGGGATGCCATCCGGGACCGACAATGTGTCCGGGGTGCAGGGACGTAGTGATGAGCCCTCCGGAGGCCGTCTCATCCTTCAGCATCCCGGCAATATCGCGTTTCTGGATGCCGTATTCATCCAGCGGCTCCGCGGTGGAGTCCGACCCCTCTGAGATGGGCAACTTCCGACTGGCACCATAACGCCAGATCGACCCGCAATGCAGCAGATGCCCCGTCTCGCCGCGCAGACGGTTCACCAGCGCCGTGGCGGAGTCGAGCGTGAAGCACACCAGGTCAATTACGACGTCGGCTCCCAGTCCGGCGACCCGGTCACCGAAGGTGCCCTCGCGATCTTCGAGGTGGCGGTCCGCGGTAACCTGCCGGACCTGCTGCCACTCGGGCGCATCAACGTATGCCTTGCTGGTCCCGCGGCTGATATTGATGACGTCGTGTCCGCCCCGGACGAGCCTGGGGATGAGGAATGAGCCAATATGACCGCTTCCGCCGATAACAACAATTTTCATGTGTCCTCCGATCTTCACCAGTCACGGTAATGACTGTTCGGGGCCCACCCGTAGGGCCGGATAGGGCTTTCGCGGACCGTTGACTGTCTTCGGCCAGATGCTTACTCTATCGAAATGACTAACGTAAAGAAGAAGATTGCGTCCATATTCGCGGCAACCTCTATCCTGGCTGGCGGTGGAATTGCTTTGGCTGCCCCGGCCGAGGCTGCCAGCACCTACGTTTACTGGTTTCACACGAAGGCGACTTGCGAGTCGAACCTGGATGCCGCCAGGCCCGGATTCGGTTCCTACGTGCGCCTGGTCGAAGGGTGTGTCCGGAACGGCAACGGCTACGCCTACACGGTGGTGTGGCGGTACTGACAGCCCCACACCCAGTCCGCACAATTCCAAGCCCGACGTCGGCACCCACCTGAGTGACGACGTCGGGCTTTATCGTGTCCACCGCCGTGCCACCAAGGTCAACCCAACACATAATAACGAGACTTACTTGTTCCCGGGTTAGACAAACGGCAGGCTCCCCCGACTAGCATGAATAGTCCGGGCAAGCCCGGGTACGTGACCTCTTGAACGACCCCCTCGGACGGTCGGCGTTGACGCGGCGACCACGTAAAGGAGAAAACTGTGCGGGAGCCTGCAGTCAACGAGAGCGTGTCAGAAATCAGCGAAACTCCGGAAGGAAATCCGGAGGAGACGCCACAGGAAACGCCCGATGAAACCGCAAGCGAACCGGCGGAAATCACGTTTGACGAACAGTTCTATCCAGCTCGCCCCAAGGCACTGCGGCCGATCGCCCGCCGTCGGCAGTTTTTCGCCGCCCGCCCATCGTTGGAATTCGACGGCCTTAACAAGACCTACGTGGATTGGCTTCGAAACCAGTCCATGCTGGGCGACGCCAACACCATGGCGCGCCAACTCTCGGGGCAGGCGAGCATGTGGCAGAACTCCTATGCCAGGCCGAATCCGCGGGCGGCCGTGGAGCGCGCACCCGTCTGGTTCACGGCTTACCCCTTGTCGTTCATCACCAAGGATGGACAGTCTTTCCTTTCAGCGTTGGGTGATCCCGCACTCTGGGACGCTTTCAGCGAAATCGGCATCCGGGGCCTGCACACCGGACCTGTCAAGCTGGCCGGTGGCATCCGTGGCTGGTCCCAGACACCCAGCGTGGACGGCCACTTTGACCGGATCAGCATGGCGATCGACCCCGCTTTCGGCACCGAGGAAGAGTTCCGCCAGATGTGCGAGGTGGCCAATGACCACGGCGGCACCGTCATTGACGACATCGTTCCCGGGCACACAGGCAAGGGAGCGGACTTCCGACTCGCTGAAATGAACTTCCGGGATTACCCCGGCATTTATCACATGGTGGATATCCCAGAAGAGGACTGGCACTTGCTGCCCGACGTCCCTGAGGGCGAGGACTCGGTGAACATCAGCCCGGCGACTGAGGAAGCCCTGCAAAAGGCCGGGTACATCATCGGGCGCCTGCAACGGGTCATCTTCTACGAACCCGGCGTCAAGGAAACCAATTGGAGCGCCACCAAGCCCATCATCGACACCACGGGCAAGACCCGCCGCTGGGTCTATCTGCACTACTTCAAGGCCGGCCAGCCTTCCATCAACTGGCTGGACCCAACATTCGCCGGCATGCGCCTTGTGGTTGGCGATGCCCTGCACTCTTTGCTGGACCTGGGCACCGGCGCGCTCCGGCTTGATGCCAACGGATTCCTGGGCGTGGAGAAGAGCGCGGAGGAAGAACCGGGCTGGTCCGAGGGCCACCCCTTGTCCGAGGCCGCCAATCAGCTTATTGGTTCCATGATCCGCAAGGTGGGCGGGTTCTCCTTCCAGGAACTCAACCTCACCATCGATGACATCAAGTCCCAGTCCGAGTCCGGCCCGGACCTCTCTTACGACTTCATCACCAGGCCCGCCTATCACTACGCCCTGGTCATCGGCGATACAGAGTTCCTGCGCCTGACCCTGCGGCTTTCCATGGAGATCGGCGTGGACCAGGCCTCGTTGGTTCATGCCCTCCAAAACCACGATGAACTGACCTACGAGCTGCTCCACTTTGCCGCCGGGCACAGGGACGACACCTTTGAACTTGCCGGCGAGGAGCTAACCGGTGCGGAGGTGGCGGAGAAAGTCCAGAACACCATGCGGGAACGGCTCACGGGGGAGAACGGACCGTACAACGCGGTGTTCACTACCAACGGCATTGCTTGCACCACGGTCAGCTTCATCATGGCGGCCCTCGGCATCAAGGATCAGGATGCCATCACCCAGGAGCAGGAAGCACAGGTCCTGGACGCCCACGTGCTGCTGTCCATGTACAACGCGCTGCAGCCCGGAGTTTTCGCGCTTTCCGGTTGGGACCTCACGGGCATCACAGCGCTTGATCGCGAGACGGTCCGCGAGCTCACGTCGCAGGGCGACACCCGCTGGATCAACCGTGGCGCACACGATCTCATGGGCACCAGTCCGGATGCGAAAACCTCCCTGGCCGGAATGGCCCGTGCGCGGAGCCTCTACGGTCCGCTGCCCGAGCAGCTGAAGGACCCGAACTCTTACGCCCGGCGGCTCCAGCAGATCCTTACTGTGCGGGAGGAGTCGGGGATCGCCACCAGCACGCTGCTGGACGTGCCGGACGTTTCCCATCGAGGGCTGCTGGTGTTGGTCAACCAGCTCGCCGACGGAGCTTTACAGGTCACCGTCCTGAACTTCTCGGACCAGGACATTGCGGGCAGCATCCAGTCCTCGCACCTGGTTCCGGGCTCCACTGTCCACGATCTTTTCAGCGGCGAAGACGTCAGCCAGGTGGATGATCTCCACAGCTTCTTCCTGGAACTGCCTGCCTTCCAAGGCACGGCGCTTCTTTTGAAGGATCCGATCGTTGAGGACGACGTCGCCGAATAGGAAGCACGACGTCGGCACTAACGGTGAGTGCCGACGTCGAGGTTTTTCGGGTGCGGGCAGGAGAAGGTCAGGGCAGCGCGTCCCAGCTTTGAACCAGGAAAGCCGCTCCCGTTGGGGAGCATTCCCCCGGTTCACGCTCGGGTGAGAGTCCTCCTCCGAACGCGAACTCATCCCCGATATTCAAGGATTTGCCATCGGGAAAGACCACTCCCGTCTCTGTGATTCTTGTCCCGAAGGGGAAAATGAGTCCACCCGCACTGCCCTCAGTGGCGACGTCGGAAAAACACCCCCCGGTGTTTAGGCCTAGTTTCCCCATGTTCAGGGCGTCCATGTGAAAGTCCGACTCTCTGCCTATGGAAACAGCGGCCTTGTTGCCGTTGCCGCCGGTGATGATCTCGGCGTCGAACGTCGGCATCTGAATCCCCGTAATTTCGGGCAACGGTAGCCCGCTCGAGGAATCTGTTTCCGGCGTAGGATCCACCTGGGTTACCGCCGGCGCAGCTTGCTCCGGCGGCCGAGCCGAAATGGCGGTCGTCACCGCTACCCCGGCCACTACAGCTGCAGCTGCCGCCGCCAATACGAATCCTGCCATGAACCGCACACGGCGTTTGGCAGGCTGTTGATGGAAATCCGTAACGGACCCACCCACGGTGATGTGCTCGGCGTCAGTGTCCATAGCAGCCAGGCTTTTCCCACGGCTACCGGCAAGTTCTTCTTCCGTGACAGCCAAGGCAGGGTCTGCCGCAATCAGGCGTTCCATGCGGGTCGCTTCTTTCCTCTTCATCGCTGCACGTCCTCTGTGGTGTGGCCCGCCCGAAGCAGATAGCTGAGTTGTCTCCGCGCTCGGTGCAATCGCATCCTGACGGCGGTGGCGGTGACATTAAGCAGGTCGGCGACCTCGGCCGAAGTGAATCCGTCCCAGTAGGTCAAAAGAAGAACCTCGCGCTCCTCGGGCTTGAGCCGGTCCAGCGCGTCAGCCACTGTACCGTCGTCGGAACCCAGCTCCTGCGCTCTCTGCCGCTCCAGTTGCTGCGTGAGGTTCATGGAGCGAAGGCTTGCACGATAGTGGTTTCGGAGGACATTGCGGGCAATGCCAAACACCACAAGAACAGAGAGTTCCTGGTCCTGTCGGGTTTTTTCCCAGGCGATCCGGAAGACGTCGGCAGTGAGATCCTCTGCCGTGGACGCACCCTCCGTTCGACGCCGGAAATAGCGATAAACGTTGTCATGGCACGCGGCATGTGCAGCCAGGAATTGCTTCTTTCTGCCCAATTCCACGCGATCCCCCTGCTCCGTCTGCACCCTCATACCCTGTTAATGTCCGGCAGACAGGAAAATGTAACCAACTTCCCCTGGCTTTCCCGCGAGAGCCGACGGTCAGCCGTGGTTGCGGCGGGCCTCTGTCTGTGTGAAGAGCAGCCAAGTCAACCAGACGCCCACAAGGATCGCGGCGCCGGGCAGCAGGTCCACGGGTGCGACTTCGCGACCCGCGGGGAGTACCCCGAACCCAATCCCAACAGCACCTGCCACGACAGCCAGGCTGATGGCGTCGGAAGCCAGTTCAGCTGAGCGGCGCCGCACCAATTTGACCACCAATTCTCCTGCCATGATCAGCACAATGGCCGTACCCATCCCCAGGGGGTAGGCGCTGAATCCCGGCACCATCTGCTGGCTTACGGCCCACGCCATAAAAACAAGCAGACCGGCAAAAAGAGCAAGGGAGGTGATGAGTGATGCTGCTATGGTCATCCCGGTCATCCGCCGCTCCTTGTCGTGGCGTTTCCGTGGGATATAGTCCCATGCCCCTCGGGTGAGCTTGGAGCTGATCCATCCCGCAACTACCACCAAGACCAGCGGAACCAGGACGGGCGTGACGTAGTTGTTGCTGACCGCCCAAAAGAACGCCAAAAACGCCGTGTAGACCTGAGGGGTGGCAACGATTCCCAACCACCAGCCCATCAGGAATTCCTTGCGGGCTCCGGGGAGGTCAACAGGATGGACAAGGAACTGGGTTTCCGGGTCCGGCAATTGGACCTTTTCTTCGATGGGATTCACGACGTCCTCCAAGGGACCTGCTCGATATAGGGCGGGCGCAAACCCGCTCTTGCGATTTCGTATACCTTCTGGCGCGCCACGCCGAGCTCAGCGGCTACGGTTACCGCGCTGTATTCGTCCAGCAGTTCGGCAACCGCTGCCGATCTGACTCCGGACGCCCTCGAGTTCAAATGCGCCGCGAAGATGCTCACTTCGGCTGAGAGGAGAGCAACGGCAAGGGGACCACCGAATGGATCTGTCCAGCCGGGCTTGCCCCCGGCGGCCGCCGCATAGAGGGCGTCCCCACCATCGTCGAGGACAGCCTTGAGCTGTTCCGGGGTGATGCCTCGTTCAGCGAACCTTGTGGCTGCGGCTTCCCGTGAGCCGTCATCCAAGGGACGATGGGTGAGGACCTGCTGCCACTGTGAATCCGCAAGGCTGGATGCAGGAATGTCACCCCTGGGTTGACTGCTCATGAAGCCATGGTGCATCTCCGGCAGTCAGCGCGTCAACCCCAGGGTGACAAATCTATGGTGCTGCAGGTGTTTCCAGGTCGATCCAGTACCGGCGGAAAAGCCGACCGTCTTCACCCGTCCGCGCATCTTCGAGCCGCCCCCCGCAGCGCTCGATGGTTCTAATCGACGCCGAATTGTCGTCATCACAGGTCAGCAGAACTCGATCCGACCGAACCCCACCCAACTCCCCCTTCGCAGCCAAACGAGCCAGCAGTTCCTGCAAGGCCCAGGACGCCACCCCCCTCCTGCGATCCGAGGGGCGAATCCCATAGCCGATATGCCCACCCGAGTTCAGGAGAGCCGGCGTCAGATGGTGCCGGAACGCAATCGCCCCTACGTAGCGTGGACCCTCCGTGATCCAGAGATAAGTGCATGGAACAATGCCGTTCTCCTCAGGTGTGCTTTCAGCGTCCAACAACTTACCAACCCAAGCTGCGAACCCCTCCGCGCTGGTGACATCGTCCGCCAGGAAGACGGCGGCGCCATCCTGATGGACGCCGCCCCACTCGCGGTGAGACTCAAGGAATGACTGGTGGAAGGCAACATTCGGCGGGACAAGTTCAAACATGACCTCGACTCTATACCCCACACGCCCTGACGGAGATCAACCGAAGCGGCACGCAAAAAAGTAATCGACAGGCTTGTCATATCTATGACAACTGTCGTAGATTCATTCCGTCCAACAAGTTTATAAACACAAAGGAGTGATTCAAGTGCTTAAGCTCAAGCGACTGGCCAAGCGCCGTTCCAAGCTGAACTTCGTGTTCAACTAAACCAAGAATAAAAAGTGGGGGCCGCGCAACGCGTGGCCCCCACTCATCATTGGAGGCAAGAATTGGCAGTCATAACCTACTCCCTCAAGCAGTCGCTACCCGTCATCACCACGGAAACGGCCGTGCAGATCGGATTGGCCCCGCCCAACGCAATCGAAATCGAGGATGCCCCGGACGGGCTCGCAGAACTACTTAGCTTCGCTTCACAGCCACGGACACTCGACGCTTTGGGCGGCAAGGCCGAACTCCTGCTGGGTGAAGGCTCCGGGGAGATCGTCGAGGAACTTATCGACGCCGAGATTCTGGTGCCGTACAGGTTCGACCTCTCCGGCCGGTACAGCCGCCATGACCTGTACTTTGAACTTGCACACAGCACCGGCCCCGGTGCCAGCGATCTGCTGCGTAATCGAAAGGTCACGCTAATCGGTGTGGGAGGGATCGGAACGAACGTAGCCATGCAACTCGCAACAGCCGGTGTGGGCACCATTGTCCTGGTCGACGGGGACACTGTGGAAGAAAGCAACCTGACCCGGCAGTACCTCTTCACTGCGCAAGATATCGGTTCCCCCAAAATTCAAGCCGCTGCAAGAAACCTTCACCTCAGGGCCCCCGGCATCAACACGGTGGAAGTCGCCTCCATGATGTCCGGAGCGAACGATCTCTTGCCTGTTTTTCAGGACTCAGACTTCGTTGTGGTCTCGGCCGATACGCCCCAGGAAGTGCTCGAGTGGTCTAACCAGGCGTCCATCGCCACCGGCACACCCTTCACTTGCGCCGGGTATCAAGATACGCGTGGAGTGGTAGGCCCGGTAGTACGGCCAGGCGTCACCCCTTGCCTGGAATGCGCAGCGACAGACAACGACGGCAGGACCAAATCAAAGGCATCGCTCTCCACCACCAATCTCAATAGCTCATACCAGGCCCCAAGCTTTGGGCCGCTGAACTCAATCGTGGCGTCCATTGCCGCAATGGAAGTGTTCCGCTACCTGCTTACCGGATCCACCAACCTTGACGGCAGGAGGCTGGTGTTTGACTCGCTGGAGTTGGCATCGGAGTTCGAAGATTTCGCCAGGAATGGCCGCTGTGCTGCGTGCGCCTGACTGCAACAAGTCCACGGCGCTCGTTGCGTTGGCGGGGGCCTACGTAGTCGCCTCGATCGCCGCAACGGTGGCCAACAGAAACTTCTGGCCAATTGCGTCAAACAATATGTTCAATGCGAAGTTCCGGGACCGCGTCTCAAGATTCGCAGTTGAATTTCACATGCCTGGTGGAACAACCGTTGCTTGCGGCCCGGCAAACTGCCTTCCAACCCAGTTCTTCCGGGCCGGAGCCGTGTTCGCCGGCATCTTCATGGGTGAGGACGAGCAACCAAAGAATGTCCTCTGCCAGAGAATCATCCAGAGGCTTCGAAGCAACGCCTGGAGACCGTTTGACGAGGTTCGCACCCCCGCTCACCTGCCCGACCATCCCTTGAGGATGGACATCCTGGTGGCAACTACTGTTCGGGGAATGCCTGAGGAAAAGGAAATTGTGTACACGTATGTTCCGACAACTTCGCCGTAAACCAGTCCAACTCCAGCATGTGCGCAATGCGGCAGTGTGGGCTGTTGCCGCCCTTGCGCTGACGCTCCGCCCCGGCCCGGCTGCTTCCCGTGACTACCGAGCTGCAGTTGCTTCACAGGAGTCAGCGGTGGACCGCACGGCTGATGAAGGGGCCGCTTGGAAGAGCCGACGCGCGGCCGCCGGACTACTGATGGCGGCCGCGGCTGCCGGCGAGGTTTGTGGAAACCCCGGGTCAAAGTCCTCTTCTTGGATTCGGCGGGCAGCGCTGGGAGTCTTCTTGGCAACACGAGCTTTGGATGCCCGATCCCTACCGGGCCGCTGGCCGTATGACACGTTCATTGAAGCGGTACTCGTCATCAGTCAGATGTCCAAGCCGGGCAGTGGCCAGTCCCCGAGCCTGCCGCTTTCGGTCTCACGGGTTGCGCTATACCTGCCCTACACGCAGGCCGGCTTGTCCAAACTCCTCCACGGCTATGACGCTTGGGTCAGGCGCGGCGATGCCAACCATATCTATCATTCGCACCTGTTGGCCTCGGATACTCACCCGTTTGCCCAAGAGCGATATAGAATGCCGGTTCGTGCCCTAACTCGCACAATTCCCTTTCTTGAATTAGTCGCACTCCCCCTTGCCCTCATTCTTCCCGGCAAGTGGCGGATGGTAGTTCCCTGCTGCACCACCATCTTTCACATGGTCATTGCCCGCACGTGGAATATCAGCTTTTGGCAGGCACCCGTAATGCAATGGCTTCTCACATCAGTGGAAAAGCAGCCCGACCTTGTCACCATTCTCCAGTCACCCCGAGGTAACTGAAGTGTCATTGGCAAAGCCATGGCAGAGACGTTTGCACCTCACGGGAATGTGGGTGAATTCGTTGGGTGGGGGTGCGTACAACATCGCGCTGCCACTCATAGTTCTGCAGACAAGCGGCAGCCTTGCCCAGATGTCCATTGTTGCCGTGGCATCACAACTTCCCAAGGCTTTCCCCGGAGTCCTCATCGGCGGACTCGCGGATCGTATGTCCCCCCGCGTCATGACCCACATCGGCTATTGGGGTCAAGCACTTGTTGTTGCTGCAATGGCGCTGCTGATAGGGCCTTGGCACACGCCCTTTTGGGTCCTCGTACTAGGCGCCTTCCTACGCGGCAGCCTAGACATGTTCGCCCGGACAGCCACCTTCGTGGCCATCCCGAAGATGTACGGTGACGGCACCGCGAAGTTCAATGCCGCAGTTTCCACCGCATGGACCTCAGCTTCCATCGTGGGTCCGGCAATTGGTGGAGCTTTGAGCGCCGTCTGGGGCCCGTGGTGGTTGCTGGCTGTTGATGCAGTGTCGTTTACGGTCATTGCCTTGATCATGAATTTCCTGCCTTGGCCGGAGCGCCCGAGCAGCCTGCCGGACCGGCCGGGTTTCTTCAAGGAACTTTCTGCCGGGTACCGGCGACTTACCCAAATCCATGGTTGGTGGCGTTTTGCCGGGACAGTTGTCCTCGTCGGCTTCCTATCCGCCCCTTTGTCCACATTGGCGATCTTCCAGACCTCCGTTGGCCTCAAGGGTTCCGCCACGGAAGTAGGAATCGTCGGTGCAGCGGCAGCTGCGGGCCTCTTCTGCGGTTCGATTCTGTCAGGTTTGCTCTCCGAATGGCGCCCAAACGTTCTGATGCAACGGTCCTCATGGCTTATGGCAGCAGGGGCCTTGCTCTTCTTCATACCGTCGTGGATTGCCGTGGCATGTGCCCTTTTCGTCGTCTGTACGGGCGGCATCGCATGGACGGTGGGACGCACGTCCCTCATCCATCAACAGATTCCCTCGTCTGACCTGGGCAAGACCATGACGGCGGTCCAGTTTCTTGAAACTGTATCCAGTCCCCTCAGCCTTGCAGTTGCCACGTTTCTTATGGGCGTCTCGTCATTCATGGCCTTTGGCTCCATCCTCCTGGCAGCCCTGCTTTCGGGGATTCTTGCGATCAATTCGGACTCCATGCTGAGGCAAAGTGACGTCAAAAGAGAGGTCAAGCAGGCGGAACCTGTCCAGTAGCCTCAGGCTGTGCCGGGCAGGCAGGTGCGCTTGTCAGTTGGCCCGGCGAAACTTCCGGCTTTGGACAGCTGCGTGCGTTTTACGCAGCGCATCAATGGAAGCCTCATATGACTGCTGGGCGACGCCCACGAACAGGCAGTCAACAACCATCATCTGTGCTATCCGGCTGCCCAGGGCTCCGGGCCTGAAGGGGCTTTCGCGGGCTGCAGTGGTCAGCACTATGTCAGCGACCCCGCCTAGTGGTGAGTCGGCATGGTTGGTGATGGCGATGGTGGCGGCGCCGGCTGCTTTGCCCGCCTTGAGGTAATCGACAGTGTCTTCGGTGGTTCCCGAGTGCGAGACGGCAATGGCGACACATTCGGCGTCGAGCAGTACCGCTGAGGTGAGGGCGGCATGTACCTCGGGCCAGACGAAGGAGACCAGGCCAATCCTGTGCAGCTTTTGCTGCAGGTCCTGGCCCACCAAACCTCCCGCTCCCACTCCGAAGATGTCGATCTTGCGGGAGCCGGACACCACGTCAATGGCCCGAGCCAGCTGTTCGACGTCCAGCACCTGGGCAGTATCGGCGATGGACATGGTCTCGTTGAATGCAATTTTGGAGACGATGTCCTGAAGCGAGTCGGCGGTGTTGATGTCCTCGTAGACCTCGGCCGGGACGCCATGGGCCACACTCTCGCGAGCAGTTTCACGTGCAAGGTCCAGGCGAAGATCAGAGTAGCCGCCGTAGCCCACCTTCTTGTAGAACCGGACCACCGAGGTAGTGGATGTTCCGCATTCCTCAGCCAGGTCGCCGATCGACATGGTGGCAGCCCGCGATGGATCCGACAGGACCAACTCAGCCACAACCTGCTCCGATGGGCGCAACGCTGGCAGGACAGAGCGAATTCGCACCAATACAGTGCGGGACGACTGCGCGTCTCGCGGCGCTTCCAGCATGGTTTCCTTCCGAAGGGCCAAACCCGATCCACGGTACCGATTCAGAGTCGCAATCCCAAGGCCCTGCCCGGGCCTTGTCATTAAGTTACACAAGCGTCAGAAAAAAGGTAAGTCATTGACGCCCTTCCGGAGAACGAATACGGTCAATGTAAGGAAAATCACAAAATTTGTCATGCTCCTCGCTCTCCTTCGAAAGGCTTTCTTCATGGCACTCGACCGTAGAAAACTGCTCCATGCATCGGGGCTGGCGGCCGCTGCCGCCGTCGTCGCGCCCTTTGCTCCCAGCGCAACCGCCAGTCCGAACCAGCCACGCCCGGGGAATCCGGGAAAGCCGGGATCTACAATCAGTGGCGCCGATGTAGCCGCTGCGAACAACTGGAACATTTTCGCCGGCCGCAAGGTGGGAGTCATCACCAACCCCACCGGCGTCCTCGCGAACTTCCGCACCATCGTGGATGACATGGCGGCCAAAGGCGTGGGGGTCGGAGCGGTCTTCGGACCCGAGCACGGCTTCAGGGGGACCGCCCAGGATGGTGCCAGCGAAGGAACATCCGTGGACCCGCGGACCGGCATCACGGTCTATGACTCCTACGGCGCCACAGTTGCCGACTATGTGCGCTTTTTCGAAGCTTCCGGAGTGGACACCATCTGCTTCGATATACAGGACGTTGGGGCACGGTTCTACACCTACATCTGGACCATGTGGGGTGCAATGCAGGCGGCGTCGAAGACAGGGGCGACTTTTGTTGTCCTGGACCGCCCGAACCCCATCGGCGGCCAGGCCCGCGGACCAGTCCTGCAGAAGGGGTTCGAGTCCGGTGTTGGCCAACTGGGCATCGCACTCCAACATGGGATGACGGTGGGCGAGCTCGCCAAATACTTCAACGCAGTTCACCTCCCGGCCGCCGGCCTCACACCCATCCAGGACCTTCAGGTGGTGGAGGTCCAGGGCTGGCGCCGCGAGATGACGGGACCGGACAACCGGGCGATGTGGATCCTGCCGAGCCCTAACATGCCAACACCCGAAACTGCCACCCTGTACCCTGGCACAGCCCTTTTCGAGGCCACCAATATGTCAGAGGGGCGCGGAACCACCCGGCCGTTCGAACTCATCGGCGCACCCTACGTGGACTACCGCTGGGCAGAGGCCCTGAACAGCAAGGGCCTTGCGGGTGTCACTTTCCGAGAGGCGTACTTCCAGCCAACGCTTTCCAAGAACCAGGGCCTCATCTGTGGCGGCGTGCAGGTTCACATCACCGACGCCACCCGCGTTGAAGCACTGGAAGTGGGAACCCACATGTTGGTGGAAGCCAAGCGCTTGTATCCCGGTTTCGGTTGGCGTGGCGACGGCGGACGATGGATGGGCCTGCTAAGCGGCTCGGCCCGCTTTGCTGAACAGCTCGACGCCGGTGCTGACGCCAAGACGATCATGGACAGCTGGCGGCCCGAACTGGACCAATTCGTGCGCGACACCCGCGAGTACCTCCTCTACAACGGCAAGCGCTAGTCCTACAGACACACAAACCTCAACCGCAACATGGACGACGGGATTGGGATTCACATGCAAAGACAACGAACTTCACTCATGACGGCGGCGGCCACCGCGCTGTTAATGACGGGCACAGGGGTGCTGGCTGGCGCGGGCACTGCACTTGCGGCCGCACCCACCAAGGCAAGTACGACGACGACCTCCGCCTCGCCGGATATCGAGGCGATGATCGCCGCCATGACGCTGGACGAAAAGATCGGCCAGATGACCTGGACGCACGTCTACGGTTCATCGGCAGACGACGCCTCCATGGCAGCAAAGAATCAAGAGCGGTATGGCGTCAACACGCCAGCGGAGGTGGTGGAAAAGTACAACCTTGGCGGCGTCCTCTACTTCGCATGGTCCGGAAACACCACCACCCCCCAGCAGGTTGCGGGCCTCTCCAACGGTCTGCAGCAATCGGCAATGCGGGAGGACGGAAACGGCATCCCACTTGCAGTCACCATTGACCAGGAAGGTGGTTTGGTTGCCCGCATCGGGCCGCCCGCAACGGTGCTTCCAGGGAACATGGCCCTCGGCGCCACGGCAGACGTAAGTCTCGCCAAGGCGCAAGGTGAAATCCTGGGCTCCGAAATGCGTGCCATGGGTATCAACGTTGACTTCGCACCGGTCCTGGATCTCAACTCCAATCCTGACAATCCCGTCATTGGAATCCGCTCCATGGGTGAGGACCCTGCGCTGGTCAGTGCACTCGGGGTCGCCCAGATCGAAGGCATTCAAGCACACAACGTAGGTGCAGCCGCCAAGCACTTCCCCGGCCACGGCGACACCTCTGTTGACTCGCACTATGGACTGCCCACCGTCACCTACGATCGCGAGACCCTCAATCAGCACTTGAAGCCGTTCAAGGCCGCAATTGATGGCGGCGTGGATATGGTCATGACGGCACACATCATTGTGGAGGCTATTGATCCGGAGATGCCTGGCACCCTGTCCCACAAGGTACTCACGGGCTTGCTCCGGGACGAGATGGGCTTCAAGGGTTTGGTGACAACCGATGCCCTGGATATGGCGGCAATGGCTGCCGAATGGACGCAGGAAGAGATCGCAGTGAAGGCGATCCAGGCCGGCTCTGACATCCTCCTCAACTCCCCGGATGTGGATGCATCGTTCGCCGGAGTTCGCGCCGCCGTCGAATCCGGCGAGCTCACCGAGGCCCGCCTGGACGATTCTGTCCGAAGGATCCTTGAATGGAAGGTCAAGCGCGGGGTCTTCGAACAACCCCTGGCCGACCCCGCCGCTGTGGACAGCATCGTTGGAAGCGCGGAGAACCTGGCCACGGCCAAGCTGATCTCCGAGCGGGCAGTCACGCTCCTTCGCAATGAAGACCAGGTTTTGCCGCTCGCTTCGGGCAGTTCCGTGCTCATGGTGGGCGCCGGTTCAGCATGGCCGGAACTCATGGGTCCAATGCTTAAGGATCAGGAATTCGCGGTGACGGAAGACTACGAGGATGGCGCTTCGCCGTCCGCCGCCTACCGCGCGCGTGCGGTAGCCGCCGCCGGCAACGTCGACGCCGTCGTCTTCGCTTCGTACAACGCAACCAGCAATGCTGCACAGCAACAGATGGTGGCGGAACTGGCAGCCACAGGAACTCCCGTAGTCGTTGTGGCCACACGAAATCCCTACGACATCAGTGTCTTCCCCGGTGCCGACGCCGTACTCAACAGTTATGGGGTTAAGGAGGTCAACTTTCACGGTGCAGTCCGCGCCATTTCGGGCGCGATCAACCCGAGCGGCAAGCTGCCAGTGAACATTCCCGAAGCCGACGGCGACGGCTTCCTTTTGCCGCTGGGCTTCGGTCTGAGCTACGAAACGGCGACGCCGGCGGCGGTCATCTTCACGGACCGGCCGGGTCATGGGCAGGATGCCTACACCATCCCCGCCGTCGCGGGTGTGTCGTACCTGATCGGCGGCAAGGAAGTTGCAGCCGGGAGCTACAGGAAGCCCGCCGGCACTGTGAGCGTCACAGCGGAACCCGAGCCGGGATACGTCTTCACCATTGAATCCGTCACGGAGTGGAGCCACACGTTCACCACAGGACTCCCCAAGTCCTAGGAATAGTCACACCACCGGCGAGTTCATCAGTGCCACCGTGATGAGCAGGGCAACCCCGAACATCGGCAGGCAGAGAATGATGTTGGTCAGGCGGTTGTCCCTCATCACGGCCACGAACTCCCGGAGGAAGGCACTTGGCACGAAGTATCTGGCCGTAGGAGCACCCACAACCTCGGCGTTGATCCGTTGCCGACGGGTCAAAAGTGCTGTGCGCAGTACGTGGTAATTGTTGGTGCACACCAGCAAGGGCCCATGAATGCCCTTATCTGCCAACAGGGCAACGGAATAGGCAAGGTTCTCGCGGGTGGTGGTGGCTTGGTCCTCTTCCAGCACGTCCGTGGCTGCCGCACCCTTTGCCACCAAGTACTCCTTCATGGCGGTGGACTCCGGCCGCGGCTCGTCCGCCCCCTGGCCCCCGGAAGGTACCAGGACAGGCTTGGCCGGAGTGCCGCCGTCGTAAATTTCCAGGGCTTTATTCAAGCGCGCGGCGAGCAACGGCGGGACCTTGCCGTTAATCAGGCCGGAGCCGAGGACGACGACGGCCGCCGGGTTCGGGCTGAAACCCATCCGTGAATACACCATCGCGTATCCCAGGAACACCACGAAGGCGCAGCCGAGGTAGGAGCAGAGGAAGAACGCGAGAGCGGCGACGCCGGCCAATACCGGCTGCCCGCTCAGCACAAAAAGGAAGGCGATTACAGGGGCTAGGAACACTGCAAGTCCCACCGCGATCGGCAGGAAGCTGGTGATGCCTGGGCCTTCCCTGCGGACCATCGTGATGCCGTTGGCGATCAGGAAGCCGGCAAACACGAAAATGCTCAGTACGGGGACTACCAAGACCACCAGGTTCAACCATTCGAACCATGGGTTCAGGTCTATGAGGAACTCCAGAAGGGCCTGCAGGAGGAACCATGCCGCCACCAGCAGGAACACACCGTTCCGGAGCCGACGCCGGTCGGACTGGAACGAGGCAAGGAAGAGCCCCGCAAAGAGAAGTCCAAGGACCAGGTTCAGCATGATCCAAGCCTATGCGCTGGGGCTGCTGCCCTCGACGGCGGCCACCTCGCCGATCTCGTACGAACGCCGTCAGAAGTAAGACGGAATAGCCCGTGATAGATTCGACAGGCGAAAAAACGCAAACAAAGGTGGTTGATCATGGGCGGTGCAAGGACATCCCGGCCGCGGTATTTCAGGGCTGTTGCTGCATCGCTGTTGCTGGTTACCGTCTCCGGCGGCCTTTCGGCGTGCGCGGAAGAAAAGAAGCCTGCACCCCCTTATCCCGCGGTCGAATGGCAGGGATCTGCGCCGAGCGAGCCCCTAGAGGCTGACCCGTGGGTCATGGCGGCCCGCAAGTCACTCGAGGCCCAGGCTGTCGCGCAGAATATTACGGACTTCACCCTGCCCGAGTTGGTGGAGACCACTGGCCTGAAACTTCGAGTTCGCATTTCCAGGCCTCCGTTGAACGACGTCGCCCAGAAACGTCGCCCCGACATCCGCCCGGGACCTGATCCTTTCCTCCCTATGAAGGTCCAGCCGGGCCCGGTCCCCGGCACTGCCGAAGTGCACGGTTGCTTGGTGCCGTGGGCATCCGAAACTGGTGACGTGCCTGATGAATTGAGTGCCTCCGGCGTGATGTTCCGGATGGAACAACTCGCGGAAGGGCAACAACGGATCAGCAGCGTCGTTACACTTCCGGATCTGGACTGCAGTACCGCCGTACCGCCGCTTGCATTCTTCGTGCCTGCTCCCCAGCCGTCGGATGTCACCGACGCCAAAGACATTGTCCGGGCTAAGCGAACCGAGATCGATCCTGCCTAGCAGGTTCCTCAGCGTTCCCCGGCGATCCGTTCAGCAAAGTCGTTGAGTACCGCCGCAACAGCGTCCGGATGGCGGCCGGGCCAAGGCCCTGACATCCAAGCGCCTTGCTGATCCCGTTCCCTCTCCATGGCTACGCGAGCCAGCTCTTCAGGCACGAGATTGAAAAAACGTCATCGGGGATGGTCTCCCGATCGTGCCCTGTGTTGGTCCACCAGTCACCGAAGGTCTCACCCGGCATCGGAATCATGGCCGAGAGATACACCAGGCCGTCGGAGTGGAGTTCGTCGCACACCAAGGGTGCGGTGAAGCCACCCAGCGAGTGCCCCACCACGATGGAGTGCTCAGCAGGAACCCATCGTAGTTCCGATCCTCCGACTTGGACCAGAACACTTCGGAGATAGCACACAAGGGAAACGCTGCGAACTCCACGCTCGTAGACCGCCTGCAGCTACGCGAGGCTTTTGGGCTCGCACCGAGCTGGCGACTCCCGATACCCCCCGGGGGTACTTGACGAATACCCCCTATGGGTATAGTTTCAAGTTATGAGCACGCCAGACCTGAGCATGAGCAATCCGGATGCACCCATCATCGAGGTGGATCCGGAGAACGCCGCACCCCATGGGTACACCAACAACAAGGACGCGTACCTCAAACGCTTGAAGCGGATTGAAGGGCAAGTCCGCGGTATCGCGCGGATGGTGGAGGACGACAAATACTGCATCGACATCCTCACCCAGGTAGCAGCTGCCACCAAGGCCCTCCACGCGGTCAGCCTGGGCCTCTTAGAGGAGCACATCGGCCATTGCGTCGTGGGTGCCGCCTCCGAGCCCAACCCCGAAGCCCGCGCCGAACAGATCGACGCCAAGGTAAAGGAGGCCACCGATGCCATCGGGCGCCTGCTGCGGTAATTCCGCCAACAATCAACACACCATTCAACTCATCACCAAGGAGAGCGCCATGAGCCAGACCATCCAGACCAACGTCAACGTTTCGGGTATGACCTGCGGCCACTGCGTCTCAAGCGTGAGCGAAGAACTTGAGTCGCTCAGCGGTGTCGAAAACGTGGCCGTAGATCTCAATCCCGGCGGACTGTCCACCGTGACCATCACATCAACCAAGGAGCTCTCGCCGTCTGAAATCGGCGAGGCCGTGGCAGAAGCCGGCTACCTGGTGGTAGCCAACGACGCTTAGGAGTCCTCTTGAGTAGCCAGGAGACTTTCAACCAACCCGCACACAGGGTCATCGAACTGGACATCGAGGGCATGACCTGCGCCTCGTGCGTCAATCGAGTGGAACGAAAACTGGGCAAGCTCGAGGGCGTGGAGGCCAGCGTCAACCTCCCCCTCGAATCAGCCCACGTCACAGTCCCGGCAACCGTGACAGATCAGCAGATTGTGGACACCGTCAACGCCACGGGTTACAAAGCCACAGTCCGCCAAGCCCCATCCCAAAACACCCGTCCCGGACACACTCCCACCAAACAAGCCACACCAAGCGGCGCCGCCGGTGGCATGCGGCAGCATGCGTCTAAGGGAGGCACGACCGAGCATGCAGAGCATGGTGCCAGTGGCGCCGCGGAAGCCGACCACACGGACCACGGTACGCACGAAGACCATATGGCTCACGGCCCGGCAGCCTCAACCCTGCGCCCACGCCTGATCGTCGCTGCACTGCTAACCGTTCCGGTGTTCGCAATTTCGATGATCCCCGCCCTGCAGTTCGCCAACTGGGGATGGGTTGTGGGCGCGATGGCCCTGCCGGTGGTGAGCTGGGCGGCCTGGCCGTTCCACAGGGCAGCCGCTATCAATGCCCGGCACTTCGCCTCCACCATGGACACGCTAGTTTCGATCGGCGTCATCGCTGCTTACCTCTACTCGGCGTGGCAACTTTTTGCGGATCCCCGCATGACTGAACACCCCGGCATGGAAAACATGTCCGGTGGCGGCCTGTACTTCGAGGTTGCCGCGGTGGTCACAACGTTCCTGCTTCTGGGCCGATACCTTGAAGCGAACGCCAAGGCCAAAGCCGGCAACGCGCTCAAGGCATTGCTAAACCTGGGTGCCAAGGATGCAACGATCCTCGTGGAGGGCATGGAGCAGAAGATTCCTGCCGATCAACTCCTCGTAGATGACGTCATTGTTGTCCGCCCCGGCGAGAAGATTGCCACCGACGGCGTGGTGACGGACGGCGCATCCGCCGTCGACGCCTCACTGGTCACGGGTGAATCGGTGCCGGTGGAGGTTGGACCGGGCAGCCTGGTGACGGGCGCTACGATCAACACCTCTGGTCGCTTGCTGGTCCGGGCCACCCGCGTGGGCTCGGACACGACGCTCGCTCAGATGGGGCGTTTGGTCAGCCAGGCCCAGACGGGCAAAGCACCCATTGCGCGGCTCGCGGACAGGATCAGTTCCGTCTTCGTCCCGATCGTGCTGGTCATTGCCCTGGTCACGTTTATCCTTTGGCTGTTCTTCTCGGGTGACCTCAACGCGGCCTTCACGGCAGCTGTTGCCGTTCTGGTGATCGCCTGTCCCTGCGCTTTGGGCTTGGCAACTCCCGTCGGGCTGCTGACTGGGACTGGCCGCGGAGCTCAACTGGGCATCCTCATCAAGGGCCCACAGGTCCTTGAGGACACTCGCCATGTGGACACCATCCTGCTGGACAAGACGGGTACTGTGACCAGCGGCAAGCTCGCAGTGGACCACACTGTGGCCCTCAACGGCTACGCCCCGGCCACCGTCCTGACCCTGGCCGGAGCTGTTGAAGCGGCCTCTGAGCATCCGATTGCCCATGCGATTGCCGCCTCGGCAAAGGACGCCATGCCCGACGCCGGCACCTTGCCTGCTGTTGACGGCTTCAGTTCCGCTCCCGGTGGCGGCGTGAGGGGAACCGTTGTAATGGACGGGGCCTCAAAGACCGTGGTTGTCGGACGCTCGGGCTGGCTCGAGCAGAACGGCGTCCCTCTCGATTCGAACCAACGGGAAGCCTTGGCGGCAGAAGAAAACGGCGGAGCCACAGCCATTTGGGTTGCAGTGGACGGCAAGGCCGCAGGAATCGTCAGCCTGAGCGACACCGTCAAGCCCGGATCCGCAGCGGCGATACAGAAGTTGAAGGAGATGGGAATTCGCCCCATCCTGCTGACCGGAGACAATGCTGCAGTGGCCGCCCAAGTGGCTGCCGCCGTCGGGATTTCACCGGAAGACGTGTTCGCCGGTGTGCTGCCGGAGGGGAAAGTTGAGGCGGTCCGGAAACTCCAGGCATCCGGTGCCACGGTGGCCATGGCCGGTGATGGCGTCAACGACGCCGCAGCCCTGGCCCAATCGGACCTCGGTATCGCGATGGGCTCGGGGACGGACGTTGCCATCGAAGCGTCGGACCTGACCGTGATGGGGAGTGATCTGGGTCAGCTGGTGCAGGCAATCGAGCTGTCCCGCAAGACTCTTTCAACCATCAAGACCAACCTGTTCTGGGCGTTCTTCTACAACGCGATTGGTATCCCGGTGGCAGCACTTGGATTCCTGAACCCGATGATCGCGGGCGCAGCAATGGCAGCCAGTTCGGTGCTGGTTGTTGCGAACTCGCTGAGACTGCGCTCGTTCGGTAAGTAAACCCCCACCGACCGGCAGTTGTGGCCTGGGCTACGCGGTTCCGAAACGGACCGCAGCCCGGGCCTTCGCTTTGGCGGCTTCCTCGTCACGGTTCTTCGCCGGGCCGTGGCTCACCAAGGAGTCCAAGAGATGCTGCGTAATATGCGCGATCTCGTGGACGGCCTCCGCGAAAGCTTCCTCATTGGCTTTGGAGGGCTTGGTGGATCCGCTGATTTTGCGCACGTATTGCAGGGCAGCGGCCTCCACTTCGGCGCTCGTAGCGTGCGGTTCGAAGTTATGCAGGGTCCTGATATTGCGGCACATAACCCCATGCTAACTATGGGCAGTGCTACATGGGGAGGGGTGCCCATCGACGGTTTTTGGATTCCCGGGATAGGTTTTAGCTATTGGATCTTCCGGATGAGCCGGAGGCCGCTGGGGATGCCGAAGAGCTCGGGTCCGAAAAAATGAAGGAGAATCTCATGGCTATTTGGGGTGCAGATGTTGATCAGCTTCGTCAGCTCGGTAACAAGCTGAAGGCCGGTGCTGAGAACATCGAGCAGCAGCGTTCACAGCTCAAGGGCGCACTTGACGGCACCGACTGGAAGGGCCCGGACGCTGACAAGTTCCGCGGCGAGTGGGACAGCCAGCACGCTTCCAACCTGAAGAAGGTTGCCGACGCTCTTCGCGAAGCCGGCGACCGCGCTCAGAAGAACGCTGAGCAGCAGCAGCAGGCTTCCAACTAAGACAGTTGGGAAAGCCCCGGACGCATCAGCGTCCGGGGCTTTCGCTGTCTAAGGCACCTTAGTCGCGGGGCACCTTGGTGACATGACCGGAAGGGACGGGTTCCACGTCGTTCGGGTGATCCAGAACGCGTGCCGCTTCCTGGGCAGTATTGGCCGCCCTGCGATCTCCACGCAGCTCATCGACCCGGACCAGGACCACACCACCCACAATGAAGAGGCCGCCCAGCAACTGAATGGGGCCGGGGAGTTCACCCAGGAGCAGCCAAGCCCAGATCACGGCGAACAGGACTTCGGTGAGGGACACGAAGGACGCCACCTTGGAACCCAGGCTGCGGGCAGCCATGATGCCGGAAACGTACGCGAGCACCGTGGCCAGGATGATGAGGCCGACGGCGGAGACCCACCACGGAGTAGTCCATGGCCCCAGCGTTGTGTCCGCGGTGCTGAAGGTCATGGGCAACAGCCCCAGCAGCCCGACGAGCCACATGACCAGGGCGCCCACCAAGAGACCCCCGGAAGCGAGCACCAGCGGAGGGAGGCTGTCGTTCTCCTTGGCAGTGATGAAGAAGTAGATCACCAGACACACGGCGGCGGCCATACCCCAAAGGACCCCAACAAAGTCGACCTTCACGGCACCCGTCAGATCAAGCACCAGGACCAGTCCGCCCAGGGATAACAGGGCGCCGGAAGCGGTGAGCGCGCGGGGCCGCCGTCGGCTGGCGATCCAGAGCCATAGGACAATCATCACCGGGGCCAGATACTCAAGCAGTAGTGCTACGCCCACGGACAATCGGGCTACGGCATTGAAGTAGAAGAGCTGGCAGCCCGCCACTCCGATGAGCCCGAACAGCAGGATAGTCAGCCAGTTGTCCTTGAGTTGGTGCCACCGGCCGCGGAGAACCACGACGGCGGGAATCACCAGGATCAGTGCGGCGCCAGTGAGGCGCACAGCAACCGCGGCGCCGGGTGACCAGCCGGTTTCAAGCATCGACTTGGCAAACGAGCCGGACGTGCCGAAAACAGCGGAAGAAAAGAGTGCGATGCCGAGTCCTGATGCCAGGAAACTCTTTGCATCAGCCTTCGTCGTTGGAGCTGACACAGCAGCCTCCTGTCAGGAGTAAAGTGGGCTTATGGTCATGACAGTACTCCCGAAACATGTAAGGAGTCAAAGTGCTTTTTGCGCCTGACACCGAGGTTGCCCTTCGTAGCGTCGTCAACCTGATCAATACGGCCGCCAACGGCGCGGAATCGCTGGTCACAATGGAAGACCTCGATTCCTTCCTGGAGGCTGAAGAGTTCACCGGATCAAGGGTGAACACTCCTGCGGAACTAAGCAGCATCAAGCGCCTCCGCAGTGAACTGGCGGCACTCTGGAGCGCCGACGAGGACACGGCAGCGAAGTCCGTTAACAAGCTGCTCGCCGACGCCAAGGCACTCCCGCAGCTCGTGAAACATGACCACTGGGACTGGCACCTGCACGCCACCACCCCGGAAGCACCACTAGCAGTCCGAATGGGAACCGAAGCCGCAATGGCCATCATCGACGTCATCCGAAGCAAGGAAATGGACCGCATGCGCGTGTGCGCGGCGGACGACTGCGACGCCGTCGTGCTGGACCTCAGCCGCAACCGCTCCAAGCTCTACTGCGATACAGGGAACTGCGCTAACCGCGCCCACGTCGCTGCATATCGCGCTAGGAAGGCCGCCGAGGGTGAGTGATAGACGCCCGATATGAAGTTGGTGATGGTGGATAGGGCCTCTCCGCGCCTAAATGCGAGCGTGATTAAATTCACGATGAGTTTTGCGTCACGATTCCCGCCCTGGATCCACCTATTCCTGAGCAAGGTAATTGGGGCAGCCCTCGGCTAGGGCTGCCCTGCCAACGCGTCAGGGATAGGAACTTCATGCGGAAACAGTTCGAGCGCACACGTACCGCCGCCACAATCGTCGCCGGAGCGGTGTTGGCAATGTCCTTCTCCGCTGCCCCGGCATCGGCCGCACCGGTGGTTGACGGCGACCAGACCGGTTCCATCACCATCCACAAATTCGAGAAGCCGGACGCGGGTGGTGGTGGCGGCAACAACGGCAGCGGCGGCAACGGTGGCGGCAGCAACTTCGCTCAACCGGTACCTGACACCTCGGGCTTCACGCCTCTGGCCGGTGTCGAGTTCACCATCCAGCAGGTCAACACCATCGACCTGTCCACCAACGCCGGTTGGGACGCAGCACATAACCTGAGCAGCGTCTTCGCTCCCTCGGACCCATCCGGTTCCATTACCGGCGCCGGGTACACCTTGGCAGCAGGGCAGGCACAGACCACCGCTGCTGACGGCATCGCAGCCTTCAACAACCTTCCTGTCGGCCTGTATCTCGTGACCGAGACCAACTACCCCGCCGGCGTGACCCCCTCGGCCCCGTTCCTGATTTCCGTGCCGTTGACCGACCCGGAAAACAACGACAACTGGATCTACGACGTCCACGTTTACCCGAAGAACTCCGTCACCGGGGTGGAAAAGACCGTCACGGACGCCCCCGATGTGAAGCTCGGCGACCAGATCGACTTCACCATCACCGGTGACATCCCCAACGAGACCGTCATCGATGGTTACAAGATCGTCGACGTCCTCGATCCGAAGCTGACCTACGTTGGCGCAACCGCCACACTGCTGAACGGCACCACCATCACCGAAGGCACGCACTACGACGTGGTCTTCGATGCAGCAACGAACACTGTCTCCGTGGTCTTCACCGAGGCCGGCCGTGCTGTTCTTGCCACAAGCAACACCACCCGTGTTCAGGTCGTCGTGAACACCAACGTCAACACCATTGGTGAAATCGAAAACGAAGCACTCGTTTACCCCAACCTCCCCAGCTTCACCATCACCCCGGGCGAGCCCGGCGGCCCGGTGGTGACTCCTCCGGTTGTCACCAAGTGGGGAGAAATGACGCTGGAAAAGGTCAACGAGAACGGTGATGCCCTCGCCGGTGCTTCCTTCTCCGTCTTCGCCACCGAAGCCGACGCACTGGCCGGCACAAACCCGATCGTCCTGAGCGGCCAGAGCGTCTTCACCGTTGCTGCCGACGGAACCTTGACCATTTCCGGTCTGCGTTACTCGGACTGGGCCGACGGCGCCGCCGTTGCACCGGGCGACCCTGAATACCGCACCTACTACCTGGTGGAGACCACCGCTCCGGCCGGATACGAACTGCTCGCCGAGCCGATCTCCTTCCTGATCAACTCAGCATCCACCACGGTTGGCATTGACCTGAGCGTCAAGAACATCCCGTCCAACGGCGGCTTCGAACTGCCCCTGACCGGTGGCGTCGGAACCGGCCTGCTCTACGCAGCCGGAGCACTTCTGGTCATCGGCGCCGCACTCCTGTTCGTACGCTCACGTCGAAACACCAGGCACTAGTCGGCATCCGTCCGCCCAAGAGCAGCCCCGCGGAAGTGGAGCGTCGAACCTTGGAACGTTAGTGGCCGGCGTCGGGCGTTTCAGTCTCGGAATCCGGAGCCCCCGGGCGGCCGTGGCCGGGCCGCTTGGAACTGAGGTTGACGCCGGAGCCTTTGCCGAGGTGGTCGGCGTTCTCCTTGTGGCTCATGGACAGCATGGCCGCCACAACGAGGCTCACGATGAATGCGATGCCGGCGCCCGTGAAGGCGAGGTCGAAACGTGGCGCGCGAGCGCTGCCGCCGGAGGCGAAAATGAGCACGGCAACGAAGGCCAGTACTGCAAAGAACGCGGAGAACATGAGGGGTCCCTTGACCGAGGTCCGCATCTTGCGCGGTTCTCCTGGTGTCTGGTCTGCCACGGTCATTCCTCCAATGATGGCGGTTCGTTTCCGCCGGTAAGCAAAAGTTCTACAAAGAGTAGAACGTCCAGCTACTAGTTTACGGCCTCGGGCGAAGCGCCGGGCGCAGCGGTTCGGGAAGGGCCGCCGACCCCGGTCTTGGCATCGTGCCGCAGCGTCAAACCGGAGAGGATCCACAGCACACCGCAAATGATGGCCCCACCACCAGCCACGCCCAGCAGCGCATGTGCGCCCAAGGAAGTGAAGAACGGCAGCATCACGGCAGTACCCACAGCGATAACGCCCGAAATGAGCCAATCACGCGCCAACACGTCCCGTTTCCGGAGACCATGGACGAACTCAAGGAGGCCCAGCACCAGCAGCGCGAACATGGCCGAGAGGGCAACACCCTCGTCAGACTGGGTGACCAAGGCACCGATGCCTCCGAGTGCAACAACCACCGGAACGGCAACAGGCAAAGCCCTGGACATCCACACCGCACCTGCAGTCGCGAGCAAATACAGCCCCACAGCCCACGCCAAGACGTGCACGGACGGCGAAGCCCAGAAGATGGTGACCGCACCGAACAACAGTGCAACCGTGGCGCGGATCAGCACGGGTTTCCAGGATCCGTCCGCGGGAGCAGAAGGAGTCTGGGCAGGAGTCGCTGGGAGAGTCACCCGTCCAGTTTAGTGCGAACCCAGCACCATCCATCGATCCGTCCTCGCGCGCAGCCCCAAAGTCACACCTCGGGCCAGCATGTAGCCCAGCGCAAACGCGGCCCACAACCACAGAAGCCCCGCCTCGCCGTCGGGCTTTGTCTGGTGGATTGCCACCAGCAACGGCAAGTAGACCACCAGGTTTACGACGCCGGCAATCGCCAGGTAGCGTGCGTCACCGGCGCCGATAAGGACACCGTCCAGGACAAAGACATATCCGGCAAGTGGCTGTCCCACCGCGAGGACCCAGAGGGCTATGGTCAGGGCTGATCGGACGCCGGAGTCGGGCGTGAAGAGGTAGCCGGCCCACGGGGCCACGATCGCCAGGAGCACGCCGGTAATCACGCCGAATCCGAGGCCCCAGCGGATCATGGTGCGGGTCAATTCACGCACGCGTTGGGCGTTTCGGGCGCCAAGTTCCTTGCCGATCAGGGCTTGCGCTGCGATCGCCAGCGCATCCAGGGCAAAGGCCAGGAAGGAGAAGATGGTCATGGCCAACTGGTGCGCGGCCAGGTTTACGGCACCCTGCGCGGTCACCACCAAAACAGTCGCAAGGATGGCGAGGCGGAGGCTCAGCGTACGCAGCATGAGCCACGAACCCACCTTGGTCATGGTGCGGACGCCGTGCCAGTCGGGCTTCAAGGACACCCCGTGCTGACGTGCGTTCCGGCTGACCATTACCAAGTACACGGCAGCCATGGCCCACTGCGCGATGCTTGTACCCACCGCCGAACCCGCCACGGACATGTTCAACCCATAGACGAAGAACAGATTGAGGGCGATGTTCAGGGCGAAGCCTGCGGTTGCCACCACCAGCGGTGTCCGGGTGTCCTGAAGTCCGCGGAGCACGCCGGTACCGGCGAAGATCAAGAGCATCGCAGCCAAACCAGGCATGGACCATCGCAGGTAATCGACAGCGAATTGCTTCACGTCTCCCGTGGCTCCCATGAAGCCAACCAATGGTTCGGCCGCCACGAAACCGGCCACTGCGAGCGCCAACCCGAGCAGCAGTGCCAGCCAGACGCCGTCGCGCCCTGCCGCCAAAGCCTTCCCCAACTTACCGTCACCGATCGCCCTGGCGACCGCCGGCGTCGTCGAATATGCCAGGAAGACCATCAGCCCCACGGCAGTGTGCAGGATGGTGGACGCAAGTCCCACGCCGGCGAGCTGGTCGACGCCCAGGTGCCCCACAATGGCGGAGTCTGCCAGCAGGAACAGTGGCTCGGCAATGAGCGCACCGAATGCCGGGACTGCCAGGCGCAGGATTTCGCGGGCGTTGGAGCGGGCGGGGGCGGTTGTGGTTTGAGGCACTAAACAAGCCTAGTCCGCCGCGGGGCGGGTACATTTGGGCCGTGTCACATGAGCATCCCGTCACTGTTTCCGTCGCCCGCACCATCCTTCCCGGCTACACCCGGCAGGCCAATGCCTGGGCCCACGCCGGACAGGAACTCGCCCGCGAATGGCCCGGGTATCTGGGGTCCGGTTGGGTGCGCAATGGGGTGGATTCCACTGAATGGCACATGCTTTATCGCTTCGCGGACGCCGATTCGCTGCAGGAGTGGGAGGACTCCGAGGAGCGTCGCTGGTGGATCGATAGTGCCAGGGACATGATGGAGACCACCCGGGTTGAGCGCCATACAGGGATCGAGGGATGGTTCTCGCGGCCTGGAGATGTCTCTGTGATTGTGCCCGAAACAGTTGTGCCGCCGCGCTGGAAGCAGGCCATCAGCATTTTCCTGCCGTTCTTCCCGCTCAGCCTGTTGGCCAATTTCCTGCTGCACCCTTTGACTCAGGACTGGCCGCTGGTATTCGCGGTGCTGCTGAACATCGTGATCCTGACCCCGCTGATGACCTACATCTTCCTGCCGATCACTACCCGGCTGTTGCAGCCTTGGCTTCAGGCGAAGCCGCGCAATAAACGCCGGATGCAAGCCCGCTAGCTGGGATTCAGGTCATAAAGAGCCTCATTTAGTTGACACTTCAAGTTTCCTCGGGGATGGTTGAAGGTATGAACAAGTCCAGCTTGACCACCACAGCCCTGACCATCCTGCGAGTAACCGCAGGATTTCTCTTCGCCGCGCACGGTTGGCAGAAGTTCAACGAATTCACCATCGCCGGAACTCAGGCCTCCTTCACCCAAATGGGAGTCCCGGCCGCATCAGCAGTAGCGCCGATAGTCGCAACCCTCGAGCTCGTGGGTGGCGTTGCCCTGATCATCGGCCTCCTGACCCGCGTCTTCGCAGCCTTGCTGGCCGTCAACATGCTCGGCGCGCTGTTCCTAGTGCACGCGCCAGCCGGCGTTTTTGTCGGTAATGGCGGGTATGAGCTTGTGTTGCTCTTCGCAGGCGCCGCCTTGGCCCTGGCGCTGGCCGGAGCAGGCAGGCTTTCCGCCGACGCCGCACTATTCGGCCGCTCGGGATCGAAACTCCGCGTCCTCGCGTAGCGCCCACCACCCCGACGCTCTCGCACATAACGAGCCCTTCAGCCGATCGCTCTCTCCCTTTCTTAAGGAAAGTGAGAGAGCCTCGGGCTTTAAGGGCCGGGATGTGAGAGAACGTTCAAGGGTGCAATGCCTCAGCCAGTTCGGCGGCCGCTTCAATTGTTGGTGCCGGGGCAGTGTTTTCTGTAGTAGAAATAGCCTGATGATGACCATCCTCACCGGCGTCGGCGCCAGCACAGGTACAGCCCACGGCAATGCCCGGCTCATCCACGGTCCCGACGAGTTCACACGCTTCCAATCCGGCGATGTTTTGGTCTGCCGCACTACCGACCCCGCCTGGACGCCTCTCTTCGGAATGGCTTCAGCCGTGGTCACGGAGACCGGCGGAATGTTGTCGCACGCCGCGATCGTTGCCCGGGAGTTCGGTATCCCTGCCGTACTGGGTGTACGGGATGCGCTGCACCTTCTCGCCGACGGCGGCCCCCTGGCAATTGACGGGTCCCGGGGAACAATCACCCTGATGGATACCGAATGACACTCCTCACCCTGCATGCGGTCCGCCTCCTCGGTTTCGCTGAGACCCAGGCGGTAGCGGCTCGATTCTCGCAAGACCCCGGTTTGGTGGAGTCGCAGCTCATCGACGCCGGCGTGAACGGCTTTGTTTCGCACAGCACCTTCGCGGGGGCCAGCGGCTGGTCGCTGTCGAGTCTCGGGAGAATTGAGAACGAGCGGCTGCTGGCCGGTGAACTGGACCACGCCGGTGCACGAGACGCGGTGTTGGCGGTGCATGACAATTTCGCCGAGGTCAACACCGGCGTCGTGGGCGCCTGCAGTGCCATCCAGCTGCAATCTCCGGCGGATGAAGGCGCCGTGGACGTCCTGATAGGCGCCTTGGCGTCCTGGCGTCTACTCGAACCACAGCTGAGCGTTTTGCTGCCTCGGTTCGAGGGCTACTCCGAGCGCCTGTTGGGAGCACTCAAGCATGCTGTCCAGGACACAGCCTGGCTGACAGCTACCGACCGGGATTCCTTCCACCGGGTTTGGTTCGAACTCCATGAGGACCTGATTGCCACCCTCGGCATCCAGCGCGGGTAGTCGGACTTTGTCACGTAACAGAAACCCGGCGACAGTAAGATTCCATGCATGAGCGATGACGCCGCCAATTCAGTGACCCTCCGTTTCCTCGCGGCTCCCATGGACGTAGGCCACAGCGGGTCAGTCGACGCCGGCACCGTCCTTGAGTGGGTGGATAAGGCCGCGTACGCAGCAGCAGTTGGCTGGTCGAAGTCGTACTGCGTCACGGCGTACGTGGGCAACATCCACTTCACGGATCCCGTGAACAGCGGCGACATGGTGGAAGTGACCTCCACCATCGTCTACACCGGCCGCTCCTCGATGCACATCCACACGGTGGTCAGCTCCCGCGATCCCAAAGGTGGGCCGGAGACAATGCACAGCCAGTGCATGGTGATTTTCGTAGCGGTGGGACCCGATGGCAAGCCAATTCCTGTCCCCCAGTTTGAGCCGTCCACGCCCCAAGAGGTCGAGCAGCGCGACCACGCCTTGGCGCGCATCGAGGTCCGCGAGCAGATCGTCAACGCGATGAACGCCCAAGACTACACCGACGCCGGAACCGCCGAGCGTGTTGTCCTGCGGTTTATGGCGTCCCCCACTGACGTCAACTGGGGCGGCAAGGTGCACGGTGGCATCGTGATGAAGTGGATCGACGAAGCAGCGTACGTTTGCGCCTCCCGATACTGCGGCAAGGACACCGTGGCTGTGTTCTCCGGGGGCGTCCGTTTCTACCGGCCCCTGCTGATTGGCCATGTCGTCGAGGTAGAGGCGCGGCTCGTCTACACCGGCGCCAAGGGCATGCACATTGCGGTCCACGTACGCTCCGGCGATCCCAAGACCCGCGAAATGAACCTGACCACGTACTGCCTCACGGTGATGGTGGCGCGCGACGAAACAGGGACCGCTGTACCGATTCCTTCCTGGGTTCCAGTATCCGAGGAGGACAAGAAGCTGCACGCCCACGCCCGTGAACTCTTGGAAATCCGTGGGCGGGCACCGGGAAACCGGCTCCCGGATCACCTGTTGAAGGCGTCAGGCAGCTAACAGCCGCTTGGTCCGGACGTGGTTACGAGCCATATTGTCAGCCCGGTGTCAGGACGCAGAACTCGTTGCCTTCGGGGTCTGTGAGGCAACGCCACGGCACATCGCCCTGGCCGATGTCGATGTTAGCCGCGCCCAGTGTATGTAGCCGGACCACTTCAGCGTCTTGATCATCACCGGGATACGGCATCAGGTCCAGATGGATACGGTTCGGCAGTCTGTCGGGGTCTGGCGTGCGCAGCAACTCCAGATATGGCCCGACCCCCTCGGACGAACGCAGCCTCGCATGGTCATCGTTCACTTCGTGCAGAGTCCAATCCATCGCCTCACTCCAGAAGTCGGCCATGGCCCGCGGATCGCTGCAGTTGACCACCACCGTGGCGATGGGTCCTGTGTCCTGGTAGATCGGACGGGGTTCCAGAACGCAGAACAGGTTCCCCTCGGGATCCGCCAAGACCGTCCAGGGCACATCTCCCTGGCCTACATCGGCCGGTGTAGCGCCGAGCTCTTTGAGCCGCGCCACCAGCTCCTTTTGATGAGCTGCGGAAGTGGTTGCGAGATCGAGGTGCGCGCGATATTTCACCGTCTCCGGATCCGGAACTGTCACAACGTCAACGCAAACAGCTGAGGGGTCCGGCCAAGTGAAACCCAGGGGTTCAACGTTGGTCACACCGGGTCCCTCACTGGAGACACCCCACCCGAGGGCTTCCGCCCAAAACTGTCCGAGAGCTGAGTCATCCCGTGCTTTGAAATTCACCTGAACAAGTCTCAACGCCATGACGACTTACCCTATACCCCTGCTTCATTCCAGCAACACCGCTGCTATCCCGCTGCAGCGTCGTTGCCCAACAATGGGAAAGCGGCCAACCAACGCAATTGAGGAACTAGCCGACGAGGTTCTCCGCCGCACTGTCCATGTGCGCGATGATCGTTTCCCGTGCTTTTGCCGCATTTCCAGTCTCGATGGCAGCAACAATGTCGTGATGCCGGCCCACGCTCATATTCCGGGTGGCGCGTTCCAACCCGGCGAACATGATGGACATCCGGATGGAGCCCTCCAGGGATTCCCAGGAGTGCAGCAACGTTTCGTTTCCGGACAGGCGGCAGAGCGTGCGGTGGAACTCAAGGTCGGATTCGATCCGCTCCTGCAGTGAGGACTTGGCGGCTTTATCCATATTGTCGACGGCGGCACGCAGTTCTGCGAGCGCGGCTTCCTTGTCCGGCATGTCACTGAGGGTCCGGGCGGCCAACGATTCCAAAACGCCGCGAACAGCGAAGATATCCCGGATTTCCTTGACGTCCAGGTGCCGCACGGACATGCGGCCGCGTGCTCCGGCGGAGATCAGGCCTTCCTGTTCCAGCTGGCGCAGGGCTTCCCGAAGGGTGCCGCGGCTGATTTGGAGCATCTCGGAAAGCTCGGTTTCCACGAGGTGTCGCCCGGGCTCGAGTTCGCCACTGGTGATCGCGGTCCGCAGTGCTGCGAGTGCCTGTTCGCGCAGGCTCTTCTTCTCAAGTCCCAGCAGGGATGCGGTGACGGCCATGGTGTGTCCTCGGTTCAGTGGGCGACTGCTAACAGTCCGATGTTAACTGTCGATACTACGGGCAGCGTGGCGGGACGGGCAGTCATGTCCGTCCCGCCCAGCGAGGAAAGCTCAGCCAAGCTCCGCAAGCACCTTCGCAACGATTCGGTCTACGGACAATCCGTATCGTTCGTGCAGCGTGGGCAACGCACCGGCGTCGAGGAACTGGTCGGGAAGCGCGATGGGCACCACGCGCTTGCCGAGACCGGCGGTGACGACGGCGGAGGCAACAGTTTCGAACAGGCCGCCAACAACCGTGTGGTTTTCCAGAGTGACGGCCAGCCGGTCGGTGTTCAGCTCTGCCAGTACGGTGGCAGAGTCGAACGGCTTGATGGTGGGTGTGTGCACCACGGCGACATCCACGTTGTGCTTCGCCAGGGCATCTGCCGCCTGCAAAGCACGCATGGTCATCAGGCCGGAGGAAACGAAAACAACATCTTTGCCCTCGCGCAGGACCTTGGCCTTGCCCAGCTCGAACGTGTAGTCGTACTCGTCCAGGACGGTGGGCACGTTACCGCGCAGCAAGCGCAGGTATGTTGGTCCGTCGGAGGCCGCAAGCTGCGGAACGGCCTGTTCGATGTCGACGGAGTCGCAGGGATCCACGATGGTGAGGTTGGGCATGCCGCGGAAGATCGCCATGTCCTCGGTGGCCTGGTGGCTCGGTCCGTACCCGGTGGTAAGGCCAGGGAGCCCCCCGATGATGTTGACGTTGAGGTTCGGCTCGGCGATGTCCAGGCACAGGAAGTCATACGCACGCCGTGCCGCGAACACCGAGTAGGTGGAAGCGAATGGGATCAAGCCAGTCTCTGCCATGCCTGCAGCGGCGCCGAAGAGGAGCTGCTCGGCCATGCCCATCTGGAAGAACCGCTCGGGGAACGCCTTTGCGAAGATGTGCATGTCCGTGTACTTACCAAGATCCGCGGTCAGACCCACGATCCGGGAGTCGGCTTCGGCCGCCTTGACCAGTGCATGCCCGAACGGGGCGGAAGTGGTCTTCTGGCCGGGATCGGCGAAGGATGCGATCATGGCCGAGGTCTTCAGCTTCGGTTTAGCCGTCGAGGCGGCGACCGATGAAGCAGCGGCACCGGCCGCCGTCGTAATTGTGCTCATGCTGAAGCCGTCCCTTCGTATCCTGCGGTCAACTGTTCGCGGCAGATCTGCCACTCGTTTTCTTCGATGCGCATGAAGTGCGCTTTCTCACGGGTCTCCAAGAGCGGCACACCGCGACCTACCTTGGTGTCACAGAGGATGACCGAGGGCCGCCCGATCGGCGCCGCCAGGGCAGCGATGTTGTCGAACGCTCCCAGCAGCGCACTCACGTCGTTCCCGTCGACGCGCTGGGTGTACCAGCCGAACGATTCCCACTTTTCGGTCACCGGTTCGGTGCGGAGCACAGTTTCCGTGGCCCCGTCTGCTTGGAGGGCATTGATGTCTACCATGGCGGTCAGGTTTCCGAGCTGGTGGTGGTGTGCACCCATGGCGGCTTCCCAGGTGGAACCCTCGTCCAACTCACCGTCGGACAGAAAGTTGATCACCCTTGACGTTGAGCTCTGAAGACGCAGGCCCAAAGCCATTCCGACGGCAACCGTCAGGCCGTGTCCAAGCGAACCGCCTGAGATTTCCATGCCCGGGGTGTAAGTGGACATACCCGACATCGGCAGGCGGGAATCATCGGAGCCGTACGTTTCGAGTTCGGCCACCGGAACGATTCCAGCTTCGGCCAGCGCTGCATAGTGACCAATGGCGTAGTGCCCGGTGGAAAGAAGGAAGCGGTCGCGTCCTTCCCAGTGCGGATCTTCGGCGCGGTACGTCAGCTGATCGGCGTAGACGGCGGCGAGCATATCGGCCGCACCGAGGGCCTGGCCGACATAGCCCTGCCCTTGGACTTCGCCCATATTCAGCGCGTGATGACGGATGCGGTAGGCGGCGGCGCGGATGCTGTCCACACGCTCGGGCGTAGGAGTGGCCACTGGTGCCACTTCGACTGAAGAGAGAGTCATTGGTTTCCTTCCGGAGTCGGGCGCGTGCTGATGGGGAGAACGCGCCTGACGTCGATGGCTGCTTAGGCGTTTACCGTCTGGGGAGTTTTGCTGGCGGCTTCTTCAGCGAGAGCACGCTCGCGCTTTCCCCAGGTTTCCCGGGTAATCAGTGCCGCCCACAGGCCGATGGCTGCGTAGATGCTGAACAGCAGGGCCGGCCCCATCCATCCCATGCTGACGAACAGCAGGGTGGTGATGAAGGGGGTGAAGCCGGAGACCATGGCGGAGATCTGGTAGGACAGCGAGGCGCCGGAGGAGCGGGTCTTGGCCTGGAAGAGTTCCGGGAACCAGGCACCCTGGGCGCCGGCAAGGGAGTTCTGGCAGACAGCGTAGGCGATGACGATGGTTGCGATGATCAGGAGGAAAAGGCCGGTGTTGACCAGCATGAACATCGGGATGCCGAACACAACTGCGAACGCTGTGGACCAGATGTAAACAGGACGGCGACCAACGCGGTCCGTCAGTTTGCCCCAGAAGTACGTTGCGAAGATACCGATGCCGGCCGCGATGCAGAGCGCCGCCAAGGTTTCGGTCTTGTCGGCCAGGTTGTTGGTGTGCAGGTAGGAGATCATGTACGTCACGGACACGGCGTAGCCGGCAGTTTCAGCGATGCGGAGGCCGATGCCGCGGACGATGTTGCGCCAGTCGGTCTTGATGACCTCGACGATGGGGGACTTCACGATGTCGCCCTTGGCCTTCACGTCCTCGAATACGGGGGACTCGGGAACCTTGGAACGGATGATCAAGCCCACAGCCACAAGGACAATGCTCGCGAGGAACGGCACTCGCCAGGCCCACTCACTGCCGAGGCCCACGCTGCTGAGGAAGACAAGGTTGGCGAGCAGTAGGCCCACCGGGAAGCCGGCCTGCACGATGCCCGTGAACTGGCCCTTTTTCCGCCACGGTGCGTGCTCGTAGCTCATCAGGATGGCACCGCCCCATTCAGCACCGAAGGCCAAGCCTTGAATGATGCGGACGAGAACCAGCAGTGCGGGAGCCAGGAGGCCCACTTGCTGGTAGGTGGGCAACAGGCCGATGGCGAAGGTAGCAAGGCCCATCAAAATGAGCGATGCAACCAAGACCGGCTTGCGGCCGAGCTTGTCGCCGAGGTGGCCACCGATGATGCCACCCAGCGGACGGGCAGCGAAGCCGACGCCGAGGGTCGCGAAGGAGGCCAGGGTGCCTGTTACCGGGTCGGCGCCCGGGAAGAACGCCGTACCGAAGTACAGTGCTGCGGCGGTGCCGAAACCGATGAAGTCGTAGGTTTCGATGACTGCGCCAACGCCGGAACCGACGGCGACGCGCTTTGCTTCCTTGGTTCCATGAACCGGACCACGCATGGTCAGAGCTTCATTGCTCATGTGTGTCTTTCCCTTTCAAGAGTGGGGTGCTTCTTCGGCAACCCCACTGTCGACAGTCAACATAATACGTCAACTGTGACCGACGACACCAGCAATGTCAACAGTCAACCTTGGAGGTTGACTGTTGACAGTCAACCTAGCTAACGTGGTGTCCATCACTAAGGTCCCTCTCTGGCGAGGGCCCCAATTTGAGGATCAACGACGATGTTTCATCAACGACTGGGCTGTTCGTCCATCAGCTTCCGCCACCAGGATCTGGCCACTGCCCTGCACACCATGCGTGGACTCGGTTTCGAGGAAATCGATCTCGGCGCACTCCCCGGCGTCTGCGACCATGTGCCCTACGTACTGGACGCCGAGGCTGTGGAGGCGGTTGCCGCCGTCGTAAAGACCTCGGGAATGCGCGTCCGCTCAGTGAACGGCGACGTCGGCGACCTGAACGCAACGCTCGACGCCGGCGCTCAGGAAGCGCGCGAAGGGCACCTCGATATGCTGCTCACCCTGGCCGCCAAGACCGGCGCGAGGGCGCTAGTCCTGCCGTGCGGGGCTATCGATCACGAGCCGCTGCGGAGCCTGGATGAGGACCTGGACCTCGTGGCCGCGCAACTGATGAGTGCCGATGGGCGCGCGGCGGAGTTCGGCGTAGAGCTGTGGACCGAATCCCTGCACTACTACCGGCTGTGCTGGAACACTGAGCGTGCACAGCTCCTCGCCGACCGCCTTGCCGGTTCCGACGTCGGAATCGTCATGGACTTCAGCCACATCGTCGCTTCCGGTGGCGACCCCGTGGACTTCATGGACCGTTTTGCCGGCCGGATCAAGCACGTCCACCTGCGGGACGCCGTGGCGGCAACCGTCTACGAGCCAGGGAACATCAACCTCAGCATCGGCAACGGCGAGGCCGACTTCGCCGCCGGACTCGCGGCACTACGGAGCGTTGGCTACACCGGCCACTTCTCCCTGGAACTGGAAACCCGGGACGTTACCCACGACGAACGCCCCGCCGCCGCAGCCAAAGCAGCCAGCTACATCTCAGACCTCATCTAAACCTCGTTACCTCATATTCAAGGAGCACCATGACCACCATCCAGCGCACCGCCGTCCTCACCGGAGCTACCTCAGATCGCGGCATCGGCCTGACCACCGCCCGCCGCTACGCCAACCAGGGCTGGGGCATCGTCATCCTGGACCTCGACGGCGAGAAGTCCGCCAAGGTTGCCGCCGAGATCGCCAACGAATTCAACGTTCCGGCCTTCGGCTATGAGATCGACGTCGCCAACGAAGCCTCCGTCACCGCAGCCCAGGCCGCAGTCGCCGCAGAAGTTGCCGCCGGAAACCTCCCGCCCGTGGGCGCCCTGGCCAACATCGCAGGTATCACCTCCCCCGTTCCTTTCCTGGAAACCACGCTTGAGCTGTGGCACAAGGTCATGGACGTCAACGCCACTGGCACCTATCTCGTCACCAAGGCGTTCCTGCCTGACATGATCGCCAACGGCTGGGGCCGCATCGTCAACATGTCCTCGGTCTCCGCGCAACGCGGCGGCGGCGTATTCGGCAAGGTTCCCTACTCCGCAGCCAAAGCCGCCATCCTCGGCTTCACCAAGGCACTCGCCCGCGAAATCGGCGAAACCGGCGTGACCGTCAACGCCATCACGCCCGGCGCCGTGGACACCAACATCCGCGTTGGCAGCACTGAAGAGCAGGAAGCCGCCATCAACGCCGGCATCCCCTTGGGCCGCAACGCCACCACGGAGGAAGTAGCCGCCGTCATCACGTTCCTCTCCTCCGAGGACTCCGCGTACCTCACCGGTACCACCATCGACATCAATGGCGGCAGCCACATCCACTAAGTCCCTCCCCCAGTCCGAAATCCACAACCAGGACCCACCATGACAAGAATCTTCAACGATCCCGCCGACTTCGCGGACGAAGCCCTCGCCGGTTTCTGTGACGCCCACTCGGACCTCGTCCGCCAGGTTGAAGGAGGCGCTGTCCGCCGCAGCCGCCCGGCAACGCCGAAAGTCGCCGTCATCGCCGGTGGCGGCTCCGGGCACTACCCGGCCTTCGCCGGCATCATCGGGCCGGGCTTCGCTGACGGTGCCGTGGTGGGCAATATCTTCACGTCACCTTCCTCGCAGCAGGGCTATTCCGTGGCCAAGGCTGCCAATTCCGGAGCCGGCGTTGTGTTCACCTACGGCAACTACGCCGGGGACGTCATGAACTTCGGCTTGGCCAGTGAGCGACTGAATGCCGAGGGAATCGCCACGGAGAACGTGCTTGTCACGGACGATATCGCCAGCGCCTCCCTCGATGAGATCGAGAAGCGCCGCGGCATTGCCGGTGACTTTGTGGTGTTCAAGGTCATGGGAGGAGCGGCCGAAGCCGGACTGGACCTGGACTCCGTGGTTCGCTTGGGGCGCAAGGCGAATGAGTTTACGCGGACCATTGGCACAGCCTTCAGCGGCTGCACCTTCCCCGGCGCCGATCAGCCCTTGTTCCGCCTTCCGGAGGGACAGATGGGCCTGGGCCTTGGTATCCACGGCGAACCGGGACTGTTCGATACCGAGCTGCCGTCCGCCGTCGAGCTTGGGCAGGAACTGGTGCGCCGCGTGCTCGCCGAAACGCCAGTGGGCGCCTCCACCCGTCTCGCCGTGATCCTCAACGGTCTGGGTTCCACGAAGCACGAAGAACTGTTCGTCCTCTGGCGCACCGTGGCTCCGCTGCTCCGCGAAGCAGGCTATGCCTTGGTGATGCCGGAGGTGGGTGAGTTGGTGACCAGCCTGGACATGGCCGGCGCATCGCTGACGCTGACGTGGTTGGATGACGAGTTGGAACAGTACTGGACCGCGCCGGCGCTGACGCCGGCCTACCGCCGTGGTGCTGCCGGGTTCGACGTCGCTGCTTCTCACGCGTCTGAAGCTGAGCTGGACGCCGTTACCGCTGCCAACTACTCCTCCACAGAAGAGTCCCGAGCTTATGCCTCACAGTGCCTTCAAGCTCTGGACACGACGGCGGCGCTCCTTCGCGATTGCGAAGCAATGCTGGGCGACATGGATGCGATTGCCGGCGACGGCGACCACGGCCGCGGCATGGTTCGTGGATCCGCGGCAGCCCTCGACGCCGCTACCGTTGCGTTCGAACGCGGCGCGGGTGCCGGCTCGCTGCTCGCAGCTGCCGGGGACGCGTGGGCAGACAAGGCGGGCGGAACGTCCGGCGTGCTGTGGGGCGCGGGACTGCGCGCCTTTGGCGAGCGGTTGGGAGATGCAGAGACCCCGACGCCGGATGTCCTCGCCCAGTCTGTTCGAGCCTTCGCGGACCGGATCTCGAACCTTGGAAAAGCCGAGATCGGCGACAAAACCATGATGGATGCGCTGCTGCCCTTTGCATCCTCATTTGAAGACCGCGTCCTGCCGGGCGCTGCTGCCGAGGACGCGTGGGCAGCCGCTGCATCGGACGCTACCGAGGCGGCTGCGTCTACCGCAGGTCTTCGTCCCCTCAAGGGACGCGCCAGGCCGTTGGCCGAGAAGAGCATAGGCACGCCGGATCCCGGCGCGACGTCGCTCGCCATGGTGTTTGCCGCCGTCGGGCCTCACTTCACCGCAATTCCCGTTCCCGCCGCAGCAAGCAATTAGGAGAATTTCCATGCGCATCATTGTGGGTGCCGATGAAGCCGGCGTCGACTACAAGAACCGAATCTTGGCCGACCTTGAGGCTGACTCCCGCATCACGGAGGTCATAGATATCGGCGTGAACCGTGCTGATGAAGACTTCACCAGGCCGTACCCCTACGTTGGCATCGCGGCAGGCGAAATGATCCGCGAGGGCAAAGCCGAGCGTGCCATCCTTTTCTGCGGCACAGGGATCGGCGTGGCCATCGCGGCCAACAAGGTCCCCGGGATCAGGGCCACAGCAGCACACGATTCGTTCTCCGTGGAACGCTCAATCCTGTCCAACGACTGCCAGGTCCTCACCATGGGACAGCGCGTTGTGGGCGTGGAGTTGGCCCGTCGCCTGGCCAGGGAGTGGATCGGCTACACATTCGATCCCGCGTCCAGATCAGCGTCGAAGGTGAAGGTGCTCAGCGACTTTGAGGGCTGCTGAGAACCTCTTGAAGGGCGTTGCGTCGGCGGCGTATTCTCCACGAACAGGCAATTGGGTGTCTTGGCTTCCGTCTGGAGGACGCGCTCATGAATCTACTGAGTCAGGTTCTGGCCGGCGCTACTGCGCTGGCACTGATCAGCGTCGGCCTGATGGAGATCTTCCGGCACGGTGATCAGCGTTTGCACCGGATTTTTCTGATCGAACCTGATGATGTTCGTGCCGTTCGCATGTGGGCAATGAACGTTGGCGCCTACAACGTAACCTTCGGGGTTGGCATGGCCGTGGGATTGTGGATGGTGAACTCCGGCAACCCGGCGGGTGGGGCAGCTATCGTCCTTTTTTGCTGTCTGAGCCATGTTTTTCTGGGTTTCTGGCTGTGGGTCACGGAAAAGCGCCTGCTGTTGAGCGCTATAGGGCAGGCACTCTTCCCTGGCCTTGCCGTGATCTTCTACTTGTTGTTCGGCTGAGCCAGCCCAGCCGTACCAGCCAGTCGAAATCGAACGCCCAGCCCTCGGGTTGGCCTAGAGTGTCAGGCATGTCTCCCACCACGTGCTTCAAGCGACCGGACACTCGATGGCTGAACTGATCCTGCTCAACGGCCCGCCCGGAATTGGAAAATCGACCCTCGCCGGAATGTACGCGGATGGCCATCCCGGTGTCCTCAACCTGGATGTCGATAAGGTTCGCTGCTTGATCGGAGGTTGGGAGGAGGACTTCCAGGCCGCCGGGAACCTGGTGCGTCCGATTGCGCTCAGCATGGCCGCCACGCACCTGATGGCTGGGCATACAGTGATCATGCCGCAGTATCTCGACTCCGGGGATGAAGTCTTGTTGTTCCGCAATGCTGCAGAAGAGGCCGGCGCAGGCTTCAGGGAAATCGTTCTGATGGACAGCCGCGAGGCATCTGTTGAGAGGTTCTACTCACGCAAGGACAGCCAGGACCCCTGGCACGCCCGCGTAACCGCCATTGTGGAACAAGGTGGAGGTTCACAGTTGTTGGAGTCGATGTATGAGCACCTCGCCATCGGCCTTGATTCCCGTCCAATGGCCACCACAATTACCAGCCGAAGAGGTCACATCGAGGAGACTTACGAGGACCTGACGGCGGCCTTGGCTCTGGCCGCCCCATAAAGGTAGAACGCAGGGCCGTTCTGGAGCAGTTAGAAGCCGCCACCGGCACCTGTTTCGCCCGCCATGTTGGCAAAGCGAGAGTAGTGACCTTGGAAGGCAACCACAATGTCCTTGGTGGGACCGTTACGGTGCTTGGCGATCAGAATGTCTGCCTCACCGGCGCGGGGCGATTCTTTGTCGTAGACATCCTCACGGTGGAGCAGGATGACCATGTCGGCGTCCTGCTCGATGGAGCCTGATTCACGGAGGTCGGACACCATGGGGCGCTTGTCCTGGCGCTGCTCGGAACCACGGTTCAGCTGTGACAGTGCGATGACGGGAACCTGCAGCTCCTTGGCAAGCAGCTTCAGGGCACGGGAGAACTCGGAGACTTCCTGCTGGCGGGACTCAACTTTCTTACCGGAGCTCATGAGCTGGAGGTAGTCGAGGATCACGAGTTTGAGGTCGTGCTGCTGCTTCAAGCGGCGGCATTTGGCGCGGATTTCCATGAGGGACATGTTGGGGCTGTCGTCAATAAACAGCGGAGCGTCGTTCATGCGGCCCATGGTGGTGGCGATCTTGGACCATTGCTCGTCCTTGATGGTGCCCTTGCGCAGATCCTGCAGACCGATGGTCGCTTCTGCGGAGAGAAGACGCATGGCGATCTCGTTCCGGCCCATTTCCAGGGAGAACATGACTGTGGCCAGGTTGTTCTTGATGGCCGCGGAGCGGGCAAAGTCCAGCGCGAACGTGGACTTACCCACGGCAGGACGGGCAGCGATAACAATCATCTGGCCGGGGTGAAGTCCGTGCGTCAACTCGTCCAGCTCGTAGAAGCCGGTAGGAACGCCCGTCATGCCTTCGCCGCGGTGACCAGACGCTTCAATTTCATCCACGGTGGATTCCATGACGTCCTTCAACGCCACGTAGTCCTCCGCAGTACGCTTCTCAGCTACCGCGTACACCTCGGCCTGGGCCTGGTTGACCAGGTCTTCCACTTCGCCGTCCTGGCCGTAGCCCATCTGGACGATCTTGGTGCCGGCGTTAACCAGGCGGCGCAGCACTGCGCGTTCAGCAACGATCTCGGCATAGTAGCCGGCATTGGCCGCTGTGGGGACCGTTTGGATGAGCTCGTGGAGGTAGGCAGGACCGCCGATCCGGTTGATCTCACCGCGTTTGGTCAGTTCATCTGAGACTGTGACGGCGTCGGCGGGTTCGCCCCGGCCGTAGAGATCGATGATGGACTCGTAGATGGTCTCGTGTGCTGGACGATAAAAGTCGTGCCCGCGGACGATTTCGACTACGTCGGCGATGGCGTCTTTGGAGAGCATCATGCCGCCGAGCACCGACTGTTCAGCGGGGATGTCCTGTGGAGGTTTCCGGCTCGAGTCCGAAGCGCGTGAGCCCTCGATTGAGTCCAAGTGCGTAACTGACAAAGCCGTCCTCCATTTGTGTACCGCTGCAGGTTTACTTCCTGGCGGTCCTTAAAGCGCAGTGTGGCTACAGGGTCCGCCTGATGCATCCCACGATGTCAGGCAGGTCCGACAGAATAGCCGTATCCACAAGTTATCCACAGTCGGTTCCGGAGACCCGTCACAAGTAGTGACTTTTCGGGAGTCCGAGAAACCCGGCACGGGATATTCATGCCCAAATTGGACACTTCAGACACGTTACAGCAGACGTCGCATACCCCCTGTGGAAAACCTGTGGAATACAAGCCCCACGTTGTGCACAGACTGTGCGTTACCCTGTGGATAGAGAAATTCTTTTAGGGGAAAATAGCCTCCGACCTGCGGAAACACTCTTCACAAGCTGTGGACCCAAGAAAGATTTGGGCGGAACTAATCCACAGAGGTCGCATGCCGCCAGGCCACCCGCACAAGCAAAATCATGCTAAACATGCCGAAATTGTGATGCATCTTACAAAGCGGACGTTAATTTGACACATCTCTCTCAGAAGCCTATGCCGAAAGTGGAATGTGCTGTGGATAACCAACTTCTGGCATAAGCTCTAAGCATGGGGATGAACTTTGGTGACGTACTGACGATTGTCCTTCCGCTTCTTGTCCTCGTGGGCCTGCTGTGGGCACTCACCGCGGCCTTCAAACCGCGGGACACGGGCGTCTCGGACGCCGAGAGGTATCAGCGTGAACTAGCGGCGCGTTCCGCTGCGCACCAAGCGTCCCAAGTACAGGAAGCGCTGGCCCTCCGTGCACGGATTGAAGCCACCACCAAGCCGAGCCAAAACGAGGCCAGTCAGAGGGAGCAGGCAGAGAACACCAGGACGGCCATCCAGGCGCAGGCGGCGCGGTCCCACGCAGCCGGCCAAACGGGTCGTCAACCTGCCGTCCTGCCCAATGGCCAGCTGAACCCGCAACTTGCCTTCGAGCTACAAAACCTGGTCCGGAGCGGGAAGAAGATCGAGGCCATCAAAGTCCTGCGCCAGGCCACCCACTCAGATTTGCTTACTGCCAAGAACTACGTAGATCGGCTCTGACAACGCCATGGATTCCATCCTCATCCCGCTATTGATCCTCATTGTGGTCATTGCGGGCGTGCTCCTGCTTATTCGCTCGTTCACCAAGCGCTCGGCTGAAAGCAAGGCAAGCATCGCAGCGGCGAATGCTCCCAAGGACCCAGTGGAGTTGGCCAAGGAGTCTGCGGCCAAACTCAATCAGGAACAGCACCGACAGCTCTACTCGCTCATCGCGCAGGGGCAGGGCATGGCGGCCATCAAGCTCTACCTGCAGGCTACTGGTGAGGGCCTGCGGGCCTCGCGTAACGCCGTCGGCGCCCTGGCGGCGCACCCTCAGCCGTTCACGCCGGAGGCTCCGCCCAAAGACTTACTGGCCGACGACGACGATGAGCCCGAACGCTTCCCCTACCGGTACAGGGCAATCGTCAGCAAGGGCGAAGTCACCCGGGAAGTGAGCAGCAACATGCTCAACGACGAGATCTACGGACGAATCCGCACGCTGGCAAAGAGCGGTGACGTGGAGGGCGCGGCACTTGCCTTGACGCGCCACTCAGACATCAACATTAAGCAGGCCCGTGAGTTCATCGAACTCTTGGACGACTAAACGCGACTAGAAGTCGAACAAGTCGCCCAGGAACCCTTCCTTCTTCTTGCGCTTGCGGCTGTACTGGTCGCGATCGTAGCCGTCACGGCGGTCGTTGTCCCTTCGGTCGTAGTCGCGCCTGTCCCTATCGTCGTACCGCGGCTGCTGGGGCCGCGACTCAAAGGGATTGTAGATGGGCGGCGGCGCGATAGGAGGCTGGGACGGCGCGGCGGCGGGCCGGACCGGAGCTGGGATGGTTTCCGCCGCGACGCGATCGATGATCTTGTCCAACTCCCCACGATCCAGCCACACACCCCTGCACTGGGGGCAGTAGTCGATCTCCACACCGCTTCGTTCGCTCATCACCAGGTCAATGGAATCCACAGGACATTTCATGTTTGCCCCAACGATCGGACCGTGGAATAAGTTCGGCCTATCTGCCTGCTGAGATACCGGCGAGCAGCTGTTCGAACGGCAGCGACTCGAGCGAGTCGTTCTTGCGGCGCGGCTGCGACCTGCTCAACAACTGCACGAGTTCACCTGCGGCCCGGTCTACGCGCACCGAGAGCGGCGAGGCGCCGTCGTCGGCGTTTCCCCAGTCCTGTGGCCCCGCGAAGACGCCGGTAGCCGCGATCCTGGTCCGCAAGTAGCTGAACAGGGGCCGCATTGCGTAGTCGAGGACCATTTGGTGGCGGTCGGTGCCGCCCGTAGCGCCCAGCAGCACGGCTTTGCCTTCCAGCGACTTCGGGTCCAGGACGTCGATAAACGACTTGAACAGACCACTGTAGGAGGCACTGAAGACGGGGCTGACTGCGATGATGGCGTCGGAATCCTCGACGCCGGCAATCACGTCCGCCAGGCGCGGTGCGGCATAGCCGGTGACGAAGTTATTGGCGATGTCCACCGCCAGGTCGCGCAGTTCGACGACGTCAATCTTCGCTTGGTACCCTGCCGCGCGCAGTTGCCGCTCTGTGGAGGCGGCCAGCTGGTCGGCCAGCAAGCGGCTCGACGACGGTACACCAAGTCCGGCGGAAAGTACGGTGATGCGGCGGGTTTCCATGGCGTTCTCCTGTTGCTCGTTCATCCAGCTTACATGCGTTTGCATCTAAATCAATGAACAGGGCCGTGCTACGAAGTATTCCCGAAAGGCCTGAATTGTGTCTTCTGCCGGGCGCTGGCTACCGCCTCGCGGCGTGAGTGGAGAGGAAATCGAAGGTCTTGTCCCGAGCCTCGCGCGCCTCATCGAAATTCAAGTGGAACTGGTACTCATGCGGCAGTTCAGGCTCGTGCGTAGCAGGCCAGAAGAGCTCCGTCACCGGGACCCCGGCGTCCTTCAGCCGATTGCTGTAGGGAACAGACTGCAGCCACGTGAGCCCGTCGCCATTGCCGCCGCTGATGAACGTCGGCGGGAAGTCGTCGGTCACGAAATCGATGGTGGACATGGTCGCGCCAGCGTAGGTAGCAGACCAATCCTTCGTGCCCGTATACGCCCACAAGGACGTCTTGAAACCCCAGGCAACGATTCCGCTAAGGTCCGCCATGGCCCGAAGGTCATAGACACCACAATGCAGGATGGTGGCCGCCAGCTCCGACTTCTGTAGCGCAGGTTGGATTCCCATCAGATTGGCATACTCGGGGTTCACGGTGAGCGTGGTCATCTGGCTCGCGAGTTGCGCGCCGGCAGAGTCGCCGGCCAGGACAATGCGGCTGGTGTCCACGTTCAGCTCGGCGGCATGGGCCTTGATGTAGGCAAGGGCTTCGTTGATGTCACCCACCGCCGTGGGATAGGTGGCCTCGGGGGCGATCGGATAACTCATGCCAATGGTGGTGTATCCCTCGGCCGCCAGGATCTGGAGATACGGATTCACATCGCGCTGGGCACCGGAAATCCAAGCGCCTCCATGAATCCACACCACGGTGGGAAGTGGCGCAGTAGTGCCTGCGGGACTGAAAACATCGAAGGTGGAACCGGGCTTGTACACGATGCCCGGCTGCGTTTGCAGCGGTGTATCAGGAACGTACGGTGTCATTTCGTCAATCGTTGCCTGCGCCCCGCGCTCAAAAACACTTCGGATCAGCATGGCCGAGGGCCATGGTGTAGCCGAAAGTGCCAGAGCGACGACCAGCACCAGCAATATCGCCAACTCCAGCTTTCGTTGCCGGTTAGACCGCTTCCGCTGGGTCTTCGAAGGCAATCCCTTTCGGGCTGTCTCACTCTGCCTCGTGCTCGCTTGAATTGATTCCAACGGCCCCATCACACTCTCCCCCGGTCGGCGCATCTGAAGACCATGCTAAGGCTGACGGGCGTCCCCGAGGGTCAGGACAGCGGCCGCGCCGCCTGCAGCAGGACCCCTTCGCCGCCGTCGAACGTTACCGTATGAAATCGGGGCCCCCGGGCCACCTCACGAAATCCCCACTTCCGGTGCAAAGCCAGCGACGCCTCGTTCTGCACGTTGACCACAAACCACGCGCGGTCAGCCCGCTCCCAAATCCACGCCATACGGGCGGCCGTCAGTTCCGCAGCTACTCCAAGGCGCCGGAAATCCGGCCGCACGGTGACACCACCCAAGTAGTGACCGGCCAACGCAGGGCCGTCGTCATAGTCCCAGTGATGGGTTTTCGCCCAACCCACGACGCCGGCCCCTCCGCCCACATTCGCGTCATCTTGCGCTTCTGCGACGACGACGAGACGCACGTGGTCCGCGACGGCGGCGCTAAGGCTCGCGGCGAATCTCTCAGCGAGGGCCTGCGAAGTCCGCACGGCCGCCATGTCCACGGCGATGATGCCAGGTACGTCAGCTTGGCTGGCGGGTCGGATCGCGAAGATCATGTTCCTATCCTGGTTTCGCGAAAGGACTGCATTATGAGTTCACGCTCATAATGGGGTTAACGATTTGGCCTCCCTCATCGCTCTTCATGGTCCCCCTGATCCTGCCATGAGCCTGCTGTACTGACCAGCCCCGCCAACCGCCTGCCGACCACGCACGAAAGAAGACCATGACACACCAATCAATCGCCCCTCTGGCTGGCGTCCGGGTCCTGGAACTCGGTAACTACATCGCCGCGCCGACGGCCGGCAGGCTACTCGCCGATTTCGGAGCTGAAGTCATCAAAGTAGAGCGGCCCGGGACCGGCGACGAACTACGCAACTGGCGCCTGCACAAGGGCAACACGTCAATGTTGTACCGCACGCTGAACCGCAACAAGAAGTCCGTGGTCCTGGATCTGCGCACAGAGGCAGGCAAGCAGGCAGTGCTGGAGCTCGTTGCCAAGTGCGACATCCTGCTGGAGAACTTCCGTCCCGGCACCTTGGAAAAGTGGGGCTTGGCCCCGGAGGTCCTCAACGAAGCCAATCCGGACCTGATCGTCACCCGCATCTCTGCCTTCGGGCAGACCGGGCCGCTGTCCGAGCGACCAGGTTTCGCCGCCGTCGCAGAAGCTTACGGAGGGTTCCGCAACCTGGTGGGCGACCCGGACCGGGCCCCGGTGCGGGTTGGCGTCTCCATCGGAGATTCCATCGCGGGCCTGTACGCCGCCTTCGGCTCCATGATGAGCCTGTTCCAGCGTGAAGCACGACGCCGGGACTCGGCTGGCGCCGTTCCGCTCACCGAGCGCATCATCGACGTCGCACTGAACGAGGCAATGTTCTCAATGATGGAATCGCTGATCCCGGACTACCAGGCGTATGGCGTGGACCGGCAACGTGTTGGTGGCCGCATGGAGGGCATTGCTCCTTCCAACGCCTACGTGTGCAAGGACGGCGCGAGCATTGTGGTGGCCGGCAACGGTGACTCGATTTACCAGCGATACATGCAGACTATCGGCCGCCCGGACCTCGCAGAGGATCCTTCCCTGCAAACAAACGCCGGGCGCTGGGAGAAACGCGAAGAACTGGATCAGGCCATAGGCGAGTGGGCAGCGACGCTTTCGGCTGCCCAGGCCCTTACGGCCCTCGAAGCCGCAGGCGTTCCTGCCGGCCCCATTTACACTGCTGCTGATATCAGCACGGACAGCCAGTACGCCGCCCGCAACATGATCCAAAAGTTCGATGTGTCCACGGGCGAGGAAATCCTTCCAGGCGTCGGGTTCCCGGGCATTGTCCCGGTGATCGGGGACCAGTCATTGCCCATTCGGAACCTGGGCCCGGACCTGGGCGAAAACACGCAGGAAATCCTTGGCGGACTCCTGAACATGGACGCCGAACAGATCAAGGCGGCTTCCGGCTGCGAGGAGGCGCTCCGACCATGAACCACTTTGAAAGCCCCCTTTCCTCAACGCTGGGCAACGTTCTCTTGCGGGACGTCACGCTGCGCGATGGGCTCCAGCTCACCGGCAAGCTCCTACCCGCAGAGCAGAAGATCGAGACCGTGCGGGAACTGCTGCGACTGGGAGTGCCCGCGATCGAGCTAGGTTCCATGGCCCGCGCAGACTTGGTCCCCACCATGGCCAACACATTGGAAGTGGTCCAGGCCCTCACCCCTGAGGAACTGGAAAAATGCTGGATTTGGGTGGCAACACCTGGTCACGTTGTCAAAGCGTCAGCCGCAGGTGCGAGGAACTTCCAGTACTGCTTGTCTGCCTCGGATACGCACAACAAGGCGAACATCGGGCGCACCACTGACGAGAGCTTGGCCGCTTTGCCCCTGGCCGTTGAGTACACCCGCGCAGTGAACGGCCAGATCCAGCTGTGCATAGCCACCTCCTTCACGTGCCCGTTTGAGGGTTACGTTCCGGAGGAGCGCATCCTCTCCATCGCCAACGATCCCCGGGCGGAGGGCACCACGGACATCGTCATCTGTGACACCCTGGGGCAAGCCGTACCGGCGCAGGTATCTCGGCTGATCACCCGGGTGCGGGATGAGTCCCCAGCGCGTCGGATCGTGTACCACGGCCACGACACCTGGGGTTTGGGTGTAGCGAACACACTGGCCGCCATCCAGGCCGGCGCCGCGATGGTGGACGGCGCCCTGGGCGGTCTGGGCGGATGCCCGTTCGCGCCCGGTGCCAGCGGCAACACCTCCAGCGAAGACATCCTCTTTGCGACACGTCCCGAGTGGCTGACTTCGGATGTTTTCCGGGAACTGGTTGTCCTTTCGGAAAAGCTGTTGGCGGAACTGGGTGAGCCCAACCGTTCCAAGGCAGCCCAGGGAGCCCGTTCCAAAGCTGAAGCCTTTGACTGGGCCATTCCTGGCGCAAATCAGCCTTCCGGTAGTCAGCCAGCCTCCGCTGGAGGTAACTGACCACGGGAAACCATTTCCTGGTAACTACTGCCCTGCCTTTAGTTCTTCCGGCCAGCCCCGCCCGCAGCCATGAGCCCCAGGCGCCTGAGGGTCTCGCGGTTTCGTACGGAAATCAGGGGATCCCGCAAGGCCTTGGGCACCACTTTTCCTGGCCCCCGCACCGCATCCTCAGCGATGGAGACACGGCATTGAGAGCCTCCCAGATCCTCAAGGGTGATCAGCACCTTTGCCTCACCCAAGGGCCACCCTCTTGCGAGCAGCTCCAACTTTTGGCCGGGTTCCATGCTTGTCACCCGGGTGCTGTCATCAATAAGGAAAGGCCAGGAGCCTACTGAATGGTGCAACTTTGCCCCCACGTGTGGCCACTGCTCGTCCACGGCACGGATTCTTGAGGCACCCACAACCCAGCCGGAATAGAGCCAACCATCTTCAATGACCTTCCAGATGTCGGCGGCAGGGGACTTGAACAGCTGCGTCACGGTAGACATGGTGTTCCTCTCTGCATACACATCAGGAAATGGCCTGACACCAAGCTAAGCATGCTTACTGTAGGCTCGCCACCATGTTTCAGGGAGTTGGCTTGCTGGCCTTCCCATCCAGCCAGAGCGTGTCCGAATCGTCTCCGTGGGTCCCGTCCGAACCAACGTGCTTGTTGTCGATCTTCGGCCCCTTTTTAATGACGTGCACCAGCGCCATTCCGTGGCCACGGCCAAGATCGTAATCGGCTTTAAGCCATTCAAGAATCACCCCGGCCTTAACCGAGGGGTCGTTGAATCCCTTGGTTTCCGCAATTTCAACCAGTTGTCGCGGGGTGAGTCCGGTTTTGTCTTCAATTGCGTCGAGATAAGCCTGGAATGACATCAACATCGCCTTTCGTCTTCTAATTCATGGAATTCCGGTCTAGGTGGGGACATCGTACCGGGCTGAACGACTCAGCTCTTGCTATCCGACTCGGGGTTGTTGACGTTCGACCTACACTGATCGCATGATGAGCTGGCGGTGGCGTTCTTTTGCGGTGAGTTCCGCTCTCGCCATGGCCATGCCGCTTGTGGCCGGATGTAACTCGGGCGGCTCCGGCAATACCGGATCGCCGACACCCAGCGAAATGTCCGGACCCATCACCGTGGAGGTCAATCAATCACGGGATCAATACGGCAAGCAAGCCATCCAAATACAGCTCACAAACACCACGGATTCACCCGTGACAGTGACCGGCGCACGGCTGCACTCTCCCCTATTTGAAGGAGACATCTCCTGGGAGCCGTCGGCGGGCAGCCTTGAACTACCACCCCGTCAGCCCAAGAGCGTTCCTGCTGTGTTGCCCGCGGCAACGTGCAATACGTCCGCGGACGAGTCAACGGAACTCAAGGCCGATGTCACCCACTCGACGCCTGGCAAGGACCCTGTGATGGTGAGCACGAGCGCATCCGATCCATTCGGCGTCCTGGAAAGGAACGCCTACGAGCTATGCATCGCAGCGGAAGCAGCCGCCGTGGCAACAATCGTCTTGGACCCGGGACTTGAACTGGCCGCTGACGGTCGCACCGCCGTCGTACGCCTTGTCATCACGCCAGCCACGCCGGGAGGGACAAGGCAAAGCCTCACTATTGCATCGATCGATGAAACCACGTTACTGGCCCAACCTCCCGCTGCCCCCTGGCCCAGGAATGTCGCCGTGCGCGCGGACAGGCAAGAAATCCCATTGACCATCCGCCCGGCCCGTTGTGATCCGCATGCTGTTGCAGAAGACAAAGTGGGTACCCTCTTGCCACTGAGGGTCGCCATTGGTGAAAGAAAGGGAGTACTGAAGGTTGCAGCGCCGAACGACCTGCGCAGCCGGATCTACGACTTCATCACGGACGCCTGCGCAGGCTAAGGGCCTAGCCGAGGGTGGCCAGGGCGCGGGGAGCGCACTCCACTTTGACCTTGACGTTGGCCCCTACGGACTTCACTTCGCCGTCCATTTGGTACGGCAGCGGCTTGAGCGTGGTGAATTCGTAGCTACTCACACTCGGCTGATCGCCCAGGCCCTGGGTGGTGGCCTTTAGCGCAGTGAGGACAGTGCGCCATTTGGGCATGTGCGGGAAGACGATCACCTCGAATTTCCCATCCGAGGGGTGGTCCTCTGCTTCGCTCAACGTGGCGTACTTGGCCATTTCATTGATGTTGGCGAAGACAAGACTGTCGAACTTTCGGCGCTTCCCATCAGCCAAGCGGATGCCAAAGGGCTCGAATTTGGAGAAGGTCTGGATAACAGCGACCATTTCCTTAAGAGCACCTTTGCTGCCCTTTTCGAGTTCAGTGGCAACCACGGGGGTGAGGCCAAATCCGATATAGGAATGCGCGTATTCAAGGGGCTCATTCTCTTTTTGGCCTGTGTGAATGCGGAGAAGGTCAATGTTGTGGACATGCCCCTCGGCGATGGCCTCTTCCAAAGATTTAGTCGCGATGATCCGGCTATGGTCGTTCGCGTTGCCGGCGGCCCTGACCGCGCAGACGGCCCGTGGGTTCCCGGCCTGCATCACACCGTTAACCACCTCGTTGTAGCCACCATCGCCACTCACCGAGACCACCAGGACGTCACCGCCCTTCGAGGCTGCTTCCCGCGCCAGGTCCACGGCATGCCCGGCGTGCTCAGTGGGCTGGAGTACTATTTCCGGCTGATATGTGAGCAGCTCCTTGAGCCTGTCGTGCAGTTGCTGCGCCAGCTCAGGCGCGTCCCCTGTGCTGTTGGGATTGAAGATGATGACAATCGACTCAAAGGTCCGTGCAGAATCCATACGTGCTCCTCCTAGGTGCGCCCGCTTAACTTCTACCCAATGCGCAGGGCGTCAATCAGGTGCCGGGTGGAGCGAGCGATGAAGGGGCGGCAAGCTCTCATTTGTTTGTCCAGCTCCTTGAGTTTGTCACGATAGCCCTCAACGGAGAAGTCGGGGACCTTTATCTCTTCCCTGCTGCCAGTTGGGCAGCAACCCTGGCTATCAGATCCAAGGGAATTTCTTTGGCCAGCGGGAATTTCAACGTCCCTTTGCCGGACAGGTAGGGGGCCAGCTCCACGGCTAAACCTTCATCACCACGAGGGACCGGATAGACGGAGATGTGGTGCGCCCAGGCAGCGAAATACACCACGTAGTGCCCGCCAATGGTGATGGTGGGAATGCCGTAACTAATCATCTCCCCGGCATCCGGCACGGCAGCGTGCATGGTCCGCCGTATTTCCTCAAGGATCTGCTGGGTGGCCGCAGGCTGGGCTGAGATGTACTCGTCCACTGTCGCGGGTTTCTCAGGCATCGTCATTGTCCTTAGGGTTGAGGATCCAGATCTATCCGGGGAACCGGCTGGACGTTAGAGGAGCACCGTACCTTCGATGCAGGTGGCCGACGCTCCACCAACCCAAATCTCTCCGTCTTCAGCTTTGATGTGGACCCTGCCAGCCCTGCCTAGGACAGTACCTTGAGCGGCTACGTACTCATCAGGGGCACGGCCGCTGCCAATCAACCACTGAGCTGCCCCGGCATTGAAACTGCCCGTCACCGGGTCCTCCACCATGGCGTCGCCCGGAATGAAGGTGCGGACTTCAAAGTCGACGGCGGCACCCGGCTCGTGGGGGCCAATCACCCCGACCTTGAGGTCGCCCATGGCAACAAGATCCGGTTCAATGGTCAGGACCTGGTCCGCAGAGCCCAGAAGCACGCCGATCCACCTAGGTCCGTTGACCAGCCACGATGCATCCAGCAAAGCATCCTTGGTCAACCGCAGGCCGGCAGCGAGCTGCGCCCGAACATCATCATCCACCGGGCCGAAGCGGGTCAGCGGTGGTGCAGCGAATGCCAAGCGACCGGCGTCGTGCTTTACCCTCACCAAACCCGCCCCGCATTCCTGGACCAGAACGCCGTCAGTCTTAGGCACTCCCCCGGCCTGCAACCACGTGTGCGCTGATCCGAGCGTGGGGTGACCGGCGAACGGGAACTCCTCGCTGCCTGTGAAAATCCGCACCTTATAGTCCGCTTGGGGGTCAGTGGGCGGGAGGAGGAACGTGGTCTCGGAGAGATTGGTCCAGTTAGCGAAGTGCTGCATCGTCTCCGTGCTGAGGCCTTCGGCATCAACGACGACGGCCAATGGGTTGCCGAGGTAAGGCACGTCAGAGAAGACGTCCACCTGGTGGAACGGGCGAATGCGCAGGGCTTCTGAACTCACCGGTGAAGGCTATCATCGGGTGCTGGCCGGTTTTTGCTGACGCAGCCTTCCCGCGTCTGCGAAACTACCCCTATGGCAGAGAACAAGACACAGCCTACGGACGTCTCCGTGGAAGAATTCCTGGCCGCAGTGGAGCACCCGAAGCGGCGCGAGGACGGCTTCGAGTTGCTGGAGATGATGCGTGACATTACCGGCCAGGAACCCGTCATGTGGGGGCCGTCGATCATTGGCTTCGGCAGCTATCACTACAAATACGAGACCGGGCGCGAAGGTGACTCAGCCGCCGTCGGATTCTCACCGCGCAAGGGAAATTTGGCACTGTACGGGCTCACCTACGGCCCAGATGCCGACCGCCTGCTTCCCGAACTCGGGATACACAAGACCGGGGCCGCCTGCCTCTACGTCAACAAGCTGGACGATGTGGACCGGGACGTCCTGGCCGAAATGATCCGCACCGGCTACAAGCACGTCATGGAAGAGCTCCACACTCCGTAAATCACGGCGTCGAGATGGCAATAAAAGACCCCCGCCACCGGAATCCGGTAGCGGGGGCCTTTAGGTGCAGTCAGAGACTACTTGCTGGCTACGACCTCGAGGTCGATGACAGCAGAAACATCCTCGTGCAGGCGAACGTTAGCCGTGTACGAACCAACAGACTTGATGTGGTTCGGCAGTTCAACGTTGCGCTTGTCGATGGCGCCGAGGCCAGCGGCCTCAACAGCAGCGGCGACATCAGCAGGCTTGACGGTACCGAAGAGACGACCGGACTCGCCGGCCTTCACCTCGAGCTTGACCTTCTTGGAGGACAGAGCCTGGGCCTGTGCCTGTGCAGCTTCAACAGAAGCGTGCGCACGAGCGGCACGAGCAGCCTTGATGGACTCAACCTGCTTCTCGCCACCCTTGCTCCAGGTCAGAGCGAAGCCGCGGGGCAGCAGGAAGTTACGTGCGTAACCGTCCTTGACCTCGACGACATCGCCAGCAGCACCGAGACCGGTTACTTCGTGGGTCAGAATGAGCTTTGCCATGTTAGTTAATCCCTTCCCTTAGCCGCGGCCAGCGCCGGAGTAAGGCAGCAGAGCAACTTCGCGGGCGTTCTTGATTGCCTGGGCGATCTTGCGCTGTTCCTGAACGGTAACGCCAGTGACGCGACGAGCGCGGATCTTTCCGCGGTCGGAGATGAACTTGCGCAGCAATGCTACGTCCTTGTAGTCGATGACAGTGATGTCAGCGGCCTTCAAGGGGTTGGACTTTGGTTTGGGCTTACGGAGTTCAGCCTTAGCCATCGTGGAGCTCCTTTTCTATGGAGCCCGTGGATATTGATCCACGGGATGGTGGTGTTCGACGGCGGTTGTCGCCATGGTGCCTTTCGGCACTTCCGGCGAGCGTCCGGCGTCGGACGTTTATTTGGTGTTTAGAAGGGAGGTTCGGAATCCGGGCCGTTGCCCCAGCCGCCAGCGTTGCTGACACCGGGCGTCGCCCAAGGGTCATCCTGCTGTTGTGCGGGCTGGTTGCCGCCCCAGGTTCCACCGGAGTTGCCGCCGCCTTGGTTTCCACCAGGAGCGCCACCTCCGAAGCCACCGGAATTACCGGCGTTACCGCCACCGAAGCCACCCTGCCCGCCGCCGGAGCGCTGGGTACGGTTGACCTTGGCGTTTGCGTAACGCAGGCTCGGGCCGATTTCATCGACCTCAAGCTCGATTACGGTGCGCTTCTCGCCTTCTTTTGTTTCGTAAGAACGGCTCTTCAAACGGCCGGAAACGATGACGCGCATGCCCTTGGTGAGGGACTCTGCTACGTTCTCGGCTGCTTCGCGCCATACCGATGCACGGAGGAACAGGGTTTCCCCGTCCTTCCACTCATTGGACTGGCGGTCAAAGGTCCGGGGAGTAGAAGCGATGGTGAAGTTCGCTACTGCTGAGCCAGACGGGGTAAACCGCAGCTCGGGGTCATTGGTGAGATTACCGATGACCGTAATAGTGGTTTCGCCTGCCATCTACTGCCTCCTTGTTCGTTCCTTCGGGGTAAAGATCTGGAAGGGGCTGATTACTCAGCAACGACCTTCTGGTCTTCAGGGCGGATGATCTTGGTGCGCATGATCGTCTCGTTGAGAGACAGCTGGCGATCAAGTTCCTTGGCGGTAGCCGGTGCTGCGGTGAAGTTCACCACGGCGTAGATACCTTCGGACTTCTTCTTGATGTCGTACGCCAGACGGCGACGGCCCCAGATGTCTACCTTTTCGATGGTTCCACCATCGGTGGTGATGACATTGAGGAACTTCTGAAGCGACGACTCTACGGTACGCTCTTCGACCTCGGGGTCGATGATTACCATCAATTCGTAAGGACGCATATGTGAACCCACCTCCTTTGGGCTAAGCGGTTACGGTATTTCCGTAACAGGAGGTTCATTTGCGATGCTGCGTTGGCGCTCCCCGACCGAAAACACGGCAAGAGGGCGTAACACAGACTTCAATATCTTAGTGCATCTCCTGCACTCAAAGCTATTCGGCGGGAACGTCGGCCAGAACCGGTCAGGTTGCGTATGTGGATAACTTGGCGTCGCAGCACGGAATACTGGGGATATGACCGTCCTGAAGTCCATCATTCTCTTCATTTTGGCCGCCGTCGCAGAGATCGGTGGGGCCTGGCTGATCTGGCAGTCCGTGCGCGAAGGCAAAGCCTGGTGGTGGGCGGGACTTGGCATAGTGGCCCTCGGCATCTACGGCTTTTTCGCGGCCTTCCAACCGGACGCACACTTTGGCCGGGTCCTCGCGGCCTACGGCGGCGTCTTTATTGCCGGCTCGCTTGCATGGGGAATGCTCATGGATGGCTTCAGGCCGGACCGCTGGGACGTCGTCGGAGCTGCAATCTGCATAGTGGGCGTAGGCGTGATCATGTTTGCCCCGCGACCGGGCGCCTAACCACACTGTCTGCCGGGTTGGTCGCTGAGGGCTATCAGCCTTGGGATCGACGTTTCACAACGATGCGACTCTCGTCTCCCGGCGCGCCTGGGTCGTACCAGACGTCCACCATTTCACCATTGACGATCGGATCGCCCGCCTCGATGATCGCTGCGCGTTTCAGGTACCGCTGGTCCCCTGCGCCATCCACGAACGAGTACGTCACCTGCGTAAGGATCCGGCTTGACTCGGAAAAGTGGGTGTATCCCTGATTTGTGACCGTCCCCAGCGCCCGCGATCCGGTGCGCATCATCTGAGCGGCACCATCGAGACGGGCCCTGCGTCGGACCCACGAAAAAATGGCCAAAATGCCAAGCACCACGGCTCCCGCCAGCAGCAATAACACCGTGAGGTTAGCGCGAGGTTCCCCGATCAGCTCACTCCTGGAGCGGGAGACCGATGCCCCGATCGCTGCTCCAAGCAAACTAAGCGCTGAAGGGATTGCCCAACCCGGGAGCGTTGGGTTGCGGGCAACGCGACTCACCCACGCGACCCAGGACAGCACCACCAGAATCCCGCCGACGGGCAGGAGCGGCATCATCACAACGAACCGGGTCATGGGCGATTCCGTGAAGTCCGGTTCACCGGCACCGGACATCCCCGTGAGTCCAAAGGCGAGAAGAGCGCCACCCACGAATGAGGCAATCGCCCACGGAATAAGATCGCGTAGCGTAGGCAGCCTCCGGGCACGATCGCGTTTTGCGGCATCCGGATCAACAAGGCTCATACTGGAGTCCCTTTCATTGCGGCCAGCCAAAGAAGTTCGTCGCACCGATGGGGAACGCGCGGATGCTGCCGTCAGGTGACACCACCACGATGATTCCCTTGCCATACGAACGATCGGCCGACGCCGCGGTGAACGCCACCAGGTTCTCTCCGGAGTATCCGCCGCCAACCGTGTATCCCACCTCGAGGCCGGCCCTTCCCAGCACAGCACCAGTGCTGAGGTCGACCGTGTCCACCCGGTAGGCGCTGCCACCAGCATTCGTCGCCGAGACCACGATGACGTAACCGGAACCACTACCGGCGGCGAGCTCCGTAATGCCGTCCTCCGGGCGATCCCGCTCAGCCGCGGCCTGACTCCGCCCGCCGTCGAGCACGAAACGTGCCTCGAAGAAGTCCATGTCGCCGAGGGTTTGGACGCCCGAGTCGCTGCTCAGCTCGAGCCGATCCTTGAGCGCGCCCGTGCTGATGGGCTGGCTGGCGATGGTGGTGCTTGCGTCAACACGGGCGGCATTTGCGTAGTCCGGAAGATCAAGGGCAAACCTGAAATCATCGGCAAGCACTGGGCCCCAGGTGCTGGTGGTCGACTGATCCGCAGGCTCAGCCGCGTCTTTTCCGATCGGAATCTGCCACAGCTCGCCCGACTGGTCGATCGCGACAACATGACCGCGCTCGGTGTCGACGTCGTACGCGCCCAGCTCTGGGACGTACTCGTCACCGAGGCCTTCGATGACATCCGGCTGCGCAACGGCAGATCCGTCCGCGAGCGAGCGAATGTGCAGCCCATCGCGGCCTGCGACGTAGACCCGCCCCGTTCCTGCGGCGAGCACGCGTACGTCGTTCGAGACCCTCTCGTCGAGCCGGACGTCCCAGACGTGTTCACCGGTGTCAGCGTCTACCGCGGCCAGTCGCGTCTGGAACATGGGCTGGAAGATGAGCTGAAACATGCCGCGCGAACTACTGCGGGAGTATGCGGCGACCACCACCTCCCTTCCTCCCAGCGTGGTCACGGCGACGGCCTCACTCACCGAGATCTCCGGTTCGGGCATCACGAGCCAGGAGAGTCCGAAGAACAGCCCGCAGAAGAGGATCAGTGAGGCGAGCGGTCCGCCGAGGAGGAGGAGCCGGCGCCGCGGGCGTTGTGGCGCGGCCGCTACGCTACTCTGACTGATGGTACTGAGCATGGTGCCCTCCTTGATCGACCGGCCTGCATCCTTCGTACCCGACGATAGGGCGCCGCCCCTGCCTCCCGATCACAGGTTTTGATGTGCGGATACAGTGGGGAGCGTGAGCATCGTCGCGTCACCCTCCCCGCACCCGGGGATCGGCGTGCCGCGAACCCTTGCTATTGCCGAGGCCTGGTCCGGGCTGGCGGGTGTCGAACCGTTCACCGGGCGCACGGGGTCACCTCTGGCCCGGACCGTGAAACTGGTGCTCGATCCTCTAATACTGCGTCCCGCACAGAACCCGCAACTGGCACCGGCACTGCTCTCACTCGAGGCCGCCGCAAGGTTGCGGGCGGCTATCAGCGCCGCCGGACACGACCTGGCCGCGGCCGCGTCGTGGTTCCTGCTGCTGAAGAGAGAGCGCCGTCGGGCGGGCATCACGGAGGGCAACCCGCAAGAACTCTACTTCCAGCGGGCGTACGAGCTCGCGCGCCTGCATGGCACACCGGAGGCGGATGCCGACGGCGTTGCCGCACACACCTTGGCCGGGATTCACGACGGCACGCGGCTGGCGTTCGCCGAATTGCGCGCCCATCTCTCCGATCCACGCGTCGGCCGTGAGGTGCGCCGCGCCGTCGAACAGGTTTGGGTCGCGGCCAAGTGCCCGGCGCCTGCCGTCCCTCGGGATCGGGTGATCCGCTTCCTCGAAGTCTGTGCGCAGGAGCACGGTGCTGCTGAGGAGTTCATGACGCTGGTGAAGGCCGGCGCCGGATCGGCGAGTGCCGTGCCGCTGATGCGTAAGGGCACGGCGCGCCACCTCGGCCTGACCGATCTGGACCTCCCGGAGGCGCCGGAACCCGGCGTCTCGGCGTCGAAGTCCACGCTGCCGCTGCCCTTCGACCGATCCATTCTCGAGCGCCTGTTCGCCTCCTATACCGCGATCGCTGACAGCGGTATTGAGGTGGAGGATCTGGTAGCAGCTGAGATCCAACGCTCGGCCGGAGGCTGGCAGCTGGCCGAGGAGTCACACCGGGTGCTGCTGCTCGCAGCTTCCCTCGCCACCAGCCTTCTGGCATCGGAGGACGATGCGGAAGCGGCGTGGGCGGAGCGGACGGACGCAGGCGAGCGTCTGCTTGCGCGCTGGCACCGCGAGCCGTTCGTGCGTCGGGCGCTGAGACTTGGTGAGCCCGCTTCTGAGACCAAGCACGTGCGCAAGGCCATCATGCGGCGGCTCTGGGCGCGCCTGCACGGGCGGGAGCTGCGAGCCGAACCAGTGCTCGCCAACGAAGCTTGGCAGCTGATCGACGGCGCCATGCGCTCGGTAATCCTCGATCGCCGGAGTCGTGTGAAGGCCGCTATCGCCCGCGATCTCTTGGAGGCGACCGCATGACAGTGCGCGTGACCAGAACGGACGACGGGCTCGTGCTGGGCAGCCCGGCAACGCGGCCGGAGTTCAGTGCCATCCTGGAGGCAGCCGGCGCCGTGCTGGTCTGGGATGTCGTCACTGAGGAGGCGCTCCCGGCAGCGATCGTGTGGGATCCGGTTCTCGCGACGGAATGGGCGTGGCAAATCTATGGGGTGGAGGTAACCACGGCGCTGCTCGCGGCTGATTCGAGTCCGTTCGCGGCCGTGCCGGGTGCGGCGCTCGAGTCGGCCAGAGTGGTGGCCCGCTGTCGGTGGGCACGGTCGTGGTGGCCGGCATCCCATCGTGCTGCCGTCCCAGCTCTGGATACAAGGCTGCTGGACCTGCAGGAGGCTGCTGAGCTGGTGGAGCTCGAACATCTGCTGGACGACTCCTACGGGGTTGACGACGAACTACAGAAGGGCTTGCGCGCCGCGGAGTATCTCGAGAATGAGGTGCCGCCATCGCTGCCAGGCGTAGTCGCGGAGCTCATCGAACGTATCCGATCGAGTGCGGATGACCGCGGTATCGGCCTCGATCCGATTCGCGCTGAGGCATCCGAGGGCGCGCAGGGCGAATTCGCCCTCGCCGCGGGCGCGATGAGAGCCGTCGACGTCGGGACGGACTCGACCAGGCCGATCGCGGCCGGCTCCGCTCCACTGGACCTCTCGCGCGTGGCGCCAGGAACGGCCGATGCGGCCGCGGAAGCACGCTGGAGCGTCCACCTCATCGACGGAGTGACCGTTATCGAAGTGGCGGTCGAGCGGGCACCAAGACGCGGATCGGAAAGTGCGCCGCAACCGCTCGGGGCCGATTTCGCCGGTGTCTCGCTGGAACTCGTGCCCAATGGGGCAAGCTTCTCCGGCCGGGCGACGGTACCGTCGGGCATACTGCTTACACGCCCCGAGGAGCGCACGCTCACCATCGCTTCACCGGGCTACGGCGATGGCTGGAGGGTCGACTCAGCAGCGCTCATCGACGCTGCACGGAAGGCATTGGCCCGGGCACTCACTGAGGCAGGCGAAGGCAGCGCGGGCAGCGCGTTCACCACCGTGGCCGAGCGCGAAGCAGCGGTGCGTGCATGAGCGTCTACGAGCCACTCGGACTGCGCGGGCCGGGCAGCGGCTCCGAACGCTGGCGGCATCTTGAGGCGATATTCGCCGAGATGACCGCGGCCTACGCATCCGGGGGCGCTACGGCATCTGAACCGGCAGCGCGTCGAATCCTCGAGACGACCCTCATGGATGATGTGGACGCCGCCGGCTTGGACATCCGTGCCCGCGCGCTCTCCAATCTGGCCGCAGTCGCCGAGGCGAAGGCGGATCTGGAGGAATCCATCGCACTGGCGACAGAGGCAATCGAACTGTGCAAGAGGGCCGAGGCGGTGCTGGGCTCCGAGCGCCGCACGGTGGACGTGCGGATCGGCTGCCTGATCAACCGCGCCCAGACCAAGGCACTTCGCGGCGACCACGCCGGCGGCTGCGCAGACCTCGCCGCAGCTGAGTCGGCCTTCGACGAAGAGACCCCCGCTCTGCTGCGATTCGGGCTGCACAACACCCGCGCCAATGCGCTGCTGTCTAACGAACATTTCCAGGAAGCTGATACGGAATTTAGGCGCGCAATTGAGATAGCCCTCGCCCACGAGCCCCGGGTGGCGTCCTACGGCTATGCCGGGCTGGCCGCTCTCGCGCACCGGACCGGTGATCGAGCGCTGGCGCGCGATCAGATGCGGCTGTCGAGGCAACTGCAAGCGACCGATCCCGCGTCCGCGGCGCAAGCCGGCGAGAATCTCGCCAGGATGCTGCTGGAGCAAGGTGACATTGCTGCGGCCGAAGAGCACTTCGCCGCTGCCGCAGAAGGGTATCAGCGCGGGGGCGACCCCCGGCGGGCGGCGGGATGCCAAATCGGACGCGCGGCCGTGCTCTTTACCCGCGGGAAGTTCACGCCGGCACGTAAACTCGCTCGGCAAGCACTCAGCAATTTCGCCGCGCAGGGCGCCATCGCGGCCCAGATCGAGACGCATCTGCTGCTCGGCGACATCCACGCAGGAGCAATGCGCTTCTACGACAGCGATAAGTCCTACCTTCAGGCCCGCACCCTTTGTGAGGCACAGGGGGCAATGCACGAGCTCGCACGCATCGACGTGCGCCGGGCGGGAATCGCGCATTTGGCAGCCTCCGCTGCGATCCGCGCATCTGAGAAGCAGCGCCGTCTTGACGTCGCACTGAATCTGGCCCTGCCGGCGGCTCTGGCAACCGACGCGATGCGCGCGAAATTCGCGCCGGGGCCCGTCCGGGAGCGGTGGGTGACGGAGGTTGCGTCGGTTGCGCTCTCCATTGCGTTGCAGATCATCACAGCGATGCAGCACACCCGGCTCGCAATCGAACTGATCGAGTTCGCAGCGTCATCGTCCACCCTTGAACCCGGCGGCACGACGGCGGAACAGAAGAGCCTGCCTCTGCTCGCACAGGCGCACTCTCCGTTCGGCTCGGACTTCGCTCTCACGGCGGGCTTCGGAGCAGATCAGAATGCCACCCTGCAGGCCGAGGAGGACGGCCTAGAACTCAGCCTCCCCCCGAGGCTGCGTGGTCTCCCGGACGGTAGTGGTGCGTTCCACCTCTGGATCGCAGAGTCCGAACGACGATACAGGCTCCGCATCCGCTCGGATGAGGTGATCGACGCGTGGTGAGTGCGATGGGAAGAAACCGGGAACCACAGCCCGATCTCAGCGTGGTGAGTGCAGATATTGCCGGGCAGCCGCGCGTGCAGCTTAAGTTCGTCGACGCCGGCGACCTCTACCTGGCCTGGCGCTGGGAGCACGATCCAGGCCAGCCACGGGCTATCGCGATGCCTCGGGAGCGTGTGCAACCGGTGCTCGACGAGCTCGATGACGCCATTCCATCGCAGAAAGCGGGTGAGGATGTGCGGGGCTCCCTGGAGCGTGCTTTCGCGGGCCCGTTCGGGGACCCGGAGCGGGAGGCTGCACTGTCTTCCAAGCTGGCGCAGGCACTGATCCCGTTCTCGCTCGCCGCCGAGGTCAACCACCTGCTCGAACGCGGCATCCGCCCCCACCTGCGGGTCCAGGTGTCGCCGTCGCTCGGCCGGGTGCCTTGGGAGACGCTCTTGGTGGACGGGGGGCGCCGCATGGTGCATGAAGCCGATGTGTCGATGCTGCCGCCGGCGGGCGTGCGCAACGCAATCGGACGGAAAGTCTCGGCATACGACCCCGCCGGCGTGGTGGTCGCTGTGCTCGATCCAAAGGTACCCGGGGGCGTGCTCGGCCGGGTCCTCCGCGAGGGGGCAGACTCCCCGGTGGCGGAGTTGGTTCGGCGGCTCGGTGAGCGGCGTCGTGGTGCCGACCCGGCGATCGGCGGGTCGATCGGCCGTGGTCGCCTCCGCGGTCTGCTGGAAGATGCGGATCGGCTGTTGTACGTCGGCCACGTGTCGAGCGCCCGGCACGGCCTCGACGTGCGGCTGCACCTGTCAGACGGCGCTGACACACCGGGACGTGCCGCGCCCATCGGCGCGCATCGCCCGCTGGCCGCCTCCGACCTGGCATTTGGGTCCAAGGGCGAGGGGCCGTGGCGAATACCTGCGCGGGTCGCGCTCATCGCGTGCGAGTCCGGTGGCGACCAGCGGTTCGCCGAACCGGTGGGCCTTGTTTCAGCCATGGTCAGACACGGTGCCGAACATGTCACGGCGACCCGCTGGACCCTGCCCACAGACGATGGCCTTTCCGCAGTGGCGGGCATTGACGAGCCGGTCTTCGCTTCGACCGTCTCGGCGATTGATCACGCTCAAGAGCAGCCGGAGCCTATCTTGGCGTTGGGCGCGTGGCAGCGCGACCAGGCCGAACGCTGGGCGGCTACCGGGTCCAACGCGCATTCCCCGCTGATGTGGGGTGCGTTTACAGCCACCTGGGCACCGGCGCACGTGCAGTGAACCTGTGGTCGGGAGGACCCTCAGGCCGGGAAGCTGGATGTCCTACGGTGGCGCGCCGCGCGGAGTGTCCACCTCGTGAAACGGGAGAGCCCCCTGCATCGCAGGGGGCTCTCCCGTTTATTCGTGTGCGCGGAGGGGGACTTGAACCCCCACCCCCTTTCGAGGACTAGCACCTCAAGCTAGCGCGTCTGCCATTCCGCCACCCGCGCAAGGTGATCAGGAGAACATGTTTCGTTATTCTCCTTGACAGCGTCAAAAACACTAACACGAAGAACGGCAATCTGTGGATTCCTGTTGACCCGGGAGCCTCCCATTAGGGTTGGGGCCATGGATGCCACACCCCTGAACGCTCTGGTCCTGACAGTTGTCTTCTCCGCGATCGCCCTCTATTTCTTGTACTACGTGATCCGTGCGGGTGTACGCGACGGCATTCTGCAGGCCGCCAAAAAACACAGCGAGCAAGCCGAGCAATAAAACGAAACGGAACAGCCGCCGTCGAACATTAACGGCGGCTGCCCCGCTGCAGAAAAGGCGACGGCGGTCAGGAACCGATCTTGGCGCGTTCGGCTTCCCGGCCAAGAACTGGAGTGGCAGGCGTATTTCCTTTACCGCGATAGCGCAGCACGCCGATGCCCACCACAATCGCGGCCAAGGCCAGCGACAGGAACAGCGATTCACGGGTGGATTCAATAATGACCATACCGATGATGAGAGCCACGATGGCGCCGATCGCAATCCAGGTGAGGTACGGGAAGAACCACATCTTGAGGTCGAGATCCTTGGCGGCCGCGCCCATTCGCTTACGCAGGATGAGCTGTGAGCTCGCGATGACCAACCAGACAAACAACGCGATGGCACCCGAGGTATTCACGAGGAACAGGAACACCGAGTTCGGGGCAATGTAGTTCGCGCCGACGGTGAGGAAGCCCACCACGGTGGAAGCGAGAACTGCCGCGGCAGGCACGCCACGCTTGGAGATCTTCATCCAGGACTTGGGAGCGTCGCCGCGCTGCGAGAGCGAGAACAGCATGCGGCTGGCGGTGTACAGGCCCGAGTTCAGGCAGGAGAGCACCGAGGTAAGGACAACAATGTCCATGATGGTGCCGGCGCCCGGGATTCCGTAGAGCTCGATGACTGCAACGTACGGGCTTTTGGCGACGGAGGCGTCATTCCACGGCAGCAAAGTCACCACAATGGCAATGGAGCCGATGTAGAAGATCAGGATGCGCCACACAGTGGACTTCACGGCCTTCTTGACGGCGTCCACCGGGTTCTCGGATTCGCCGGCAGCAATTGTTGCGATCTCCGCGCCGAAGAAGGAGAAGACCACAACGAGAATGCCCGCGAGGACTGCGCCCGGCCCATTCGGCATGAAGCCGCCCTGCTCCAGCAGGTTGGCGACGCCAGGTGCGGAGACGCCCGGCATGAAGCCGAGGATGGCCACGATTCCTGCCAGCAGGAAGATGACGATTGCAGCTACCTTGATGGACGCGAACCAGAATTCGAACTCGCCGTAGGACTTCACTGAGCCGAGGTTGGTCAGCGTGAGGAGCACCATGAGAATGAGTGCCCAGACCCATTGGTCAACGCCCGGAACCCAGCGATGCATGATGGCCGCACCGGCGGTGGCTTCGATGCCGAGCACGATGATCCAGAACCAGGCGTAGAGCCAGCCGATGCTGAATCCGGCCCAACGGCCTAACGCTTTGTCGGCATACGTGGAGAACGAGCCGGTCTCCGGGTTGGCAGCAGCCATCTCACCAAGCATGCGCATGACGAGAATGACCACGAGGCCCGCAGCAAGGTAGGCCACCAGGATGCCCGGTCCGGCCTGCTGGATAGCGGCGCCCGAACCGACGAACAAGCCCGCGCCGATGACGCCGGCGATGGCGATCATAGACAGATGTCGGGGCTTGAGGGACTTTGAAAGCTGTTGGTCAGCGTGCATGGATCGGCGCCGTCCTTTTGGTTTTGAGGTTGGCCGCAGTGGTGTGCCACGGGCCACATGACTAGATCACGCTAGCCTGCAAAACCTAAATCCTGTACAGCTGAACAGTTTGCTCTCTGGTAAACAGGGAACATGCACAAAATGTAAACCGCAACACACCGAAAGTTTCCTGTGGGAAACTTTCGAAACACCCCTGAAACGAGTCCTTGAGGCTTAGCGCTACACGGCAGTGCGGAAGAACAGCTCCACAACGCGGGTCAGATAGTGTGGGTCGTCCACGCCGCACAGCTCGCGCGCCGAGTGCATGGACAACAGCGGAATACCGACATCCACCGTCCGGATCCCCAGCCGGGTTGCCGTCAGGGGACCAATGGTTGAGCCACACGGCAGATCGTTGTGGGAAACGTACTCCTGATACGGCACCTCGGCCTCGTGGCTCAGCCTCGCCCACAGCGCAGCCCCCGTGGCGTCCGTGGCATAGCGCTGGTTGGCGTTGATCTTCAGGAGCGGTCCGCCGTTCAGCACCGGCTTGTTGGCGGGATCGTGCTTCTCCGCGTAGTTCGGGTGCACAGCGTGGCCGGCGTCCGCAGACACACAGAACGACGCCGCCAGGGCCTGCCGCCGTTGGCTTACCGTTGCGCCCAACCCATCGGAGATACGGGTCAGGATGTCCTCAAGGATGGGTCCACACGCACCGGAGCGTGAGTTGGAGCCGATCTCTTCATGGTCGAACGCGGCCAGTACGGCAATCGGCCCATCAGCGGGAGCCGCGGCTGCATGGCCAATAAGGGCCACCAGCCCAGCGTGTGTAGAGGACAGGTTGTCCATACGTCCGGAAGCAAAGAACTCCCCCTTGGCCCCGAAAACCGCAGGCGCCTGCGTGTCTGCCACCACGACGTCGTAACCGCCGATTTCCGCAGCATCAACGGCGGTGCCATCTACATGGGAGGCGAGGAGCCCCAGCAGGTCCTCACCGGCGGGGTCACCCTGACCAAAGATGGGATTCATGTGCTGCTGCTTGGAAAGGTGGAGGCCGTTGTCGTTAACGCCTCGATCCAGATGGATAGCCAGCTGCGGGAAACGCAACAGCGGTCCGGTAGCAGTCAGGTGCTGGGTGCCGTCCCGCATCACCAAACGGCCCGCGAGCTGCAGTTCACGGTCCAGCCATGAGTTCAGGAGCGGTCCGCCGTAAACCTCGACGCCGGCCTGCAGCCATCCGAACTTCCCGGTGGTGGGTTTGGGCTTGAGTTTGAAAGACGGCGAGTCGGTGTGGGCACCCAGGATGTTGAATCCGGTGGTGGGGCCTGCGTTCCGGGGCGTCACCCACGCGATGAGCGCACCGTCCCGGATCACGTAGAACTTGCCGGCTCCGCCATCCCACGGCTCAAGTTCATCCAGCCCCGTGAAACCAACCGCATCCAGCCGACGGGCGGCCTGGTGCACCGCGTGAAAGCTCGACGGCGACGCAGCTACATACGTACCGAGGTCCTGGATATGGTCAGTGGCGGCAGAGGCTTTCGGAGACATGCCCCCGAGTCTAGCCCCGCCCGCGGCCCATCGAGTGTCTAGACGGTGACGTTCAGGGCCGCCGTATAGCCCCCGGCAACCGAGCCGGATATAGTCGCCAATTGGTATATACCCCCATCGTCACCAAACACGTTGTCCGAGGCCAGAGTGGTATTGGGGAAGTTCCGCGCACTCGTCTCGTAGCCTTCAGAGGCATAGACCTCCTTGCAGGCCTTCTCCGTCAGGGCGATCTGCGAGACTGCCAACACCTGTCCGGCTCCGCTGGTGTTGCTCATGGATTCAAATACCTCAAAGTGAATATGTGGCCAGCGGCCGTTGTACGCTCCGGGATAGATGGTGCTGAAGGTGAGCTGGCCGTTGGCATCGGCTTCCTGAACACCCCGGAGGTAGTTCTCTTCCTCCACGCCGGAATCGTAGAGCGAGTACTTGCCGTTTTGATCGCAGTGCCACGCATACACTGCGGCGCCGGCCAGCGGCGAGCAGCCGTTCGCGTTGTCCAGGAGTGTCAGGGTAACCGTCAGGGGCACGCCCTCCGCTGTGGTGGTGGATGTCCCGAAGCTGGATCGGATGTCCCGCCGGACAACCCCCGAATCTTCAAGGACGTTGGGGCCGTTCGATCCATCGCCGGGGTATGGGCCCAGCGTTTCCTCCGGGATCTCAACTCCGCACTCCGCGAACGCACGGGTAACGGTACTTGAAGCGGACGGCGACGCGGCCGCCGTCGTACTTCCCGTGGCGCTGGCAGCACCCGACGTCGGTGCGCTGCTGCCGCTGGCGCCTCCCGACCCGGGGATGCAGGCGGCCAGGGCGGCCGCCGTTCCTGCGCTGAAGAGAACACCCAGGGTGCGTCGCCGGTTCAAGAGCGTAGAGAGATCGAACTCGAGGCCGCGATCGTGGTTGGGGTGTGGCTGGCCCTGGTCTGCGCTATCCGGGGACTGGTGAGGTGAGGTCATGCATCCATGAAACGCGTGCTGCCTATGCCTTGTACATGGGGCAGGTGTGCCGGGGCTGTGATCACAACCAGAGTCCAACAACCCTCACCGTGCAGTATAAGCAATTTCATATGCTTGTAATGCTCGTCACGTTGTGTCACGATAGCTCACAGAACGCACATCCACGGAAGGTTCCACCCATGAAGATTCACTTGAAGCCAGTGCGGAAGCTCCGCATCCACTGGCCAATCCCGGTAGAAACCATGACGCAACTTGCTGGCGGTGACCTCGCCGCGCTCGAAGCGGACGCCGGCATCTCGTCCCTGCTGCAGGCACTGACCGAGAGCCCCGAGCTGGGCGGTTTCGGCAACTACCACCACGTCTTCGAGTCCTCCGCGGGTTACGAGGGCTTCACCGTTGCCGAGGGCGCAAACCCCACACTGGGCCGTGTAGGCCAGCGAACCATCTCGCCGACCTTCGTTTTCACCTCCTATTTTGACGACTCACTGGATGACGAGGCGGTCCAGCAACTGGTCCAGAGGATCGTAGACATCCACCCCTGGGAGGTCCCCGTTATTGAAGTGTCCGGGCCCCTGAACGTCTCCAGCAGCGTCCTGACCCCGGTTGCCGAAAGCCGGGTGGCCTCATGACCACAGGACTTTGGCAGGAGCTCGCTCCCCTGCTCCGCGACAGAACCTTCACGGACCTCACCCACGCCTTCCACCCCGGCCAGCCCCGGTTTGCCGCCTTTCCGGACGAATCCCGCGAAGCCCTCTTCGATATGGAGAAAGGCGACGGCTTCACTGCCCACCGCTATTCGATAGTGGGCCAGTGGGGTACCCACGTGGACCCGCCGTCGCATTTTGTGCGCGGCGGACGGACGCTGGACCAGATACCCGTGGACGAGATGGTGCTTCCCCTTGTTGTCCTGGATATCAGCAACCGCGTGCACACGGACAATGACGCCACCCCCACACTGGGCGACGTTAAGGCCTGGGAGGCGCGAAACGGCACCATCCCCAATGGTTCATTCGTGGCCCTCCGTACAGGGTGGAGTCACCGATGGCCCGACTCCGTGGCCATGGCCAACAAGGACGAATCCGGAACGAGCCATACTCCCGGCTGGTCGCAGGAAGTCCTTGAATACCTGATCGAACAGCGGGCTGTGGCGGCGGTGGGTCACGAACAGACCGATACGGACCCTGGCATGGCCACCTCCCGGCAGGACTTCAGCCTGGAGACCTACGTCCTTGCACAGGACAAATGGCAGATTGAGCTCCTGGCACATCTGGATGATCTGCCCGAAGCCGGTGGCGTTTTGGTGGCCACCTGGGCCAAACCCCTGGGAGGCAGCGGCTTCCCAGCCAGGGTTTTCGCCATTCACTAGGGCTGCGTGTCGCTAGAATCGTTCCATGTCAAAGACCTCCAGCATGGGCCGCGGGATGATGGCTATCCTCGCCGTGGGGGCGCGCCACGCAGAAGGGCACGACGGCGGTACTGTAGCCGACGTCGCGGCCCACCTGGAGAAGGACCGCAGCCAGGTGTCGCGAAGCCTCAAAGGCGCCCTGCAGGAAGGCTTCCTTGCCCGCACCGACAACAGGGAATACAGCCTGGACTGGTCCATCCTGACGGATGCCCAGTTGGTCACGGAGCAACGCCTGAAGACCGACGGGCTCACAGCGCTGGAGGGCTTGGCAGCGGAAACCAACGAAGCATGCTTCCTGGGTGTGCTGAGTGGAAACAGTACGGTCACCATTGGCGAACAAGTACCGGCCAGCGCCAACCTGGTGGGTTCATGGCTGGGCCGGCCCTATCCTGCCTATTGCAGTGATGCCGGCCAAGCGCTCCTTTGGGATGCCCCGGATGAGGAAATCCGGAAGCTCTTGAGGACCGTGGAGTTCGTCAAGCACGGGCCCAACACGCCATCGTCCGTTGAGGACTTCCTGGAACGGCTCAACCAAGCCCGGGCACGTGGATACTCCATTGTTGATGAAGAAGCCGAGCCAGGACTCTATTCACTGGCCGCGCCCGTCCGGGACTTCAAGGGAGAGATCGCTGCTGCGCTGCAGATCGTTGGCCCCAAAACGCGGTTAGAGCCACAACGCGAAAGCTACGCCATCGCACTCCGGTCATGGTGCGAGTGGCTGGAAGCCATGGTGGGCGGCCGCACCACGCTGCCGCTCTAGGCCGGCATGGTACCCGGGGCGCCGAGCCTCCGGGAAATTGCATGGAGCACCCCGGCGATCTCCGGCGCTGCCTTCTCAATGCTGGATCGGTTGCCCAGAATGCTGAGTGCCGCGAGAATGCTCCCCCCGGCGGACCGCACGGGGACAGCCAATTCCCACACGTCATGCTCGAATTCCTCGGCCGCAACAACAAAACCCCTGGGCTTGTCGCGTTCCATCAGGTCACGGACTTCCAGCACGGAATGCGCCGCAGCAGGGCCACCCACACCGATGAAATTCACGTCGCGGAGAAGGGATTCCAGCTCACCCTGCGTATGGTCCCACAACAAAGCCCTGCCCGCGCCAGTACACCAGACCGGCGTCACCATACCCGGCTTGGCGAAGCCACCCAGGACAGAGTTGTTAGTGGATGAACGCAAAAGGAGCACCTTGACGCCGTCGCGCACTGAAAGCCGCGATCTCAGGCCAAAGGTGGACACCAACTCCTCCAGCTCTGCCCGCGCCTCCTGAACCCAGCCAACGTTGAGGGAAGCTGCCAGGCCAAAGAATCCTGGACCCGCGCGGAATGGACCCCGGTCCACCCGTTCCAACAGCCCAAGGTCGCATAGCTCCTGAGCCAGGCGGGAGACCCGGCTTTGTTCCATATCCAATTCAGCGGCCAGTTGCGAGACACCTAGAAGCTGGCGACCCTGCTTTTCGCGGTCCGTTATTAAGCGAACCAGGCGAAGGCCCTGGGCCAACGACGACGCCTCCGGTGACACCTCCACGAATCCGCTCCTTCCACCAAGCGCTCACGCCATTCTCACATGGCAGTGTCACCGGCAAGGATCCGGGAGTCCTTTGCCCACACTGTGTATAGATCTGCGAGTATCCCGCGATTGGCAGACTCCAGTTCCCCGGCCGTGATTTCCGCGCCATCCTGAGAGCCAAACAGCACCACCTCATCACCTGGCCGCACGTCAGGGATGGCCGATACGTCTACCACCATGGAGTTCATGGAGATCGCATCAACAACCGGCACCCGATGGCCCCGGACCAAGACAGTTCCGCCCCGCCCCAGTGCACGCCGATACCCGTCCCCATATCCCACCGTCACCGTGGCAAGCTTTGAATCCGCCCGCAGCGTATGGGTGTGCCCGTAACCCACTTTGCTTCCCGCCGGGTAGTTGTTCACGGAGCCGATCCGGGCTTTAAACGCCAGGCAGCGCCGGAATCCCGGGTGACTGGGATCCGAATCGCCGTACAGCACGGCGCCAGTCCGCACCATATCCAGCCAGGTTGCCGGAGCATTCAGCGTGGCAAACGAATTCGCTGCATGAAGAAGAACCTGCCTCCGCGGCACGTTGGCCGACCGCAAGATGGACATGGCTTCAGCTTTGAAACGCACCAGACCTTGCTCGATATGCCCAACGTCATCCAGGGGAAAGTGCGTCATGATGCCGGCGAGTTCCAGCTGCGGGTGGCTCACCACTCCTACCGCACTGGCCCGGCCCAGCGGCGACGATACGTCAAGGCTGTGCCTGCTTATTCCGGAGGAGTTGATGTCCAGGTGGATCCGGATCTTTCGTCCAGCCTCACCGGCGATCCGGCTCAGTTCCCAGGCGCTCTGCGGATCAGCCACGAGTTCTTCCACATCATGGGCCACCGCTGCCGCTATTTCCTGGGGCGCAGCGGCGCGGACCCGCAGCAGCCGGCCGGTATAGCCATGGAATCGAGCCGTCTCTGCTTCTGAGTTGGAGCCCACTCCGATGTAGGGCACTCCCAGGCGCACCAAGGACGGGATCAAGAGATCCGCCCCGTGGCCGTAGGCATCAGACTTGATCACGGCGCACAGCATGGCGCGCTCCTGCAGCATGGCCAGCATGGTCCGGACATTGGATTCGAACGCGTTGCCGTCAATTTCGAGCCAACTGGAAAGGTTCTCGATCCCCAGCCGGTGGTTCACAACCTGCGTCATCATTTCCCCTGGATCAGCGCCATGCGGCCGGGCTCAGGACCCGGCCGCATGGCTCAGTGAATGGATGTTCAGGACGTCCGTTTGGACTGTGCCGGACGCCGGTACCTGAAGTAGAAGTAGGCATAGCAGGCCCCAACAAAGGGAACGCCGAAGTACAGCGCGGCGATCTGATGTGGGTCAAACGCAATGCCCACCAATGAAATCAAGCAGAGAGTGAAGGCCAGAATCGGAACCAGCGGGAAGAGTGGCGCCTTGTAGGCAAGGTCCTTCACCCGCCCGCCGTTCCGCACGAAGGCCCTGCGGTGGAAGAAGTGGGAGGCGGTGATGGACATCCACACGCCAACAACTGCGAAGCCGGCCACGGAAACCAAGGCCAGGTACACCGTTTCCGGTGCAACCACGCTGCTGATCAGCGATGCAATGCCGCCAACCATGCTGACCGAAAGGGCTATGAGCGGTATACCCCGCCGGGTGAGCCTCTTCAATGCCTTCGGTGCGTGTCCCTCATCAGCCAGGGAGTAGAGCATACGGGCGCAGGAGAACAGTCCGCTGTTCCCGGCCGACAGCAGCGCCGTGATGATGACGAAGTTCATGATGTCAGCGGCGTAGGGAATTCCGACGGAGGAGAACACGGTCACGAAGGGACTCTCGTCAAGCCCCACCTGGTCATACGGGACGGTTGCTGCAATCACTGCGATGGCGCCAACAAAGAAGATCAGCAGCCGGATGACGGTGCTGCGCATGGCCTTGGGAATGTTCCGTGCAGGATCAGTGGTCTCCCCCGCGGCCACGCCAATGAGCTCCGATCCGGAGAACGCGTAGAAGACCGCCAAAGCCGTCACCAGGACTCCGGTGAAGCCATTGGGGAACAGTCCACCGGAGGTGTTGAAGTTCTCAAAGAGGAACGGATGGTTGCCGGACTCCGAGAGTGGGTGGAATCCAAAGAGGGCTGCGCCACCCAGCACGATCAGGGCAATGATCGCGCCCACCTTGATGATGGAGAACCAGAACTCTGATTCCCCGAAGAACTTGGAAGATACGGCATTGAATCCGAACAGGATGGCGGCGAACACGAGGCACCACACCCATACCTCAACGTCAGGGAACCAGCGCTGCATGAGGAGACCCGATGCCGTGAATTCCGAGCCGATAGCAACTGCCCAGCACAGCCAGTACAGCCAGGCTGTGGCGAAGCCCGTGGCTGGACCGATGGATCGGGACGCGTAAATGTGGAAGGCACCTGAAACGGGATAGGCGATGGCCAGCTCGCCAAGGCATGCCATGACGAGGTAGACCACGAAGGCTCCCACAAGATAGGCGATCACAGCCCCGAGCGGGCCGGCTTGGGAGATCGTGTAGCCAGAGCTCAGGAACAACCCGGATCCAATGACACCTCCCATCGCGATCATGATGAGGTGCCGTGGACCCATTGACCGACGCAGTCCGGTTTCGGCAGGAGCAGGGGCGGCCTGGGGTTGATGGTCCAGTTGCAAGGGTGCTGAAGATCCCATGTGGTGTCTCCGGTTTGTGGCAGATGCGAACGGTACGCCTTGTGAAGTCCGGGGCTGGGGTGCCGGGGAGGGCGTCTGTAGTGATGAAGGTAACACAAAACCTCGCAAGATGGTCATTAAAAACATTTGTTAATGCGTATAGCGCACATGTCGAGGCGGCTTGGGAGGCAAAACGGCAGTCAAATGGTCAGAATGGCCACTCTTTGAGGCGTTTCCGCATGCTCCCACGGACACCGAGGGGCCACAGGATTGAACCAACACCCCCCACCTACCTGAGGAGCACCATGAAAACCTACGACCTCGCGCTGATCGGCTTTGGCGGCGTCAACCGGACCCTCGCCGAAATCATCGCCAGACGGGAAGATGCCCTCCGTTCGGAGTTGGGGTTCGGCCTCAGGGTTGTGGCCATCACCGATCTCAGGCTCGGCTCCCTGGTCGAGGCCGAAGGCATCGATCTTCACATGGCGCTGAACCTGGGCGCCGGCGAGACGTTTGCTGAGCATGGCGGTTCCCTGGATACCAACAACGAAGCTGTGATCCGTTCCTGCACGGCAGACATCGTCTGCGAAGCAACCTTCACCAATCCCGACGACGGCGAACCCGCCGTCTCGCACGTCCGGTGGGCCCTGGAATCGGGCAAGAGCGTGTGCACCACGAACAAGGGACCCGTGGCCCTGCGGGGTCCTGAACTGGCCGGTTTGGCCGAGAGCAATGGCGTTCACTTCGAATTTGAAGGCGCTGTCATGAGCGGCACCCCCGTCATCCGCCTGGCCAAAAAGATGTTCGCCGGCCTCAAGATCGATGGCTTCGAAGGAATCCTGAACGGCACCAGCAACTACGTACTGGGGCGCATGGAGTCCGGCCTTGACCTGGACGCCGCTATTCGTGAAGCCCAGGATCTGGGGTACGCGGAAGCCAACCCTGCCGCTGACATTGAGGGCTACGACGTTCGACTCAAAGTGCTAATCCTGGCCAATCAACTGCTCGAGGCAGGCATCACCTTGCAGGACGTCTCATGTGAGGGCATCTCCTCCTTGACCCGGGACGACGTCGAAGACGCAGCCCGCCAAGGCCTGCGCTGGAAGCTCATCGGCTCAGCGAAGAGATCTGCCGGCGGCGCGGTAACAGCCAGCGTGAAGCCCGTGGCGGTGCCCTTGGCCCATGGACTGGCTGGGATCTCCGGCGCCACCAACGCAGTTTCGTTCAGCACCGATCTCCTGGGCCCCGTGACGGTTTCCGGGCCCGGCGCCGGACGCGTCGAGACGGCCTACGCCCTGCTCTCGGACATCATCGCCATGCACGCCACCTCGGAGGTTCCCTCCCATGCCTAAGACCGCACCCAGCACCCCCGACGCCTCGGTTCTGCCGATGTTCCAGAACGTCACCAGCCCCTACGACCACCGCGTGGTGGGTGCCGTTCCGCTGACCGATGCCACCGCCGTCGAAAGTGTCCTGAATACTGCCCGCGCGGGAGCCAAGGTGGCTGCGGGCCTCTCCCGGGACGCGCGGGGAAAGATACTCGACAGGGCAGCCAACCTGGTGGAGGACCGGCGCGATCTCTTTACCGAAACCATCGTCGCTGAAGCTGGCAAGACGGTGAGGCAGGCCCGCAAGGAGGTCCTGCGTGCAGTCAATACGCTGCGGCTTTCAGCGGCAGAAACCCGCCGCAACGCCGGTGAAGTGGTCCCCTTTGACGCCTACGAAGGGTCCGAGGACCGGCTGGGCTGGTACTCCCGTGAACCGCTGGGCATCATCCTGGCAATCACGCCCTTCAACGATCCCCTCAATCTGGTAGCTCATAAGGTGGGGCCGGCCATTGCAGGCGGAAACGCCGTTATTCTCAAACCGTCGGCCCTCACTCCCCTCTCCGCGCAGCTTCTCACCGAGGCGCTCCTGGAGGCCGGGCTCCCCCAGGACGTCCTCACGGTGGTTCATGGCGACCGCGAAATTGCCCGGAGGATCATCGCTGCGAGGGACGTGCGGATGGTGTCGTTCACCGGCGGGTTCTCTACTGGAGAGGACATCGCCTCAACAGCCGGACTGAAGAAGCTCTCCATGGACCTGGGCGGAAACGCACCGGTCATCATCATGGCGGACGCCGACCTCCAGGAAGCCGTGGCTTCCTGCGTTTCCGGCGCGTTCTGGGCTGCCGGCCAAAACTGCGTGGGCGTTCAACGAATCCTGATCGACAAGTCCATCTACGGCGAATTCCGGGAGCTCTTCCTCGCCGCGACCAACGAATTGGTAGTTGGCGACCCCTCCGACGAGCTGACGGACGTGGGGCCCATGATCACCTCACGGTCCCTGGAAGATGTCCGGGCGAAAGTCCACCAGGCGACCGAGCACGGTGCCGTTGTTCTGACAGGAAACCAGGCCGCCGGGAACATCCTCCACCCCACGGTTCTTGAGGACGTTCCGGAGGACAGCCGCCTGTGGTCCGAGGAAGTATTCGGCCCGTTGGTGATGCTCCGCCCTGTGGACACCCTTGAGGAAGCGATCGGGATTGCCAACTCCATCGAGTTCAGCCTCCATGCCGGGATCTTCACCGCATCCCTTGGGGATGCGATGAAGGCAGCCAAGGAAATCCAGGCCGGGGGTGTGATGATCAACGACTCATCGGACTACCGGTTCGACGGTATGCCTTTCGGCGGTTTCAAGTACGGAAGCCTGGGCCGCGAAGGTGTTCACTTCGCCTACGAGGAAATGACCCAACCCAAAGTCATCTGCATCAAGAACTGACGGACCACCTATGACGAATCGCCTCGAATCAGATTCCCTGGGATCCATACGCGTCCCAGCCGATGCCTTGTGGGGCGCGCACACTGCCCGGGCCTTGGATAATTTCCCCATCAGCGGGATCCCCGTATCCCGCTACCCCGGGCTCGTGGTGGCCCTGGCGCAGGTAAAACGGGCAGCCGCCCACGCCAACTCCGGCCTTGGAGTCCTGGATCCCGCCATAGCTACCGCTATTAGTCACGCGTGCCGTGACATCGAAGAAGGGCAGCATCACCAGCACTTCTGCGTGGACATGATCCAGGGCGGCGCCGGGACCAGCACCAATATGAACGCCAACGAGGTCATCGCCAACGTGGCCTTGGAAACCATGGGCCATCCCCGCGGCAGCTACCAGCATCTGCACCCCATCGACCATGTGAACAAATGCCAGTCAACCAACGATGTCTACCCCACCGCCATCAAGCTCGCATTGATCACCGCCGTGCAGGATCTGGACCAGGAACTAGGCCAATTGACGCAGTCCATGCGGGAGAAAGGGGCCGCCTTCGCCCACGTGCTGAAGATAGGGCGCACCCAGCTACAGGACGCCGTCCCCATGACGCTCGGTCAGGAGTTTGGAGCCTTTGCGGCAACGATTGAGGAAGACCGGTGCCGGCTGAGGGAGTCCGCGGGGCTCATGCTCGAATGCAGTCTGGGAGCCACCGCGATCGGGACAGGGATTACTGCCGAGCCCGGCTACCAGGAGCGGGCCATCGATGCCCTCTGCGAAATCACCGGGTTGCCCCTGATACCGGCAACTGACCTGCTGGAAGCGACATCCGACGTCGGGGTTTTCATGCATGTGTCCGGGATGCTCAAGCGATCGGCCATCAAGATCTCGAAAATCAGCAGCGACCTGAGACTGTTGTCCAGCGGCCCACAAAATGGCTTCGGGGAGATCCAACTACCACCCCGCCAGGCGGGTTCATCCATCATGCCGGGCAAAGTAAATCCGGTGATTCCCGAGACCTTGAACCAGATCGCCTTTGCCGTTGCTGGTGCTGACACCACCGTCACCATGGCCGCTGACAACGGTCAGTTGCAACTGAATGCCTTTGAGCCCGTCATTGCGCATGCCTTGCTGCAGGGCTTTTCCTGGCTCACCAACGGCGCGCGGATTCTCAGGACCCACTGCGTCCAAGGCATCACGGCAAACGAGGAACTGCTTGGGGGGCGGGCTGCGGGCTCAGCTGGGTTGGCCACCGCCCTGATACCCGTCCTTGGCTACACGGCCGCGGCGGAGGTGGCCAAACGGGCGTTGAACGGCCAGGTGGCGGTGGTCGATGCCGTCGCGTCGATGGGACTCATGGAACGGGACGCCGCCCAACTGATTCTTGACGGCGTCACTACGCGTGGCACCTAAGTTACTTCGATACCCGTCGAATCACGTTGGACAGCGTCATGGCAGTGACAGTGTTAGTGACACCGGGGAGGGCAGAAATCTGCTCCCAAATCTCCTGCACCCTGCCATGGGAACGGGCTTGGACTCGCACGATCAAATCAAAGTCACCGCTCAGGACATCACATAGGACGATTTCGGGGATCGCCCTGAGCTCACTCAGAACATCGGCCCCCCGCATGCGGTCCTTCCGGTAGACCATCAGGAATGCAGACACAAGATCCTGGGTCTCTTCTCCGGCAACGACGGTGTAGCCCTGGATGTAGCCCTGCCGCTCCATGCGCTCGATCCGCTGACGGACAGCGTTCCTGGAAAGCAGGACCTTTCCTGCCAGCTCGGCGTGCGGGACACGGGCGTTCTTGGTGAGCTCTGAAAGGATCCTCTGATCGATGCCGTCCAGGCCCGCTCGCTCCATGAATGCCTTCCAGAAAATAGCCCCTCAGGAGCCCCGAAGCTCCTCCTTGACCGAAAGGCCACGAAGAAAATGATACGTCCAGAGCACAACAAACCACTCCCGGGGGCCTACTCATGCATCCTGTTCGACATGGATGGCACGCTGGTGGACTCGGCCAAGGGAGTCACCGCCAGTGCGGCCGAAGCGCTGACCTCCGTGGGAGCCGCCGTGCCGGGTCCTGACCAGTTGCGCCGGTTCGTGGGGCCACCCATGATGGACTCTTTCCGGACCGTTGTTGGGCTGGACGAGGACGTAGCGAAGGTGGCGCTCAAGCACTACCGGACGGCCTATGCCAGGACCGGAGCTCTTCAGGCCCAGCTCTACCACGGTGTTGAGGCGCTCCTTCATCAGGTGCACTCACAGGGCATACCCATGGCTGTGGCAACATCAAAAGTAGAGGACCAGGCCATCAGGCTGACCCGCCACTTTGGCTTAGCACACTTCTTTGAAGATGTCTGTGGCGCATCCGACGCCCTGGGCCGGTCGCGCAAAGGCCAGGTGATCGCGGAGTCGCTGAGCCGGCTCCAATCGCGGGGCGTGGACACATCGCGTCCAGTCATGGTGGGCGACCGGATCCACGACATCCAGGGAGCCGCCAGCCTCGGAATACCAACCATCTTTGCGCTCTGGGGCTACGGGGAACCCGAGGAGTCCGCCCACGCCGCGGCCGTGGCATCCTCACCCGGCGAACTCCTACCGCTGCTGCAGGAAGCGCAGCAACGACAGACGACGGGTCAGTAGTCCGGGTTGCTCGGCACCACCAGGCCTGTCTCATACGCGTACACCACAACCTGCACCCGGTCCCGCAGTTGGAGCTTGCTCAGGATGCGGCGCACGTGCGTTTTGACTGTGGCCTCGGACAGGAAGAATTTGTGGGCGATCTCAGCATTGGAGAGGCCCTCCGCGATGGTGGTGAGGATTTCGGTTTCCCGCGGTGTGAGTTCATCCAAGAGCGGGTCCCGGTGCGGACTCGGTGAGTGCCCAGGTGTAACGGTGCCGCGCACATACGTTTCCAGCAGCCGTTGGGTAACACGCGGCGCCACTACGGCATCGCCACTCGCGACCAAGCGCACAGCGTGGACCAGCTCAGAGGGAGCAACATCCTTGAGCAGGAATGCGGAGGCCCCGGCTTGCAGCCCGGTAAAGGCGTACTCATCAAGGTCGAACGTGGTGAGGATGATGACCCGCGCCTCGGCGCCTGAATCCGAGATTCGGCGCGTCGCCTCTATACCGTCCATGCCGGGCATGCGTACGTCCATCAGTATGACGTCCGGCTGCAGGGCTTCCACCTGGCGGACGGCTTCAATCCCATCTGACGCCTCGCCCACAACGTGGAAGTCCTCTTCGCCTTCAAGAATGAGCCGGAAGCCCATCCGCAGCAACGGCTGATCGTCAACCAGCAGCACTTTAATGTTGTCTTCGCTCATGATTCCCCCTTTTCGCCGTTCCAGCGGAGCTCGGCATGGACTGCCCAGCCTCCCCTTTTTCCTGGACCGGCAGTAACGATTCCAGCATAGATTCCGGCACGTTCATTCATTCCGGCAATACCCTGTCCGGTTCCCAGGCTGCCCACGGATTCGCTGCTGTCCTCGCGGGTTCCGCGGCCGTCGTCGAGCACGTCAATGGTGACTAAATCGCCGTCGCGGGCCACGTGCACGTCGACGCGGCTCAGCGATCGACCGTACCGCAGGACGTTGGTCAGCGACTCCTGCACGATCCTGTAGACGGTCAGTTCAAAAGCGGGGTCGGCAGGGAGGCCCGGCCCCGTATGGGCGTAGTGCAGCGGCAGCCCGGCGGTTCGGAAACCGTCGAGTAGTTTCGCCAGGTTCTGACCGGATTCGAGGGGCGTCAGCGGTGCCGGCCGCCCGGAATCGTCCCGCAGGACCCCGAGTACCCGGCGCATATCGGCCAGCGCGGCCCGGCCTGTGCGGGACAGTTCACCGAGAACGTCGCCGGCTCGCTCCGGGTCCTTCTTGACCACCACGGCGGCCCCGTCCGAGAGGCTGATCATCACTGTCAGCGAGTGCGCCACGACGTCATGCATCTCGCGGGCGATCCTGTTTCGCTCGGTGACCTTGCCGAGCTGCGTAGTCCGCGCGGCCCACGCCGCGATTTCTGCTTCATGCTCCCTGCGCTGCCGCACCGAGATGCCGATGCCCGTGGCCAGGAGATTGGAGAGCATGATGGTCACGGCAGTGGCGATGTTGTTGATGAGATGGAAGTTCTCCGGGACGTCCTGCAAGTTGTTCATCTCGCTGGGACTCGTCCACATGAACAAATAGAGAAGGCTCAGCGGCAAGCTGGCTGTGGCAAAAACCACCAGCGTCAGCGCACGCTTCCGGAGGGACGCTACGGCATAAAGCGCGAACCAAAGACCCGCAGAAACGTTCGAACCCCATGGGTTCAAGATGGTGGCCGCTATTTCCAGAAGTGCGACGGCGAGAACCACTTGAAGCGGGAACCGGCGCCTGAAAATCAACGCGGTGGCAATCAACAGGAGTATCGCGACAACGAGCCATTTGCCGTCGACGGCCGACGGAATGATGGTGGGCAGCGCCAACAGAAGGTAGCAAAGTATCACCACTGCATCCATGGCGCGAGGGCGCTTGTAGAAGTAGCGGCGGATCCGGCCCCTGCGACGCTGGGCAATTTCAGCGAAGGACGCGTCGGCCGTGGTGGCTGACGCGTCCTTCATCTGTGGTGCTTCAATCATGAATTGAGCCTAGACGGCAACCCGTCCTAGACGTCCCGCTTCTTGAGCAGGATCATGGCCAGAGCTACGGGCACAACCACCCAGGCACCGAGAACCAGCGTAGCCTGCCAGACTTCCAGGGTGTCCGGGACATGCTCGACGGCGGTCAGCGGGTTGATGGTGTTACCGGGAAGGTACTTACTGGCCTCCTTGAAAAAGTCTCCGGGGATGAGCTGGAAGGCGATCGGCAGCACGAAGAAGATGCCCACCAGGCTCATAATGCCGCCGGCCGAGTTGCGGACGATGGTTCCCAGCGCCATACCAATGGCGGCCACGGCTGCGATGTAGATGCTGTTCACCAGCAGAAGCTTGACCGACTGCGAGCTGCCGAGGTCCAGCTTGAGGTTGTAGCTGTCAACGATCGGCAGCGACACCAGGCCGGCGATGTAGGTGGAGACTGCGGTGAGAACAAAAGCGCTGACCATGACCACAATGAGTTTGGCCAGGAACGGCGACATGCGCTTGGGCACGGCGGCAAAGGTGGAACGTGCCATGCCGGTGGTGAACTCGGAGCTCATGAGCAGGACGCCCAAGGAACCGAGGATGAGCTGCGCGAAGGCGATGCCCGAGGTTGGGATGGTGACCGCGAGGTCCCCGCCCTGCGCGGCGATGGCCGCAGCGGCTTGGGGATCCTGGGCCGCCTGCTCTGCGAACTGGCCCGTTCCCCACGCGCCAAGTGCTGCGAAGCCAACCATGACAACCGCAGTGGAGGCCAGGAGGATCAGGGTGGACATCAAGGTGCGGAACTTGATGAATTCCGAGTTGAGTACGCGGTGGAACGCCGGTCCGGGACCGACGGAGTTACGGATGGACTTGCGGTCCAAGGTAGTGGTGCTCATGTCTATTTCCCTCCGGCCTGAGCGGGAACCGAGGCCCCGGTGGTGATGTGCGAGTGGTATTCGACCTCGTCCTTGGTCAGTTCCATGTAAGCCTCTTCCAGGCTTGCCTGGAGCGGGGTCAGCTCGTAGACCATGACCTGGTTGTCCAAGGCGGTTCGGGCGATTTCTCGGGGATCGAGCCCGGAAACCTCCAGAAGCTCGCGCTCGTGGACCTCCACGGAAACACCGGTTCCCGCAAGGAGCTGCATGAGGCGTTCCGGCTGATCGGTGCGGACACGGGTGCGTGCGTTGCCCTTGCCGGTGATGATTTCGGCAATGGGTGCGTCGGCGATGATCCTGCCGCGACCGATCACTATCAGGTGGTCTGCCGTCAGGGCCATCTCACTCATGAGGTGGCTGGACAAGAAAACTGTGCGGCCTTCGGAGGCCAGGTACTTGACGAGGTTGCGAACCCAGACCACACCTTCAGGGTCGAGGCCGTTGACCGGCTCGTCCAGGATGATGGTCTGCGGATCACCCAGCAGCGCGGCGGCAATACCGAGGCGCTGGCCCATTCCGAGCGAGAATCCCTTGACCTTCTTCTTTGCAACGTCACCCAGGCCGGTCATCTCGATGACTTCACGAACCCGGCTCTTGGGGATGCTGTGCGTTGCCGCCATGGCAAGAAGGTGGTTGTAAGCGGTGCGACTCGTGTGGACAGCCTTGGCGTCCAAGAGGGCACCAATCTCGCGCAGCGGCGCCTTGTGCTGGGCGAAGGGCTCACCGTTCACAGTTACAGAGCCTGACGTAGGAGCGTCCAGTCCCATGATCATGCGCATAGTGGTTGACTTGCCGGCACCGTTTGGGCCCAGGAAGCCCGTCACCCGTCCGGCTTGGACAGTGAAACTGACGCCGGCAACGGCGGTCTTCTCGCCGTAGACCTTGGTCAGGCCTTTTGCTTCGATCATGGAAGCGTTCCCTCCTCGGAGCACATGTGTGTGCAAGTGAGTTTTGAATGTACCTACAACGCTACTCACGGAGGGGACGTAAATCGCCTGTCTCAGGGATGATTCAGGGTTCAGTCAGGGTAGTCCTCGCGGATGACAGGCAGCGCCGAGTACACGGTGAGCTCGCGTGGTTTCACAGTAAACGTTGCACGTCGTACTCCGGGCTTGGGTTCCCCGTCAACCGCCAGGACCAAAGGTTGCCCAATAGCCTCCACCGTGATGGAGGTGGTCTCGGTCAAGTGGGTAACTTTGGAGGCGGCGACGGTGCCGGTCACTACCGCCCACAGCAGTCGCGCCCGGGCGAACGGCTCGTCCGCAGTGATCATGCGCAGATCAAAAACACCGTCGTCCAGCACAGGCCTGCGAAGCGGTGCATGGTCGCTGGGATAAAACCTGCCCCGGCCCATGTAGAGGATCCAGAGTTTGTGCTTCACCCCGTCTACCAAGAGGGTGGTGGGGGAGTTCACTCCGAACGTTCGCAGTGATGCAACCAAGCTGGCCAGCGGTTTGCCCATGGCTGGCTGGAGCCGCTCCCGCCGCCTCACCAAGTTGGGGTACACGCCTACGCTGGCTGTGTTTAGCATGGCCAACTCGGTGGTCTCCGGTGTCTCAGGAAGCCCCCGTTCCACCGCTACGTGTCCAAGGTCGACATACGCTGCATGTCCTTTAGTCACGGCATCAATCGCGTCGTCAATCGAGCTGGTGCCGAGGTCGCGGGCAAAGTGGTTGAGGGTTCCGCCCGGGAGTACCAGGAGGGGCAGTGAATGCTCGACGGCGGCCGCCGCCGCAGTGCCCACCGTTCCGTCACCGCCCCAGACACCGAGCGCAAAGGTGCCAGGCCGGACTGCGACTGCACCGATCTCTGCAGCTACGTCTTCGCCCTCCACAATCTCCCTTATGTACGCTTTAGGGAATATATTCTTCAGCAACTCGGCAGTCTCGGGGGAGTAAGACCCACCTAGGACGTTGACCGCGATACTCAACCCTTCGCCGTCGGATATTGCCGGTGCCTCCGCAGGCATCCGCCGGGGAGTCGGCTCGGGCGGTCGGGCTGGCCACCATTTGCGGGTCAGCAGAGCTGCGCCCGCGCCGAGAGCGGAACCGAACACCACATCGGAGGGCCAATGGGCACCCGTATGCACTCGCGAGTATGCAACGCCGGCAGCGACGGGAGCCAGTACGGCGCCCAGTGCCGGGGAGACCATACCGGCCCCTACCGCAAACGCCACTGCGGACGCGGAATGACCGGACGGCATGGAAGAACTGATCGGCTGGGGGTGCACGAAACGGAAGATTGGCAAGTGCTCCGGCAGTGGACGAGTGCGGGGCAACGCCGTTTTGAAGACCAGGTTCGTAATCCCGGAGGCGACGCCCAAGGCAAGGAGCCCGTGCAGGGCTGCCCTCCGGGGCTTTCCGGGGAACGTGGCCATGATCCCCGCGATACCAAACCATAGTTTGCCTTTTGTGGCTGCGGCAGAGAGTTCGCGGAAGAACACGTCGTGATCACCTTGGGGCTGCCGGGACACCGCCCGGACCAGGTAATGATCGAATCCAGCAACCCGTTTGGGGCCTTTGCCCAAGAAGCCTCGCATCCCATCACACTAACGCGTGCCGTCGCCGTTCAGTTGCCGTGGCTACGATGAATGGATGATTCGTGTACTCGAGCCGCGCCAACGGCCCAGCTGGCAGGTGGTCACCACCGGAGTACTCCTGCTCTGTGCCTTCGCAGTTCCCGGGGTGCTGCTTATGGCCGGGCAAGGCGAGCCGGCTTTCAATGGCGTGGACACCACGTGGCAGGCCTACGCCTTCACCTTGCACTCACCCTTCTGGGATGGCGTAAACGTGGTCCTCAATTGGGCTGGGTATGCGGGGATGCTGGTTTTCCACGTTGTGCTGGCGATTTCGCTCGTCGTTTGGCAGCGACCCATAGCCGCAGTGTTCGCCGCCTTGAGCGGCGTCGCAGTGCTGGCTCTGACACAGCTTGCCAAAGCCGTGGTGGGTAGAGATAGGCCGGAGGGCGCCAGGGTTTTATCTGACACTGGTTCATACCCCTCAGGGCATGTATCCACCACGACAGCGTTCCTTGTGGTGCTTGCTCTCTTGATCGGACGCTGGTGGATGGCGCTGACAGCAGTCATTGGTGTCATCGCCATGATGATCAGCCGCACCTACCTGTCGGCCCACTGGCTAAGCGACGTACTGGGGGGTGCCTGCCTCGCCGCTGGGATTGTTCTGCTGATGTGGTGGCGTTTTCGCAATATATGCATCAAGGAGAATGCCGGAGCGGACGGACAGACTATTTGGGCGGCAAGGGCTTCGCAACGCCGGCAAGTAGCAGGGCAAGCAAAATAGGCGCTCCGATGGCCAGCAACGCCATGTGGATTCCGGTGTGGTCGCCCAAGTAGCCCAGCAGGGGAGGGCCAGCAAGGAACGCGACGTAGCCGATGGTGGAGACCACCGAAACGCGTGCAGCTGCGTGCTTGGGATCGTCCGCTGCGGCCGACATTCCCATGGGGAAGGCCAATGCGGCGCCGATGCCCCAAAGGGCTGCACCAACGCCGGCCAGGATCACGTTTCCGGCGAACACAAACAAGGCCAAGCCCACGGCAGCTGCGGCCATGCTGGCCCGGAGGACGTTCACTCGTCCAAACTTGTCGATCGCCTGGCCGCCCAGGAAGCGCATCACGGTCATGGCCAGGACGAAGAGCGCGAATAGCAATGCGCCAGTGGATTCCGAGGCACCAAGCCCGTCCACTGCGGCCTTCGCAATCCAGTCGTTGCCCGCACCTTCGGTGAGCGTGGCCCCCAGGACTACGACGCCGATGAGCAGCGTCCTGGCATCCCGCCAAGCCGTGGGGCCCTTCTCAGCCGCCACGCCGCCGTCGTGAATTTGTTCTACCTCGTGTGGCAGGAAGTACTTGGGGACTGTCAACGCCAAGGCGACGGCGATGGCCGCGACGACCAGCAAGTGCGCCGGCAGGCCGACACCCAGCTGCGAGAGGCCGGCGCCGATCAGTGCGCCAAGGAAAGCACCCCCGCTAAAGGCGGCGTGGAACTGCGGCATGATGGTGCGCTTCAGCCGGTGCTCGACGTCTGCGCCCTCAATGTTCTGGGCCACGTCCCACAGGCCGATGCCAATGCCAAAGAAGAACAGGGCGACCGCCGTGCCGGGCACGGAGGCGGCCATCAGGGAGAAGGCAATGGCCGCGCCCGCAGTGCCCGCCACGATGCCGGCCAACCGGACGGTATTGGCTGTACCGATCCGGCCCACCACCCATCCGGCTGATGGCAGCGCCAGCAGAGACCCGACGGCGGTGCAAAGCAACAGCGTGCCCATCTGGCCGGATGTCAGGCTGAGTGCCTCGGTCACGGCAGGAATCCGGGCGGCCCAGCTGGCGAAGACCAGGCCGTTCATGCCGAAGATCAGGAACGTTGCCACGGCAGCGGCGTTGACGTTGGTGGTGCTTCTGGTGTTGGTGGTCATGCAATCACAACTTCCACGGAAAGTTCGTTGAGCCGGGCAAGATCTTCGGGAGATGGTTCTTGGTCTGTCACGATGACGGCCACGGTGTCCATGGCCGCAACGAGCGCTAGCGCGTTGGCGTTCCATTTGCTTCCTGAGGCCGCCACTATCACCCTCACTGCCGATTCCAGTCCGGCGCGTTTGACTGCAGCGTCCTCGAGGTCGTGGGCCAGCAGTCCATCCTTGAGGTTGAGAGCGCAGGGAGTTACGACGGCGGTGTCGAACCTCAATGAGCGAACATTTGCTTCAGTCATGGGTCCCCTGAACGACTGTTCGCCAGGGGTAAGGCGGCCACCAGGCAGGATGAGCTCCGGAGTGTGGCCCTCATTGTTGCTTGTCAGCGCCTCGACGCCGTGCAGGGACATGGGCATAACCGTGAGTGCCCTGGTGCTCAGGCACCGTGCGATCTCCGTCGCCGTTGATCCACTGTCCAGCCACACGTGCTCGCGGTCTTTGATCAGCTGGTCTACCGCAGACGCGATTCGGACCTTGGCTTCCCGGTCTTCCAATTCGCGCTGCCCGTAGCCGGGGTTGTCTCCTCGTGCCAGCAAGCTGCGGGCGCCGCCGTGGACACGTTTCAGCACTCCGTTAGCTGCGAGAATTTCGAGGTCTCGTCGGACGGTAGCCCCGGAGGCTCCCGTAGCTTGGACAAGTTCATCCACTGTGGCTTCTTCGCGGGTGCGCAACAACTCGCCAATGAGTCGATGGCGGTCAGCAGTTCCCATGCTTCAACCGTAGCAAGGTTTGCTCAATTAATCATTCTGCGTGATCATTTGCTCACCAACGCTCTCTCACATCCCAAGTCCTAAAGCCGCACCCTCTCGCAGCAGGTGCAGGAGCGTTCGCGGAATACCGTTGGAATGTGAGAGAGCGTCCGCGGTCAGCGGGCGCGCTCCACCCGCTTCTCGTCCCAAACAGGTTCCTCGGACTCGTAGACCTTGCCATCGGAGCCGAAAATCAGGAACCGGTCAAAAGACTTCGCGAACCACCGGTCATGTGTGACTGCCAGAACGGTGCCCTCGAAGGCATCGATGGCCCGCTCCAAAGCCTCACCCGAGTGCAGGTCCAAGTTATCCGTGGGCTCGTCGAGCAGCAGCAGAGTTGCGCCGGAGAGTTGCAGCAGCAAGATCTGGAACCGTGCCTGCTGACCGCCGGACAGGGACTCGTACTTCTGCTCGGACTGTCCGGCCAAGCCGTATGAATCCAACGCACCTGCTGCAGCCTCACGGGGGAGTCCGGAGCGGTGTTCGTCTCCACGGTGCAGGATTTCCAGCAAAGTCCGGCCCAGTAGATCAGGGCGGACATGCGTCTGGGCAAAGAAACCGGGCCGGATGCGCGCTCCCAGCTTCACGGTGCCCTCGTGCGGCACTTCAGCGATCACGACGTCGGACACCGGCAGGTGCTCGCGCTCGGGGTCGGTGCCACCCGTGGCAAGGAGGCGCAAGAAGTGGCTCTTGCCCGAACCGTTGGAACCGAGCACGCCGACGCGGTCGCCGAACCAGATCTCCGTGGAGAACGGCTTCATGAGGCCGGTTAGTTCGAGCTTCTCGGCCACCACAGCACGCTTGGCCGTCCGCCCACCCTTAAGGCGCATTTTGACGTTTTGCTCAATCGGCAACGCCTCGGGCGGCCCGGCTTCCAGGAACTTGGCAAGGCGGGTTTGCGCAGCTTGGTACCGGTTGGCCATGTCCGAGCGGAAAGCGGCCTTGTTCTTGTACATGTTGACGAGTCCCTTGAGCTTCACGTGCTCCTCGTCCCAGCGCTTGCGCAGTTCCTCGAAGCGGGCGTTACGGTCCGCGCGTGCCTCAACGTAGGATCCGAAGCCACCGCCATGAATCCACGCCCCGGCACCGTTAATGCCGGGTTCGAGCGTCACGATGCAGCCGGCGGCGTTGTTGAGCAGCTCGCGGTCGTGGCTGATGAACAGCACGGTTTTCTTGGACTCGTTGAGCTTCCCCTCCAGCCATCGCTTGCCGGGGACGTCAAGGTAGTTGTCAGGCTCGTCGAGGAGCAGGAGTTCATCAGGACCCGCAAACAGGGCCTCCAGCACCAAGCGCTTCTGCTCACCACCGGACAACGTGGAGGCCCGGCGGAACTGTGCTTTGTCAAAGGAAATTCCGAGTGCTGCCATGCACACTTCGTCCCACACCGTCTCGACGTCGTACCCGCCGGCGTCTCCCCAGTCCACGATCGCTTGCGCGTACTTCATCTGCGTGGGCTCGTCGTCGTGCTCCATCATGGCGAGCTCGGCGTCCTCCACGGCCTTCGCAGCGGCGGCGAGGCCGGCCTGCGCTGTGGAAACCAGGAGGTCGCGGACAGTGGATTCATCACGGACCTGTCCAACGAACTGCCGCATAATGCCCATGTTTCCAGAACGTCCCACCACACCTTCGTCGGGGGTGAGATCGCCGGAAATGATCTTGAACAGGGTGGTCTTGCCCGTTCCATTGGGTCCGATGAGCGCCGTCTTGGTGCCATCGGGGACCTTGAAAGTCACCCCGTTGAGCAGCTGGGTGCCGTCGGAGAGGAAGTAGTCGATGCCGGAAACGTCAATATGGGCCACGTTTCAATCCTCCCACGGCGGCGTATTGGCGCTCGACGGCGATAAGCGGCTTGGGTACGCGAGGGGACATACGTCCAGCTACGGTGCATGTGTTCCGTCTGTCCCTGGCTACCGTGAAGAGCTACCGTGAAGAGACGATCAACCCAGCGGCAGGTGATGGCATGCGAAGTGTGTCCCGGTCATCGCTAAGCCTTCTCGCTTGCCTGCTGGCCGCCACTCTTGTGGGAGGCCTTGGCCCGCCGGCAGCCGGCAACACCGCAATCCCGACAGAGAAAGCGGAGATCCCAAGATCGGCCTATGTAGCGTTGGACGCCTTCCTCCAGGATCAACTTGAGACGCTGGGAGTTCCTGGTGCCGCCGTCGTGGTTGTGCAGCACGGTGTCCAGGTGCATTCAGCTGCGTTTGGCCGCGCCGACGACTCGGGAAGGCTGATGACCGCTCAGACGCCCGTGCTCCTTGCGTCCACCACCAAGTCGCTCACAGCAATTGCCGTGATGCAGCAGGTTGAGGCGGGCAGGCTGGAGTTGGATGAGCCGGTCCAGACGTACTTGCCGTGGTTTGCTTTGGAGGATAGCCGCGCGTCCGCGATCACGGTCCGCCACCTGCTTCACCAAACCAGCGGAATGGCTTCAGCAGCCACGGCCTTTGAAGGTAGCGACGCCCAAGGACCGGAAGCCCTTGAACAGGGTGTTCGTTCATTGTCCGGTTCACCCTTGGCCAGGTCACCTGGCGAAGCCTTCGGGTATGCCAACGCAAACTACAACATTCTGGGTCTCCTGGTTCAAACGGTCTCAGGCCAGACCTTCGGCGATTACGTGAGGCAGCACGTCTTTGAACCCTTGGACATGAATCACAGCCACCCGACGCAGGCGGGGGCCCGCGCAGACAATCTGGCCGCCGGGTATTCCCTGTGGTTCGGCTCGTTCTGGCGCCAGACGGATGCGCCTGCCCCTTCGACTGGCATGCCGTCCACCACCATGTACTCCTCGGCCGAGGACTTGGGTCACGAGCTAACGGCACTGCTGGGGCAGGGGCGGTACGGCGCCACCCGCATCCTCCAGCCACACAGCGTGAACACGATGTTTGAGCCAGGCGTTCAGGTGGACGGCTCCAAGTGGTACGGCATGGGCTGGTTCACTCGTCCACTTGTGGAGTCCGCAAATCCTTCCAGGCAACCACCTGACGAAGAATTACCGCTGCTGCTGGAACACCAGGGCGAGTGGGGCAACTCGCACACGTACCTGGCAATGATTCCCGCTTCAGGAATTGGTGTCGCGTTGGTTATCAACGCCAATGACACCTCTGCACCCTCACGACTGAAGGCAGTGGATACCAATATCCTGCGAATCCTGCACGGGCAGCCCCCTGCGCCCACAGTTGTGCAAGAGGACTGGCTGCAGCGCTACAGCTGGGCCGTCGCGCTGGCATTGCTGCTCGCAGAGTTGCTCAGTTTGTGGCTGGCACTTTCCATCCTGCTCAGAAACCGCACATCACCCCCAAAGTGGAAGCCACTCATCTTGGCTTTCGGCGCGCTTGTCCTGGATGCATTCGCACTATGGTTGTGCTTCGTTTATGCACCCGCCAGGTTTGACACTAACCTCACCGTCATCGTCCGCCAGTTTCCCGACGTCGGACTCTTCCTGGTGCCGGTCCTGGCTTTGGCCCTGGTCTCGCCTATCCCGCGAACGGCCCTGTTGCTTTGGAAAGCGCGGACGACTCCGCACCCAACCGGCGTCAGCCAGCCGCAGTAAGGAAGGACTTCAGCAAGGGTCCGCTGGTGGTGGCACCCAGGCCACCTTCTTCCACGAACACGGCAACTGCCAGGTCTCCGTGCGTCGCTACGATCCAAGCGTGCGTCTTGGGTGGGTTGTCATTGCCAAACTCTGCGGTACCGGTCTTTGCCCCTACTGGCGTCCCGGGGACTTCTGCGAGGAATCCGGCGTGTCCGGAGGTCACGACTGCCCGCATCATGTCGGACAGCGCAGCGGCTTCCTCCTTGGTGATCGGCTTGGTGGACCCCGGTGATACAGGGACGGCGCTTACTGCAGCTGAAGCGGACGACGGCGATGCGCCGCCACTTTCACTGGGCGTGGCACCGGCGCTGGGGTTCTGCCCGGCATCAGTGTTCTGGGCGGCATCAGGGTTCAATACGAGCTGCGGTGAAACGGGCGCGCCGTTGGCGACGGAAGCAGCCATGACCGCGGCCGAGAGTGGGGAAAAGAGCACCTTGCCCTGGCCAATCATGGATGCAGCATGCTCGGTACCCTCGGCAGCACCAGGAACCGAACCAAGGAATGCGTCAGCGCCAAGCTTGGGAGCTTCAACCGCTACGCCCAGAGCCTGCGCTGCGGATTCAAGCTGGTCCTGACTGACGGTATCGCGGGCATTGATGAAGGCAGTGTTGCAGGAGTGCGCGAAAGCGTCCCGCAGCGCGACCGAGCCAAGGGAGCCTTCGGGATAGCCTTCGGCATTTTTGAACGTGCGGCCGTCCACGGTCAGCGTTGAAGGGCATTCGACCTTCGAGTCCGGTGTGGCGCCGTTGCGGAACATCGCCAGGGAATCGACGATTTTGAACGTGGAACCTGGCGCGTACTGACCAAGTAAAGCTGTGTTGTACCCGTTGCTGCCAGGTCCTGATGCGGCAGCCAGGACAGCGCCCGTGGAAGGCTTGAGGGCAACAATCGCCGAAGCCGGTCCAACACCGGCCAGTGTTTCTTCGGCCAACTGCTGGAGTTTTAGGTCAAGGGTGGTCTTGAGCGTAGTGCCGGGGGACGGGAGGGACGAGAAGAACACCTTGGTACCGAGCGTCTCTCCTTCAGACTTCTCCTCGGGTGTGGCAAGAACTTCCACGCCGTCTTTGCCTCGCAGTAGTGAGTCGTACTTCTGCTGCAGGCCGCCGGTACCCGTGGTGTCCCCGGCACGCAGCGCACCATTCGAGTTTTCTATCTGTTCGGCACTGGCTTGGCCAACGCTGCCCAGCAAGGCACGGGCAAAAGTCCGGGTGGGAGCCAGCGCCATGGAGTCCAGAATGCTCGAACCGCCCGGAATGGCCTCAATTTTCGCTTCCGTGATTTCCGCCGTGTACGCACGCAGCACGATGCCCTCAACGAAAGCCTGTGGACCTGAGGCGGCAACTTGATTGGCATATTCTCCTGCGTCGAGCCCGAGCAGCGTCGCCAGGGCACGGGCGGAAGCGTCGGCCTGCTCTGCCGGGACCTTGGTTTTGTCGATGCCCACTCGGAAGACGGGACGGTCCTCAACGATCGGAGCATCCCCGGCACCCAGGATCTGACCGCGTTGGGCGGGAACGGTCTTGACGGACAGGGTCTCGCCCTCAGCGAGCTCCGGAGCCAGGAGGGCAGGGGTCCATTGGACCGCCCACTTGTCGCCGGACTTCTTCAGCGAGGCCTCGGAACTGTATTCCCACTTGGCCGAGCCGATGTTCCAACTGTAGTTAAGGGGGAAAGTTGCCGTGTCGCCGTCGAGCTTGACGTCTCCCGACGCGACCTCCGGCTTCGCGTCGAGTCCCTCGAACACGGTCTTGAGTTGATCGTTGGCCGCGGCAGCGTCCTTGCCCTCAACGGCGAGCTGGCCGACGTCGAGCGCCGCCAACGACGAAGCCAGCTGCTTGGCTGCTTGTTCCGCACCGGCGCGCCCGTCATCGCAGGCGGTCAATGAACCAGCCATCACCAGCGATACGAGACCAACGACAAGACGATGTTTTTTCAATTTCCCCATTTGCGACATTATGCCCGGTTCCTCTGACAGTTTCTTGTGGTGCCCGTTAGACGGACAGCCCCAAAGTCAGGCTAAGGAGCGCACGCGAACTTGGCATCCTTGACCCAAGTAGGTCGCAGTTCAGGTCGTTTTGAGCCCTGAGAACGACCTGAACTGCGACCCAGTTGGGTGAGAGTTAGCGCCCGCGGATGATCCTGCGCTGCGTCGCTACGGCAATGGCAGCGGTTCGGTTGTCGACGCCAAGCTTCGAG
>JAPSHX010000046.1 GCA_031179305.1 Paenarthrobacter sp. | reverse complement strand
TAGCGTGGGGGAAACGCCCGGTCCCATTCCGAACCCGGAAGCTAAGACCCACAGCGCCGATGGTACTGCACCCGGGAGGGTGTGGGAGAGTAGGACACCGCCGGACAACCATTAGGTAGAGACCCCCCAACCCACCAGTTGGGGGGTCTCCCGCATTTAACAACCAAACCCACAACAGAAGCCTCCACCACCCATGGAGGCTTCCGACATTTAAGGCCCACGCCTCAGCGGGTCCCGTGGATTTGACTGAGGATGGATGGGTCGGTGATTTTGTCATCGTTCATTAACATGAAGGCTTTGGACAGGATCGTTGCCAGTCTTCCAGTCTTCTCCTCGAAGGGGAGGAAGATACGCTCGGACGATGATCTCGGTGCCTGCACGATGCAAAGGTAGGAATCGTCTGGTTCCATCAGAATGTTTCCTGATCCGAGGTGGATCTTGTAGGTGCGATGCGTACCCCGGACTATGAGATGGCGGTCCGTCAACTGGCAGGACTCAGCCAGAATTGTCCGGGGGAGGATTTCGCCGAGATACTCCTGTCTGGTCTGTGCTGATTCGGAGAGTGCCTCAGTGTGTGTTTCGCCCCAGTAGTCTCTGACGAGACCATTCGGGTGGTCTGCCCAATCCGGATCCGGTCCGATTGCAGCCACTGAGGTAAAGAGGTCCACGTCCCGCATGGCTTCGCTAAACACGGCCCGCGGTACTTCATCAAGGCCTATTGGCTCCCAGGTGTCCCGGGCAACGCGCCTTTCGAACCACACCCTGTTGGTTGAGCATAGGTTTGCACGTTCTGTTTCGAGCTCAAGAAGTTCGATGCTGAATGCCGCCCTCAGCTGTTCGTCAGGGAATTCGGAATACATCTGGGTGTCCTGGCCGCCGTCCCAAGGACCTAATTGGGTGCCGTGCCAGCCGCGTTCCTTCGCAACCGCCTGTGCACGAGCGTAGTCAAGCACGTGTGCGGCGTACCGGTTGGAGTAGTGTCCAGTCTCCAATTCGGCGGGAGTCAGCAGATAGAGCTCCCGGTATGCCTGCTTGAACGGTTGTCTCAACCGGTGCTGCAGTTGGTGGGAGCGCCAGGAGCGTACTTCATCGACACTCCGTGCCCACGGTTTCCATAGAACTACGGTTGCGTCGCCGGGGATGGCGTGTGCTTCGCCTTGGGTTCCCGCCAATTCCCAACCGCCGGCATCAGCAGTGCGTTGAGGGTAGCCGGAGAACTCTCCTTCCCTTGACGTGATCGTCCACAGCAGCTCGCGAGCGATAGTTGCAACCACGGGGTGTTCCAAGTAGCGTGTGCAGAAATCGTGGCCCGTCCACACTCGCTCGGAAGCCATGAGCCGTTCGAGCCGGCGTCGCTGGATATTCAGGGCATTTTTAGCTTCGCTCGCCGCGAGTTTTACGGTGGGCAAGTTCGGATGGTTCTTCAGTTGAGTGGGCATGGCCACCGGTTCTCCGGCTGCCGTGAACCATTCGAGCTTCACGGCAGCCGCGCCTTGTCCGTTCGTCAGGGAAAGCCTGGCCGTGTACTCGTCAATTTTGTAGGTCGTTACACCGCCGGCATCCAAGCCCAGATCGGGAACAGCTGTTTCCAGTAGTTCCGACGGAGAGATGCCTCGCTCTGCGGACAGTTGGTCGATGACGTTGACCAAGCGTTTGTGCAGGTTCTTGTTCTTGACCACGTCCCGGATGTGCGTGAGTGCTCCAACGACTTCAGCTGTGGCGGTCTCGTGGCTCTTGGCAATCTCCAGGAGCGCCTCCACGCCGGCGTTGGCCGCTATTGCGGAGCGGCAAACTCCGTTCTTGCCGTTGTGGCCTGCCCCCAGGTAGGCGGATGCGTCTCGAATGAGCTGAATATGTGCTGGTGCATCGTGCTGGAGCGCAAGGAGCCAGAGGGCGGCCCGCAGGACCGACCCAACGTGCGGGGTAACACATGAAATTTCGCCCAGGTCTGCCGTAGGCCTGCGCTCGGCAGCCAGGCCGAGTAGGGCCTGGGCAACCCCCAGCGCTTCCGGCTGCTCCGAGATCCGCAGATCTGCTGCGCGTTTCCACTTCGCCGTGGGCTTCGGCCCGCTCAGCTCGCTCATGAAGAGCAGTAGCCGGGCGACCTGGTGTTCCGGCAAAACGGGCCTCACCGCACTGGGTATTGAGGGGCCGAAGTCGTCGTCCTCAGCCACGTACTGCAAAGGGATACGGCCGTCTTCCTTGCTGTCATTGAGCAGCAATTCATCAAATTCGCGGATCTTTGGATGCAACCCCGGCCCATCCCGAAAATCCGTGAGCAGTATGGCCTCCAACCGCCGGGTCGCCGTCGGAATTTTGCATCGCTCAGTGGGTTCCAGCGCCAGGATTGGCTCGTGAAACGCGCCGCACCATGAAGGATAGATGTATCGGGAGTAGGGCACGTGGCTAAGCATCCAATTGAGCTCTTGGGCGGACCAGTCCAGCGGAGTCAGTTTCGAAAAGATGTAGAGCGCCTGCTCGACCGGTGGCAGCATGTGCACGCGGCCTGCCGGGATGCCGAAAGGCTCGTAATACCTGTCAGCGATCCCGTACCTGTGCTCGTGTACGTGCGCGAAGGTATAAGCGAATGCACCCTTCTGCCCATCCGGGTCGAGCTGCTCAAGGTACTTGGCAAACCGTTCCCGGTACTTTTCCAAGCTTTCCCCGCCACCTGCCCAATCGGAATGTGGAGTCATGAAGAACTCAAGGAGCCGGCCGCTTTGCATACCGGCCAAGACACGCAGACGTTCGGGCATGGCGAAACCCTCCTCTGAATCGACCAAGCTGCTCATCCCCCAACCAGCGGTACTAGCTTGATGAAGACAGCTTCGACGGCGGTGAGGGCGTCGACTTCGGCCGTCAGATCGCAGACCTGTCGGCCGTCAACCATCACGAAGAATGCATTCCGTTCAAAGCCTTTGACCGCAGTGTCAGCGTGCCGCTCCCAATTCACGGGCTTGTGGTCTGGTACCCGGCGTCCAAGACCGTTGAGCTCACTTTCCCTGGCGGAGACCTCCACCAGCCCGGGGGATTTTCCAGCCCCGTGGGTGGCGTTGTAACGCGCGACTTCCTCGCGCACGCGCCAGCGTATTAGCTCTTCAACTGTGATGACATCCGGCAGCCCGGAGAGCTCCAGTTGCTCTGTTGCCCCGGCTCCGGGCAATCTTTCATCACAGATTCGCAATGTCGCCATCAGGTTCCACCAATCGACTAGGCATTTACCGCATCGTATAAGCCAGGTCTGACAGTACTTACGCTTTGGCGGCTTTCGCGGCTGCCTTGGCCGCTTGCTTACTGGCGCGCACTTTGACCAGGGACTCCGGGTCCACGATGTCGGCGACCGAGAGGTAGGAGCCTGCCTCACCATAATGGCCGGCTGCTTCCCTCCATCCGTCCGCCTGTAGTTCGCACTGTTTGCCTAGCAAGGCCAGGAAGATCTTTGCTTTCTGTTCGCCAAAGCCGGGCAAGGCCTTTAGCCGACGGAGTACTTCAGGGCCATCGGGGTTTCCGCTGGTCCAGATAGCGGACGCATCGCCGTCCCATTCCCGATGTACTGTCGCGGCGAGGGCTTGGACCCTCGCGGCCATGGAACCAGGGAATCTATGGACAGCAGGCCGTTCCTTGAAGACTTCCACGAAGCCCGCGGGATCGTACTCCGCGATCGTGCCGGGTTCGAGGGAACCCATACGGGTGCGGATCTTCTCCGGACCGGCGAACGCCGACTCCATGGTGACTTGTTGATCCAGCAACATACCCGTCAACAACGCAAAGGCGTCGTCACTGAGTAGCTGGTCCGCGGCGGCATCTCCTGTGATGTGCAGTTCCATGCGTCCCATCCTCCCACCAGACAATGGCTTCGTCATTGGGCGTCCACCCGACGGTGTTTAGCCAGCTACTGCCGGCGCCGCGCCTCACCGTTAGTGAGGGGCGTTCGACGGCGGTTGGTGGGGGTTTGTGGGGTGGGGGTTGGGGTGGATTTGCGTTGGGGGTGTGGGGGGTGTATTGTTTTCTGAGTCGCCGGGTGCGAAACGGAAAGCCGGAAGGTGTGTACGGTTCGGTAGGCGGCCAAAAA
>JAPSHX010000033.1 GCA_031179305.1 Paenarthrobacter sp. | reverse complement strand
GGATGGAAAGAGGAACAGTCACAGGAAAGGCCTTTCGGTACGTTTTTTGTGCCCGCACGGTTGACTGCCGGGCACTCTAGCGACAACGACGACGACACCCGGCTTATTTCTGTGAGTTGCGTCGCGCTGTGGTTACCCAAGTTCCAGGGAACGGTTTTGTGACCCCGTTCGACGCCCACCGACCCAACTGAGTCGCAGTTCAGGTCGTTCTGAGCCTTGGAAACGACCTCAACTGCGACCTACTTGGGTGCGGTTAGAAGTGGGTGGGATCGGTGTTGGCTCCGCAGAGAATGGCCGCCACCGTTTCGCCGTCGTGCGGCTGGTAGGCGCCGGACAGCAGCGCGGCGTAGGCTGCCGCTGCCCCGTGCTCCACCACGATGCGGTGCGCCTCCCACAGGGTCCTCCGGGCTTGGACAATATCCTCGTCGCTGACCAACAGGCTTTGAACACCGGCACGCCGGGCAACTCCAAAGCCGATCTCTCCGACCCGCCGGGCCCCCAAGGAGTCCGCGGCAATCCCGGACACGGCCACATCCACCGGCTCGCCCTTGGCCAGCGCCGTGTGCAGGGTCGGGACGGTCTCGGGTTCGACGCCCACCACATGCGCCCTGCCTTCGACGGCCGCAGCAATGCCACCCATCAACCCGCCGCCACCTACGGCAACGAGGATCGTGTCGACGTCGGGCAGTTCGTCAAGGAGCTCAAGCCCGACGCCACCTGCGCCTGCCACGATCTCGGGCTGATCGTAGGCATGGCAGTAGACGGCTCCCTTTTCCTCGGCGAAGCGGATTGCGGCGGCATAAGCCTCTGCGTACTCAGCGCCGCCTTGGACTACCTTCGCACCGCTGGCGTAGAGCTTGTGGACCTTGTTTGCCGGGGCCGACTCTGGAACGAAAACTGTTGCAGGGACTCCCAGCTTGGCTGCGGCGTAAGCGTTGGCAAGGCCGGCGTTGCCACCGGAAGCCACCACGATGCCCACTTCCGGATTGAGCTCCCCGCTTTCCTTCGCCGTGAGCAGGCGGTTGAAAGCACCACGGGCCTTGAAGGAACCGGTGTGCTGCATGTACTCGCACTTGAACCACAGGTGGTACGGCTCATTGTTGCCACTCTCGGCGAGCGGCGTGTGGCGAACCCAGCCGGCCGTCCGGGAGTACGCTGCTTCTACTTCTTCGCGTGTGACCATAGTGGCTGCACCTTTCGTCGGCTTCATCCTATGGTTTGGAGATCCAGGACTGGAGTGGAAGACGGACGGCTCCAAGCGCAGGACGATAAGTGTTGGCGTTCGGCCGCGATGGCATAGGGGCTGAACAGGCCCCAGGCGACCTCCCATGACCCGGATTGATGGCCCCAGTTCAAACTCACGTAATAAGTCACTGCAAGCACGGCGCCAAGCTGTGGGATTTGATGCTACTGAGGGTCTCCCGCGGCGTCTGGCTCCTCGGCGTACTCGTCGCGGGCGCTGATCAGCAGACCCAGCACGGCGCCCACCACACACACGATCGCGGTGATCGAGAAGATCTCGCCGTACTGAACGGCGTACGCTTCGCGGACCCGGCCGGCCTCGGCTGACAATCGTTCGGCGAGGGTGCCGCCCGTATTGGCGGGCAGGCTGGCCAGATGCTGGTTGAACCGGTAGAAGCCCCATGCGCTCAGGGCCGCGATGCCGAGCAGCATGCCGATCATGCGGGCGACAACGACCGCTGCCGACGCGATCCCGTGTTGGGCGTCGGGAACCACCCTAAGCGTCGCTGATGTCAGCGGGCCGATCACCAGGCCGAGACCGAGGCCGGCGATGGCCAGGTCGGTGTCCAGGGTGGGCAGGGTGAACAGTCCGAGATCGTGTCGTGCCGTCAGCACATCGACGGGCCATTTCGAGATCAGCAGGTAGCCCACGGCGGCGAGGAGCAGGCCGCCGAACGTGACGATCCGGTCGCCGATCCAGGTGGCCAGCCATCCGCCGAGTAGCGCCCCAACCGGCAGCGCGATGAGGAAGCGCAGCAGCAGGAGGGCGGCCTGGTTCTGGTCTTGGCCTAGGACGCCCTGACCGAACAGCTCGACGTTGACGAGGGTCACCATGAGAGCTGTGCCGGCGGCGAACGACACGCCAAGTGCCGCTAGGAACGGTCTGAGGTGCATTCCTGTCGTTTCCAGCAAGGGGGTACGGGCGAACCTTTCCCAGAGGAAGAACGCAACGCTCGCCATGGCGGCGGCGATCAGCATTGGCATTCCCCAGATGGGCAGCACCAGTTTGCCGTCGGGCTTGGGGTTGTAAAGCCCGATTACTGTCAGGCTCAGGACGATGGCCAGCAGTAGACCGCCGAGCACGTCGACCTTCTGGGGATCAGCGGTTCTTTGCCGGCCGGGAAGGGTGAAGTGGATCATCACCATCGCAATCACCGCAAGCGGCACGTTGACCCAGAAAACGGCCTGCCAATGCTGGAACAGACCGACCAGGGCAATGCCGTACACCGGACCGAGCACGCTGCCCAGTTCCTGTGCGGCACCGACACTGCCGAGCACAGCTGCGCGGTTGCGCGCAGCCCACAGCTCGGCGGCCAAGGCCATCGTCACCGGCAGCAGCGCGCCACTGGCGGCGCCCTGGATAGTGCGGCCGAGGACCAACACGGGAAGCTCGGTTGACAGCGCCGTGACCACCGATCCGAGCGCGAAGCCGACCAAACTGACTTGGATGAGCATCTTCCGCCCGAACCGGTCCGACGCCCGACCCAGTAGCGGCATCGCCGCGATATAGCCGAGCAGATAGCCGGTGATGATCGGGGTGACCCGTTGGAGCTGATTCATTCCGATGCCGACGTCGCGCATGATGTCGGTCATGATCGTGACGACGACGTAGGTGTCGAGCGCGCCCAGCGCTACTGCGAGACTGGCTGCGCTGATCGCGATGCGGCGGTTGGTCGACACCCGCCTGGTGGCAGGGGTCGGGCCCTGGATCACATCGCCGGTTTGTCGACGGTGACCGGTTCGCCCCACTTGGACAGGGCCATTGTGACGCTGTTACCAGGGCTGGGCTCCAACCGGGCCTGCATCAGCTCGCGGTTGCCGCCCTCAGAGATCCAGACGGTGCCAGGCACGGGGCCCGTCGCACCAATTTGCGGGGCGACTTTGTTGACTGCGTCCGCGGTGACGTTGCCCGTGATGCGTACAGAGTCCACACCGTCGACGGTCTCGTTGCCATCGATCTTGGCATCGGAGAAGTTGGCGAGCACGTTGGCCAGCCCCACGTCGGGGTCCAGGATCGTCGCGGGGTCATAGATGTTGGATGCCGGCCCAAAGTTAGTCAGTCTGCCTCCCGACGTGATGGCGGCCCAGAGGTCGCCGTCGGAGACTACAAACTCGACCCCCTTGAGCTGCTGGCCAAGGTATGTCATGTCGAGTGTGCCCTTGGCGGCGACTGCGGGAGTCTGTGTGAGATCGCCCTGGATCGCCTCAATCGGTAGACCGGCGATCTGGCCCTCAACCGAGAGCTTGAGGTGTGCGCTGGTCTGCCCTTTGGTGGTCTCACTCGACTCTTTCAACAGGGCAACGGGGTCGGGAGAGGCCTCCGGGGATGGAGAAGGGGATGGGGCGGTGCACCCTGCAACGAGGGCGACGACGGCGAGGAGGGGCCCGAAGATCGCCACAAAGCGGCTCTGCTTGGATGCACTGTACATGGCCGAATCGTACACCTCTGCGTCAGGCTGCTGAAGGCTTATTTAACACATTGCCTGTGAAGATTTGATACCTGCGGGTCCTGGCACGCTGCACCAACCGCTAGGGCGTGTCTCCTAAGGTGGCCAGCCAGATGCTGGCTGCTCGGAGAACAGCTCCACAGCGGTGAGTGAGAGCAGTTCATGCGCCCTTTTCACCTTGTCGTGTTCAGCCGCCATCTCTCGTCGGGCGGCCTTAGCTACGAAGAAATAATCATAAGATCCCTGGGTGAGACGAGGGCTCCACCGCTTCCCCAAGGACGTGCTACTTTGCGTGGCCGGCCCCGGACCCAGCGGCATAGGCTTGATGGCATGTCCGCTGACTTTGTCCTCCGCCCCTCTGTAGCCACCGACGCGGCCTGGATTGCCGAACTGCGCGCTGTTGTGATGCGCCCGGACCTTGAGCGGTTGCAGCGTTTCGATCCTGTGCGGGTCCGCGAGCGCTTCTTGAACGGATTTCAGCCCGAGCACACGTACATCATTCATTCGGACGGTGTAGACGCAGGCGTGATTGCTGTCCGCCCCGAGCCGGATAGCCGGTGGATTGAACACTTCTATGTAGCTCCGGCCCATCAGGGCAAAGGGCTGGGCAGTGCAGTGCTCCGCCACGTCATGTCGACATCCGTGGACGAACGTCCGTTCCGTCTGGACGTGTTGCAGGGAAGCGCGGCCCGTCGCCTGTATGAACGCCACGGCTTCGTGCTGGAATCCGAGGACCCCATCGATGTGTTCATGGTGGCCCCCGTCAACCCCTGACTCCGCAGATGGAAGTGCGGTAACCTCAGCACACACCACGCGGCAACGACGCGGTACTTTCCGGGGGGAAAAATGGGGAACTTTCGATCGCGCTCGTTGAGGCGCTCTGTCACGACCGTAATCGCAATGGGACTCTTGGGTTCCGGGCTGCTGGGTGCCGGGCCTGCCACTGCAGCGTCCCAGCCGACACCGTACATCGACGGCGTCCCTTACGTCGGTTCTGAAATGAGACGCCAGTACAACTACGACTATTGGGGCTGCAGGTACCCCGACGGTTCCGGGGATGCGATCACCTTGGAATGGTTGCGCAATGGCCAACCACTCCCCGCCGCGCGCCAAGGTGAAACTTTGCGTGTCCTCCCTGAGGACCAGGGCAGCCGCATCTCCTTGAGGGTTTACCCGCTCACACCCGGCGAACCAGGCTGCCCTACCGGGTCACAGTTGAGCGCAGAGACCAAAGCGATCAAGGCGTCCAGCCGTGCCATGGGTTGGACCGGCCGCGGCAACTTTGAGCCCCTCGCCCGCACGCATGATGGCCGGCTCATCCTGTACCCGCGGACCTACACCTATTACAAAGGCATGTGCGAGGGTCCGTGCCCGGTCTATTTCGGTTCCTGGGATGAGCCCCGGCAGGTGGGGGCGGGCTGGAACATGTTCAACATCGTCTTCTCCCCCGGGGATTTCGATGGCGACGGATTCAACGATCTCCTCGCCAGGAACGCGTCCGGCCAGCTCTTCCTGTACCCGGGCGATGGCGACGGTGGTTGGCTTCCAACCCGGCAGGTCGGCGCCGGCTGGCACGTCTTCGACTCGATCCTGGGACCCGGAGATTTCAATGGCGACGGCACCAACGACGTCCTGGCGCGGAACGCGGCCGGCGATCTGTTCCTGTACCCGGGCAATGGAAGCGGTGGTTGGCTCACCCCGTCCAAGGTGGGTTGGGGTTGGCAGGTCATGAACAAGATCATCCCTGGCGGCGACATGAACGGTGACGGTACGGTGGAAATCTTCGGCCGAGACCATAGTGGTGGCCTTCAGCTGTACTCCGCCGACGGTCAGGGCGGCTGGGGCGCCCAAGCGTTCATGGGTGGTGGCTGGAACGACTTCCAGGATGTGGCGGGTCTGGGTAGTTACGCCCATCAGAGATACAACAACCTTGCCGCCGTCAATGGCAACGGCGACCTCGTGTTGTATTCCACGGGCGCCATGACCACCGGCCTTTACGGGCCCCAAGGTCCTGTGGGCAGCGGCTGGAACGTGTTCAGGGAACTGCTCTAGCTCCGCTAAAGCGCCTGCCCCCACATCGTCAGCTGCAGGCTGACCGTCCCGCGCGAAACGTCGACGACGGCGGTACTCGAGCCGCCGCCGTCGGGCCCTGTCCCACGTCGGCCCGGCAGCAAGCCAAGCCTACGCAGCAAGAGCCCCGGAGATTTCGTGTATATGGACCTGGGCCGCCTGACCCCCTTGCCGTGCACAGCTAAGCTATGCGCATGGCCAACAAACCCACCGCAACAACTGCCGAAAAACTCGCCACCATCCAGCAGGGCTACATCTTGGAGGGTGCCACCATCGAGCTGGGTGCCGCCATCGTCGACGGCGAAATCCACAAAGAGGCACAGGTTCGCCTGCCCTTGGCCATGATGAACCGTCATGGCCTGGTTGCCGGCGCCACGGGCACCGGCAAGACGGTTACGCTGCACATGATCGCCGAACAGCTTTCGACGGCGGGTGTTCCGGTTTTCCTCGCGGACATCAAGGGTGACCTGTCAGGGCTGGCTACCCCAGCCACTGGCAGTGAGAAGCTGACGGCACGCACCGAGGCACTTGGGCAGGAGTGGTCTGCGAAGAATTTTCCGGTTGAGTTCCTCTCGCTCGGTGGGGACGGCCACGGGATCCCCGTCCGCGCCACAATTACCTCGTTCGGCCCCATCCTGCTGTCCCGCATCATGGACCTCAACGACACTCAGGAATCCAGCCTCCAGTTGATCTTCCACTTCGCGGACAAGAACAACCTGGAACTGATCGACCTCAAGGACCTCCGCGCCGTCATCCAATTCCTCACCTCGGACGAAGGCAAGGCCGAGCTCGCAAACCTTGGCGGGCTGTCCAAAGCCACAGCCGGTGTGATCCTGCGTGAGCTGGTCACGCTGGAGGCACAAGGGATGGAGAAGTTCTTCGGCGAGCCCGAGTTCGACACCGCTGAACTCCTCCGCACCGCACCGGACGGCCGCGGCGTCATCAGCTGCTTGGAGCTTCCCACGCTGCAGACCAAGCCGCTGCTGTTCTCCACGTTCCTCATGTGGCTCCTCGCCGACCTCTTCGAGGACCTGCCCGAAGCCGGCGACCTGAACAAACCCAAGCTCGTCTTCTTCCTTGACGAGGCACACCTGCTGTTCAACGGCGCGTCCAAGGCCTTCCTGGAAGCCATCACCACCACAGTCCGGCTCATCCGTTCCAAGGGCGTTGGCATCTTCTTCGTCACCCAGACACCCAAGGATGTTCCGGCGGACGTCCTCGGCCAGCTGGCCAACCGCGTGCAGCATGCCCTGCGCGCCTTCACACCGGAGGATGCCAAGGCTTTGAAGGCCACGGTGTCCACCTTCCCTGTCAGCGACTACGACCTCGAAGAGACGCTCACCTCCGCAGGCATCGGCGAGGCCGTCATCACTGTGATGAACGAGAAGGGTGCACCCACCCCCGTTGCCCTGACCCGGCTCCGTGCTCCCGAATCCGTGATGGGGCCCAGCGCTGACGAGCTCATTCGCAGCACGGTTGCTGCGTCCTCCCTGCTGGTCAAGTACGGCACCGCGGTGGACAACCTCTCCGCCCACGAAAAACTCAATGGCCAAGCAGCCGTTCCAACGGGAGACGCAGCGCCCGGGTTGCCACCGGTGCCGGCATCTACTTCCGGTGCTTCACAGGCCGACATCGACGCCGAAGCCCGCCGTATTGAGGAAGAAATCCTGGGCCGTCCCAGCTCCCGGTCCTCGTCGCCCGAGTCTTTCCCTGCACCGCCGGCGCCGGTGCCAGAGCCGCAGTCGTCCCGCCAGCCGTCCCCGCGATCGTCCCCGCAGGACGGCATGTTCGGGGACATCGCCGGCGCCCTCGGTGGAGCGCTGGGCGGTGGGCTCAAGAGCATGGTCCGATCCATGGGAACACAGCTTGGCCGCGATCTCATGCGTGGGGTCTTCGGCACGTCTTCGCGGCGTCGCCGCTAGTCCTGTTCTGCTCCTGTTTGCCAGCGGAACCACGACGGCGGATGGCAGCAGCGCCTGCTGCGACCCGCCGTCGCGCCTTCTCCAATCGGTGGATATAAGTCGCTCGGAGGCCTTCCTGCACGGCGATAGCGGCCGCGGCAGGTAACGTAAAGGGCGTGCAGTTGAGTCAAGCGTTCGTCAAGACCGCAGCCGGATGGCTGCTCGGTCTAATGCTTGCTGCCGCCGGAGCCATCGTGTGCATCAACCTGGTGAGCTCCTCAGTGGCCAGTCCTCAACAGCCTGTGAAGGAATATCTGGAAGCCCTTCAGAAGGGTGAAGGGGAAGAGGCTTTGGGCTTGCTGCGCGCCAAAGTGCCCAGCGCGAACCCCGCCATGCTGGACGGCACAGCTTTGCAAACGGCCGCCTCCAAGATGTCCGATATCAAGGTGGGAAACCCCGAACCCCGGGGCAGCAACCGCATGGCCGTGCCGGTGGACTACACCCTTGACGGCAGCCGGCTCCACACGGAGTTCCTGATGGAACGGACCGGGACCCAGTGGCTGTTCTTCGCTAAATGGGCGTTCGTGCCCACAACGCTTCCCACCATAGAAGTCACCGTGGTCAATGCCAGCGAAGCCACGCTTAACGGGGTACCCGTGAATATGCCCAACGGCCGCAACAACTTTGCCGTGTTCTTCCCCGGCAAGTACGAGGCAAGCCTGAACGGCACCTACTTCGAAGCGCCGACCGCATCGGCCCTTGTTTCAACACGCGACGGCGGCACGGCACCCCTGAACCTGCAGACACGGTCCACCGCTGCCATGAACGAAGCAGTGGCTGGCAAGGTCCGGGAATTCCTGGATACGTGCGCCGCCCAGGCTACCGAGCAACAGCGCCTGCAGCCGGATTGCCCGTTTTATCACGCAAGCAATGCCCGCGTGGTGGACGGAACCATCAAGTGGGAGATCACCGAGTACCCCAAGATCACCATTGAGCCGTTCAGCGGTAAGTGGGTGGTGGCTCCGCTCAACGGCAAGGCCACACTGACCGCCCGGGAGATCAACCTTTTCACCGGGCTGGTCAACGACCTCAACGTTGAGCACGACTTCAGCTTCACCACCCAGTTGGACGTAGGCGGCGATACTGTGACCGTCACGCCGATGCTGACCTTCTAGTCTTTTGGTTCACGCGCTGGACTGGCCCAGTTTCCATGCACACGGACCGCGATCAACTCTCTCGCCAGCATTCCTCGCCTGATTGCTTCGTTGTCCCGACGACGATCCTTCTTGAATTGGCGTGAGTCCAGGTGGAATGCCATGCCGTCGAGTTCAACTATGAGAAATCCTTCAAGGAGCAACTCGACTAGGTGGATAGGAGTCAAACCCGGGCCATTTCAGCTTGTAAGGCTCAGTCCATGCCGCGCAAGTCCAGTACCAACTCCGACTCACCGTCGGCCTGCAGGACTACCGGGATACCCCAGTCCTGCTGGTAGAGGTGGCACGCTGCATGATCCGGGATTTCGCCGTCTTCGGTCTCGGGGCCATCACAGGCTGCCGCACGAGCGGTGATGTGCAGGATGCCCTCGGGAACGTCGGCAGACAGCTCAAGGGTGCGCAGCAGGCCCACCGATGTGCCTCCACCGGAGACCAGCAGTTCCGGCGGCGTCGAGGAAATCTTCAACTGTGTAGGATCGCCCCAACGGTCGTCCAGTTTCTGGCCGGTAGGAGCCTGGAAACGCACTGCGAGCTCAAGGTTACCGGGAGTTACCGGGCTCTTGGGACGGTGCGTCTGCGATGCTCCCTCGTCCACCTGCTGGGCTTCCTTGGGAATGGGAACCAGGACCAGTTGGTGCTTGTTCGACTCCACCACTACCAGCAGCGGATCGCGGCCTTCTACCTGAACCACGACGACGTCACTCGGCTCAGCGAGGCCCCTCGCCAAGGTGGATACCGACTTGGTGGCGGGGTCGTAGCGGCGAACGGCCCCGTTGTACGTGTCCGCGATGGCCACTGAGTTGTCCGGCAGAACCGTGACACCCAAAGGGTGCTGCAGGCGTGCTTCAGCAGCCTCGCCATCACGGAACCCGAAATCAAACAGGCCCTTGCCGATGGCCGTTTCCACGGTCACACCGGAATCGCTGACCACCAGGCGACGCAAGGACGATGTCTCCGAGTCAGCCACCCAGATGTTGTCTTCACCATCGATGGCCAGACCGGACGACTGAGCGAACCAGGCCTCCTCGGCCTTGCCGTCCAGCAGGCCTTCAAGTCCGGAACCGGCAAGGATGGAAACCTCGTTGGCCAGGGGGTCGAAGGCGAAGATCTGGTGGGTTCCCGCCATGGCGATCACAACCCGCTGCAACTTTTCGCTCCAGACCACGTCCCACGGTGAGGACAGGGAAACCTCGGTGCCGAGACCCAGCGCCCCAACATCGATCGCGTCGGCAGCGAAGTCAGCGGGGCCGCCGTCGTGGTGTTCTGACCAAGTGCCGGCGCCGGTGTCGGTCACCCGGGCAGGACCAGCGTCGAGCAGCCGTTGAACACCGTTGCCCGCGAGCGTCTGAACGTAGCCTGAGCTGAGTGTGACGCCGCGCAGACGATGGTTGACGGTATCGGCGACCACCGCGTCGTAGCCGAGCTTCCACGCCAGTTCCGACGGCAGCAGGGTCACACCTTGGGGTTCGTTGAACTGCGCGATCTCCGACTGTCCGTCCAGGTATCCCTTGGTGCCGGAGCCGATGACGCGCTCTACGGTTTCAAGATCGGGGCGGAGTTCCACCAAGCGGTGATGGCCGGAGTCGACTACAAGGTAGTTGCCGTTGGAGAGCTGGGTCGCTTTCCCGGGGAAGCGCAAGGTGCCCGACGTCGGCTCGGGAGCCACATACGGACCGTTACCGCGGTGGAGGGTCCCCTTGGCTTCGTGCTCGGCCACGAGTTCCTCAAGGAGGACAGCCAAGCCGTCGGCGTGGCCTTCGCCGGAGAGGTGGGCAACAATGTAGCCCTCGGGGTCAATGACCACCAGTGTGGGCCATGCGCGGGCGGTGTACGCCTTCCACGTTGCGAGTTCAGGATCGTCCAGGACAGGGTGGTGGATCTCGTAACGTTCCACGGCGGATGCCAGCGCTACGGGATCCGCTTCGTGTTCGAACTTGGGCGAATGCACGCCGACCGTCACCAGTACGTCCGAGTACTTTTCCTCAAGCGGGCGCAGCTCGTCCAGCACGTGCAGGCAGTTGATGCAGCAGAACGTCCAAAAATCGAGCAGCACGATCTTCCCGCGCAAGGACTCGAGGTCAAGGGATTTCCCGCCCGTGTTGAGCCAGCCGCGGCCCTCCAGTTCGGAGGCCCGGACCCGGTGTTGGGTACGTACGGTTTCGCTCATCAGCGTCCTTCCAGCTTGGTGTTCGGTTGAGTTTGCCCGGAGGTATCCGTGGCGGGGCGTTCGGCGTTCACGCCTTCCGCCTGCGCCGTCGTGGATGCTTGGGGCGTCCTGGCTGCTTGGGTGGTGCGGTTGGACATCTTGGCATCGCGGTCAGCGAGCCGGGCAAACATATCGTTGTAAGCACTGAGATCGGCGTCGTTATTCCTGTCGGCTGCCCGATCAACCCGGCGGGTCTCCCGTTCGTCCGAGCGCGACCACATTACGGCCACGCCGATTGCCACCAGCAGAGTAGGAACTTCGCCGATACCCCACGCTACGGCACCGCCAAGTTGCTGATCCCCAATGGCCGACGGACCCCAGGCCCGCCCAAGGTTGCCGAAGTAGTCAGCGGCCAGCAAACCTGTCCCGCCCATGATGGCCACACCGAAGAACGCGTGGAAACCCATGGTGGCCAGCAAGAGAAGCAGGCGCATGGGGTAGGGGGCACGGCGGGGAAGAGGATCGCTACCGATCATGCTGAGCACGAAGATGTAACCGGTCAGCAGGAAGTGCACGTTCATGAGCTCATGGCCCACATGCTCGCGCATCGCGAGGCTAAAGAGGTCGGAGTAATAGAACAGCACGATTGAGCCCGCGAAGTTGGCAGCGGCGAACAACGGGTGTGTCACGATCTGCGAGAACCTGGAGTGCACAAAGAGCAGCAGCCACTCGCGCAAGCCACGTGATCCGTGGGTGCCTTCGCCCCTGGCAGGCAAGGCTCGCAAGGCAAGGGTCACGGGTGCGCCAAGGACAAGGAAGATTGGCGCCACCATTGTCAGGGCCATGTGGTCCACCATGTGCGCCGAGAACAACACGCGGCCGTAGACAGCGGGCGGTCCCGAAGTGATGTAGGTGAGCACCACCAGTCCGATGATCCAATTGACTGTCCGGAACCAGGACCACTTGTCGCCACGCCTGCGGACCTTGACGATACCGAGGATGTAGGTGACCGCGCCGAACAGCGCGACCCCTACCCACAGCCAATCAAAGCGCCATTCCGTGAGCCAGCGCTCCGGTGTCAATTCGGGTGGAAGCTCGTAGCCGGAGAGAATAAACGACGGCGACGCATCAGGTGCGTAGGTGGTGGGCTGCGGCGGAGCCGAGCGTCCCAGCGCAACGGCGAGACCCGACGTCGCGCCCATCACCAGAAGCTCAACCAGCACAAGCTGCCACAACACGCGGCGGGCCGACATGGAGCCGTTCTTGCCAAGCTGGGGGATGACCCACTGTCGGTGCATGAAGCCGATGCCGCCCAACACCAACGTTGCCAGGGACTTAGCGATAATGAGCTGCCCATAAGCCGAGCCGAAAAGGTCGGCTGGGTTGGTAACACGGATGGCAGCGTTGATTACCCCCGAGGCGAACACCAGGACAAAGGCGAAACCGGCCAGCGTCGAGAAGCGGCGCAGTGTCTGCTCGGTGATGTCGGGGGTACCTTTGCTCCTGGAACCCGTGAGGATGCCGGAGAGGACCGCAAGCATGATGATGCCGCCAACCCATGTGGAAACGCCCACAAGGTGGAGGCCCAGGGAGTTAATGGCCCCTTCATGATCGCTGGAGCTTGAGGAGTGCCCGATCAAGGCTGTGGGAATCAGGCCGATCAAGGCCAACAGGAGGGTGAATGCCAAGCCTGTTAACGATCGGACACCGAACAAGGCGGTGGTGACAACGGCCGCAATGATGGTGACCGCGAGCCACGCCTTGCCGGTTTCAATGTCCGTCATGAAGTAGACCAGGGAACGCGTAAACTCGGCGTCTCCTGAGAGTCCCTGCCCCGCGACGTCTGCGTAAGTGAGCACAAGGACCGCCACCGCGGACAAAGTCCAGGCTGCGCCGGCTGCCGCTGCAACGGTCAAAGCCCGGGCGAAGGCCGGATGTTCGGGTGCGTCAACATCCTTTTCACGGGATCGGGAGCCGCCGAGATTCTTAGGCAGGATGCCGACCGCGAAGATCAGGCCGCCAACCACCGTAGCCAATGAGACGTTGTGGATGGCTTTCGCGACAGGAAGGCCCCACCGGACCAGTTCGCCTGGATCAGACACCTGCCGGGCAGCTGAGGCCCCGGAGAAGATGAGGGCGGCTGCCAGAGCCAGGAACAGCACCGCCAGACCGGCCAGTTGCCACGGCAAGGAAATGCCCGCGACTGTAGTGCCACCCCGCGCTCCCGGCTTGGGAACAGGCGAAGGGGCAGTAGCGGAGCTTCTTGCTGATGGCACTTATCCATTGTCCGCTACCTGCCCCCGGGCTGCGAATCGAAAGAGGCGCTATGTGCATTACCTAACAACTGGAACGGCATTAACAGCAGAAGGGACGACAACCAGCAGGTTGCCGTCCCTTCAAGGCGTTCGCCGAAGAGTAGTTACTTCTTCTTGGCGACAGCAGCCTTCAGCTTGGAACCAGCGGTCAGCTTGACGCTGTGGCCGGCTGCGATCTGGATGGTTTCGCCGGTCTGCGGGTTGCGACCGGTGCGAGCTGCACGGTCGGTGCGCTCAACTGCGAGCCAGCCCGGGATGGTGATCTTTTCGCCGGCGGCGACAGAAGTCTCGAAAACTTCGAACAGTGCATCGAGCACGGAGTTGACTGCTGCCTGGCTGGTGCCAGCCTTGCCTGCTACCTCTGCAACGAGTTCACTACGGTTCTTAGCCATTTACGTCCTCCTGGACTCATACGTTTTTGAGCTTTCAAGCGGAATGCGAGCAAGCCACTGTTCGAAAACTTACCAGCTTGGGCTGACATGGCCAGCAAATTCCGCGTGTTTCCGCGCCTTTTTGACCAAAATCACCGGATTTTCGGGGTTTTTAGGGGTGCTTTACGCCCTTGGCGTACCCTACGGCATCGGAGGGAGGGACAGCCGTCGCCCTGCCATGTCTCCCGGTTAGAACAGAATCCGCTGAAACAGAACGTGGTCCTGCCACTCCCCGGCGATCTGCAAGTAGGACGGCGCCATCCCGATCCGCTCGAAACCAGACCGCCTCAAGACGGCTTGGGAGCCCTCATTGTGGGCCAGCGTAGCGGCTTGGATGCGGTGCAGGCCGAGCTCATTTGTGGCCATATTCACGACGGCGGCCACCGCACCTGACGCTATGCCCTTGCCGGCCCAAGCCTCATCCACCCAGTAGCCGAGGTTGGCATTCAAGAAGGGCCCCCGGACAATCCCGGAGAGAGTGAACATCCCGATGATGCCTTTTGCTGTCGTCAACACCCAAGGCACCTCAGTGCCTTGTTCGTAGAGATTCAGTTTCGTCTGGATCACCGCCGACTGGCCTGTAGTGGTGAAGAACTCATCAGCCCGGGTTGGTTCCCACGGTGCCAGGTGCTCACGGTTCCGCCGGTAGGCAGCGGCCAGGGCAGCCGCATCTGAATGTTCCAGCGGGCGCAGGAGAAGCTGACCAGCCTCTTCGCCCACCAAGCCGCGGTCCAGGCTTCGCGTGAGAATCATCCCCAGACTCTACCTGCCACCATCCCGGCGATTGCGTGTGAGTCGGCTGAATGATATTTTTTCGGGTGATCGTGAACCAAGACCAGGAGGTGAGACCCATGTACGCAGTATCCATAGTGGGCGCTCCCCTGCAGTCCACGATCTCGCGACTGAGTTAGTCGCCACTGGGAGCGCCCGTCAGGCAATTCGCGAAAGGCGACTCCCATGAACACAACATCTTCTTCTCCCCTGACCTCCGCCTCGGCTTCCGACCAACTGCGCTCGCACCAGCCTCAGCTAAGGGTTGACGCCTCGCACCGGGTGCCCGCCGGCGAGAGGGCTCTAATCCTCGGTGGCGGCGGCTCCACCGGTAACGCGTGGCTGATCGGCGTCGTCGCTGGCCTGTTCGACGCCGGGTTGGACGTGACCGCCGCGGACCTCACCGTCGGCACGTCTGCTGGATCGACGGCGGCCGCCCAGCTTGCTTGGGCAAACCCCGCCGAGCTCTTTGACGCCATCCTTGCAGCCGCTCCGACAAGACCCTCCGGCTTGGTTGATACCGTTGGCGCCAACAACAGAGCCCGGCCCGTGTCCGACCACATGGAGCGAACAGGCAAAATCCTGGAGTCCTCTACGGATATGGCGGATATGCGCCGCAGGATGGGCGCCGCCGCAATAGACATGGCTGCAGCTATGGACGACTCCAGTGCGCGGTGGATCGCAACCGTTGCAGCCCGGCTGCCTCATCAGGAGTGGCCGGAACGACTGGTGTTGCTCACAGCGGTTGATGCCGAAACCGGTGAACCTGTGGTGTTCCACCGCCATAGCGGAGTGGAATTGGTTGACGCCGTGGCGGCCAGCTGCGCCAGTGGCTTCGCTTACGCTATCGGCAGCAATCACTATATCGACGGCGGCTACCGGGCCAACGCTGAGAATGCGGACCTGGCAGCCGGGTACAGCCGCGTACTGGTGCTGTCTCCGTTTGGCGGCCGGACTCGGACTCCGTTGGAGTGGGGCATGCACTTATCCGGGCAAGTGGACGAGCTACGGCGCAGCGGGAGCCGGGTTGAGACAATCTTCCCCGACAGCGAGGCGGAGCACCTGTTCGGCATCAATGCGATGGATCTGACGCTGCGGCCGGCTGCTGCCCAAGCCGGCTTCGGCCAGGGCAGGGTCCTCGCCGAGCACCTCACCGAGTTCTGGCGCTAGTGAGTGTTGCCCGGCTGAGTCTTAGCTCAGCCGGGTTTCAGCCCGGGTGAGGAACAGTGCGGTGTGGGTTTTGTTGTTAAATGCGGGAGACCCCCCAACCCGTGGTGGGTTTGGGGGTCTCTACCTAATGGTTGTCCGGCGGTGTCCTACTCTCCCACACCCTCCCGGGTGCAGTACCATCGGCGCTGTGGGTCTTAGCTTCCGGGTTCGGAATGGGACCGGGCGTTTCCCCCACGCTA
>JAPSHX010000023.1:11271-54799 GCA_031179305.1 Paenarthrobacter sp. | reverse complement strand
AACCCCGGTGACAACACTCTCAAGATCATCGGATCGACAGAGCGACGCAATCATGCCGGGATCAGCAGGCCAGCACACCCATATCCTGCACCAGGAAACAGGCTACGAAAAAGGTAACGAGCGATCCGCTCAAACCCTCGGGACGTGAGAGAGGGTTTGGGCCGGACGGGTGGCAAACTATGCCTATGCGGAACCTCATCTGGGTGGTGTTCACGGAGCCCGTCTTGCCGGGGCTGGTGTTTCCGCGCAGCGACTGGCCGCTTCATATCACGCTGTTAAGGTTCGACGTCGGCGCTGACGTGAGTGCCGACGTCGCCGATGTTTTGGCGGACTTGGCCGAAGCGCCCGTCAAGGGAGCGCTCGGAACGCAATTAACCGTGGGCGACGAGGCGGGTTTCGGGCATAGGGGTTCCATCCCGGTGAGCCTGATCGAGCACAACCCACTGCTTCAGGGCCTTCATGAGGAGATGGTCGAGGCAACAAACACCATTGGTGGGCGCATTGCTACCCCCAACTACGTCTTGGAACGGTATCGGCCGCACATCTCGCATCACGACGGCAAGCGTCCCAAGCCGGGAGACGTCGTCGTGCTTGACCAAGTAGCCCTGGTGGACATGGCCCCGGAAGGCGACCACACCATCAGGCGCATCCTCAGGCTCTGGACTCAGGACGCGGAAGCCGACTGAAGACACCGAAACGGGCTGAGGACACCCAAATCCGAGTGTCCTCAGCCCGTTTCAGTGTCGCTAGCGGATATGCGTGTCGCCAGCGTCGCCGGCCCAGCAGAACCTACGCGATAACCCCGTCCACCAGCGCCTTGGCCTCCTGCTGAACCTGCGCGAGGTGGTCGGCGCCCTTGAAGGACTCGGCGTAGATCTTGTACACGTCTTCGGTGCCGGAGGGGCGTGCCGCGAACCAGGCGTTCTCGGTGACCACCTTGAGGCCCCCGATCGAGGCACCGTTGCCGGGAGCCTCGGTGAGCTTGGCCGTGATCTCCTCGCCGGCCAGGGAGGTAGCGGTGACATCGGCAGCGGAGAGCTTGCCCAGCTTGGACTTCTGCTCGCGAGAGGCCGCGGCATCAATGCGGGCGTAAACGGGAGCACCGAACTGGTCAGTGAGTCCCTTGTACAGCTGCGACGGGGACTGACCCGTAACGGCCGTGATCTCAGACGCCAGCAGTGCCAGCAGGATGCCGTCCTTATCCGTGGTCCAAACGCTGCCGTCGAGCTTGTTGAAGGACGCGCCGGCTGACTCTTCGCCACCGAATGCACCCTCGCCGGACAGCAGGCCCGGAACAAACCACTTGAAGCCCACGGGAACCTCAACCAACTTGCGGCCGAGCCCGGCTGCAACGCGGTCAATAATCGACGACGAGACCAGGGTCTTGCCCACCACGGACTCCGGGTTCCAGCCACTGCGGTTCCGGTACAGGTAGTCAATCGCGACGGCGAGGTAGTGGTTCGGGTTCATCAGCCCACCGTCCGGTGTAACGATGCCGTGGCGGTCGGCGTCGGCGTCGTTACCCGTGGCGACGTCATAAGCGGCGGTGCCATCGGCGCCAGCGGCCATCCGCTTGATAAGCGACGCCATGGCCGACGGCGACGAGCAATCCATACGAATCTTCTCGTCCCAGTCGAGGGTCATGAAGGCCCACTGCGGATCAACGGTGGGGTTCACAACCGTGAGGTTGAGCTGGTGGCGCTCGCCGATCTCGCCCCAGTAGTCAACGGAGGCGCCGCCCATGGGATCCGCGCCGATCCGTACCCCCGCGTTGCGGATCGCCTCCAGGTTCAGCACGGACGGGAGATCGTCCACGTAGCTGGAGAGGAAGTCGAACTTTCCGGTGGTGTCAGCGGCCAGGGCATCGTTCAGAGGCATGCGCTTGACGCCGCGGAGGCCGTTCTCGAGGAGCTGGTTGGCGCGGTCGGCGATCCACCCCGTGGCGTCGGTGTCGGCCGGGCCGCCGTGGGGAGGGTTGTACTTGAAGCCGCCGTCGCCGGGCGGGTTGTGGCTGGGGGTCACCACGATGCCGTCAGCCTGGGGTGTGCCCGGCGCGGCTTCGCGGTTGTACTTGAGGATTGCGTGGCTCAGTGCCGGCGTAGGGGTGTAACCGTGGCGGGCGTCCACCAGGACGGTCACGCCGTTGGCAGCCAGTACCTCCAGTGCGGAGTTCTGTGCAGGCTCACTGAGGGCGTGGGTGTCGCGACCGATGAACAGTGGTCCGGTGATGCCCTGACGGCCGCGGTATTCAACGATTGCCTGCGTGATCGCGAGGATGTGCGGCTCGTTGAAGGAGGCCTTCAAACTGGATCCGCGGTGCCCGGAGGTTCCAAACGCCACGCGCTGCGCGGGGTCGCCCAAATCCGGAGTTACGTCGAAATACGCGTCCAGCAGGGCTGTAATGTCAACAAGGTCCTGGGGAAGGGCAACTGTGCCCGCTCGGCTAGCCATGGGGTCCAGCATGCCAGACCATGGGGCCCGCTGACACGAAATGTCCGGGATCCGGCCCCTGTGACGCCGAATGGCGCCCCTGAGGCCACTCAGGGGGCGAAAGATTCATCTGGCGTTCACCCTCAGTGGCCTTCATGGGTGGGTTCCGCCCGTCGTGGGCCGGACACCACAGCCCGGGCTACCTTATGTGGTGCCTCCGGCGGCGGTAGTGTTGGGATCAAAGACCAAATCCAGGGGGATTCCTATGTCAGACCAACCATCCAAGGGCAACGAGGACAAGCCGGCGGGCTACCAACCGCCCCAGTACGTTCCGCCCGCACAGTTCAGCGCGCCCGAGTCGAGCACGCCAGCAGAAAACACGCCGGGTCATGGCGCGTCCGCCGAGAGTGCACCCGAGCCCGGCGCCAACGCCACCCAGCCGCTTCCGCCCTACGAGCAGAGCGCGCACGGGCAGAACCCTTACGCTCAGGACGCCCAGGGTCAGAATGACTTCTACACGCAGCCGCAGCCGCCCGCCAGCGCATACACTCCGGGTGACTACAGCCAGCAGCCTCCGTCGCCCTACGGTCAGCCGCCGAGCCCGTACCAGCAGCAGGCGTTCAATCAGCAGCCTTATGGCCAGCAGCCCTACGGCCAGCCCCAGTCACCGTACGGCCAGCCCGCGTACTACGCCATGCAGGCTGAGCCCAAGGGTCTGAGTATCGCCAGCATGTGCTGCGGCATCGCCATCTACGTTGGCTTCGGGTTCTTCATCCTTCCGCAGATCGCAGCCGTGATTTTGGGCCACCTCGCCCTGAAGCGCGAACCTGCGGGCAAGGGCATGGCAATCGCCGGCCTCGTGATGGGCTACATCGGCGTGGCATTGACGCTGATCTTCGGCATCATCTTCTTCATTGCCATCGGCGCCTCAAGCAGCAGCTATAACAACAGCTTCTAAACCGCGTACGACGGCGACCCTTGCGTCAGGTGGGAAACCCACCGAACGCAAGGGTCGCCGTCGTTAAGGCCTATCCGGGCCACCCTAATTCGCGAGCGATACACAAACGGACCAGTGCCACCTGGATTTAGGCGGCGCTGGTCCGTTTGTGTGTCGTCAGGGGCTTTGCGCGTCGTCAGACGGTGTCGGCTGCTACCTAACGCCGCCCATCAGCTTCTTGATTGCCGGCGATGCCGCAGCCAGGCCAACGGCCAGGACCACTGCTACGCCGCCAATTCCCAGGAAGTACGGGAGTTCGTCCTCGGGGTTGTAGAGGCCCGCGAGGATGCCGGCCAGTGTGGTGCCGAGCGAGACGGACAGGAAGAACAGCGCCACCATCTGGGTGTGGAATGCCTGAGGCGCGAGCTTGGTGCTTACGGACAGGCCGATGGGGGAGAGGAACAGTTCCGCCAGGGTGAACATGAACAAGATGCCCACCAGAGCCAGCAGAGGAGTCTTGCCCTCGCCGGCCAGCGGGATGAACGCAAGGAATGCCAGGCCCATGATGAACAGGCCCGCGGAGAACTTCAGCGGTGAGCTCGGCTGCTTGGAGCCCAACTTGGTCCACAGTGCAGCCATGACGCCGGCGAAGATGATGATGAACACCGGGTTGATGGACTGGACCCAGGCGGCCGGCATTTCCCAGCCGAACAGGTTGCGGTCCAGTTTCTCCTGCGAGTACACAGCAATGAATGTGAACTGCTGCTGGAAAAGTGCCCAGAAACCGGCGGATGCGATGAACAAAGGGATGAACGCGACCACGCGCTTGCGCTCCACGGCGGTCACCAAGGGGCTGCGGAAGATCAGGAACAGGTAGATCACAGCGGCACCGATTGCTGCGTAGGCCATGCTCCTGGCAAGGTTGTTGGCGTTGACAATTCCAGTGCCGAGCAGAACGCCGATGACAATCAGGATACCCAGGAAGATCAGGCCGTACTTGGTGCGGTCCTTGGTCGGGAGCGGGTTGGGAACACGGTGGGCTTCCTCGGGGAGCCTCTTGCGGCCCAGGGCGTAGATGACCAGGCCGATAGCCATGCCCACGGCTGCAGCACCAAAGCCCACGTGGAAGCCGTAGCTTGTCTGCAGGAAGCCGGTGACCAGCGGGCCGATGAGCCCGCCGATATTGATGCCCATGTAGAAAATGGAGAACCCGGCGTCGCGTCGCTCGTCCTTCTCGCTGTAAAGGGTACCTACCAGTGCCGTGGCATTGGCTTTCAATCCGCCGGAGCCGATGCCCACCAGGACCAGGCCTGCGATCAGGCCCGGAATGCCCGGCAGGAGCGCAAGTGCGACGTGGCCGGCCATGATCATGATGGCCGAGCCGAAGAGGACCTTTTCGGAACCGAAGAGACGGTCGGCGAGCCATGCGCCGAGGATCGTCGACAGGTAAACGCCACCACCGTACGCGCCCACCAAACCAGCGGCCAACCCCTGGTCAATGGAGAGACCGCCCTGCTCGGCGGTGAAGTACATGTAGTAGAGCAGAATTCCCTGCATGCCGTAGAAGGAGAATCGCTCCCACATTTCCACGGAGAAGAGGCTGGCCAACATCTTTGGGTGGCCGAAGAATGACGTATCGCCCGCTGGCTTTGCGGACTCAGCCGTGGTTTGAGGTGTGCTCATTTTCTCAATGCTGGCACTGACTGCGGGCATTGTCACATCGATGAATGCTCCGGGCAACCACTTTCCATATGCTAGACGCGACTGTCAGTGCGGCCTCAGCGTGCCTCCAGGACCGCCGCGAGCTGGAGGAGCAGCAGTTCAGACCCAAGACGGCCAATCAGCTGGATCCCCATCGGCAGGCCACTCGGCGTGGTGTGCACCGGAATGCTGATTGCCGGGAGTCCGCATACGTTCACCATGGAGGACCATGGCGCGTACTGGCACTGCCTTTTGTAGTCCTCATCAGCATCGCCGGCCCACTCGCTCGGCCACTGCTCACCGCTGTGTCCGCCGCCCGTGAACCAGCCAACCGGCCGCGGTGTCTGCGCCAGCGTCGGCGTGAGGATCACGTCCCAGTTCGAATACTGCGTGACGGTATCGTGCTCGAACTGGCGCAGGAAAGTCAGTGCTTCATTGACCTTCAAGGCGCTCCGCTGTTGCGCCCGACGCCGGAACGTCCGGGTCAGCGGGGTCAACAACGCCTCGCGCTGTGGTGCTATTCGGGCACTCCCCACCCCGGCAGTCCAAGCTGTCGTGAACGCTTCGGGGTAGCGGTTGTCATAGCGGACTTCAGCTTCGGTGATGTTATGTCCGCCCTTCTCGAGCAGCTTGGTCCCGAGGTCCAAGGCGTCCATCGCTTCCGGTTCCGCGTCAAACGGATACACGCCGGCCCAGGGGCTGTCCAAGCTCACGCCGATTTTCAGGGGTTCCGGCGCCAGCCCCACCTTGGAGAGGTAACCGCCGTCGGGCGCTTGAGCCCGGGGGACAAGCGCGTCCATCAGCAGAGCCGCGTCCGCCGCAGTCCGGGCGAGCGGTCCGGCAACCACCAACTTGGCGGCATCGCCCGAGCTCGCACCCGATGGCACCAGGCCGCGTCCCGGCTTCAGTCCCACTAGTCCGCAGGCACCCGCCGGAATCCGGATGGAACCCCCGCCGTCGGTCCCCGGAGCGAAGGGAACAAGCCCTGCAGCTACAGCGGCGGCGCTACCACCCGATGACCCGCCGGAACTGCGTCCCAAGGCGTGCGGATTGCGCGACGGCGGTGCGACGCGGTTTTCGCTGTACGCAGTGAGTCCGAACTCTGGAACCTGCGTCTTGCCCAGCGAGATGACCCCTTGGGCCTTCAGGGTAGCCGCGAGGGCTCCGTCCTCGGGTGCCGGCTTGTACTCAAGGGCTGCGCTCCCGTGCGTTGTGGGAACTCCGGCTACATCGGTCAGGTCCTTGAATGCCGTGGGCATGCCGTGAAGGAGGCTGAGCTCGTCTTGTCGGTGCTCGCGGGATAGCCGGGCATGGAGGCGATCCGCGGCCGCGGCGTCCTTGAGGGCCTGTTCGGCCGTGATGGTGACGAATGCAGCCAGTTGCTTGTTCCGGTATTCGATCCCGGACAGGAAAAATCCCACGGCCTCACGGGCAGAGAGTTCACCCGAAGCCAAGGCATCGCGGAGCGCAACAGCCGACGTTTGCGAAAGGTCATGCACGTCAGGATCAACCAAGGAAGCGCGACTCCAAACGCTCCTCCACTGCAACAGCATCAACACTCTCGCCCGCGCCGGCCGTCACGCGGAATGCTGCCTTGTTCTTCACTTCGGACACCACCTCCACAAGTTCCGTTCCCCGGTAAACCAGCCCGACGCCGTCGTCCGTGCAGTGCGTCTCTCCGAGCCTGCCGCTTGCCACCAGCTTGTGGATGGCCGGCGCACGCCGCAATTCAGAGTCGTAGTGGACGCCGTTGCCGTAGGGGAGGAAGCCCAGAGCGTTGGTGACAGGCTGCAGTTCAGGGCCAAAGGAATCTGTCACGCCACCCTGGTACCAACAGATGGAGCCGGCCGAGACGCCGGCCAGCACCACTCCACCTTCCCAAGCCTTTCGCAGGATCCCGTCCAGTCCGTGGGCCCGCCAGACGGCCAGCAGGTTCACCACCGAACCGCCGTTCACCCACACCACATCCTGCTCCAGGATGTGGGCTTCCGGATCCTCGATGTTGGGCATGGTGAAGAGGTTGAGGTGGCTGAAGTCGAACCCTGCAATGCGTGCTGCCTGGTCCATTTCGGCAGCCCACCACCGCTGATCGCCGGATGCCGTGCCGATATGGGTCACGCGCGGCGCGCGGCCGGTTACGCCGGACAATTCCACTGCGTAATGCATCAGGTGGTTGAACTCGATCCTGGTGCGATCGCCCGGCTTATAGCCGCCGGATGTCGCCAGAATAGTTGGTTGCCCAGTCGGCATGGGGGTACTCCTAACGGTCCGATGGTTGGGGTGCTCCCGTCCCAGTCTTAACGTCCCGTGACCAGGAAGCAAGGGCGGTCCGCTCTTGAAGTTACGGCGTTCCTTCAAGTTACGGTGTCACGCCTCGGGGACTAGGCTGGATGCTGGACTTAATCGAATGGGAAGGGAACGCCATGAGCGACTTCGATACCGTGCCTGTGGGCGACATTCCGGCCGACGCCAGCATCCTGGACGTCCGCGAAGACTATGAGTGGGTGGCCGGGCACGCCGAAGGTGCACGCCACATCCCCATGGACCAGCTTCCGGCACGTTTGGACGAACTCGATCCGGATGACGACCTGTTTGTCATCTGCCGCACCGGGGGCCGCTCCTTCCGTGCCGTGCAGTGGCTCGTAGGGCAGGGTTATTCTGCGGTCAATGTGGCCGGTGGGATGGACATGTGGTTTGAAGCCGGGAAGCCGATGGTTTCGGATAACGGCCTGAAGCCGGTAGTTCTCTAGCCCGGTTATATAACCAGCAAGGAATATTTGATGTCAGCAGTTACCTATACATTCCTCGGTCCCGAGGGCACCTTCACCGAGGCCGCCCTTCTGCAGGTACCAGGTGCTGCTGACGCCACACGTATCCCCTGCACCAACGTGAACACGGCGCTGGATCGGGTCCGTGCCGGCGAAGCTGACGCGGCCATGGTCCCCATCGAGAACTCGGTGGAGGGTGGAGTCACGGCCACCTTGGATGCGATAGCCACAGGCGAAGAGCTTCGGATCGTCCGTGAAGCCCTTGTTCCCATCACCTTCGTGCTCGTGGCGAGGCCCGGCGTCGAGCTTTCCGACATCAAGCGGATCTCAACACACGGCCACGCCTGGGCGCAGTGCCGCTTGTGGGTGGAGGAGCACCTCCCGAACGCCGATTACGTACCGGGATCGTCGACGGCGGCCGCCGCCATGGGTCTGCTGGAGGACGACGCCCCTTACGAAGCCGCAATTTGCGGTCCGCTGGTTGCTGCCGAACAACCAAGACTGAATGTTCTGGCCGAGGACATCGGCGACAACCCCGAGGCGGTAACGCGGTTCATCCTGGTGAGCAAGCCTGGTCTGCTTCCGGACCGCACGGGCGCGGATAAAACCACTGTGGTGGTGCCGCTGCCTGAGGACCACCCTGGTGCGCTGATGGAGATCCTGGACCAGTTCGCGTCCCGAGGAGTGAATTTGAGCCGCATCGAATCGCGACCCACGGGACAGTATTTGGGGCACTATTTCTTCAGTATCGACGCCGATGGGCACGCTACCGATTCGAGGGTGGCCGACGCTCTTGCGGGCCTCCACCGCATTAGTCCGGCAACCCGGTTCCTGGGCTCCTACCCGCGCGCCGACAAGCACCCGGCCGTGGTTGCCCCGCATACTTCCGACGCTGCCTTTGCCTCGGCGCACGCTTGGGTTGAATCGATCGTGAAGGGCTCGTAGCCGCTGTCCACAACCGGGACGGCGGCCTCTTTCGTATGGATGCTTCTGTGCGTATGCTTGCCTGATCCATAAACGATGGATGAATGTACCAACGAAAGGAGCGGTCATGTCTGTCCACCGGGATGACAAAGACGGCCAGGGCATGATCGTCAATCCGAAGCCCACAGGCGAGAACCAGGACGACTGGAATGGCGATGAAGCCGATCGTGCAGACCGGCTCCGCTTTGAAGAAGAACAAGCCATGATCAAGGAGCAGGCTGAGGCCCGCGCCGCTGCCAAGGCGGCTACCGAGGAAGCCGACAGGAAGGCAGCCCAGCCGGACGTCGGCGCAGTTTAGGCGGCCTTGGCCTTCGGCACGCGAACAAGCAGGGATCCTGGCTCCACTTGCACAGTGACTGTTGTTGCCTCACCTGAGGGGTCGCCGTCGAGTTGGGTAGCCATGGGTTCCTGGCTGCGGATGATGACTTTCCCCGAGCGATAGAAGCTCATCATCGGCAGGTTGGCCTTGTGCTTGAACAGAACTTTTGTGTACATGGCGAGCCAGCCGAAGGCGCTGCGCGGGCTCATCACCACAATGTCCAGCATGCCGTCGTCGATCATGGCCTGGGGAATGAAGTCGATCCCGCCGGGAAGCAATCCACAGTTAGCGAATAGTACGCTGCGGATCTTCCGTGCCTGCTCGGGTTGATCATCCATGGTGATGGTCACGCGCTTGCGGCGGCCAGGCAGGTGGCGCACGCCGGCTTCCGTGTAGGCGAGCCAGCCAACGCTCTTCTTGAGATCTTCCTTGGTGTCGCCAACAACTTCGGCGTCCAAGCCGATGCCGGCGATCACCAGGAAGGTGTGCTCGGCGGACTCGCCGGTGATGTCGTTGTCCACGCCCATGGTGGCGGTATCGATGTAGCGCTGGTGGCCAAACAGCGCCACCTGAATGCAGTCCGCGAGGTCGGTCACGTCCAGGTCCACGTTGCGCGCCAAAAGGTTTCCGGTGCCTAGCGGAATAAGGCCCATGGCCACGTTCTTGTGCGCCAGCGACTCGGCCACGACGCGCACTGTGCCGTCGCCGCCGCATGCAAGAACGACGTCGGCTCCGTAGGCCAGCGCTTGCCGCGACTGACCGTAGCCGGGGTCGTCCACAGTGGTTTCAAAGAACTTCGGGGCATCCCATCCGGCTAGATCACAGGCGTCAATGATGGCTTGCCGGGCCGCTTCCGCGTTGTTTTTGACCGGATTGAGGATGACCGCGACGCGCTGATCCCCCGGGCCGGGCTTGTGGGAGTCCTCCCGAACCGCGCTCCTGATGTGCCGGGCTTTCAATCGGCGCACACCCCACCAACTGGAGACGGCAAACGCCACGCCCCCAGCCAGAATCAGGTACAGGATCCAGTCGCTCATGGTGCTCCAACACTATCCTCCCGGGCAGTGCCCTCTTTGCCTCGCATCCGGGACGGGCGACCTTTGCCCGCTGCGGGCCGGAAATCCGCGGTGGATTCGATACTCTTGTCTGGTGATCGACGTAAAAGACCTCAGCGAAAATCCGGACAAGTTCCGTGCCAGCCAGCGCGCCCGCGGCGCCGACGAGTCCGTTGTGGACGCGATCATCTCCGCTGACTCCGATCGCCGCGCTGCCCTGATCCGTCACGAAACCCTCCGAGCCGAGCAGAATGTTTTCGGCAAGAAGGTGGCGCAGGCCAAGGGCGAGGAAAAGCAGGCATTGCTGGCCGAGGTCAAGGAACTGGCCAACGCCGTGAAGGCCGCTGCCGCAGAGGCCTCTGCGGCCCAGGCCAAGCAGGAAGAGTTGCTCCGCGTCATCCCCAACCTCATTGTCGACGGCGTCCCAGAGGGCGGCGAAGATGACTACGTTGTGGTCAAAACCGTCGGTACACCGCGCGAATTCACGGATTTTGAGCCGAAAGACCACCTGGAAATCGGTGAACTGATCGGCGCGATCGACATGGAACGTGGAGCCAAAGTTTCCGGCTCACGCTTCTACTTCCTCCGCGGCGTCGGTGCCCGGCTGGAAATGGCACTCCTGCAGATGGCCATGGAGCAGGCCATCGATGCCGGCTTCGTTCCCATGATCACCCCCACCTTGGTGCGTCCCGAGACCATGCAGGGCACTGGTTTTGATGTAAAGCACGACGCCGAGATCTACCGTCTTGCTGAAGACGACCTTTATCTTGTGGGAACCTCGGAGGTGGCCCTCGCCGGCTACCACGCCGATGAGATCCTGGACCTCTCCGCGGGTCCCATCCGCTACGCGGGCCAGAGTTCCTGCTACCGCCGCGAGGCCGGCTCCCACGGCAAGGACACCCGCGGCATCATCCGCGTGCACCAGTTCAACAAGGTGGAGATGTTCATCTACACCACGGTTGAGGAAGCAGCTGCCGAACACGAGCGCCTTCTCGCCTGGGAAGAGGAAATGCTGGCAAAGTGCGAGCTTCCGTACCGCGTCATCGACACTGCCGCCGGAGACCTGGGCATGTCCGCGGCCCGCAAGTTCGACTGTGAAGCCTGGGTTCCCACCCAGAACGCTTACCGTGAGCTCACCTCGACGTCCAACTGCACCACGTTCCAGGCGCGCCGCCTCAACATCCGTGAACGCGTGGTCAATGACGAAGGCGTCGCCAAGGGAACCCGTGCCGTAGCCACTCTGAACGGTACGCTGGCCACCACGCGTTGGATCGTTGCCATCCTTGAGCACCACCAGAACCCGGACGGTTCCGTCAACGTCCCCAAGGCACTGCAGAAGTACCTTGGCGGGCTTGAGGTTCTGCCGGTTCTCTAGTCTCAGCGAATCACCGTCCAGCGGACAATTCACCCGTGCATGCGCTGGTGAATTGTCCGCTTAGCGGGGTCCTTTCGAGGCGCTAGCCCGGCCGCGAGGAGTTTTGCGGCGAGCTTTGCGGGATCGTTGGCCGTGGCCCAGTCCCAGCGCACGATCGCGAACCCCATTGCACGCAATCTGTCCTCTCGTCTTTTCTCGGCAAGCACCACTTCCCGTGCACTTCGGCCAGCCAGGTACTCGTCTTGCAGGTACTTTGCATCGCCGTCGAACTCCCCGATTAGTCCTCGGTCCCGCCAGAAGAAGTCCGTGCGGGCCACGAAGCCCATGGCGTCGTGGAACTCGCACTGCAACTCCGGGGCGGGGAAGCCCAAAAGGTGCATCTGCGCACGACTGAGTGACTCACCCGCAGATCCGGAGTTCTTGTCGGCGAACCGAAGGATATAGTCCACCCGCTGCCTCTTTGCCTCTGAGCCCAGTCCCTGCGCCGCTTCCCCAAGCGCCGCTTTGCTGGTGAAAAGCTTGGGAAATCTGGATCTACTGATTGCGTGATCGGCCAAGACGATTCCCTTGGTGAAGGACCCTCTGGCCAAGACATCCACCGCCGTTTGCGGGAGATCCGTGAGCTGTTGCCCGCGGAGATTGACGGTAGCTGTGGAATAAGAATGCCGGTAAACGCCATACCCCCGAACCCGCTCAAGTCCGGTGGTGCCGGCGGGTCCGACAACGGCTGCACTGGTGGTCGGGCATCGGGATCCGGCATGCCCGCGCGAAGCGGTGGCAAGGTGGATGTGCGATGGGACTCCTACGACTTGGAGGCCCCAGAACAATGCCGCAGTTTCAAAGCAGAACTCCGCGGTCGGGTTTTCCGCGGCAACGGCCTGGGCGGTTGCCGCGTATCGTTGCCAAGGCTTGAGTGCGAGCCAACGCTCCTTGTTGACGTAAATCCCCTTGCGTACCCTGATGAGTTCGCCCTTCTTGTACCGGCGGCTAAGCTGCCGTGCGGTTCCTGATTCCAGCCCATACCTGGCGGCCACGATGAATTCGTTTCGGTAGTCCATGAACCACTGTTGCCAGACGGGGACCATGTGGCGTCGAACCAAACGGGCTATGTGCATAGTGCCCGGGTTATGCACCGATATGTGGACAAATCACCAGCGCGTGCGGGGTTGAAAAGTCCGAGGCAGGGTGAAAAGTCCATGAGTGGAGGTCACTATTCACCGTCCGTTAATCCACAGCTGTGGCGCCCGTCCTAGTTCAGTGTCGGGGGTGTCTGCTCTACTGTAAGCATGACTATTTTGACTGATACTCCAGTTGCTGGCATCGATGACCAGCCAAATGACAACAACAAGCTCATGATCGCATTGGACGTCGACGGCACACTCGTGGACCACGACGGCCACATGTCGCCGGCTGTTCGCTCCGCTGCGCAGGCGGTGGTGGCCAGCGGTCACGACGTCATGATCGCCACCGGCCGGTCACTTAATGCGACGCTTCCCATCATCCAGCAGATCGGCCTCGACCGAGGATACGCCGTGTGCTGCAACGGCGGCGTGACCCTTCGCCTCGATCCGTCGTTGGAGAAGGGCTACGAGATCATCCACAAGGCAACTTTCGATCCCGCTCCGGCCCTCAAGGCCTTGCGCGAACGGCTGCCGAACGCCAAGTACGCGCTCGAGGATGAAGACGGAAACTTCCTCTCCACGGAGCGCTTCCAGGACGCCAGTTTCGGTGTGGAATCCATCGGCGTTGACTTCCAGACCATGTTGGATTCCACGGCGGTCCGCGTCGTGGTCTTCAGCAGTGAGAACACTTCGGACGAGTTCAACGAGGCGATCAAGCACATCGGGCTTTCCGGTGTGACCTACTCGGTGGGGTGGACCGCCTGGTTGGACATCGCGGCCGAGGGCGTCACCAAGGCAAGCGCATTGGAGGCCTTGCGCCATAAGCTCGGCACGGACCTGGCCAACACAGTCGCCGTGGGCGATGGACGCAACGATATCGAGATGCTCACCTGGGCTGGCCGCGGCGTTGCCATGGGTCAGGCTCCCGACGAGGTAATCTCCGTTGCGGATGAGGTCACCGCTTCAGTGCTCGACGACGGCGCGGCGCAGGTTTTGCGTAGCCTGCTGTAACTGCCACTCGTCTTAGCCGGGATTCGCGGGGGTGGGTGCCTAGACTGGGCCTGTGTTCTATCAAGAGTGCCCGCCACCGCCAGGGCTGCAGCCGTTCGTCACCCAGTTGTGGTTGGTCCGTGCCGAGCCGCGGGCAAGGTACGAGAAAATTCTTCCCGGGCCTGAAGCTCACCTGATTCTCAATCTGTCCGACCCGTACCGCCTCATCAGCCCGCCGAACCGTGGGGACGGGCCGGATGGTTCGGGTGAGACGGGTATGCAGGAAACCAGCAGGGGGACGGAAGTTTCCACCGGGTTCTACGCCGGCCTGCAGCGCAGCTACCTGATCAGCGAAAACCCGGACCAGCTTTTCAACGTCGGTGCCCGCCTCACTCCCTTCGGCATGGCAGCGTTCACCAGCTTGCCGCCGTCGGAGTTTCAGAACCGGGTTGTGGACGCCGAAATTGTCTTACCGGGCTTTTCGAACTTGCGTGAGAGCCTCGCGAACGCGGAACCGGATCAGGCGTTCGCGGCCCTGATCCATTTCCTTCAGCAACGGCTCAAGCCGGGCTACCAAGCAGATCCCCGGACAGAAAAGGCCACACAGATCCTGGCGCAACAGGATGTGGAAATCAACGTGCTTGCCAAGGATTTGGGGATCAGCACGTCCACGTTGGAACGCATCATGATACGGGATTGTGGAACCACGGCTAAGGCGTACTCCGACGTGTGCCGGTTCAACAGGATCGTGAAGCAGGCAGCCGCCCTCCCGAAGGGGTCAGTCCCGGGCCGTGAACTCCTCCATTTGGCCGATTACTACGATCAGCCACACCTCATTCGAACCTTCAAGCGGTTCAGCGGGTTCACGCTGTCGGAATACCTGCAGGTGGTGCGGAACTACGGAGCGGAGTACGCCACTTTTGTCCCGCTTGAGGAAGTAGCCGGGTAGCGTGCGGGGTTTTTACAAGACTGCGGAAGCTCACAGACGTACTGTCCATTCAAGAACTGCCCGCCTTTGAGAGGACACCGATGGACATTCAGATCAACTGGCTCGCCGTGCTTCTGGCCGCGCTCGCCACGTTCGTGGTGGGTGGGCTGTGGTACTCGCTGTTGTTCGCCAAGCCGTGGCAGAAGGCCGCCGGTGTCAGCGATGAGCAACTGAAATCGGGAACGGCTCGTGTCTTCGTGGGCTCGTTCATCCTCGCCCTGGTGATGGCCGTGTTCCTGGCGGCATTCATTGGTCGCGCTGGTTTCGCGTTCGGGACCCTTGCCGGGTTGGCCGCAGGACTGGGATGGGTGGCAACAGCGCTGGGGGTGAACTACCTTTTCGAACGCCGTAGCCTGACACTGTTCGCGATCAACGCCAGCTACAACGTAGTCACCTTCACGGCTATGGGCGCCATCATCGGTGCGATGCAGGGCTAGCGCCCGACACGCCGGCTAGCGCACCAAAGCGAAGCACTACTTGAAGTACGTCTGAACAGGCCCGCCGCCTGCGGATTCAACTATGGCCTGTGCCACCACCCGAAGCTTGACGTTCCGGTTGCTGGAGGCCTTCTTGATGAGTTCCATGGCCTCCTGTTGGGTGCAGCGGTTCTGGGCAATGATGATTCCCGTCGCCACGTCAATCACGGTGCGGGATTCCATGGCTGCCCTGAGGTTGGTGGCGGTCTGGCTGTGCTCCGCGATCAGCACTGCCAGGCGCAGGCCCTTGGATGCCTGCTGCACGTAGTCGTTGGCGCGTTGCACAGCGGCTTGGTCGAAGGCGTTGGCGTGTTCGGAGTAGAGGTTGAGTCCTGCCCGGGCAGCGTCATCGCTAAGGGGGAACGGCACAGCCAGGACTGACCGGATGCCGTGTTCGGTGACGATTTTGTTGTACTCCAGCCAAGTGTTGTCCTTGGCGAAATCCGGAATATGCACTTGTGTGACTTCACGGCAAGCGCGGAGGCACGGGCCGTCGGCGAAGTTGTATTGCAATTCGTCAAGCATCCTGGCACGCTCGCCGCTGCTTGCTACCGTCCCTGCGGAGCGATGACGCATCAGCGTGATGCCGCAGTAAACCTCGTTTCCGGGCGTGCTGAACATGCCTGCCGAGTGTCTGGCCAACTCTTCAAGGAACGCTTCAACGTCCGGGGTGTCGAGCAGCAGGTCTTGGATATCGGCCACCACTGTAGTCGGCTCGGCGAGCTGGGGGTCTTCCATGAGGAACTCCGATCCCTGATTGTGGCTACCTTTCGAGACTAACCCCGGGAACCCGTTGAAAGCTAATAGTAAGTGTGCTTCTCTTTTTAACGAGTCTTGCCGTGGGCTCACCCCCACTTAGCTGGTTAAGGATTGAAGCCCCATGCGTCAAACCCGACCCCACAACGTCCAAACCAGGACCCCTGCCTGCAAACCGGAAGGCAGCATTCGGCAGAGCTTCCAGGACAGCCTGGTCCTGGACCACCTCAACTTGGCCAAGTCCATTGCCGCCAGATACTCAGCCCACACGCACGACCTCGACGACGTAAGGCAGGTTGCCTTCATGGGCCTCATCAAGGCCTCGCGCGGCTACGACGAGTCGAAGGGCGTCAGTTTCCCCGCCTACGCCGCGCCCACCATCGCCGGGGAGGTCAAGCGCTATCTCCGCGACCATTGCTGGGTTGTTCGTCCGCCCCGCACCATTCAGGACGTCCGGCGCCAAGTGTTGGCCCGGACGGAGGAAATGACCCAAACGCTGCAACGCACGCCATCTCCGGAGGAGGTGGCGGAGGATCTCAGCTTGGAGCCATGCCAGGTGCGGGAAGCGCTCATGGCCGGCACCAGCAAGCGCCCGGATTCCCTGGACGCTCCGGCATCCGAGGGGCGCGACGGAATCCAAGGCTCGCTTTCTGCTTTTGGTTGCCCCACAGACCGGCTCGAAGACGTACTGGCCCTTCGCAACGCCATTCGTGGCCTGAGTGCCGAGGACCGGCACTTGCTCTACCGCCGCTACTACCGCGAGGAAACACAGTCCACCATTGCCGAGGCCCTGGGAATGTCGCAGATGCAAGTCTCGCGCAAGCTTTCCAAGATTCTGGTGTCCCTCCAAACGCAGTTGCTGGACGAAGAAGCCCAACTTCAAGACGGAACGGCCCCGGAATGAAGCTCTAGACGCCCAGCCGCTCCACCGCCGCTAAAACATCACGAACGCTGACGGCCAAAAGCGCCGGATCGGGATCGGCGGAAAACACATCACCGCGGCGGAGTTCGACGGCGGTGAGCACCACGTGCGGTCCGGGCGGCGGTCCCCATTCCTCCGCGGGCGCGGGGCCGAACAGCACCACGGATGGACGTTCATAGGCGGATGCCAGATGGGCCGCGCCGGTGTCGGCTGAGATCACCAGCCGGGCTTCGGCGATGGTGGCCGCAAACTCGGCGAGACCTTGGCGCCCGGCCAGCAGTCCGCCGTCGAGGTTTGCTCCCTTGAGTTTCGCCAGGGCAGCCGTCTCCTCGGCCCGGGCGCGCTCGGAGGTGCCGCCCGTGAGAACTACATCGTGCCCCGCAGCAGAGAGCTCGACGGCAACATCCGCGAAGCGCTCCACCGGCCAGAGCCTGCTGCCATAGGCCGCGCCCACATGGATCACGGTTGCCCCCGGACGCGGCGAAGGAACGGCGGGGCGATTCAGCCGATAGTCCAGGGGGTCAGCATCAATACCGTGCCAGTTGAGCAGCCGGGTCCAGCGCTCGCGCTCCGGGATGCCGGTGGTCCACCGAGGTCCATCAGTGCCGGTGGAAGCGTGCGCCACCACCCGGTTGGCCTGCAGTTCTTCAATCCGCAAACGGCTCTCTGCGCCGTTCCCATGGAGGTTCACAGCGATATCCACGGCACCCCGGGGGACTGTCAGGGGATCGTCGAGCCCTGGTGTCGGCAGGTGGTGAATGCCGCCCACAAGCTCCAAGGCCTCAGCGATCCACGCAGGCGCGGCATACAAAATGCGGTGCTCGGGGAACGCCCGCCGCAACCCGCGGAGCGCGGGAACCGCGACCAGGAGATCGCCGAGTTTCAAAGCGCGCAGGGCAAGCAGCAGGGGTTGATCATTGCTGTTGCGACTGTCCAAAGCTGTGTCCATAGTGGCCTCCCGCTAGGAGTCTAGCTGCAGGAAACTTCTCACGGCCGCACTGTTTAGCGTCCGGAGAACTGGGGAACGTTGCGGGTATGGGAGGAACCGGAACGTTGAAGGCGGTCCTGTTTGACCGCGATGGAACACTCGTTGTTGACGTGCCCTACAATGGCGATCCGCAGCTGGTGCGGCCTATGGATGGTGCCCTTGAAGCGCTTCAGAGAGTGCGCCGGGCAGGACTCGCCACCGGAGTGGTGACCAACCAGTCGGGCGTGGCGCGCGGGCTGTTGACGTTGGAGCAAATGCACTCCGTTAATCAGCGGGTGGAGCAGATGTTGGGTCCGTTCGATGTGTGGGAAATCTGTCCGCACGGACCGGAGGATGGCTGCAACTGCCGCAAACCGGCTCCCGGCATGATCCTGGGAGCGTGCAGCACCTTAGGAGTCACGCCAGCGGAGGTTGCTTTCGTTGGCGACATTGGTGCTGACATGGAGGCGGCCGCCGCGGCGGGTGCGAGGGCTGTCCTGGTGCCCACTAAAGTAACCCGGCAGCAGGAAATCGAGGCCGCCGGATTTGTTGCGGAAGACTTGGGACAGGCAGTGGAGCTCCTGCTCTCCGGGGCACTGGAAGAACAGGATGCCCGTGTATGAGCCGCGTCCTGGTAGCCCGCTTGGACAGCATGGGGGATGTCCTCCTTTCAGGACCAGCCCTTCGTGCAGTCGCGAACGGAAGCCGGCCCGACGGAAGCCGGCCCGACGGCAGCCGGCCCAATGATGTGGTTCTGCTCTGCGGCCCCGAAGGAGCCAGTGCTGCGGAGATGCTGCCGGGAGTGACCCAAGTGCACACGTGGGCATGCCCGTGGATCGTGAACCCGGCACCCCCTGTCACGGATGAGATGGCCAGCGGCTTGATCGAGTTTGTCCGCAGTTCACGAATTCAGGAGGCCGTGATCCTGACGTCCTTCCATCAGTCCCCGCTTCCACTGGCGATGCTCTTGCGCCTGGCCGGCGTCAAAAAGATCACGGGGGCGTCAACGGACTACGCAGGCTCACTCTTGGACGTCCGGCTCAAACCGGGCGAAGACTTTCCGGAGGACCAGCCGGAAGCGGTCCGGGCGCTCACCATCGCAGAAGCCGGCGGCTATGTGCTGCCGAACGGCGACGATGGAAAGCTGCGCATCACCTCAGGCCCGGATCCTGAAGAGGTAGCCGCCGGGTTGGCTGATGACGGCCCGTACATTGTGGTCCACCCCGGAGCCGCTGCCCCGGCCAGGGCATGGCCGGCACTGCACCATGCTGCCACGGTGGAACTTCTTGAAGCGTATGGGCACCGGGTGGTGGTCACAGGCGGCCCGGGCGAAACGTCGCTTACAGCCACGGTGGCTGGCCCCTCCGCCAGGAACCTCGGCGGAGGAACCAACCTCAGGACGCTCGCAGCAGTACTGGCGGGAGCCGCCGTCGTGGTTACCGGCAATACCGGTCCGGCCCATCTGGCGGCAGCGGTGGGCACTCCAGTTGTGTGCCTGTTCGCCCCGGTGGTTCCGGCCATCCGATGGGCACCCTACGGCGTCCCCCTGGAACTGCTGGGAGACCAGGAGGCGGCCTGCAAGAACACCCGTTCCCGCGTTTGCCCGGTCCCCGGGCATCCCTGCCTGAGCTCGGTAACGCCGGAGCAGGTTGTCGAAGCTGTTGAAAGGCTCCTGGGAGGCGTGTCCTCCCTGTCCACCCGACGAAAGGTTTGGAAACCATGAGGATCCTGGTGTGGCACGTCCACGGCGGATGGATGGAGGCATTTGTCCGCGGCCAGCATGAGTACCTGCTCCCAAAATCGTCCGACGGCGGCGCGTGGGGTTTGGGGCGAGGCGGCCGTGAGTGGCCCGCCGCCGCCCAAGAGGTGGATCTGGACACTTTGGACCCCGGCAGCGTGGACGTTGTGGTCCTGCAGCGGCCGGAGGAAATCGCAGCGGTGGCCCGAACACTCGGCCGCCGCCCAGGCGTGGGCTTGCCCGCCGTCTACCTCGAGCACAACACTCCCAAGGGCGACGTCCCGTTCACGCTGCACCCGTTGGCGGACCAGAGCACCATTCCGGTGGTGCACGTGACCTATTTCAACCAGCTCTTCTGGGACACGGGCACGGCAACCACCACGGTGATCGAGCACGGCATACCGGACCCTGGACGCCTGTACACAGGTGAGCGGGAAGAGATGGGCGTGGTGGTCAACGAACCTGTTCGACGCGGACGCGTCACAGGAACGGACCTTCTCCCGGGATTTGCAGGTGTAGGACCGTTGCGGGTGTTCGGCATGGGCACGGAGGCCTTGCCGGAAGCACTGAACCTGAAAGGCTTTGGCCTCAGCGAGGAACGGCTCCGCATCGCCGGCGACGTCCCCGCCGCCAAACTCCACCAGGAACTGGCCCGCTGCCGCCTGTACCTTCACCCGCTCCGCTGGACCTCGTTGGGGTTGGCCCTGTTGGAAGCCATGCATCTTGGCATGCCCGTCCTCGCGCTGGCCACCACCGAGGCGAGCCGGGCCATTCCGCACGGCGCAGGCCTGGTCTCCAACGACGTCAACGATCTCCAGAAGTTCGCCCGGCGACTGCTGGACGACCCCGATGACGCCTACGCCATGGGCATGGTCGCCCGCGAGGCTGCACTGCAACGCTACGGACTGGCAAAGTTTCTTCGGGCCTGGGACGAACTCCTGGCCGAACTCCCCAAGGACACGCCCCGGGGAAGCCTTCCGCAACCCGGTACGGCTTCCGCCAGCCATGACCCTGACGCCAGCCTTGACCCCGACGCCAGTCTTGACCCCGCCAGCCATGACACAGACGCCAGCCATGACCCCGACGCCAGCCATGACACAGAGAGGACGCACCCATGAAAATCTCCATGGTCTCCGAACACGCCAGTCCGCTGGCTGCCCTGGGAGGCGTCGACGCCGGAGGGCAGAACGTCCATGTGGCGGCGCTTTCATCAGCTCTGGCCGATCGCGGCCATCAAGTCACGGTGTACACGCGGCGGGATGACCCCGGGCTACCAGATCGGGTGAATGTGGGGGCGGGGCTCACGGTGGTTCACGTGGACGCCGGGCCTGCGCAACGTATCCCCAAGGACGATCTCCTGCCGTTCATGGGAGAGCTGGCCGACGGCATCTGCGCCGACTGGGCCGGCGAGCTCCCGGACGTGGTGCACTCGCATTTTTGGATGTCCGGCCTCGCTGCCATCCAAGCGTCCCGGCGGGCAGGAGCCGCCGACCCTGTTCCTGTGGTGCAGACCTTCCACGCCCTCGGCTCCGTAAAACGCAGGCACCAGGGCGCTGCCGATACCAGCCCGCCAGCCAGGGAATGGTTGGAGCCGTGGGTGGGTCGCACCGCCGACTGGGTCATAGCCACCTGCCCGGACGAGGTCTTCGAACTTAAGGCCTTAGGCATCAGCCGGTCAAAGATTTCCATCGCGCCCTGCGGCGTGGACCTCAACTTATTCCCAGGAACGTCCGACGCCGAACCCAAGCCCCGCACGCATCGGATTCTGAGCGTGGGACGCCTCGTGCAACGCAAGGGCGTGGACCTGATCATCCAGGCTTTGCCCCTCTTGGCGGAGGCGGGCTTCAACGACGTCGAACTCTTGGTTGTTGGCGGGTCCGGCGATGCCCTCAACCTCGAAGAAGATCCTGAAGCACAGCGGCTCAGGGCCATGGCGAAGGAGCTCGGCGTCGAGGACAAAATGACCATGCGAGGGCAAGTCCCGCGGGATGCCATGCCCGGCATCTTCCGGAGCGCCGACGCCGTGGTCTGCACGCCTTGGTATGAGCCCTTTGGCATCGTGCCCCTCGAGGCCATGGCTTGCGGAGTGCCCGTGGTGGCCGCGGCCGTGGGCGGGCTTCGCGAGACAGTGGTGGACCAGAAAACGGGGCTGCACGTCCCTCCCCGTGATCCAGAAGCCCTCGCTGAGGCGCTCGGAAAGCTGCTCGGAGACGCGGAGCTCCGCGCCGACATGGGCCGTGCCGGAGCACGCCGGGCGCGCTCCCGTTACTCGTGGGAACGCATCGCGGCGGATACCGAGAAGGCCTACCGGTCAGTTCTGGCGGCGGATCTGTCCCGGCAGCAAGAACGCCTGGAACCATTGGAAGGAACGGCATTGTGACTATCAACGGCCCCGTGACTATCAAAGGCTCGGTAACTGTTAAAGGCCTTGCGACTACCGGTTCCACTGTTCCTGATACCGTGCCGAGGCGTTGGGCTCCCGAGATCACCGATTCCAACCACACGGCAGAGGTCACCAAGCACCTGGACAACGTCCTTCCCGCACTGGAGTCCCTGCGCTCGCAGTCTGTCCGCTTGTCCGAGTGGGGGACCGAACTGGCCAAGCGGCTGCTCTCCGGGCAACGGCTGCTGGCAGCGGGCAACGGCGGTTCGGCAGCTGAGGCGCAGCACTTCACAGCCGAGCTGGTTGGGAGGTTCGACGAGGAACGCGCACCGTTCTCCGCGATCTCACTGCACGCAGAATCCTCCGCCGTTACCGCCCTCTCCAACGATTACGGCTACGAGGAAGTCTTCGCCCGCCAAGTGCGCGCCCATGGCCGCGCAGGTGATGTCCTTATTCTGCTGTCCACCAGCGGCCGCAGTCCCAATCTGCTCAAAGCCGTCCGTGCCGCCAAGGAACGCGGCATCACCACGTGGGCGCTCACCGGCCCAGACCCCAACCCGTTGGCCGGCGCCTGCGATCAAGCCATCACCGTGGATGCCATCTCCGCAAACGCCCAGGAAGGTCACCTCATCGCCATCCACGCTGTGTGCCGGGCCTTCGATGCCGAGGTCGCCCGGCGGGCGGGATCATATGGCGCAGCTTCCTCCGGAGAGGGGCAACCATGAGGATCACGGTGGTGGGTGACGTCCTGCTCGACGTCGACATCAACGGGGCCGCCACCCGGCTCAGCCCCGACGCGCCGGTGCCGGTTGTCGACGTCGCCGATGTCCGGCGTCGTGCAGGTGGCGCTGGGCTGGTGGCTACCGTGCTCGCGCAGGACGGTCACGACGTCGCGCTGGTCACCGCGGTATCGGACGACGACGGCGCCAGCCACCTCAGGCGCGCACTGGCCGGAGTGTCGGTGCTCGCCGGAGCCCCGCTCGCCCCGACTCCTACCAAGACCCGCGTGCGAATCGGGACGCATCCCATGGTCAGGTTCGATGAAGGATGCGCGCCCGCCCCCGTCCCGTCCACTACGCGGGAAATGATCACTGCCATCGCTTCGGCGGACGCCATTGTGGTGGCCGACTACGGTCGCGGAATCACCGCCAACACGGATATCCGTGCCGCGCTGAGCGATGCCGCCCATCGCGTTCCGGTGGTGTGGGACCCTCATCCTGCCGGTTCCGAGCCTGTGGAGGGGATCGCCGTCGTGACGCCCAACCTGGCCGAGGCGTTGGCTTCCGCGAAGGCGGGTGGGTTGGAACCGTCGCGCACCGGCGCCGAAGAAGCCGGCCGATACCTGCTCAAGAAATGGGGTAGTGCTGCGGTTCTGGTAACCAGGGGCGAGGACGGGGCGCTCTTGCTGTCAGCCGGTGAACCGGCACATGGCATTCCCGCGCCCAAGACCACCGTCAGCGATCCTTGTGGAGCCGGCGACCGTCTGGCTGGAAGCCTTGCCGTGCATTTGGGGCTCGGACTGGACCTCGCCCAGGCATCCACCAGGGCAGTGGAGGATGCGTCGGCCTTCCTCGCTGCGGGTGGAGCAGCAGCGCTCGCTGTGGCGACTGAAGCGCCTGAAACCAGTCCCGTCGTGGAGCTTAAGGGCCTGGAACTAGTTGACACCGGTGACCTGCACCCGGATGGGGCCCAGCTAGCTCATGCTGTGCGGGCCAGGGGAGGCACGGTGGTGGCGACCGGTGGGTGTTTTGACCTCCTCCACGCGGGCCATGCCCGGACGTTGGCTGCCGCGCGCAGCATGGGCGACTGCCTCATCGTGTGCCTGAATTCCGACGAATCGGTGAGGCGGCTCAAGGGAGCGCGCCGGCCAATCGTCAGCGTCGAGGACCGCGCGGAATTGCTGCTGGCACTCGAATGCGTGGACGCGGTGGTGGTCTTCGGCGAGGACACTCCCGAAGCCTGCCTCACACATATACAGCCCGATATCTGGGTCAAGGGTGGCGACTACACTCCCGAAGAATTGCCGGAAGCCCGCCTGGTTGCGGGTTGGGGAGGGCGGTGCGTCACTGTGCCCTTCCACCCGGCACGCTCCACCAGCGGCCTGGCCGCAGCACTGGCCAAGGTCAGCTGACAACAAGACCGATCAACCGAGAGGAACCGCATGAACACGCAAACACCCGGCCGCGTCATCGTCACTGGAGGCGGCTCCGGCCTTGGCGCTGCGATCGTGGAAGCCATCCGCGACGCCGGCGGCACACCCTTCGTCTTCGACCGCGACGTCAGCAATGTGTCAGGGGCCAAAGCCTTGGAAGTTGACGTCTCCAACCGTGAAGCAGTGGAAGTTGCCGTCAAAGAGGCCGCCGAAACTCTTGGCGGTCTGGACGGTGTGGTGACGGCGGCAGGCATCGACCGCTGCGGCAAGTTAGGCGACGTCCCGGCAGAGGAATGGGAAAAGGTTATCGGTGTGAACCTCCTGGGCACGGTATCCGTAATCCGTGCAGCGTTGCCGTACCTGAAAGGATCCCGCGGCAGGGCCATCACCATCGCCTCCACACTGGGCCTTCGGGCGCTGCCGGATGCCACGGCGTACTGCGCCTCGAAGTTCGGAGTGATCGGCTTCAGCCGTGCACTGGCAGCGGAAACCGGTGGCGTCATCGGCGTCACCACCATCATCCCGGGAGGCATGAAGACCCACTTCTTCGACGACCGGGACGAACAATACAAGCCGCAGGACGATTCCAAGCTCAACGATCCCGCCAACGTGGCACAGGCAGTGGTGTTCGCCCTGTCCCAGCCATTCGGCAGCGAGGTCCGCGAACTCCTTATTTGCCCCGCAGAAGAAGGCTCGTGGCCGTAAGGTCCAGCACGTCCTGAACAACGTCGGCCACGGCGATGCCGCTCACCACGGTGTCGTCGTGGCCGCAGTGCGGTGCCGTCCATCCCACCTGCGTGATATCCGCTCCGCATCGCGGACATTGCGTCACCCAGGACATCTGGATGCGGTGCATGCTCCGGCCACGCGGTCCTGCATTGAAGACGTTCCCCACCCAGAAAATACCCACTGTTGGAGTCCCCAATGCCTGGGCCAGGTGCCGGGGGCCGCTGTCACTGGCCAGCATCACGGTTGCATCCGACAGGAGGGCCGCCAGGTCTCCGATCTCCAGCTCGCCCGCCACGGAACGCACAGCATGGCGGTCAGTCTCCGGGAGGTGCCGTACCGCGAGGTCCGCTACCTCCTGGGCCAGTGCCTTCTCCGAACGGTCACCCACGATCAATACTTGGGCGCCTTCGGCTGCTACGCCCGCGGCGGCTTGAGCAAAGTTCGACGCCGGCCAGCGCCTCCTCGGATCGGTGGCACCCGGGTGGACCACCACCAACGATGCCCTCTGTGGATCCCGTAGTCCAACAATGTTCTGCTGATGCTCAGGCTTGGCGAGCAGGGGAGGGGAAACGATGGTGGGAGCTCCCGCAAGACCCGCCACCTCCAGCCATCGGTCCGGCTCGTTCTGGTAGTAGACGTAGTCCAGGTTGCGCTCCAGCGGCTCCGCATCTTTGGTGCGGGTACCTACGGTGTGCCGTGCACCCAGTCGGAGCAGGAAAGGGTTGGAAAACCGGCCCCCACCGTGCATCTGGCATGCAATATCGAACTCCTTGGCCCGCATGCTCGCGAAGAAGGCCTTTTGGGCCGCCACGTCCTCAGCATCATCCTCAAAGCGCTCGCCGTTGCGGGGACCGTCGTGAACGCCGCGCGCAACGGGGAGCAGTTCGACGTCGTCCACGGGACCTTCCGTAGCAGCCACCACTGCGGCGTGGATCGGGGTGCCCAGCAATGTGACTGTGGCATCAGGGTAAGCATTTTTGAACGCGCTTAGGGCGGGATAGGTGTAGATCAGGTCACCCAATCCGCCACCCCGGAGGACCGCTATCCGCTTCACGTCGCTGAACTTTTCCAGTACTGGTCCAACTCCGAGGTTCACGTTCATCAGCGGGTTCTCCATGGGATGCTTCCTTTCGCTGCCTACGCTGCTGTGCACTGTTCCGGGCCTGCCCTTTGCCGCGAAACTCTCTGGCCGGGCGTGTGAAGCGCGTGCCGCGGGGTACCTGAGGGGAACAGGAAACTGTTGCCCAACCGGAAGGTACCCCATGGCACGCCTATCCAATCAAGAAGGTCTGGCTGACTGGTTGCCGGGCCGCTTGGCCGAGGAACGACCTGTTGTGACGGTCATCGGCGATTCCATCCTTGACGGCTGGTGGGATGGAACCATTGAGCGGTTCTGTCGCGAAGCCCCAGCCCCAGTGGTCCAAGTCCAGCGCCGCGACTTTGCCCCGGGCGGTGCCGCCAACACGGCGATGAACCTCGCCGCGATGGGGGCGGACGTCCGATTCGTTTCACTGGTGGGCGAGGACTCAGGCGGCCACACACTCCTTGAGCAGCTCAGATCGGCGGGAGTGGACGTGTCGTACGTCGTGTCGCATGCCGGAATGACCACCACCACCAAATTCCGCGTGAGCAGCGGCGGGCAGGTGATGCTTCGCCTGGACGATGCCGCCGAGGAGGTCCCCTTGGATGGGCTACGCCAGATGGCCGCTGCCATTCCGCAAGCACTCCCCGGCTCGTCAGCCGTGGTCCTTTGTGACTACGGGGCCGGCGCCCTGGAAGGTGCGGTGCGGGATGTAATACTCGAAAATCTAGGACCTCAAAGTGAGGGCTCAGAAGCCCGCTCTGCCAGTGCCCGACAGGACACCTTGGTAGTTGTGGACGCCCACTATCCAGGACGCTGGGCCCAACTCAGGCCTGACCTCGCTACCCCGAATGCGCAGGAAGCGGCCAGGTTGCTTGGGACTGAGTTCCCCGGGGGCGCTGCCAGGTGTCCCTTTGTGGAAGCCCACGCGGACCAGCTCCTCCGCACCTCAGGTGCCGCAGCCGTCGTCGTGACTTTGGACCGGGAGGGGACCCTGACGATCCGGCCCAACGGCGACTCCCGGAACCCGGCCACCCACCGCACCTGGGCGCGGCCGCAAGCCGAAAAGCAAGCCTCAGGTGCCGGCGATACTTTCGTGGCGGCGCTGACCATAGCCCGTGCTGCCGGATTACCCCTGACCACCAGCGTGGACCTGGCTCAAGCGGCAGCCGATGTTGTTGTGCATCGGCCAGGTACCTCCGTCTGCACCACTGACGAATTGGCAAAGCATCTGCGAGGGTTCGCGGATACTGCACTGACGGATTCTGAGTTGGCCCGGCACGTGGAAGAGCACCGAAGCGAGGGTAAGCGGATTGTGCTGACCAACGGGTGCTTCGATGTCCTCCACCGCGGCCACACCCGCTACCTCAACCAGGCCAAGCAACTGGGCGACGTATTAGTGGTGGCGCTGAACAGCGATTCTTCCGTGCGGAAGCTCAAAGGTCCGGACCGGCCGGTCAACCACGAGGCCGACCGCGCGGCAGTCATCGCCGCACTGAGCTGTGTGGACCATGTCACGGTGTTCGATACCCCAACCCCCATTCCGCTCATCGAGCTTCTGCAGCCCGACGTCTACGCCAAAGGCGGCGATTACACGCCGGAAATGCTCCAGGAAACCGAAGCCGTGGAACGTTACGGCGGCACTGTAACCATCTTGGATTACGTGCCCGAGCACTCCACCACAGCGGTCCTGGAACGCATACGTTCCACGGGCGAAGCCCCGCAGACCTGAGGAAGCAGCCATGCGAATCGCGATTATCGGTGCAACAGGACACGGCGGCACGGAACTGCTGAAGCGGCTCGAGAGAGCACGCTCTGAAGAGGGCGCAGACCTGGAACTGGTGGGCGTCGTCCGGCGGCAACCTGATCCGGATGCCGCGCCATATCACGGCGTGGAGTGGCACACCTTGGATATCAGCACCGTGGAGGATCAACCCGCGCTGGAAGCAGCTTTGGCGGGCGCCGATGCCGTGGTTCATCTTGCGTGGCTGATCCAACCGAACCATGACCGGGAGATGCTGCGCCGGACCAATGTGGCAGGAACAGCCCATGTGTTGGCCGCCGCGCGCAAAGCCGGAGTGGGGCACATCGTGTGCGCATCATCTGTGGGGGCGTACTCGCCGGCTCCCAAGGACCAACGGACCAAGGAAGACTGGCCTACGGATGGCATCCGCAGCTCCCATTACAGTGTGGACAAGGCGGCACAGGAAAGGCTCTTGGACGGTTTTGCCAAGGAGAACCCGGACATAGTGGTGGCCCGGCTCCGGCCCGCGCTGATGTTCAGTGCAGGTGGCGGGAGTGAGGTTGGCCGCTACTTCCTGGGACGAGTCCTGCCTCGATTGGTCCCGCGTAAGCCCTGGCTGCCGCTGCTTGCCGTCCCCAAGGAGATGGTGTTCCAAGCCGCCCACACGGCCGACGTCGCTGATGCCTACTGGCGTGTGTTGGAGCGCAAAGCAGAAGGTGCGTTCAACATCGCCGCAGAGCCGGTCATAGACCCCAACGCCTTGGCATGGCTTTTCAACGCCCGGCGGGTGATGCCGTTCCCGCTGCCGGTGCTGCGCGCCGTCGTCGACGTTAGTTGGCGACTCCGCCTGCAGGTGACCGACGGCGGGTGGGTGGACATGGCGGCCAACGCGCCCATCATGGACACAGCCCGGGCGCATGCACTGTTGGGCTGGTCACCGAAGCATTCTTCGCTGGAGTCACTGGCGGAAATGCTGGACGGGATTGGCGCAGGTAGGGGCCGGAAGGGGTCACCGCCGCTGAGACCGCGCTAGCTTCTACTCGGAGGACAGCACAACGGTGAGAATCCGGCGCAGGCTCATGGCCACCGATGCCGGAGCGTTCACCGGGGCTTGGTCAGCCGCGGCCTCAGCCACGGCATCGCTGAGGGCGTCGATGCTGTCCTTCGCCCTTGCCAGGCGGTTGGCGAGCTCGCCGGACTCCGCGTCCCGCCAGTGGTCCACCACGCGGGCTACAGACTCCAAGGCTTCGGAAAGCGGAGCGACCACGGCATCCGGAATGACAGTCCCGGCGCCCTCCTCCCAGATGGCGCTGGCCAGGACGTCGGTGATGTCCTGGACGTGGAACGTGAGCCGTTCGAGGGTTCGCAGGCCAGCGAGGTCGCTGGGTAGGCGCGTTGCACGACGACGGGACCTGGGGTTCGCTTTGGCGCTGAGTTCAGCTTGGTGCACCGCGGTCCGCACGCCGGCCGCTGTGACCGAGAGTTCGTCGCTGCGGGTTGCCCACGCCTCGTGGTTTGGTGGCCAGGACTCTTCCATGGCTCGAGCCATGTCTTTGAGCTGGCGGGATAAGGCACCTTGGTGTCCGGCGATGGCGGGATCAATATCGTCGAGGTGAAGGGGCGGAAATATTAGCCAGTTCACCGCAAATCCAACCGTGACGCCCAAGGCCATCTGAAGGACGTAGGCGAAGGAGAAACCTTCGGCGTTAGAGTCACCCAGCACCAGCACGAACAGCGCTGCCATGGGAATCCATTCAGAGGCAGTGCCCAGCCGGGGAAGGCCGCCGATGAGCACGCCGAGCCCCACCACCACTGCAACAGCCAGCGCAGTAGGCGCGGCGACGGTGGTGATGGCGAAGGCCATGCCGATGCCCAACACCAAACCCACCAGGCTCTGGAGTCCATGTTTGGCTGAGTCGGCCACTGTGGGGTGCATGCTCACCAAGGCGCCCAGCGGAGCGTAGTACGGATACTCGGCGGCAGGGCCCGGCATAAAGGGTGCAAGGTACCAGGCGAGGCCTGCTGCGACGGCCGTTTTGGCAGCGAACAGGAGTCGGTGGCGGGTGACGGTTTTTCGAAGCGCGGGAATCAGCCGTCGCCGCGTGGGCAGTTGGCTCATTAGACCTACGTTGGCAGGTAAGTCCTCCTGTGTCGAGCGGGAAGCGGTGAAAGTGGGGCACGCCATCTTTTGGAAATTGGGGTGATTAGAACCGTGGCAAGCGGGTACACACCCATTGATAGTAACGATACTTACTATCCCGGCTGCTGTCCGCAGCCTGCCAACTGTGGAAAGAGAGCGACAATGACTGAGAGCCAATCGCCGCAGGACGGAAGCTTCGCGGCGCCACGGACCGGAGCCCATGCAGGGACCGAGCCATTTTCCGGAAGCTACCTCGACTCGCCGGACGTTGAAACGCAAACTGCCGGAACCACCGGAATCAGCGGAACTCCTGCTGGTTCAGGGACCGGTTCTGCCAGTTCCGGCAAGGTAGACACGGCCAAGGAGGAAGCTGCGGGAATGGCCGGAGCGGTATCGGATGCTGCAGGTGGTGTAGTGGACACTGCCAAGTCCGAGGCCGGCCATGTAGCCCACGAAGTCAAGGTAAACGCACGGCAGCTGCTCACGCAGACCAAGGGCGAACTGACAGACCAGGCCCAGGTCCAGCAGCAGCGTGTTGCCGAAGGCTTGCGTTCCATCTCTGACGAACTGTCCACCATGGCCAATTCAAACCAAAACGGTGGCGTTGCCACGGATCTGGTCCAGCAGGCAGCCCAACGTTCTTCCTCCATCGCCCAGTGGCTGGAGGGCCGGGATCCCGGCTCACTGCTGGACGAAGTCAAAGGATTCGCGCGCCGCAAGCCCGGCGCCTTCCTGCTGCTCGCAGCCGGAGCCGGTGTCCTTGCAGGCCGGCTCGGCCGGGGTATGGCCGACAACTCGCCAATGGGTGGCACGTCCAGTGGAAGCACCGGCACCACAGCCGAGCAGACACCACAAGCCGTCTATTACCCGACGCAGGGCGGCGCAGTAACGCCTCCGGCTGTGGACCTTCCAGGCCCCACCACCACCACAGCCGGTTATGGATCGGCCACCACCACCGGCGCAGCAACCGGTGGCGCAGCAACTGGTGGCGCAGCAACTGGTGGCGCAGCAACCGCGGGTTACGATGCCGGTACCACGGGCGGCTACGACGGATCGACGCTGCCGTACCCGGAGACAACCGCCGGTGGAGTCAAGGCACAGGGGGACCCGCTTGCTGGAGCAATTGATCCGGAGAGTCCGCTTGATCCGGATGACCCCCAGTACGGAGGTCCCCGATGAGCAGTCCCGCCGACCTGCCTCACACAACAGCCCATGAGAAAGCGGAAAACCTTCCCCTTGGTGAGCTGCTGAGCGACCTGACGCGCGACGTCTCCACGTTGATGCGCCAGGAAGTGGAGCTGGCCAAGGCGGAGCTGAAGGATTCCGCCACCAAGGCCGGCAAGGGCGCGGGAATGCTGGGCGGAGCTGCATACGCCGGCCACATCACCGTGCTGTTTCTATCCATCGCCCTGTGGTGGGCCTTGGGCCAGCTGGTTGGCCTCGGTTGGTCCGCGGTGATCGTTGCGGTCATTTGGGGAATTGTTGCTGCCGTCTTGGCAGCGATGGGCCGCAAGGAACTGAACGCCATCAAGGGCATGCCCCGGACCGCTGAGACGGTCAAGGAAATACCTCCCGCTTTGAAACCAAACACTGAGGAGACACGATGACGCAGAACCCCGACGCCCTGCGCGCCGATATCGAAGAAACCCGCCGGCGGCTCAGCACCAACGTTGATGCCGTGGCTGACAAGGTCACGCCTTCGCACATCGTCAACCGCCGGGTGGACAAGATCAAGACGGCCGTCTTCGGCGCCAGCGATGACGTGCAGCACAGGGCCAGCGACGTGGCTCATCAGGCCCAGGATGCCGTGTCAGGTGCGGTCTCAGACATTGGCGACGCCCCTCAAGCGATCACCCGCAAGGCCCAGGGCAGCCCAATCGCTGCCGGCCTTATCGCCTTCGGAGCGGGATTGCTGGTCTCTGCGCTGATTCCGCCATCGGACAAGGAGCGCGAGGCTGCCCAGGCATTGAAGGAAGCTGCCCAGCCGCTCACGGAGGAGCTCAGCCACGCTGCCCAGGAAGTTGCCGAGCACCTGCGCGAGCCCGCTCAGGACGCGATGCAGAACGTCAAGGACACTGCCACGGAAGCCGCAGCCAACGTCAAGGACGAGGGCCAGACAGCAGCAGCCGACGTTCAGGACCGCGCACAGACGGCCAAGGACAACGTCAGCAACCAGTAAGCTGCCCCGCTCACCCAACTAAGTAGCACTTCAGGTCGTTTTGAGCTCTCAGAACGGCCTTAAGTGCTACTTAGTTGGGTTTGCTGCGACTGGGGGTGTGGAGTCCCTAACGCACTTCGAGGATCAGCTGCAGCAAGCGGGCGGCGGCCGGACGGGCGGCGTGCTCCTCCGCCCACTGAGCGCGTGCCAAGGCTTTGCTCACGGCCTGGGTAGTGATGCCGAGCTCCTGGGCCACGGTCTTCTGTTGGCCCCGGACGCCAGGCGTGAGCAAATCCAGCACCCGCCATTCGGCGGGGCTTCTGTGCAGCACAATGTGCCCGAGGAGCCTCAAAACGGCTTCCGCTTCCGAGGCCAAGGCTGTTATGGGGCCATCAACGGCTACGGGGACACGTTCTTTGCCGTTGCGCAGCCGATCGACTGCCCGTCGGGCGTAAACAAGGCCATGCCCCGAGGCATCCTTGACCAAATTGGGCAACGGCTCGTTGATGGGTCCCACGCCGATTCCCACGTACCACCGGCCTGTCCGGAGGGCTATCAGGGCCGTCTCCACAGCTTGATGGCTGCAATCGACGATGCCCTGCACCTCATCCTCAACCGAGCGATCAAAGTCGAGCCGCGCGGGAATGTGCCGCAGGTCCTTGAGCAGCTGCGGCACAAGGTCGCCGTCACGGCGGCTGTCGCGTTGGTTGATGGTGAGAGTGAACATAGTTGATCACATGCTACCGGCTGGTAGCAGCTCTGCAAGGGCAAAATTTGCCCTTTGTTGAGTAAGGGTGGTCAGTCAAGCGCCGTACGTCCGGTGAGTACGACGGCGGGTAGCGCACCTGATGTGGCGCGGACAGCGTCGGCCATTCCTGCGTCACGCAGACTTTCCTGGACTGCACTGACCAAGGGCCACGGATCCTCGTCGGAGGCGAAGACCCAGAAGATTTCCCGGGCTTGGAAAACCAATGCATTGCGCCCACCTGCACCCAACGAAACCTTCTGGCGGGCCACCAATCGGCGGTCGGGATTGCTGCCGTCGGCCGTGGTCACCGCCTTCAGGCTCCCGGGCACGATGTCACTCCAGGGAATCACAACCCGGGTGTGCTTTTGGGAGTACTTGGCCACCATTCCGCGGTCGAAAACCAGCACCTTCCGGAAGCTTCCTAAAAGAGTCATCCCCCACAGCAACGATCCGGTGAGAATGCTCGCGGTGATGAACAGCGCCGGGTCGCTGAAGTGTCCGGCATCCCTGGTGGAACGAATTGGGCTGACGAATTCGGCAATGGTCCCGAAGACGAAGCCCACTACCAAACAGGGGATCAGCGCCTTCCAGAAGATCCTGCGTGAGGATGCGACATATCGAAGCTGGCCGAGCTCAGGTGCGAGCCTGCGCTCCACCCGGCGAACCAACCAGTTACGGCCGCGCATCCGGACGCTGGCCGTAGAGGTTGGGCATGTTCCGACGCTCCGCTTCGGAGGCCTGTTCTGCGGCGACTACCTTGGGGTCCGGGACAGGCTGTTGGCCTTGGGCGATTCCCGAGCGCCGGTCAATAGCTGCAAACTTCGGATCCCAAGTGTCGTCTCCGCCGCCACTTATTGCGGACGCAATGAGCATAACCACGAAGAACGGGAAGAAAGACCAGCAGATGGCGCGCCAACCACCCAACCATGCTCCCGCCGTCGTGCCGTTCTTGATCCGCACGGAGCGCATGCCGGCGGCTGCATCGCCCACGCTGCCCACGGATCCCCAGATCATCCCGTAGACGAACAGCCCCACGAACCAGAGGACAACGTAGAGCGTCAGCCACAAACCATCGTTGTACCCGAGTGCCGAGCCGCTGTTCATCATGGATTCCCGGATCACAGCAGCGATCACGGCCAGAACCATGTAACCAACCACGAACACCACCGCATCCAAGGCGCGGCCCCAGAAGTGGGCGCCTGCCGAGGCCTTGACGAAGTACGCGCCGGTTTCAGGGTGGCGGCGAACGGGGCGGCCGTTGACAGCGTCAAGCAGCCCGGTGACTGTTGTGGACTTCGAAGTGCTCATGAGGGGCTTTCAGCTCGACGGCGGTGTACGGCTTGGGTGCTAAGGGTCAGGCCAGTCCCGCAAGTCCACCGAGGACGCGGGCCAACGATGCTGCAGACGTTTCCTGCAGCTCGAACGACACTGATTCAGTCTGCTCCGGGGCGCCGGACTCCGGGGAACCCTCCGCCCGTGGGGTCAGCACGTGAACGCTGGAGGGGCCGGTGTACACGGTGACCGTGGGGAACTCGTTGGTATCGGAATTGAAAGCCACTACGTTGCTCGCGGCTTGGGTGTCGGCCAAGGCCGTGGCGGCGTGTGCCTCGAACTGGGCTTCCGTGTAAAGGGCAGGTTCGGTGTCGCGGGCTGCGGCCTGCTGGGGGTCTACGAACTCGGCCAGACGCGGAACCAGCTGGTCGCGGGTGACTACGGTGAAGCCGTGCAGCCCACTTTCGTCCACTTCTTCCAGCAGGACGCCTTCATCGTGAAGGTAGCCGTAGAGCCAACGCTTGCCGGTGGATACGGTACGTTCCACGGAAACTACGCTGCTGCCGCTGCGGCGCAGAGTGAGGGCGCCGGTGATTTCTTCGGTGGCGTGCAAGCGCGACGGCTCGGTTTCACCCTCGAATACCACCGGATAAACGAGTTCCTTGGCGAGCAGGCCGCGCAACGCGACAGCGCACATCAGTTCCTTGCTGGCGTCCTGCGCAGATAGCCACGGCAGGGCAACCAGCTGTTCGTGCTGGACGCCGTCCAGGGCCACAACTTCCTCATCGGTCAGCGTGGGCAAAGGCGCACCGATTGCGCTGGCCGAGGCCAGGACCTTGGCCGCGGCCTCAATGTCCCGCTGGGTCCATTTCATGGTGCTGGTGGTCATCCGAATATCCCTCCGACAAAGTTTCCGACTGACTTGGCGGCGTCACTGACCCCGTCTGCCACCTTACTGCCTACGTCCTTGGCGAAGCCTGCCACCTCCTTGGCCCCGTCAGCGATGTAACTGCCGGGGTTGCGGGCGAAGTTGCTGATGGAGTCCCAGTTATCAGCTACGAGGTTACCCAATGCCCACGCGCCCGCAACGATGCCGGCGCCGATCACGATTGGAGCGCCGATCGGTCCCAGGAGGGCTGCGCCGCCGGCTGTCATGAGCATGATGCTGCCGACGCCGCCCACCACGGACAAGCCGCCGGCGACGCGGTCACCAGTGCCGCGCCAGCCGTCGTGCTCGGGGTTGATCATGTCGCTGATGCCGCCCACGATGTTGAGCGGCGCCGCCAGGGCTCCGGCAATGCGGAGGCCCTTGGAGAACTTGCTGGCCTCCTGGAAGGCCTGGCTGTAGGGGATGTTTGCCTTGAGGTCGGTGAGGACATCAGTGACTTTCTCACCGTTACGCAGCGCGGTCATGGCGTCGCGGACCACTGTGCCACCGGCCCGCCAGTTGGTCAGGACCTCTCGGGTCTTCACCCATTCTGCGTTGCCGAGCTTGAGGTACTTGTACGCCGTCCACAGCGGAGCAGCCACACCCTTGACGCCCATGGCGGTGTCGTAGACGTCCTTGAGGACACCCACTGAGGTGCCTGATCCATCATTGTGGCTGGCGAACTCTTGCTGATTGGCGTGCTTCTTCAGTTGGCTCGCATTTTCGCGCAGCATGTTGGCGGCCTTTACGAGGCTCTGCCGGTGCTGGCTGTTCCAGTCGCCCTTGAATACCGTGGCGTCCCGGCCCTGCCACGCCGTGGTGGAGTTGATCGCGTTGGACAACTGCGTGCTTTGCAGGCTGATGGCGTCGGCGGCCTTGCCCATCACACCCGCCAGACTGCGAAGCTGCGCGATGTCCGCGCCGTAGAACCCAGCCATATGGAACCCCCTGTGAACATGCATCGAAAAGTCTGGTCCCAGCCTAGGCGGACCCGCAAGCTGCCGCGATGGGGAGACATGCCCATGTGTATAAACCGTTAAAGAACGACGGCGGCAGGTGGGGTCCCGGGGGAACCGCACCAGCCGCCGTCGAGCATCAGGCTTTTAACGCCAGGAAAATCAGTGGCCTTCGGCCGAGAAGCGCTTGATGGAAGCTTCCAGCTCGGCTTCGGCAGCGGCGCGGTCGCCCCAGCCTTCAGCCTTGACCCACTTGCCGGGCTCCAGGTCCTTGTAGCGAGTGAAGAAGTGCTCGATTTCCTTGACCAGGAATTCGCTGACGTCGCTGACTTCCTGGATGTGGTCGAAACGTGCGTCGACGGGGACGCAGAGGACCTTGGCGTCTCCGCCGCCGTCGTCGGTCATGTTGAAGACGCCGATAGGACGGGATTCAACGATGACACCGGGGTGCAGATCGAAGTCCTGCAGGAGCACCAGTGCGTCCAGCGGGTCGCCGTCTTCGCCCAAGGTGTTCTCGAAGAAGCCGTAGTGCGTGGGGTACTGCATGGAGGTGAACAGGACGCGGTCCAGGCGGACACGGCCGGTTTCGTGGTCAACTTCGTACTTGACGCGCGATCCCTTGGGGATCTCGATGGTCACGTCGTGCTTCATGGAATGCTCCTTGACGGGTGTGGGTGGGGCGCGGCAGGCAAAAGCGCAGCCGGCGCCGCCGACTACTATTGAGGATATAGCGAGAGACCCGGGTTTCTTGAACCGGCGGGGACATTTCAGGACTGACAGGACCAAGCAACTTCCATGATGGGCGTTAAAAACGGGGGTGCCCGCAAGCGGGTGCCTGCGGCGTGGGGGCGCTTTACATGGCCGGTGCTGCTGACCACCGTTTTGCTGTGTCTCGGCGCCGTGGTGGTTGTGGGGATGTTTCCGAACCTGCTCATTTTCCCCAAGGCCCCACCCCCCGTTCCCTCCTGGCAGCAGGTGCCGGACCGTCTTTCGGGTGCCAGTAGCGTTCTTCCGTTGGATGCCGCAGCGCCTGTCCCGGTTGCGAGCGAGGTGGCGAGGCTCCTGGACGTCACTCTCAAGCCGGACGGTGCGGGCAGCATCAGCGGCGTAGTGATGGACGCATCCACGGGCCAGGTTCTTTTTGACCGCGAGGCCAACGCCAACAGGATTCCGGCCTCGAACATGAAACTGTTGACCGCTGTCGCAGCCTTGAAAGCGCTCGGGCCCGACTCAAGGTTCACCACTCGCGTGCTCGCTTCTGACAATCCCTCCACAGTGGTGCTGACCGGGGGAGGGGACGTTCTGCTGGGCGCGCCTGCTTCCGAGCCCACTGCTGTTCTTGGCCGGGCCGGACTGGCGTCCCTCGCCGCGGACACTGCCGCCGCTTTAGCGTCGGCTGGGGTGCGGGGGCCTATCACCGTGCAAGTTGACGACTCACTATTCAGTGGCGCCACCCTAAACCCCGCGTGGAGTTTGGACGATGTCGCCGCCGGGGAAACCGCGCCGTTGTTCTCCTTGGCGTTGAACTCCGGCCGTTACGCCCAGGACGTTCTGACTGGTCCCCGCCCCCAGGATTCCGCCATCACCACCGCCCAGGCGTTCGCCGAGCAGTTGGCCGCGGCCGGCGTAACGGTGAATCCCGGCGTCGAACGCGGTAAGGGTCTTCCCGGCAAAGAGTTGGCAGCTGCTGAGTCCGCAACCGTGAGCGAGCAAGTGGACCTCATGCTCGAATCCTCGGACAACTTCCTCGCAGAAGCGCTGGGCCGGATGACCGCCTTGGCGTCCGGTCACGAGGGAACGTACGACGGCGCTACTTCGGCCGTGCGGCAAAGGCTGGGGGAGCTGGGGATCGCCACGGATTCGATGCAGCTGGCAGACGTCTCGGGCCTTGCCTTGGAGAACCAGGTCACGCCCCGGCAATTTGCCGAGGTTGTCCGTGCCATTACCAGCGGTCCGGAGCTTGCTTTGCGGACCGCGCTCGACGGTTTCCCCGTGGCAGGACTCACCGGGACCTTGGATGACAGGTACGGCGAGGCAGGTACGTCCGAGGGCGCAGGACTGGTGCGCGCTAAGACCGGGACATTGAATACGGTGATCGCATTGAGCGGCTACGTGGTGGACGCCGATGGCCGGCTGCTGGTGTTCTCCTTTATCGGCAACGGCCTGGACCCGGGAGCGTCGGGCAACAAGGTGGCCATGGACCGTTCGGCGTCAGTGTTGGCTTCGTGCGGGTGCCGGGGCTAGTCCTCCGCGTGGAGCGAACTTAAGGCACACTGTCAGCCTCGTGTGGTCTGATGGAACGTATGGTGTCATCTGCCCGAGAATCGTCAGCAGGGGCCCCGTCCCTGATCAATTGGGACCTGGCCGCCTCTACGGCTGCCCGGCTTGCCCCTCCTGGTCCGGAGCTTAGCGCCGGGGAGATTGGCAAAGCCGTGGACAATCTGCGCTTCAACGCGGATATCTCCGTCCCGCACGTGCATGACATCACCGGCTTGGACGCCGCCAGGGATCTGAGGGATTCGCACGTTCTGGTGGTGGATCGAGCCTCGTGGTCCAAGGCCAATACCCAGAGCTTCTCGGTGATGCTCCAACCTGCTCTGAAGAAGATGCTTGAGAGCCGCAGTGGAGTCGCGATGACCCCGGCGGCGGCCGCTACCAGCGGCGCCATCACTGGCACCCAACTTGGCGCTGTGCTCGCGTTCCTTTCAAGTAAAGTCCTCGGCCAGTACGATCCTTTTGCTGCGCTGGCCCCGGATTCCAACGTTCCCCCGGGCGGCCGACTCCTGCTGGTGGCGCCGAACATCATCTCCGTGGAGCGCGAACTCAACGTTCATCCGGACGACTTCCGTCTCTGGGTTTGCCTTCACGAACAAACCCACCGGGTCCAGTTCGCCGCCGCGCCGTGGCTCCGTCACCACATGCTGGATGAAATCGAGAAGCTCAGCGGCAATCTCCTGGGCAATATGGATACTCTGGTTGAACGCGCCAGCGCTGTAGCCAAGTCCCTGCGCGACCGTAACCCCTCCGAGAAAACGCCCGGCCGTGGCGCCATCCTGGACCTTCTCCAGAACCCGGAGGAAAAGGCGTCCCTGTCCCACATCACGGCCGTCATGAGCCTCCTCGAGGGGCACGCCAACGTGGTGATGGATGCCGTGGATTCGAGCATTGTTCCCTCCGTGAAGACCATTCGCCAGCGCTTCAACGACCGTGGCAAGGACCGCGGCGTGGTGGAGAAGTTCATCCGCAACCTCCTAGGCCTGGACGCCAAGATGCGCCAGTACACCGATGGCGCCAAGTTTGTCCGCGAAGTTGTTGCCGTGGCTGGCATGGAGGGCTTCAACCGGGTGTGGGAATCCGCCGACTACCTGCCCACCGAGGAAGAGATTCACAACTCCAGGCTTTGGCTTGAGCGGATGGGGCTTTGAGCGTACCTGCCGGTTCCGCCGTCGGTTCTTCAGGTAAGGGTCGACGGCGTCCGGGACGTCTGGCACCGGTCGTCGGTAAGGCCCGCAAACAGTTGCAGAACGCCTTGGCTTCTGCGGGCTACCCGTCACATGTCCTTGTAGCCTGCAGCGGAGGCCCGGATTCCTTGGCTTTGGCAGCCATCGCCGCGTACTTTGCCAGGCGGGGTCACGTGGATGGACACCCAGTGTCTGTCGCGGCCGTGGTGGTGGACCATCAACTGCAGGCTGGTTCCGGGGAAGTCGCTTCCCGGACTGCTGCCGTGTTGCGTGAGCTGGGACTATCTCCGGTGGAAGTGCGCGCTGTGGAAGTGGCTGCCACGGGGTTTGGTCCCGAGGCTGCTGCCAGGGACGCCCGTCATGCTGCCTTGGAGTCCGCCGCCGACCACCTTGGCTGCGATGCGATCCTGCTCGGCCACACCCTGGACGACCAAGCCGAACAAGTACTCCTGGGTTTGGCTCGTGGCTCCGGAACGCGCTCCCTTGCTGGCATGAGGCTCGCTCGCGGACGCCTGCTCCGGCCGTTCCTTGGCCTTCGCCGGGAGGAGACGCTGGAAATCTGCCGGGTCGAGGAGTTGTCTCCCTGGCATGATCCGAGCAACTCCGACCCCGCGTTTGCGAGATCCCGGACGCGTGTTGAAGTGATGCCCGTGCTGGAAGAGAAGCTGGGTCCGGGCGTGGCCGAGTCGCTTGCCCGGACCGCCGCGATCCTGCAGCAAGATGCCGATTTCCTCGAAGATCTGGCCAAGGAGACTTATCTCTCACTGGTCCAGCGGGAGGGCGGCGACGCCTGGCTTCCCGAGGACGCCGTTCGTGAACTGCCCGCAGCGCTCAGGTTCCGTGTCATTGCGAAGGCTGCGGCCGACGTCGGGGGTCAACAACCCGGCTACGGGCGCCTCCAAGCTGCGGAAGCGCTGCTTCGCCGGCAAGGTTCAGCAGGGCCTGTTGAGCTTCCCGGCCACGTGAGTGTGTACCGTTTGTCCCTCAGCGATTTGGAGCAGGAACGGTCTGTGTCATCAGGTGCTTCAACTTCAGATGCGACTGGTGATCCGGGTAAGGGCGGTCCCCGCGAAGCCGCGCGCTGTGGGAAGCTAGTATTCCGGCATCAGAAACCGTCCCAACAGTAGCCGCACCCGAGCATCAAAACAGGAGCCATTGGTGGATTCAAACGACGTCCAGGCAGATCTCAAGCACGTTCTTTACACCAAAGAGCAGATCCAAACGCGTATCGCGGAACTCGCGGCGCAGATCGACAAGGATTACGAAGGCCGCGACATCCTCATCGTCGGTGTCCTCAAGGGCGCGGTCATGGTGATGGCCGACCTCGCTCGTGCACTGCACAGCCACGTCAGCATGGACTGGATGGCTGTCTCTTCCTACGGCTCGGGCACCCAGTCCTCCGGTGTTGTTCGAATCCTCAAGGACCTCGATACCGACCTCATGGGCAAGGACGTCCTGATCGTAGAGGACATCATTGACTCCGGCCTGACCTTGTCCTGGCTCAAGTCCAACCTCGAATCCCGGGGCACGGCCAGCGTGGAAATCTGCACGGCTTTCCGCAAGCCGACGGCTGCCAAGGTGGAAATCGACGTCAAGTACGTCGGGTACGACATCCCCAACGAATTCGTGGTCGGTTACGGTCTCGACTACGCCGAGAAGTACCGCAACCTGGACTTCGTGGGCACTCTGGCCCCGCACGTTTACGAGTAAGCCCCGCTCTACCCGTTTGCGCCGCTGCACCCTTTTCCGCCGTTTGCACCTGTAACCTCTGGTGCGCCTGGCGGGAGTGGGTGCGGCGTTGGTGGTTATAGGGGCGCGTTTGGGGGGAGTGGGTGCGGTAGCGGGAACTTGAACGCCTGAACCTGCCCGTGCGCTAAGCCCTCGCGCTAAACTGGACCATGACCGGTGCACCTGCCCGTCTCTTGACGTGGCTCGCCGTCATGGCGACGCTCCTCACGGCCTGCACTCCTGCGGTCGATGTCACCGAGACCGATGCCGGCCCACCAATTGCGAGCTCTTCCGTCGCTCCAACCCCGAGTGACGTCGTCACGGTCCCGACGACGACTGCCACGAAGTCGGCGGTTGCCGAACCGCCGGCACCGCCACAGCCTCCGCCCGCACCACCTGCCGCGCCCCAGGCTTTCGCCATTAACCTCTACCAAGAGGGGGACTTCGTTCCGCAGTACACCTTTGACTGGTGTGTTGCTGCAAGCATTCAGATGGCGCACAACCTCATCGACGATACCGGGGGCGGTTCGTGGGCATCCTCCGCGCAGCAGAGCGAACTGTGGGAGATGGCCCGCGCGCGGTCATCCAACTCCTTCAACGGCGCCAACCCGCGGGGCTGGGCGCAGGTGCTGACCGAAGTTGGAATGGGGCCATATACCGTGGTCAGCATCGCCACCTATGAGGACACGCTGCAGACGGCGGCCCGCGCCATCGCTGAGACTGGCCGACCAGTGGGGTTGGTCATGTGGAGTGGTCGTCATGCCTGGGTCATGAGTGGTTTTGAGTCGATAGGTGATCCCGCGCAGTTCCCGGAGTTTCAAGTCACCGGGGTACACGTCCTGGATCCGCTCTACCCTTATGGCAGCGGACAATGGGGTCCGTCCCCAGAGCCCAACAGCCTGCTCTCCCCGGAACAACTGGCCACACAGTTCGTGGTCCGGGAGCCGCGTCGCTGGAGCACTGACCTGCCCACGGGTTACCTTCTGGTCCTCCCAGTCGCCGCGGCCTGACCGGCCCAAGCCCGTCAGGCCCCACGCAGGGACCGCAGGCCTCCATCGTTCAAGATTCGTGTGAACGCCCTTGGATTCATCATGTCGGACCAGTCCCAGCGAACAACGGTGAGGCCCAGTGCCCGCAGTCCGTTCTCCCGGGCTTTCTCGGCCATGACTGCCTGTTGGATCGTCTGGTCTCCCCGCAGTTCTTTTCTCAGATACTTCCCATAGCCATCAAATTCCCCCACCAGATCGAGTTCGGGCCACCAAAAATCTGTTCGGGCGGTACGTCCGGTTTTCAAGGTAAACGAACCTTGAAGGCTGGGGACGGGGAAGTTGAGCAGAATCATTTGCGCGCGACTCATGGATTCCCCCACCGACTCGGACTTGTCTGTGGACAATTCGAGAATCATGCCGGCGCGTCGTTTTCTTGACTGATTGGTGAGGGCGGAGACAGCTCCAGTCAGCTCGTCCACGCCCGACGGAGGACCCCATGGCTTGTCCTTGTTCCAATTGTCGACTTCAAGAGGGTCGCCCCATCTCTGGTTCCGCCGACTGGAGTCCACAATGGCTAAGGCCTCAGCAAAGTTCAGGGAAGCGGCCAGCTCTATTGTCGTGCGAACCTTATCCGTGACCCGGAATCCGCCGAGCTGGGCTATCCCGCTGTCACAGGCGCCGAAACTTCTGCGGATCCCATGTTTTGATCGACCACCGCTTGGGTCCGCAGTCACAGTGCACAGATGCTTCGGCACGCCCACGACGCCGAGCCCCCAGAGGAGCGCCGCCGTCTGGAAATTAAAGATGGGAGGGGTCCTGGTGGTATTGACCAGGGCAGCTGCTTGAAGTCCGTGCCGTTGGCGCTCGTTCAATTCCGCCCAATAAGCAGAACGGGCGTAGGTGCCCCGTCGGACTCGGACCAATTCGCCGCGTTTGGCCTGCTTCGCGAGTTGGCGCGCATCCTGTCCAATCCGTGTCGCGTCAGAGGCGAGTATGAGTTCTTGAAAGGCCATGGGTCTACGCTCCCCGGTCCCGGGCGAAGCCGAAAGCTCCAGCCTCAGCTATGTGGAAAACGGCCGAGAAAGGGCCGCACCCGTTTCCGCCGTTCGCGCCCGGTAGTGGCCACGTCCGCGCCCTTTTCCGCCGTTCGCACCAGTGGTTAAGGGGGCGATTGGCGCGAATGGGTGCGCGGGTGGGTGTTTGGCTTGGGAATGGGGGCATCGGCGTCGGTCGGTTTCCGAGAAAGGGCCGCACCCGTTTCCGACGTTCGCATCAGGTGGTGGTTTTGCCCGCGCCCTTTTCCGCCGTTCGCACCAGTGGTTAAGGGGGCGATTGGCGCGAATGGGCGCACCGCCTAACCAGTGGAGCAGGCACCTATCCCCGCAACGCGGCACAAAACCCTGTCCCAGCACGCACAACGCGAGTATCCTGTGTACGCCCAGAGGGAACTTTTGCACTTTCCGATGCGTGAATTACTGGGAACGGTGTATAGCTTGAAACTGAAGCAGCACCACTCGCGCGCAGAAGTTGCG
>JAPSHX010000023.1:0-11171 GCA_031179305.1 Paenarthrobacter sp. | reverse complement strand
CCAGCACGCACAACGCGAGTATCCTGTGTACGCCCAGAGGGAACTTTTGCACTTTCCGATGCGTGAATTACTGGGAACGGTGTATAGCTTGAAACTGAAGCAGCACCACTCGCGCGCAGAAGTTGCGCCTTGCAGCACTACCAGGAGGGACGGGGCAAAACCCCGATCAGATGAAAGCTAAGAGTTTCTTCAAGGGCCCGGGCATCTGGATTGTTGTCGTCGTTGGCTTGCTCCTGGTGGCATTCGCAACACTGGCTCCGGGCGGTTCCACGCGCATTGACACCAAAGACGGCCTCGAACTCCTTTCCCAAAGCGGGAAGGTTGAGCAGGCCAAGATTTTCGACGCCGAGAACCGCGTTGACTTGGTGCTTAAGGACAACCTGAACCTGGACGGCCAGGACAAGGGCAAGAACGTCCAGTTCTTCTACGTCACGGATCGCGGTCCCGATGTGGTGAGGGCTGTCACCAACGCCAACCCGGACAAAGGCTTCACTGACCAGCCGGTGGAGAATAACTGGTTCTCCGGTTTGTTCTCCCTCCTCATCCCTGTCCTGCTGCTCGGTGTCTTGTTCTGGTTCCTGCTTTCCCGCATGCAGGGTGGCGGCTCCAAGGTGATGCAGTTCGGCAAGTCCAAGGCCAAGCTGGTCAACAAGGACATGCCCCAGGTGACCTTCTCAGACGTTGCTGGTGCTGACGAAGCCGTGGAAGAGCTCCAGGAAATCAAGGAGTTCCTCCAGGAACCGGCAAAGTTCCAGGCAGTCGGCGCCAAGATTCCCAAGGGCGTGCTGCTCTACGGCCCTCCAGGCACCGGTAAGACGTTGCTGGCCCGCGCTGTTGCCGGCGAGGCTGGCGTTCCCTTCTTCTCCATCTCCGGCTCGGACTTCGTAGAGATGTTCGTCGGCGTTGGTGCTTCCCGTGTTCGCGACCTTTTCGAACAGGCCAAGGCAAGCTCCCCGGCCATCATCTTCGTTGACGAAATCGACGCCGTTGGACGTCATCGCGGTGCCGGCATCGGCGGCGGTAACGATGAGCGCGAGCAGACCTTGAACCAGCTCCTCGTTGAGATGGATGGCTTCGACGTCAAGACCAACGTCATCCTTATCGCGGCAACCAACCGTCCCGACGTCCTTGACCCCGCGCTGCTGCGCCCGGGCCGTTTCGACCGCCAGATCACAGTGGAAGCCCCGGACATGATCGGCCGGGAACAGATCCTTAATGTGCACGCCAAGGGCAAGCCTATGGCCCCGGGCATCGACCTCAGGGGTGTTGCCAAGAAGACTCCGGGCTACACAGGTGCGGACCTGGCTAACGTCCTGAACGAAGCCGCGCTGCTGACTGCGCGTTCAAATGCCAATCTGATCGATGACCGCGCACTGGACGAGGCAATCGACCGCGTCATGGCCGGCCCGCAGAAACGCAGCCGCGTCATGAAGGAACTCGAGCGCAAGATCACCGCCTACCACGAAGGTGGCCACGCCCTGGTTGCTGCTGCCCTTCGCAACTCGGCCCCGGTCACCAAGATCACCATCCTTCCCCGTGGCCGTGCGCTCGGCTACACCATGGTGATCCCGGAAGACGATAAGTACTCGGTCACCCGCAACGAACTGCTTGACCAGATGGCCTACGCCATGGGCGGACGCGTTGCTGAGGAAATCGTGTTCCACGATCCCTCCACGGGTGCTTCCAACGACATCGAAAAGGCCACCTCCACGGCCCGGAAGATGGTCACCCAGTACGGCATGAGCGAACGTGTTGGTGCCGTGAAGCTGGGCCAGGGCGGTGGCGAACCGTTCCTCGGCCGCGACGCCGCACAGGAGCGCAACTTCTCCGACCAAATCGCCTACGTTGTGGACGAGGAAGTACGCCGCCTGATCGACCAGGCTCACGATGAGGCCTACGCCATCCTCACGGAAAACCGGGACGTTTTGGACCGCTTGGCGCTGGAACTGCTGGAGCGGGAAACACTGAACCAGACGGAGATCGCCGAGATCTTCCACGACATCCGTAAGCGCGATTTCCGCGAGATCTGGTTGTCCAAGGAATCCCGTCCGGTCCAGTCCATCCCGCCCGTGGAATCCCGCGCTGAGAAAGCGGAACGCGAAGCCCAGGAAGAGGCCAAGAAGGCCCGGCTGGACGAGCCTTTGGACGTAGTAGCACCCCACGCCCAAGGAGTCAGCAGCCAAGAGTCATTCCAAGCCCCGCAACCCGACGGCGGCAACGACCACCCGCATCACGGCTAAGCTTTCTGCTGTGACTCATTTCGACGACGACGACGACCTCGCCGCCGCCCACGGTTCCGCCGCGGGCTCCAAGCATGGCCATAAAGTGGACCGTCCGCGCATTGAAGCGGCTGTCCGTGAGATTCTCCTGGCGATAGGTGAAGACCCTGATCGCGGAGGCCTCCTGGACACGCCAAAGCGCGTGGCCAAGGCCTACGCCGAGGTCTTTGCAGGGCTGCACCAGCACCCTGCGGACGTCCTCTCCACCACGTTCGACCTCGACCATGAAGAGCTTGTCCTCGTGAAGGACATCCCCTTCTACTCGACGTGCGAGCATCACCTGGTGCCGTTCCACGGCGTCGCGCATGTTGGTTACATTCCGTCACATGACGGAAAAGTGACCGGCCTGAGCAAGTTGGCGCGGCTGGTCGATATCTACGCGCGCCGCCCGCAAGTGCAGGAACGACTCACCACGCAGATCGTTGAGGCGTTGGTGAACCACCTCAACCCGCGCGGCGCGATTGTGGTCGTCGAATGTGAACACATGTGCATGTCCATGCGCGGCATTCGCAAGCCCGGCGCAAAGACCGTCACCAGTGCGGTGCGCGGTCAACTCCATGACCCGGCCACCCGCGCCGAGGCCATGAGCCTCATACTCGGAAGGTAAGCACTATGGACTCCCTCGCTGCAGCACCTGGAACCGGCCCGGCCACAAGCCCGCTGCCGATTCTGCGCAAACCGCGACCCGCTGCCAGGTTTGAGGACCTGCCAACGGACCGCACGCTCGTCATGGGAATCCTCAACGTCACCCCGGATTCCTTCAGCGACGGCGGCACTCACCGGACACCGGACACCGCCATCGCGCTCGGCCTGCGTATGTTTTACGCAGGCGCAGACATCATCGACGTCGGTGGTGAATCCACCCGTTCGGGCGCTGAACCTGTTTCCCCCGAAGAGGAACAACGACGCGTCATCCCGGTGATCCAGGCACTGGTAAAGGCCGGGGCGCTGGTGAGCATCGACACGATGCACACGTCCACCGCCGCTGCTGCCATTGAGGCGGGCGCAGCCATCATCAATGACGTTTCGGGCCTGACGATTGAACCGGACATGCCCGAGCTCGTTGCCCGGACCAAGGTTCCGTACATCCTGACCCATCGCCGTGGCGACGCCCTGACCATGGACAGCCTCACGGACTATAGCAACGTCACGGAGGACGTGGTGGCTGAGCTCCGCGGTGTCCGCGACAAGCTCTACGCAGCTGGCGTTGCGCCGGAGCAGATCATCGTCGATCCAGGTATCGGATTCTCCAAGAAAGAGGACCAGAACTGGGAGATCCTGAAAAACTTGGACCAGCTTTTCACTCTGGGCCACAAGGTGATGGTTGCTGCTTCCCGCAAACGTTTCCTCGGATCGCTCCTCACAGTGGCCGGAAAGTCGGCTGCGCCCTTGGAACGCGACGCAGCCACCGCTGCCATCACCGCGTTGAGCGCCACTAAGGGCGCCTGGGCTGTCCGCGTTCACGACGTCGGCCCCAGCCTTGACGCCGTCAAGGTCGCCGCCCGCATTTCCCGCTGATTGGATATCGCTGTGGACAGGATCACGCTGACCGGCGTCACCGCCGTCGGTTATCACGGAGTGTTCGATTTCGAACGCCGTGACGGCCAGCCTTTCGTTGTGGACGCCGTGCTATACACGGATTTCACCAAGGCGGCTGATACGGACGATCTCCAGTACACAGCCCACTACGGTGAAGTGGCTGAACTGATTACCAAACACATCGAGGGCGAGCCCTTGAACCTCATCGAGGGTCTTGCTGTCAGGATTGCCGAGGCCATCCTCGCGGACTACAACGTAGCCGCCGTCGATGTCACCGTTCACAAGCCCAAGGCGCCCATCGAGGTGCCGTTTGGCGACGTCACTGTCAGCGTCCACCGGGAGCGATCATAATGTCCGGCTATACCAAGGCCATTCTGGCTCTTGGCAGCAACCTGGGGGAGCGGAACGACACCCTGTCCACTGCCGTCGCAGATCTGGTGGATCCGCCGGAGGTGCGCCTCTTGGGTGTATCGCCGGTGGTGCAGACCAAGGCAGTGGGCGGCCCGGATGGCCAACCTGACTTCCTGAACATGGTCATGGCTGTGGAGACCACGTTGACCCCGTTGGAACTTTTGAAGCACTGCCACGCGGTGGAACAGAAACATCACCGCACCCGTGAGGTGCACTGGGGTCCAAGAACACTTGACGTTGACATCATCGTGTTCGGCGACGTAGTCAGCGACGATCCCGTTCTCACCATTCCGCATCCGCGGGCAGCTGAGCGCGCTTTTGTGCTCTACCCGTGGTCCTTGCTGGAGCCCCACGCCACGCTGAACGGCCAAAACGTGGCGGAACTGGCCGCCGTCGCCGCTGACATGCCGGACATCCGGCGCTTCGACGGCTTCGGTGACGTAGCCGGCGTGCCGGCGACGGGAGCAGTGGAACAGCCATGAAAGCAATGCGCCCCGTAGTCCTGGTGCTCATCGCCGTCGTGGCTGCCATCATTGGGTGGTTGGCAACGGTCACGACCAACCGTTTCAGCATGCCAACGCCGGTGCTGCCGGTCTCCGCACTCATCACCATGGTTATCATCGCCGTCCTGACGCTCGTCATGGGCATCCGCGTGCTGCGCTGGCGCAACGGTAAGAAGAAGAATCTGCTCAACCCGATCCTCGCGGCAAGGACACTGGTTCTTGCCCAGGCCTGCGCCTACGCCGGGACGCTGCTTCTTGGCTGGCATGCGGGAATCGCGGTGGATCTACTCCGTATTGGTGGTTTGCGAGGCGGTGAAGGAATTCTGTGGAATGCCCTGCTGATGGGCGGCGGCGGTGTGGTGATGGTGGTGGTTGGACTCGTGGTGGAGCGGTTCTGCCGGATCCCGCCGGAGGATTTGGAAGGTGGTACCGCCGGACCGGAAACCCGTCGCGGCGAAACTAAAGGTGAAGGCGAGTATGCATACCGAGGCGATTGATCCTCCCGGTGTTCAGTGGCTGAGGGTTTCCCCGAAGTACGTCACGGTTCGCTTGGTGGAGTGGGCTATCGGCAACGTAGTGATGCTGGCGTTCCTCAGTTTGCCCCTCATTTTCGTGCTGCTCGGCTGGTGGCGGTGGCCGCCGTTGTGGTTGGCCATCACGGTTCCCGCAGTGATGCTGGTGTTGGCGTTATGGCGGCTGGTGCTGATTCCACGCCAGGTTCGCGCTATCGGCTATGCCGAGCGCGACGACGACCTCCTCATCCGCCGTGGCATCTTCTTCCAACGGACCATGGTGGTCCCTTACGGCCGGATGCAATACGTGGACGTTGCTGTTGGTCCCGTTGAACGCAGCTTGGGCTTGTGCACGCTCAAACTTCACACCGCGTCAGCGGGAACCAATGCGCAGTTGCCGGGCCTTCCCTCAGCGGAGGGGGCACGCTTGCGCGAGCAGCTTTCGGCTCGCGGAGAAGCCAGGTTGGCCGGGCTGTGAGCCTGGAGAGTAGCCCAACTGAGAGCCTCCCGGGCAAACCGGAGCCAGCGGTCGACGGCCCCTGGAACCGCGTCCACCCCGCGTCACCCTTCGTTCGGGGCTGGGTGGCGCTGGCCGCCGTCGGATTCTTCTTTGGCCGCGACGCCTTCGAGCGGATGCTGCAGGGCCGGGATTTCCTGGATCCAAACCTCAGCGGCCGGGTGCCGTGGCTCCTCGCTGGCGGCGCAGCGGTGCTGCTGTTGACGGTAGGCGGCTTCATCCTCAGCTGGTACTTCACGCGCTATCAAGTAGCCGCGGGGTACGTCCGCGTCAATACCGGCTTCCTGTTCAAGCAGCAACGGCAAGCCCGTTTGGATCGCGTTCAGGCAATCGACATTGTGCAGCCGCTCTTGGCTCGGATTTTCGGGCTTGCTGAGCTTAAGTTTGAAGTGGCCGACGCCGGGGAGTCGGCAGTGCGGCTCGCTTACCTCCCGCTGGACCAAGCCAAGCAGCTACGTGCCACCATCCTTGCTCGGGCGGCGGGTGCGGTCAGTGGGCCCGAGACGGCAGAGGAAATCCCCGAAGCTCCCGAGCATGTTGTGTTGTCCGTGCCGCCGTCCCGTCTCATCGGTTCCTTGCTGTTGAGCGAGCAGACCATCGGAATCCTGGCTGGCGCCGCCGTAGTTGTTGTTGTTTCAGTTCTCACGCAGAACCAGACCCTTTTCCTGGCGCTCATCCCCGGCGTTCTGGGAATCGGCGCAGCGTACTGGAATTCCTTCAACAAGGGCTACAACTTCACGGCTGCAATCTCGCCGGACGGCATCCGCCTTCGATACGGTCTTCTGGATACTCAGGCGCAGACCTTGCCTCCCGGACGCATCCAGGCCCTCATGGTGACTCAGCCACCCCTTTGGAGGATCTTCGGCTGGTATCGGATGCACGTCAATGTTGCGGGTTACGGAGTTTCGGGCAGTTCCGAAGGTGCGGCCCGCACCATGTTGCTCCCTGTTGGCATGAAGTCCGATGTCCTGCGGATGATGTCGTTGGTGCTGCCTGATCCGGGAGTTGAGGATCCGGAACGAGTGTTCACCGCTGGGCTGGATGGAATTTCGTCGGTAGGAGCCGAGTCGACGCCGGGGGACGGGTTTATCACCACCCCCCGCCGCGCCCGTTTGTTGGCCCCGTTGGGCTGGCGTCGCAACGGATTCTTTGCCACCAGAACTGCGCTGCTGATCCGATCCGGCCGCTGGTGGCACACGCTGGTCATGGTTCCGCACCAGCGGACGCAATCCATGGCACTTCACCAAGGCCCGTGGGCGAGGCGCTTCGGAGTGGCCGATCTTGTCCTCCACACCACGGCAGGTCCCGTCTCACCCCGGGTATTCCAAGCCGGAGTAGAGCAGGCTGTGGAGCTCTTCGATCAGCAGGCCGCCCGTGCCCGGGAAGCACGGAAGAGGCAAACCAGCGAACAATGGCTGGCGCAGGTGGCTCCACAGTCGCCGGAGGTCGCAGCCACGATTCCGGCGCAACCGGCTCAACAGCAACAGCTCGCTGATCCCACGCAAGCCCAGACTTCACCGCAACAGGAGGACCGCCACGATGGCTAGGCCAGGACGACTCGGCGTCGGCATCATCGGCGCAGGCAAGGTGGGGGCCGTGTTGGGTGCCGCTTTGCGCGCAGCCGAGCACGCCGTCGTCGGGGTTTCTGCTGTGTCCGAGGCGAGCCGCGAGCGGGCAGAAAACCTGCTTCCCGGCGTCCCGATCCTGGAGATTCAGGACATCGTGGAGCGCTCCGAGCTCGTTCTGCTTGCCGTCCCGGATGACGCCCTCGGCGAGTTGGTCGCGGGGCTGGCCAAGCTCGGATCCTGGCAGCCCGGTCAACTGGTGGCGCATACGTCAGGCCGGTTCGGCGTCGGGATCCTCAACCCGGTCCGTGCGGTCGGGGCGATACCGCTGGCACTTCATCCCGCCATGACCTTCACGGGCATGAGCCTGGATCTGACCCGGCTCATGGACTGCACTTTCGGGGTCACTGCTGATGCTGCCATGCTGCCGATCGCTCAGGCGCTGGTGGTGGAGATGGGCGCAGAGCCGGTAGTGATTGCTGAAGCCGACCGCACCCTCTATCACGCAGCCCTCGCGCACAGCTCCAATCACATGGTCACGCTGGTGGCACAGGCATCGCAGATGCTGCGGGAGATCGGCGTCGAAACTCCGGAAGCCATGCTTGGTCCACTGCTGCGCGCGACGCTTGAGAACGCTCTCGCGTCCGGCGAATCCGCGCTGACCGGTCCCGTAGCGCGTGGGGACGTAGGTACGGTTTCCGCGCACGCCCAGGCGCTGAAGGAGTACGACGGCGGCGCAGGCGGGGATGTTCTTGCGGCCTACCAGGCCATGGCGCGGGCCACTGCGCGCAGGGCGGGAAATCGCGGACTGCTGAGCCCTGAACAATTGACCGAGATAGATGAGGCCTTGGGCGCCGAACCCAAAGCGGCGGAAGGAAACTGAACAGCATGGCCATCAAACTCGTGACCACCGCGACCGAACTGCGGGCCGAGAGCGCCAAACTCCTTGCTGCCAAAGGTGGAAGTTCGCAGGGGCTGGTGCCCACCATGGGTGCACTGCACTCAGGGCACGCGGCACTTGCCCGGACCGCAGTGGAAGAGAATGACGTGGTGGTGGCCACCATCTTCGTGAACCCGCTTCAATTCGGCGACGCCGTGGACCTGGACCGCTACCCGCGTACGCTCGACGCCGACATGGCCCTGCTTGACGCTGAGGGTGTGGACTTGGTTTTCGTGCCGTCCGTTGAGGAGGTTTATCCCGGAGGACAGCCTCTGGTTCGGGTGACGTCAGGCCCGCTGGGCGACAAGTGGGAAGGCGCCTCGCGCCCCGGGCACTTCGACGGCGCGCTCACCGTGGTGGCAAAACTGCTGCACTACGGACTGCCCGGAGGTGCTTCAGCGGACGGCACGACGGCGGCCTACCGGGCCTACTTCGGGCAGAAGGACGCGCAGCAGTTGGCGTTGGTGAAGCGAATGGTCTCGGACCTGAACTTCCCTGTGGAGATCGTGCCAGTGCCTATCGTTCGCAATGAGGATGGGTTGGCGCTCTCCAGCCGCAATCGATTCCTTTCCGACGACGAACGCGAAGCCGCGCTGGTGTTGTCTCGGGCCTTGCGCCTCATTGAGTCCCGTGCAAACGCACACGAACCGCTCGACCTCCATTCCGCCGTCGAGCTTGTGGAGTCCCAGCCGCTCGTGGAACTGGACTATTTCGACGTCGTCCATCCCGTCACGCTGGAACCGCTCGCGGAGAACTGCAAGGAGACTCCCTTCCGCGGTGAGGGTTTGGCGATCATCGCCGCCAAGGTAGGACCGGTGCGGCTTATCGACAACGCACCGTTGTTTTCCTAACGTTTGGAATTTTTCTGCTGATGGGAATTGGATGGGTGTTTAGACTGTTTTAGTCTTCACCGGCACAGATCGCCGGACATCAAATCCAAACCTTGGGGAATCCTCATGTCTACCGACGTCACGTCCGACGCCAACGGCAAGCCTGAATCGGGCGCTTCCGGCACCGTCATCTCTGCAGAGGCCGCAGCCCCGCAGGCTCCGGCCTCAAAGGCGCCTGTCCCGCAGGCGCCCGTGTCCGGGAAGATGTCACGCGAGTCCGTGACAGTCATTGTCACGCTGCTGGTGGCAACCTTCGTGGTGATCCTCAACGAGACCATCATGAACGTAGCCCTCCAGCGCCTCATGACGGACCTTCAGGTGAACGCGTCCACCGTGCAGTGGCTGGCCACTGGGTTCATGCTGACCATGGCTGTCGTCATCCCCACCACCGGCTTCATCCTGCAGCGGATGAGCACGCGCGGGGCCTTCATGCTTGCCATGGGACTCTTCAGTGGCGGAACGTTGCTGGCGGCATTGGCGCCGGGTTTCCTGGTGTTGTTGGTGGCGCGTATCGTCCAAGCCGGTGGTACTGCCATCATGTTGCCCCTGCTGATGACCACCATCCTCACGTTGGTGCCGATGTCCAAGCGCGGCGCCGTCATGGGCAACGTCAGCATTGCGATCTCGGTTGCACCGGCCATGGGACCCACCGTTTCCGGCATCATCCTTGACCACTTCTCCTGGCGCTTCATGTTCGTCTTCGTGCTGCCGGTTGCCCTGGCCGCTTTCGCTATCGGCGCCAAGTACCTCACCAACGTGGGGGAGCGGGAGAAGACCACCTTGGATGTTCCTTCGGTGATCCTTACCGTGCCCGCGTTTGGTGGGCTGGTTTACGGCCTGAGCCAGATCGGTGGCGCCGAGGCAGGCGTTGTTCCCGTCATTGCACTGGTGGTCGGTGTCCTCTGCCTGGCACTGTTTGTCTTCCGCCAGCTCAAGCTTCAGAAGTCCGACGCCCCGCTGCTGGATCTCCGCGCCTTTAAGTTCCGCATGTTCACGGTTTCCACGCTGCTCTTGGTCGTAGCGATGATGGCCCTGTTCGGCGGCGTGATCCTGTTGCCGCTGTACCTCCAGAACACCCTGCACCTCCAGCCTTTGGAGACCGGACTGGCCCTGCTGCCGGGTGGTTTGGCCATGGGCTTGCTGGGGCCGGTCATCGGGCGGATCTTCGACAAAGTGGGTCCCTTGCCGCTGACTGTGACGGGCTCAGTACTTATGGTCCTGACCCTGTGGCAGTTCTCCCGTCTGGATGAGGGAAGTGCCCTCGGCTGGGTCATTGCCCTGCATGTCACCCTTAGCCTTGGGCTGGCCCTGCTGTTCACGCCGGCATTCACCACTGGCCTCAACCCTTTGCCCCCGCACCTTTACTCCCACGGTTCAGCGATCATCAGTACCGCGCAGCAGGTTGCGGGCGCGGCCGGAACGGCGCTGTTGGTGTCCATCTATGCTGTGGTCTCTGCGTCTTCGGGCGAGGTAGCCGGCATGCAGACAGCCTTCCTGGCTGCGACCTTCATTGCCGTGGCCGCTGTGGTGCTGGGTGCCATGATGCGCAAGACGGCCGGCGCCGGAGGCCACGGAGGCCACTAAGCCTCCAGCCGCTTCCTCCTTCGGACGCTCTCTCACATCCCTCGGGTTTGAGCCGGACGCTCTTGCAGGTCCCTCGGGTTTGAGCTCAACGCTTTCTCACTTTTAGTGGGGGAGCGTTGTTGCTTTAAGAGCGTGGTTGCCGGTCGGGTTGAGGGTTCGACGGCGGTGGTTGGGTATCGGTCGCCGCCTCCTTTCGACGCTCTCTCATTTCCCTCGGGTTTGGGTTGATCGCTCGCTTACTTCCCTCGGGTTTGACTGGTGACGCGCTTCACAGATTCGGGTTTGAGCTGATTGGAGGGATTTTGGGGTTGTTTTCCTTGTGTTTGCGGGGGTTTTGGGTGGTGTTGGGGTGGATTTGGTGTGGGGGTTGGGCGCGTGTAAAGTTATTCGAGTCGCCGCCGCTGATGCGGAAAGATAGCGACCGACTCCCT
>JAPSHX010000022.1:11338-56019 GCA_031179305.1 Paenarthrobacter sp. | reverse complement strand
CCTACCAACCCCGGTGACAACACTCTCAAGATCATCGGATCGACAGAGCGACGCAATCATGCCGGGATCAGCAGGCCAGCACACCCATATCCTGCACCAGGAAACAGGCTACGAAAAAGGTAACGAGAGCGTTCCGCGTTAAGGGTTGTTATGTGCGAGAGGGTCGGGGTGAAAGAGCGGTTCATGGAATGCGATTCACGTCACGACTTCGCTAATCGATGGATTAACCCGGTAGTCTTAGCGTTGTTTGTGTCGTGGATTGCCGTGGGGTTCGGCACCGGCTGCCTCGTGCTGCCTAATTTGTGGGGGAATGTGGATGGTTCTGCCTGACGGGTCCGGGAATCGCCGTGCCAAGAACCGCCGCCGGAAGCTCATCGCGGCAACCGCCCTTTCTGTTGCCGCCGCAGTCCTGGTGACCGGCGCGATCCTCTACCCGGGGTTCAAGACCACCGAGGTGGACCTCAACGATGGCGGCGTCTGGGTTGTTAGCAAGTCCAAGAATGCGGCGGGACGGCTCAACTACCCTTCCAAGTCCCTGGACGGTGCCGTGACGCCGGCGAGCAAGGATTTCGACATCCTCCAACAGGCCGGCGACGTCTTCATTGACGACCCTGAAGGTGGCACCATCAATCCGGTCAGCGCCGCAAACATGCGCCTGGGCGGTGACCAGAAACTGCCCGGCTCCGCGGAAGTAAGTTTCGGCCACAAAGTGCTGGCAGTCACCGACCCCTCCAAAGGTAAGGTCTGGGCGCTGTCGCCTGGCTCAGTGGGCGGCTTCAGCGACGAATCAGAGCCACTGTTCGAGCAATCGCCCGGAATCGTTTCTGTGGTGGGCGCAGACGACACCATTCACACTGTGGATCCGGAGTCCGGGAGCGTGACCGCCACCAAGGTGGACGCCAACGGCAGGTCAGTGGATTCGCAAGTCCGCAAGGATGATGCCCTCAAGGGCGCAGGGGACCTGCAGCTCACCGCCGTGGGTGACAGGTCCGTGGTCCTCAACGAAGCTACGGGAGACATCGTTCTTCCGGGTGGCGCAACCGTTCACCTGGATGACGCCCGCGATGCGAAGCTCCAGCAAAGCGGACCAGCCGCAGATTTTGTGGCTATCGCCACCACCAAAGCGCTCCTGCTTCAGCCATTGGACGGTGGAACAGCCAAAACCGTCCGGCCCGACGGCGAAGGCATTCCCGCAGCCCCCGTGCAGTTGGGCACCTGCACTTACGGAGCATGGTCCGGTGCCAACAAGTACATCCGCGAATGCAGTAACGAGGCTGACAACCGCCGCGCCGACGTTCCCAAGGCGAGTGCGTCGCCGTCGTACGTTTTCCGGGTCAACCGCGATCTTGTGGTTCTGAACGACGTCAATTCCGGCAACGTCTGGATGGTCAACCGGAACATGCAGTTGGTCAACAACTGGGACGACGTCATCCCGCCCCAGCAAACATCGGACGACGCCGACAAGGACTCCGCGGACGAAGTCCAGCAGACGGTCCTCCCGGACCGAAGCAAACCGAACACTCCGCCTGTGGCCAAGCCGGACGCCTTTGGCGTGCGTGCCGGCAAGACGACTCTCCTTCCTGTCTTGGATAACGACGCCGACGCCGATGGAGACGTCCTCACGGTCAGCGCCAGCGAGCCGCTGAAGTCGGGCGCATTGTCCGCCGTGTATGGCGGTACGGGATTCCAGATCACCGTGCCCGCGGGTGCCACGGGTTCGGAAACGTTCAACTACTCCGTGGACGATGGCCGTGGCGGAACAGGTGCCGCAGACGTGGACCTGCGGATCGTCCCTACTGAAGAGAACAACGCGCCGCAACCCAAACCGAACCGCAATAATGCGTTGGTGGTGCAGTCCGGCAAGATCGCCAACCAGTACATCCTCAGTGACTGGATAGATCCCGACGGCGATGACATCTTCGCCGTCGCTGTCTCCAGTAGCGATCCCGCCGACCAAGTACGCATCAGGCCGGACGGGTTACTGACCCTGCAGGATTCGGGCGCGGGTCCCGGGAGAAAGACCCTGACGGTGAGCGTCTCGGACGGGTCGCTCACCACTCAAGGGCAAATCAGCGTGGATGTTCGTGCCCCTGGTGCGTTGCCGCCCATTGCGAATGCAGACCATGTGGTGGCTGTGGCGGGTCAGGACACTGTCATCGCTCCGCTGAAGAACGACACCGACCCGCAGGGCGGCATCCTGCGGCTGGCGCAAGCCCAGCCTGACGAGCAGTCGACGGCAGTAGTTGGACCGGACCAGCAGACATTCACGTTTAACTCCACGTCGGTTGGTGCCCACTACGTCACCTACATGGTGACCAACGGCCCCGCGAGTGCGCAGCAGTTGGTGCGTGTGGACGTAGTGTCCGGCAATAACGACGGCGCCCCTGTAGCTGTCCGCGACATCGCCCTCCTGCCCAGTGGTGGCAGCACAGTGGTTGATGTGTTGGGCAATGACTCGGATCCGGCCGGTGGGGTGTTGGTGGTCCAGTCCGTGACAGCAGTGGATGGGCTTCCCGTCAGCGTCGCCGTGCTGGACCATTCGGTCATCAAGATCACCGACATTCGTGCGCAGGGCCAGCTCTCGCTCAAATACACGATCTCCAACGGCAAGGCCTCGGCAACAGGGGACATCTCTGTCCAAGTAGTCCCGGCACCCACCAAGCTTCAGGCACCCCAGGCCAAGCCCGACGAAGTGTCGGTACGCGTCGGCGACGTTGTGACCATTCCGGTCCTGGAAAACGATTCGGACCCCAACGGCGGAGAGCTCACCCTCGACCCCGCGTTGGCGCAACAGCCCGACGAAGCGGACGGCAGGACGTTTATCGCGGGCAATTCCTTGCGCTTCATCGCAGGCGAGGTCCCCAAAACCGTCTATGCCATCTACAAGGTCAGCAATGCGTCGGGCCAGACCGATTCGCAGCAAGTCACTATCCGTATTCGCGCCAGGGACGACGCCACGAACACCCGCCCCGAGCCACGAAACCTGACCGCACGGGTGGTGGCGGGAATGACCGTCAAGATCCCCGTGCCATTGGACGGCATTGATGCCGACGGCGACTCGGTGCAGCTTATAGGCGTCGACAAGGCGCCCGCACTTGGCACAGCCGTGGTGCGGGATGGGTATATGGAGTTCACCGCTGCCGCCACTTCTGCAGGGACTGACACGTTCAGCTATCGCGTGCGGGACCGCATCGGAGCCGAAAACACCGGCACAGTGATTGTGGGCATCGCACCGGCAGAAGCGAACAACCAAAAGCCGATCGCCGTGGACGACGCCATTGATGTACGGCCCGGCCGTCGGATCGCAGTAAATGCGTTGAAGAACGACTCGGATCCTGACGGCGATCCCATCGGCCTTGTGAATTCGTTCGAAGCCAATCCTGAACTGCAAGTTGAGGCTGCCACCGGCAAGATTCTGTTGACTGCGCCCGGCGTTGCCGGAAATGAAAGCATCAGCTACAGAATTCAAGACGACAAAAAGGCTGAAGCCAGCGCGGTGGTCAGGGTTCAAACGAGTCCGACGGCGGCCCTCCACGTTCCGATTGCGGTCGACGACCGCATCACCTTGGCCGAGACGCTGGGCAAGACTGCAGTCGACGTCCCGGTACTGAAGAATGACTCTGATCCGGATGGCGTTGCGGAAGACCTGACCATCACGTTGCCGGACGCGAATCCAAACGCCCGGGTAGGGACCTCCGGGAACGTTGTGGTGTCTCTTACTCCCCAGGACCAACTGATTCCGTACACCGTGACGGACATGGATGGGCAGTCAGCAACAGCAGTGATGTGGATCCCCGGCCAAGGCCTGCAATATCCAACTCTTGCCAAAACCGAGCCCGTCGAAGTCATGTCCGGCAAGGAAATCACGCTCTCGCTCCAGGAATACGTCCGTGTGCGGGAAGGGCGCCAACCACGGCTTACTGTGGCGGACAAGATCCGTGTCCAGGGAGCCGATACCACCAACGTCATCTCCGGCGATGGGAATGCTCTGCGGTATGCGGCACAGGCGGACTACGTTGGCCCGGGATCCATCACCTTCGAGGTGACTGACGGATCCGGCCCGGACGACCCGCAGGGGCTGAAGTCCACGTTGACCATTATCACCAAGGTGATCCCGGACCCCAACGCGAACCACATCCCCACCTTCAGCGGAGCTTCCATCGAGGCTCCCAAGGGAGAAACCACGGATCTGGAACTGGGGAACCTGGCCAAGGACGTGGACGAGCGCGATCAGGGAAACCTCAAGTTTGAGCTCGACGGACAGCAACCCGCGGGCTTCCAAACCAAGGTGGAAGGAACCGTCCTCAAAGTCACCCCGGACCTTTCTGCTAATCCGGGCGTGGTGGGCACTTTCCCGCTAAAGGTCACTGACGGACGGTCTGACGCTGTCCGTGCAACGGTTACCGCCACCGTAGTCTCGTCCAACAGACCGCGCCCTGCTGCCAACGACGACGCTGTTGAGAAGGCCAACGCCGGGCGCTCCGAGACCGTCAATGTGCTGGCGAACGACTTCAACCCCTTCAACGATTCACCACTGACCATCGAGAGCGCCGCTGTGGAAACGGGCTCCGCGGCTGGTCAGCCGACGATCTCCGGCGACTCGGTGACAGTGACTCCTGCCGACGGCTTCAAAGGCGTCATGGTGGTGAGGTACACCGTGCTGGACAAGACCAAGGATCCATCCAGGCAGGCCGTGGGGCGTGTCCGGATCACAGTCCGGGACAAGCCCGACGCTCCGTCGGCGCCCGTCGCAACCGACGTCCGCAGCCGCACCGCAGTGCTCAAGTGGGCGCCGCCGTCGGACAATGGCGCAGCCATCACCAAATACACGGTGAAGGCGGCCGGCTTTGAACAGGTGTGTCCCACCACTACCTGCACACTCTCGGGGCTGACCAACAATGTGAAGTACGTCTTCACGGTGTTCGCCACCAATGAGGTGGGGGACTCGCCAGCGTCCATCGCGTCCAATGAGATCCGCCCGGATGAGAAGCCGTCACCGCCGGACGCCCCCACGGTCAAAGCCGGGGACAAGAACATGGCTATTACGTGGACCCCCGCGAAGACGGAGGGCTCACCTGTGAAGCACTACAACCTGGAGATCTCTCCGCCTCCGGCTAACGGCATTGCCGTCAAGAACGAGGTCACCGGCCTGAGCTACACGTGGCCCGGACTCAGCAACGGCGTGAAATACAAGGTCCGTGCCCAGGCCGTCAACGAGCTCGGTCCGTCGGACTGGGGCATGTACTCCCTTGAGGACAATCCCGCTGGCCTTCCGGCGGCCCCGGCTGCTCCCACCACCGCTGTGGTGGAGTCCGTGGGAACAAATAACCAGATCCGCGCGGACTGGGTCGAACCGGACATCAATGGTGATCCCATCAAGACGTACTTCGTCACCATGAACGGCGGAAACGGCGTCTCCCAGACCCAAACAATCCCGGGGAACGTCCGCTCAGCCACCTTTACCGCCCAGAACGCCGAAGCCGGCTACACGTTCACAGTGCAAGCTGAAAACAAAGCCGGTAAGGGTGGCGTCAGTGCTGCCTCGGCCCCGCGCCGTGCCACAGGCAAGCTCGGCACCGTTAACAACGTCTCGGCCACACCGGCAAATACCGGGGGAGCGGGCAAACAGGTGACTATCAACTTTGCGGTCCTCACTCCACAACAGCGGAACGGCTCCACCCAAAGTGAAGTCAGCTACCGCTATAACGCCAGTACCGGGCAGTCAGGCCCCATCACCCCTGGTCAGACGGTGGGTGGATTCACCAATGGACAGGCATCCTCCATCACAGTGACGGCGGTTTCCGCAGTCGCGCCAAGTTCAGACGCCAGCGCACCCGCTACTGCTACGCCGTACGGTTCGCCCGGAACGCCGTCCGCTTCCGGTGTCAATGGCGGCCAGAACCAGACCACACTGACGCTGAACTGGTCATCACCCTCCACGGGGAGCAACGACGTTGCTGTGACCAAGATCAGGATCAGTGGCGGTGAAACGGACGGCTGGATCACTGCACCAGCATCCGGCAGCCGAGTGGTCAACACCGGTGGCTACAACCAGACCCGCACCATTGAGGTCCAGACGTTCAACTCCATAGGCCAAGGCGGAGGCGTGGCTTCCGCTAGTGCTCAGAGTGGGCCGCAGAAGACCTCGTGGGATGCGACACTGCCTTCCGGTAGTTACCGTACCTGCACGGACACAGCACCATCGGGCCAAACCTCGTGGGATCCCAATACTCCGGGACACCGCTGCGACGGAAACGTCAATGGTCCGCCATGGCAGTATGAATTCAACGGCGGATTCACCGTTAACTGCTACATCAACCGCAGCACCCCGTACCTGAACTATGCGGCGTGGTACCGCCTGACCAGCGGTCCCAACGCCGGCCGCTTCATTGCCCAAGGCAACACAACCCTGGGAGACCCCGGACCTCATCAGATTCCGCAATGCTAGGCTCATCGACGCCGGGGCGGCGCCGGGCAGTTGTCCCCATCGCGCCCCGGGCCAAAGAGACAGTACGCTGTCAAAGCCAATGGATAGCCCGGTCTCGGGTTTCCTTGGCTGACCGCAGGGCGCGTGGGATAGTCTTAGGGACTGAAAATTCCGCCGCCGTATGGGGGTACTGCGAAATGTACGGCCGCCGGCATCTGTCGGTTGGCTTGGAAGCCACTGTGGGGGCGGCTGAAACAAAGGGAATTCTGGGGCTGTGACAACTTTCTTCGGCAAGCTGGGGCTGAAAAAGCGTCAAAACAAGAAATTCATAGCGGGAACTGCTGCGACTGCGGCAGGCGCTTTGCTGATCACCGGGGCGATTCTGTACCCGGGGTTCAAGACCACCGAGGTGGACTTGAACGACGGCGGCGTGTGGGTGGTGAGCAAAACCAAGAACGCAGTGGGACGGCTGAACTATCCGTCCCGTGTCCTTGACGGTGCCGTGACACCGGCCACCACTACCTTTGATGTGCTGCAGCACGACGGTAACGTCTTCGTGGACGACGAATCCGGCTCCACCATCAACCAGGTTTCCGCCGCAAACCTGAAGCTCGGCGGCGATAAGCAGCTGCCGTCGTCGTCGCAAGTCAGCTACGGCTCCACTGTGCTCTCCGTTACGGACCCGGCCCGCGGCAAGGTATGGGCGTTGTCGCCGTCCACCGTTAACGGCTTCGACGAAGAAGGAACCGAACCCGTACTGACCGGTTCCCCTGGCATGGTCTCCGCAGTGGGATCCGACAACCGGATCTATACGGCGGACCCGGGCAAGGGCGAAATCGCCGTCACCACTGTTGACGCCAATGGTGAGCGGACCGACTCCCAGATCAGCAAGGTGGACGAGCTCAAGGGCGCCGGCGACCTTCAACTGGCTGTGGTGGGCGATAAGCCCGTGGTCCTTGACGCCGCGTCGGGGAACCTCTTCCTGCCGGGCGGGCGCAAGCTGCAACTTCAGGATGCGCGCGAAGCCAAGCTCCAGCAGAGCAGCGAAGACAGCAGTTACGTCGCTATTGCCACACGAAAGGCCCTGCTGAAGCAGCCCTTGGATGGGTCCACAGCCGCAACCGTGAATGCTGACGGTGAAGGCGTCCCCGCAGCTCCGGTTCAGGTCAGCAAGTGTGTCCACTCAGCGTGGTCCGGCGCCAACAAGTACGTCCGCGACTGCGACAACGACGCCGACGACAAGAAGAACGACGTCCCCAAAGCCAGTGCCTCCCCAAGCTACGTTTTCCGCGTCAACAGGGACTTGGTTGTCCTCAACGACGTGAACTCGGGCAGCGTATGGCTGGTGAACCAGAACATGCAGCTGGTCAACAACTGGGACGAGGTTGTTCCGCCCAAGAACCAGTCCGATGACCAGGACCAGGAGTCCGCGGACAACAACACCATCAACGTCCTCCCGGATCGCACCAAGCCCAACCGTCCGCCTGAGACCAAACCGGACGAGTTCGGTGTCCGGCCGGGCAGGACCACCATCCTGAGTGTTCTGGATAACGATTCAGACCCCGACGGCGATGTCCTCACCGCAGCGGTTGGCGCCAACGGCCCCAAGTCCGGTGCCCTCGAAAACATCTACGGCGGCTCTGCCTTCCAGATCAAGGTACCGGCGGATGCGAAGCCGGGCACAGAAGTCTTCGACTACAACGCCTCTGATGGCCGCGGTTTGTCAGCCGGTGGCCGTGTGACCCTACGCGTGGTTGCTCCCGAGGAGAACAAACCTCCGTTCTTCAAACGCGGGGAGCCCACCACCATGCTTGTCGAACAAGGCAAGTCCGTGAGCCAGAACATCCTGACCGACTGGATGGACCCCGACGGCGACGACCTCGTCCTGTTGGATGCAAAATCCGACAACGACCAGGACCAGGTAAAGGTCCGCCGCGACGGACTGCTTACATACCAGGATTCGGGTGCGGCGCCGGGCAAGAAGAACGTCACCATCACCGTATGGGACGGCAAGGCAACCACCACCGGCCGCATCGTGGTAAATGTGCAGCCGCCGGGTGCCCTCGCCCCGGTGGTCAATGCAGACCACGTCACCGCGGTGGTGGGCCAGGATCTGGTCATCGCACCGCTGAAGAACGATGTGGACCCCAACGGTGGGGCCCTGCGCGTCGCTCATGTTGAGGCCGCCGGCCCTGCTGAACTCGGCCCGGTAACCGACGGCGGCACCTTCACCTTCCGGAGCACCACACCCGGCCCGATCTACTTGACGTACATCGCCAGTAACGGCCCCCAAAGCAGTCAGGGGCTGATCCGCGTGGACGTCGAGTCCGGCAAGGATGCGGGAGCTCCCGTTGCCGTTCATGACGTTGCGCTGCTCCCGGTGGGTGGCAGCGTGCTGGTGGATCCGCTGGCCAACGACTCCGATCCTTCTGGCGGCGTGTTGGTACTCCAATCCGTCACCGTACCCGACGGCTCATCGGCATCCGTGAGCGTGATCGATCACAGCGTCCTTCGCGTTACCGATGTGCTGGGAGCCAAGGAACCGTTCGTCTTCAGCTACACGATGTCGAACGGCCGCGCCTCTGCCACCGGCACGGTGGGTGTAGTCCCGGTGCCGGCTCCCGCCGTCGTCGAGGCTCCCCAGCCCAAACCCGACGAAGTCAACGTCCGCGTGAACGACGTCGTGACCATCCCGGTCCTGGACAATGACACCCACCCGCAGGGTGAGGAGCTGTCCGTGGATCCGGTGCTGGCACAGAGTATCCCGGAAGAGGACGGCAAAGCGTTCATTTCCGAGAAGACCCTGCGCTTCATTGCCGGACCCACGCCCAATACCGTGCGCGCCATCTACAACGCCGTGGATCCGCAGGGGCAGAAGAGCGCCGCAGCGGTAACTATCCACATCCTCCCGCTGGAAGGTACCCAGAATTCACGTCCACAGCCGCAAAACCTGACGGCACGCGTTGTGGCGGGCGGCAGTGTCCGGATCCCGGTTCCGCTGGACGGCATAGACCCCGACGGCGACTCGGTGCAGCTCACCGGCATCGATAGCACACCCACCATGGGAACCGCGACGGCGGGTAGCAGCTTCATCGATTTCGTCGCCGCCGGTGACGGCGCGGGTACCGATACGTTCCGGTACAAGGTGATCGACCGGCAAGGTGCTGTCAACACCGGAACGGTGACCGTGGGCGTCGCGCCGCGCGGCGAGGACAACCAGAAACCTGCTCCCGTCGATGACGAAGTCAAGGTCCGCCCTGGCCGCCAGATTGCCGTGGATGCGACCGCGAACGACACCGACCCCGATGGTGACATCATCCGGATCCTGACGGACAGCATCGAAGCCGACGCAGGACTCGACGCCAAGGTCAGCCAGACCAGCGGCCGCGTCCTGGTGACCGCTCCCGCTGCGGAGGGCACCGTCAACGTGCGCTACTCGGTTGCCGACGACCGTGACGCAGTGGGTCAGGCCACCATCCGGGTGGTAGTCCGGAACGATTTGCCATTGCAGGCACCGATTGCCCGCGATGACCGTGTGACCTCGGCACAGACGCTCGGCAAGACCGCGGTGGACGTTCCCGTCCTGAAGAACGACGAGGACCCGGACGGTGTGGGGGAGAACCTCAAGGTGGCTACCGGGTTGGAAACCGCGCGTCCCGGTCCCGAAGGCAACGTCATCGTTGACCTCACGGAGCAGCCGCAACTGGTGCCTTACACCGTGGAGGACGTGGACGGCCAGAAGTCCACTGCCATTATTTGGGTTCCCGGTATTGGCCAGCAGGTTCCTACGCTCGCCAAGGACGACGTAGTGGAACTTGTCTCAGGTCAGTCCGTCACGGTAAACCTCGCGGAGTGGGTCAAAGTCCGTGAAGGACGCTCACCTCGCCTGACCCAAACTGACCGCATCAAGCTCATCGGTGCCGACGGCAGCGATCCCGTGGCCAATGGTGGCACGTCCATCAAGTACACCGCTGGCGCGGAGTATGTCGGGCCCGGATCCATCAGCTTCGAAGTCACCGACGGAACCGGCCCGGACGACCCCAATGGCCTGAAGTCGACTTTGAGCATCCGAACCAAGGTGCTGCCGGATCCCAACAAGAACAACCCTCCCGTTCTGCTGGGTAGCGACGTGGAGGTACCGAAGGGTGACTCCGCGAGCCTTGACCTGGAGAAGCTGACGTCGGATCCGGACTCGGATGACGTGCAGAACATGAGCTACGAGCTTGTGGGCGCAGCCCAGGGCGGTTTCCGGGTGAGTGTCGAGGGCAAGACTCTCAAGGTCTCCGCTGATGACTCCGTACAGATCGGACAGTCGGGCACTGTCCAGGTCAAAGCAAAAGACCGCCGCGGGCTCGAGGCTGTGGCTACCTACAAGCTGTCCCTGTCGGCCTCCAACAGGCCCAAACCGGTGGCCAATGACGACACCGAGCCGGAGGCGCAATCCGGGAAGCCAGTGACGGTCAACGTGTTGGCAAATGATTCCAACCCGTTCCCTGAGACGCCACTGAAGATCGTCTCAGCGGTCACGGAGACGGGCCAGGGCACGGCCGAAGCCGGCGGTGACAGCGTGACCGTCACACCTGCGGGCGGATTCACCGGAACCATGGTTGTTGCTTACACCGTGGAGGACAAAACAGGCGAGATCTCCCGGTATGCCACTGCCCGCATCCGTTTGACGGTAAAGGACAAGCCGGCAGCACCAACGACGCCGCTGGCGCAGTCCGTGGGCGACCAAACTGCCTTGCTCACATGGAATGCGCCAGCTGACCGTGGTTCGCCTATCACCAAGTACACGGTGTACGGAGAGAACGGCTTCAAACAGGACTGCCCCGCGAATACCTGTACGTTGACCGGCCTGACCAACAATGTGAAGTACCACTTTGCCGTCACCGCCACCAATGCGATCAATGAATCCGAGCGCTCTCCGGTGTCTGCTGAGGTCCGTCCGGACGTCAAGCCCGACACCCCTGTTGCACCGACGCTGAAGTTCGGCGACAAGCAACTGTCCGTGGCGTGGGTTCCGCCTGCAAGCAAGGGTTCGCCCATCAAGTCCTACGATCTTGAGATTTCGCCTGCTCCTGCCGGCCAGAACCCGCAGATCCAGAACCTCACGGGAAACAGCCATGTTTGGACCGGCCTGACCAATGGGGTGGCCTACAAAGTCCGGGTCCTGGCCAGGAATGACGCCAAGGAGCCCTCGGAGTGGAGTACCTACTCTGCTGCCGAAACTCCTGCAGGAGTGCCGGCGACCCCTGCGGCTCCTTCAGTGACCGGCGCAGGCTCCGTGGGTACGCAGAGCCAGTTGCAGGTCAGTTGGGCAGCGCCGAATAACAACGGTGACGCCGTATCCGCCTATACGCTGACCACCTACATGGGAGGCGCCGTCGTAGGTACGCAATCTGTGGGGGCGACTTCGCAGAACGTCACAGTTGCGAACTCCGAAGCGGACTACTCGTTCACGGTGTCAGCAACAAACAAGGCCGGCGTCAGTGGTGTCAGCCAACGGTCGGCCCCAATCCGGGCTGCAGGCAAGCCCGGGATGGTGGGGAGTGGATCCGTTAAGGCGACCGGCGACTCTGGTCGGCTGGAGATTGCCTTCACGCCACTTACTGCAGCTGAGCGCAACGGCTCACAGGACAATGAGATCACTTACCGCTGGCAGACCGCTCATGGTTCCGGGCAGATTGCCCGCGGAGGCGGAATCATCGGTGGGCAGCCTAATGGAACCGACGTGGTGGTAAACATCATCGCCACTTCGGTGAAGAATGGCATGGCCGGCGATGCGAAGGCGATCGGCACAGGTAACCCCTATGCGCCCCCGAACGCGCCGAATGTCTCGGGCGGAAAGTCCGCCAAGGGCGACGGCCAGGTGCACTGGAACTGGAATCCACCGAACATGAATGGCCGCCCCCTCGACCACTACGAGGTCAATCTCGACGGCGGCGGCTGGACCAGCGTGGGCAAGGCAACGAGCTTCGACGCCGCAGGTGGCGGGTGGGACAAGACGAGGAAGCTCAACGTCCGGGCCGTCACAGTAGTGGCTGGCGCACATAGCGGCCAAGTCAACGCGACAAGTGGCGACGACCCCACGCCACCGCCGCCCCCGCCGCCTCCGTCCACAACGATTCAGGCCCACAACAACACATGCCCGGGCAAACCGAACCAACCGGACACGTACAACCCAAGCGGGCCGTCGTGTGGAGTTGGCTGGGTCTCCCGCTCTGAAGGACGCCTCAAGATCGATTGCACGAAGAACATTTACGGTGGGAGCACCAAATGGTATCGAGTCACGGAGGGAAGCCACCCCGGATGGTTCGTGAAGGCCATCACCGTGGACCGCTTTGGCAATGAGCCCGGCGGTTGCTGATGCTCCGACAGGCCGTTCAACAACTCCATTCGCACCCATACACAAGGAACAGGATCAACCGATGACCATGACAAACGAGCAGGCCGCGTGGTTTGCAGAAACGTTCGAGAAGCTCGTTGCCAACGTGGGCAAGGCCGTGTTGGGCAAGGAACACGTCATCCGGCTGACGTTCACGGCGATGATGGCGGAAGGCCACGTCCTGTTTGAGGACGCGCCGGGCACGGGTAAAACCTCCCTCGCCCGCGCCTTGGCCGCGACGGTCCAGGGTTCGCACAACCGTATTCAGTTCACGCCTGACCTTTTGCCGTCTGACGTGACGGGTGTGACCATCTACGACCAGAAGACGCAGAAGTTCGAGTTCCACAAGGGCCCGGTGTTCAACAACATCGTCCTGGCTGACGAAATCAACCGTGCTTCTCCGAAGACGCAGTCCGCGTTGCTGGAAGTCATGGAAGAATCCCGCGTGACCGTGGACGGCACCACGTACGAGGCCGGCCGCCCGTTTATGGTCCTGGCAACCCAGAACCCCATCGAACAGGCGGGCACCTACCGCCTGCCCGAGGCTCAGCTTGACCGCTTCCTGATCAAGACCTCCATCGGCTACCCGGATCACGCTTCCACTGTTCGCCTCCTTGGTGGGGCGAATTTGAAGGACCGTTCAAAGGACCTGACGCCGTTGATCACCACCCAGGCAGTGGCTGACATGGCGGACCTGGCGGCCACCACCCACGTGGACACCGCGGTGCTGGAGTACATTTCGCGCCTGTGCGAGGAAACCCGCAATGCCAGCGAAACGCGGCTTGGCGTTTCCGTTCGTGGTGCTCTGGCCATGGTCCGCGCCGCGAAGGTATGGGCAGCCAGCCAAGGCCGCAACTTCGTGCTGCCGGATGACATCAAGGAGCTCGCGCCCGTGGTGTGGACCCACCGCTTGGTGATGGACCCCGAAGCTGAATTCTCCGGCGCAACGCCCGAGGTGGTACTCAACCGCGTCCTCGGCGACGTCGCCGCCCCGCAGCAACGCGCCAGCGCATAAGCACCGCACGCCGCTCCATCGCACCCCAGCTCAAACAAAGGCCCCCACATGTCCTCCAGCACACCCCTGAACAGGGCTGCTGACTCGCTCAAGCGCGCTAAGTCCGCTATTGGCGGCAAGGTGCGCTCCCTTCGCGGCCCTGTCAACGAACCGGGCAAGCGCCCCGGCCGGTCAAGCCAACCCAGCAAGACCAGCAAGCTTCACCCCGCAGCCGTATGGTCGGAAGCAGCCGGAACTGCGGGCGACTTCCTTGCACCAGGGTTGACCAAGGTCAAGGCTGTTTGGTTGAGGTTCGTCTGGCCCGTCCTTGCTGTGGTGAGCCTGCTCGGCTGGGTAGTTTTGGCTGCCTCGATCGGGCTCTGGTGGGCGGGACAGGCGTGGGGTTGGCAGGAAGCCAAGTCAGCTGCCATGGTGGCTTTCCTGCTGTGCCTCCTTGCCATCGGCTTCATCGTGGGCCGCTCGGCCTATGGAGTGGTTCTGGACCTTGCCCGCACGCGGGTGGCAGTGGGGGATGACGCCGTGGGCAGCATCGCCGTGTCCAACGTGTCCACGAGGCCGTTGTTGCCTGCGGCGTTGGAGCTGCCCGTGGGTTCCAACACGGCCGTTTTCCATTTGCCCCGCATGAAGCCGGCCCAGGTGCATGAGGATCTCTTCACCATCCCCACGGCGCGGCGTGCAGTAATTGTTGTGGGCCCGGTCCGCTCTGTTCGCGCCGACCCCCTCCACCTGCTGCGTCGTCGCGTGATGTGGACCGATCCCGTGGACCTGTTCGTCCATCCCCGGACTGTGTCTCTAGGTAGCTCGGCGGCCGGGTTTATCCGCGACCTTGAGGGCATGCCCACTACGGAGCTGTCCAGCGCGGATGTCTCCTTCCATGCTTTGCGAGACTACGTTCCCGGGGATGACCGCCGCCACATCCACTGGAAGACAACGGCCCGCACCAATAAGCTCATGGTTCGCCAGTTCGAGGAGACCCGGCGCGCACACCTGGCCATCTCGCTCTCCATCAACACAGACGAGTATGACTCCGAGCCCGAGTTCGAAATGGCCATCTCTGTGGCCGCTTCCATTGGCAGGCAGGCCATCCGTGAGCAGCGTGAGCTGGACGTCCTGACCCAAAAGGGGCCGCTCCGCTGCGAAACCGGCCGGAACTTGCTCGACGACATGACCCGCATTGTCGGGGCACCCCTGCGGAAGACCGCCGTCGACCTCGCCCGCACCCTTTCGGACACTGTCCCCAACGCCTCCGTTGTGTTCTTCGTAGTGGGCAGCCATGTGACGGCCACGCAACTGCGCTCTGCGGCCTCGTCCGTTCCTCCCGGTGTGCGGAGCCTGGCGGTCCGCGTCCAACCCGGAGCGGCGCCGTCGAGGGCCAACATCGCGGACCTGACGGTCCTCACGGTTGGCGACTTGGACGATCTCGCCATAGTTCTTCGAAAGGCGGCAGCATGAGCACCGCTCCCAATCTCCGCGTGCGTCCCCGCGCAGCCAACGGAAGCCGGTCCGCTTCCCGCGGCACCGGAGGATCGATATTCGACGACGGCCGCCCCCTGTGGCATTTCGCCGTTGACTGCGGGGCGCTCCTGGTTCTGCTCTTCCTCGGCGTCCTCGGTTTCACGCTGAGCTTCGGGGGAGACGCCCACTACCTGGTCGCAGGTCTGGGCGGTGTGCTGCTGGGGCTGGGCATCGCTGTCCTCAACGCGCACTTCCGACTGGGACTGCTTATCACTACAGCCGTGACCTTCGGCGCCTACATGGTGTTGGGCTCTGCGCTGGCTGTGCCGGATTCGGCTGTGTTGGGTTTCCTGCCCAGCCTCGACTCCTTGCGTACGCTCCTGCTGGGCATCGTCTTTGCCTGGAAGGACATGCTCACCGTTGGCGTTCCTGTGGGAACAGCGAATGGCATGCTCATTGTTCCGTTCCTCAGTTCATTGGTGACCGCTCTGGCCGCCGGTCTGCTGACGTGGCGTTTGAAGAGCCCGTATTGGCCGTTGCTGCCGGTGCTGGTCCTCTTCGTCACGGGAATCGCCTTCAGTACCAGCGCGGGCTTCCTCAATGTGGAGCGCGGCGTCTCGCTGACCATCGTTTCCATCGTGTGGGCGACGTTCCGCCGTGACGTGCTCCGGCAGAACAGCACCAAGACCGTTTCGGCCAACAGGCCGGGTTCCGACGCCGCTACAGCCCGACGTGGCCAGCTCCGCCGTCTGGGGACTGCTGCAGCCGTGATCGCTGTTGCGGTGGGCGCCACCGCAATTGCCTCGCCGTTGGTCACCGCCAGCGATGACCGAAAGGTGCTCCGCAACACGATCGTTCCGCCGTTCGACCCCCGGGACTACATCACGCCGCTGGCAAGCTTCCGCAGCTTCGTCAAGGATGAGAAGGACAGCACGCTGTTTACAGTCAAGGGGCTGCCCAAGGATGCCCGCGTGCGGCTGGCTGCACTGGATGCGTTCAACGGCTTGAACTACACCATGGATCCCAACAGCTCCGGCAACTTCAGCAAAGTGGGCGATGCCCGCTCGCTGAACACCCTGGCTGACGCCGGAAGCCCGGTGGAGGGCACGAATTACACGCTGGACATCACCGTGGAGGATTACCAGGGCTACTTTGTGCCGGGTGGCCGGCACACCACGGGCATGAGTTTCGCGGACACTTCCGGTGCCGCTTCCGGTCTCTACTTCAACGCCGGCACGGACACGGCCGTAACCACCAAGGGCCTGGTCAAGGGCGACACCTACACCGTGCAGGTCTCGGACCCCGGCACACTGGAGCACGGCCAGCTTACGCAGTACGACTTCGCCAAACTCACGCTGCCCGAGGCAGAGGAAGTGCCACCCATCGTGGCTTCCCAGGCGAACCAGCTTTCCGCGGATGCTCCTACGGCCATTGACCGTGTCCGGCAGATTGAGGCGCACTTCCAGAAGAGCGGTGCTTTCAGCAACGGCCTGGTGGCCGAGGGGCAACTCCCGAGCCTTCCCGGTCACAGTGCTGCGCGCGTGCGCAACATGCTCTCGGCCAAGCAGATGCTGGGCGACGACGAGCAATACGCAGTGTCCATGTCCCTCATGCTCCGCCACCTTGGTATTCCTTCCCGCGTGGTCATGGGGTTCTATCCCGATCCCAAGAGCCCTGAGAACGGCGCTGGAGATATCAAGATCACGGGTAAGGACGTCCACGCCTGGGTTGAAGTCGCGTTCGACCGAGTGGGATGGGTTGCCTTTGATCCCACCCCGCCCAAGGACAACGTGCCCATCCCGCCCGACCCGGAGAACAAGTCCAAGCCCAAACCGCAGGTGCTGCAACCACCGCCCCCGCCGCAGGAACCCGCGGACCTGCCGCCGGATTCCACCCCGGACGCCCTGGACGCTGACGAGAAGAAGAACAACCCGTGGCTCTTCTGGGGCCCGCTGCTGGCGGCCATCGGCGTGGCGCTGATTCCGCTGGGGATCCTTGCCTTGCCGCTGCTGCTGATCCTCCTGCTGAAATCACGACGCCGGAAGGCGCGTTTCCGTGATGGGCACCCCGCCCAGCGGGTGGGCGGCGGCTGGAACGAAGTGCTGAGCCTGGTCACCGACATGGGTGCCTCGATTGACACCAAGTCCACACGCCGAGAATCGGCCACGGTCATCGCTGACGCATTCCCCACTACCGGGACTGCCACCACGATGCTTGCCCACCGGGCCGATGCTGCTGTCTTCGGCGCTGGTCAGCCCAGCGAGGATGAAGTCAAGGAGTACTGGGAGATCGTTGATACGTCACTGACGGATATCACAGGAAGCGTCGGTTTTTGGAAACGGCAGCAGGCACGGTTCTCACCGCGGTCCTTGCTGTCCGATGGCCGCGCGGCCCTTCGCCGCCGGCAAGAGACACCCGGCGACCCGGCCAAGCCCCGCTTCACGTTGCCGTTCAAGAAGGACACCACCAATGAGTAATGAGGCAGAACTCTGCCCCGCTTGCCGGCACGGGGTCCGTCCTGGCGCGACTTTCTGCACGCAGTGCGGTTCACCGCTGAACAACCGTGGTGCCCGGAAGGAGGGCAACATCAACCATGCCCGGAAGGCAGCGTTGGAGTTCGCCAACCAGCAGGGCTTCTCCGAGCCCGGTAGTATCTCGGTAGTGTCGGCGCCGGCATCGCCGATGCCGCACGGACCAAAAAACACGCCGGACCGTATGCCGGGGCCAGGGGGAGGGACCACGATGACCACCAAGCTTGAGTTGGCGCCCGCCTCTGCCGGGAAGCGCATGGGCGCAGCTGTGCTGGACTGGTTGGGTCCCGTCGCTGTGCTCGCCACCACGTTCGCCATTGGAATTGCGGGCATCACGCAAACCCGACGGAATGGCTTCATCGTCTATGACACCGGCCTTCTGGTCCTCTTGGGCAGCATCGGCCTGGGTGTGACAGTGGTTTACACCTTCGTCCTCCTCGGAATCGAGGCGAAGTCCGGTAACACCATCGGCAACCAGCTCATGGGTATCCGCAGTGCGGACTCGGACGGCTACGCTCCGGGCGCTGGTGTTGTCTTCGTTCGGGGAATACTCACCGGTGGCCTCCTGGTGCTGGGATCCATCGTTGCCGTCATCCTGTCGGCGCTTGGACAAATCGGGCTGGTCCTGTGGATCGCCCTGCCACTGATGTTCCTCGGTGTTGTCTGGGCCTTCCTTGTAGTCGTCTCAAACGTTTGGGACACCAACGGCAAGCTGCGTGGCTGGCACGACAAAGCGGCAAAGTCTTTGGTGTTCGATGTGAACGCCGGTCGTAATCCGGTGACCACGGGAGGCATCCAAGGTCCGTACAGTTTCGCGCCAATGGATCTTCCGCCGGTACAACCCGTTGCTTCCCCGGTGCCTTCCGGGCATGGCCAGGGCGTCCGTCCGAGCGCGAATCCACTGCCGGCTCCGGCGACTGCTGCGGCACCCGCTGTGCAGCCTTCCCACGATCCGAATCAGTGGCGCCCACCCACGGCGCCCTTCACGCCGACGCCCCGCTCACCAGCGGCATCGACCGGGTCAACAGCATCGATCGCATCAGAGTCATCGAACCCCGCCGCGGTCGCACCACAACAAGCAACCGCGCCCGTCGCCCATCCGGACGACGACGTGGAGCGGACCCAGATGCGCCCAGGGGCAGCCCGTGCCCAGGCCGTCCTGCGGATTCGGATCGACGATGGCCAGGACATCCAGTTGGGCGGCTCAGTCCTCCTCGGCCGTAACCCGGCGCCGCAGCCCGGTGAAACCGTGGAACAGTTGCTGCCCGTGTCAGACCCCGGCCGGTCCATCTCCAAAACACATTTACACCTGCGCGTTGATGGCGACGGTGTCTGGGTCACGGACCGTAACTCCACCAACGGCAGTGCTGTCACCACCCCTGACGGCATCCAGACCAGGCTCAACCCCGGCGAAGCCAGCTTCGTCCGTCCCGGTTCCACCGTTCACTTTGGGGACCGTTCCTTCCACCTAGGACAAGCATGAATTCACAGCCGGCCACACCCGCCAACGCCGAACTGGGACCCGCCGCGGGCGGTTCCTCTTTTCGGCTCAGCTACGGGTACGGAACGGACCGCGGGCTTCGCCGCGAACTGAACGAAGATTCGTTCATTGCTTCCGATCCCGTCTTCGCCGTTGCCGACGGCATGGGCGGGCATGAGGCAGGCGAGATTGCCAGCGGCATGTGCGTCAGGGCTTTGGGCGGCGCCCCTGAATTGTCGGCCGGCGTGCGCACCGCTTCAGCGGCCGACCTTCAGTCATGCTTGCTGAAGGCCGATGCTGCCATCCGCAACGCAACCGGAGCCCGCGCCGGGACCACGTTGTCCGGCGTTGTGGTGGTGGAGCAGATGGGCCTGCCCTACTGGCTGGTGATGAACATCGGCGATTCCAGGACTTACCGCCTCAGCCAAGGGGAGTTCGCGCAGGTAAGCGTTGACCACTCCGAGGTGCAGGAACTGGTGGACTCCGGGGATATCACCGCGGAGCAGGCTACCGTCCACCCGCGGCGCCACGTTGTTACCCGTGCCTTGGGCACCGGCGATGAAACCGAGGCCGATTTCTGGTTGCTTCCCATCCAGGAAGGTGACCGGATCATGATCTGCTCGGACGGTCTCAACGGGGAGCTGGGCGATGACCACATGTTCCGCATCCTTAGCACTGTTGCCCATCCGCAGGATGCCGTGGACGCACTGATCCAGGCTGCCCTGAGAAGCGGTGGCCGGGACAACGTGACCGTCATCGTCGTGGACGCCAAGAACGTTTTGAACGACGCCGGAATCGCCACCACTGCGCCGCGCCCTGAAGTTGCGTCCGAGGTTGAAGAAGACACCCTTCCCCGGGCTTGGGTGAACGGCGCCGACGAGGTTACAGGGGCTGAGCAGGAGGAAGGCGTCGATGGCAAGCAGTAACCACCTTTCGCTGACCCGCTATCAGCAGGGTGACTGGATCGGCGTAGTGCGGAGCGGAACCGTGGTGCTTCTTGGCCCGGACACACCGCACGCACTGATTGACACTGTTTGGGAGTTGTTGGCATCCGAGCCCGAGGCCCACGAGGTCCTGCATGAGGTGACGGATGCCTTTGGCGTTTCCCTCAGCCGCATCCCGCCTTTCGGAATCATCGACTCGAAGGACGCACTTCGTGTGTTCCTCCGGGGGGACCTCGAACTCGTGGTGCAGACGCCCGGCGGCGAGGAAAGCCTCACCGGACGCGACGTCACCACTTGGACCGAACGACGGCTCGCTGAGGCCAAGTCCTACAGTGTCCGGATCGGTCGCAACTCTGTCCCCTCTGCGGGTATTCCGACGTCGGGCGGAGGCCTGCCGCTGAACGGCTCGCCCTTGAACAGTCTTCCGCTGGGAGAAGGCGTGGTACTTCTGTCCTCGCTCGAGGCCTCGCCCAATGCTGCCGGTCAGACGGACACTAAACCTGAAGTCCGGCCCGCAACGGTGTCCGACGAAACCATGATCGGCTACACCGAAGCGGACCTTGGCCTGACGATCGCACCAGGTCACATGATTCCCGCCAGCGAATCACCCGCCAGCGAGTCTGCCGCTCCCGAGTCGTCCATTGCCGAGTCGTCAACTGCCCAGCAGCCTGCTGCCGAGGTAGCTGCGTCGGAGGAGCCGCCTGCGCTCGAAGAACCGGAGCTGGAACTCGAAGAACCGGAGCCGGAACCAGTCAGCGAGGCAGATTCGGAAGCATCCGGGATACCCGTCCATACGAGTACCACTGATCCGATACTTCCGTCGCTGGAAAACACCACCAACTATGACCACCTGTGGGACAAGACGGTGATGCGCAACATTGAGGACGCTGCAGTCCGCACGGATGAAGGGTCTGAGGACCACGACTCGCCTGCGTCCACTACACCGGATGCCCCACCAGCTCCGGAGCCGCCGGCGGCACCGGAAAGCCCCCCTCCTGCCCCGTCCGCCGAAGCACCAAGCGGGCTGATTGACTCCGTCCCGTGGCTGCGCAGCAGTTCCTCCGCCCCTGAACCGGGCAGTGACCATCAAACAGTTCCACCGGGGCCCGCACCCGATCCCGCAGCGCAAGTACCGGCCGCTTGGTCATCGGCTCCAGCAGCCATAGCCGCGGACGACGACTCTGACCATGACGGGCAGACCATCATGAAGAGCAGCCTTCCCACCGAGGAGTCCGGCGCAAAAGCTGTTGTTGGACGCGTAGAGACGTCCGCCGTCAACGGTCCGAGCGTTTTGGCGCGGATGTGCTCCCAAGGCCATGCCAATCCGCCCACGTACCCACAATGTTCGGTGTGCGGGGTTGCTGTCTCCGGCGACGCCATCCAGGTCCCACGTCCACGGCTGGGCCGTATGCGGCTGTCTACAGGTGAGTTGATTGATCTTGACCAGTCGCTCATCATCGGCCGCCAACCGTCGGTTTCCCGCGTGCAAGGTGGCATCATGCCGCGTCTGGTTCAAGTGGACAGCCCTGGTGGGGATATTTCACGCTCCCATGTGGAGGTCCGGCTTGAGGGCTGGCATGTCATGTTGTGCGACCTGAAGGCAACCAACGGGACCGTGCTCATCCGGGAAGGCCAGGCACCCCGCCGGCTTGCCCAAAACGAAATGGCCATCCTGCTGGACGGCGATATCGCCGAGCTGGGCGACAACATTTCATTGCGTTTCGAGGAGATTCTTTGAGTTCCAAGAGGCCCCCCGCGCCGCCTCCACCCATCCCGGGTTTCAAGTACATCAGCCTGCTCGGCTCCGGTGGCTTCTCGGATGTCTACCTTTATGAGCAGGACCGGCCGCGTCGAAAAGTAGCGGTCAAAGTGCTGTTGTCGGATCTGAAGACCGAAGGGGCCCGCCGCCGCTTCGAGTCCGAAGCCAACCTTATGGCGCAGTTGTCGTCGCACCCCTACATCGTGACGATTTTCGAAGCTGAGATCACCGAGAACGGGCACTCGTACCTCGCCATGGAGTACTGCTCCCGGCCGAGCCTTGACGTCCGCTATCGTCGCCAGCGATTCAGTGTGGATGAGGTCCTGGCCGTCGGCATCCAGGTGGCCTCCGCCGTCGAAACCGCTCACCGGGCCGGAATTGTGCACCGGGACATCAAACCTGCCAACATCCTGGTCACCGATTACAACCGGCCTGCCCTGACTGACTTTGGCATCTCCGGCACCATCGGCGCCGACGCCGAGGACGACGCCGGCATGTCTATCCCGTGGTCTCCGCCGGAACAGTTCCGCGGAGGCGCCGTGGACGGTGTTCCTGTGGACATCTGGGCCTTGGGTGCAACGCTGTACACGCTGCTGGCAGGTCGTTCTCCGTTCGTCCTTCCGGGACAGGACAACTCGCAGCGGGAACTCATCTCCCGCATTACCAACTCGCCCCTGCCCAGGCTGGGCCGTGCCGACGTTCCGGAGTCCCTGGAACTCGTTCTGGCTACGTCCATGGCCAAGTCAGCAGAATCCCGATATTCGTCAGCGCACGCTTTCGCGCTGGCACTCCAGCGGATCCAAGCTGAACTGAACCTGTCCGTGACGCCGTTTGAGGTTCTTGAAGAACCGGGGCACGGGGACGACCAGCATCCGGACGACAACTTCGAGGAAACCCGGGTCCGGAGCATCGCTTCGATCGATCCCGACGCCTCGGGAACCGCCACCACAGGGTCAGCGCCCACGTTTCCGGCACGAACATTCCCTTCCACCGTTCCTGGCGCAACCCAACAGCCGAAACAACAACCAGCCCAACCCGCCAACCCTCCGCAAACAGTCCAGTCCCATACGGGGCTATCGACTCCGCCGCAGTTTCACGCTCCGGCGTCGGGACACACAGCGTCGGGATACACGGCACCGGGATCGTACACAGCCCCCGGCAGCCACAACGCTCCCGCCGAGCCTGACACCGCAGAGTCCACAGTGCTGCGTGGTTGGCAGCCTTCACGTCCCCAGGACGATCTTGGCGCAACGATCAGCCGTTCCACTGCTGGCTCCACAGGGGCACCCCAAGAGGACGTTTCCCCCGCAGACCACAGCAAGCGCAACCTATGGCTGGCCGCCAGCGGCGCTGCAGTACTGGTAGTGGCCATCGTGGTGGGTGTGGTGTTGGGCGCACAGGCGCAGCCCAAGGTGGCACCAACGGAAACGTCAAGTAAGCCGCCAGCCGATCCCTTGGGGGACGGCGGCGTACCGGATGTGGAGGGCCTCGTTGGCGTCCGGGACACCGAGAAGCCGGAGTTCGCTGATTTCCGCTGGGAGAACCCGCAGCCGAAGCCCGGCGACACGTACATGTGGCGTTACCGGACCGTCCTCATCCCGGAAGGCGAGTATTCCCCCGAAAAGGAGCCTCACGCACGACCCTATTTTGGCGGGGAGGATGAACTCTGCATCCAGGTAATTATTGTCCGTGCTGACGGTACTGCCTCGCCCGGAGGCCCGGGATCCATCGCCTGTACGGATTAGGGGCCCGCATATGAGACTTACTTACCGCCGACTGAGGAGGCACAGATCATGGGGGATCTAGCAATAGATTTCTGTGGGGAATGGTACGAACCATCCGACGAGGACATCTTCGATATTGGACGCGAAGGTGACTTGGAAGTGGACGACAACCCCTATCTGCACCGACGCTTCCTGCAGATCGCCCGCTATGACGGCATGTGGTGGCTCAGCAACGTTGGCAGCATGCTGTCCGCCACCATTGCTGACGGTTCCGGCGGCATGCAGGCCTGGCTTGCGCCGGGGGCGAGGATCCCACTCGTTTTCAGCCACACCAATGTGATTTTCACAGCCGGACCTACCACCTATGAGTTCGCTGTCCACTTGAAGACGCCGTCCTTCCGGCACGAAGCACGCGACGACGACCAAGCGGGCGACACAACCATCGGACCCGTGGTCTTTACTGATTCGCAAAAGGCGCTCATCGTGGCCTTGGCCGAGCCTATGTTGCGACGCGACGGCACGGGATTCAGCGCCATTCCGTCATCTGCCGAGGCCGCGAAACGACTGGGCTGGGCTCTGACCCGTTTCAACCGCAAGCTCGATAACGTCTGCGACAAACTGGACCGCGTAGGGGTAGTTGGACTGCGTGGCGGGGTCGGAAAACTCGCCACCAACCGCCGGGCGCGGTTGGTGGAGCATGCCGTGACATCGCACCTGGTGACTCCGGCTGACCTGCATCTCCTTGAAAAAATGAGTGGAGTCGACGAAGGATGAAGTTCCGCCTGACCTTGCGGCGTGACCCCGCGGAAGCAAAGGACCTCGCCGTAACGGTGGATGGTCGTGCCACCGTGGCCGATATTGCCACCGAACTTTGGGCTGCCGACCCCGCACGAAAGGGGACCGAACCGCCGTCGAACCTGTCCATCAGCGTGGACGAGGCTTTTGTAGGCGGCGGGCTCTCCGGGCACATCCTGCGGCCCATGGACAACCTGCTGGAATCCGGGCTGCGGCCTGGGTCCAAAGTTTCACTCGCACAGGTCAGCGAGCAGTTCGCCTCCAACGGGCACGCCAACGGCAGTGGCAGGGGACCGGCAGCGGCGACGTTGCGCGTGATGTCAGGGCCCGACGTCGGACGGGAATTTTCACTGCCTTTCGGCACCAGCTACATCGGCCGGGACCGGGACGCCGACATCCGGTTGTCGGACCCGCTGACGTCCAAGCGCCATGCGCGGATCACGGTGGGCGAAACCGTGGAAATCGTGGACACGAACTCTGCCAACGGCCTCCTCATGGATGGGTTGCCGGTAACCCGGGCAACGCTCGAATCCTCCGACACCGTCACTTTGGGCGATACTTCCGTAGGCGTCGTCGCCCTGTCCCGTAACCACGGCGGTGGTCCGTCGTCGCCGCTGGTGGATTTCAACCGTTCGCCGCGTGTGGTGCCCAGGTTCGAGTCACCCAAACGCGTGCCGCCAGCCGGACCCAAGCGCCCGGAACACCAGCCCTTCCCGTATATCATGCTGATCGCGCCGCTTCTGATGGGTGGTGTGCTCTTCGCTTTCACGCAGAACCTGCTCTCCGTCATTTTCATGGCGATGATGCCGCTGTTCATCGTGGGGCACTATGTGGACCACAAAATGCAGAGCAAGCGGCAGGCCAAGGAAGGCCACAAACAGTTCAAAGCCGCCATGCTGGCGTTCCGCGAGGACATCGACAAGCAGCAGAACATTGAGCGCGCCGTAAGGCTCCAGGAAGCGCCGTCCGTGAGCGACACAGTGGACGCGATCTACAAACTAGGCCCCCTGCTTTGGACGCACCGCCCGGAGCACCAGCACTTCCTGGGGGTTCGCTTTGGACTCGGCTCCGCACCGTCGCGCATCCAGTTCGACGAACCGGGCGCCAATGAAACTGAACCGCAGTACATGCGGGAAATTCAGGAGTGCTTGCAGCAAGTCCGTGTCATTGAGGGCGTTCCGATCGTGTCGCAACTGCGAATCTCGGGATCCTTTGGCGTTGCGGGGGACCGCAGCGTGGTGGATGACGTGGCCCGCGGCATGGTGCTCCAGCTGGTGGGGCTCCATTCACCGGCCGAAGTTGTCCTCACAGCACTGACCTCGGCACGTTCCCGTGAGCGCTGGGACTGGCTGCAATGGCTCCCGCATGTCGGTTCAGGCCACAGCCCCATCTCCGGCGATCATCTCGCTGCCGGCCCCGGTGCCGGTGCTGCCCTGTTGTCGCGGCTTGAAAACCTCGTGGAAGAACGCGAATCCATGGCCAAGGAGCCGGGCCCGCATCCGCGGCCTGGACTGAAGAACGAGCACGAAGAAGTTCCTGGTCCCGTGGTTCCTGCCATCCTGGTGATCGTTGAAGACGACGCTCCCGTGGATCGCGGCCGACTCACGCGGTTGGTGGAACGCGGCCCAGATTACGGCGTGCACATCATGTGGGTGGCGGCCAATGTACAGTCCCTTCCCGCGGCGTGCCGTGACTTCCTCTCAGTGGACGGCGATCACGGCACCACTACTGGCCAGGTCCGGTTGGGTCGCCACACGTACCCGGTGAGCTGTGAAAGCCTTGACGCGGACCTCGCCACACAGTTGGCGCGCATGATGTCGCCGCTGGTTGATGTCGGTAACCCGCTCGACGACGATTCCGACCTCCCGCGCGCCGTTTCGTACGCCACATTGATCGGCAAGGAACTGATGGACAATCCACAGGCCGTGGCCGAGCGTTGGCAGGAGAACAACTCTGTCCATGCCACGGCTGTGCCCAACCGTAAGGACAACGGCAGCCTCCGCGCGCTGGTTGGTTCCAAAGGTGTGGAACCGTTCTACCTGGACCTCAAGAACGAAGGTCCGCACGCTCTGGTCGGCGGAACCACAGGAGCCGGTAAATCCGAGTTCCTCCAGTCCTGGGTGATGGGCATGGCGGCCGCGTACAGCCCGGACCGCGTCAGCTTCCTGTTCGTGGACTATAAGGGCGGCGCCGCATTCGCCGACTGCCTGCACCTGCCGCACACCGTTGGCTTGGTGACCGACTTGTCCCCGCACCTGGTTCGGCGTGCGCTGACATCCCTTCGCGCTGAGCTTCACTATCGCGAGCGACTCCTGAACCGCAAGAAAGCCAAGGACCTCCTGGCGCTGCAACGCGAAGCCGATCCCGAGGCGCCCCCGTACCTCATCATCATCGTGGACGAATTCGCGGCGCTGGCTACTGAAGTTCCCGAGTTCGTTGACGGCGTGGTGGATGTCGCGGCCCGTGGCCGGTCCTTGGGCCTGCACCTGATCCTGGCTACACAAAGGCCGGCCGGTGTCATCAAAGACAACCTGCGCGCCAATACCAACCTCCGCGTTGCCTTGCGCATGGCCGACGAGGTGGACGCAACGGACATCCTGGGCGTCCCTACTGCCGCCTACTTTGATCCGTCCATTCCCGGCCGCGGTGCCGCCAAGACCGGTCCCGGCCGTATCCAAGGCTTCCAGACCGGGTACGCCGGCGGTTGGACGACGGAAAAGCCGCAGCGACCCCGGATCGACATCGTTGAGATGGCGTTCGGGTCCGGCCCCACATGGGAACCGCCGCTGGTGTCGCAGGTAGAAGAAGAACCCGCCGGCCCCAACGACATTGCCAGGATGACCGGAAACATCATCCGTGCAGCTGATGTGCTGTCTATCGAGCCTCCCCGGAAGCCATGGCTTAACGAGCTCGCCACAACCTACGATTTCTCCAAGCTTCCCAACCCCCGGACCGATGAGCGGCTGCTGCTCGGCGTGGCGGATGACCCCGCACACCAGGACCAGCCCACGGTGTTCTACGAGCCGGACAAGGACGGCAATATGGCCGTCTACGGCACGGGCGGATCCGGTAAGTCGGCGGCGCTCCGCGGGATCGCCATCGCCGCGGCTGTCACGCCGCGTGGTGGGCCGGTTCACGTTTATGGCATCGACTGTGGTTCCTCGGGACTCAAGATGCTCGATGGCCTTCCGCACGTCGGCGAAATCATCAACGGCGACGACGTGGAGCGCGTTGGGCGGCTGCTGCGGTGGCTCAAGGAAGTGGCCGATGACAGGGCAGCACGGTTCGCTGAGGTCCGGGCCTCCACCATTGTCGAGTACCGGCAGTTGGCCAACCGTCCGGAAGAGAAGCGAATCTTTATCCTGGTGGACGGCATGTCTTCCTTCCGCGAATCCTACGAGTACAGCAACTTGTCTGCCCTGTGGGACATCTTCCTGACACTGGCTACCGACGGACGTCCCTTGGGCATCCACCTGGTAGTCAGCGGTGACCGCACAAACTCTGTTCCGGCGTCGCTCCTTGCTTCCATCCAGAAGCGGCTGGTCCTCCGTCTCAGCTCCGAAGACGACTACATGACCCTCGACGTTCCCAAGGACGTGCTCAACGCAGCCTCGCCTCCCGGGCGTGGCCTGTTGGACGGGCTGGAAGTTCAGCTCGCCGTGCTGGGAGGCAACTCGAACCTCGCGCTTCAGGCCCGGGAAGTGGCCAAGCTCAGCCAGGCGATGCTGCGCCAGGGTCTCGAGCAAGCACCGCAGATTCAGCGGCTCCCGGAATTGGTGGACTTGGACATCCTGCCCACCGGTGCCCCGGACAACCCAGTGATTGGTGTCGACGACGAAACGTTGGGTTCGGCGGCCATCGCCGCCAAGGGATCACTCTTGTTGGCCGGACCTCCGGGTGCCGGACGCACAGTGGCTTTGGTCACCTTGGCATACGCCTTGCGGCGTTCCAACCCGCGCACGGACTTGATCTATATCGGTTCCCGCCGCTCCGCCGTGGCGTCACTGAATATCTGGAGCAGGTCTCTGGTGGGGCCGGACGAAGTCTCGGACGTGGTGGATGACCTGATTGACAAAGCCTCGGACAACCCTGGCACTATGGCCATCTTCATCGAGGGCCTCACCGAGTTCACGGACACCTTGGCTGAATCCGGCGTGGGACGTCTGGTCACGGCTGCGATCAAGGCCGATCAGTGGGTGGTTGGCGAGTCGGAGACTTCCACATGGTCTCAAGCCTGGTCCCTTGCGCAGCCGTTCAAATCCGGACGCCGCGGGCTTTTGCTCAACCCCGGAGATGTGGAAGGCGACAGCCTCCTCAACACCTCCTTGGGCCGCATCAGCAAGGACTTCATCCCGGGCCGCGGGTACATCGTGGGACGTGGAAAGGTACGCAAGCTTCAGATCGCCATGCCGCCGGAAAACCGTAGCTAGGAGACTACCGACATGCGACACCCAGTAGTTCCAGCCGTGGTGCTGGCCGTTGGATTGCTGTTTGCTTCCGCTGTTCCTGCACACGCTGCGCCGTGCGATGGGAAGGCCCTCTGCTTGCCTTCGGAGGCACCCACGGAACCGGAACCCACGCAGCCCGGGCTCGCTCCGGAAGCGGACAAGATTCCGTCGTCCAAACCGGAGCCGACACGGGTCAGGGAACCGGAGGTTGCTCCTGCGCCTGCCCCGCCGGTTCAAGCACCGGTGCAAGCCACTCAGCCTGTTCAGGTTCCGCAGCCTGTTCAGGTCCCGCAACAATCCGCGGTGACCCAGTTCGTCACAGTGGCACCCCAGGCGACCGGTGCGGCGTCGAACTCGTCCGAACCCACCGCAACCTCTGGTACGGCGTCGGCGTCAGCAACGCCGTCGCCCTCTCCGTCCACTGGCTCCGCAAGCGCAAGCCCGGGCAAGTCCTCCAACTGGAACACGCCTGTGGACAAGGGCAAGGAGACGGAAGCGGCCGCGTTGGCTTCGAGCTCATTTTCGGGTCCCAACATGCTCGGCCTGTTCGCCCTCCTGGGCGCCGTCCTGGTGGTCGGCCTGGGAGGACTGGCGTTCGCGTTGTGGAGCAAGAACCGGCTGTCGTCCCACTAGCAACTCTTTAATGTCCGTGGGTTACGGCAAGATAGACCTGTGAGCACACCAGAGAATCCGGATCCGGTCGACACCACAACCCAAGACGCAGCTGCGGCAATCGTCGCGGAGGAAGGGACTCCGCCGTCGGAGTCCCTGCGGGATGAGTACGAGCAATTAGCGGACCTGGTCCGCAAGTACCGGTATGCCTATTACCAGGAAGACTCGCCTACGGTTTCGGATGCCGAGTTCGACGAACTCTACCGTCGGCTCGAGGAACTGGAAGCACTGCACCCGGAGCTCGTCTCCAATGACTCGCCCACCCAGGAGGTCGGTGGCGAAGTCTCATCTGCTTTCGCGGCGGTGGAGCATCTGCAGAGGATGTACAGCCTTGACGATGTCTTCTCCCTGGACGAGCTTGAAGCCTGGGTCCGCAAGGCTGAAGCGTCGGTGGCGAAACTCGGCGTTTCCGTCCCGCCCATCGCGTGGCTGACTGAACTGAAGATCGACGGCCTCGCGGTCAACCTGCTGTACCGGGACGGGAAACTGATCCGTGCCGCAACCCGAGGCGACGGCACCACGGGAGAGGACATCACTCACAACGTCCTCACCATCAAAGAGATCCCGCGGCAGCTCAGTGGTTCGGGCTATCCGTCGGAAGTGGAAATCCGTGGCGAGGTGTTCATTCCCTCCAAGGCCTTTGTCGAGTTCAACGAGACACTCGTCGCCGCCGGCAAAGCGCCGCTTGCCAACCCCCGCAACGCCGCCGCTGGTTCGCTTCGCCAAAAGGATCCCGCTGAAACTGCCAAGCGTCCGCTCAGCATGTTCGTCCACGGCATCGGCGCCCGTGAAGGCCTGGAGGCCAAGAGCCAGTCGGAAACGTACAAACTCCTCGAGGAATGGGGGCTCCCTGTCAGCCCGTACCTCAAGGTATTGGACACGTTCGACGACGTCCTGAAGTTCATCGCCGACTACGGTGAGCGCCGTCATAAGCTCCTGCATGAGATCGACGGCATCGTGGTCAAGATCGATGACTTCGCTACCCAACGTGCACTTGGTTACACCTCCCGGGTTCCGAGGTGGGCTGCTGCCTACAAGTACCCGCCCGAAGAGGTCCACACCAAGCTCCTGGACATTGCAGTCAACGTGGGCCGCACAGGCCGCGTGACCCCCTTCGGCCTGATGGAGCCCGTGAAGGTGGCCGGTTCCACGGTGGGAATGGCTACCCTTCACAACCAGGACGTGGTCAAAGCCAAGGGGGTCATGATCGGCGACATCGTCATCCTGCGCAAGGCAGGGGACGTCATTCCGGAGATCGTCGGCCCGGTGCTGGCCCTGCGTGATAAGCAGAATCCGCCGGTGCGCGAATTCGTGATGCCCACGGAATGCCCGTCATGCGGCACGCCGTTGGCTCCGTCGAAGGAAGGCGATGTAGACATTCGTTGCCCCAACGCCAAATCCTGCCCCTCGCAGCTTCGCGAGCGCGTGTTCCACCTCGCGGGCCGCGGCGCGTTCGATATCGAAGCGCTGGGGTGGGAGGCAGCTATTGCCCTCACACAGCCGGCTGAGCCTGAGACGCCGCCCCTCACCAGTGAGGCCGGTCTGTTCAGCCTGACGCGTGAGGACCTGGCGGACGTCAAAATTCGCAGGGAAAAGCGGTCCAAGGGCGTGGGAACCGGCGAATACGAACTCGTCCCGTACTTCTACACCAAGGGAACTGCCAAGTCTCCGTCCAAGCCCACTGCAACAACGGAAAAGCTGTTTGTGGAGCTGGAAAAGGCGAAGACGCAGCCGCTGTGGCGAGTACTGGTGGCGCTCTCCATCCGCCACGTTGGGCCGACTGCGTCACGTGCTCTTGCCACCGCATTCGGGAGCATGGATGCCATTCGCAACGCCACGGAAGAGCAAATGGCTCACGTTGACGGCGTGGGACCCACCATTGCAGTGGCGCTCAAGGAGTGGTTCGCCGTGGACTGGCACAACGAGATCGTGGACAGCTGGGCTGCTGCCGGCGTGCGCATGGAGGATGAACGGGACACCTCGGTGCCGCGGACCCTTGAGGGGCTCACCGTGGTAGTCACCGGTACGCTGCCCAACTTCAGCCGCGACGAAGCCAAGGAAGCCATCATCATCCGCGGCGGCAAAGCCTCCGGCTCCGTCTCTAAGAACACCAGTTACCTGGTGGCCGGTGAGAGCGCCGGTACCAAGCTGGACAAGGCCGAGCAACTCGGCGTACCGGTGCTGGACGAGGACGGCTTCCGCGAACTCCTGGCAAACGGGCCGGCACAGACCGGGACTGAATCAGCGGCAACGGATGAAGCAACCGTAGTGGATGAAGCAGCAGCGGAAATGGCCTCCGAATGATGGACTCCAACGAGTTGCTTGCTGTAGCCAAACGAGCCGCGGCTGCGGGCGCCGCTGTCCTTGCGCAGCGATCCGCAACCGGCACGGGCGGCGACGGCCTGGAAACCAGCAATAAGGGCGAGGCCGGCGACTGGGTCACCGCTTTTGACGTCGCAGCAGAGAACGCGGTCCGTGAAGCGATCATTGCCGAACGGCCCCACGACACCATCACGGGGGAGGAACACGGTACTACCCGGCCCGAACAGCCCTCGGGATACCGCTGGTCCATCGATCCCCTGGACGGGACTACCAACTTCATCCGCAACATCGTCTACTACGCCACCTCCGTTGCCGTAGCAGATTCCGACGGCGTCTGGCAGGCCGGCGTGGTTCACGCGCCGGCGTTGGGGCGCATCTATTCCGCGGCCCGCGGACATGGCGCGTGGATGGAAGCCGGGGGAGAGGCGACGCGCCTGGCGGGTCCGGTTCCCGGGCGCACCGGCCTCATCCTGGCCACCGGCTTCAGCTACGATCCCGCTACCCGGGCCAGCCAATCTGAAGGCCTCGCCGGGCTTATGGACGGATTTGCCGACGTGCGACGCCTGGGATCGGCTGCACTGGACCTCTGCTTGGTGGCGGACGGAACCTTCGACGCCTACGGTGAGCGGGGCCTCAACGAGCACGACTTCGCCGCAGGTGCGCTGATTGCGGAAGAAGCGGGTTGCTGGGTGCGCCGGCCTCGCCTGGAGAGCCCACTGGATGGCGGTCCGAGCACAAAAGACCGATTATCGGCCTGGATGTGCGCAGGGACCTTGGAGCTGTCCGGAAAATTCCCCCTGTGAACATCAGACAGTGACCATTAGCCAGTGATAAAAGCCCTCGCCATCGCCAACTACCGTTCCATCCGGGATCTCGCCATCGAGTTGCATGGCCTGGACGTCGTGACTGGGGCCAACGGCAGTGGGAAGTCCTCCCTCTACCGGGCACTTCGGCTGCTCGCCGAATGCGCCGGCGGTGACTCCGGAAACGTAGTGGGCTCCCTGGCCCGCGATGGTGGATTGGCCTCCACGCTGTGGGCTGGGCCCGAGTCCATCAGCGAGGCCATGCGCCGGGGTGAAGTGCCCGTTCAGGGGACGGTCCGCAGGGAGTCGGTGAACCTGAAGCTGGGCTACTCCAGTGACGACTTCGGTTATCTGGTGGACCTTGGAATGCCGGCATCCAGCGGCGCCGGGTTTGACCCGGAAACCGGCCGTTCCCGGCCTTCGGCCTTCAGCCTGGACCCAGAGATCAAACGGGAACAGATCTTTTCCGGTCCCGTGGCACGGCCCGGTTCGCTGCTGGTGGACCGCAAGGGCAGCCTCGCCAAGCTGCGCGGACCGGATGGCGAGTGGACCGAACTGTCCCGGCGCTTGGACACCTTCCAGAGCATGCTGACAGAGGTCTCGGACCAGGACCGTGCACCGGAAGTCCTGCGGGTCCGTGACTCGGTTCGTTCATGGCGCTTCTACGATCATTTCCGCACTGATGCCGAGGCTCCTGCACGTCAGGCGCAGCTCGGTACACGCACCCCTGTGCTGCATCACAGCGGCAAGGATCTCGCGGCTGCGCTCCAAACGCTGCGCGAGGTGGGCTTCGAGCGGCAGTTGGATGCCGCCGTCGATCACGCCTTTCCGGGGAGCCGGCTGGAGATCGCCGTCAGCGACGGCCGGTTCAGTGTGGAGTTACGGCAGCCGGGCATGCTCCGGCCCATGAAAGCTGCTGAACTTTCGGACGGAACGCTGCGCTTCCTCCTGCTCACCGCAGCATTGCTGACGCCGCGGCCCCCGGAGCTCATGGTCCTCAACGAACCCGAGACAAGCCTTCACGTTGACCTGATGCCGGCACTGGCCGGACTGATTGTCCAGGCCAGTGCCAACAGCCAGATGATCGTGGTAACCCACTCCGAGGCCTTGCTCAAGGCACTTCGCGAAAGCGGAGCCGCCCATGAGCATGAGCTCTACAAAGACCTTGGTGAGACCAGGATCAAGGGTCTGGGACCGCTGGAAGGTCCGGTGTGGAGCTGGCCCAAGCGTTGAAGGCCGGTTCAGAACGCGGAGCCGATGGACGTGAGCTCCTGCGCGGCGCTTCCGGCGTAGCGGTTCTCCGGACGTACGAGCCCGTAGTGTCCACGGAGTGTGGACTCCGTGTATTCGGTCCGGAAGAGCCCACGCCCCTGCAGGATGGGCACCACGTGGTCCACGAAGACTTCGAGGCCCGAAGGAAGCACTGGCGGCATGATGTTGAAACCGTCAGCGGCGCCGGCGTGGAACCAGTCCTGGATAGCATCGGCCACCTGTTCGGGCGTGCCCGAGAAGGTCCTGTGACCGCGTCCGCCGCCCAAACGCCCAATCAGCTGCCGGACAGTGAGCTGTTCACGCCTGGCCAGCTCCACGATCAGCGTGTAGCGGCTCTTTGCTCCCTCGATCTCATCTTCTGAGGGCAGGTCAGCAGGTAGCTGGCGGTCCAACGGAAGGTCCTCAGGGGACAAGCGGAGCGTCTTGGCCAGCTGCTCTCGCGCATATTCGGGCTTGATGAGTTGGTCCAGTTCACGCTCGAGTTTGAGGGCTTCAGCCTCGGTGGAGCCGATGACCGGAACGATTCCCGGCAGGATCTTAATGGTCTCCGGATCGCGTCCGGCAGCCGCCGTGCGTGCTTTCAGGTCGGAGTAGAAGGCTTGGGCGTCGGCCAGCGTTTGATGCGCTGTGAACACGGCTTCCGCATACTGTGCCGCCAGGTTCTTGCCGTTTTCCGAGGACCCGGCCTGCACGATCAACGGGTGGCCTTGCGGGGAGCGGGGGACGTTCAGCGGCCCGCGGACACGGAAGTGGTTCCCTTCGTGGTCGATGGTGCGGATCTTGGTGTCGTCACCCCAGACGCCGCCGGCTTTGTCCGCCAGGATGGCGTCGTCTTCCCAGCTATCCCAGAGTTTTTGGGCCACTTCAATGAACTCGGCAGCCCGTTCGTACCGGACCGCGTGTGCAGGCTGGTCATCCACGCCGAAGTTTCGGGCGGCATCGGGCCCAGCCGTAGTGACAACATTCCAGCCGGCGCGGCCTCCGCTGACCCAGTCAACGGACGCGAAGCGGCGGGCAAGATTGAAAGGATCGTTGTAGGTGGTGGACGCCGTAGCGATCAGGCCAATCTTTTGGGTCGCTGCGGCGAGGGCTGTCAGCAGCACTGTGGGCTCCAACTTCCCGGCCGGACGCCGGCCCACCTCCCCGAAGAGAACGGGGGAGTCCGCGAAGAAGATGGAGTCCAGCTTTCCTCGTTCAGCTGTGCGCGCCAGATGCTGGTAGTGCTCCACTTTGGTAGGGGCAAGCGGGTCGCTTTCAGGGAGACGCCACGATGCTTCGTGATGCCCGGTGCTCATCAGGAACGCGTTGAGGTGCAGTTGGCGGTCTGGAAGGGTCATGGTTTCTCCTCGGAGTCGGGACTGGTTGGGGCCGATGTGTGGCAACTCAAGCACGGGTCCCAAGACGTTTGCCAGCAGCCCGACATTTGCCCGCAACAGCAGGAAACCGGGGTTCACCGCACGCAACGCGGCTCAATTCGACGCCACGGGAGGCAACACAAACGTCAACCCGACGGAACCGAAGAGGTACAGCGGGAGTCAACCACCCGGCGTCGTGCGCTTTTTACATGAGTGATAGTTCCATCACGGAAAGGGGCAAATAGTGCCGTTGGTGCGTGAAGCGCGACTACCATTGGTAGGTGCTTTCGCCGATTACCGTCCGTCCCGCCCTGCCCGAAGACTACGACGCCGTTGCCCGCATTACGCAGGACTCCTACGTCACTGCGGGGTACTACGGTGACGCCGATCACCCGTACCTGCAGAAGCTCCAGGACGTGGCCGGGCGCGCGGAGCACGCAGAGATCCTGGTGGCAGAGCGCAACGGCGAGGTCATCGGCTCTGTGACGGCGGCACCTGCGGGTGGAGGCTTTTCTGACATTGGCCTGGAGGACGAACTGGAACTCCGCACCCTCGTGGTGGATCCGGCAGTCCAGCGCTCGGGTGCGGGCCGCGCCTTGGTGCAGGCCGTCGTCGACCAAGCCAGGGCCATGGATGGCATCAAGGCTGTGTCCCTGACTACGGGCGCCACATGGGAAAGTGCCAACGCGCTCTATGCACGGACAGGTTTTGACCGCGTCCCGCACCGCGACTGGTTCGTTCCCGGCACCGACATAAAGCTGTTCGTTTACCGGCTGGACCTCCCGCAGTCATAAAGTTTCCTTCGTAAACGCCGGTCACCGGACCGTGCGAAAGCGACAGGAAAGGCGCGGCATGCGCAAGACATTCGGCACGGGTTCGGTCTGGGAACAGACATTGGGTTACTCCCGGGCAGTCCAGGTGGACAACACACTTTTCATCTCAGCCACTGCTGCTTCCGGGCCTGACGGCATCGTGGGCGATGACTTCTACTCGCAGACCAAGTACATCCTGGAGAAGCTCGGCGCCGTGCTCGAAGACGCCGGATTCTCTTACGAGGACGTCGTCCAGTCCAAGCTGTACCTGACGGATATCAGCAAGTGGGAAGACGCCGGCCGCGCTCACGGTGAGGTTTTCGGCGAGATCCGGCCCACGCTGGCCCTGGTGCACGTCCTGCCGTTCCTCGATCCCCAGATGCTGGTGGAGATCGAACTCGTTGCCCAGAAGTCCGCATAACCCACCTCCCGCACCCAACTAGGTCGCAGATCAGGCCGTTCTGAGCTGTCAGAACGGCCTGATCTGCGACCTACTTGGGCTAGGCGGGGACGCCGTAGCGGTGTTCAGGGCGGCCTGTGCTTCCGTAGCGCAGTTGAATCTCGACGGCGCCATCATCCGCTAGCGAGGACAGGTACCTTTGCGCTGTGGCCCGGGAGACGCCCACCCTCTCAGCAACCTCGGCCGCCGAATATTGCTCACCGGGAAGCAACGATTCCAGGACCGCCGCCTCCGTCGCGGACCGCGGCTTGGCGGACGGCGTGACGTCGCCCGGAATCAGGGACCGCTTGGCTCGTTCAATGGTGGTCTGGTCAACGGCTGTCTGCTGCCCCAGGATCCGGCGATAGCGGGCGTAGGACCGGAGCTGCTGGGACAGGGAATCGGCGGTGAACGGCTTCAGCATGTAACCCAGGGCGCCGCGCCGCAGTGCAACCTTGATGGATTGCGCATCCGAGGCAGCAGTAAGCATGATCGCGTCAACGTCCAGCTGACCCAGCAGGTCCAAGCCGGAGCCGTCCGGCAAATATACGTCCAGCAGCACCAGATCGGGACGCAGGCTGTGGATCGCCTGCAGCGCTTGGGAAACCGAACCTGCCGGGGCCAAAGCCATGAAGCCGGCCACGGAATCCACATACGCTGCATGGAGTCTTGCCACGTGGAAGTCATCATCCACGATCAACACCCGCAAGTCTTCAGCCATTGCTGTCCTCCCTCAACGTTGAGTCGGCCCCGGTGCCCGCGTGCTCCACGGAATCCATGACGCCAGGGATGGTGGCCATGAACACTGCGCCAGGACCTCCGTGCCTGCCGGACTCCAAGACGCGAACATCACCGCCGCGCCGCCGCGCAAGCTGCCGGACCAGCGCCAGCCCTAAACCTTGTCCAGCCCCTGAGCGTACCGGTTGATCCGACGTCGTAAATCCTTCGGCGAAAACCTCTTCCGGTTCCAGGCTCCCCAAACCGTCGCCGGAATCACCCACCACGATGTGCAGGGTCCCGCCGTTTTGGGTGACATCATCCAGCAGTTCAACCTCCACCCAACGTTCCGCCGAAAAGCCGGCGACGGCGGCGCTCACGGCGTTGTCGATCAGGTTGCCAAGCACTGTGGTGACGTCCTGCGGATCGGCCACGTGTCCACGGACCAGCGTTTCGGGGCCGATACGGAGGGCTACCCCGCGCTCGGATGCTTCCACCCCCTTGGCGCCAATGAACGCCTGCAAATACGTGTCCTGGAGCAGTTCGGCCTGCTCTACGGGGAACTTCAGCGGACCGGTGGCCGAGATCCGCGCCAGGTACTCCTTGGCGGCATCGTGCTGGTCGATGCTCATGAAACCGGCGATGGTGTGCAGCTGGTTGGCGAATTCGTGACGTTGGGCGCGGAGGGCCGTGGACATGGTTCCCACGGCGTCGAGCTGGCGGGTGAGTTGCTGCAATTCCGTGCGGTCACGCAGCATGACCACCCAGCCGAGGTCCTCTTGCCGGTGCCAGGCTTTGCGCGCGCTGGCCACCAGAACTCGTCCGCCCGCCACGATTTCCACGGCTTCAGCGTCACGGGCTGCCGGTTGGGTGAGGTGCTTGAGCTGCTCCGGCACGGCAGCGGAAGCCCAGTCCTGGCCGGTGGCGTCGGGGATGTCCAGGAGTCTTGCCGCGGCGGCGTTGAACACCGAGATGCGTCCGTCCGCGGAAATGCCAATGACGCCGTCATCCACGCCTTGGAGCACGGCAACCTGGTCATGGACCAGCGTGCTGATTTCCTCAGGTTCCAGGCCGAGCGTGAGCCGCTGCAGCCTGCGCCGGAGCAGGAAAGACGCAAGGACACCGGCCAGTAGTGCGCCGCCAGCTGTGAGGGCAATGGGGACGATGTCCCGGACCAGGCTTTTGCTAAGGGACTCAACGGAATAGCCGACGCTCACCTCGCCCACAATTGAGTCGGAGCCCTCCGGCGCGTACACCGGCACCTTCGCCCCCGCCGAGGGCCCCAGCGTTCCCGTGTTCCTGGTGGTAATTTCCTGCCCGCCCAGAGCAACTGATGGATCCGTGCTGACGCGTTCGCCCAACCGTGCCGTCTCCGGGTGGGCCAGCCTCAGTCCCGTTTCGTCGGTAATAACCACGAACAGGGCTCCGGTCCGGAGCCGCACCGCTTCGGCTGCGGCTTGAAGCGTGCCGCTGGCGAGGACATCCGGGGGAGGCGTTCCCTCTTCTTTGCTGATGGCATGGACGCCGGACCTGATATCGGGGTCGGCGGCCACTGTCCTGGCAAGGGTGAGGGCTTGGTTTTCGGCTTCGGTGCCGATCCGTTCGTACACCAGCCAAGCGTGGACCGTGGCGCTGAGCAGGACCACCAGCAGGACAACCCCTAACTGGAGGAGAAGGGTTTGGGTGGAGAAACGCATGCTGACCCGGCTTTTGCGCGGCACCTTTGCTCCTTTCCTCCTGATCCATTGAATCACTGAGCACAATGCGCAAAACATTCGCAATGAGCAGTATTCCCAACAATTCCCGGAAACCCCTGCCCGTGACGGACGCCACCATATTGTCTGTAGTGCGCATCACACCGACGTGGCGCCATTCACAGTAGTAAGGAGCCGGCCGTGCTGGTTTTGCTTGGATTCGCAATGATTGCGGTATTCATGGTCCTGATCATGACCAAAAAATTGACGCCAGTACTGGCGCTGATCATCGTCCCCACCGTCTTCGGCCTTTTCGCCGGAGCGGGCCTCGGAATCGGCGACATGGTGATGGACTCGATGAAGTCCATGACATCCACGGCCGCGCTCCTCATGTTCGCGATCATCTACTTCGGCCTGATGATCGACGTCGGACTGTTCGACCCCTTGGTGAAGTTCATCCTGCGCAAACTGGGCAATGACCCCGCCAAGGTTGTCCTCGGCACCGCCATCCTGGCTGCGGCAGTCTCCCTTGACGGCGACGGGTCCACCACCTTCATCCTCACCACGGCTGCAATGCTCCCGGTCTACCTGCGTCTCAAGATGAGCCCGGTTGTCCTCACCTGTGTGGCCGGCCTCGCCAACGGCACCATGAACATCCTGCCTTGGGGCGGCCCCACTGCCCGTGCAGCAACCGCGCTTAACCTTGATGTGAACGACGTCTTCATCCCCATGGTCCCGTCACTGATCGTAGGCCTGATCGTGGTTATGGTCTTCGCCTGGCTGCTCGGCCTGCAGGAACGCAACCGCCTCCGCACCACTGCTCCCGAGATCTGGGGCGACGTCGCCGATCCTTCGGAAGCGTTCGACGGCGGCACGGGCCGCGGCGGTTCGCTTGCCGCGGGGTCAGGCTTCGGTGTTGGCCGCTTTGGCCGCAACGGCTCAACTGCAGGCAAGCCTGGCACTGGCGGAGGCTCCGGCGTCGCGGTTCTTGAAGACCCGGCCACGCTGGTGGACGACCACGACACCGCCATGGCAGACACTGCCCTTGACCCCAACCGAACAACGTTGCGTCCCAAGCTGTTCTGGTTCAACCTTGGCCTGACCGTAGCGGTCATGGTGGTCCTCGTGGCCAACATCGTCCCACTGCCGTTCGTGTTCATGGTGGGTTCGGCCATCGCCCTGCTGGTCAACTTCCCCAAGGTCAAGGACCAGGGCGCACAGCTGATCGCACACGCACCGTCCATCGTCGCCGTCGTCAGCATGGTCATGGCCGCCGCCGTCCTCACCGGTGTCCTCAACGCCACGGGCATGGTCAAGGCAATGTCCGAGTGGCTGGTCCAGATCATTCCCGCGGACATGGGTCCGTTCATGGCAGTCATCACCGGACTGCTCAGCATTCCCATGACGTTCTTCATGAGCAATGACGCCTTCTACTTCGGTGTCCTCCCGGTCCTTTCCGAGACCGCCGCGCACTATGGCGTAGATGCAGTGGATATGGCCCGCGCCTCCATCACCGGGCAGCCCTTCCACCTGCAAAGCCCCTTGGTTCCCGCGATCCTCCTGCTGGTTTCCCTCGCCAAGGTAGACCTGGGCGACCACCACAAGAAGGTCCTCTGGCGCACGGCAGTCATCTCGGTAGTCATGTTGGCAGTCGGAGTCCTGACCGGAGCCATCGGCATCGGCTAGGCTGCCGTTCCCAAAGCACCCGTCTGCACCTGAGGTGCAAAACCGGGCCAGACATCCTCCGCGTGCTGCTCCTTCGTCGCTTTGACGCACGCTTCCGGATGCCTGGCCCGGTTTTGCGTAGGAGGCACATCGGCGGTGGGCGGGACCTCCCGTAGGCTGCGTCTAAGCGAGGCACGAGCGAGCGACCAAAGGATCGTCTGCGGCAAGCCGCCGAACGCAACCACCCGCCTTGCACGCCAGCGCATCGTCCGGCAGGTGCGCACAGCCAAGTAGACTGGTTCGGAAAACCATTTGAACTTTGCAGGGGAGATCCATGGCTGCGATCAACCGTGACGACGTCGCGCATCTTGCGCGTCTGGCTCACATTGAAATGAGTGCCGATGAACTGGACAGGATGGCTGTTGAGCTTGCTGTCATTGTGGATTCGGTGAAAAGCGTGAGCGAAGCTGCGGGGGAGGACGTCCCGGCGACGTCGCACCCGATTCCGTTGACCAACGTGTTCCGCGAGGACGTTGTAGGCCACACGTTCACGGCTGAGCAGGCGTTGTCCGGCGCTCCGGATGCTTACGAGAACCGTTTCAAGGTCCCGGCAATCCTGGATGAGGACTAATCACTATGACTGAGCTGAAGAACGAACTCATCCACCACTCCGCTGCCGATCTCGCTGCGAAGCTGGCTGCCCGCGAGGTGACCGCCGTCGAGGTGACGCAGGCGCATCTTGACCGCATTGCCGACGTCGATGGTCAGGTTAACGCCTTCCTGCACGTCAATACTGAAGAGGCTTTGGCCGTTGCCGCCGAGGTTGACGCTGCCCGCGCCGCCGGTGGTTCCGCTGCCGAGGAGCTGCATGCCCTCGCTGGTGTGCCGATCGCAGTGAAGGACCTCATTGTCACGATCGGCCAGCCCACCACGGCCGGTTCGAAGATCCTTGAGGGCTGGCACAGCCCGTACGACGCTACCGTGGTGAAGAAGCTGCGCGCGGCTAGGATGCCCATCCTGGGTAAGACCAACCTGGATGAATTCGCCATGGGTTCCTCCACGGAGCACTCGGCGTACGGCCCCACCCGGAATCCGTGGGACCTGGACCGGATTCCCGGGGGGTCGGGCGGTGGTTCTGCTGCCGCCGTCGCCGCTTTCGAAGCGCCGCTGGCGCTCGGTACCGATACCGGTGGCTCGATCCGCCAGCCGGGTGCCGTCACCGGAACCGTCGGCGTTAAGCCGACGTACGGTGCTGTTTCGCGTTACGGTGCCATTGCCATGGCGTCGTCGTTGGACCAGATCGGCCCGGTTTCCCGGACAGTGCTGGACTCGGCCTTGCTGCAGGAAGTCATTGGCGGCCACGATCCGTTCGATTCCACGTCGCTGACCGATCCGTTCAACGATCTTGTTGCTGCCGCCCGCGTGGGCAACGTTGCCGGCATGAAGATCGGCATCGTCAAGGAACTTCACGGCGAGGGCTACCAGGCCGGCGTCGAGAACCGTTTCAACGAGTCCCTTCAGCTGTTGAAGGATGCTGGCGCTGAAATCGTCGAGGTTTCCTGCCCCAACCTGAAGTACGCCCTGGGCGCTTACTACCTGATCATGCCGTCTGAGGTGTCCAGCAACCTGGCCAAGTTCGATGGCGTCCGCTTCGGCATGCGCGTGCTGCCCAAGGATGGTCCCATGACCATCGAGCGCGTCATGGGTGCTACCCGTGCTGCCGGCTTCGGCGACGAAGTGAAGCGACGCATCATCCTGGGAACCTACGCGTTGAGCGCCGGCTACTACGACGCTTACTACGGCTCAGCACAGAAGGTCCGGACGCTGATCCAGCGCGACTTCGACGCCGCTTTCGCGAAGGCCGATGTCCTGATCTCCCCGACGGCGCCCACTACGGCGTTCAAGCTGGGGGAGAAGCTGGACGATCCGCTGGCGATGTACCTGAACGACGTCGCCACCATCCCGGCCAACCTTGCTGGTATCCCGGGCCTGTCCCTGCCTGGCGGCCTGGCTGACGAAGACGGCCTGCCCGTCGGCATCCAGCTGCTGGCTCCTGCCCGCCAGGATGCCCGCCTTTACCGTGTGGGTGCTGTCCTCGAATCCATCCTTGAAGAGAAGTGGGGCGGCCCGATGCTTGCGCAGGCGCCTGTTCTTGGTTCTGCCACAACCACCGCCGGAGGTTCCAACTAATGTCCGTCGATGCAACCCTGAGCTTCGAAGAGGCCATGGAGAAGTACGATCCTGTCCTGGGGATCGAGGTCCACGTGGAGCTCAACACCAAGACCAAGATGTTCTCCTCCGCACCGAACGTCTTTGGCGACGAGCCGAACACCAACGTCAATGAGGTGGACCTCGGCATGCCCGGCGTCCTGCCCGTGGTGAACAAGACGGCGGTGGAGTCCTCCATCAAGATCGGCCTTGCCCTTAACTGCAAGATCGCCGAGTCCTGCCGCTTCGCCCGGAAGAACTACTTCTACCCGGACACCCCCAAGAACTTCCAGACCTCGCAGTACGACGAGCCGATCGCGTACGACGGTTACCTGGACATCGAGCTTGAGGACGGCACGGTCTTCCGCGTGGAGATCGAGCGCGCCCACATGGAAGAGGACGCCGGCAAGCTGACCCACATGGGTGGTGCTGCGGGCCGTATCCAGGGTGCCGACTACTCACTGGTGGACTACAACCGTTCCGGTGTGCCGCTGGTTGAAATCGTCACGAAGCCGATCGAGGGCGCCGGTAGCCGTGCGCCTGAGCTGGCCAAGGCGTACGTCGCCGCGGTACGTGAGATCGTGAAGAACCTTGGTGTTTCCGATGCCAAGATGGAGCGCGGCAACGTCCGTTGTGACGCCAACGTTTCCCTGCGACCGCACGGCCGGGAGCGGTTCGGAATTCGTTCGGAGACCAAGAACGTGAACTCGCTGCGCGCCGTCGAGCACGCGGTCCGTTACGAGATCCAGCGCCACGCTGCCGTCCTCGATTCCGGTGAGCCGGTTATCCAGGAGACGCGACACTGGCACGAGGACACGCGTTCGACGACGTCGGGCCGGCCCAAGTCCGACGCCGACGATTACCGCTACTTCCCGGAGCCGGACTTGGTTCCCGTCGTCGCCTCCCGTGAGTGGGTAGAGGAACTCCGCGCCACCCTTCCCGAGCCTCCGGCTGAGCGCCGCAAGCGCCTCAAGGAAGCTTGGGGCTACTCGGATCTGGAGTTCCGCGACGTTGTGAACGCCGGCGTCATGGATTCAATCGAGGAAACCATCTCAGCAGGTGCGTCTGCGGATGTCGCCCGCAAGTGGTGGATGGGTGAGATCGTGGGCCGCGCCAAGGTTGCCGACGTCGATCCTTCCGAGCTTGGCGTCACGCCGCAGGTCATCGTCGAGCTGAACAAGCTCGTTGAAGACGGCAAGATCAACAACAAGATGGCCACCCAGGTCCTGGACGGCGTACTCGCCGGCGAAGGTACTCCTGAGGAGATCGTGGAGAAGCGCGGCCTCGCGGTTGTCTCCGACGACGGCCCGCTCCTGGAAGCCATCGACGCCGCGCTCGCAGCACAGCCGGATGTGGCGGAGAAGATCCGCGGCGGCAAGGTCCAGGCCATTGGCGCAATTGTTGGCGGCGTCATGAAGGCCACCCGTGGCCAGGCCGACGCCGGACGCGTCCGCGAACTCATTTTGCAGAAGTTGGGCGTAGAGGGCTAACAGAGGCTCTTTCTCCATAAAGTAGGCCGCAGTTATTACTGCGGCCTACTTTGCTTTTTGGGCGCACAATGGATGCATGGCCACTCTTAAACCAGGCCTTCGCAAGGGCCTTCTTGCCGGCGGGATCGCCGTCGCCTTGACCGAGCTACCGCACGGTTCTGACGCAATCCGGAACCATCGACTCGGTGAGTGACACCGAGGTGACCGTGAAGAGCGAAGACAGCTTCACGCAACGCTATTCGATCACCGCGGAGACGCGGATCACCAAG
>JAPSHX010000022.1:0-11238 GCA_031179305.1 Paenarthrobacter sp. | reverse complement strand
GAGCTACCGCACGGTTCTGACGCAATCCGGAACCATCGACTCGGTGAGTGACACCGAGGTGACCGTGAAGAGCGAAGACAGCTTCACGCAACGCTATTCGATCACCGCGGAGACGCGGATCACCAAGGTTCCCGCCGACCTTTCCGAACTCAGGAACGGCACGGGCAGGCCTTCGCTACCTGCGGCCACGGTTGCCGACCTCAAGGCTGGCGACACAGTTCGCATCAGCGGCACAAAGGATGGCGACGCCGTGACAGCGACAAAGATCGTGGCAGGAGAACTGCCAGCGGGCGTCAAGGGTCACGGACTAAAGCGTGGTCACGGACCCAAGTAGTTAGAGCGCCACTGTCCTAAAGCCGAGGTTGGCGCTGGCCGAGTCAGCTGTGTTTGAGCTCCGGGCTGCGAGGCGGTAACGGTTGCAGTAGGAGTCGTGGCAGAGGTACGAGCCGCCGCGCATCACCCTGCCGCGGCCGATGGAAGGTCCTTGCGGGTCCTCCACCGTTCCTTGTGCGAGGCAGGTTTTGTAGTACTTGGGCAGGAACCAGTCGCTGCACCACTCCCAGACATTTCCGCTGGTTTGGTACAGCCCGTATCCGTTGGGGCGGAATGATGTGGCGGGCGCGGTGGTGAGGTAACCGTCGTTGATGGTGTTGCGGGAAGGAAATTCGCCCTGCCAAATATTGCAATTGTGGGCGGCTCCGGCGGGGGCATCGTTGTGGAGCTCATTGCCCCAGGGGTAGCGCTGTCCGGGCAGTCCGCCGCGTGCCGCGTATTCCCACTCGGCTTCGGTGGGTAGTCGGCGGCCGGCCCATTCGCAGTACGCCAAAGCATCGTTGTAGGACACGTGGGTGACGGGATGGTCAGGGACGTCTGACCAACTCGAGAGGGGTCCGGCCGGGTGGGCCCAGTCGGCTCCACGGACGTTGAGCCACCAAGGAACGTTGTTGACCCGGTTGAGGATGTCGCTCGCGTGTGCTTTCACGGCAAGGTGGAACACCGCCGATGTTCCGTAGGTTTCCGACTCGGTGCGGTGACCGGTGGCCTCGACGAACTCAGCGAATTCTTCATTGGTCACGCTGGTGGCGCTGATCCGGAATTTTGAGACCGACACTTCGTGCACGGGGGACTCGCCGTCGCTCTTGTAGCCCTCGTTGAAGGGATCGCCCATGGCGAAGGTACCTGCGGGGATCTCGACGTCACCTGTTCGGTTAGAGTTCGAGGGAGCCTTGGCGGAAGGGCCGACGACGTGGCTCGCCTTCGGATGTTCTCCGACCGTGCGCAGGGGGAGTGTGAGCCCGGGCCTCGAATGTTCCCGGGTACCGGCGCCTGGGCTGCAGCAGTCTGCCATGTCAACCTTCTGTCGAAATTCCACTTGCTAGTACTTTAGCGGGGCACGGGTTGCCTGCTACACGCCGCACCCTTCCCGCGTCCCGTCGTACGGGGCGTTCGACGGGAACGGGTGCGAGGCCTTCGGCAATCCCCACATCCGCAGTGTGATGCAAAGTGATTTCTTTGCTCAGTTTCGATCATGATCTTGCAAAAAAAGATGCTGATCACTTATCGTTTGTTAAACGGTTAACGAGCGTGGCCTGAATCACATTGGTGGTTTCGGCTCAGCACTTGAGGAGACAGCATGAACTCGACGACGGAACAGGCTCCGGCATTGCCCGAAGCCCGCCGAGTCCCGGGTCCACCCGGCGGACACGCCTCCGGATCCGGTCCGAAGAAGCGGAAGAGGAACAAAGTCCCGCAGCAGAGTTTCCGATCGCGCCTGCGCCGCGACAAGCAGATGCTGCTCATGATGCTTCCGGGTGTGGCCTTCCTGCTGCTCTTCTTTTACATCCCCATCCTGGGCAACGTCATCGCGTTCCAGGACTACCAGCCCTATCTGGGCATCGGCGACAGCCTGTGGGTCGGTTGGCAGAACTTCGTAGACCTTTTCGGCAATCCCGACTTCATCCATGCCTTCTGGAACACCCTGTACCTCGCCGCCTGGCAGCTGGTCTTCCTCTTCCCGGTGCCGCTGGTATTAGCACTGATTGTGGATTCACTGATCAGCACCCGGGTTCGGCGGATCTTCCAAAGCATCGCTTACCTGCCGCACTTCCTTTCCTGGGTGCTGGTGATCGCGTTCTTCCAGCAGATGCTCGGCGGTGCGGGCTTCGTGAACAACCTGCTGAGGGACTGGGGCATGGAGCCGATTCCCTTCATGACCAACCCGGAGACTTTCCCGGTGATGGTGGTGGTCCAGATGATCTGGAAAGACGCTGGCTGGGCAATGATCATCTTCCTGGCAGCACTTGCCAGTATTGATGCCTCGCTCTACGAAGCTGCAGCGGCTGACGGCGCGGGACGATGGCGCAGGATGTGGCACATCACCCTGCCCGGCCTCAGGCCCGTGATTGTCCTCCTCCTGATTCTGCGCATCGGCGACATTCTTTCCGTCGGATTTGAACAGTTCATCCTGCAGCGGGACGCCGTGGGAGCAGGAGCTGCGGAAGTGCTGGACACCTTCACTTACTACACGGGCGTAGTGGGAGGCGGCTGGAGCTCGGGCGCGGCAGCCGGCTTGGCCAAGGGCGTAGTAAGCGCCCTGCTGATCTACGGCGCCAACAAACTTGCCCACCGCTTCGGCGAAGACGGAATCTTCGCAAAACAAGTGCGCTGACAGCCACGCTGACCCGCGCGCCTGCCGCACAAGGAGAACCCCATGGCAACAACACTTTTCACCAGGAAACCCCGGGAGCTTAGTTACAACCCCAAGCGCCCCGTGTGGAAGGAAAAGCCTTCCGCCCTGTATCAAACGGTCAAAGCGGTAGTCCTGATTGTTTTCAGCTTGTCTATCCTCACGCCCATTCTGCTGGTGGTCTCAACGTCCCTCGCTGACACCGAACAGCTCGTCGAAGCCGGGGGCTTCGTCCTCTGGCCCGAACGTCCAACCTTGGAGGCCTATGCCACCATCTTCAAGGGCCCCATGGTCCTCCAGTCCTTGGGCGTCAGCATGCTCGTCACGGCAGTGGGTACCATTTTGGCGCTGTTCGTGACCATCACCATGGCCTATGCCACCAGCCGAACAGTCCTTTTTGGCCGGCCCGTGATCCTCGCTGTCCTGTTCACGCTGCTGTTCGCCCCGGGCCTGATCCCTTCCTTCCTCATGATCCGCCAACTCGGGCTGCTGGACTCTTTGTGGTCGCTGATCCTGCCGGGCATCTTCGGGGCCTTCAACTTTGTGGTCATGCGCTCGTTCTTCATGAACATCCCGGGGGAACTGATCGAAAGCGCCCGGATTGATGGCGCCAACGACTGGCAAATCCTGTTGCGCATAGTGATGCCGCTGTCCAAAGCCGTGATCGCCGTCGTCGGGCTGTTCTATGCGGTCGGCTTCTGGAACTCGTTCTTCAACGCTTTGCTCTACATCAACGATCACAGCAAGTGGCCCATCCAGTTGCTGCTCCGCAACTTCGTGGTCCAAGGCAGTGGCGCAGCCGACCAACTGGGAATCACTACCACTCCGCCGCCACAGTCCATCCAGATGGCCGTGGTGGTGGTGGCACTTCTCCCGATCCTGATGGTCTACCCGTTCCTCCAAAAGCACTTTGCCAAGGGCGTCATCACAGGTGCCGTCAAGGGCTAGACACACGCCAAGAGCATGCAATCCCCAAAGAAGTCCAGCACTCAAAACTCAGAAACGAAGCAATTAACCAGAAAGGGTTATGCCATGACGAGCACTACCTCTCAGGCTGGATTCAGCCGCCGCGGCTTCCTTGGCCTCGCGGGACTGGCCGTGACCGCTGCAGGCTTGTCCGCCTGCGGTGGTGGCGGAGCCGCGAGCAACGGGGGCGCTGCTGCCTCCGCGTCGGTCAAGTTGCCCACGTACAAGGAATTCACCGGCGTCACTCCGGACATCGCCGGTAATGCAAAAGGCCTCCAAGCCGGCTACTTCAAACTGCCCACTGCTGTGCAGTCCGTGAAGACGCCGCCGCTCAAGGGCACGGTGACAGGCCTGACCGAAACCTTCGACACCATGAGCCCGGGCCTGAAGGACAACCCCTTCTGGCAGCGCCTCAACGCCAAGCTCGGCGGCGACCTGGAGCTCCAAATAGCCGAAGACATCGGAGACGGCTATCCGGCAAAGTTCGCCACTGTCCTGGCCAGCAACGATCTTCCGGACATGATGTGGGTTCCGCCGAACCAAGGCATCCCTAATGTCGGTCCAATGCTCGAGGCCAAGTTCCAGGACCTGACGCCATACCTTTCCGGTGACGCCGTCCTTGAGTACCCCAACCTCGCCGCACTGAAGCCCGATTCCTGGAAGACCGCCGTTGTAAACGGCAAGATCTGGGGCGCACCCATCCCCAGTACCCCGTTCGGTCAGGTGTACCTTGGCAACCACGATATGTGGGCACAAGTGGGTGGTTTCGAGGCTGCCAATGCCGAGGAATTCCTGGAAAAAGCTAAGGAACTGACCCGCCCGGGTGACCAGAAATACGCGCTGGAACCCGCCTACATCAATGCCCTCCACATGGTCACTGAATGGTTTGGTGCCCCGAACAGCTGGGCCGTCAACAAGGACCGCACCCTCACCCACCTGTACGAGACCGACGAGTACCTGGCCGGCGTCGAGTTTACCGCGAAGATGTTCGCAGCGGGCGTCTTCTACCCGGACTCCAAAGCAACTGATATCCGTTCGCGTGTAGCCAACGGCAGCGTGGCAGCCCAAGTTGTGGTAGGCCCGCACGATATCCGCAGCTACCGTGCCCTGAACAAGAACACAAAGTTCGACATCCTGATCCCCTTCAGTGCAGACGGCAAGGTCAGGCCCGTCTACGACATGGGCTACGGAACCGTGGGCTTCACCCCGTTCAAGAAGGCTGAAGAGGGCAAAATTCGCGAGCTGTTGGCCCTGATCAACTACCTGTCGGCGCCGTTCGGCACGGTGGAATACATGCAAAAGAACTTTGGCGAGCTGGGCCAGGACTACACCATCGACGCCTCCGGCAACCCGGCGCGCACCGAGACGGGAAGCATCAACGCGCCTGGCTTGGTCTCTGCGTTGAACATCATGTCCAGCCCCGAAAACGTCATCTTCAACCCCGGTTTCGACGACGACACCCGGTACGTCAGTCAGCAGGAAGAAAAGCTGCTCGAATTCGCGTGGCGGAACCCCACCAACGGATCTTACTCGGACACCAACGCCAAGGTAGGCGCCAAGATCACCAAGCCGTTGCGCGACAAGGTGGTTGACATCATTACCGGCCGCGCCAAGATCGACGAACTCAAGGATGCGGTCAAGCGCTGGAAGAGCGAAGGCGGTGACAAGATGCGCGAGGAGTACCAGGCCGCGTTGGACCCCAACGCGCCGGTATTCAGGAGTTAGCCTCAAACCAACAACGAACCACCACGCAAATACGAACAACACAGCAGGGGGAACCATGGCAAAAGCGGGCAGCACGGGAGTCAGGCCCACCATCCGCATGGTGGCCGAACTGGCGGGAGTCTCTACGGCCACGGTTTCCTACGTGTTGTCGGGTCGCCGCGGTGATGGCGGACCAGGAGTGTCGGATCCGACGGCGGAAAAGGTCAAGGCCGCTGCGGAGCGGCTCGGCTACCGCCCCAACCAAGCTGCCCGAGCCATCCGGACGGGCCGGACAAATACTGTGATCCTGTCATTGACCATGCTGTCCGATCCGTGGTCGCTGTCCGTCATTGAGGCTGTTCAGAAGGCGGCCGGCCCGCTGGGCATCACACCGATGATCCTGGGTGACGCCGATTGGGTCAAAGTTCTGGGCACCCACAACGCCGATGCCGTGTTCGTGGATGCGGTCCGTCCGGACCAACGGGATGACCTGCGCAAGCTCGCCAAGCACGGCACCACGCTGGTGGTCTTTGATGAAGAGGTACAAGCGGAAGGCTTCGATGTCATCCGTTCCATCGCCGGACCCGGCTGCCGTATGGCCGTGGAGCATCTGCTCCACGGTCATCGGAGGATTGCCTGCCTGACCCCTGCTACCTCAGAGGCGACATCCGGCGGCACCCGCTACAGGGCATATGCGGACGTCTTGTCCCGGGCCGGGATCCCCGAGCGCGAGGACTATGTAGGCCTCTTTGATGGCACCAGCGCCGGGGCATACGCTGCGGCAACCCGGCTGCTCAGCATGCCCGACCGTCCCACGGCCATCTATGCCACCACGGACTACGCAGCAGTAAGTGCCATCAACGCAGCCCAGCGCCTGGGCCTCGCCGTGGGCGCCGACGTGGACATCATCGGTGTTGGCAACACCGTTGAGGGCGAACGGATGTCACCGTCACTGAGCACCGTGGGCCCTGTTGACTTCTTCGACAAACTCGCCCGGCTGCTCCTACGGCGGGCAACAGGTCACCCCGCGCCGGAGTCACCCGGAGTCCTCGACTTCCCCTGGCACTTATTCGTGCGCGAATCGGCGCCGCACCGCAGCGCTGCAACCAAGCTTTACTAGGAATCAGCAGAAGGAAATTGCACATCATGGAAAAGGATTTGAAGGTCGGAATCGTGGGTTTCGGCCTGCGTTCAGGGCTGTGGAAACACGCCCATAAGCCGGGCCACGGCTCGGAGGTTGCCATTGTTTGTGACCTCAGCGAACGTGGCCGGGCAGACGCTGCTGAACGCATCCCGTCGGCCCGCGTCACGGGAGAGCTTGAGGAACTGCTGAGGAGCGGGATCGACGCCGTCCTGGTACTGACCCCCGATAACCAGCACGCCGCCGTCGCTGTCCAAACGCTCAAGGCGGGCATCCCCACCTTCTGCGAGAAGCCACTGGACATCACGGTGGAGGCTGCGGACCTGATCCTGGAGACGGCCTACGAGACTGGGACCCGCTTGTACGTGGGCCACAACATGCGCCACATGCCCGTTGTGGTCCAAATGCGCAAACTGATCGAGGACGGCAGGATCGGCGACGTCAAAGCGGTCTGGTGCCGCCACTTTGTGGGTCATGGGGGGGACTACTACTTCAAGGACTGGCACGCCCAGCGCGCAAACGTCACGTCCCTTCTCCTCCAAAAAGGTGCCCACGACATCGACGTGATCCACTGGCTGGCCGGCGGGTACACCAAGCGAGTTGCCGCCGTCGGAGATCTCGCGGTCTACGGCGATGTGGCCAACCGCAGCAACAACGCCGGCAAGCGTATGGGCGACTGGTTCTCCATGGACAACTGGCCGCCCACCGAGCAGAAGGACCTGGCGGAGGTAATCGACGTTGAGGATATTTCCATGATGAACATGGTGCTGGATAACGGAGTCCTCGCCTCGTACCAGCAATGCCATTTCACGCCGGACTATTGGCGCAACTACACCGTCATAGGCACCAAAGGCAGGATCGAGAACCTTGGCGATGGACCAGGGGAAACCATCAACGTGTGGACCAGCCGGACGTCCGGCTACGCGGCGCCGGACGAGGTCATCACCATTGAGGACGGCGAAGGTGGCCACGGCGGTGCGGACCCTCGCCTGATCGAGGAGTTCCTGCGCTTTGCCTCCGAAGGCGGCCGGACCCAGACAAGCCCGATCGCAGCGCGACAAGCGGTAGTGGCGGGCATCCTTGCGGCAGAGTCGCTACGCAGTGACGGCTCAGCTCGGGAGGTACCGGAGCTCCTGACCGAACTGGTGGAGTACTTCGACGCCGGCCAGCCCGCCCTGGTCCGCGACTGACCCAAGTAAGTCGCAGATGAGGCCGTTCTGACAGCTCAAAACGGCCTGTGCTGCTACCTAGTTGGGTGAGCGGGGGCGGATAGCTCGATAAGCTCGGTCATGACGGTTTGAAGTGACTCGCAAACCGTCATGACCGATTTCCGTTTGAGCGTTTCAGGCCGGGCCAGGATGTCGATCTTGCGCACCGAATTCACGCCGGACAACGGACGCAGCACCACTCCGGCGTCCAGCACGCGGCGCGCCGTGAACCGCGGCAGCAGCCCGATCGCGCCACCGGCAGACACCAGCGCAGCCACGGTCGAGTAGTCGTTAATGCGGTGCAGTACTTCTGCCGGCCGTCCGCTCACAGCAACGACGGCGGCCAGCACGTCAGCGGGGGAGTAACCATCGCGGCTGGTCACCCAGGATTCATCCACGACGTCGGACGGCTCCAGTTCGCGCCGGGATGCCAGCGGGTGATCCGCGGGGAGCGCAACGTCCAGAGGCTCATCGGCGAGTGGAATCACCGCTACCTTGTCTTCCGGCCAGGACGGGCTGTTGTCCATTCGGTGTGCCAAAACGAGGTCGTACCGCGCGGCCAACCCAGGGAAATCCTCCTGGGCCACATCCTCATCGGACAGCAGCAGGCGAGGCGACTTCCCGCCGTCGGACGCCAACAGTGCCGCCAAAGGCGCAAACAGCGCCTGCCCTGCGCTATGAAAAGCGCTGACGCTCACCGGCGCGTCCGGAGCGTCGTGATAGGCGCCGATCGCAGCCCGCGCATCTGCCATGGCGTTCACGACGGCGGCACCCGCCTCTGCGAGGACGCGGCCTGCGTCCGTGAGCACCAGAGCCCGGCCTTCTTTGCGGGTCAACGGCACGTCCACAGATTTCTGCAGCAGTGCTAGCTGTTGGGAAACTGCCGACGGAGTCACCATCAATGTCTCAGCGACGGCCTTGACGCTTCCCAAGTCTCCGAGTTCGCGAAGCATCTGTAACTGATGAATTTCCATTAGCAAATCCTAAATCGTTGATTGAGAAGATTCTAGTTGTGCTAAATCGTACCCGGGGCTCTAATGGAGTCAGCAGCATTGAAGCAGCCCCGGCAGTGAGGAATTCCATGAAGGCTCTCTACAAATCCGGACCCCATGCAGGGTTCGAACTCGTCGAACGTCCAGAGCCCGAACCAGGCCCCAGCGACGTCAAGATCCGTGTGATGACCACCGGTATCTGCGGCACCGACCTCCACATCCAGAGCTGGGACGCCTGGGCCCAAGGCATCATCGAAACGCCCCTCATTGCCGGCCACGAGTTCTATGGCGAAGTAGTGGAAATCGGAGAGGCCGTCCGCGACGTCAAGGTAGGGGACAGGGTCTCCGGCGAAGGCCACGTGGTGTGCGGAATCTGCCGCAACTGCCGTGCCGGACGTCGTCAGATGTGCATCCACACTGTCTCCGTCGGCGTGCAGCGCGATGGTGCCTTCGCCGAATTCGTCGTCATCCCGGAAACCAATGTCTGGGTTCACCACGATGAGTCAGTTACCCCTGAGCTCGGCGCCATCTTCGACCCCTTCGGCAATGCCGTCCACACCGCACTGAGCTTCCCGCTGGTCGGCGAAGATGTGCTCATCACCGGTGCAGGTCCCATCGGCCTGATGGCCATCGCCGTCGCCCGCCATGCAGGTGCCCGCAAGATCGCGATCACAGACGTGTCCGCACCTCGCTTGGAACTGGCGCGCCAGATGGGCGTGGACCTCGCCGTAGACGTTTCGAAGATGCGCGTTCGCGAAGCGCAGCAGGAACTGGGCATGCGCGAAGGTTTCGACATCGGACTGGAAATGTCGGGACACCCCACAGCGCTGCCTGAGATGATCGACAACATGAACCACGGCGGCCGCATCGCCATGCTTGGCCTGCCCAGCCAGTCCATCGACATCGACTGGGGCAAGGTAGTGACCCACATGCTCACGCTCAAGGGCATCTACGGCCGAGAAATGTTCGAGACCTGGTACGCCATGAGCGCCATGCTGTCCTCCAACCCCGTGCTGCACCGCAGCATCTCCGCCGTAGTCACAGACAAGCTATCCGCAGCGGACTGGGAAAAGGGCTTCGAAATAGCACGCAACGGCACCGGTGGCAAAGTGGTCCTCGACTGGACCGAACTCTAACCCGAGCCAACCGCAACCGGACCCTGACCTTCAGCAGCATAAGGAGCACCCCATGTACTCAGCCATCAAAGACCAACTACAGGGCGAACTGGACGAGATCCGCAGCGCCGGACTCTTCAAGACAGAACGCCACATCGATTCCCCGCAGGCCAGCCACATCGCAGCGGGCCAGCTCGGCGAGCCGGCCAACAAGGTCCTGAACTTCTGCGCCAACAACTATCTGGGCCTGGCCGACCACCCCGACATCATCGCCGCCGCCAAGTCCGCGATGGACGAGCGCGGCTTCGGCATGGCGTCCGTACGCTTCATTTGCGGAACGCAGGACCTTCACCTGGAGCTTGAGACCCGAGTCTCCGAGTTTCTGGGGACTGAGGACACTATTCTCTTCTCCAGCTGCTTTGATGCTAACGGCGGCGTGTTCGAATCCCTCTTCGGTCCAGAAGACGCCATCATCTCGGACTCCTTGAACCACGCGTCCATCATCGACGGCATCCGACTGAGCAAGGCCAAGCGCTTCCGCTACGCCAACCAGGACATGGCAGACCTCGAGGCCAAGCTGGTTGAGGCCGAAGGCTCCCGCCGGAAGATCATCGTCACCGATGGTGTGTTCTCCATGGACGGGTACCTCGCTCCGCTTGAGGCCATCTGCGACCTTGCCGAGAAGCACGACGCCCTGGTCATGGTGGACGACTCCCATGCCGTCGGCTTCATGGGCCCCACCGGCGCCGGCACCCCGGAGCACGCCGGCGTTTCGGAGCGCGTGGACATCTACACGGGTACGTTTGGCAAGGCTCTCGGCGGCGCCTCGGGTGGTTACGTGTCGGGCCGCGGCGAAATCGTGGCGATGCTCCGCCAGAAGGCGCGCCCGTACCTGTTCTCCAACTCGCTTGCCCCGGCCATCGTTGCCGCTACCATCAAGGCGATCGAGCTCGTCCAGGAATCCGGCGAACTCCGCACCCGCCTCTTCGAGAACGCAGCCCTGTTCCGTCGCCGTATGAGCGAGGAAGGCTTCGAGCTCCTCGATGGCGAGCACGCCATCATCCCTGTGATGTTCGGTGACGCCGTGATGGCCGCCAAGGTTGCTGACGAAATGCTCAACAACGGTGTTTTCGTCACGGCCTTCAGCTTCCCGGTGGTCCCCAGGGGCGCAGCCCGGATCCGCGTGCAGCTCTCCGCTGCGCACAGCGCGGACGACGTCGAAGCGTGCGTTCAGGCATTCGTCAAGAGTCGCGCCGCGGTCGCCTAAGCAACGCTCGCTCACCTCACGCGGGTTTCCAGCCGACGCTCGTTACCTTTTTCGTAGCCTGTTTCCTGGTGCAGGATATGGGTGTGCTGGCCTGCTGATCCCGGCATGATTGCGTCGCTCTGTCGATCCGATGATCTTGAGAGTGTTGTCACCGGGGTT
>JAPSHX010000005.1:6501-187807 GCA_031179305.1 Paenarthrobacter sp. | reverse complement strand
CTCATTGCCCTGGCCCGACGACGCTGCGACACCCTCTACGCCATGCTCCGCGACGGGACCCTCTACCAATCCCCAACACCCACAACCACTTGACGAAAAACATAGGGACACTCTCACTTCCCTCGGGTTTCCAGCCGGACGCTCGCTCGCTTTCTTGATGAAAGTGAGCGAGCGTCCGGTTGAAGGGCTCGGGATGTGAGAGAGCATCCGGTCTGTCAGGATGGAGCCATGGCTTCGAACTATGACGTGGTAATCGTTGGCGGCGGCATTGGTGGGCTGTCGTTGGCGGCGGCTCTCGCGGGCAAGTGCACTGTGGCCCTCGTCGAGGCCGAACAGTCACTGGCTTTCCACACTTCTTCACGGTCTGCCCGGCAACTGATTCCCAGCTACGGTCCGGCAGTGGTCCAGGACCTGACCATCCGCACACTCGAAATGTTGGCCGCCCGGGACGCGGAGGCAGGAACGCCGATCCTCACTCCCCGGGGCTTCATGCTGGTGGGCGATGAGACCACGGTGAGCGCCGAAGCCAGTGGAAACATGCACCCCATCCCGCACGATGAAGCCATGCGTCTCTGCCCGGCCCTGAATCCCGCATCGTTCACCGCCGCGGGGCTGGACAACGGCTCCTTCGGCTGCAACGCGCCCCTGCTTCTCGAGGAGCACCGCCGGACAGCAGAAACGGCAGGCGTGGACATCATCACCGGAGCCAAAGTGCACTCTGCCCAGCGGCTGGGGAGCGGCTGGCAGCTGGGCGCGGGTACGGAAGGTTTCCAGTCCGGCGTCGTGGTTAACGCCGCAGGTGCCTGGGCGGACGAGCTGGCCGTCATTAGCGGTGTGGAGAAGCTGGGTCTGCAGCCGTACCGCCGAACTGCGGCAATTGTGAACGTTGAGAGTCCACTGACGCCGGAAACGCCCATGGTGTGTGCCGCGGATAACTCGTTCTACTTCCGCGCCGAGGGCAACCAGGTGTTGATTTCGCCGTCGGAAACCGTGCCTAGCGGAGCCGAGGATGCCAAGCCCTACCCCGGGGACGTAGAGACCTTGATCAACAAACTCAACACGGTCACGTCCTTGGGAATCCGCTCCGTGGACCGTTCGTGGACGGGCCTCAGGACAGAAGCGGCGGACGGAATCCCTGTAGTGGGTTTCGACGCCGAAGCGCCGGGTTTCTTTTGGCTCGCCGGTCAAGGGGGCTACGGTTTTCAAACATCCTCTGCCATCGCCGAGCTGGCCGCCGCACTGATCCTCGGCGAGGTAAGGGATGGCAGTCTGGAATCCCGGACAGCGGAGCAGCTCGCGGCCGCGCGCTGGTCCATCCGACGCTGAACAATAGGGTCATGACTGGAATCACGAACGGGAACAAAAACAGCACGGTCATCACCAGCATCGGTGAACTGATGACCCAGGACCTGGAGCGCCGGGTCCTGAAGGACGCCGCCGTCGTGATCGAAGGCGAGCGCATCGCTTGGTTGGGGTCCAGCAAGGACGCGCCCGCCGCGGACGAAAGGATCGACGCGGAGGGTCGCGCCGTCCTGCCCGGTTGGGTGGATTCGCACTCGCATCTTGTTTTCGCAGGAGACCGCACTGCCGAGTTCGAGGCGCGAATGGCCGGCGAAAGCTACAGCGCCGGAGGGATCGCCGTCACCACGGGTGCCACGCGCAGCGTCAGCGATGACGAGCTTACGCGCCTCGTGCGGGATCGGGTGGTTGAGGCAGTTTCGCAAGGGACCACGTACCTGGAGAGCAAAACCGGGTATGGGTTGGACGTGGAGAATGAGGCCCGCAGCGCCCGTATCGCAGCAGCTGAAGTGGACGAGGTCACCTATTTGGGCGCGCACCTGGTTCCCAGCGGCTCCGATCCTGAGGATTACACGGACTTGGTGTGCGGCCCCATGCTGGACGCCGTCCTGCCTTATGTCCGCTGGGCGGATGTCTTCTGCGAGCGTGGTGCGTTCAGTGAGGATCAGTCACGGCGGGTCCTCACTGCTGCCCGTAACGCAGGGCTGGGCCTTAGGGTCCACGGCAACCAGCTCGGGGAGGGCCCCGGTGTGGCGCTGGCTGTTGAGTTTGCGGCTGCGAGCGTGGACCACGTGAACTACATATCGGGCAAGGATGTACAGGCGCTTGCGGAAACGTGGGCCCGCTGGGATGTGGCCTCCGGAACGGGCGTGCGCGGTACCGTGGCCACGTGCCTTCCCGCTTGTGACCTTTCCACCCGGCAGCCGTTGGCGCCCGGCCGTGAACTGATCGACGCGGGCGTACAGATTGCCCTTGCGGCCAACTGCAACCCGGGGACCTCGTACACCAGCTCCATGGCCTTCTGCGTCACCACGGCGGTGCTTCAGATGCACTTGAGCGTCCACGAAGCCGTCCGCGCGGCGACGTATGGCGGCGCTTTGGCGTTGGGCCGGGAGTCAGGGAACGACGTCGACGGCGAACGGGCCGTGGGTTCGCTCGCCGTCGGACATCGCGCAGATTTGCACATGCTGAAGGCTCCGTCGGCCACGCATCTGGCGTACCGTCCCGGTATTCCGTTGACTCATTCGGTGTGGCGGGCAGGTCTACGGGCTGTCTAAGGACGAGTTAAAGAGAATAAAGAGGGGCTGCGTTCCGGTTGGAACGCAGCCCCTCTTTTTTGGGTTTCTCGCTCCCCGCCGATGATGCGCAAGTAATGAGCAGTCTCAGCGCACCGATGATCCTTGTTAGATCGAAAATGATCGTTTAGTGTTTCTATAGATCAGAAAACGTCATCACCATGAGCGGGAGCGATACAACACGATGAGCGAGAACACACTGGGTGCCTTCATGGAAGAAGAGCTGGTTTCCCAACCCGAGGTTTGGCAGCGCGCCGTAGAGCAGGCACGTGGGGAGCAGTTGCTTCCGGCGGACGGCAAGCGCATTGCCGTCATCGGCTGTGGCACATCGTGGTTCATGGCTCAGAGCTACGCCGCTGCCCGCGAATCCGCCGGCAAGGGGGTCACGGATGCCTTCGCCGCGTCGGAGGCTTTCCTGAACAGCAACAGCGCCGATCGCCAGTACGACGCCGTTGTGGCCATCACCCGGTCAGGTACCACCACTGAGGTGCTGGAGATTCTGGCTGAGTTGAAGGGGATTGTCCCCACCGTAGCCATCATTGGCGACATCTCCTCCCCAATCGTCGGGCTGGCAGACGCCGTCGTGGGCCTCCAATACGCCGATGAGCGTTCCGTGGTGCAGACCCGCTTCGCCACCACGGCGTTGGTCTACATGCTGACCAGCCTTGGCATCGACGTGCAGGAGGCAATCAATGATGCCCGTGATGCAGTGACTGCGCCGGTCTCCCAGGAGCTTTTGGACGCCGAGCAATTCACCTTCCTCGGCACCGGCTGGACCGTTGGACTGGCCCACGAAGCCGGCTTGAAAATGCGCGAAGCCGTGCAGGGTTGGACCGAGTCATACCCTGCCATGGAATACCGCCACGGCCCCATCTCCATCGCTGCCCCCGGCCGGGTCACCTGGCTGTTCGGAACCCAGCCCGAGGGTTTGGACAGTGACATGGCCGCCACCGGCGCCCTTTACATCCACACGGACAAGCACCCCCTGGCCGAACTGGCACGTGTTCACAAAGTCACCTTGGAGCGTGCTCGCGTCCGTGGACTGAATCCGGACCTGCCCCGAAACCTGACGCGCTCCGTCATTCTCGACGCCTCGGCCTAGGCAGCCGATTATGGTTCTCGGAGCCGCGGAGTCGCCGGTCCTGTCGTTCGATGTTGGCGGGACAGACATCAAGGCTGGTTTGGTGGATGCCCATGGAACCGTCCTGGGCATGCGCCGCGTCCCTACGCCGTTGGATCCTGCCCGTCCGGGCGAAGCGGTCTTGGACAGGCTTGCAGAACTTAAAGCCGAGTTGGCCTCGGAGTTTCCTGAAGCTCCCGCCAAAGCAGCAGGCATCATCGTCCCTGGAATCGTGGACTCCGTGGCCGGAGTGGGAATCTATTCCGCCAACCTTGGATGGCGTAACTTTCCCTTCACCGCCGAAGCTGAAAAGCGGCTTGGCATCCCTGTCGCGTTCGATCATGATGTCCGGTCCGCTGCAGCTGTGGAACACAGCTTTGGCGGTTCCAAAGAGTTCAACGATGTTGTGGTGATGGTGGTGGGAACGGGCATCGCCGCAGCTGTGTTCTCGGGTGGCAAGGCCGTTACCGCAGGCGGTTTCGCCGGCGAGCTCGGCCACGCCCAGGTTCCGGACCCCGACGCCACAGGCTCCACCATCCTGGAAGCAGTGGGCTCAGCAGGGGCAATTGCCAAGCGTTACCACCGTGCATCGGGAAACCCGGTGAACGGTGCACGTGGGGTGCTGCTCAGGGCAAACGCAGGAGATGTGGTCGCAGCACGTGTTTGGGCCGACGCTGTTGATGCACTGGCCTTCACTATCTGCCAGTGCGTCAACATCATTGGAACAGAAGCCGTGGTGATCGGCGGAGGCCTCGCTGAAGCAGGCGACGAGCTGCTCGAGCCACTCCGTAAGCGGGTTGACGCCATCCTGGACTTCCAGCGCAGGCCCCATCTCATCCGTGCCCAACTGGGGCAGGACGCCGGCTTGCTCGGCGCAGCACTGAACGCCCGGGCACTTTTGGGAGGCACACCATGAAGCGAGCCAACGTGAACCGAATTATTACCGTCACTCCCAATCCGGCCATCGACATGACCTACACCGTCCATGGGATCTCCGAGGGCTCCAGCCACCGGGTACCCACACCCTTAAGCCGCGCGGGAGGCAAGGGCATCAACGTAGCTCGTGTCACTCACCAGCTGGGGTACCCCGTGCTAGCCATTGCCCCCACCGGCGGTGCGGCAGGGCAGACCCTCGCAGCCGAACTGTGGACCAGCGGCGTACCGCACACCCTGGTGGGAGTCGCAGCTGAAACCCGCCGCAGCATCGCGCTGGTGGACACCGTTGCAGGGGAAACGTCCATCTTCAACGAGGAGGGCCAAGCCCTCCTGCCGGATGACTGGCGCTCACTGCGGATCGCCGTAGTGGAGGCCGTGAGCGGGAACCGAAACCTGCCGGCCTCCGTCCTGGTCGGTTCGGGAAGCCTGCCGCCGGGCGCTCCCGCGGATTTCTACCCGGAACTGGTGCGCCTGGCCCACGACGCCGGTATCCCCGCCATCATTGACACCTCCGGTCCGGGCATCATCGCGGCGGCGAAAGCCGGCGCCGACATCCTCAAACCAAACCATCACGAGCTTGCCGAAGCGACGGGGGAGTCCAGCCTGGAAGCTGCCGCCCTCGCCCTGATCGACATGGGTGCCCGCACCGTCCTCGTCAGTGCCGGCGCGGACGGCATGCTCGCCTTCGACCACGCCGCCCCGGGCGGCTACTGGAGCGCCCGCTTACCGGAAGCGCTCAGCGGCAACCCCACAGGGGCAGGCGACGCCGGTGTGGCGGCTGCCGCCGTCTCACTCGCCGAAGGCATCACCGAGCCCCGCGAAATCCTCCGCCGGGCCACCGCATGGTCGGCCGCGGCCGTGCTCATGCCTGCCGCAGGTGAAATTTCGCCGCGATACCAGGAACTCCAGGACCAATTGATCGTGACATGGAAGGAGACCCGGTGACCCTGGTCAACACTCGGGAACTCATGGAAAGGGCCGCCGACGCCGGCACAGGCCAAGGTGCGTTCAACATCATCCACATCGAAACTGCCGAGGGCCTGGTGGCAGGGGCCGAAGCGGCCGGCGTCCCACTGATTCTGCAGATTTCCGAGAACTGCGCCAAGTACCACGGCGGACTCGAACCCATCGCTTCGGCAGCCCTGGCAATCGCGCGCTCCGCCGCTGTACCCGTTGCCCTTCACCTGGACCACGCAGAATCCGAAGACCTCGCGATCGCCGCCGTGGACCTTGGTTTCGGTTCCGTCATGTACGACGGCGCGCACCTGCCGTACGAATGGAATGTGGAAGTCACGCAACGGGTGGCAAAGTATGCCCACGAGCGCGGTGTCTACATGGAGGCCGAGCTTGGAAAAGTGGGTGGCAAGGACGGAGCCCACGCTCCCGGTGTCCGAACAGACCCCGGCGAGGCCCACTCATTCGTTGAGGCAACCGGCGTGGACGCGCTCGCCGTTGCTGTCGGCTCCTCCCACGCAATGACCGAACGCAGCGCCGCGCTGGATCTGCACCTCATCACCAGACTGAAGACCGCGGTGGGAAAACCACTGGTCCTCCACGGCTCCTCCGGTGTGACAGATGACATGCTCATAGCCGCTATCCGCGCGGGTATGACTAAGATCAACGTATCCACACATTTGAACGGGTTCTTTACCCGCGCCGTCCGTGAGTACCTCGATGCCAACCCTGCAGTGGTGGATTCCCGGAAATACGTCAAGGCCGGCCGGGATGCCCTTGTGCTGGAGTCCGCACGTATGCTGACGCTGTTCGCCAAAGCGAATTAGCAGGAAACCCGCGAAAGGCTCGTCATGACCCGCACCGATCGGCTCACTGCCATACTCGACCTCCTGGCCGAGTCCGGCCATGTGGAAGTCGAGGACATCGTGACCCGCCTGGGCGTCTCACCTGCCACGGCCCGCAGGGATCTTGACAGCCTTGCCAAGCAGCGGCTGCTCAGCCGCACCCGCGGCGGCGCCACCACTGGTTCCGTGGCCTATGACCTCCCAGGGCGCTACAACAGGGACGACCACGCCGTGGCCAAGCAGGAAATCGCACTGGCTGCGTCGGCACTGATCCGCCCTGGAGCCGTGATTGGCCTCAGCGGCGGTACCACCAACACTGCTTTGGCCCAGCTTCTGTCCACCCGCGAGGACCTCAACGCGCCTTCAAACCGGCCCACCCTGACTGTGGTGACCAACGCGATCAACATCGCCTCGCAGCTGGCAGTCCGGCCAAACATCAAGATCATGGTCACCGGCGGCATCCTCAACCCGCGCTCCTACGAGCTGGTGGGTCCCTACACAGACGTCATCATGCAAAAAGTTGCCCTGGATATTGCGTTCATCGGCGTCAATGGCGTCGACCCGGACCTCGGCCCCACCATCACCGACGAGGGCGAAGCCATGGTCAACACGGTGATGGCACGCCGTGCCACCGAGTCCTACGTCGTAGCTGACTCTTCCAAAGTGGGCCGCCGCTCCTTTGCCGCCATGGCAGGCTACGACTTCAGGCACCTCATCACGGACTCCGGCATCAGTGCCGAGCATAAAGCTGCGTTCGAGGCCAAGGGCACCGAAGTCATCGTCGCACCTGCAGGTTGATCAGGTCACGCTAGAAGCGCATCCTCGGTGCGTGCAGCACTGAGTCGTCTACCTCCCTGGGCACCCACTGGCTGAACGGTATATCCAGGCTGTACTGGTCGTCGTCGTTCTTAACCAGGGTCCGCAGCTCGGCGTTGTCCGGGTTGTTGAGCGACTCGAAGTACTCCACCGTCCAGTGGAACCAACGCATGCAGAAAAGGCGCATGGTCAGCCCATGCGTGACCAGGAGCGTGTTTGGTGCGTAAGTAGGCTTCTGCCAGTGCCGGTACAGCGTCTCCATGAAGGATGACACCCGGTCATAAACATCTGAACCGGACTCGCCCTCGCGGAACCGATAGAAGAAATGGCCGTAGAGGTTGCGCAGTTCTTTTTGGTCCTCGATCTCCCCTGCGATCTGGAAGTTGGCCCAGTCCTGCTCGCGAAGCCTGGGTTCCTCAATCACCCGTTCGATCAAGGGGCCGAGGTCCATGGCTTCGAGGGTCTGGTACGCGCGAAGGTAGGGGGAGACGTAGACGCAGACCTGCTCTCCATCGAGCTTCCGGCGCAGGTCTTCGCCGGCGATCCGTGCCTGCTCCACTCCGCGATCCGTCAGCGGGATCCGGTAGTCCGGCACGCGGTTGTAGATGGACGTGTCGGCATTCGCGGCAGACTGGCCGTGCCGGATCATGAAGATTCTCTCAGGGGCACCCATCCCACCAAGCATAGGGTGGGTACATGTTCCTTGCTTCCCGCCGTCGGCTGCGCGCCGAAGTACTTATTGTGCTGGGCCTGTCCTTGGGCCAGTCGGCTGTCTACTCCATAGTTCAGCTGCTGGACAAGATGACGAGGGCACCATTGGCTGATGCCACGTCAACCCTGAACAGGTCACAGAGCACGCGCGAGTACTTTGACCTGACCTACCAACTCCTGGACATTGTGTTCGCGCTGGTGCCCGTGGCCTTGGTGTTCTACTTTCTGTCCACCCATGCACCCGGCGGCAAGGAAGGCGTGGGCGGCTCGGCATTCGCCCGGCTCGGCTTCAACTTTGCCCGGCCCGGCAAGGACCTGCTCCAGGGTGTTGGCTTGGCCGCTGCGATTGGCATACCCTCGCTCGGCCTGTACGCGGCCGGTCGTGCGCTGGGAATTACCACTGCAATTGTGCCTAGCGGCTTGGACGCTTACTGGTGGACGGTGCCGGTGCTGGTCCTTTCGGCCATGCGCCATGCGATCGTGGAAGAAGTGATCGTGGTGGGGTACCTCATGGACCGCTTCGGTAAGTTCGGGTGGAGCATGCCGGCGGCCATTGTGGTCAGTGCCGTCCTTCGTGGAAGCTACCACCTGTACCAAGGCTTTGGACCCTTCATAGGGAACGTGGTCATGGGCCTGCTGTTCGCATGGATCTACACCAAGACCAAGCGGGTAATGCCCTTGGTGATTGCCCACGCGTTGCTGGACATTGTGGCGTTCGTTGGATTTAGCTTGTTCGGAAAGGCAATCGGCCTGGGATAGCGGTCCGTTAAAGGTATTCGGCCGCCATCGGTGGGTGACGTCATTGGCACCCGCTGATGGCGGCCGAAGCTTAGCCCGGACATGACTGACCGGGGCCGGGACAAGCCCGTATGGATGGATCGGTCAGATGGTGACGGCTCCGGAGGCGGTTTCGAAAGTTACAGCGAGAATGCCAGGAGTGCCGTGCGGTGCCATCCACTGGACGGCGACATCCTCCAGCGGCTTCTCCACCGGTTCGCCCAACCATTCGGTGACGCGTTCAGCCGAGCCCGCTATGGTGAGGCTGGACATCTTGACGTCGCTCTCGTAAATCCTGGACGGGTGCAGCGAGGGGTCGCCCTCCCATTTGAGCAGGTAGGGCACCTGGGGATCGGCGATCAGGCCGAGGATGCCAATCTGCTGCCACACCAGTTCGCGCCCGTCGGGGAACTTGCGGTTGCCCGGAACGGCCGAGCGGCCAAGGCGGTCTTCGAACGGTGCAAGGTCGTCAACGGCGACGCACCAGCCCATCCATCCACCACCGGCAGCCGAGCGGGCACGGACGGCCTGGCCAAAGGGTGCTTTGTCGGAAGCGGGGTGATCCAGGACCTCCACCACTTCCAGGTACTTGTTATCCGCAAGGGGAATGATCATGTTCCGGGTACCGAAGCGCGGGTGCACTCCGCCCCGGACAGCGTCCACTCCCAATGCCGCGGAAATTCGTTCGGTAGTGGCCAAAAGGCCATCTCGTTCACAGGCGTAAGAGACGTGATCCATGCGCATGGCTTCATCTTGGCACTTTGTGATCGGGGTCTCAGCTAAGTCAAGCCTAACTAAGGTGGGATGTGTATAACCGTTCGGCGGCGGGCGTCATGGAGGCACTCGGGAAGTCCGAAAGATTCCTCTGGCGTCACAAAGCTGTCTTCGCCTCCGGACAGTTCTTAGACTGGCCCCAGCTCACACCGTTTCACATTGCCTGCTAATCCCATGCGTCACGAACAGGAGAACTCCATGTCCCAAGGATGGTCTTTCGAAACCCGCCAGATCCACGCAGGCCAGGAGCCTGATGCCGCCACCGGAGCGCGCTCGCTTCCGATCTACCAGACCACGTCCTTCGTGTTTCCCAGTGCCGAGAGTGCCGCAAATCGCTTTGCCCTGGCCGAGCTCGCCCCCATCTACACCCGGATCGGCAACCCGACGCAGGATGCAGTGGAACAGCGCGTCGCGAGCCTTGAAGGCGGACTGGGTGCCCTCTTGCTCAGTTCGGGACAGGCTGCGGAGACGTTCGCCATCCTGAATATCGCAGAGGCGGGCGAGCATATCGTAGCAAGCCCCAGCCTGTACGGCGGCACGTACAACCTGCTGGCGCACACGCTGAAGAAGTTTGGCATTTCGGTCACGTTCGTGGAGGATCCGGACAACCTGGACCAGTGGCGTGACGCAGTCCAGCCGAACACCAAACTGTTCTTCGGTGAGGTCGTGTCCAACCCCCGCCAGGATGTGCTGGACATCGAGGGCATCGCCCGCACCGCCCACGAGGCCGGCGTGCCGCTCATCGTCGACAACACGCTGTCCACGCCCTACCTGATCCGTCCCATCGAGTGGGGAGCGGACATCGTGGTCCACTCGGCAACCAAATACCTGGGTGGTCACGGTTCCGCAATCGCCGGTGTGATTGTGGACTCCGGCAACTTCGACTTCGGCAAGGACCCGGAGCGCTTCCCTGGATTCAATACCCCTGACCCCAGCTACAACGGTCTGGTCTACGCCAGGGACCTCGGCAAAGACGGTGCGCTGGGCGCCAACCTCTCCTACATCCTCAAGGCCCGCGTCCAGTTGCTTCGCGACCTAGGCTCTGCCGTATCCCCGTTCAACGCCTTCCTTATTGCGCAGGGCCTGGAGACCTTGAGCCTGCGCGTGGAACGTCATGTTGCCAACGCCACCAAGGTGGCGGAATGGCTTGAAAACCACGACGACGTCGAATCGGTCGCGTATGCGGGCTTGCCGTCCAGCCCGTGGTATGACCGTGGCCGGAAGTACGGTCCCAAGGGCACAGGCGCCATTGTGGCCTTCAATATCAAGGGCGGCGTAGAAGCGGGCAAGCGCTTCGTGGACGGCCTGGAGCTGCACTCACACGTGGCAAACATCGGTGATGTCCGCTCGCTGGTCATCCACCCGGCGTCGACCACGCACAGCCAATTGACAGTGGAACAGCAGGTGGCCGCAGGCGTCAACCCTGGCCTTGTGCGCTTGTCCGTGGGCATCGAGCACGTCGATGACATCATCGCCGACCTCGAAGCCGGCTTCCGGGCCGCCAAGGGCGCCTAACGCCGCGGCTTAAGAGTTTCAGCCCGACTGCCGCCCGCGTCGACGATTATTCGCCGGGCGGCAGTTCCGGGTGCTCGTTCGTGAACGAAGTCACCCCAAACCGTCACACTGTTGTCACATTCTTCGCCAGAACCGCCCTGCGTTTCCTAGACTCTTCGTATTAGGTCATGAGTGCCAGCACACAGCCCCGGCTTGCTGGCCGGCAACCCTCCTCCGCGGTGGGGTGCCCCGGGTGAAGACCTGGCCTGTTCGCACGCAAGGCGACGGGCAAGCGCGAGGTTAAGGTGTCAAAGGAATGACCATTACTGCTACAGCCCTTCCAAAATCCGGAGAAGCAGACGGAACCGTCAAGTACGCCGGCATCGGACCGCTGGAACTTGAAGCGGGCGGATTCCTCCCCGACGTTGTCCTGGCGTATGAGACCTGGGGGCAGCTGAACGCCGATGCCTCCAATGCCGTACTCATCCAGCATGCGCTCACGGGCAGCACTCACGTAGCCCGTGGAGCCACTGACGAGGAGGGTTGGTGGGAGCAACTCGTTGGGCCGGGTGCCACGATCGACACCAACAAGTTCTTCGTCATCTCCATCAACATCGTGGGCGGCTGTTACGGTAGCACCGGCCCATCATCAGAGGCACCGGATGGACGCCCTTGGGGCTCACGTTTTCCGTTGGTCACGCTGCGCGACAGCACGGAGGCTGAGGCGCGCCTCGCCGATGCCCTGGGAATCGATGCCTGGCATGCCGTGTTGGGCGGTTCAATGGGCGGTGCCAGGGCCCTTGAATGGGCTGCCACGTTCCCCGACAGGGTTAAACGCTGCGCCGTAATTTCGGTGGGTGCCTACAGCACGGCCGAGCAGATTGCTTTTGCCCAGGCCCAAACCTTGGCCATCAGGCAGGACCCGAACTTCAATAATGGCGACTATTACGGTGGCGCTGCCCCTGAACATGGTTTGGCGCTGGCCCGACGCATCGCCCACATCACTTACCGCTCAGCCTTGGAGCTGGATTTCCGCTTCGGCAGGGAAGCCCAGCATCAGGAGAAACCGCTCGCCGCTGCGGTGTTGGGGGAGCGTGGCCGTTACCAGGTGGAAAGCTACTTGGACCACCAGGGAACAAAGCTGGTCCGCCGTTTTGATGCCAATAGCTACATCGCCATCACCGAAGCTTTGATGTCCCACGACGTCACGCGTGGCCGCGGCTCCTTGGAACAGGCGTTGTCGCGCACCACGGCTGAGTTCTTCGTGGCGGCCGTGGACAGTGACAGGCTCTACTTCCCTGCGCAGTCGCGGGAACTTGCCGCGGCGCTACCCGGGGATGTACTGGTCCACCTCATAGAGGCGCCGATTGGTCACGATGGCTTCCTCACTGAGATTGGCCAGCTCTCGGCGCAACTCCGCGAATCATTCTTCGCCTAAGGCTCAGCCGTTCATGATTTCGCCGCGCTGCTTCATGTAGTCCTCCATGGCGATCTCGCCGTTGCTGAACTTCGTGTCCAGCTCGGCGAGTTTGCGCGCCCGGTAGCCCTGCGGTTCCGAACCACCCGTTGAGGGGAACGGTGCCGGGGATGACGGGTTCGACGGCGGACCGGCCTGCGGTGTCGTATCCGCGGGGCGGATGACGGTTGGTTCGGGCGGGTACCCGGGGTAATTCGGCGTCGGGTATCCCTGACTCGGATAACCCTGGTCCGGGTATCCCTGACCTGGATAGTTCTGCGGCGGGTAGCCGGGGCTGCGGAAGTTATTATCCTGAATCCGACGCGCCCGGGATCGGTTGTACATGCGGATCCCGAGTGGAATCAGCCACGAGCAGACGATGATCCAGAAGATCAGATTGTTCACAGTGCAGGCCTCCTAGGTCTCCTACCAGCTTAGTCCTGCCCCGCGAAAGCAAAACGGCTACCTCAGACCAGCTTGGTCTCCATACCGAGGGAACGGCCGTAGCGATCCACCTCGGACTGCAAGGCCTCCTGCTCTTCCGCAGTGGGGGGACGGTTCATTCGGACGTCCAGTTCGCAGGCCCCGCCGGAGAATCCGTGGCGCCACCATCCGGCCAACCTGCCGTCCAGCAGGACCACGTGCATGGGCCCGCTGTCCTCGGGGAAGTACGGCGCCGTTCCACCAAGGAAATGACGCGACTGTGAGTAGCCCATCACGTATTCGTCGTAGCACTGGATGAGGTCCATGCGGGGAACCACGGGATCTTCCGCGGGCGAAGGTTGAACACCACTCGCCAGAGCTTCCACCTCCTCCGAGGCCAGATGGAACTCGAGACCCTCCAACTCGATAACGCCCAAACTCCCGGGAGACATCTCACCTGCCACCTCGATTCCCCGCTTTACGTCCTTCATGGTCAACCCGGACCACGCCGCGCAGTCTTTGACGGTGGCGGGTCCCCGGCTGGTGAAGTAACGGAGTGCCAACCGTCCAAGAGCCTGTTCGCGGCCTTCTGCGGTCAGCGGTGAAAGAACCCGGTCCGGTACGCGTTCGTCGAACAGGGCATAGGTCTGTTTCAGGGCGCCTCCTGCGGAGCGTACGGGTGAGCCGCTGACCAGGACACCGCGGATCTCCGCGTGCATGAGGTGGTAAATGAGGCCCAGGCCCTTGCTGGGAAATCCTGACTGTCCCAAGACTCCCGCCAGCTCCTCGCGCGTCTTGTGAGTTCCGTCCGCCACGGCAGCGGCCAGGATCCGGCCACTCTTGGCGGCAGACTCCTCATCGATTCCTGTTTGGCGGTACATGCCCTTGTTGCCTTGGTGAAGGCGGTCTGCGGACAATGCCATCAACCAGCCGAGATCGTCCCGGTGCACAAAGTGCCACGTAGGCCGGAGGATATGCGTCCGCAGGATGGTCCCGTCGGCTACGGCCTGCTCAACGTCTGCCGCCGTGACCATCGATGAAGCGCTGGAGCTTCTCTGCGCAAGAGTCCACCTGGCATAGGGAAACTCCTGTGACTGGACGGCCAGGAGGTTGCGGACCACATCCCCGGGACTTCCGGCGTAGGGAGCCCGCAACTGCTGCCGCCGTAACCGGATCCTCCGGACTGTCTCCGTGGAGAGAGAGCTGTCACCCGGCACGGCGGACCTCATGAAGCATGTACATCACAGCAGCCGACGTCACGTCAGCGGCGCGGCAGCAAGGTGCCGGTGGAGCCAAAGACGGGTCCCGGCGTCGGACGCTTTGGCATGATTCCGTCGCCGGAGGACTGGTGCCGAAGCCGCCGGATCACCCATGGGACAAAGTACTCACGTGCCCAGACAAGGTCGGAAGACCGGGCTTCACGCCATGTGCGCGGCGGAAGGGTCTTGGGCATCAGGGGCTCAAGCGTGTGCTGGACGTTCAACGCCTCCAAAACCATCATGGCGATGGTGTGGTGGCCCAGCGGCGAGAAGTGAAGGCGGTCAACGTCCCACATCTGGGGATCGGCCAACTGCCGCAAGGACCACATGTCCGCGATGATGGCATCGTGCCGTGCAGCTACCGTCCTGAGGTTCTCGTTGTAAATGGCCACCTTGCCACGGATACGCCCCAGTACTGATGCTGCCGTGTCCGGGCCATTAAAAAGCACCACGGTAGCGCCACCCGAACTCAGCTCCGCGACTGCGGCGTCGAGCTTTTCGGCCAGCAGATCGGGATCGCCGCCGGGACGGATGAGGTCGTTTCCACCAGCTGAAATGGACACGAGGTCAGGCTGCAGTTCCAAACAGGGGCCCACCTGTTCATTAATGATTTGCTGCAGCAGCCTGCCACGGATTGCAAGGTTGGCATAGGCGAAGTCTTCCTGGCTGCGGCCCAGTTCCTCGGCAACCCGATCCGCCCAACCACGGTGACCGCCGGGGTTTCGGGGTTCGGGGTCGCCGATGCCCTCCGTGAAGGAGTCACCCAGGGCCACATAACGGGTCCAGGGGTGCTTTTGGACCGGCTCGCCCGGCTTCAGTAAAGGATTGTTCTCACTCACGCTCATATCCTGCACCGTGACGCCGACCCTACGCCACCGTAGGTTGTTACTGGTGGGTAACTGCAAGAATGGACCCATGACTGAAGCACCCGCGTTTCCCGCCCCTGTTGTCCTGTGGTCCCACGACGAATCAGAGCGTGCAGGCAAGCCGCTCCTGGTCCTGTTGCACGGTTACGGCTCCAACGAGGACGACTTGTTCAGCTTGGCCGGATTGCTGCCCGACGGCTTTGTGGTGGCCGCCCTTCGGGCGCCGATGCCTATGGGGCCGGGCTTCACGTGGTTCCCCCTTACGGCGTCCATCGACTATTCGTTGGAAGCTGTAAAGCAGGCAGCCGAGTATGCCCTTGAGTGGCTGGACACAGTCAAAGCCAACCACTCCTCCGTGACGTTGCTGGGCTTCTCCATGGGCATGGCGATGGCCACCACCATGCTCCGCTACCGTCCCGCGGACTTCGCTGCCGTCGTCGGACTTTCAGGCTTTGTGATCGACGCCGGCGCTGACGCCGCCTTCCGGGACGACGAATTGGATGGAACGCTACCGATGTTCTGGGGCCGCGACCAGCAGGATCCAGTCATTACCCAAGACAAGATCGAATACACCATGGGCTGGGTGCGCAAGCACGTTGACCTCACCAAAGTGCTTTACACGGGGATGTGGCACGGCATCAACCAGCAGGAGATCGGACATGTGGGCGAATTCCTCACCCACAAGGTGCTCACCGACTGAGGTTCCGGTGTGTCAGGCGGCGGTGATCCGGACCGTCTGGCCATTGACTGTCACGGTATCGCCAACGTGGAGCTGGCGTCCGCGGCGGTCGTCGATTTCGTTGTTGACCTTGACCAAGCCGTTCTTGATGAGCTCCGTGGCTTCAACGCCGTCCTCCACCAAGTTGGCGAGCTTCAGCAACTGGCCAAGTCGGATCATGTCGTCGCGGATGGGGATCTCTTCAATTTCGGGGTTGCTCATACAGCAATGATGCCTGAAGTAGTGTGGTGACGGTGCCGCAGTCTTCTCCCCGTCCCGCCCTTCCGCTGGTCATTGGCCTTCCCATAGCAGTAGCGACTGGCCTGGTCATCCCGCTTCAAGGGAGGATCAACGGGGCCCTCGGCGCCAAACTGGACGACGGCATTGCCGCGGCTGTGGTGAGCTTCACCACAGGACTGATCCTGATCAGTGCCATCTCACTTGCCACATCCAAGGGCAGGGCAGGGCTCCAGCGCATCATTCCTGCCGTCCGGAACCGCAGCTTTCCCCGGTTCTATGTCATGGCCGGTGCCATCGGGGCGCTGTTCGTCTTTGCCCAGTCGTTCACGGTTGCCCTGTTGGGTGTGGCGTTGTTCACAGTCGCAGCGGTGACCGGCCAGACGTTGAGCGGACTGCTCGTGGACCGAATGGGCATCGGCCCGGGAGGAAAACGTGCCATCACGGGAGTCCGGGTCCTGGGCAGTGTCCTGACGGTGGCCGCCGTCGCCTGGGCAGTTTCCCCGCGGTTCAGCGGCGACACCGACATCGCCTCGCTTGTGTTGCCCGTCCTCCTGCCGCTGGCCGCCGGGTTCTTCATGAGCTTCCAGCAGGCAATGAACGGGACTGCCACAGTTCATTACGGGACGCCCATCGCTGCCACGCTGGTCAACTTCATTGCAGGAGCGCTCATTCTTTGGATCGCGTGGACTATCAAGTTGGCTGTGGCCGGGCCGGGAAATCCGCTTCCCAGCGAGTGGTGGTACTATCTTGGCGGCCCCATGGGCTGCCTGTTCATCGGTCTGGCGGCGCTGCTGGTCCGTAGCCTTGGGGTCCTGATCACCGGTTTGGGCATGATCGCCGGGCAGCTGGTGGGGTCGCTGGTGCTCGACGTCGTGATCCCCAGTCCCGGCGCAGTGGTCGCCTTGCCCACGGTGCTGGGTACGGTCCTGACGCTCGCCGCGATCATCGTGGCCACATTGCCCTGGCCGAAGGGAGCTTTCGCACGAAGAGTCCCTTCCAAAGGCCGGTAGGGTAGGAATCAACAAACTTTCCCCACACCCCGCCCGACAACCCTGTCTGGATTCCGGGGCAAACCACCGCGGACCGCACCCAGCGGCCCTGTAGAACAAATGGAGTTACCCATGGCAGCAAAATCCGTCCTTGACCAGGTCATTTCCCTCTCCAAGCGGAGGGGCTTTGTCTTCCAGGCCGGTGAAATCTATGGTGGCTCCCGTTCTGCATGGGATTACGGTCCCCTCGGCGCTGAACTGAAGGAAAACATCAAGCGCCAGTGGTGGCAGAGCATGGTCCGCGGCCGTGAGGACGTTGTAGGCCTGGATTCCTCCGTCATCCTTCCCCGCCAGGTATGGGAAGCATCCGGCCATGTGGAGGTCTTCTCCGACCCCTTGGTTGAATGCCTTTCCTGCCACAAGCGTTACCGTGCCGACCACCTCGAAGAAGAGTACGAGGAAAAGAAGGGCCGCCCGGCAGAAAACGGCCTGGCGGACATCGCCTGCGCAAACTGCGGCACCCGCGGCCAGTGGACCGAGCCCCAGGAATTCTCCGGCCTGCTCAAGACGTTCCTCGGCCCGGTGGCCAGCGACGAAGGCATGCACTACCTGCGTCCGGAAACCGCCCAGGGCATCTTTGTGAACTTCAACAACGTCCTCACCACCTCGCGGAAGAAGCCGCCGTTCGGCATTGGCCAGATCGGCAAGTCGTTCCGCAACGAAATCACCCCGGGCAACTTCATCTTCCGTACCCGCGAATTCGAGCAGATGGAGATGGAGTTCTTCGTCGAGCCCGGAACCGATGAAGAGTGGCACCAGTACTGGATGAAGGAGCGCATGTCCTGGTACACGGACCTGGGCATCCGTGAAGACAACCTCCGTTTCTTCGAGCACCCGCTGGAGAAGCTCAGCCACTACTCCAAGGGCACCACGGACATCGAGTACCGCTTCGGTTTCCAAGGCTCGGAATGGGGCGAGCTTGAGGGCATCGCCAACCGCACCGACTTCGACCTTTCCACGCATGCCAAGGCTTCCGGCACGGACCTGAGCTACTTCAACCAGGCCACCAACGAGCGCTACACCCCGTACGTGATCGAGCCCGCTGCCGGCCTGACCCGTTCCTTCATGGCCTTCCTCATCGATGCGTACACCGAAGACGAGGCACCCAACGCCAAGGGCGGCGTCGATGTCCGTACAGTGCTGAAGCTGGATCCGCGCCTGGCGCCGGTCAAGGCCGCCGTCCTGCCGCTGAGCCGCAACGAGGACCTGTCCCCGAAGGCCAAGGCGTTGGGCGCCCAGCTGCGCAAGAACTGGAACATCGACTTTGACGACGCCGGCGCCATCGGCCGCCGCTACCGTCGCCAGGACGAGATTGGTACCCCGTTCTGCATCACGGTGGACTTCGACACCCTTGAGGACCAGGCCGTCACCATTCGTGAGCGCGACACCATGAGCCAGGAACGCGTGTCCCTGGACAAGGTTGAGGGCTACCTGGCCGCCCGCCTGATCGGCGCCTAGCCGTGGCTTTGGAGTACCGCGAATGGAAGGAGGGCGACGACCTCGCCCTCTTGGAGATCTGGGGTGGCCCGGAGACCCTTCCTGCTGAGCAGTTCCGCGCAGCCCTTGCGCCATCCAGCAACCAGCCCTGGCGCCGCTGCATCGTGGCCGAGGACGTGGTGGATGGCGTGCGGATTCCCGTTGCCGCGGGCGTGGTCCACGAAGCGTCCTTGCACCCGGAGCGACTCTGGGCGTACATCGAGGTTGCCAAGGACCATCGCCGAGAAGGCGTGGGCGCGACTCTCCTGACCATGCTTCGCCGCGAAGCCGGGAACTCGCCGTCGGGCGTTTCCAAGCTGCGCAGCAAGGTGGAGCCGGATACCGCCGGCGCGGCCTTCGCAGCGGCAGCGGGACTTGCGCCCATTCAGCGTTCGCAGTTGGTGGTGGTGGAACCTGAACCCTTGTCATTGCCGCGCTTTGGCGACGGTTCCGAGGAAGCCGCTTCCGAGCGTGTGGAGGACCTGGCCACGGGTTCGGTGGAGCTGAGCGATGTGGTGGGCAAGTACTACTCGCACGTCCACCATTGGGACAGCCCGGGGGAGCTCAGCATTCCCACGGTGCAGCGCTTGTTCCTGCATGACCTGACCGGTGCCCACGGCGCAATCGTCCTGCGGGCGCCCAAGGCCAGTGCCTTTGGCCAAGGCATTCCGGCGAGCCGCAAGGGTAAAATCCAGGCGTTCGCCATCAGCTACGCCCAGGGCGACTCCGATGAGCCTTCGGATGTCTTCCTTGGACACGACCCCCAGCTCTCCGCCGAGGAGGCAGCTTTCGCAGTGCGGGACCTCTTGGCGCTCATTGCGTACCAACACCCCGTGCTGCTGGAAGTCGATGAGTCCATGAAGGCGCTGCGCGCAGTTCTGGAGCCGCTGCTGGAATCCGGAAAAGCCCACGTGCGGGGTGCGGACACCTTGATCGTTAGCGACTGATTGTATTTTGCGTATCAGGATCCCACTCCGCCCGTGATCCGCGGGCCGCGTGGGATCCTGTGTTTTTAAGCCTGCTGTGGTTTAAGTCCGGCCGTGCGACACCCATGTTCGCCAGGGCCGCCGCAGAGGGCCAGCGCCACCCACATATGGGTGGCCAATGGCGGTCTCGGCGGCTTCACGGAACTTGCGCGTCCTGAGTATGCGGGGGGATTGAGTCCTCGGGGGCACTGACTCGGCAGGTGTCGTGGTCCCGCGTAGGGTTAAGGGCATGAGGTTTTGCTGCTGATGGGCCACTCCCACGGTCATTCTGAAAATTCCGAGCCAACGCCGCAGGCTCTTGCATCGCGGAAGAGAGCCAACTGGATTCTGGCGGCCATACTTGTTCCGCTGGGCGTCCTGACGCTCGTGGCCATGATAATCATGTGGCCCTCAGGCAGCCGGGAAGGGATCTCGTTCTCGAGCCCGTACCAGGCTGCCCCGGGGGTCACGTTCGATACCGGCCGGATTCAAAGCGTGGTGGTGGAAAGCTGCACTCAGACGGGCCAAAGCACCACGGGCCAGCCCAACACCGGCCAGAGTGATACCGGACAAAACAATCAGTCCGGCGGATCCCAATGCACTTTCGCGTTCACCGAGCCGGACAAGGGCGGGGACGTGGTCAAGGTTGTCATTAACCCTGACGTCGCCATGTCCCACGGCGTGGACGTGGGGGACTCCATCCGGTACCTCAACCTTTCCGCGGTTCAAGGTACGAACGCCGGAAATGGTGCTCCTGCCTACGTTTTCGTGGACTTCGTCCGCAGCATCCCCATCGCGCTCCTGGCCGTCCTGTACGCAGCGGTTGTCATCGCTGTGGCCCGTTGGCGAGGCTTCCGGGCACTTCTTGGTTTGGTGGGTGCCTACTTCGTCCTGGTCAGCTTCATCCTGCCGGGTTTGGTGGAGGGCAAGCCGCCACTGCTGCTGGCCCTCGTGGGATCCACGGTGATAATGATCGGGGTCCTGTACTTCGCGCACGGATTCTCGGCGCGGACGTCCACGGCCTTGTTGGGCACAATTTTTGGGCTCAGTATCACTGCCCTGCTGGCAGCGTGGGCTACGGACGCAGCCAATCTGGCCGGAGTGGGAAACCACGACGCCTCCACGCTGGTGAACATGTCACCCCAGATCTCGATCTCAGGAATCATCCTCTGCGGTCTCATCATCTCCGGCCTGGGCGTTCTCAATGACGTGACCATCACGCAGTCCTCCGCGGTGTGGGAACTCTACGAACTCGCCCCCGATACCAGTGCCCGCAAGCTGTTCTCATCAGCCATGCGAATTGGTCGGGACCATATCGCTTCCACGGTCTACACCATCGCCTTTGCCTACGCAGGGGCCGCGCTTCCAATCCTCATCATCGTGATGCTCTATGACCGCCCTCTGGATGAAGCGCTGACCAGTGCGGAGCTTTCCGAGGAAGTCATTCGTACCCTGGTAGGCTCCATCGGCCTTGTCCTCGCCATCCCTGTCACTACGCTGATTGCCGTCCTGGTGGTCAAGGCCACCGGCATGAAGCGTCTCGCGGCAGCGGGCGGGCCTGCTGTAACTGCGGATGAGCTCCACGACACCGGTTCCTTGGCAGCAGCAGCCGCCGTCGTGGGTTCCGGTGCGCACGACAAGCACGACGCCGGTAGGCGCGTTGACGATTCCGGCAAGCCATCGCGGCCAGGCAGTCGCCGCGCCCAGCGGGAAGCTGAGCGGCGCGGAGGGTCTAGAGGCGGAGCCAGCTAACGTTGGTTTCGCCGGGCTGTCCGCCGATTTGCCTCACTTTGCAACAATGGATAGGTGACTGTAGTAGCGACGCCCCCAGCACCAAAGCTCGAGCTCCCGCCTTTGAAGCTTGGTGGGATCACCGTGGACACCCCGGTAATCCTTGCCCCCATGGCGGGCATCACCAACTCTGCCTTCCGCAGGCTCTGCCGTGAATACGGTGGCGGCATGTACGTGGCTGAGATGGTGACCTCGCGTGCCTTGGTGGAGCGCACGCCGGAGTCGTTGCGCATCATCTCGCATGATGAGGACGAGAAAGTCCGTTCTGTGCAGCTCTACGGTGTTGATCCCGTGACGGTAGGCGCCGCGGTGCGGATGCTCGTGGAAGAAGACCGTGCGGATCACATCGACCTTAACTTCGGCTGCCCGGTGCCCAAGGTCACCCGTCGTGGCGGAGGCTCGGCCCTGCCCTGGAAGATCGATCTGTTCACATCGATCGTCCAGACCGCGGTCAAGGAAGCGTCCAAGGGCGATATTCCACTGACCATCAAGATGCGGAAAGGCATCGACGAGGACCACCTGACGTACCTCGACGCCGGTCGCATCGCCCGCGACGCCGGAGTGGCCGCTGTTGCCCTCCACGGCCGGACCGCAGCCCAGTTCTATTCCGGCCAGGCCGACTGGTCCGCCATTGCCAGGCTTCGTGAGGCGCTCCCTGACATTCCGGTGTTGGGTAACGGTGACATCTGGTCAGCTGAGGACGCTGTCCGCATGGTGCGGGAGACCGGCGTTGACGGCGTGGTGGTGGGCCGTGGCTGCCAAGGCAGGCCGTGGCTGTTCGGTGATCTGCAGGCGGCCTTCGAAGGCAGCGACCAGCGGCATCGTCCGGGCCTCCGCGAAGTTGCTGAAGGCGTCTATCGTCACGCTGAGCTCATGGTGGAAACGTTCGGGAACGATGAATATAAAGCGCTCCGCGAGATCCGCAAGCACATGGCCTGGTACTTCAAGGGCTACGTCGTGGGCGGCGAGCTCCGGGCCAAGCTGGCAACCGTACCCACCCTTGAGGTGCTGCGCGAATACCTTGATGAACTGGACATGGACTCGCCTTACCCGGGAGTCGATTCCGAAGGCCCCCGCGGCCGCGCCGGCTCGCCCAAGAAGCCTGCTTTGCCCAAGGATTGGCTGGTGAGCCGTCAGCTGAACGCTGAACAGAGCGCGGATATCTCAGCCGCGGAGCTGGACGTTTCGGGCGGCTAGCCTCACACGTGTAAGACTGACTCAAGAAGCTCCACACCCCGGCGCTTGAAGGAGGCAGATACCCATGGGAACCGAAGCGATAATTGGCCAGGACGGGACGGCTCACGACTTTGTGCTGGCCATCCCCGGTTACGCCGAGGCAGATTCCGCGCGGTGGGTCGAAGAGCCGCGCAAGAGCAACTATCGCTCGGATTTTGAACGGGACCGCGCAAGGGTCCTGCACTCCTCCGCGTTACGCAGGCTCGGTGCCAAAACCCAGGTAGTTGCCCCGGACACGGACGACTTTGTCCGCACCCGGCTCACACACAGCCTTGAGGTAGCCCAGGTGGGCCGCGAACTGGGCCGCTCCCTCGGCTGCGATCCGGACGTAGTGGACACTGCGTGCCTGAGCCACGATCTTGGGCATCCACCCTTCGGCCACAACGGTGAGTCCGCCCTGAACGAAGTAGCCCACACCATTGGTGGTTTCGAGGGCAACGCCCAGACCCTGCGGCTGCTGACGCGCCTCGAACCCAAGGTACTCGCCGAGGACGGCAGGCCGGCAGGACTTAACCTGACCCGCGCCAGCTTGGATGCTGCGTCCAAATACCCGTGGTCCGCCGTCGACGCCCCCGTTATCCATGGCCACCGCACCAGTAAATTCGGCGCGTACGAAGACGATCTTCCGGTGTTCGAATGGCTCCGGGAAGGCGCCCCGGGCAACCGTTCGTGCATCGAAGCCCAGGTGATGGACCTTGCCGACGACATCTCGTACTCGGTCCACGACGTCGAGGATGCGATCGTCGCCGGCCATTTCCAGCTCAAATGGATGGAAAACCCGGACCACCGGGCACGCGTAGTGGGCTACACCAAGCAGTGGTACCTGCCGCACAACGACCCCGCCGAAATTGATGCTGCCCTGGCCCGGCTGGAGGCGACCAAGGTCTGGGTCCGCGAAGCTGATGGCAGCCGAAAATCCATGGCTGCCTTGAAGGACATGACCAGCCAGCTGATCGGCCGGTTCTGCCAAAGCGCCATGGAAACAACGCGTGCCCACTTCGGACCAGCTAATCTGACCCGCTACGACGCGGAACTCATGGTCCCCGAGGACACCGTCACGGAAATTGCGGTCCTCAAGGGATTGGCCACCACCTTCGTGATTTCCACCGATCACCGTCAGCCGGTGTACGAGCGCCAACGTGAAGTGCTGCATGCACTGGTAGGTGTTTTGAACGCCACTGGCGACCGTCACCTGGAGCCGATGTTCGCCGCGGACTGGCGTGACGCCGTCGACGACGGTGCGCGGCTGCGCGTAGTGATCGACCAAGTGGCGTCGCTGACGGACGTGTCTGCGCTGGCCATGTATGAGCGTCTCGTGGGCAGCCTTCCGTCACTCTGGTAACCCTTCCTGCATTCCGTTAACGGCGGGGACTCTTGGGGCAAGCGACTAGGATGGTCACGTGGCTGGCCTGATCAAACGTGAAGATATCGACGAAGTACGCCAGCGCACGGATATCAAGGAAGTCGTTGACGGTTACGTCACCCTCAAGGGCGCCGGGCTGGGTAGTTTCAAGGGATTGTGCCCCTTCCACGACGAACGCTCGCCCTCCTTCACTGTCCGCCCGCAGGTCGGCAGGTACCACTGCTTCGGCTGCGGCGAGGACGGCGACGCCATCTCTTTCGTCCAAAAAATGGACCACAGTTCCTTCCACGAGGCCGTTGAGAAACTTGCCGCCAGAATCGGCTACGAGCTGCGCTACGAGGACGGCGGCACCGGCCCCAGCCGCGAGGAAGTGGGCAAACGCCAGCGCTTGCTGGATGCCCACAAGATCGCAGATGAGTTCTTCCGCGCCCAGCTTCTGACCCCCGGGGCGGCTGAGGGGCGCAACTTCCTGGATGGCCGCGGGTTTGACCGTGCTGCCGCCGAACATTTCGGCGTCGGATACGCCCCCCAGGGCTGGGACGCCCTGCTGAAGCATCTGCGCGGCCGGGGGTTCACGGACGCTGAGTTGAAGCTCACAGGCATGTTCTCGGAAGGAAACCGCGGAATTTACGATCGCTTCCGCGGCAGGCTGATCTGGCCCATCCGGGACATTGCGGGCGACACCATCGGCTTCGGTGCACGCAAACTCTTTGAAGACGACCAAGGTCCAAAATACCTGAACACCCCTGAGACCACGCTCTATAAGAAGTCCCAGGTCCTCTACGGGATCGACATCGCCAAGCGGAACATCGCCAAGGAACGGCAACTGGTAGTGGTCGAGGGATATACCGACGTTATGGCCTGCCACCTCGCAGGAGTCACGACGGCGGTGGCCACCTGCGGTACTGCTTTCGGTACCGAGCACATCAAGGTTGCCCGTCGCCTGCTTTCGGATGATGGCAGCGGGGGAGAGGTCATTTTCACCTTCGACGGCGACGCCGCAGGACAAAAGGCAGCTCTCCGGGCTTTCGAGGAAGACCAGCGCTTTACCGCCCAGACTTACGTCGCGGTGGAGCCCTCCGGCGCTGACCCCTGTGATCTTCGCCAACTCAAGGGCGACGCCGCGGTGCGCGAACTCATCAGCACCCGTAAGCCGCTCTTCGAGTTCGCCATCCGGGCAACTCTCCGACGGCACAACCTGGACACTGTGGAAGGCCGTGTAGCTGCCCTGCGCGAAGCTGCCCCAGTGGTGGCGCAGATCAGGGATTCCGCCACCAGGCCTGGCTACACGCGCAACCTGGCCGGCTGGTTGGGTATGCCCATTGAGGAAGTCAGCGGCTACGTCGGGGCAGCTGCCAAGCGGGCGGCTTCCGGCGGCAGCGCCGCCGGCACTGCAGGCCCCGCAGGACAGTCGACGACGGCGGCAGCACCGCCGTCGAACGGCCCGGTCTTCCAACGGCCTGATCCCAGGGACCCCATTGCCGGTATGGAACGCCAAGCGCTTGAGGTTGTCCTTCAGGAGCCAGGAGTGCTGGGCGGGGGAGCCTGGGAACGCTTCGAGGCCTCACGCTTCACCACGCCCGCTTATTCGGCCGTTCACACTGCCATGCGCGCTGCGGGCCTCGCCCACTCGGATGACCCCGTGGCTTGGGTGGAACAGGTCCGCCAGGAAGTCCCTGAGCCGCTACGGCCTTTGGTGTCGGAGCTGGCAGTGACGCCCTTGCCAGCGAGTACGCCCGAGGCCATGCAACGGTACTGTCGCGACATTTTGGCCCGCCTCTTCGAACTGCAGATCACCCGGATCAAAGCGGACAAGATGGGGCAGCTGCAGCGCCTGGATGCGGGAGCCAACCCGGAGGAATTCCAACGTCTGAACCGGGAGCTGATGCAGCTAGAAATGGAGCGCAGGGCACTGCGCTCCGATGGTTGAAAGCGCCGATTTCGTTTTCCGGCGGGCCCCTGTTAAGCTAGTAACCGCTTCATTCCTCCGTAGCTCAATTGGCAGAGCATTCGACTGTTAATCGAAGGGTTACTGGTTCAAGTCCAGTCGGAGGAGCGCACAATACCCCCGCTCCGATCCTTCGGAGCGGGGGTATTTTTATACCCCCTGGGGGTATGCGTGGCCGATTTCGCATTCCGGTAGAACCTTTGCTAAAGTCATAAACGCTTCATTCCTCCGTAGCTCAATTGGCAGAGCATTCGACTGTTAATCGAAGGGTTACTGGTTCAAGTCCAGTCGGAGGAGCATAAGGACCCCGTACCGGCTTCGCTGCTGGTGCGGGGTCCGTCTTTTATCAGACGAAATCCATCTCCACTTGCAGAAAGCGGGCTGCCTCGGCCACTGCGGCCAGGAACGAATCCTGCTCAGTAGGGGGTGTCCTGGGCTCGCGGGGATGCCACTCGTGGGGCGCAGAGTAGACGCGGGTAAAGCCACCATCTGGTGGGGCATAAAAGATACCGAAGCGCTGGACCGGCCATTCAGGAGAGGTCTCAGGTGCGACCAGGAGTGCGGCGTCCGTTTCGGGGTTGTACCACTGGGCAATGGGGCGGCGACGGTCCTCTGTAAAGAGCCCGGCGGCGTAGAGGGCGGCCGACTGGGGACTGGTCACCGAGCACAGCCTGTCCCACCACAGCGGCAGGATGCGTTCATCCCGACGCTGCCACGGTGCCGGTAGCGGCTGCGGCTCTTGCCAATGTGGCACATCTCAACTTTATCGCCCGGGCGCGGACCGGAAAAGGGTAAGACCTACCGGGACAGGCCCAGCCTCGGATAAAGAACCTCGAAACCTTTCGTGAGTCCCGCATTCAGCGCCAGGCCCACGTGACCGCCGTTGGGCACCTCGTAGTACGTCACCGCCATCCCCGCGTCCCGGGCGGCTGCGGAGACTGCCTTGGCCGCCGCCACGTACGTAGTATCGTCCGAACCTACGGTGAAAACTGCCGTGGTGTTGGGGAACTGCTTCCCCTTCATGATGTTGATGGGCTTCTGGGCGTCATATGCGGCTTGGCTGCCGCCGAAGATGCTTGCGAGGTTGTCGGCCGGATCCTCTGCGCCGGGGAATTCTTCGCCGGAGATGTCCACTACGTTGCCCCATATCTCCGGGTATTTGACCGCGAAGGAGATGGCACATTGGCCGCCGTTGGAGTACCCGGCAATGGCCCAGTGCTCGCGGTCGGGGAGGATGTTCAAATTGGCTTTGGCCCAGTTCACCACGTCCTCGTTGATGTACTTCTCCACATTGCCGTACTTGGCGGTGTCAAGGCAGAGGGTGTCATTCTGGTCCGGGCCGATCTGGTCTGCGACGATCGCGATAGGTGCCAGACCGTTGTTCTTGGCCGCGAACCCGTCCAGGGCGGCGGAAACGTATTGCGGATCCGGGAGCCCCGGCTGGCCCATCATGAGGACGAACAAGGGCAGCTTGGGCGGATCGGCGGTCAGGGCGGCAGGGGGCAAATAGATGCCCGCGGGTCTGGCATCGAAACCGGAGGCGGTGGCTGGAATGACCTGGGTGCCCGCTTCGCCCTTCGCGTGCAGATTGGCAGGGGCCTTCCAGCTTTGCCACAGGGGACCCACCGGAATGGAGGCGTCCGGGTCCGGTTTGGCCAGTTGGATGGCATCCTCCGTGGAGATTCCCAATGCCGAGCCCAACGTCTTGTTCAGTCCGAATTCCGTGTTGATACCAAGGGCAGCGACCACCACGAACACTGGAATGGACACTGCAGCCACCGCTTTCCGCCACCGCGGGCTGTGGCGGAAGCTGACCGCGGCCAGACCCAGGGCGGCGAAGCAGGAAATCGCCCAGAACCACACCCGCGGTGTCAGCCCTACGTGGAAGACGTCCATCACGTCTTCCACGATCCACACCGTCAACCATCCCACCAGGGCTGCGACCATGACGGCCGTGATCGCGGTGAGTGCCCAGCGCGCTGACGGTCTGAGGAACAGCAACAGGAAGAACCCGACGGCGATCACCCCGGCAACGGTCATGACCAGGGGGCCGCTGATCTCGAGCTTCAGGACGTCGTTCATGGCTGGGAGACCCGGTCCGGCGTCATGCGGCGGGCTCCTTGGCTACCATCTGCCGCAACAACCCGGCGCTTTGCGCGGGGGAGAGCCCGGGCAGGTAGGCGGAACCCACAGCGATACCGATGGACGGCAAGGCCAACGGATCCTGGTAGTACATGTACAAGGTCCGGTGCTCAGGCTGGAACCGGGACTTGAAGGCTGCCAACGACTTGAAGCCGTACATGGGCTCCAGTGCGTTCCCGAGAAGCGCAAGGACGCGGTCCAGGGTGCTGTGGTCCACGGTGCTGTGATCTCCCACGCCGGCATGGGCTCCAGTATTGGCGAGCGGAGAGCCGGACAACGAGATTTGGGGCACTTCCTCCTTGAAATGGGTTACAGCAGAAGCGATCAGGAACTCCATGACCCCCTTGAAGCCTGTGGTGCGGCGGCGCATGAAGTCCAGCGTCCACCCCGAGATGACACCGTCCCTGAAGACGGGAAGCCAGCTGGTGACTCCATGGACCAGGCCGTCATCATCCACGGCCACACAGCAGAGCACCTCGGGGTCTTTTAGTTCGTTCAGGCCACCCAAGGTGAAACCCATCTCAGGAAGTGCTTTGTCAGCCACCCACTCTTCGGAGATCTCTGCTAGCTGTGCTCTGATTCCCGGCGGCATTGCGGGGTAGCTGTACCAGTGATCCTTGATGGAGAGCTTGTCTGCTCGGTTCAGGGCCGTGCGGACGTTCTGCCATTCCTTCCCCTTGAACGTCATGGCCTGGACGTTGAGGAGAGTCTCTTCCGCCACTTCCAGCTTCCTGAAGCCATGGGGGAGCAGCGCAGCATCGAGCTCTGCCGTGGCTGAGTAGAAGCACGGAATCAGCCCAAGGCTGGAGCAGTGCTTCACGAAACCCGTGGCTGCCTCAGCATGGAGTTCGTCCGCGCCGAAGGGCCCCGCAACTGTGAGGGCCACGCCGTTGTGGACCTGATACGCAACACCGGCCTTCCGGTCCGGAGTAAACCAGTACTGGTTGTTGTCCCATAGGACCATCCAGGACAGTGTTCCGCCGCCATCATGCAACAGTTCCCTGGCGTGGCCCAGGTCTGCTGCCGGATCAGTGGCGAGCATCCGGAACCGACGGAAGTTATTCAGGACAAGTACCAGGATGCAGAGCCAAATGATGTCCCCGCCCAGTCCGTATACCACCGTGCTTAGCAAGCCTTGCGGGAGTGCCACCACAAACGGGACAGGGAAGGGAACCAGAATGTGTGTCAGCTGCCCGGCAAGATCCAACAGCGTGGAGCGGCCCGGGTTGCCTTCAATGAACCAGAACACGACGTAGAAGATCACTGCAGCAACGGCGAGGAGGAGCGAAGTTCGGCCAAGGACCCGATATCCGGCGTCGCTCGACTCGACCCGGAACTTATGCCGGTTTACCAGCAGCAGCGCCCCGATGATGACAGGGGCGAGGACCGCGGGGACCGCGTATAGGAGGAGGTACGCGAAGTCGTCGTCGCCTACGGTGACGTCCGGATCTGTCACGTACTGGACGATGGACAGGACGGTCACGGCAGCCAGGTACAGCTGGATGATGAGCGTCAGCCGGTACGCGAGCCGGCGGCCACGCCGGAGCCCTTCGGCGCAGACGAGCAGCAGGAGAACCGGAATCAGTGTAAGGATCGCCGCTCCGAAGCTCTGGACTCCGACGATGCTCTGCAAGGTGACACAGTTGTTGTCGTTGTTGCACGCTTCCTGCACCTCATCGGCGTTGGGACTGGCCTGGAGCATGACCTCGGATACGACGGACAGGGGCCCGATTTCCCACGTTCCGGTTAGTTGCGTGAGTAAAGGTCCGACGGCGAAGACGCCCACCACGGTGCCCACCAGGAAACGCGTCTCTCGGAGGCTTGAGGAGTGGAGTGATCCTGCCCGGTGGCGCAGCACCAGCGCCTGGATGATCCAACCGGCCAGGATGCCGATCACGGCTCCGGCAAGTGCTTGCAAGGTTTGGGCGACCCCTACGAAGAGGGCAAACATCAGCGTGGCGGCCAGCAGCCATGTCCTCAGGCGGCGACGCCACAGTGCCTCGAGCGCCGCCGTCGAGCATCCCAAAGCAGCGGCGGCGCCACCATAGGCACCTACAACGTATTCGCCGCCCAGGAAACTGAGCCATTGGTCGCTGGCATCCGTTCCGAAGGTTACGAGTGCTACAAGCACAAGGGCGCTGAGGGCTGAACCGGCTACGAAGGCAGCCAAAGCAAACCAGGGGCCCATAACGCGTTCGGCGATGCCCACACCCACTAGGATCGCGGCGGTACAGGCCAGGTAGTCCAGCAAGGAAGAGGCGAAGAATGCTGACGTGAAGATCGACCACCACGGTCCGGGCTCCACGGCCAGGCCGATTCCCACTTGATCCAACAAGACTTGGCCGGGGCCGTTGACGAGGCTACCGGAGACGGCACCCAGCACCCAGAAGAGCACTACGAGAACCAGCGTCAGTGGCAACCTCCGCACGGTTGCCAGCCCGCGCATGTTGCCCCGAAATCCAACAGCCGTGCTCATGTGATGTCCCCTTCACCGGTTGCAGCACCGGTAACCCCGGCTGGCCACCATTCTGCCCTGCAGCAGGCGGTTAGGGGAGGGTTTGGTAACTCTCGACGGCGGCGGGTCGCCGGTGGCAGTTAGCCTAGTCCCGCTTCCAAGGGCCGGGGTTCACGCGGTACAGCACAGCCGCGCCGATCACGGCACCCAGGATGGCGCCAAACAGCGCACTGCCGGCGGCGCGACCGAGAAGGGCACCGGCGACGGCGCCGAGCAAAGCACCGAGGAACAAGCCCCTGCCGTTGCGGTGCGGTTTATTAGTCATGGTCACAGCCTAAGGGGCTGCTGCTAGTGGATGGAGGGAACAGAGCGGGGCCGGACGACCAGCCATAGCGCGGCGATCGCGCCGGTGATGCAGGCGGCCATGACGGCACCCATGGGGACGGCGGAACTGACGCCCAACCAACCGACGACAGGCGGGACAACTCCGGCCATCATGAACTGGGACGCGCCCAGCAGGGATGCAGCAGTGCCTGCTTGTGCTCCGTGATTGGCCAAGGACAGGACCTGAACGCACGGGAACATGAAGCCAGTGGCGCAAATGTAGAACCACAACGGAATGAGGATTCCCCACAGCCCCACTTGGAACAGGTCAAGCACCACGATCAGCAGAGCGGTGAACAGCATGAAGACCGTGGCTCCCGCCACGATCCACTGTGGTGCCACTCGCCGGATCAGGCGTGAGCTGATCTGCACACCTGCCACGATGCCCAGGGAGTTGATGCCAAAGAGGAGGCCGTATTCCTGCGGCGAAAAGCCGTAGACGTTCTGGAAGAGGAACGTAGAAGCCGAGAGGTAGGCAAAAAGCCCACCGAAGTTGAGGCTTCCCACGAGCACCATGCCTACGAAAATCCTGTCTGTCAGGACGGTCTTGTAGCGTTGCCTCACTGTGACGGTGGACTTTCCGCGCTGGGCTGCCGGAAGTGTCTCCCGAATGAAGAAGATGGAGGCAAGGATCACCAGCAGGCCATAACCGGCCAGGAAGTAGAAGATGCCCGGCCAAGGGAACGCCAGCAGCAGTTGGGATCCGATGACCGGTGCCAGGATCGGTGCCAGGCCGTTGACCAGTGACATCCTTGAAAACATCCGGACCATGGAGTAGCCGTGAAAGAGGTCCCGGACCATGGCCATGGCCACCACCCCACCTCCGGCAGCACCGATTCCCATGAGCACGCGGAAGAGGGAGAGCATCCCGATGTCCGTGGCCAGCGCTGCGCCGAGCGAGGAGCCGATGTGCACAGCGGTGGCAAGAATCAAAGGCAGCCGACGCCCCACCTTGTCACTGAAGGGCCCCACGAGTAACTGGCCGAGCCCGAAGCCAACCGTTGTCCCGGTCAGCGTAAGTTGGATTGCTGCTGCCGAGACATCAAAGCTCTCTTCCAAGGCGGGGAACGCCGGAAGATACAGGTCGATGGTGAAAGGACCCAGGGCAGTCAGTGCGCCCAGCAGGAGAATGTAGACAAGTTTTTCGCGTCGGCTCAGAGAATCACCCGGAGCAATGGGAGAGGTCACGATCATCAATCCTATGGCCTGGATCATATTTATTGGACGCATGACAGGCGCGCCACGGCGTGATCCCGAAAGTTCAGCAGGAACCTGAATGATAGCTTTGAGGACAGGTGTCCGCGACGATAGTTTTCCGCCGCGTTCGCCCTACACGATGCCCAGAGGAAGCAGTTAGGCGGAACCCATGAGTGGACGTCACACCGGCCGGCCCAGTCAAGGACCAGCCATTCGTACTTTGCCGAAGACCCTCAAGCTCGTAGCAAGGCTGGCTCCGAGGCAACTCAACGACGAAATCGCCCTGGCGAAGGTAGAACTCAAGCGTAAGGCCACGCAAGTTGGCATCGCTGGTGCCTTCTTCGGAGTGGCGCTCGTCTTCCTGGCGCTTCTGGTGATTGCGCTGGTTGTCGCGGCGATCCTTGGTTTGGCCACCATCATGCCCGGCTGGCTCGCGGCACTGATTGTTGCCGCCTTCTTTCTGGTGATTGTGGCAATCGCATCCCTGATCGGCATAGCCAAATTCAAGAAGGCCATGCCCTTGGTCCCCGAAGACACCATCCGCGGGATCAAGCACGATCTCGGAATAGCCAAGGAAGGTTCCGACTTCGACGAGTCGATCCTGGATCCCGATTCGCCTGCTGCCAAGGCTGCCAAGGCTGAAAAGGAAGCAGCCGCAGAGAAGGCCAAGGCAGAAAAAGCTGCAAAGGAAGCCGCCAAGGAAGCAGACGCCGTCAAGGCGCCCACTGAAGCCGAGCTTCGCTCCCGGTTGAAGCGGCGCCGTGAACACCTGACCGGCGTCCGCGACGAGCTCGGCGAACAGCTGGACGTCAAGAAGCAGGGCCAGGCCTTGCTGGAGAGCGCCAACGGAAAGTTCCAAGAGGGCAAGGAGTTCGCTGCCGTGAAGTTTACCGAGCTCGGAGACTCTGTACCCGATAGTCTCACCGAACGGTTCGCCGCCCGGTGGAAGGACCTCGCGGCGTTCGCCACTGCTGCGGTGGTCTTCGTTTTTGCGCTGCGGAAGCTGCTGAAGAAGTAGCAGCGGCCAGCGGCACCAAACACTGAAGACGAGGAAGGGGGACAGGATGAGATTGATCGGAGCTGGGTCGCACCCCGACCGGCCGCAGGTTGATCATGACGTCATCGTCACTGTCCCCAACATCCTCACGGTCCTTCGCTTCATGGGTGTGCCGCTGTTTGTCTGGCTCGTGTTGTCGGAGCAGGAGTACGGCTTCGCGGTGCTGGTGCTGGTGATCATGGGCAGCACCGACTGGGTAGATGGCTACATCGCCAGACGCTTCGACCAGACGTCCAGACTTGGGCGCATACTGGATCCGATGGCCGACCGGGCCGCCCTCCTGGCCGTCGCGTTCACGCTGGCGATTGCCGGCGTCGTGCAGTGGTGGTACCTGGCCGCGCTGCTGGTGCCTGACGCCGTCCTGGCCATCGCATCTTTGATTTATTTCCGCAGCCACCCGGACCTACCGGTGAGCATCATCGGAAAAATCCGCACAGCGCTGCTGCTGGTCGGCACGCCATTGCTTGTCCTGTCCAAGCTGCCCATTGCTTTCACGGAGGTCTACTTCGTGGCTGCATGGACGTTCCTGGGCTTCGGCCTGATCGGCCACTGGATTGCGGCCTACAACTATTTTTGGGCCATCTTGCGTAAGGGTAAAGAATTGAAAACCGACGACGGCGGACGAGGCTGATGGTCTGGCTGGCGGTTTTTCTCGCGGTAGTTGGTGCCTTCTTCCTCGCCATCGGCGCCCAGCGGCAAGGCAGCGCGGTGAAAGCCGACACCGGTGGCTTGGCACTCAGCTCCAATGGTTTCCTGCGGCTCCTGCGTAACCCCCGCTGGATGCTCGGACTTTTGTTCCTTGTCCTGGGAATGGTGCTGAACGCAATCGCCCTGGTGTCCGCACCCCTCACAGTGGTGCAGCCCATCGGTGCCATCGCCCTGGTCATCACCACAGTAGTTAACGCCAAGGACCAGGGCCTGAGCATCAACCGCGCCACCGTGGTGGCCATCAGCGCCTGTGTTACGGGTTCAGCGCTCTTTGTGCTGCTGGCGGTCAACGTCACCCAGGAGAACCATCACGTAAATAGTGACGACGAGCTGACTATTGTCCTCCTTCTGGCTCTTGCCGTGGGTATTTTTGGCCCCTTGGCCGTGATGTTCAAACACCGGATGAGTGCCTTTATTTACATCCTGGGGGCCGGTGTCCTGTTCGGCTTTGTTGCCGTCCTCACCCGCATCATCGGCAAGCACTTGCTCGACCCCAACGGCCTCTTCCTGCTCAACGTTCAGTGGTACACCCTCATTGCCATAGTGGCCGCCGGGGGACTGGGCTCCTGGTTCGTCCAGAGTGCGTACTCAGGGGGACCGCCGGACCTGGTCATCGCAGGCCTGACGGTTATCGATCCGATGGTGGGCATCGCAATTGGCATCATAATCCTTGGTGAACTTCGTCCCGATGTCCACGCCGTGATGGCCATCGCCATGGCCACGGCCGCTACGCTTGCTATCGTGGGGGTTATTGCCCTGAGCCGGCACCATCCGGAAGTCACCAAACGCAAGAAGGACGCGAAGGCGGCTGCCAACCGGAAGGCTTAGGTCAGAGCTACACCTTGCGCCACCGCTATTGCGGGCGGCAAACCGGCGACACCGCAGCATTGCCACAAGCAACGCTGTCCGCACCGTGACCATCAGGAGTTCTCCACGTGACCATTCCCGACACCAACAAGCCCCTCACTATTCTGATCGCCGCGGATACCTACCCGCCGCACGTCAACGGTGCCGCCCAGTTCGGCTACCGCCTGGCCAAGGGGATGACCGCACGTGGGCACAACGTGCACGTGTTGGCCTGCCGGCCGGATACGGGCAAGAGTTACACCGAGTTCCGCGATGAAGCCACCGTTCACCGGCTCCGCTCCCATGGCGTCTTCACCCACGAGTATTTCCGGATCTGCTTCCCGTGGGAAATCAAGAAGGAAATCAGCCTTCTTTTCGACAAGGTCCAGCCGGATGTCGTCCATATACAGAGCCACTACATGATCGGCGAGCACGTCCTCTATGAGGCTGTTAAGCGCGGAATCCGGATTGTGGCGACCAACCACTTCATGCCCGAGAACCTCAACCCGTTCCTTCCGTTCCCACAGTGGTTCAAGGACATCGTTGGCCGGATTTCCTGGAAGGATATGGGCAAAGTCATGGGCCAGGCGGATGTTGTCACCACGCCCACGCCGCTCGCCGCCAAGGCGATGCATCAGCACGCCTTCCTGCATAAGGTCCTGCCCCTTTCCAACGGCATCGACTCCTCGGCCTACGAGCTCCAGCCCGGCGAGTTCATCGAGCCGCACGCCAACCCCACCGTCCTGTTCGTGGGCCGCCTGGCCGAAGAGAAGCACATCAACGTGCTGATCGACGCCGTGGCCAAGACCCCGCGCGAACTGAACGTGAACCTGGAAATCGTGGGTGGTGGCGAGGTCCGGCCAGCCCTTGAAGCCCAGGTCGCGAAACTTGGGCTGGGGGACCGGGTAAGGTTCCTCGGGCTGGCGAGCGACGACGACCTCCGTGAGGCGTACATCAAAGCCGATATCTTCTGCATGCCCGGTACGGCCGAGCTTCAGTCACTGGTGACATTGGAGGCCATGTCTGCTTCCACTCCTGTGCTGCTGGCCAACGCCATGGCGCTTCCGCACCTTGTTCGTGACGGGGAGAACGGCTATCTCTTCACCCCCAACGACGCCAATGAGCTCTCTGCAAAGATTACCCGGCTGGTGGAGCTGCCCAAGGACGAACTTGAGGCCATGGGCAAGCTGAGCCGCGAGATGGTGGAACCGCACAGCATCAACGGCACCCTCCAGACATTCGAGGACCTCTACAGGGGCGCATGCTACGAGGACATGGTGGTGTGACAAAAGCACTCCCCGGCACCTATTAGAATTGCTGGAGTGCTTTGCCCGGTATAGCTGTTTTCAGCGGCCGGACCGGGCATCAAGGGGCTATAGCTCAGCTGGTTAGAGCGCGGGACTCATAATCCTAAGGTCCTCGGTTCAAGTCCGAGTAGCCCTACAGTTCACACGGGAGCCGTGGGCGACGTTCATTCTCGTCGCCCACGGCTCTTTGGCTGGCCGTTTAACTCATAGCCGCAGCCAATTCGGAGCGTATACGGGCTTCCTCCCCGCTTCCCGTGGTCGGTAACCGCAGAAGGCGGATCTTATGCGCGCGGCAGATGGCATCTTTGAGCTCGTCCCGGACTTGTTGCGCGGGATTGTTTTCGTGGAAAGCGAAACCGTCAACTTCAATCGCCAGAACCGGCATGTTGGTGACGCGGTTGTAGACCACGAAGTCCAGGCTTGCCCGGTTCTGGACAAAGGAAGCCTGTTGGGAGGTGAGTGTCGCACGATCGCGAAGCAGATTTCTCAGCAGGACCTGTGGCGCCACAGCTAAGTCGGAAAACGGCGCGTCCTCAAGGACCTCCGATAGGAGAGTCCAAATAATATTCTCCGATGTGTACGTGGAGCCATTCCGGAGTCTGGCGGCCAAGGGGCGCAGCAGTGCTGAGTATTCTCTGTACAGGAGGTCGAAGACTGACACGACGTTGCTGTCGAAAACACTCTCCTCCGGATTTCGGTAGCGAATGAAGTGCACCAGATCTCGAAGGTGTCGACTTCTTGGCAGCATCTCATTGTTGGTCACAAGTACGAACCGCTTCACTGCACGGGAGACGGCGACATTTACGAGGTGCGGGTCATCGACGAAGTTGACGCCTTGGTGTCCGCTGTTTGTCTCGTCCAGGACTGTGCTCATGATGATCACGTCCTTCTGCCGTCCTTGGAATTTATGGACTGTATCGGCGTGGATGCTATTGAGCAGGGCGTCGGCAACTTTATCCACTTGCCGTCGATACGGTGTCACCACGCCGATCTGCTCGTTGCTGATCCCTGAGCAGAATCGCCCGAGGACCTCCTTGGCAATGACGTCCGCCTCACGCTGATTGGTTCGGCCTCCGCTGTTGTGCTGCCGCATGTGGTTCCCCTCGGCGGTCCGGACAACCACCAACGGCTGACCGCCCGACCCGCTGGAGGTGTAGGGGACCAGCCTCCCGCCGTAGAACTTCCTGTTACAAAAGTCGATGATCGCTGGATCGCAGCGGTAATGTTCCCGAAGCATGGTGCGGGGAAGGTCATCGCCGAACCGTTCGATGATTGAGGACAGAATATTGTGCTTCTTGTAGTCCACGCTGGCGGACGGGGCCTTCGTGGAGTTCCTTGATGCTCCTTCATCGGCGATGTGCTGCAGTTGCTGAAGGTCGCCGACCACAATGATGTTCCGGGCGCGCGAGAGTGCCAGGCCAGCGGCGAGCAGATCAACTTGGGAGGCCTCGTCGATGATCAGGTAGTCGAGGAGCTGTCCTGTAGGAACACTTCGTCGCAGGGAGTGGCACGTGCTCAGAATCACCGGGTAGTCAGCGGTAAAGTCCGCGAAGTTTGTCCTGTACGTGGCTTCTACGTGGATCCGCCTGCGCATGCGGGCGTAGCGGCGATGGAGAGATGTTTCGAGCGTCTGCCTGGAAGCCCGCCGATGCTCCTTCTCAAGACGTCTGTAGTCCTCATTTGCCAGCAGCCACTCCGCTTGATCGATGAGCTTTTCAAGCTCCTTGATCTTGTTGTCGTAGTAGGCGCCCTGCAGTCGCAGAACGACGTCAGTGTCGTGAGGATCGACTCGTCCGAGTTCTCCATATCGGAGGCGAAGCCTCAGGCGGCGGAATAGTTTTCGGAGCGGTCCCGCTTCGACGGGCATGAATGCGGTGTCGGCCAGGAATTCAAGGATCCGAGCGGACGGAGCACGCAATAGCGGGGCGCCTTCCAGCGCGGGCAACTCACGAGTGTCTGCCTGGAGCAGGAAATGACGCCTCTCGAGTTGGTAGGCGTCGAGCTCTTGCTTCCACATGGCCAGTTGTCTTGCGGTCCCTTGCAGGGTCTGCAGGCGACTGTCGAGTTCGGCCACATATTCTGCCGGGGGTGCCTCGGCGGGTGGCATGCCGACGAATTGATCGACGGCGGCGTTCCTGGCTTCCTGCCTGCCGAAGAATTCGGTGATTTTCTCCTTCCGACCGAGGTCGGCCACGATGTGTCCGTAGCCTTCCTCGACAAGTTTGTCCCGGACATTTTCCACGGCGGCGTTGTTGAAAGACACGATCCCAACCTTTTGGCCTGGAACAGTGACGATGTTGGCCACAAGGTTCAGTATGGTTTGGGTCTTGCCCGTGCCGGGTGGACCGTCGATCACCGAAATTCGATTGCTGAGTCCTTTCAGGAGAGCCTCGCGTTGACTGATGTTTGACGAGAAAGGCAGTATCGGATGCCGTTGAATCTCTTCCGGGGAATTTAAGGGTTGGCGCTGGAGCAGGACTTCCAGGGCGCTTCCTGTTGGGACGCGCCTGAAATCCTCGTACTGCCGGCGTAGCGGATCGTCCTCCCTAAGCTTCGAGGCGACCTCACGCCAGTAATCCAACACGACCTGGGCATTTATTTCTTCCTCGGACGGCTGGGAAATTGTTATCTCGGTGTCACGACAGGTTTCATATCCGGGTCCTGCGTCACCCGTGTGAAAAACACGCAACCATGTCCCGTGAGGCGAGTCGAAACGGAGGACCTCGGTGACGGCCTCAAGCACCTTGGCGCGCACGGTTACCGTGTCCCGCGGTCTTAGGAGTATGGGCGCTGGATTCTGGAGAACAACGACCTTGTCGGCCGAGTATTTGTATGTCTTTCCGGAACTGAAGGTGATATGCGTGAAAGCACCGGCAGCACGGTACTCCGTCACGTCCGGAGTCTTGTCATCAAGGCCATTCTGGTGACGACTGCGGACCAGAATCGCCTCGTAACGTGGATTGATCACTGTAAGTCCCCCAAATTCTTGTGCAGCGTTGCACTAACGACGTTACAGAACTGTCCGCTGCCACCAGATGCTTCGGGAGCCGAAAGGACACCTCAAGCGTTGCGGGGAACCAAGAAATTGAGGTATGTTACTGATCAGTAACTTACTACTCGCCGGTAACTTCTCTGCCCTGCCACTTCAGCCCGTGGGTTCAGCGCAGTTGGCCCGGACCTGACGTGGTCGCAGGTGACCACCCTTGAAGGAGCGAATATGTCCAACGCTGCATTCGACGCCACCACCCTTCCGTATGCCGATGGTGACTTCTACGCCTTTGAGCAGATGCTGACGGGAAAAGAGCAGGACCGACTGGCGGAGGTCCGTGAATTTCTCGCCCGCGAGGTCAAGCCCATCGCGGTGGATTGCTGGAACCGCGGCGAGTTCCCGATGGACCTTATTCCCAAGCTCGGCGAACTGGACCTTGTCAGTCCTGTCCGCCGCCAGGGGTACTCAAACCTGTTTGCAGGCATGCTCCATGCTGAAGTGACCCGCGCGGACGCTTCGATTGCCACCTTTATGGGCGTCCACGACGGACTCTTCACAGGCTCCATCGAGGCCCTCGCGTCGCAGGAGCAGAAGGATGCCTGGCTGCCGGATATCTATTCACTGAAGAAGATCGGCGCCTTCGGGCTGACCGAACCCTTGGGTGGCTCGGATGTCGCAGGCGGAACGCGCACGACCGCCCGGCGCGATGGTGACAACTGGATCCTCAACGGCGCCAAGCGCTGGATTGGCAACGCCACCTTCTCCGATTGGGTGGTCATCTACGCCAAGGACATGGCAGACAACCAGGTCAAGGCATTCCTGGTGGACACTTCGTTGCCCGGCTACTCGGCCACCAAGATTGAAAACAAAATCTCCCTGCGTACCGTGCAGAATGCGGACATTATTCTTGACAATGTGGTGGTGCCGGACTTCTTCAAGCTCGCCAACGGCAACAGCTTCCGCGACACAAACAAGGTCTTGAAAGTAACGCGCCTGGCCGTCGCGTGGCAGGCCGTGGGGCTGCAAATGGCCGCCTTCGATGTCGCCCGCAGTTACGCCGTGGAGCGCCAGCAGTTCGGACGCCCACTGGCCGCGTTCCAGTTGGTGCAAAACCAACTGGTTCAAATCCTCGGAAACACCGTGGCCTCAATGGGCATGATGGTCCGTCTGGCCCAACTCGAAGACGCCGGTGTGGCCAAGGATGAGCAGTCAGCTTTGGCAAAGGCCTTCACTACGGCACGTATGCGCGAAAGCGTTGCCCTGGGACGCAGCATCCTGGGTGGAAACGGCATCGTCACGGACTACGGCATGGCCAAGATCTTCTCGGATGCCGAGGCCATCTACTCTTACGAGGGCACGCATGAGATCAACACCCTGGTGACCGGCCGGGCCATCACGGGCGTTTCGGCCATCGTGTAGAACGCCCGCTGGCGTGGGGGAGACGCGGCGGGGACTTTGGCGATGCTGGGACTCACTTGAGCGGCAGTAGTATGGACGGCCGCATGTCCGTCACAAAGCCCAACGGATTGACGTAGTCCTCGCCCCTCCTCACGCCCCAATGGAGGCAGGTGGCACTGCCGCAGTGACCGGGTTCCATCGTGCCGATGACCTGACCTTTGCGGACAGCGTCACCTGTTTTCAGTTCGCTGATCACGGGCTCGAAACTGCTCTTGAGGCCATCGCCTTGATCAATGGTCAGTACCGGGCGATCAACCACGACGCCGGCAAAGGTCACCACGCCATCAGACGGCGCGGTGACGGGTGCGCCGTCGTGAGTTGGTCCCAAGTCCACACCCCGATGCCCGCTGAGCCACGGTTTGTCCGGTGGGTCGAACGTTCGCAGGACGGAAGGCTCGGGGGAGAGTGGCCAACTCCACTGCCCCTGTGTCGACTGTGTCATCGTCGGATCCGGACTGGCCGGTGTAGCTGCGCTTGCGCTGCCGACAACGATGGCCGAGGCAGCAAACGTGGTCAATATGAGCTTGAAAACGGTCATGGAACCAGCCTTCCCGGACAGCCCCGGTGGCGCGACAGGTTGGCTTCCGTATGTGGATAACGGCTGGCTTCCCGCGGTCAAATCAGTGGGGTCGCTGTAGTACACTTGGTGGAGCAGTTTGCTGTGCCCTCAAGCTTGTTCAGGGACATGTCTCATTCAGATGTGTGAGGGTCCCAGGCTGACTACGCGTATCCAGCCCTCCACCAGCTAAGCCTCATGGCTTTATGCTGCGGAGGATTGCGCCTCTTGCGGTCCGGCCGAGCTCAGGCTCCGTGCCGGATGAGAAGTGCAATGGATGCCAGGAGCCACGCCCAACCGGGCAAAGGCTAAACAACCGTCAACTATTGGCAGGGTAAGAGCAGCCCCATGGGCTCTCTCATGAATGACCTGCCGGAAGGAGCGTCGGCATGCCCGTCGTAACTATGCGCCAGCTGCTTGACAGCGGCGTCCACTTTGGACACCAGACCCGTCGTTGGAACCCGAAGATGAAGCGCTTCATCTTCACGGAGCGCAACGGCATCTACATCATTGACCTCCAGCAGTCGCTGTCCTACATCGACCGCGCCTACGAGTTCGTCAAGGCTACTGTCGCCCACGGCGGCACCGTCCTGTTCGTTGGCACCAAGAAGCAGGCTCAGGAAGCAATTGCCGAGCAGGCTACCCGCGTTGGCCAGCCGTACGTCAACCAGCGTTGGTTGGGCGGTATGCTCACCAACTTCCAGACCGTCGCCAAGCGTATCCAGCGCATGAAGGAACTCGAAGAGATCAACTTCGACGACGTCGCCGGTTCGGCTTACACCAAGAAGGAGCTCCTGCTCCTCAAGCGTGAACTCACCAAGCTTGAGTCCAACCTCGGTGGTATCCGCAACCTGACCAAGGCTCCCTCGGTTCTCTGGGTTGTTGACACCAAGAAGGAACACCTTGCTGTTGACGAAGCCAAGAAGCTGAACATCCCTGTTGTAGCCATCCTGGACACCAACTGCGACCCCGACGAAGTTGACTTCCCGATCCCGGGTAACGACGACGCCATTCGCTCCGTCAACCTCCTCACCCGCGTTGTTGCCGACGCCGTAGCTGAGGGCCTCATCGCCCGCAACCAGCGCGCAACGGGCACCACCGAAGCTCCGGAAGAGCCGCTGGCTGAGTGGGAGCGCGAGCTCCTCGAAGGCAGCAAGGCTGAAGAAGCAGCAGCAGCTGAGGCTCCGGCCGCAGAAGCTCCCGCAGCAGAAGCTCCCGAAGCAACTGAAGCTGCAGCCGGCGAAGCCGAAGCAGCCAAGTAAATCTGGACCTTCCCTGATGCTGGATACAGCGTCGGGGGCAACTGACAGGATGGCGGCTCACACGGTGGGCTGCCGTCCTGTCAGTCCGTAAACACACAAATTTCTAGACAGAGGGGTTCACATGGCGAACTACACTGCTGCTGACATCAAGGCCCTGCGCGAGCGCACGGGCGCCGGCATGATGGACGTCAAGAAGGCTCTTGACGAAGCCAACGGTGACGCTGAGAAGGCCATCGAGATCATCCGCATCAAGGGCCTCAAGGGTGCTACCAAGCGCGAAGGCCGTTCCACTGCTGAAGGCCTGGTTGCCGCCAAGGTCAACGGCGGCGTCGGCGTAATGATCGAGGTCAACTGCGAGACTGACTTCGTCGCCAAGGCTGACAAGTTCATCCAGCTGGCCGACAAGGTCCTCAACGTTGCAGTCGAGTCCGGCGCAGCCGACCTCGAGACCCTGCTGGCCACCGAGGTCGACGGCAAGCCGTTGTCCGAGGTTGTTGTCGAAGAAGGCGCAGTCCTCGGCGAGAAGGTTGTTGTCCGCCGTATCTCCCGCGTTGAGGGCACCACGGTTGACGCTTACCTGCACAAGACGTCCAAGGACCTCCCGGCCCAGGTCGGCGTGCTGTTTGCAGTCGACGGTGAGGGCGAAGCCGCTGCCACCGCCGCACACGACATCGCTGTCCACGTTGCAGCCATGGCTCCGAACTACCTGACCCGCGAGGATGTCCCGGCCGAACTGGTCGAGTCCGAGCGCCGTATCGCAGAAGAGACCGCAAAGGCTGAAGGCAAGCCCGAAGCTGCTCTTTCCAAGATCGTTGAAGGCCGCGTGACGGGCTTCTACAAGGGTGAAGTTCTGGTTGACCAGGCATTCGCCAAGGACTCCAAGAAGACTGTTGCACAGGTCCTCGAAGAAGCCGGCGTCAAGGCAACCGCAGTAACCCGTTTCCGCGTCGGAAACTAGTAATTCATGAAAAGGGGTGGTCACTTCGGTGGCCGCCCCTTTTTCATGCACCCGTCCGGGTAGTACCTGCGCGGACCCACAGCACGATAATCTAGCCAGAGTCCACCAACGGGAAGGCACCATGGAAACCGTCAACACTGCTATCCAGCCCGAGAAGACCCGTCGACGTGTACTTCTGAAACTCTCCGGCGAGGTCATAGGCGGAGGCAAGCTCGGCGTCGATCCGGAGACGGTCCGCGCCATTGCCAAGCAAATCGCGGCAGCAGTCACCGAGGTAGAGGTGGCAATTGTTGTCGGCGGCGGTAACTTCTTCCGCGGCGCCGAACTGTCGCAAAGCGGTATGGACCGCTCCCGGGCCGACTACATGGGCATGCTGGGCACTGTGATGAACTGCCTGGCGCTGCAGGACTTCCTGGAGCAAGCCGGTGTGGAGACCAGGGTCCAGAGCGCCATCACCATGGGCCAGGTCGCGGAGGCCTACATTCCCCGCCGCGCCATCCGCCACATGGAAAAGGGCCGCGTGGTCATTTTCGGCGCAGGCGCCGGATTGCCCTACTTCTCCACAGACACCGTTGCGGCGCAGCGGGCCCTCGAAGTGCACGCAGACGTGGTCCTCATGGCCAAGAGCGGTGTGGACGGTGTTTACACCGCGGATCCCAAGAAGGACCCCACAGCCGAGAAATTGGATGTGCTCAGCTACGATGACGCCTTGCGCCGTGACATCCGGGTCATGGACCAGACCGCAATGACCATGTGCAAGGACAACAGCCTCTCCATGGTGGTCTTCGGCATGGAAGGTGAGGGCAACGTTACCCGCGCCATCCTTGGCGAAACGCTGGGAACCCTGGTTACTCCCTAGCAAGGGCTAGGATATTTCTAGGACCGTCCGCCCTTGGTGGCGGATCTTTACTGTGCATTGATTTACTGTGCATTGCCGCCTGAAGTTGGGCAGCAACTATTTCTGAGGAGAAACCCGTGATCGAAGAGACCTTGCTCGAAGCCGGCGAGAAGATGGATAAGGCGGTGGAGGTAGCCAAGGACGATTTCGCGTCGATCCGCACTGGCCGGGCGAACCCCGCCCTCTACAATAAGGTGATCGTCGAGTACTACGGCACGCCGACTCCGCTCCAGCAGCTGGCCTCATTCGGTGTGCCGGATGCCCGGACCATCCTGATCACCCCTTACGACAAGACAGCCTTGCGTGACATCGAGAAGGCACTGAGCGACTCTGAGGTTGGCGCCAACCCTTCCAACGACGGCAATGTCATCCGCGTGACCATCCCGGAGCTCACCAAGGAGCGCCGCAAGGAATACGTGAAGATCGTCAAGGGCAAGGGTGAGGACGCCAAGGTTTCCATCCGAAGCATCCGCCGTAAGGCCAAGGACTCCCTGGACAAGCTCGTCAAAGACGGCGAAGCCGGAGAGGACGAGGGCGCACGCGCTGAGAAGGAACTCGACGCCCTGACCAAGCAGCATGTGGACAGCATCGACGAACTGCTCAAGCGCAAGGAAGCCGAGCTGCTCGAGGTCTGATGAACCAGGCTGAGCCGGCGCCCGCCGAGCGGGTCCCGACACGCGATACCCCCAAGCGCGTCAGGCGCGTGCGGAAGAACCCCACACCCAAGGCCGGCCGGAATCTTCCGGCGGCCATCGGCGTCGGGCTTGCCATGCTTTTGGCCGTTTTGGGAGGATTGCTTTTCCTCCCGCTGGGATTTGTCCTGCTCACTACTGCTTTCGCGGTACTGGGTGTTTGGGAGGTTTTCAGGGCCCTTGAAGCGCAGGGTACCCGGATGCCGATCATCCCTGTGATGGTAGGCAGTCTGGTGATGCCGGTTTCGGCCTACTTTGGCGGACTTGAGGGTTTGCTTTTCACTATGACGGCGAGCTCCGTAGCCGTTTTGCTGTGGCGGTCCATCGAGAGCGCTGCCGGGGCGCCCCGCAGTGTGTTTGCCGGCGTTTTCACACTGGCTTGGGTTCCGTTCCTCATCAGCTTCGCAGCTTTGCCACTCCACGCCACCGGTGGTGCCACCCCCTTCGGCTTCTGGCCGAACGGAATCCCCGACGGCGCGTGGCAGATAGCCACTTTGTTGCTGTTGGTGGTCTCGAATGACACATTCGGCTACATCGTTGGTGCCACCTTTGGTAAGCACCCCATGGCCCCCAAGATCAGCCCCAAGAAGTCCTGGGAGGGCTTTGCGGGCTCCGTGGGTGGGGCCATGGTCATTGGGGTCCTCGCCTGTATCTTCCTGCTCGACAAGCCCTGGTGGGTGGGCCTGGTGCTGGCCGTTGGGATGGTGGCCGCATCAACCGCAGGGGACCTCGCAGAGTCCATGGTCAAACGCGAACTTGGCGTTAAGGACATGAGCAGCATCCTGCCCGGCCATGGTGGCGTGATGGACCGCCTGGACTCCATCGTGTTCGCAGCCCCTGTAGCCTATGTTCTGTTCGCGCTGCTGAGCGGCGTCTGACAACCAATGAAGGAAAATTAGTGGCCTTGGATATTCGACGCCAGATTCCCGCAACGTTCGATCGCGTGGAGCGCAGCAAGTACGGCTATAACGCCAAGCAAGTGGATGAGTTCCTCCAGCGAGCCAGGACGTCGTTTGAGAACCCTGTGGGTACGGCCGACCAGGTGGCCAGCGTAGATGTAAGGGCTGTGGCTTTTGACCCGGTCAAGGGTGGTTACGACGCCAACAGCGTAGATGCTGCGCTGGACCGGCTGGAGGACGCGTTTGCGCGTCGGGAAAGGGACGAGCTCATCAGCCAGCAGGGCGAAGAGGCTTGGTTGCGTGAGATCGGCAAGCTCTCCGGCATACTGCGCGGCAGGCTGCACCGGCCCGACGGCGAGCGCTTCCGGCGCCCCTCGGGGAAAAGGACCCGCAGCTACAACGTCCAGGATGTCGACGCCTTGTGCGCCGAGCTTATTGGGTACCTCGAGCACGACCAGGCTTTGAGCGTCGACACTGTGCGGCGTGCTGTTTTCCGCGCGGCCAAGGGCGCGGATGGCTACGAAGAGGCACAGGTAGATGCCTTTCTCGCGCGTGTTGTAGAGCTTATGGCGGCCATCGACTAAGGATCGGGCACCGACCAGGACCAAGAAATCAAGCCTGCGGGGGAGTGGGCGAGATTGGCGGATTGTTCTTGTAGGCCTGGTCATAGGCCCGCTTACCCACGAGCATTGAAGCGGCGAAGAACGCCAGTGCCACGAATACGGCGACCGAAACGAATGCGGCCATGGGAAGCCCCAACGCCAAGAGCACGGATCCGGACCATAATGCCAACAGTGCCGAGTTTGCCGTGATCATGAACATCATGCTGCTGCCTGCCAGCTGGCTGAGGGATGTCCGGGGACCAAGGAAGTAGTAGGTCCGGTCTGACCCCGCCACGTCGTCGTGGTAGCCGGCCATCAGGTAGCGGGCTATGCCAGGATCCATGTCCACATATGCCGCGCGAAGCCTGTTCATGGCGATGACATACATTAGATCCTCCATGCCCACGTTCAGCACCCGGACCTGTGTGAGTAGGCCCACCACGACATCGATACTGAAAATGGTCAGCGCGAACGCACGGAACGCATCAGAAAATTGGGTGGCGTTACCGACGAGTGCCACACTGAGCAGGCTTGCCGAAGTGAACGTCAGGAACATGCTGATGCGGGTAAGGACTTCGCTTTGGGTGGTACTCCTTGAAGCAAGCAGGCTCCAGTGTTCCGTGGCCAGCAATTGCGCCCGGACGCTGGGAGACAGCTCCGTTGTGGGCGCCGGCGGTTCCGGGCTCGCGGCACCCGCTTCATCGGACATGGCGCCATTGTCCACCCCGTGGGGCCCGCGGACAACGGCTTGCTGCCGCTATCTCTCCGTAACTACCGGCCGCTCCGGCACATGCAGGCGTGACATCACCCGATTCACTGAGGCCGGCACACGGTTCTTCGTCATGACTGACACTGTCACGGTCACCGCGAACGCGGCCGGGACGCTCCACGCTGCAGGCTGGGCCAACCATGCGGGTGCGTTGCCCGGGCCCATGAGGGTGCCTACCACCATGGCTCCGCCACAAAGAAACGCACCGATCAGCATCCCTGCGATAGCGCCCGCATCCGTCAGCCCACGCCACCAGATCCCCAGTAACAGCACCGGGCAGATGGTGGACGCCGTGAAGGCAAAAACCAAGCCAACGCTTCCAGCCAGTGCAAGTGTGTCAGTCATCAAGGCAAAACCCAAAGGCACGACGGCGGCGAGCAACGCCGCGAGGCGGAAGCCCTTTACGCTTCCTCCAAAGAGGTCCTGGCTGATGACACCGGAAAGGGAAACCACCAGCCCGGACGTCGTGGACAGGAAGGCAGCGAAGGCGCCGGCCACCACCAGGGCGGACAGCATGTCACCGGCTACGCCGCCCACAAACCTCCCGGGCAGCAACAAGACCAGGGCATCGGCCTGGCCGGATTGCGCGAGGTCGGGTGCGAACATCCTCCCCAAGGCACCCGATAGTGTGGGAAACACATAGAAGACCGAGAGCAGCCCCAATACGATCAGCGTTGTCCGGCGGGCCGATTGACCGTCCGGGTTGGTATAGAACCTCACAAGGACGTGCGGTAGGCCCAGGGTTCCAAAAAGCAACGCCACCAGGAGCGATATGTGTTGGTAAGCCCCGGCAGCACTTTGGCCGGTGGGGTTGAGCGGCAGGGGCGCCTGTGGCTGTGTGCCGTTGCCTGCCAGCACCAGAAGAACGAACGCCACAGGCACAGCCAAAGCGGTCAATTTCAGCCAGTACTGAAAGGCCTGAACAAAGGTAATGGAGCGCATTCCACCTGCCACCACCGTGAGGCACACAACCAGTACCACCGCCGTCGAACCTACCCACGACGGCAGTCCCGTGGTGATCCGGATGGTGAGCGCGGCGCCATGGAGTTGGGGGACGATGTACAGCCAACCTACGGCCACTACCACCAGGCTCGTCACCCGGCGGACCAGCCTGGAGTCAAGCCGGGCTTCGGTGAAATCGGGAATGGTGTAGGCGCCGGAGCGGCGCAGGGGAGCGGCCACGAAGAGCAGCAGCATCAGGTAACCGGCGGTGTACCCCACGGGAAACCAAAGTGCGTCGGTTCCCGAAAGCAGGATCAGCCCCGCGACGCCCAGGAAGCTGGCGGCGGACAAGTACTCGCCACCGATTGCGGATGCGTTCCACCACGGCGGGACAGTCCGGGAGGCGACGTAGAAGTCGCCGGTGGTGCGTGAGATGCGCAAGCCGTAGAAGCCAATAACCGCCGTCGCGATGGAAACGGCCAGAAAAGCGGACAGACCAACGGCAGGGTTCACTTATCCTCCACAAGGTCCTGGTAACGCGCCTCATTGCGGGCCGCGGCACGATTGTAGAGCCAAGCGCTCAGTCCAATGACGGGGTAGATGCCCGCGCCCAGAACCAGCCAATCCAAGGGAATGCCGAAGATGCGGGTCTCCGCCACCCCTGGTCCATAGACAAGGAATACTGCGATCACGGCAAGAATGACCAGGAACCCGCAAGCCACCACCAAGGCTAACCGCAGTTGCGAGCGTATGAGCGAGCGGATGAAAATCCGGCCGGCATCGGAGTCCTCGGCAAGTTCTTTTGGGTACGGCAAATTTCCCGAGGGTCCCGGTGCCGCCGTGGCTGATTGGCGGGGCGCGGTGACGCGGACGCGTGTCATCCTTGCGGCCGGATGCGGGTTGACTGCAGCTTGTCCCTTACCGATGGCAAGTGCCTGCGGCTGATGGGCAGCTCGGCGCCGGCCACTGCCACGCTCGGTCCCGTTGCCGAAAGCTTGAGGTGTTGCACGTGGTTCAACGCGATGAGATACGAACGATGAATCCGGATAAAGCCTGCATCCGCCCATTTCTGTTCAAGATCGCTGAGGGGGACACGGATCAGATAGCTGGCCTCCGCTGTGTGTAGCCGTGCATAGTCGCCCTGGGCCTGCACGTAAGTGACGTCGTCGCGGCGGATCATGCGGGTTGTGCTGCCCAGGTCCACAGTGATCATCTCCGGCGCGGGGGTTCCGTCCTTGATGAGCTCACTGATGCGGTCCACTGAACGGGAAAGCCGTTCAGCGCGCAAGGGTTTCAGCAGGTAGTCGATTGCTGCGAGGTCGAAGGCTTCAAGCGCGCAGTCTTCGTCTGCGGTGACAAACACGACGGCGGGCGGACTGCTGCTGCGGGATATGGCACGTGCGATGTCCAAACCGGAGAGGGCCGGCATATGGATATCGAGGAAAACGGCGTCCACTGACTCCGTTTCCAGTGTCCGTAGCGCCTCTGCGCCGGACGATGCCCGGTGGATGGCGCCAATCCGCTCATCCCGGCCCAACAGGAAGGCGAGCTCCTCCACTGCGGGTAGTTCGTCATCAGCGACGAGCACGTTGATCATGATTAAAGACTAACCGCCGCCTCAGGCATCGTGTCCGGGCTGCGATTTCGGCACCCGCATCGTGATCATGGTTCCTTCTCCCGGGGCCGTGTCGATGACAAGTCCGTGCTCGTCGCCGTAGACCTGTCGCAGGCGGGCGTCTACATTGCGAAGCCCCACGTGGACCCCGTCAGTGTGCCCGGCGAGCACGGACCGCAGGTGCTCCGGGTCCATGCCCACGCCGTCGTCCTCGATGGTCACCTCGGCGAACGCTCCGGAATCATTCGCGCAAATGGTGATGTGTCCGGGTCCTTCCTTGGCCTCCAAGCCGTGCCGGACGGCGTTTTCCACCAGCGGTTGGAGGCTGAGGAACGGGATGACCGTGCTGAGGACCTCCGGAGCGATCCGCAGGCTTACTTGGACCCGCTCGCCGAACCTGGCCCGCTCCAGCAAGAGGTAGCGATCAATGCAGCGGAGTTCCTCCGCCACTGTTGTGAAGTCGCCGTGGCGTCGGAACGAGTACCGGGTGAAATCGGCGAATTCCACCACGAGCTCCCTGGCACGGGCCGGATCGGTGTTGATGAACGAGGCAATGGCATTCAAGGAGTTGTAGATGAAGTGTGGGCTGATCTGGGCTCGCAGCGCCCGGACCTCGGCCTCCATCAGGAGGGTGCGCGATGATTCCAGTTCCGCCAGCTCCAGCTGCGCCGCAATCCAGTCGGCTACCTCGCTTGTGGCCCGCACCAAACCGGCGCCGGCCGCGGGAGCAAGTGCGGCAACTGAGCCAACCACCCTGGTTCCAGCCCGGATCGGTGCGATAACAGCACTGAAGTCGTGGTTGCCGTGATCCGGCTTAGCAGCTGAGGGGTAACCGACAGCCACCACCACCGTCCGGCCAGTGGTTAACACTTCCTCCGCGAGCCGCATCAGCGATGGCCGGAGTTCCTCGGCTGCACCATCCCACGCGAGCACGGCGTCCGTGTCCGTGATGGCCAACGCATCGCAGCCCAGCAGGGCCCGTAATTGCTTGCTGGCCTTGGCTGCGCCAGCGGGGTGGAGACCACCGCGAAGGTGCTGCCCTGCCCTGGAGGCTGCGTGGAGTGTGTTGTAGGTGGCACGTTCGGCGTCCGTGCCAAGGTCGCGGAATGAGCGGATCACTTTGAGGCCAACGCCCACGACGACGGCGACTGCCAGCATGATCACGGCGATCGCGGCTGCGGTGAAAAGCGGTGAATCGGGCATAAGGCCAGCGTAGCCCGACGCACTGGCGCGGTCCGCCCGCGTGTCCTGATGCTCCCTTACGGTCGCCGTTTAGCGCAACGTCGCAACCGTTGGGCGACGGCAGTGGACGATTCTCTGGAACAGTTACCGCAGAGCGTTCGATAGTGATTGCAGTCACATTGGCAATGCGTGTGGAGCTGATGTGGACACATCACAATCAGGAGGAACCATGGGTAATGAGGCCCAACCCCAGGACGCAACGGCGTCCGTGGACTTCCAGGAAGTCCAACAGACGGAACGGTTCAAGACACTGCGCAAGCGGCACCGCAGCTTTGTCTTTCCAATGGCAGTGGTATTCCTGCTCTGGTATTTCGCATACGTTCTCTTGGCCGACTACGCAGTCGGCTTCATGTCCATCAAGGTTTGGGGCAACATCAACGTCGGCTTGATTCTCGGCCTGCTGCAATTCGTCACCACCTTCGGCATCACGGCTTGGTACGTGAGCTACTCCAACAGGAAACTGGACCCCATCGCTGCTGAAATCCGCAACGAGATTGAGGGCCACGAATTCGATAAGGACGGCAATGTGATCAGCGGGGCAGCCAAATGAACACCATGGTCCCGGCAGCAGTCAACGTCGAAGCTCTGAAAGACACCACCCTGCTAAACATGGGCATCTTCGCCCTCTTCGTAGCGGTCACCATGGTGATCGTCTTCCGGGCCAGCCGGAACAATAAGACGGCGGCTGACTACTACGCAGCCGGTCGATCCTTCACCGGCTCCCAAAACGGCACGGCCATCGCCGGCGACTATCTTTCGGCGGCATCATTCCTCGGTATCACCGGTGCTATCGCCATCAACGGCTACGACGGATTCCTGTACTCCATCGGCTTCCTTGTCGCTTGGCTTGTCGCCCTGCTCCTGGTGGCTGAACTGCTCCGCAACACCGGCAAGTTCACCATGGCAGACGTTCTGTCCTTCCGCCTGCGCCAGCGTCCGGTACGTATCGCGGCGGCACTGTCCACATTGGCTGTTTGTTTTTTCTACCTCCTCGCCCAGATGGCCGGTGCAGGCAGCCTGATTTCGCTCCTGCTGGGAATCAGCGACTGGGGTGGCCAAGCCTTGGTGATCATCGTCGTCGGTGCCTTGATGATCATGTACGTATTGATCGGCGGTATGAAAGGCACCACCTGGGTACAGATCATCAAAGCCATCCTGCTGATTGCCGGTGCCGGCGTCATGACGGCCATGGTGCTTGCGATCTATGGCTTCAACCTGTCCAGCCTGTTGGGCTCTGCAGCCGAGGCCGCCAACAACCCGGCCATCCTGAACCCGGGCCTGCAGTATGGCAAGACCGAAACGTCCAAGCTTGACTTCATGTCCTTGGGCCTTGCGCTGGTCCTTGGAACCGCGGCGCTCCCGCACGTCCTGATGCGCTTCTACACCGTCCCCACGGCTAAGGAAGCCCGGAAGTCCGTGGTGTGGGCGATCTGGCTGATCGGTCTTTTCTACCTCTTCACCTTGGTATTGGGCTACGGAGCAGCAGCCCTGGTGGGTGCAGAAACCATCAAATCCGCACCTGGGGGCGTCAACTCCGCCGCACCGCTGCTGGCCTTCCACCTTGGTGGGCCGCTGCTCCTGGGCTTCATTTCGGCGGTCGCCTTCGCCACCATCCTGGCGGTGGTGGCCGGCCTGACCATCACGGCGGCAGCATCTTTCGCCCATGACATCTACGCCAATGTCATTGCCAAGGACAAAGCCGACGCAACTACCGAAGTGAAGGTGGCCCGTCGCACGGTACTCGTGATCGGAGTCCTGGCCATCTTGGGTGGCATCTTTGCCAACGGCCAGAACGTGGCCTTCCTGGTGGCTTTGGCCTTCGCGGTTGCAGCCTCAGCGAACCTGCCCACCATCGTCTACTCCCTGTTCTGGAGGAAATTCACCACCCAGGGTGCGGTCTGGAGCATGTATGGCGGCTTGGCTGCGGCCATCTTGCTGATCACGTTCTCGCCAGTGGTTTCGGGTGCCACGACCTCCATGATCCCGGGAGCGAACTTCGCGCTCTTCCCGCTGAGCAACCCGGGCATCGTTTCCATCCCTTTGGCCTTCTTCCTCGGCTGGCTCGGTACAGTCCTGGACAAGCGGCGCGAAGATCCGGCCAAGCAGGCGGAAATGGAAGTGCGCTCGCTAACCGGTGTCGTTGCTGAGAAGGCAGTAGACCACTAGACCCCGCCAACACAAAGCCAACACAGTAGAAGGCTCCTCCTGCGAATAGCCGCAGGAGGAGCCTTCTACTGTGCGGATCTGTTACTTCTTCAGGCTCAGCCACTCCTTCAATTGCTCCAACGGCCACGTGGTGACAATTCGTTCTTTCGGCACGCCGAGGGCTTCGGCCCGCTCCGCCCCGTACTGCAGGAAATCGAGCTGCCCGGGAGCGTGGGCGTCGCTGTCGATGCTGAACAGGCAGCCGGCGTCAAGGGCCATCCTGATGAGGTTGTCCGGTGGATCCTGCCGCTCTGGCCGTGAGTTGATTTCAACCGCCACGCCCCATTCGGCGCACTCTTTGAAAACCTTGGCGGCATCGAACTCAGACTCAGGCCTGGTACCCCGCGAGCCTTGGACAAGGCGGCCCGTGCAATGTCCCAGGACGTTGGTATGTGGATCACTGATGCCGCCCAGCATTCGTGTGGTCATGGTCTTCTTGTCTGACCGAAGCTTGGAGTGGACGCTAGCCACCACAACATCCAGGCGGTCCAGCATGTCCGGGGTCTGGTCCAGGGTTCCGTCCTCAAGGATGTCCACCTCGATGCCTTTGAGCAATCGGACGCCGTCCTGTGAGGCATTGATGTCTTCCACCACGCCCAGTTGTTTCTCAAGCCGTTCGACGCTGAGGCCATTGGCGATAGTGAGGTTGGGGGAGTGGTCCGTCAGGGCAAGATACTCCCGGCCGAGAGTGCGGGCTGCGGCAACCATGGTTTCGATGGGTGAGCCACCGTCGGACCAGTTGCTGTGGCTGTGAAGGTCGCCACGCAAGGCGGCCCGCAGGGTGTCACCACCGGAGGCAAGTGATTCTGTTCCGCGTTCACGCAGATCGGCCAAATAGTCCGGGATGAGGTCCTCCAAGGCCTGCGTTATCACTTCCGCGCTTCGGCTTCCGACGCCTTTTAGGCTGGTCAGCCGCCCGCTGCTGACCAGTCTTGCCAACTCTTCCGGCGGAAGCTTCCGGACGGCGTCGGCTGCCTTGCGGAAGGCTTGGACCTTGAAAGTGGGTGCTTGGCTTCGTTCCAGCCAGAAGGAAATTTCGTCGAGCGCCTCGATGGGATCCATGGCTCCATGATCCACGAACCAGGCGCACCATCAACAGTGGGCATTGTTAATGGTGCGCCGGTCCAGCCGCCGCCTAGTGGTGGCGACCCGGGTCCAGGGCTGGATTGAAGCCCTGGCCGTTCTTTCCGTCCGGTGACTGGCCGTGTTCGCCATGGGGGACGGCGTGCTGTCCGGCCATTGAGGCTGCCAGGCCGGGTGTTGCCACAGTTGCAACAACGACGGCGGCTCCGAACGCGGCTGCCAGAAGCCGCCCGGTCCTTGGCTGGCCGTGGGTGCCGCCGTCGTTGGTCTTGTACTGCCGCCTCAACCAGCCCGCTCCGGCAAGTGCCATGAGCGTCAGGCCGAGGGCGGCAAGGTGGCTCACGTCCAGTAAGCGCTGGGTGGAGATGCCAGCCGCCATGACTGCGACGTGGGCCGCGGCGGCCGCTGCCAAGGCTGGAACGGCGTAGCGGGTGACAACGAGTGAGTTGCGATGCAGGCCCCACAAAGACCACCCCAGGAAAGCCAGTCCACCCAGAAGGGTAGCCAAACCTGAAACCACCAAGCCGCTTGTCATGGTGGTGGCTCCGACCAGATACCCGGCGGCCAAGGAAAGCTCAACCATCCCGGCCGCCATGGCAGCGAAGTACACGAATAGCAGGGTGGCTGCTTTCAGCGTGGGATGGCTGCTGCTTTCCATGGCTCGTGCCGTCCTTTCACTCTCTGTGGCGTAGTTGGTGATCAGGCGCGGGCGGAAGCTACTGCGGCCTTGTCCTGCGACAGTGCGACGCCCAAAAGGACCACTGCGCTGGCAAGGTGCAGGACGTTGTCTGCTCCGTTGAGGGCGATGATGTTCAGCGAGGAGCCCACCAGGAAGAGCCCCAGGATACCTACCAGAAGGTAGACGCCTCCTACGGCCGTGTTAACGGACTTGGACAGCGCCACGCTGTTCATGCCGGCATACAGAAGGGCGGCGCCAATGGCCAAGTGGATGATGTTGTGAAGCGGGTTGACTGCAAAGATGATCAAGGTGGCGCCCTCGGTGGCGAAGAAGCCTATTCCCGAGGTGACAAAGAATCCGAGCACGCCTACCAAGAGGTAAACGGCTCCGAAGATGGTGGCGATCAAGCGATTGGGCGAAGTACGCATTGGTCCGAACCTTCCGGTGATGGCCGGATATCCCGGCCGTCCTGCTGAGCCCCGGGTGGGGCTCTCAGGAAGTGATTCGGACCATTAGCGCAGGTGGATGGGTGGTGGGCAGGATTTTTTTTGCTTCCGCTTAGGGGCGCAGGCGGATACTGCTCATCTTGAGGTCGTTGGTGCCCTCGAAGATGTATTGGAGATCGATGGTCTTGCCGTCACATTGGAGCTTGCCGGCAAGGTCTGCCTTGTTGTTTCCGTTCTCCGAGTTCACGCTCACGGAGTTGTAGTTTGGTTTGCATGAGCTGTCCAGCTCCAAGCTGGCAATGCCATCCACGAACGATTGTTTGTCCAACTCGTCCTTCAATGGCTGGCTGAGGTAGTTGTCGTAGGCCTGCTCCGTTTGGCCTGACACCACCAGATTAGTGAATTCATCTGCCAAGGATCTCGCCTTGGACGTCGCGTTGCCCACCACGTTGACGAGCACCAATATGCCCACCACGGCCAACACGATAACTCCCGCCACAATGCTCAGGACGATCCACAGCAATTTCCGGCTCTTCTTCGGTGGCTGCTGGCCGTATTGGCCGGGTGGGTATTGGCCGGGCGGGTATTGGCCCTGAGGTGCGTACTGCGGGTTGCCTTGCGGAGAAGCGGACGACGGCGGCTGCTGCCACTGCGGTGAACCGCCACTCTGCGGGGGGTACTCGGGTCCAGGCGGAACCGGCGGCGGGTTGTACCCGGGTTGGTGATCTGGCTTATTGGGTTCTTGCGGATTGCTCACGGTAGTGCCCCTTTCGGCAGCCTTCGGCAGCGCCACCACCTGGCCGGGAACCTCTGGACGGTCCCCGATGCGTCCTCTTGCATCAAATCGCAAGTCCGCTTCCCCGGGCAAGGGTTCGCCGGGAATAACTGCAGGTAGAAAGGGAAAATCATGTATCCGTGCGACGCCCCAGCAATGGCTGCACCCGGTAGGGGATCATCTCCCGCATGGCCAGTGCCGTATCGGTCCGGTCCACACCTTCGCAGCCGAGGATCTTCCCGTTGATGCGGTAAAGGTCCTCCGCGTCCAGGGCTACAACCCGCAGCAACAGGTCCGCGGAGCCCGTTAGGCCGAAGCCTTCCAGGATCTCCGGAATGTCGGCCAGGTCTTGGGCAAGTGAGGCCAGTTTCTGCTGCTGTACATGGACGGTGATGAATGCCGTCAGCGGATAACCGAGGGCCACTGGATTGATCCTCCGCTCGAAGGAGAGGAACGCGTGCTTCTTCTCGAGCTGGGCCATGCGGGCCTGCACTGTGTTGCGGGACAATCCCAGCTTTTGCGCCAGCGCCACCACCGTCCCGCGGGGGTCCTTGGCCATGGCGGAAAGGAGTCGGGTGTCAGTGCCATCCAAGGGTTGCATAATGCGCAAGATTAGCACGGAGCTGAACGCCAAAACAGGGCAGAATGCTCAACTTCAACAAGAGTAGTTGTACCTGATGCGTGTTGTGAGTAGGGTCACAATTAACTCCGGCGAAGGTGCCGGAGGGCCGGTCTGCGACAGGATCACAAGTCCCGCCAGCGCCGACGAAAACGAGCCGGAAGGTTGCGATCACCTGTGTTAACGGATCAGGCGGGCAAGGGAGTGCACCATGACACTCCACGCCCAGGACATAGTGCACAAAATCCCTTGAGGACTGGCGGCGATCTGCTCCAGTTGGTGTCGCCGGACGGCGAGCGCATCAGCCACCCCGAATTTGATATCTGGGTCAAGGACATCGGCGATGAGCAACTGTGCTCCTTGTATGAGGACATGACCGTTATTCGCCGCATTGATGCGGAGGCTACGGCATTGCAGCGGCAGGGGGAGCTGGCATTGTGGCCGCCGCTGCTGGGGCAGGAAGCGGCCCAGATCGGCTCCAGCCGCTCGCTGAGGGACGATGACTTCGTCTTCCCGAGCTACCGGGAAAGCGGCGTGGCCTATGTCCGTGGCGCCCACCTCTCCGAGATTGCCCGCGTCTGGCGAGGAAACGCCTCTTATGGCTGGGATCCCCTGCGCATCAATCTGGCGACACCTCAGATCATTATTGGTTCCCAGAGCCTGCACGCAACCGGCTACGCCATGGGTGTCCAGTTGGATGGCGCCAACACTGCGGTCCTTGCCTACTTTGGCGATGGTGCCACGAGTGAAGGCGACGTGAACGAGGCCATGGTGTTCGCCGCGAGTTACCAGGCTCCCGTGGTGTTCTTTTGCCAGAACAACCATTGGGCAATATCCGAGCCCGTTCGTGTGCAGTCCCACGTTCAGCTGGCTGACAGGCCCACCGGCTTCGGTATCCCGAGCATGCGGGTTGATGGCAACGATGTCCTGGCTGTCATGGCTGCGACTCGGGTCGCCTTGGACAGGGCGCGCAAGGGCGGCGGACCTACCTTCATTGAGGCCGTCACCTACCGCATGGGTCCGCACACCACCGCTGATGACCCCACCCGGTACCGTGACCCCATCGAACTGGAGGATTGGGCCGCCAAGGATCCGATCCTGAGGCTGCGCAAACTGCTGGAGGCCAAGGGACTGCTGACCGAGGACGTTGAAACCCGCGTGAAGGCCAAGGCCGATGCGGTGGCCGCGGAACTTCGGTCCAGTTGCATCGATATGCCGGACCCGCAGCCGTTGGATGTTTTCAACCACGTCTACAGCACACCCAATTCCTGGATTGAACGCCAGAAGGACCACTACTCGCGCTACCTGAACAGTTTCAACCAGCCAGTCGAGGAAGGTGCACTCTGATGTCCAAGCTCACTTTTGCCCGAGCCATCAATGCCGGCCTCCGGAAGTCCCTCGAGAACGACCCCAAAGTAGTCCTCATGGGAGAAGACATCGGTTCGCTCGGCGGCGTTTTCCGCGTCACGGATGGGCTGCAGAAAGATTTCGGGAAGCACAGGGTGATCGATTCGCCGCTGGCCGAGTCCGGCATTATCGGCACCGCAGTTGGCTTGGCCTACCGTGGCTACCGGCCGGTGTGCGAGATCCAGTTCGATGGCTTCATCTACCCGGCGTTCGACCAGATCGTCAGCCAGGTAGCCAAGATGCATTACCGGACCCAAGGGCGGGTAAAGATGCCCATCACCATCCGTGTTCCGTTCGGTGGTGGCATTGGATCGCCGGAGCACCATTCCGAATCACCCGAGGCGTATTTCACACACACCTCCGGCCTCCGGGTGGTAGCTGTCTCAAATCCGCAGGATGCCTACACGATGATTCAGCAGGCCATCGCGTCCGATGACCCCGTCCTCTACTTCGAGCCCAAACGGCGTTACCACGACAAGGGCGACGTGGATGAGACCCTTGACCTTTCCACTGCACTTCCTTTGGACAAGGCTGCCGTGGTCACGAAAGGGTCTGACGTGACGCTGGTTGCCTACGGTCCCCTCGTTAAAACCGCCAAGGACGCTGCCATGGCCGCGGCCGATGAGGGCATTTCCGTGGAAGTCATAGATCTCCGCTCCCTGGCCCCTGTGGACTACCCCGTCGTCGAAACTTCTGTTCGCAAGACCGGTCGGCTGGTTATCACCCACGAGGCCGGCCAATCCGGTGGCCTCGGCGCCGAGATCGCCGCAAGCATCACCGAACGCTGCTTCCATTATTTGGAGTCCGCTCCGGTCCGGATTACCGGTTTCGATGTTCCCTACCCTTACTCGAAGCTCGAAATGCACCACTTGCCGGACCTGGACCGAATTCTCGACGGCGTGGACCGCGCCCTGGGCCGCCGCAATTCGCTGAGTGGACTGGAAGGATGACCGCCACCATGATCAAGGAATTCAGGCTGCCGGACCTTGGCGAGGGCCTGACCGAATCGGAAATCCTGAGCTGGAAAGTGGCGGTGGGGGATACCGTTACGCTGAACCAGGTCATCGCCGAGGTTGAAACCGCCAAGGCCGTTGTCGAGTTGCCCTCGCCGTTCGCAGGAGTGGTGGCGGAACTTCATGAGCAGCCCGGCACCGTGGTGGAGGTTGGCAAGCCGATCGTTTCGTTCGAGGTTGACGACGCCGGCTCCTCCAACGGGGGCAGCGCACCTGTTGCTGGTAAAGGGTCTGCTGGGACGGGGTCCGCTGATGGCGTATCCGCTGGTGACGATTCCTCTGGTGACCGGGCCGTCGTCGAGACATCGCCCAAGGGTGCCGCCGCCGCTGCCGCCGATGGGGTGGGGAGCCCCGCGAAACGTGAGCCGAACCTGGTGGGGTACGGCGCCGTCGTCGAACATTCCGGTCGCCCAACGCGGCGTGCCCGCGGTCAGGCCCAGGAAATGAAGTCTCCAATCCCGGAGGCGCCGGCAGGCGCCGAGCCAGTGGCGTCACGTCAAGTAGAGCCTGAAACCTCCGAGCGACCGCGCTCCACCCCGCCGGTCCGGAAGCTCGCCCGTGACCTGGGGGTAGACCTGGAGCTCGTTCCCGGAACCGGACCGGGCGGGCTCATCACCCGCGAGGACGTTCAGAACTTCTCCGGTACACCGGAACCTCCAGCTGAGGCTCCAGGTTCTGCTGCACAGGGTGAGCGGGAAACCCGAACGCCCATTAAGGGCGTTCGCAAGTTCACAGCCGCAGCCATGGTGCAGAGCGCGTTCACTGCCCCGCATGTGACGGAGTTCCTCACGGTGGACGTCACGGCAACCATGGAATTGCTGGCCAGGCTCAAGGGCAATAAGGCATTCGAAGGCTACAAGCTGACGCCCCTGACCATTGCGGCCAAGGCGGTTCTGGTGGCGTTGCGGAACAACCCATCGTTGAACTCGCGGTGGGATGAGGCCAACCAGGAAATTGTCCAGTTCAATTACGTGAACCTGGGCATCGCAGCCGCAACACCCCGGGGCCTGACGGTCCCGAACATCAAGGACGCGAACCGGCTGACGCTGCGTGAGCTCTCCACGGCGCTAACTGAACTGACTGATACGGCGCGGACAGGAAAGACGTCGCCGTCGGACTTGTCTGGCGGCACCATCTCCATCACCAACATCGGCGTGTTCGGCATCGACGCCGGAACTCCCATCCTGAACCCGGGCGAGGCCGCCATTGTGGCCCTCGGCGCTGTGAGGAAGGCGCCGTGGGTTGTTAACGACGAACTCGCCGTTCGGCAGGTCATGTCGCTCAGCCTGTCCTTCGACCACCGCTTGGTGGATGGGGAACAGGGGTCACGATTCCTTGCGGACCTCGGCTCACTCCTGGCCGACCCTGCCATGGTCATGACCATGATCTGACGCGTCCGAAGCTGCGCCCGGCCCATCCCTTTACGAGTGCTTGCAGGAGACTGCAGCTAAGGGGTGGGCCGTCGCGCGCGTCGGCCGGTGGGCGGTGTCAGTCTTCGGTTGGCGTGGTGCGGTTGGAGTGGACGTTGCGCCAGCTATGCTCCGGCTCAAAGCCCAACAACCTGCGGGCTTTGTCAATGGACAGCATGGTTTCGTGCTCGCCAAGTTCCTTGAGGACCTCGACGCCGGGGAAGACTTCGGCAGCCAATTCGGCGCTGCTTCGGCTCATCACGGTATCGGCGGCGGCAATGATGAAGGTCTCAAAGCCCTGTTCTCCATGTTCCAAGGCCCTTACCACCGCAAGGGCGCCATCCCGGGCGTCGATGTAGCCCCAGAGGTTCCATTTCCGGAGGTTTGCGTCGGAGTTGAAGGACGGGAACGCGTCGTAGTCCTCGGGGTCCATGACATTTGAGAAGCGCAGCGCCGTGATGCTCAACTCCGGATCCCATCGCGTCAGTTGGATGGCCATCTGCTCTTCCAGATGCTTAACCAGCGAGTAGGTGCTTTCCGGCCGGGCCGCGTACTCCTCATCCACGGGAATGTAGGGAGGCTCGATGTCGAAGGGGAGTCCCAGCACGGTCTCGCTGGAGGCATAGACCACCTTCTTGATGCCCGCTCTCCGCGCCGCCTGGAACACGTTGTAGGTGGAGACCATGTTGTTCTCAAAGATTGCAGCATCCGGGGCCAGCCCCGGTGCTGGAATGGCTGCCAAGTGAACTATCGCGTCCAGGCCGTCGTGTTGGTCATCCAGGCCCAGGATGACATCGAGGACCTGGCCGTAATTTCGAAGGTCAACGTTGACGTAACCCCGGCCGCGCGTGCCTGCGCGGTCCATGTTGAGCACCTCGTGGCCGTCCTGCGTAAGACGTCGGACCACGCTCCTGCCCAGTTTTCCGCTTCCGCCGGTGACTGCAATCCTCATGGGGCGCTCCTCGATAGTGGCTGGTACCCAGGCATGTGGCTTTCCAGATTCGACATGGGTTCGGGTTTCAGCCTAGGCGGCGCGGCGGCAGAAAACAGCCACTCAAGCTGGCCCTGGGAGTCCTAGGTACGTCGGAACGACCCACTGCTGGCTTGTGCGCAGGGCAGTCAGCAGTTTGCAAAATATATAGACCGGTCTATTATTTGGTTATGGCAATAAAAGGGAACCTGACAAAAGCACGGCTCACGGAGTCCATGCTCCAGCTCATCCAAACAAGTGGCTACAGCGGCACGGGGCTGAATTCCGTGATCGAACACGCGGCAGCACCGAAGGGGTCGGTTTACTTCCACTTCCCCGATGGGAAGGAGGGGCTTGGCGTCGCAGCGGTTGAGCTCGCCGCGAAACAGTTCGAAGCACTCATTGCAGAGGCCGCAGTTTCCGCGGGGAGCGCGGCTGAGGCTGCCCGCGCCGCGATTGAGGCCTTGACCGCCATCGTCAGCGAGAGCAACTTCCGGCTGGGTTGCCCCGTCTCCGTCGTCACCCTGGAGATGGGCGCGGAAAGCGAGCGGCTGAGGCAGGCGTGTGCAGCTGCCTTCGAGTCGTGGATCACCCCGACATCCGCGCTCCTCGAAGCCAGTGGTCTTGACGCCGAGGAGGCCAAATCCCTGGCAACCGTTGTTGTATCAACGATCGAGGGGGCGGTGATCGTCTCTCGCGCCATGCAAAGCACCCAACCCCTGCTGTCGGCCGCTGATGTCGTGGCAGAGCTCATTAACCAGCGCTGCAAGACCGTTGGCGGGACGCGATGACACCACATGAAGACTCCCGTCATGCCCTGGTCTTCGGGGCTTCGGGAATGGTCGGCCGGCACCTCGTCCTGTCCCTTGCTGAAGCTGGCGCTAACGTCACGGCGGCAGTTCGTACCCCAGAGTCCGGAGCGCGGGTCGAGGGATGGGCCAGGGAGCATGGTTTGGTGGGGAGCATCAGCACGACGATCGTCGACTTCGATGCTCCAGAGATCGTCGAGGGCGGCCCCTCGGCATTCCCGTTCATCACCGAGATCCATAACTGCGCCGGGTTGTATCGGTTCGGAATGACCGCGCAGGAGGCACGCAGTGCGAACGTCGGCATCGTCGAGAAGCTCATTGACTTTGCCGGAGAACTCCCCAATCTGCAGCGTGTCGTCCACGTCTCGGGCTACCGCGTCGGCGGGCAGGACCCCGCGACCGTTCCATGGTCAGAGGACCATCGCGCCGCGGTCTACGAGGAACTTGGAGCCTATGAAGCCTCAAAGGTGGAATCCGACGCCATCTTTCAAGCCCGGGCGCTGGAGCGGGGAGTCCCTTGGACCATCGTCAATCCGGCCAGTGTGATCGGGGACAGCGTGACCGGTGAGTCCGATCAACTCATCGGGCTGGCCACCACCATTGGGCAGATCTGGGACGGCACCATGGCCGCACTGCCTGGAAACCAAGAAACGTTCCTCCCGGTCGTCACGGTCGACTATCTGGCGGCCTTCATGACTGCAGCGGCGGTCGATCCGGTTGCTGACGGCAAGGCCTATTGGATTCTCGACGACGCCACCCCGCCGCTTGCAGATCTGCTCACGCACGTTGGCCGTCATCTCGGTGTCAAGGTCCCGCGGTTAAGAATGCCGATCGGTGTCATCAAGCGGCTCCCGCAGCGGATCACCAAGGCAGATCCTGAGACGCTGACGTTCATGTCAGCTGACCGGTATCCGACAGATTCAGCCATCGAGTTCGCCGCCAGGCACAGGATTCCGATGCCGGATGTGCTGGTGTCGCTGGAGCGGTGGGCCGACCACCTGGCTGCGCATCGGTTTGGCGCAGTCACGGCTGACGGTCGTCGATTCGCAGGCGTTGGCGGTCTAAGGACATTTGAGCTCGGCGTAGCCAGGTCCAGCAGGGTGGTCTTTCCCGGCTTACCGCTCAACGCAGATACGTGGGCCGAAGTGGCGTCGGGTATCGGCGCCCGGGTTGTAGACCTGCCCGGACTCGGCCTGAGTGGTGGAACAGGCGTTCAGGACTGGGAAAAGTGGCTGCCTGCTGTGTTGGGTGGGGAACCTGCTGACCTCATTGGCCACTCGATCGGTGCGGCTGCGGCGGTAGTCGCGGCTGACCGGCTCCCCGGGCAGGTCAAGTCCCTCACGCTGATAGCACCGTTCTTTCTCCAGGTCCCGATGGGTGGCCCGGCCGGAAAGCGGCCGCTCGTGTCCGCCTACTTGCGACACGTCAACCCGGCGCGGCTGTCACACCAACTGACCGGGTCAGGAGGGAGCGCGGCTGCTCTGGAGTCCAGTCTCAGTGACCTCAAGCGAAGCAGCGCCAAGAGGGTATCCGAGCACCTGGCCCTTGCGGGATCGAAGCCGTGGCGTACCGAGCTTCGGGAAGCGCTGTGGCGATTCACCGGCACGGTCCGCATCGTCACGGGAGGTGATGACCCCCTGGCCCCGGGTGTGGTTGAGCAGCTCAAGTCACTTCCGAATGTTCAGCTGATCTCGGTGCCGGGCGCCGGGCACCATCCGCAGCTGACGCATGGTGATGATCTCGTCGCGCTCATCAAGGGATCGCTCGAGTGAACAGGGCGCCCCGCACCGTGTGAGAATCCGCCAACGAGGCGTGGCGATCACGCTGAAGTGAGAGCCGCCAAAGCCATCTGTTCCAGGATCGGCCTGGCCGACTTCACAGCGATCTTCCTGCCGTGGTGGCGCACCGAGTGGGGTGTGGAGTTGATCAAACCAAAGGCTGCGTGTGCACGGACACGGAGGCCGGGGACGTCTGCGTCCGTGTGAATGCGGGCCAAGACGTCTACCCACGTTTCGACGTAACTGCGCTGGAGGGATCTGACTTCTGCCTGGTCGGCGTCGCTGAGGCTTCCGAAGTCCCGGTCCTGGACACGGATGACGTCAGGATTGCTGAGGGCGAAATCGACCTGAAACTGGATGAGTCCCTTCAGTGCGGTCCGGGGATCTTCGGACTCCGACACCACCCGCAATCCACCGTCCAGCAAGTCACGGCTGACGCTGAGTAGTAACTCTCCCAGGACCGCTTGCTTGCCGGGAAAGTGCCGGTAAACGGCGGGGCCACTGACGCCTGCTGCTGCTCCGAGGTCCTCGAGCGACACGCGGGTAAAACCGTTCTCCGCAAAGAGTCCGGCAGCAGCGGACAACAAGGCCAATCTGCGGAGCTCCTTCGCCTGGCCGCGCTGCGTGGCGGCGGCGCGGGTGCCGTTGATGCTTGCTTCCTGACCTGCGGTCACATCTTCCTCCTTGCGCCAGTCCGGCCCAGCGCTTGCTGGACCGCCTGTGCTGGACATCACAGTTAATAAAGACTAACCTAAATTTCAGTTACGTGGCACTAACCGAAATGGCCTGCGGCCGGGAATGGAACAGGGGTCAATGGAGACAATTGCCAGTCTGACGGGAGCCGCCAGTGGCACCTTTGAAGCCAACCAGCAAGCGCAACTGGCCCTGGTGGAGGAGCTGAGGGAGCGCCTGGCGACGGCGGCCCTTGGCGGCCCTGCCAAGTCCCGGGAGCGGCACATCGCCCGCGGGAAACTTCTGCCGCGGGAACGCATTGACTACTTGCTCGATGACGGCAGCCCGTTCCTTGAGATCGCACCCTTGGCTGCGAATGGCATGTACAACGACGATTCCCCGGGCGCCGGGGTCATTGCAGGCATTGGCCTGGTCCATGGCCGCCACGTTCTGGTGATCTCCAATGACGCCACGGTCAAGGGGGGCACTTACTATCCCATGACCGTGAAGAAACACCTCCGGGCCCAAGAGATCGCCTTGGAAAACAAGCTTCCGTGCATCTACCTCGTGGATTCCGGGGGAGCTTTCCTGCCCAAGCAGGACGAAGTCTTCCCGGACAAGGAGCATTTTGGCCGGATCTTCTATAACCAAGCCAAAATGTCCGCCGCCAAGATCCCGCAGATCGCCTCCGTCATGGGGTCGTGCACGGCCGGCGGTGCCTATGTACCCGCCATGAGTGATGAGACCGTCATAGTCCGGAACCAGGGCACCATCTTCCTGGGCGGTCCGCCCCTGGTAAAGGCAGCGATTGGTGAGATCGTCACAGCGGAGGAACTGGGCGGCGGCGACGTCCATTCAAGGATTTCCGGGGTCACGGACCACCTGGCCGAGAATGACCAACATGCCTTGGAGATCGTTCGGGACATCGTGGCGACGTTGCCGAAGCCGGCGCAGCCGGCCTGGGACGTGTCCGACGTCGTCCTGCCGCCCGTCGTCGATCCTTCAGAGATCTACGGTGTGGTTCCCACGGACGTCAACGCCCAATACGACGTCAGGGAAGTCATCGCAAGGTTGGTTGATGGATCCGAATTCCACGAGTTCAAGAAGAACTACGGCACCACCCTGGTGACCGGATTCGCGCACCTGCACGGCCATCCCGTGGGTATCGTAGCCAACAACGGCGTCCTCTTCAGCGAATCGTCCCTGAAGGGCGCACACTTCATTGAACTCTGCGATCAGCGCGGCATACCGCTGATCTTCCTGCAGAACCTCTCCGGCTTCATGGTGGGCAAGGACTACGAGCAAGGCGGCATCGCCAAGAACGGCGCCAAAATGGTTACAGCAGTGGCTACTGCCCGTGTGCCCAAGCTGACAGTGGTCATCGGTGGTTCCTTCGGCGCTGGCAACTACTCCATGTGCGGCCGGGCATACTCGCCACGGTTCCTGTGGATGTGGCCCGCGGCCCGCATCTCGGTGATGGGTGGAAACCAAGCCTCCAGCGTCCTGGCCACCGTCAAGAGGGATCAATATGAGGCAGCTGGCCAGGAATGGTCCGCGGAGGACGAAGAAGCCTTCAAAGCTCCCATCAAGCAACAGTACGAGGACCAAGGAAGCCCCTATTACTCCACCGCAAGATTGTGGGACGACGGCATTATCGATCCTGCTGACACACGGCACGTCCTGGGAATGGCCTTGGACGTCGTCTCACGCCAACAACTGCCCGAGACCTCCTTCGGTCTCTTCAGGATGTGACCATGAGCCTCCCAACAACAACCACAGCCCCACCCAGCGCGGCGGTCCAAGCCCGTACCTTCAGCGCCGTCCTTGTTGCCAATCGCGGGGAGATCGCCTGCCGCGTCATCAGGACCCTGAAGGAGATGGGCATCCGCTCTGTGGCCGTGTACTCGGACGTGGACAAAGATGCCAAGCACGTAGCCCTCGCCGATACTGCTGTCGCCATCGGTGGCACGGCGCCCGCAGACAGTTATCTCAAGATCGACGCCATCATTGATGCCTGCCGACGTAGTGGGGCCGAGGCTGTCCACCCGGGATACGGCTTCCTGTCCGAGAACGTGGAGTTCGCCAAGGCGCTGGACGCCGCCGGCATCACGTTCATCGGGCCGGGAGTTGGTGCCATTGAAGTCATGGGCGACAAGATCCGGTCCAAGAACCACGTGATGGCGTACGACGTGCCGTGCGTGCCCGGCATCGCCAAACCGGGGCTCACGGATCAGGAACTGATCGACGCCGCCCCGGGAGTCGGCTTTCCCTTGCTGATCAAGCCCTCAGCCGGTGGTGGTGGCAAGGGAATGCATGTGGTGGAACGGCCCCAGGACATGGCCTCAACGCTGGCCACAGCCAGGCGCGTGGCAGCAGCCGCATTTGGTGATGACACTCTCTTCCTTGAGCGGCTCATTCGCGCGCCCCGGCACATCGAGGTCCAGGTCCTGGCCGACAACCACGGCAACGTCATCCACCTCGGCGAGCGCGAGTGCTCACTCCAACGGCGCCACCAGAAGGTCATCGAAGAAGCCCCGTCCGCCCTCTTCGAATCACTGCCCGACGGCGCAGGGGAGCGGGCCCGCATCGGCGAGGCCGCCTGCAACGCGGCACGTTCGGTCAACTACAGCGGCGCGGGAACCGTCGAATTCCTGATCTCCGACGACCACCCTGACGAGTTCTTCTTCATGGAGATGAACACCCGGCTGCAGGTGGAGCATCCTGTCACGGAGATGGTCACGGGCATCGACCTCGTCGAATGGCAGGTGAGGATCGCCGCCGGTGAGGTGCTCACCGTTGCGCAGTCCGACGTCGTACTAAGGGGGCATGCCGTTGAGGCGCGCGTCTACGCCGAGGTGCCTGAACGTAATTTCATGCCATCGATGGGGCGCATTGTGGCGCTCGCGGAGCAGGGCGCAGCGGATGCAACCTTGTCCGGGCACCGACAGGCGCATGCGAACGTGCGGATTGATTCCGCCATGCGGGACAACCTGGAGATCACAGGGGACTACGATCCCATGCTCGCCAAGGTCATCGCGTGGGGCGAGGACAGGGCAGCGGCGCTGGACACCCTTGACGCTGCGCTCGGCCGGTACACCTTGCTGGGCGTGGACACGAACGTTGAATATCTGCGGTTGCTGATAAATGATCCCCAGGTCCGCGCCGGCCATTTGGATACGGGACTGATCGAGCGCAAGCTGCCGTCCATGGAATTCAGGCACGCTGGTCCCGCCGAATTGATCGCCGCCGCAGTCATCCTGTGGCTGGATCGCACGGGTTCGGCGCTCGCGGGCAACGCGTGGAAGACACTCGACTCCTGGCGTATCGGCGGCCGTGGGGCGTGGACAACTACCTTTGGTGTTCCGGGCGGTGAAATCGCCACGGTTTCCATCACAGAACGGGACAGTACCGTCACGGCAACCGTCGATGGCGGGAATCCAGTTCAGGTGAAGGTGACGGATCGCAGCGCGAACAGCATCACGTTGGAGTTCGACGACGGATTTGTCACCTTCGCGGTGGGCATTACCCGGGGTGATGCCCACGAAATCCACGTAGGCAACGATGGCTGGTCCTGCAAGCTGGAGGTCCTGAGTCGTGCTGAGCGTCTGCGGCGGATGCTCGCCGGCATTCAGCGCGAGGACGGGGCTGCGGACCCAGAGGTGCGCTCACCGATGCCCGGGACGGTGGTCTCGGTGTCCGTGGCCGACGGGGATTCCGTCGAGGAAGGCCAGGCGCTGCTAGCCGTGGAAGCGATGAAGATGGAGCACCAACTGGTGGCATCCGTTGCGGGAACCGTCCACCTCACCAGCAAACCCGGCGACCTGGTCAAAGCGGATCAGGTGCTCGCCACCATTCATATAGACAACAACAGCACAGACGAGGAAGTCCAGCGATGAGCACGTTTGAACTCAACGAGGAATACCAGGACCTTAGCGACTCCGTCCGCGAGTTCGCTGACGAGGTTGTCGCACCGGTCTCCGCCAAACACGACGAAGAGCATAGCTTCCCGTACGAGGTTGTGAAGCAGATGGGGGAGATGGGCCTGTTCGGCCTGCCATTCCCCGAGGAATTCGGTGGAATGGGTGGCGACTATTTTGCGCTGGCGCTGGCCTTGGAGCAGTTGGGCCGGGTTGACCAGTCGGTGGCCATCACCCTTGAAGCCGGTGTGTCGCTTGGCGCCATGCCGGTGTACCGGTTCGGCACGGAGGAGCAGAAGAAAGAGTGGCTACCGCAGCTGGCGTCCGGGCGTTCCTTGGCCGGGTTCGGCCTAACGGAACGTGAAGCCGGTTCGGACGCCGGCGGCACCAAGACCAATGCCCATCTGGAAAACGGCGAGTGGGTCATCAACGGCAACAAGGAGTTCATCACCAACTCCGGCACGGATATCACCACACTGGTCACCGTCACGGCAGTCACGGGACATAAAGAGAACGCTGACGGCAGTAACAAGAAGGAAATCTCCACCATCCTGGTACCTACCGACACGCCCGGTTTCAGGGCGGAAAAGCCGTACAACAAGGTGGGATGGAACGCTTCCGACACTCACCCGCTCACCCTGGACAATGTCCGCGTTCCTGAAGTGAACCTCCTGGGCGAGCGCGGCCGGGGTTATGCCAACTTCCTTTCCATCCTTGATGAGGGCCGCATAGCCATCGCCGCACTGGCCACCGGCGCAGCCCAGGGTTGCGTGGACTTGTCCGTGAAGTACGCGAAGGAACGCAGCGCGTTCGGGCAGAACATCGGCAAGTACCAGGCCATCCAGTTCAAGATCGCCCGGATGCAGGCAAGGGCCCACACTGCCCGCCTTGCCTACTACGACGCCGCCTCCAGGATGCTGGCAGGCAAGCCGTTCAAGACCGAAGCGGCCATCGCTAAGATGGTCGCAGGCGAGGCAGCCATGGATAACTCGCGGGACGCCACCCAGGTGTTCGGCGGCTATGGCTTCATCAACGAATTCACGGTGGCACGGCATTACCGCGACTCCAAGATCCTTGAAATCGGGGAGGGCACCACCGAGGTTCAACTGATGCTCATCGCCCGCGAGCTGGGTCTGTAACCGTACGGGAAGGATCAAGGATGATTGACAAGGTTGTTGCCAGTGCCGCGGAAGCGGTGAAGGACATCCCGGACGGTGCCTCACTGGCCGTTGGAGGTTTCGGCTTATGCGGCATCCCCGTTTCCCTGATCGATGCCGTCCACCAACAGGGCACCACGGATCTTGAAACGGTCAGCAACAACTGCGGCGTGGACGACTGGGGCCTTGGCATTCTCCTCAAGGACGGACGTATCCGTCGAACCATCAGCTCCTACGTGGGCGAGAACAAGGAATTTGCCCGGCAGTATCTGGCGGGGGAGCTGGAAGTAGTCCTCACTCCGCAGGGCACCTTGGCTGAGAAGCTCCGCGCGGGCGGTGCCGGCATCCCGGCCTTCTACACCAAAGCAGGTGTGGGAACCCAGGTGTCCGAGGGCGGCCTCCCGGAAAAGTACGACGCCGACGGAAACGTTGCGCTGGCCTCAGCACCGAAGGAGGTGCGCACCTTCAACGACGCGGACTACGTGCTGGAAGAGTCACTGACACCGGACTTCGGCTTGGTCCACGCCTGGAAGGGAGACCGGCACGGCAACCTGGTCTTCCACGCGACAGCGATGAACTTCAACCCCCTCTGTGCCATGGCGGCCAGGATCACCATTGCCGAAGTAGAGGAGTTGGTGGAACCCGGCGAACTTGACCCGGAGCACATCCACACACCGGGGATCTTCGTCCAAAGGGTAGTGGTGGCAACGTCGAACGAGAAACGGATAGAAAAGCGGACGGTAGCGCTGACGGCAGGAGCGGATCGATGACCGACAATACCTACCACGACATCCCGCCCCGCCCGGAAGCCGTCCGGCACGAGTACCGTCGCGCCGACGTCGAACATCACGAGGCCAAAGGCTGGACCCGCAACGAACTGGCCGCCCGCGTTGCCAGGGAACTCACGAACGGGCAATACGTGAACCTGGGAATCGGGATGCCCACGCTGATCCCCAACTACATTCCCGACGGGGTGGAGGTCATTCTTCACTCCGAGAACGGGATCCTTGGCGTTGGTCCGTACCCCACCGAGGACAAGATTGATCCGGACCTCATCAACGCGGGCAAGGAAACGGTCACCACGAATCCGGGGGCTGCGTTCTTCGACTCGGCGTCGTCGTTCGGCATGATCCGCGGCGGTCACGTGGACGTGGCCGTCCTGGGTGCCATGGAGGTGGCCGCGAACGGTGACCTGGCCAACTGGATGATTCCAGGCAAGATGGTCAAGGGCATGGGCGGTGCGATGGACCTGGTGTTCGGTGCCAAGAAGGTCATCGTCATGATGGAGCACGTAGACCGCAGCGGCCGGCCGAAAATCGTCCAGGACTGCACGCTCCCGCTCACAGGGAAAGGCTGTGTGGACCGGATCATCACGGATCTGGCAGTCATCGACGTCGTCAAGGACGAAGGTGACCCGCGCCTTGTCCTCCGTGAGTTGGCCCCCAACGTCACCCTTGAGGATGTCCTGGCCGCTACTGGTGCTGAGCTGTTCGAGGAAGACCAGGAGCTCACCGTATGACGCGAGTGGTTGAGCAGCGCGGGCTGTACTTCGATGAACTTGAAGAGGGCGTGATCTACGCCCACAAGCCGGGCCGCACTGTCACCGAGACTGACAATGTCCTCTTCACCACCATGACCATGAACACTCAGGCACTGCATTTGGACGCGGCCTGGAGCTCAGGGCAGCCGTTCGGGCAGCGCCTGATGAACTCGATGTTCACCCTGTCCACCATGGTGGGACAGTCCGTGACCCAGTTGACGCAGGGGACCATCATTGCGCAGTTAGGGCTCACGGATGTCACCTTCCCCCACCCGCTGTATCACGGCGATACCCTTTATACGGAAACAGTGATCACGGGAAAACGGCTGTCGTCGTCCCGCCCGGGTCAAGGCGTGGTGACCATGCAGCACACCGGCCGCAATCAGGACGGGGCAGTGGTGGCCTTGGCAACCCGGACCTGCCTGATGTGGACCAAGGCAGCGCACGCCGCGCAGTCCTGACCCACGAATTCCAAACTCTCTGTAGGACACCAGCAGCAAGGACCTTCATGCTTTCATCCAACGCGACTCCGTTCACCATGGGTCCGGCCCTCTTGTTCTGCCCTGCAGACCGGCCGGAGCGTTTCGGCAAGGCCGCTGATCGATCCGACGCCGTCATCCTGGACCTGGAAGATGCCGTAGCTCCTCCGGACAAGCCGGGGGCCCGCGAAGCGATTCTGAAGCAGGCGGATTCCGGTGGGCTGGAGCCAAGCCGCACCATTGTTCGGGTCAATCCAGTAGGGACGCCCGAGTTCGACCTCGACCTTGAGGCTTTGGCAAGAACGCCTTACCGCACGGTGATGCTGGCAAAGGCGGAGAGTGCGGAGCAGCTCAGGTCCTTGGAGGGCTATCAGGTCATCGCGCTGTGCGAAACTGCTGCGGGTATCGTCAACGCCTCTGCTATCGCCGCCGAACCGAACGTCGTGGGGCTGATGTGGGGTGCCGAGGATTTGCTGGCGTCGCTGGGTGGCCTCTCCAGCAGGAACGACGACGGCGGATACCGGGCAGTCGCCCTGTACTCCCGGTCCGCTGTACTGCTTGCCGCCAAAGCCGCGGGCAAGGAAGCCATCGACTCGGTGTACGTGAACATCCCGGATCTCGACGGCTTATTGGCAGAATCGGAGGATGCCGTCTCCAGTGGCTTCGGCGCCAAGGCCTGCATCCATCCGAATCAGGTAGCAGTAGTCCGTGAGGCCTATGCGCCCACCCCGGAAGTCATAGCCCAAGCCACCGAGCTACTGGAGGCGGCAGCATCTGCGGGCACGGGAGTGTTCCAGTTCAAGGGCAAAATGATCGACGGACCCATTCTCAAGCACGCCGAAGCGACACTTCGTCGCGCCGGACACCCCGCGAGATGACAGTTAACACCCATGTTCGGCGGGCAAACATGGGTGTTAACTGGCATCTCGGCGGGTGTGCCGAGCGCTAGGCGCGCACCGGCGTCGAGAGTTCCGTCAGTTCAACCACCGCTGGCCGGGAAGCAGTGCTCTTGATGGCCACTGCCTGCCCGTTCTTGGCCGATTCCAGCACCGATTCCATGACGTCCAAGGCGTGGAACGCCAATTGGCCGCCGGCACGGGGTTCCTGTCCGGCCGGAGTCGCGGCGAGGTCTGCAATACCAAAGCCGCGCCCTGAGTCCACGTAGCCGGCCGAGACAGGGAGCGTCTCCCAATCCTCGGCGCCGAGTGCGAACAATTGCACATCACCCTCAAAATAATTGGGGTCCGGGACCATCAGCGAACCCGTTTCACCGTGGATCTCAATGTTGGGGCTCTTCGTTTTTACGGCGTCGAAGCTCATGAACAAGGTGGATAAAGCACCGGACTCATGGACCAGTACTCCGGTGACATGCGAGTCGATATCCACCGGGACTTTTTGGCCTTGCCGCGGACCCGAACCAATCGTGCGCTCGTTGCGGGTGTGGCTCGCAGCGCCCACCACCGAAACCACGGGTCCAAGCAGTGTGACAAGCGCTGAGACGTAGTAGGGACCCATATCCAGCAAAGGTCCACCCCCTGGCTGGTAGTAGAAGTCAGGGTTCGGGTGCCAACGTTCGTGCCCGGGCGTCGCCATGGTGGCAGTCGCGGAAACAGGTGAGCCAATCAGTCCGTCGTCGATCGCTTTACGAGCTGTCTGGATGCCCGTTCCCAGCACAGTGTCGGGTGCGCAACCAACCACCACGCCGGCCGCGGCGGCCGCATCCAGCACCTGCCGTGCCTCCGCCGTGGTGGCTGCCAGCGGCTTTTCACCGTAGACGGACTTGCCTGCTGCGATGGCCCTGAGTGCGATGTCTGCGTGGGCGGCAGGAATGGTCAGGTTCAAGACGAGGTCAACGTCGTCTGCTGCCAAAAGGTCGTCCACGGTAAGTGCCCGGACACCGTCGTACGAGTCCGCGACGGCCTGTGCCCGTGCCGGATCAAGGTCCGCGACCGCCACTAGGTTAATGGAATCCAGCCGGCGGAAGTTGGCCAGGTACTGGGCGATGATGGCACCACAGCCGATGACTCCCACGTTCAGCGGTGTATCGGTCTTCAGCGGCTTGGCCTCGTTTATCGAGATGCCCACAGCATGCCCCTTTCGATGATGGTGCGGACGTTGCTGTCCTGGAGAATTTCCACCCGGTGGCCAGGGGTGCAGACAAAAATCTTTCCTTTGCCCCACTGACGGGTCCAGATGGCGGGAGAAGTGACTTCGCGGTTCCACGGGTCCCACTCGCGGACCTTTTGGGTGGTTGTGGCCAACACGTCGATGTAGTCGTCGGACAGGACCCAGTACTGTTCCGTGTCGAGGTCGAAGTCGCCGATTCCCCGAGTGATGGGGTGGTCGGATGCGGCAGGCAGCATGTTGACGGTGTACGGAACGTAGTTGTCTGACTGTTCGCCGATCTGCTCGTCAGCATGCTTGCCGGGGTGGCAGGCGAACTGGCCGCCGATCAGATGCAGGTAGTCCGAGTTGTTGCGGTACGAATCAGCGATCCCGCCGTGCCAGCCTGCCAGGCCGGTGCCGTTTTCGACCGCAGTGCGCAGGCCCTCGAACTCATCCTTCTCAATGGTGGTCATGGTCACGCATTGCACGATCAGGTCCACGGTGGCCATATATTCGGGGTCGGCGTAGATCTTGGGGGATTCCTCCACACGGACGTCGTAGCCGTTGCCCTTCAGGTAGGGAATGAACAGCTCTGTGGCTTCCACCGGCTGGTGTCCGTCCCAGCCGCCGCGAACCACCAGCGCTGTCTTGTTGTTGCTCGTCATGGTTTCCTTCGTTTTTGGGGCGTATATCAGTGAGTCGGGGTGTTGCGATCAGCGCGTTGCAAAAGCGGCGTCAAAGGCGGCAGCCGGCGGGCGTATGGCGGCGAGTTCCCGGACCATGCGAAGCGCTTGGGGGGCTCCGACCAGCCGGTCCATACCGGCGTCTTCCCACTCGATGCTGGTTGGTCCTTCATAGCCAATTGCATTGAGCGTGCGGAAGATTGGCTCCCAGTTCACGTCGCCGTGGCCCGCTGTGACAAAGTCCCACCCCCGGCGCGGATCAGCCCATGGCAGGTGCGAACCCAACCGGCCGTTCCGTCCGTTGAGTTGCCTGACCGACTCCTTCACATGGACGTGGAAGATCTTGTCCGCGAAGTCCTGGAGGAACATCACCGGGTCAAGGTCCTGCCAGATGAAATGGGACGGATCGAAGTTGAGGCCAAAGTTCTCCCGGTGCCCTACCGCGTCCAACGTTCGTTTGGCGGTCCAATAGTCGTAGGCGATCTCAGAGGGATGGACTTCCAACGCGAATCGGACACCCACCTCGTCAAAGACATCCAAGATGGGGTTCCAGCGGTCAGCAAAGTCCTGATATCCACGCTCGATCATGGCATCCGAGGCCGGTGGGAACATGGCCACGCATTTCCAAATTGACGAGCCGGTAAATCCAGTAACGGTCTTTACTCCCAGCCTCGCGGCCGCGCGCGCCGTGGTCTTCATGGCCTCTGCAGCCCGCTGACGGACGCCCTCCGGCTCACCTTCGCCCCACACCGAAGGGCTCAGGATGTCCTGATGACGTTCGTCAATCGGGTCGTCGCAGACTGCTTGCCCTGTGAGGTGGTTGGCGATTGCATGGACGGTCAGCTTGTGCTTTTCCAGGATGTCCAGCTTGCCCTGCAGATAGTTGTCGTCGGAGACAATGCGTTCGGGATCGAGATGATCGCCCCAGCAGGCGATCTCCAATCCGTCGAAGCCCCACTCTCCAGCAAGCCGTGCAACTTCCTCGAACGGAAGGTCTGCCCACTGACCAGTGAACAGGGTGATGGGTCGAATCATGTTGCTTCCTTTCACACGTTCTGCCAGCGGCTTGCGTTGTCGGCGCTTGTCTCGACGGCGGCCAGCACCTTTTGCACCTGCAAGGCGTCAGCGAACGACGGCGAGGGCTGCTCGGCTTTGCTGATGGCAGTCACGAGGTCCACCACCTGATGCGTGAAGCCGTGCTCGTAGCCGAGTCCATGCCCGGTGGGCCACCAGTTGCCGGTGTAGGGGTGGGACGGTTCGGTGACCATGATTTTTCGGAAGCCTGCGTCGGGTTCCAAGGATGCATCGTAGAACTGCAGGGAGTTCATGTCCTCGAAGTCGAAAGAAATGGAGCCTTTGGTGCCATTGAGTTCCAGGCGCATGGCGTTTTTGCGTCCCAAAGCAAAACGGGTGGCTTCGAAAATGCCGATGGGGCCGGAGCCGCCGCTGTTGGATAAGCCTGCGTCAGCGCCGTCGTCGTGCGTTGCCTCAAAGCGGGCAGTGAACAGCGCCGCGTCGTCCACGGTCACCGGACCGCGTGGACCGTCCACGCCACCGTGTCCGCCAAGGCCCACGAAGTCGCCGCCCACCGGGCGCTCCTTCACGAACGTCTCCAGCAGCGCCGACACACCGGTGATGTTGCAGCCGGTGATCCATTGCGCGGCGTCAATGCTGTGCGCGCCGATGTCACCCAGGGAACCGGACCCGGACTTGGACTTATCCAACCGCCAGGTCAGGGGAGCATCGGCGTCACTGAGCCAGTCCTGAAGGTACTGGGCGCGGACGTGGCGGATCTGGCCCAAACGACCGTCATCCACCATGCGCTTGGCCAGTGCCAAGGCAGGCGTGCGTCGGTAAGTGAAGCCGCACATGGAGAACACCCCGCGTTCGGCAGCTGCCTGGGCTACCCGCGTCATCTTTTCGGCTTCCTCCACCGAGTTGGCCAATGGCTTTTCGCACAGGACGTGCTTGCCGGCTTCGAGCGCAGCGATGGCTATCTCCGCATGGGTGTTGCCGGGAGTGCAGATGTCGATGAGATCGATGTCGTCGCGCTCAATGAGGCGGCGCCAATCCGTCTCAGTAAAGGCCCAGCCGTATTTGTTGGCCGCTGCCCGGACACCTTCCTCGTTCCGGCCCGCCACGGCGGTCAGTTGCGGAGCGAGCGGGAGGTCGAAGAAGCGGGGCGCCGTCCTCCATGCGTGGGAGTGGGCGGCGCCCATGAAGGCGTAGCCCACCATGCCCACCCGCAGGGGTTGAGGTTCTGTCATCGGAGATCCTTTCTACTTGCTGAAGCCTGCAGTGAGGCCGCTGACCAACTGGCGGCGTCCCAGGACGTAGATCACCAGGATGGGCAGGGTGCTCAGGACCACTGAGGCGAGGACGGCAGGGATGTTGACGCTGAATTCGCCTTGGAACGTCCAGAGGCCCAAGGGGAGGACCCGCAGTTCCGGGCTCTGGGTAAGGACCAGTGGAAGGAGGAACCCGTTCCAGACGTGCAGGCCGTTGTAGATGGCCACGGTAACTATGGCTGGCCGCGTCAGGGGGAGTGCCAAGCGCCACATGGTCTGCCAGTCGCTGCAGCCATCCAGCCGCATGGACTCGAACAGTTCGTTGGGAACATCCCTGATGAAGTTGGACAGGATCAGGACCGTCAACGGTATGGCAAACGCTATGGACGGAAGCATGATAGCCAGGAGGCTGTCGTAGAGATTCAGCCGGATGATCATCAGGTAAATGGGAATGATGGTTGCCTGGAGCGGAATGGCCAGGCCCATGAGGAACACACCATTCACGAACTTCAGGTATCTGCCACGTCCACGGACGATCGCGAAGGCGGCCATAAAGGAAATCAGAACGGTAGGGATAACTGAGCCCAACGTGACCATCACGCTGTTCATGAAGTAGGTCGAAAAGTTGGCCTCAAGAACAAGCTGGTAGTTCTCCAGCGTCGGTGAGGCCGGCAGGGCCATCGGATTCTGGCCGAAGTAGCCTTCGGAGGTCTTCAAGCTGGTGATGACAATGTAATAGATCGGAATGATGATGATGGCCAGCCAGATCCAGCCGCCCAGACCGCCGGGGATGTTCAGCCGTTTCATGCGTGTTCTGAGGCTCTGTTTGGCCTTGACCGAAGAGGTCGGGGAACCGGGGGACCCGGTGACCGGATCACTTTTCAGGAGTGTGCTCACCTTACATACCTTCCAATTGGCTGCCCTGTTTGTCTTTGCCTCCAAGTCGTTGGAGGAACAAAGCAAGCGCAAGTCCGATGACAACGAGGACCACCGCGATAACACTTGCCGGTCCCATGAGGTTGGCCCGGAAGCCGCGAAGGTACATATCGAGCGCCAGGATGCGTGTGGAGTTGCCCGGGCCGCCGCCGGTGAGGACAAAGATGAGGTCAAAGTAGGTCAACGAACCCACTACCATCAGCGTCGACGAAGTGATGATGGTGTACTTCAGCTGCGGAAGTGTGATGTGGAAGAACTGTTTAATTGTTCCCGCACCATCGATCTGGGCTGCCTCGTAGAGTGACTTGGGGATTTGCCGGACGCCGCCTTGATAAATAAGCGTGTGGAAAGGAACGAACTGCCAGGCGATCACAAAGATGATCAATCCAAGGGCCAATTGTGGAACCCCCAGCCAGTCCTGGGCCAGGAACGGGAGTCCCAGTCCCATGGCTAAACCGAAGTTGGGGTCCAACAGCGCTTTGTAGGCGATGGCCACGGCAGCGGAGGAAAGCAGCAGCGGCAAGAAGTACAGGACTGCCAAGGCCGCCCGATAGCGTTGGGTGCCTGCCGTGAACACACCCAGCAGCAGGCTGATGGGAGTTTGGACGAGCCAGGAAACAATCATGATCAGGAAGGTCAGGCCAAGGGAGTTGTAAAGATCGGGATCTGCCAGAACCGAGGTCCAGTTTTCCATCCCTGCTGCGCCGATGGCGCCAATGCCGTCCCACCTGGCGAAGCTGAGGATCAGTACCCCTATCAGGGGAATGACGGCGAAGACAACGAAGAAGAACAGCGCGGGTACCGTCAGCCAGGCCAATGCGGACTTTGGCTGCGACGTCAGCTCGTTTTTCGATAGCTCGCTGGGAGCCCTATGAGTGGTGGCGGCGCTCATTTGCCCAGGGTGGCATTCATGTTTTCGGCGAACTGCTGCGGGGTGATCGACTTGAGGAAGAGTTGGTCGATGTTGTTCAGCAATGCCTCGGCAGCAGTCGGGCTGAGGGCCTGGTCCCAGGACTGCTGGAAGTGGGGGGCGTTCTTGCCGAGATCGTAGACGAAGTTCAGGAAGTCTTTGTCCTCGGATGATGCGAGCTTGTCTTCAATTCCATTGACGATCGGAACGGATCCGGAGTTGATGTAGGCATCGATGACGGTGTCAGTCATGATCCCGTCCTTGAAGAACTTTTTCGCCGTCTCCTTTTCCTCGTCGGTAGCCTTAGCCGAGATCGACATGTACTGGGCGGGGTTGCCCACACCGTTCTTTGGATCGCCCTTGCCGCCCGGGAGGGTGGGGAAGCCGACGAAGCCAAGTTTCCCGTCCTGGACGAAGTTCTGTCCGTCCTTCTTCATGGCGCCGTACGTCCAGGAGCCGTGGAGCATCATGGCCGCCTTGCCCGTAAAGAGCAGCGCCTGGTCTGCCTTCGAATCTGCCGTAATGGAGGAGAAGCCCTTGATGAAACCGTCGGCAGAGACAAGTTCCTGGACCTTGGCGCCGGTTTCGATCACTGCCGGATCCATCCAAGCATTGGGTTTGCCTTCGAAAATGGCCTTGAACACCTCGGGGCCGCCGATGCGGTCCAGGAGATACTGCAGCCACATCATGGACGTCCAACGCGACTGTCCGCCCAGTGAGAAAGGAGCTACGCCCATATCGTTGAAAGTCTTCACCAGGGACATGACGTCGTCCCATGTCTTTGGCGGCTGAGCACCGGCCTTCTCGAAGAGTTCTTTGTTGTAGAACAGGACGATCGGGGCAATGTATTGGTTGGGGAGGGCGTAGATCTTGCCGTTGACCGTGGCGGCTCCGAAAGACGACGGGAAGAACTTGTTCTTGAGCTCCGGGTTGGCATCGAACCAGCTGGTCAGATCCTCCACCTGTTCGGCTTCGGCATAGGTCTTCAACGTTCCGCCACCCCAGCCGTAGACGATGGTGGGGGCTTGGCCGGCACCGATGGCCGTCTTGATCTTCGTCTTGAACGCGTCGTTCTGGAAGTACGTCACGGAGATCTTGTTGTCCGGATTGGACGATACGAAGGCATCAACGGCTTTCTGGATAGTCGTCTGGTTCGGTTCTCCTGAAAGGAACCACATGCTGGCTCCTCCACCCGCCGCGCCTCCGGGCCCGGAGGTCCCGCAGGCGGTGGTCGCCATTACTGCAAAGGGCGTCATGGCCGCCAGAGCCAGAAAGGAACGCCGGGATGATTGGAACTGCTTCATTGCTTCTCCAGGGGTAGTCGCGCTGCTGAGCAAGCTTCGGTGCTCACTTCCGAAAGGTGGCCCAGCTCCGAAAAATATCGAAATATTTCGCAGCCATGATTTAGGTCACGGTCCAAACTAAAGGGTTCACAGGCGGCCGTCAAGGCATTTCCAGAAGCAGATTTGTCCTCGGTGACGAGTAGTAAGTTGAGGTTTATGCGGAGTCGGGTCATACTCAACAGATCATCGAAATATTTCGAAAGCAGGAGTTCCGTGGATCGTGACACCCGCCCATCCAAGCTGACCCTTGCAGCCGTAGCTGCCGAGGTGGGTGTTTCTGCACCCACAGTGTCCAAGGTCGTCAATGGCCGCGAGGACGTGGCGGAAGCTACTCGTGCCCGGGTGATGGCAGCGCTTCAACGCACGGGTTACAAGTCGCCGCTCCAACGCAAGAGCGCACCGGTGCACCGTGCGGTTGAAGTAGTCTTCGACTCCTTGAATTCGGCCTATGGGGTGGAAATCCTCAACGGCTTGATGGAGCAGGCTGCGGCGTCGGACATGGAGGTGATCCTCTCCATCACCGGACGGCAGGCTGCTTCTGCACTGGGCCCCGAGGCACGGGCCCAGCGTATGGTCGACGAAGGCCGTGCCGGCATGATCGTGGTGACCTCGGCATTCGGCTCCGCCCAGCTTGAGGCCTTCAACCGCAGGCACATTCCCATCGTGGTGATTGATCCGCTTAATCCACCGCCTGCTGACGTCTTCAGCGTGGGCGCGAGCAACTGGGCTGGAGGTAAGGCGGCAGCATCACACCTGCTGGAGCTGGGACACCGAAAGATCGCCTACATCGGCGGCCCGTCCGCCGCGGAGTGCAGCCAGGCACGGCTGCACGGCTACATGGCTGCATTGATGGCAGCGGGAATAACCGTGGACGACGAGTACGTTTCCGCCGGCCCCTTCAAACCGGAGAACGGAGTCCGCGGAATGAAGGCACTGCTGGCCTTGGAAAATCCGCCCACTGCCATATTCGCTGCCAGCGACAGCATCGCGCTGGGAATCCTTGCCGAGGCTCGGCGGCATAACGTGCGCATTCCCGAAGACATGAGCCTGGTGGGCTTTGACGGAACGCCCCAGGCGGAGGAATCAGTGCCTCCGTTGACGTCCGTATCGCAGCCGCTGCAGGAAATGGGGCGCTCCGCCCTAAGTTTCATATTGCGGCAGATGCGTGGTGAAGATATCGATTCCCGAAGGGTAGAACTGGCCACTCACCTGGTGGTTCGTGAGTCCACGGGTCCGCCGCGGTAGTCGCACCGACGTCAGGAGGGCGTCGAACGCTAGAGCCGCCGCCGCCGTCGATGATCAAGCGAGAGTGGGGGGATCGCATCATATAGCAGCACCCGAACCCAACGTTCACCCGTCTCACGGAACTCCGCGCGGCTTGCGAAACGGTACAGGTAGCTGCGCGCCCTCACCCAACGGGGGCGAGCGCCGTCGAACGGGTCTTGGCGCAACAGCCCAAGCGTGGGCTTGTCGGCCTCCAATAGTCTGTACAGGAACACATAAAACCAGTCCTCATGGACGGTCCGCAGCGGCAGGAACCACATCAGCCAATCCAAGCGCAGGTGGTACGGCGCCCATTGCCGGGGGAGTCGCCGGACGTCGCCGGGCTTGCCCTTGAAGCCGTACTCAAGCCAGTGCTCCTCCGGTGCGTCGGGTTCCTCTGCCAGAGTGCCCTCCACCACAATCTCTATCCGTTGCTTGGTCACCGTCCCGAAAGCTCCATAGGCGTTCACCAAGCGCCACCGGTTGAAACTGGCGTTCATCAACTGATGGCTGGAGAACAGGTTGAGGAGCGGCCGGTAGCTGAACACCAGCAACAGAAGGGTGACAAGCACGACGACGGCGAGCCACCATACGGGGGTATCGGAACCCTCGTGCCACTCCAGCGGGATGAACGGAAAAACCGCATGGGCCACGGGATCACTGACGGCAGCGAAAGCCAGGATGATCGCCACCCAGTTCAGCCAGGCAAAGTTTCCGGTACCCACCAACCACAGCTGGGTCACGATGATGATGCCGGCAGCAATACTCGCCAGCGGTTGAGGCGCGAACAGGAAGAACGGCACCACCAACTGTGCGAAATGATTGCCCACCACTTCCACCTTGTGCAGCGGACGCGGCAAAAGGTGCGCCTGCCTGCTGAGAGGGCCAGGCATTGGCTGTGTTTCATGGTGATAGAACATCGCCGTCATGTCGCGCCACTCGCGACCGCCCCGGATCTTGATCATTCCAGCGCCGAATTCAAGCCGGAATACCAGCCACAGGATAAGAATGAGGATGGTTGTGGGCGGCGGAGTCTGGTCCGAGCCAAGGAACGCCACTATGAAACCGGCCTCAAGGAGAAGGATCTCCCAGCCAAACCCATAGAACGTTTGGCCGACATTAACGATTGACATGTAAAGGAACCAGAGGGCAAGGAAAGCGAGCATAGGCAGCCACGGAGGACCCATTTGGGGGAGGCCCGCCACCAGCAGAATCGACACACCGATCCCCGTCCAGCACAGGGCCTTGAGCAGAGCGTCCGAGTAGCGCCACTGGAACAGTGTGGGTCTCGCCAGCTTGCGGGCCATGTCCAGGAAAGCCGGAACCGGCAACAGCCCGCGCTCGCCGAGGAGTGCCGGGAACTGGTTCAACGTCGAGAGGAACGCAACTGCGTAGAGCGCGGCGATGCCGCGCTGCAAGACCTGCCGGGCGAACTCGTAGTCCCGCGCATCAAACCAGGACATCCACTCCACGATTCCACGGTACGCGGGGGAACGCGGTGGTCAAGCGGCGCCGGGTTTTCCACATACGCCCGAGCCCGTTCGCGGCCCCCGGTGGCGGCTGGGATACTTAAGCAATGCAGCCGCGCAAGATCGTCATCCTCGGGTCCACCGGTTCCATCGGCACACAAGCGATTGACGTCGTCGATGCTGCCCCGCACCGTTTCGAGGTGGTGGCACTCAGTGCCGGCGGAGGAAACCTTGAACTCATCGCGCAGCAGGCTGTCCACACCAAGGCTCAAGCCGTGGGCATTGCCCAAGGAGACCCGGCAGAGCTTCGGCGACTGATCGACGCCGTAGCCGCCCTTGCGGGCGTGCGGGACTTTGCACCGGAGATTTTTGTTGGTCCAGACGCTTCAACGGTCATCGCAGCCATCGAATGCGACGTCGTCCTCAACGGCATTACCGGTTCCATAGGACTGGCGCCTACCTTGGCCGCGCTCGGCACCGGAGCCACTCTGGCCCTTGCCAACAAGGAATCGCTGATTGTCGGCGGTGCCTTGGTCAAAGCTGCTGCCGTCCCCGGCCAGATTGTCCCCGTAGACTCCGAGCACTCCGCCATCGCGCAATGCCTCCGTTCGGGCACGGACCAGGAAGTTGAAAAGCTGATCCTGACCGCATCCGGCGGCCCTTTCCGCGGGCGCACGCGGGAACAACTTCGCAACGTCACACCACAGGAGGCGCTCGCGCACCCCACCTGGGACATGGGCCTCATGGTCACCACAAACTCAGCCAGCCTGGTCAACAAGGGTCTTGAAGTGATTGAGGCCCATTTGCTGTTCGACGTTCCCTTGGACAGGATCGATGTTGTGGTTCACCCACAGTCGGTGGTCCACTCGATGGTCCAGTTCGTGGACGGCTCCATCATCGCCCAGGCATCGCCACCGGACATGCGACTCCCGATTGCGCTCGGGCTGGGTTGGCCGGACCGTGTGCCCCGGGCTGCCCAAGCATGCGACTGGACCCAAGCGACCAGCTGGACGTTCGAACCCCTGGACACGGTGGCCTTCCCTGCAGTGGATCTCGCCAAGGACGCCGCCAAGCAGGGCAGTACGTTCCCCGCGGTGTTCAACGCCGCCAATGAAGAAGCCGTAGAGGCCTTCCATGCCGGGCGCATCCGGTTCACGGACATTGTGGATACCGTGGAATCCGTCCTCAGCGAACATTCAGGCTCTTCTGAGCTAACAGTGGAGTCCGTGCTGGATGCTGAAAAGTGGGCACGCGCCCGAACCCTTGATCGTTTAGCCAGCAGCGCCCTCTAGCTCACAACCCTTACGGAAGCAGTCCCCCGGCATGAGTCCCGTCCTTCTCTTCATTCTCGGAGTCGTCTTCGTCGCAATCGGCGTAGCTGTTTCCATTGCGCTTCACGAGGTGGGCCATCTGGTACCTGCCAAACTGTTCAAAGTGCGCGTCACCAAGTACATGATTGGTTTCGGGCCTACCTTGTGGTCCAAGAAGAAGGGCGAAACCGAATACGGCTTCAAGGCGCTTCCGCTGGGCGGCTACGTGTCCATGATTGGCATGTACCCACCCAACAAGGAAGACGGCGCCGTCCGCCCCTCCAGCACAGGCATGTTCCAGACGCTCGCCACTGAGGCCCGCTCCATGGCGCACGAGGAAGTGGGACCCGGCGACGAAAACCGTGTCTTCTACAAGCTTCCCGTCTGGAAAAAAATCATCGTCATGCTCGGCGGTCCTGCCATGAACATGCTGATCGGGTTGATACTGCTGGCTGTCCTGCTCATGGGCTTCGGCATGGCAACAGCAACCACCACCATCGCGGACGTTTCCAAGTGCCAGGTTGCTGCGGGGGAGACCGTGGACCCCGACTCAGCCGATTGCAAACTGACTCCCGCGGCGGCGGCGGGCCTCCAGCCGAATGACACCATTACTTCCTTCGACGGAAAAGCCGTCACCAGCTGGGAAGAACTCACCAGCTGGATCCGTGTGTCGGCCGGAAAAGACGTGCCCATCACAGTGGAGCGCAGCGGATCAACGGTGGAAACCACCGTGACGCCCGTACTTTCCTCGCGGCCGGTGGTCGGCGCCGACGGCAGGCCTGAGCAGGACGCCAACGGGGTGCTCAAATACCAGGAAGTCGGATTCCTTGGGATAGGGGCCCAAAGCGAACTGGTTCCCCAACCTGCTTCGGCCGTTTTGCCCATGGCCGGAGAGAACATCAAGCAGATATCCGGTGTGATCCTCAACCTGCCGGCCAGGGTGGTTGGAGTGGCGAAAGCAGCTTTCAGCGAAGAGCCCCGCGATCCGAACGGACCCATCAGCGTGGTGGGTGTGGGCCGGGTTGCAGGTGAAGTCGCGGCCATGGAACAGGTACCCATGCAAGCCCGTATCGGCACCCTGATCGGGTTGCTCGCCGGGCTCAACTTTGCCTTGGCGATCTTCAATCTCATCCCTCTTTTGCCCCTCGACGGCGGCCACGTAGCTGGCGCGCTCTATGAAGGGGCGCGACGCCGGGTGGCCAAGCTACTGGGCAAATCGGACCCGGGCGCGTTCGACATCGCCAAGCTGCTGCCAGCCACATATGTGGTTGCAGCGCTGCTGATGGCCATGGGCGCCCTCCTGATCTATGCGGACATCGTGAAGCCCGTGAACATTTTCGGCTGAGTAGGCGGGATAGGCTAGCTCCATGACTGTTTTCGCTGTTGAGTACGTATACGTCGCCGATTCCGGCGCCCTTCGCGACGAAGCCCGCCCGGCGCACCGTGACTGGCTCGCCGGCTTGGCCGAAGAAGACAAACTGCTTGCCAGTGGACCCTACGGTGACGGTGCAGGCGCCTTGCTGATCTTCAAGTCTGCAGGTGAAGCTGAACTCAATGATCTCCTCAAACAGGACCCATTCGCCGAGGCCGGGGTTATCGCAGGTATCCGCACCACCGAATGGGCCCCCAACACCGGCGTCCTGGCCGCCCACGCCTCTTAGCCAAAACGCCCTTCACCACAACGATCCACCCCAACCCAAGGAGTCCACGTGACCTCGGTCAGCCTGGGAATGCCAGCAGCCCCACCCCCCGTCCTTGCCCCGCGACGTAAGACGCGGCAGATCAAGGTTGGGTCTGTTGGTGTTGGTTCTGATTCGCCCATCAGCGTGCAGTCCATGACCACCACGCCCACCACGGATATAAATGCCACGCTGCAGCAAATTGCTGAGCTCACGGCTTCCGGCTGCGACATTGTGCGTGTTGCCTGCCCGTCAGCCGACGATGCCGAGGCTTTGCCGATCATCGCCCGCAAGTCGCAGATTCCCGTGATCGCGGACATCCATTTCCAGCCGAAGTACGTCTTCGCCGCAATTGAAGCCGGATGCGCGGCAGTTCGCGTGAACCCGGGCAATATCCGTAAGTTCGATGACCAGGTCAAAGAAATTGCTGCAGCGGCGCGTGACCACGGAACATCCATCCGGATAGGTGTCAACGCCGGCTCCCTTGAACCCGGCATCATGAAGAAGTACGGCAAGGCCACCCCGGAGGCACTTGTTGAGTCCGCCGTCTGGGAAGCCTCGCTGTTCGAAGAGCACGGTTTCCACGACTTCAAGATCTCGGTCAAGCACAACGATCCCGTGATCATGGTGGCCGCGTACGAGATGCTGGCCGAGAAGGGCGACTGGCCTTTGCACCTTGGCGTGACCGAGGCCGGACCGGCATTCCAGGGCACCATCAAGTCGGCTACGGCTTTCGGTGCACTCCTGTCCCGTGGCATTGGCGACACCATTCGTGTTTCCCTCTCGGCTCCGCCGGTGGAGGAGATCAAGGTGGGCAACCAGATCCTGCAATCCCTGAACCTGCGCCCGCGCAAGCTCGAAATCGTCTCCTGCCCGTCCTGTGGCCGCGCGCAGGTGGACGTGTACACGCTGGCCGAGCAGGTGACCGCAGGTTTGGAAGGCATGGAGATTCCGTTGCGCGTAGCCGTCATGGGTTGCGTAGTCAACGGACCCGGCGAGGCCCGTGAAGCGGACCTCGGTGTGGCGTCCGGAAATGGCAAGGGCCAGATTTTCGTGAAGGGCGAAGTCATTAAGACTGTGCCTGAAAGCGAAATTGTTGAGACACTGATCGAAGAGGCCATGCGCATCGCCGAAGAGATGGGGGAGGCCGATGGCGAAGATGCTGTCAAGGGTAGCCCCGTGGTTAGCGTCTCGTAACGAGACCGGCTTGGGAGTCAGGGTGCTCGGCCGTGCCGACACCCTGACTCTTCGCGCCCTGGCCAGCGAAGACGTGGTAGCCAACGTTTTCATCCTCGCCCACTTGGAAAGCACCGGAACAGCGGCGCCCACCAGCGGCGGTGCCAGTATTTTCGGAGTCTTCGACGGCGAGACGCTCCTCGGCGCGTGCTGGGCGGGAGCCAACCTGGTGCCTGTACAACTCGATCCCGGCCTGGCGGGGTACGTGGCCAGTGCGGCCCACGAAACAGGCCGCCGCTACGCGTCCATTTTTGGCCCGGCGGAAACCGTCCTGGCCCTCTACGCGCGATTCGAGCAATTGGGCCACGGCGCCCACGAAGTTCGCTCCCAGCAGCCGCTGCTTACTATTTCAGGTCCGCCGGTCATCGGCGCCAACCCTGACCTGACATTCGGCACCATGGCGGACTTCGACCGCATCCTGCCAGCCTGCGCAGCCATGTTCGAAGAAGAAGTTGGCTACTCACCCTTCCTCGGCGGTCAGGAGTTCTACAGCAGGCGCGTTGCCGGCCTTATTCGTGAGGGCCATTCGTTGGTCCACATCGATGCCAACGGCACTGTGGTCTTCAAGGCCGAGCTGGGGGCAGTCACGCGGGACGTCACCCAGGTCCAGGGCGTATGGATGAATCCCGAGTTGCGGGGCCGCGGCCAAAGCGGTGGCTACATGGCCGCCGTCGTGAATCTCTCAAAAACCTTTGCCCCGGTGACCAGCCTCTATGTCAACGACTACAACGCCAAAGCCCGCGCCACATATGAGCGGGTCGGCTTCGAGCAAGTGGGCACCTTCGCGACGGTTCTGTTTTAGACCCAACCTCGCTACTTGTAGTCTTATCCCGGTTGGCGAATGCCACCAATCACTCGAACTTCCCTGGGGAACAAATGAATAAGAATGCGTTGCGCGGTTTTGCCGTGTCTGGACTGTTGGTTGTGGGCCTCACGGCGTGCGGCGGTGCCGGAACCTCCACGGAGGCTGCGTCCGCTCCGGCCAGCGAAGTGACCACGCCCACTCCCACGCCGGTAAAGCAGTACACCTTGGATGAATTGACAGCCATCGTTGGGCAGATCAAGGACAAGCAGGGCGCCAAGCTGAGCGTCATGACAACTGCCGATATGTCCGGCACCATGGAACAGACGAAAGCGCTCATGGCGCAGACCGAGGTGCAGCCTGCCGCCTGCAAAGACATGGCCACGGGATCGCTGGCCCAACCGACAGATGGCCTAAAGGCTGCTGTCGGAGTCAGCCAGGATGCCACCACAGGCAGCATCAGCACAATTTCATTGGGAACGGGGCTGGGAGAAGGAGCGTTGAAGAAGGCGCAGGAGAACCTGGGCCAGATTTCCGCTTGCAGCACTATGACTTTGACTGGACCCACGGGCGCGAGCACTGTCACCCTGACGGATTTGGCTGGCAAGAAACCCACAAATGCCCTGCTGGCCTACCGCGTGAATACAGAGTTGTCTACAGGAGAAAAAGGTTCGGTCCTCATGGCACAGGCCGTAGAGCAGGAAGTCCTGGTCTCGGTGATCGCAGTAGGCGGCGCTTCCGAAGACGTCGCCCTTGCCAACCTGACCAACCTCCTCGATCAGTCAGTTGAGCTCATCAAATAGCCCACTTGCTGGCAGTTGTGGCTGCTCAGGCCCAAGTAGGGCCACAACTGCCAGCTAACCGGACGAGTTCAAGTCCCCCGTGAGGTAGCGCTGGATGTTTGGTGCAACGAAGCGCACCACGTCTTCCTGATCGGCTGAGGCCAGGGGCTCGAGCCGGATCACGTAGCGGACCAACATCAGCCCTACCACTTGGGTGGCCACAAGATTTCCGCGCACGCGTACTTCTTCGGGCGTCCCGGGCAACCCCGCCATGATCCTGGACAGGATGGTGCGGTTGACCATTTCGCGCATGAGCGCCGTTTTGGCCCTGGAACCGATGGTTCCCCGGACAAAGGCCACCAAGCCATGCTGAGCAGGGCTTTCCCATAGTCGCAGTACGGCCCGGACAATCGCTTCCGCCCTTATGGCCGGGTCCAGGGTTTCGACGCCGGCAAGTACCTCGGCCGGGTCAGCGGGCAACTCCACGCTGGCGGCAAAAAGCTCGTCCTTTCCGCCGAAAAAGTGGTGCACCATGGCCGGGTCCACCGATGATTCGCGGGCTACTTGGCGCAGGCTCGTTCCCTCGAATCCCTGTTCAGCGAACAGTTTCCGTGCAGCTGCGAGGATGGCTTCCCGAGAATGATCTCCTGAATTTCGGCGGCCTCGGCGCGCCTGTGGGAGGCTCATCGGGTTTGGCGCCTTAGGGTCAGTGATGCCAGGACCAGAACTCCTACAACAATCCCGCCCATGATCAGGGCGTCTTGCCACATTGCGGACGTGGCGTCGACATTTCCAGCAATCTCCTTCAGTGCCTCCACGGAGAACGTGAGCGGCAAAACACCGGAGATTGCTTCCAAGACCTCGTTCATATCGTCCCGGGCCACGAACAGGCCGCACAACAGGATCTGGGGCACCACCACCACGGGCATGAACTGCACTGCTTGGAACTCGGTGCGGGCGAACGCTGAACAGAACAGCCCCAACGCGACGCCCAAGACGGCGTTGATGACGGCGATCATCACCACGAAGCCGGGACTTCCTTTGATGTCGAGGTCGAAAATCCAGTAGGCCACCGCTGTTGCCACCAAGGACTGCAGGGCGGCCATGATGGAGAAGGCCAGGGCATAGCCGAACAGCAGGTCTGCCTTGTGGATCGGAGTGGTCAGGAGGCGTTCGAGGGTCCCGGAGGTGCGTTCCCGAAGCATGGTAATGGACGTGACCAGGAACATCACCACGAAGGGGAAGATGGCCAACATCATCAAGCCCACGCGGTCAAAGGTGCGTGGGAATCCTGGCGGTGAGGTTTCGTTCTCGTAAAGGAAATAGACCGCGGTCAGGAGCAGTGCAGGGACCACGAGGATCAGTGCGACGCTTCGATGGTCGTGCCTCAGTTGTCCCAGGACCCGGGCGGTGGTGGCAATTGTCATGCGGAGATTCAGGGCGTCACCTGGCTTTCTTCCTGGCCCCGAGTGCTCTTGATGACCTGCTCAGCGGCTTTGATGATGGTCAGGAACGCCCTCTCCAGATCGTCGCTCCCGCCGCGTTCGGCCAGCTCTGCAGGAGTCAGTTGAGCCAGCAGCAGGCCATCGCGAAGCAGCAGGAGTGAGGAACAGTGGGATGCTTCCTCCATGACATGGCTGGACACCAGCAGGGTTGTTCCGCCGGCTGCCATGGCGGCAAAACGCTCCCACAACTCGGCACGGAGTACGGGATCCAGCCCCACAGTGGGCTCGTCCAGGATGAGGAGCTGTGGATGGGCCACCAGTGCACAGGCAAGGGACACACGGCTGAATTGTCCGCCGGACAGGTCCGCGGCCTTTTGCCGTGCGAACTTCTCAAGCCCGACGGCGGAAATTGCTTCCGCGGCGTCGGCCGCCGTTGCGCCGTGCATGGCTCCGAAGTAGCGGACGTTCGCTTCGACGCTTAGGTCCGCATAAACGCTTGCACCTTGGGTGACGTACCCGACGTCGTGCCTGAGCGGTGCGCTGCCTGCCGGACGGCCGAGGACGGTAACGGTTCCCCGCGTGATTCGCTGGACGCCGACGATTGCCCTCATGAGTGTCGTTTTGCCGCTGCCGGAAGGGCCCAGAAGCCCGGTGATGCGACCGGCGTCAACCGTGAAGTCCAGGCCTCGCAGGATCTTGGTGCGTGAGCGGGAGACATGAAGTCGCGTCGCCTCGATGGCCGATGGTGTGGGTGTCATTCGGGCCTCCGCTGACTCCATTAATTCACCAACTGATGAATTAAAGCTAGATCCAGCGAACATGCAGGTCAAGGGGTCCACCATCGAAGGCAGTCCTTGAAAATGTGTCTGCTATCACATAGGTTCTTCCCAAGCCGTGTCGTTGGGGTGCGGGTGGTACAGGGGGAATCATGACCAAGACCTTGAAGGGCGCCATCGGCGGCCGTGCCATCCGTGTTTTCGGCAGTGACCAATGCCTCCCAGCCGCAGGCGATCCCGTTCCGCTGGAGGGAACGGCGATCTAGTCCCAGGACAGAGTCTGCGGCCGGCCGGCCGCTGAGCCACGCCATTGCAGGATGACCAGCCGGTTGCGGCCAGGGGCTTCCAAACGCGACGGCGTGGCTCTTCTGTTTTCAAGCTGTCCGGACGCAATCCGGGCCCGTTCAAGCGGCCCAGCCTTCAGCCGGTAGATTAGTAGGCAGTTGTTTTTGCCACATCTGCCATAGAAACGGATACGTACCCGTGGTCCTTCGCCTTTCCCAGCTGTTCCTGCGCACCCTGCGTGAAGATCCCGTCGACGCCGAGGTCGCAAGCCACAAGCTCCTGGTCCGCGCCGGCTACATCCGCCGCGCCGCGCCCGGCATCTACACGTGGCTGCCGCTGGGCCTGAGCGTTCTGCGGAAGGTGGAAGACATCATCCGCCAGGAAATGTCCGCCATCGGAGCCCAGGAAGTTCATTTCCCGGCGCTGCTTCCCCGCGAGCCGTATGAGGCCACCAACCGCTGGACCGAATACGGTGAAGGCCTGTTCCGCCTCCAGGACCGCAAGGGTGCGGACTATCTCCTTGCCCCCACGCATGAGGAAATGTTCACGCTCCTGGTCAAGGACCTGTATTCCTCGTACAAGGACCTGCCGCTGAGCCTGTACCAGATCCAAAACAAGTACCGCGACGAAGCCCGTCCGCGGGCAGGACTCCTCCGTGGCCGCGAGTTCATCATGAAGGATTCCTACTCCTTCGACATCGACGACGCCGGCTTGGACGCAAGCTACATGGCCCACCGTGGTGCTTACCTGAAGATCTTTGCGCGCCTGGGCCTGGAAGTCATTCCTGTTGCCGCCACCGCTGGTGCCATGGGTGGCTCCAAGAGCGAGGAATTCCTGTTTCCCACCGAGATCGGCGAGGACACGTTCGTACGCTCTGCCGGCGGCTACTACGCCAACGTTGAAGCCGTGACCACCGTGGTTCCGGACGATATCGACTTCACAAACGCTCCGGCCGCTGAGGTCCTGGACACCCCGGACACCCCCACGATCGATACTCTGGTGGACGCCGCCAACCAACTCGCTCCCCGCAGCGAGGCCGACGGCGGCGCCTGGACGGCCGCTGACACCCTCAAGAATGTTGTCCTCGCCGTCACGCTGCCCACGGGTGAGCGCCAAATCGTGGTTATCGGCGTTCCGGGTGACCGCGGCGTAGACCTCAAGCGCGTGGAAGCGAACATCGGCTCCCACCTGCCCATCGCCGGTGAAATCGGCCTCGAGGCTGCCAACGAAGAGGACCTCAAAAAGCTGCCGTGGCTGGTCAAGGGCTACATCGGTCCGGGCCTGTCCCTCAACGAGCCCGTCCTTGGCCTTGAAGGGTCCTCCAAGGTGCTCTTCCTTGTGGATCCCCGCGTTGTGTCCGGCACCAGCTGGGTGACCGGGGCCAACGCTGAAGGCAAGCACGTCTTCGGATTGGTCGCCGGCCGTGACTTCACCTGGGACGGCGTCATTGAGAGCACTGACGTGCGCGCCGGCGACCCCGCCCCGGACGGCTCCGGACCGCTGGAAACCGCACGCGGCATCGAAATGGGCCACATCTTCCAGCTCGGACGCAAGTACGCTGAGGCACTGGACCTGAAGGTCCTGGATCAGAACGGCAAGCAGCAGGTAGTCACCATGGGCTCTTATGGCGTTGGCGTGACGCGTGCTGTCGCAGCCCTGGCGGAAGCAAACCATGACGACCGCGGCCTCGTGTGGCCGCGCTCCGTGGCCCCGGCAGATGTCCATGTCGTGGCAGTCGGCCGTGGCGATGAGATCTTTGAAGCTGCTGAAAGGCTCTCGGCCGAGCTTGAAGCTGCAGGCTTGGACGTCATTTTCGATGACCGCCCGAAGGTATCTCCCGGCGTAAAGTTCGGCGACGCCGAACTCGTGGGTGTGCCCACCATCCTGGCCGTTGGCCGCGGGCTGGTAGACGGTGTAGTTGAAATCAAGGACCGCCGCAGCGGCGAAGCCGAGAACATTTCGGTGGACAAAGCCGTGGACTACGTGGTCAACGCTGTACGAACCCGGTGATTTCCGGCTTCGAATCGATCCAGTTCACCACACTCATCCTGATTGTGGTGGCCGGATTCGCAGCAGGCTGGGTTGATGCCGTAGTTGGGGGCGGGGGACTGATTCAGCTCCCCGCCCTGCTGCTGGTCCCGGGCATCACGCCGGTCCAGGCCTTGGCCACGAACAAGATGGGCTCCATTTTCGGGACCACCACAAGCGCGGTCACCTACTATCGCCGTGTCGGCCCGGATCTCAAGACCGCGATTCCCATGGCGGTCATCGCCCTTGCCGGCAGCTTCGGTGGTGCCATTCTTGCCGCGTCCCTTCCGGCCAACGTCTTCAAGCCGATCATTGTGGTGGCGCTGATCGCCGTCGCTGTTTTCACCGCCTTGCGTCCCGGCGCCGGTGAACTGACAGCGCTCCGCCACGATGGCCATAAGCATTACGTGGTGGCCTGCCTTATCGGCGGCGTCATCGGCTTTTATGACGGTCTGATCGGACCCGGTACTGGCTCGTTCTTAGTGATTGCCCTCGTTTCGGCGATGGGCTATGCCTTCCTCGAAGCCAGCGCCAAAGCGAAAATCGTCAACATGGCCACCAACGCCGGTGCCTTGATCTTCTTCCTTCCGCACGGCTCACTGCTCTGGGGCGTGGGACTGCTCCTGGGCCTGGCCAACATGGCGGGCGGCTACCTCGGGGCCAGAACCGCCGTGGCGAGGGGAAGTAAGTTTGTGCGCCTCGTTTTCCTGGTGGTGGTGGCGGGGCTGATCATCAAACTTGGCATGGACGTCTGGAATGAGAATTTCGCAGCATAGGACCGATGCCGGCGGCAAGACCTCGGTGTCAGGCCGCTTCACCGGGATCGGGGAGATCATGCGCAGGCGGCAGGCCGGCCAGTGTGCTGCCGGCCAGGGTGCTGGCGACCCATAGGGAGCGGGCAAGGTCACCGCCGTGTCCAGGTTTGGCGGCATACCACAAAGCATTCTGAACTTCGCGGGCGATGCTCCACTGCCGGGCAACCTCAGGGTCCAATCCAGCGGCGTGGCTGAAGTCCTGGCATCGCTCCAGCAACCCGGCCTCCGGACCGGTCCGCGGAAGGTCGTGGATGCGGTTCCACAGGATGGGGGCGACGGCGAACTCTGCCTCGCCGATTTGTGGTTGAGGATCTATGGCCAGATAGTCTCTGCGGAGGGATTGTCTTTCGGCAGTTGTGGTGGCAAGGATATTCATGAAGTGAAGGTCAGTATGCACCAGGACATCCGTGCCGGAGCGGCGTCCCACGGCCCCGCGCGTCTGGCATACCTCCAGTGCCGCTTCAAGGAGCCACCTCGGGAAGGGGCGGTCAAGGCGCTCCCATTCGGCAGGGAGCTCATCGCTCCATCGCTCGGCGGTTGCGGCAACATGGTCGAAAGCCCGCCACTCGAGTCGGTCATCGGGCGGGATCGAGAGCTCGCGCATGATGCTTCCCCACACGTCCCTGGCTTCGTCCAAGGGAACGTCCTGGAGCCAGCATGATGCGTCCAGCCGTTCGAGCAACATGGAGCAACTTCCGTCGTCGGACGCGAGGAGGCGAACCGCACCGCGGCCATTCCAAAGTGCCAGCGCGTGGCGCTCCACCAGAGCTTCTTCATGGGGGAAAGCGACCTTCAGTGCTGCGGGTGCGCCGCTCCGAAGGACGGGCACCACCAAGGCACCGTGACCGTTCCAAGGCTCAGCGCCCGGCGCCAGGTCCACCGATAGCTGCCATCGGTCCAATGCGGCCGAGATAAGCCCCGGGAGGCTGGCCAGCCAATCCCTGCCCACGGAGTCGCGGTTGTACCGGGCGTGGAGGTCGCCCGGAATAGGTATCATCGCGTGAAGGGTCACGCCAACAGCCTAACTCCGAGTCAACGCGAGCCTCCTAGAAAACGCCGCTCGCTCCCAACAGGGTTCCGATCGAGAATGTAGCCGCCAGCGCCAAAGCCCCTCCGAGGACCACCCGGGCTGCCGCGCGGAAGCGGGCAGCGCCGCCGATCCATGCGCCCACCGCGCCGGTGATTGCCAAGGCCAACAGGACTGCAATAAACGTCAGGGGCACCCGCAACTCCGGAGGAGGCAACAGAATGGCAAGCATCGGAAGTGCCGCTCCGAGCGTAAATGCCACGGCGGAAGCCAAGGCTGCATTCCACGGGCTGACGATGTCGTCTTCATGGATATTCAGCTCGGCAGAGAGGTGGGCGGCCAAGGCGTCGTGTTCCGTCAGCTCCTGCGCGACGGTTCGGGCTGTCTTGGCGCTGAGCCCTTTCGATTCGTAGATCGCGGCCAGCTCGTCGAGTTCATCTTCCGGTTGATCCGCCAATTCACGTTTTTCTTTTTCGATCAACGCTTTTTGAGTGTCGCTTTGGCTGCTGACGGATACGTATTCGCCCAAAGCCATGGAGATGGCGCCACCCACCAGGCCAGCGGTGCCTGCAGCGAGGATGCTGCCGGTGCTGGTGGTGGCTCCTGCCACACCCACCACAATCGCTGCGACCGACACGATGCCGTCATTGGCCCCCAGGACTCCTGCCCGCAGCCAGTTCAGCCGGTGGGCCAGATCGTCCCGGTGGGGTTCGTTTTCATGAGTGGTGGCAGTTTCTGCGGAGGCCATGCATCAAGCCAATCACTGGCAGACGGCCCTGACCAGCATGGCTAGGCTCGCCTATCCACCGTTGGAAGTGGGCGTAGCCGTGGGCGTCGGCAGCGACGGTAGGTCGCCGACGTCGAGCATGAGGCCCGGCAAAGCAGGCAGGGCCGCACCCCAGGCCGTGCTCCTGCGGGCCGCGGCCAGAAGCCCGTCAATAGCCCACGTCCGGGTCTCATCAGTGGACAAGGCAACAAGATCACCGAATCGGGGCAGAGAGGAAAGTTCTACGGAACCCAGGAACGCGGCAGGGTCCTGGGTGAATTGTTCCGGCAGCCGGTAGCCTGCCTCGCCGGGAGGCGCGTCGGCGCAGTTGGCGCTGGTGAGCGATTCTGCCTGCTGGAGCAGTACCTCGTGCGTTTGCAAGTACTTGCCGGCAGCCGCCGAGTTCGAAGTGTCCAGCCGTTTCAGTGTCACCTGATAAACGTAGATCGCTTCCTGCTGCGAGCGAACCACCGAAGCCAGGGCGGTGTCAGTAGTGGCGGATGTCGGCTCCGGGGCGGGGCTGGCCGACGGACAGGAGGCCGCCAAAGGTGTTGCCGTAGGTGCTTTGGTGTCCGCCGCTGTTGGCTGCTGTTGTAACGGCAGCTGCCACTCCGCGGCCAGCCTTTCCGCCTGAAGCAGCTGAGCGGTTCCGACGGCGGCAAGCAGGCGGGCGATCCCGCCGTCGGCCTCGCGGGCATCGTCCAGTCGCTTCTGACCGCTGCCGGCCAAGGCGGTCAGAAAAGAGGCGCGGCGGCTGGTTGGTGCGGCTGCACGTTCTTGATCAGCAGTGGCCGGACCGACGGATGACGGGGCGCGGGACGCTACGCTGTTAGGGCTCTGCAGAGCCTGCGCGTGGGTTGTCAGCAAAGTCACAGCGTTGCCGAGCGTCGGCATTCCCGCATCGGAAGCCGCCGCCTCCACCATCAAGGCGGCTGATTCCCGCAACCGCTGTGTGTCCTCCAACGCCACCACGCGGGCGGTTTCGGAGAAGGGAACCGCCGTGGGAGTGCCGGAATCACGCGGAATAAGCACCATTCCGGTGCCTGCAACAAGCAAAGCCACCACGGTAGCCAGCAAGACCCGGCCCCAGGGTGGTGTTTGTCGTTTTTCGCTTGTCTGCCCGTTCACAACAGACCATGGTGTCACGTGGGCGGGGAAGTCCGTGCACCATGTTCCCGGGAAAATCGTTAGGCTAGTAGTCACAACAACATCTATCGGGAGGCGGCGGGCAACGTGAGTGACTCGGAAGCCACGACTTCAACAGACCGTTCTGAATCGAACTCAGCGGCCACCATCCACAACCCGGAAGAGAGCGGGCTTAAGGCGCTGCTTGAACCGACTGTCCTTGCCAGCAGGCTCTACCTCGAGGATGTTTCCATCCACGTTGCCGGTTCACACCGCACGGTCCACGTCGTCGTGGACCTTCCGCAGGAAGAGACCGGGGGCGTCAGCCTTGACGCCATCGCAGAGGTCTCCCGCGGCCTGTCCGATATTCTGGACAACGATCCCCATGACGACGGCCGTCCGTACGACCTTGAGGTTTCTTCCCCGGGAGTAGGCCGTCCCCTCACCGAACCGCGTCACTGGCACCGCGCCCGCGGCCGCATGGTCAGGGTCAACGTCATTCAGGGGGATAATCTCCTGGGCCGTATCGCCTCGGTTGGGGATGACGCCGTGACGCTCATTCCCGAGCACGAGGTCAAGAAGGGCATGAAGCCCAAACAGGGCGAACCCATCACTATTCCTTTCGACAGGATCCGCCAAGGAAAAGTCGAGATTGAATTCAGCCACCTCCACGAGGCTGCGCTGGAAGACGAGCACAACGGACCTTCCGAGGAGGCCTAATGGATATTGACATGAGCGCACTGAGACTCCTGGAGCGTGAGCGTGAAATCCCGCTGGATCTCCTGATTCCCACCATCGAGCAGGCGCTGCTGGTGGCGTACCACAAGACGCCCGGTGCCTTCGAAAAGGCCCGCGCTGAACTGGACCGCAAGAGCGGTCACGTGACCATTTGGGCCACGGAAATCGATGACGACGGCGAGCCCATTGGCGAGTTCGAGGACACCCCTGCCGGTTTCGGCCGCATCGCGGCAAGCACCGCCCGCCAGATCATCCTGCAGCGCCTTCGCGACGTGGAAGACGACAACGTGCTGGGCGAGTTCAAGGGACGTGAAGGCGAGCTTGTGGCCGGCATGATCCAGCAGGGCAACAACCCGCATATGATTCAGGTCAACCTTGGAGCTGTGGAAGCGTTGCTGCCGCCGCCCGAGCAGGTTCCGGGTGAGAAGTACCTCCACGGAAGCCGCTTGCGCGCCTTCGTGGTGGACGTACACCGCGGTACCAAAGGCCCATCAATCACGTTGTCCCGCTCGCACCCCGGCCTGGTCCGGAAGCTGTTCGAAATGGAAGTTCCGGAGATTGCGGACCACTCCGTGGAGATCGTGGCCCTGGCCCGCGAAGCCGGTCACCGGACCAAGATTGCCGTTAAGGCGAACACTCCCGGCGTCAATGCCAAGGGTGCCTGCATCGGTGAAATGGGTTCCCGCGTCCGTGCAGTCATGACCGAACTTAACGACGAGAAGATCGATATCGTCGACTTCAGCGATGATCCGGCGACCTTCATCGCCAACTCGTTGTCGCCGTCGCGAGTGAATTCCGTCACTATCACGGACGAAGCCACCCGCTCCGCCCGCGTGGTAGTGCCTGATTACCAGCTTTCACTGGCGATCGGAAAAGAAGGTCAGAACGCCCGACTCGCAGCAAAGCTGACGGGCTGGCGCATCGATATCGTCTCGGACGCGGCTCCGGCCAAGACGGACTAACGGTTCAACCGGCGGCCACGCCGCCGGTTCCGCGCCGCGCTGGCGGCGAACTTGGTTTCGGGAGTCCGGGGCCGGGGGGCTAGACTAGATGGAACCGGGCTTACGTCCGGTATCCGCGCGCTTTGGCGTGCCTCAGCTGCATCCGCAGGACCGGGGCCCGTCGGGTGCCAGTAGCGTAAGGCAGGTTGGACACGTCGTGGCTGAACTGCTTGAACATGGCCACCTGCCTGTTCGCACGTGCATCGGATGCCGGAAGCAAGGCTCCCGGTCAGAGCTTGTCCGGCTGGTCGCCCAAGGCGGCGGTTCGTCCGCTGTCCTGGTGGATGAACGACGCCGGATGGCCGGCAGGGGTGCGTGGCTGCACCCCAGCGAAAAGTGCTTGGCATTGGCGATCAAGCGGCGAGCTTTTGGAAGGGCCCTCGCGGGTGCTTCCGATACAGGCGCCGTGGAACGATACCTGATACCCGGTACGCCACTTGTGGAGGCCCAGGCCGCCGCAGGAAAACCGTCCAAACCTGAAAGCGGGTCAGAAAACTGATGGAAACCCGATGAGTTCCCAGCGATGAGTGCGTAACGATGACAACTTTGTTGCGCTCTGCAATGGGCCTTTCAATCGCGCAAGCGGCGAAGGCCCGCAGTAAGAAGTAGACGGTTCGTGCCTGGCTCGGTGCGGACCGAGACAGGAGAAATGTGGCCAAGGTCCGCGTACATGAGCTCGCCAAAGAGCTCGGTATTACTTCCAAAGATGCAGTAACCAAACTGCAGGAATTGGGCGAATTCGTTCGCTCCGCCTCTTCAACCATTGAGGCCCCCGTCGTGAAGAAGCTTCGCGACGCCTACCCGGGTGCCGGCGCTGCCAAAGCCGCCGCACCCGCTGCAGCCCCCAAAGCTCCCGCAGCATCCCGTCCGGCAGCTCCGGCACCGGGTCCTGCAGCGCCGAAGGCTCCGGCCCCGGCACCTGCAGCCCCTGCTCCGGCAGCTCCGGCCACCACTACACCGGCTCCGGCTGCCACTTCACCGGCAGCACCCGCGCCGGCAGCCCCTGCGGCTCCTGCCGCATCCAGCTCGGTTTCGGCCAAGCCCGGCGCCCGTCCTGCTCCCAAGGCAGAGACTCCGGCTCCGGCACGTCAAGGTGGCCAGGCTCCGCGTCCCGGCGGTCCTCGTCCGGGCAACAACCCGTTTGCTACGTCCCAGGGCATGCCCAGGGGCCGTGGTGGCGACGGAGACCGTCCGCCGCGTCCGGGCAACAACCCGTTTGCACCGTCCCAGGGCATGCCCCGAGGCGAACGCCGCAACGACGGCGAACGCCCCGGTGGACCGCGTCCAGCGGCCGGCGCAGGCGGACCCCGTCCCGCAGCAGGTACCGGTGGGCCCCGTCCCGGCGCTCCGCGTCCCGGTGCACCCCGTCCGGGCGCACCGCGTCCCGCCGGCGGTCCGGGTGCCGGAAACCGTCCTACTCCGGGCATGATGCCCAACCGCACTGAGCGTCCGGCTCCCGGTGGCGCAGGCCGTCCGGGTGGCGCAGGCCGTCCCGGTGGCGGACCTGGTCGTCCCGGTGGCGCACCTGGTGCAGGTACCGGTGGCGGGGCTCCCGCCGGCGGTGGCTTCGGTAAGGGTGGCCGCGGTCGCGGTGGCACCCAGGGTGCCTTCGGTAAGGGCGGCGCCGGTCGTGGCAAGCAGCGCAAGTCGAAGCGTGCCAAGCGCCAGGAACTGGAGCAGATGAGTGCTCCGTCGCTGGGCGGCGTATCAGTACCCCGCGGTGACGGCGAGACCATCATCCGCCTGCGTCGTGGCTCGTCCATCACGGACTTTGCCGAGAAGATCGATGCGAACCCCGCATCGCTCGTAACCGTACTGTTCCACCTCGGTGAGATGGCAACGGCTACGCAGTCCCTGGACGAAGACACCTTTGGCCTGCTTGGCGCCGAACTCGGCTACAAGCTCCAGGTTGTTTCCCCGGAGGATGAAGAGCGCGAGCTGCTGGACCAGTTCGACATCAACATCCAGGACGAACTCGACGCCGAAGGCGACGACGTCCTCGAAGCCCGTGCACCGGTTGTCACCGTCATGGGTCACGTTGACCACGGTAAGACCCGCCTGTTGGACGCCATCCGCAACTCGAACGTTGTGGCCGGCGAGCACGGTGGCATCACCCAGCACATCGGTGCCTACCAGATCAGCCACGTCCACGAGGGCACGGCCCGCGATATCACCTTCATTGACACCCCCGGTCACGAGGCCTTCACGGCCATGCGTGCACGTGGTGCCAAGGTCACTGACATCGCGATCCTGGTTGTCGCAGCCGACGACGGCGTTATGCCGCAGACGGTGGAAGCACTCAACCACGCCCAGGCAGCAAACGTGCCGATCGTCGTCGCCGTGAACAAGATCGACAAGGAAGGCGCCAACCCTGACAAGGTCAAGGGCCAGCTGACCGAGTACGGCCTGGTTCCCGAAGAATACGGTGGCGACACCATGTTCGTAGAGGTCTCTGCCCGCCAGAACCTCAACATCGACGAACTGATCGACGCCGTGCTGCTGACCGCCGATGCCGCACTGGATCTGCGCGCCAACCCGGACAAGGACGCTCGAGGCATTGCCATCGAAGCGAACCTCGACAAGGGCCGCGGTGCCGTTGCTACTGTCCTGGTGCAGTCCGGAACCTTGGCAGTGGGCGACACGATCGTGGCCGGTACGGCTCACGGCCGCGTCCGCGCCATGTTCGACGAGAACGGCGAGGCACTCGATGTCGCACTGCCGTCCCGCCCGGTCCAGGTCCTCGGCCTGTCCAACGTGCCGCGTGCAGGTGACACCTTCCTGGTGACCCCTGACGAGCGTACGGCCCGCCAGATCGCTGAGAAGCGCGAAGCTGCCGACCGCAACGCTGCACTGGCCAAGCGTCGCAAGCGCATCAGCCTGGAAGACTTCGACCAGGCCGTTGCCGAAGGCAAGATCGACACCCTCAACCTCATCCTCAAGGGTGACGTATCCGGTGCCGTGGAAGCCCTCGAAGACGCCTTGCTCAAGATCGACGTCGGAGACGACGACGTTCAGCTTCGTGTCATCCACCGCGGTGTGGGTGCCATCACGCAGAACGACGTCAACCTCGCCACGGTGGACAACGCCATCATCATCGGCTTCAACGTCAAGCCGGCCGAGCGTGTTGCTGAACTGGCCGACCGTGAAGGCGTGGATATGCGCTTCTACTCGGTCATCTACGCAGCAATCGATGACATCGAGATGGCCCTCAAGGGCATGCTCAAGCCGGAATACGAAGAAGTTCAGCTCGGTACTGCCGAGGTTCGCGAAGTCTTCCGTTCTTCCAAGTTCGGAAACATCGCCGGCTCGATCGTCCGCACGGGCATCATCCGCCGTAACAGCAAGGCACGTGTCAGCCGCGACGGCAAGGTCATCGGTGACAACCTCACCGTTGAGACGCTCAAGCGCTTCAAGGATGACGCCACCGAAGTCCGCACCGACTTCGAGTGTGGTATCGGTCTTGGCTCCTTCAATGACATCAATGAAGGCGACATCATCGAGACCTTCGAAATGCGCGAAAAGCCGCGTAGCTAGGTTCCGTTTGGAACGGGTCCGTCGGGTAGCCCCGGCGGACCCGTTCCTTCCCCTTTTCTACTTTCCAGGAGGAAGTCATGGCTGATCCCGCACGCGCCGCCAAGCTGGCACAGCGGATAAAGGTCGTCGTTGCTGAGGCCCTCGGACGCCGGGTCAAGGATCCGCGGGTCGAGTCCATCACGGTCACGGACGCCCGCGTCACCAACGACCTTCAGCACGCCACCATCTACTACACCGTTTTTGGTGACGACATAGCTCAGGCTGATGCCGCCAGGGCGCTCGAGAAGGCCAAAGGTGTGCTGCGTCAGGAAGTCGGCCGCAACATCACTGTTCGCCTCACTCCGACACTCGAGTTCGTGGCTGACCAGATTCCGGTCAATGCCTCCAACCTTGAGGAGCTCCTACGTGATGCCAAGCGTCGCGACGCAGAGGTAGCCGCTTTGGCTGCCAGTGCCAAACACGCAGGCGAGGCAGACCCTTACAAGGGCGACTCACCGGAGGACCTCGACGAGGACGACTTCGACGAAGACGCCAAAGACTAGTTTTTTGTGCAGTTGATGCCCCTAAGAAGCGTTCTTAGGGGCATTTGCTGTACTCAAACTCGCTATGATCGGGAGCATGTCGCCGCACAATGCTCAGCAACGTGATGAATACCTGAAGCTGGCCATCAAACTGGCCGTGCACAACGTTTCCGACGGCGGCGGCCCTTTCGGCGCCGTCGTTGTCACCCCGGACGGAACCATCCATGAGGGAGTCAATCGGGTCACCCGGGACCACGACCCCACAGCACATGCCGAAGTGGTGGCGATTCGCCGTGCCGCAGCTGCAACCAAGAGCTTCGACCTCACGGGCTCCGTTCTCTACGCAAGCTGTGAACCATGCCCGCTGTGCTTATCCGCCACCCTCTGGGCCAGGATCGGGCACGTCTATTTTGCGGCAGATCGGCACGGCGCGGCCAAAGCGGGCTTCGACGACGCTGTGTTCTACGAGTATTTCGCAGGCACCAGACCGGAACTGCTGCCCGTGGAGCATGCGCAGTTGGACGCTTCAGATGAACCCTTCGACGCGTGGCGTAGCCACGCGCACCGGACGGCCTACTGAGCCGCCTTACTCAAAGGACCGGAAACTAGACCTTGCCAGGGAGGCGGCTGACGCCGTCGAGCAGGTCTTGTTGACCCCCACAGAGGGCGATCCTGATCCAGCCCTCGCCGATCGAGCCGAATGCCGTCCCAGGAGCGAAGGACACTCCGGACTCAGCGAGGAAGGCCCGCGCCCAGGTCCTGACATCCCCGCCGCTCACGTGCGAGACGTCAGCCCAAAGGTAAAAAGCCCCTTGGGCACCCAGGAACGGAATTCCTTTCTTGGCCAGCACGCCGGAGGCTGCATCCCGGTTACTCCGGTAGTGGTCGCGAACCTGGGAAACATAGTCCTGGGGGCCTGTCAGCGCGGCCAAGGCGGCGTACTGCGAAGGCGACGCGACGCAGGACACGATCGACTCCATCACGTTGTTCATCTTCCGTTCCAACCCGGGCGGGCAGATCAACGCTCCAATCCGGAGGCCTGTCAGCCCGTAGGTCTTGGACAGTGTCAGGGAAGTGAAGACCCGGGCTTCACCGGGGACGTCGCTGTCGAAGCGCGCAGGACTGACATGGGGCACATCGAACGTGAAGGCTTCATAGCACTCATCGGAGATGATCCAGAGGTCATGGCGAACGGCAAGCTCCACAAGTTGGCGGGTGGATTCCTCGCTAAAGACGGCACCCAAGGGATTGGAGGGGGAGTTCAACACGAGGACGCGGGTCCTTGGCGTGATAAGGGTCTCGATGTCCTCGATGTGCGGCTGGAAATCGTTCCGCGGATACAGCGGATACTGCACCGGCACGGCGTGCAGCAGTCTGCTGGTCATGGCGAAGGTGGGGTAGCCGGGATTGGGGATGAGAATCTCGTCGCCGGGGGAGAGAAGGAGGCTCATGGCGAAGTGCAGTCCCTGCTGGGCGCCGTCCACAACATACACACGCTCCGCGCCGAGATCCGCCCTTTGCTGTTCGCGGAAGCGGGCGGCAAAAGCCTCGCGGAGGGCCGGGATCCCGGCATTGGGTGTGTAGTTGGTCTCATCGCGATCCAGGCAGTCCATGCCGGCGTCGAGGATGTGCCGGGGTAAGGCAAAGCCCGGCTCCCCGATGCTGAGGACGATTGCTCCGGGGGTGGACCACGCGGCTTCGGTGATCTCACGGATCTGGTTCACGGGGACGTCGCGGACATGCGCGGCAAGCTCAGGCATGGGAGCCATCCTAGCCACCCATATACTGGTAAGCGTGCTTTCTGGACTGGTAATCGTTGACAAACCGCAGGGATGGACCAGCCATGACGTGGTTGGCCGGATGCGGCGGCTGGCCGGCACCCGGAAAGTGGGCCACGCCGGCACGCTTGATCCCATGGCAACCGGCGTTCTGGTGCTCGGCATCAACAAGGCCACCCGCCTGCTGACCTACATCGTGGGCACGTCCAAGACGTACACGGCCACCATCAGGCTGGGCGAAACCACCATCACAGATGATGCCGAGGGCGAGGTCACGGAGGCCCGCACCGCAGCGGACATTACTGACGATGCCGTTGCCGCCGGCGTCGCCGCGCTGTCCGGGCCTATCCAGCAGGTTCCCAGCAGCGTCAGCGCCATCAAGGTCAACGGCGAACGCTCCTACGCCCGCGTCCGCTCGGGTGAAGAGGTCAAACTCGCGGCTCGTCCAGTCACCATCCACCGCTTCGATATCCATTCCATCACCAGGATCGACGGCGGCAGGGTAGTTGACGTCGACGTCACCGTTGAGTGTTCTTCCGGCACGTACATCAGGGCGTTGGCCCGGGACCTCGGCAACGCCTTGGGTGTCGGTGGGCACCTCACAGCCCTGCGCAGGACCAAAGTTGGCCCTTACTCCCTTGATCAGGCCCGAACGCTGGAGGAGCTCGCAGAAGAGCTCGAGGTTCTGGAGATGTCCCTGGCGGCACGCTCGCTGATGCCCAACCGGGAGCTGAGCGAGGCAGAAACCATCGAAATCTCCTTTGGCCGCCGCATCGCTGCCGGGCCGGAAGCAGGAACGCCGGACGCCGCCACGGCCGAAAAGCCCGCCGCGGCATTCGCGCCGTCGGGGGAGCTTGTGGCACTGCTTGCAGACACGGGCAGCTTCGCTAAACCGGTGCTGGTCTTCGCGCCGGGAACTGGAACAGGGCAGGCAAAATAGGCATGGACGGATATTTCTACGCCATCCTCATCGTTGGACTGGTGTCCACGATCATGTGCGTCGTGGCCGGCTTGATGAAGAAAGCCCCGAACGACCCCACCATCTTTTCCGTGCTCGCCGTCGAGCTTGTGCTCGTGGTGTATTTGGTGGGCTCGATCGTCCGCGTTGCCATGGGTGAGCAAATGGCAGGTGAACCATGGGAGTTCTGGGGCTACCTCATTGTTGCCCTGATGATTCCGCTTGGGGCCGTCTATTGGGCCATCCTTGAACGGACCCGCTGGAGCAACTTCGTCCTTGCGGCAGTGGGCGTTACCGCACTGGTGATGGCTGCCCGCATGAACCAGATCTGGTACTGACCATGAAGGAAGAACACAACGTGACTGGAACCGAGACCAACCCTGCGAACCGGCAGTCGGTGCAGAAGGACACCCGGAACACAGGGCCCGGACGCTTGCTGATCGCGGTCTACGCCGTGTTCGCGTTGTCCGCGACGGCACGTGCCGGCTACCAGATCGCCACCAAATTCGCCGAAGCTCCGTTGGCGCACATCCTCTCAGCGTTCGCCGCTGCGGTGTATATCGTGGCCACCATCTCGCTCGCAAAGCCGGGCAGGACCTGGTTCAAGGTTTCCTTGGCCGCTGTGCTCATTGAGCTCGTGGGGGTACTGGTGGTGGGTGCGATCAGCCTTTTTGATCCTGTTGCTTTCCCGCACGACACTGTGTGGTCCCTGTTTGGCCGCGGTTATGGCTTTGTCCCGCTGGTCCTGCCGATCCTTGGCCTTCTGTGGCTCAACAAACGCCGGCCGTCCTGAGTCAAACACCCCAGCGGGTAACCTTAGAATGTTCCGGCGCCGGGAGGTTGCCGGGCGGAACGAACATCTGCAGTAAAAAGGCGAGGTTGATGGTCCACATCTGGAACGATCCCACCGAAGTCCCTAAGGACTTCGGACCTACTGTCGTTACCATCGGGAACTTTGACGGCGTCCATCGTGGCCACCAGCACGTTCTGTCGCAGTTGACCGACACAGCAAAGCGGCACAACATTCCCTCGGTTGCCGTCACGTTCGATCCCCACCCCGCCCAGGTGCACAGGCCGGATTCCGCTCCGGAGCTCATCATGGGGTTACAGGACAAACTTGAGGCCCTCGGCGATACCGGTGTGGATGCTGTCCTGGTGATGAAGTACACCTTGGACCTCGCTGCGATGACCCCGCTGGAGTTTGTCCGCGAGGTCCTTCTCGACGGACTTCACGCCGCACACCTCGTTGTAGGGCACGACCTCCGCTTCGGTGCCGGCAACTCAGGCGACGTCGTCACCATGCAGGAGCTGGGTGACCAGCTCGGCTTCGGGGTGCAGGTTGTCAATGAATACGGCGCGGGAGGCTTCCCGGTTCACGACGACGGCGATGCTGACCGCCGCTGTTCCTCCACTTGGGTGAGGGAGGCGTTGTCCGAAGGAGATGTAGTTACTGCTGCCGCAGTACTGGGCCGGCCCCACCGCATGCGCGGGGAAGTGGTGCACGGTGCTGCCCGCGGGCGGGATCTCGGTTTCCCCACGGCAAACCTTTCCCACGATTCCACCGGTTACGTCCCGGCGGACGGCATCTATGCGGGGTGGCTGATCGACCAGGCGGGCACGCGTTGGCCTGCCGCCATCTCCGTTGGCTCCAACCCCACGTTCGACGGCGTCAGCCGGCAGGTTGAGGCGCACGTCATCGACCGTCCTGAAGAGAACGTTGAAGACTTCGACCTCTACGGGCAGATTGTCGCCGTCGAATTTACGCAGCGGCTGCGGGGCATGGTGGCTTACCGGGGACCGGAAGCGTTGGTCGAACAAATGTGCCTGGACGTAGCCCAGGCGCATGAGCTGTTGACCCGGCGCTAGCGGCATTTCGACAACACTGCTGACGTGCCGGTAAACTGATGAGTGGATCCGGCTGCAGTCCGTGGCGGCTGGACCTGTTTTTGTGTGCGGCAACGTACCAGGGACAACCCGTCAGCGAGGCGCTGCACCGGGAGGCACGGCACAACTCTAGGAGTTCACGTGGCACTTGACGCCGCTGTAAAGCAGTCCATCATCAAGGAATACGCAACCTCTGAAGGCGACACCGGTTCGCCCGAGGTGCAGGTTGCGGTCCTGACCCAGCGGATCAAGGATCTGACTGAGCACATGAAGGAGCACAAGCACGACTTCCACACCCAGCGCGGTTTGCTGGCCATGGTTGGTCGTCGCAAGCGCATGCTTTCCTACCTGAAGAACACTGACATCGCCCGCTACCGTGCGCTCATCGAGCGTCTCGGCCTGCGCCGCTAGTCTGCATTTAGGGGCGGCCCGCTCCATATCGGAACGGGCCGCCTTCTTTACCAACAACTAAAAACAGGAATCAACCGCATCGCGCATTCGCGGTCCTCGGTAGTGATTCCCGGGAAGCCATCTGTGACGATGAGCCCGTGGATCTCGATCGATGACCGGGTGTCGTACAGGCCAGGAATAAAGAAGAGGCCTGGGTTGATGCGGCGGACTTCCGCTAACAGAAACGGAGGTGACTCTCTATGGAGGGTCCCGAAATCCAGTTCTCCGAAGCCATTATCGACAACGGACGTTTTGGCAAGCGAGTTATTCGCTTCGAAACCGGCCGCCTTGCCAAGCAGGCAGCCGGCGCCTCGATGGTCTACATCGACGAAGACACCGCACTGCTCTCGGCAACCACCGCAGGCAAGCAGCCGCGCGAAGGTTTCGACTTCTTCCCGCTGACGGTTGATGTTGAAGAGCGCATGTACGCTGCCGGCCGTATCCCGGGCTCGTTCTTCCGCCGCGAAGGCCGCCCCTCGACCGAAGCCATCCTGGCTTGCCGCCTGATGGACCGTCCGCTGCGCCCCGCCTTCGTAAAGGGGCTGCGCAATGAGGTCCAGATCGTGGTTACCGTCCTGGCCATCAACCCGGATGAGCTCTACGACGTCGTCGCCATCAACGCGTCCTCGATGTCCACGCAGCTGTCCGGTCTCCCGTTCTCCGGCCCGATTGGTGGCGTCCGCGTTGCCCTCATCGCCGACGAGCAGGGTTCGCAGTGGGTCGCTTTCCCCAAGCACTCCCAGCTTGAGAACGCCGTGTTCAACATGGTTGTTGCCGGCCGCATCGCCGGTGACGACGTCGCCATCATGATGGTTGAAGCCGAAGCCACGGACAACTCCTGGAACCTCATCAAGGAACAGGGCGCAACCGCTCCTACCGAAGAGGTTGTTTCCGAGGGCCTCGAGGCTGCCAAGCCGTTCATCAAGGCACTCTGCGAAGCACAGGCAGACCTTGCAGCCCGCGCTGCCAAGCCTACGGTTGAGTTCCCGGTCTTCCTTGACTACCAGGATGACGTCTACGCTGCGGTTGAAGCCGCTGCCGCTGACAAGCTGGCTGCTGTCTTCCAGATCGCTGACAAGCAGGAGCGCGACAACGCCTCCGACGAGCTCAAGGACGAGGTCCTTGGTGCACTTGCAGGCCAGTTCGAAGGCCGCGAAAAGGAACTGTCCGCAGCTTTCCGCTCGGTGACCAAGCATGTTGTGCGCCAGCGCATCCTCAAGGACCAGGTCCGCATCGACGGCCGTGGCCTCACGGACATCCGCCAGCTGACCGCGGAGGTAGAGGTTCTGCCCCGCGTTCACGGTTCCGCGATCTTCGAGCGCGGCGAAACCCAGATCATGGGCGTCACCACGCTGAACATGCTCAAGATGGAGCAGCAGATCGACTCGTTGTCGCCGGTAACGCGCAAGCGCTACATGCACAACTACAACTTCCCGCCGTACTCCACCGGTGAAACCGGCCGCGTCGGTTCCCCGAAGCGCCGCGAAATCGGCCACGGTGCCCTCGCTGAGCGCGCCCTGGTACCGGTTCTGCCCACCCGTGAAGAGTTCCCGTACGCCATCCGCCAGGTGTCCGAGGCTCTCGGTTCCAACGGTTCGACGTCCATGGGTTCGGTCTGCGCTTCGACGCTCTCCATGCTTAACGCAGGTGTGCCGCTGAAGGCAGCTGTTGCCGGTATCGCCATGGGCCTGGTTTCCGACCAGGTTGACGGCCAGACCCGCTACGCAGCCCTGACTGACATCCTCGGCGCCGAAGACGCATTCGGCGACATGGACTTCAAGGTTGCAGGTACCTCCGAGTTCGTCACGGCCATCCAGCTGGACACCAAGCTCGACGGTATCCCGGCTTCTGTACTGGCGGCAGCCCTGAAGCAGGCCCGCGAAGCCCGCCTCCACATCCTCGAGGTCATCAACGCAGCGATCGACACCCCGGACGAACTCTCTGAGTTCGCACCGCGCGTTATCGCCGTCAAGATCCCCGTGGACAAGATCGGAGAGGTCATCGGCCCCAAGGGCAAGATGATCAACCAGATCCAGGAAGACACGGGCGCGGACATCTCTATCGAAGATGACGGCACTGTCTACATTGGCGCCACCAACGGTCCGTCTGCAGATGCAGCCCGTTCCGCCATCAATGCCATCGCCAACCCGCAGGTGCCGGAAATCGGCGAGCGCTACCTGGGTACGGTCGTCAAGACCACCACGTTCGGTGCTTTCGTTTCCCTGACGCCGGGTAAGGACGGCCTGCTGCACATCTCCGAGCTGCGCAAGCTGGCCAATGGCAAGCGCGTGGACAACGTTGATGACGTTGTCTCCGTTGGCCAGAAGGTCCAGGTCGAGATCACCAAGATCGACGACCGTGGAAAGCTCTCCCTCTCCCCGGTAGTTGCCGAGGAAGAAGGAGCAGCCTCCGAGGACGCTCCGGCCGAGGCCGCTGAAGAGTCCGCAGAGTAGTCTGTAAGCAGTACACCCGGCAGGGCCGGTGGGCTTGAAAAAGCTCCACCGGCCCTTCCGGCCTTAACCTGAAAGGCCTTAATGACTGTCGTACCCTTGCCGCTGGAGCAAACCCTTCCCGGCGGCGAACTGATCCACGGTGCCGAGGGCGGTTCCGTCGTGCGGCGCTCTGTCCTCCCCGGCGGCGTGCGCGTCCTCACCGAGGCGATGCCCGGCCAGCGTTCGGCCACCATCGGGTTCTGGGTGGCAGTGGGTTCACGCGACGAAGCGGACGGCCAGCACGGTTCCACACACTTCCTTGAGCACCTGCTGTTCAAGGGCACCAAGCGGCGCACAGCCTTGGAGATCGCCTCCGCCTTTGACGAGGTGGGTGGCGAATCCAACGCAGCGACCGCCAAGGAAAGCACCTGCTACTTCGCCCGGGTCCTGGACACGGACCTGCCCATGGCCATCGATGTCATCGCTGACATGATTACCGGCGCGGTTCTCGATCCTGCCGAATTGGAGCAGGAACGCGACGTCATCCTTGAAGAAATTGCCATGGACAGTGATGACCCTACAGATGTCGCCCACGAAAAATTCGTAGCGGCCGTCCTCGGCCACCACCCGTTGGCGCGGCCAATCGGGGGAACCCCGGATGCCATCAAAGCTGTGGCCAGGGATTCGGTCTGGGCGCACTACCAGCGCTACTACCGCCCGGAGGAACTGGTCATTACCGCGGCCGGCGGACTGGATCACGATGTCGTCTGCCAGCTTGTCCTGGATGCTCTCAAAGCTGCGGGCTGGCAGCTTGACGCTGATGCCGCGCCGGTAGACCGCCGGGGTTCTGACCGGGCCGTCATCACTGGCACATCAGGACTGCACGTGGTTAAACGTCCCGTGGAGCAAGCCAACATTATTATGGGTTGCCCCACGATCGTTGCCACGGATGACCGCCGGTTCGTCATGAGCGTGCTGAACGCCGTACTGGGAGGCGGCATGTCTTCCCGCCTGTTCCAGGAAATTCGTGAGAAGCGCGGCTTGGTGTACTCCACGTACTCGTTCACGGCAGCGTATGCGGATGCCGGATACTTCGGGATGTACGCCGGATGCACTCCTTCCAAGGTTCGCCAGGTATTGGAACTCCTGGGCCTGGAGCTGGATAAGCTCGCCAAGGAAGGCATCACTGACGAAGAGCTTCGTAAAGCAGTAGGACAGCTCAGCGGCGGGATTGTGCTCGCACTTGAGGACACAGGTTCGCGGATGTCGCGGCTTGGACGGGCGGAACTGGTCTCCGGTGAATTCCAGGACATAGACGAGACCCTGGCGCGCATCAAGGCCGTCACGGTGGATGACGTTCAGGAACTTGCCCGTGAGCTCGCAGCGGCGCCCCGCACCATCACCGTTGTTGGTCCGTTCGAGGAAACCGAGACTTTCGGCCTTTAGTAGGTTCCAGTCCGAAATCTCTGGACTCCCGCACTGTAAACAGGGCAGCATGATCACACGATGATGCTGCCCTGACTACTTTGGAGACCTGATGGATCTGCCCTCAAGCGGCCATGCTGGCGAGATGCTGCGGGACTTCATCGGTCACTGGCGTGGCATTACGGAGATCGCTGCGTCACCGTGGGGAACGGCGCGGACAGCCGAGGCCGAGGCGGTATTTACCAAGGCCGCCGGCGGCTATGCCGTGGTCCAGAGCTACAGGCACCGCGAAGCCGACGGTACGCACTTCGAAGGTCACGGCATGTTCACTGTTGACCGGGACCACGGGGACACGCTGTGGTACTACGTGGACAGCATGGGACGGCCGCCAGCCAGCCCGGTCCGGGGGTCATGGCACGCAGGAACGCTGACACTTGACCGGAGAACGGCCGACGGCGTGGCCAGGCACACCTTCCGCGTAGAAGACGGTGTATTGGTGCACACAGCTGATTTGAGGCTCGAGGGAGGTGCCGAGTTCAGCCCTTTGTTGAAGAGCGTCTTTCGTAAGGTCTAATGAAGCGGCGAGGGGGATGGCTCCCTTCTAACCCCCGGCGAAAGGCGGCAGGACGTCAATGACGTCGTCGCTCCCCAAGGGAGCCGCACGGTCCCGGACAGCCACCTCATTACGGAGAAAACTGCTGCGCGCCACGATCCTGGCGAGCGGCGGCGTCCCTTCGGGAGGCAGCGGACGTTCGACGGCGAGGGCAGCTTCCAGTAGCGCTTCCAGGCTGGTGCCTTCCGGGAGGACGTGCAGTTCCTCTTCGACACCGGCGGCCGCGCGGGCGGCAGCGAAGTAACGGACAAGCAAGGGTTCAGCCTCCGATTGCGCTCATGCTGCGGTCCGGCTGGACGAAGTCCGCTGCGCCGAGACCTGTGTGGTCCATGCCGTGGGCTTTGGGCTTGACCCACATGGCGTCCTGCCAGCGTGATACCAGTTGGTCATCCGTGGCGCCCTCACGGAGAAGGCCCAGGAGATCGAATTCTTCGCGGGAGAAAAGGCAACTCATGATCTTGCCCTCCGCGGTGATCCGGGTACGGCGGCAGTCGGAGCAGAACGGCTCAGTGACAGAGGCAATGATGCCCACTGTACCGAGGACCGGACCCGTGGCAGCGCCTGTTGCCGTGTCCCGGCGTCGTACTTCAAAGCGTTCGGCCGGTGCGCCGTCCCGCTCGCGGGGGTCGCGGCCCAGTATGAAGTCCCGCGAGAGCAGTTCACGGATCTCGGCGGCGGTGATCATGTTGCGCCGGGTCCATCCATGGTCGGCATCCAGGGGCATTTGCTCGATGAACCGAAGTTCGTAGCCGCGGCCCAGGGCCCATGCCAAGAGGTCCGGCGATTCGGCGTCGTTGATCCCGCGCATCAGCACAGCATTCAGCTTAACCGGACCCAATCCGGCTGCCCAAGCGGCATCTACGCCGGCCAGGACGCGGTCCAGGAAGGGGCGACGGGTGAGTTTGGTAAAGGTTTCCTCGTGGAGGGAATCGAGCGAGACGTTGATCCGGGTGAGGCCAGCGGCCTTCAACGCGGCGGCCTTCTTATCCAGTCCCACGCCGTTGGTGGTCATGGAAATGGGGAGGTCCGGGTGGTCGTTCCGGATTCCGGCGATGACGTCCACCAGGTCTGCGCGGACCAAGGGCTCACCTCCCGTGAGGCGGAGCTCCCGCACGCCTAAAGCGTTGACGCCGATGCGGACAATGCGGACGATTTCGTCTTTGGTCATCACCGCTTGTTTCGAGAGCCATTCCAGCCCCTCGGCAGGCATGCAGTAGGTACAGCGGAGGTTGCATTTGTCCGTCAAGGACAGGCGCATATCCGTCGCACGCCGACCATAGCGGTCCCACAGCCCGGCGGGCGTGCCTGCAGGACGTGGGGGCGGAACTGCCACGCCGCTTTCCGTGCTGCCTGTGGCACCGCCCGAGGGGGGTACCGGCATGCCTAGCTGAACACTCATAAATTCAGGCTACGCCACCTCGGCTGGATCAGTGACACCCGTTATAGTCGCAGACCTCCAGCCACGCAGTGGTGATTCAGGCAGTTCTTACGGATTCCATACACTTGTGCTCCCTGGGCCCGGATCGAGTGCTGCGCAACGTCCGCAAACCTATGCTGAAAGCGTGACCACAAATACGGCATCATCAGCGGAGCCCGGAAATCGTCGCATCCTCCTGGTAGAGGATGAACAGACCATCGCCGACGTTGTCCGCGATTACCTGCTGAAAGCAGGATTCCAAGTGGACATGGCGGGGGACGGCTTCACCGCCCTCAAGCTGGCAGCCTCACGCCAACCCGATCTGGTGATCCTGGACCGGATGCTGCCGGGACTGGACGGTGTTGAGGTGTGTCGCCGACTCCGCCAAAGCATGAGCGTGCCCGTCATCATGGTCACGGCCCTGGGAACCGAAGACGACCGGATTCTGGGCTTGGAGATGGGAGCGGACGACTACGTCACCAAACCCTTCTCTCCGAGGGAACTGGTCCTTAGGGTGAAATCACTACTGCGCCGGAGCATCAAGGACTTCGCGCCCGAACCGCCGGTTGAAGCCGCAGGACTCGAACTCGATCCCGCTTCCCGGACAGTCACGCATGATGGAGTTCCCCTGGCACTGACCGTCCGCGAATTCGACCTCCTGGCTTTTTTGATGCGCAGGCCACACCAGGTCTTTAGCCGGGAAGAACTTATCAAGGCAGTGTGGGGATGGGACTTCGGCGACCTGTCCACGGTCACGGTCCACGTCCGGCGCCTGCGGGAGAAGATCGAAACCAACCCCACCAAACCCGAACTACTCAAGACCGTATGGGGTGTCGGCTACCGCTTCGACAACAAGCGGTATGACGCCGTCCCTGTGAGTCCGGACGATGAAGAGGGTGAGCATGGAGGGCAGTGAGCTATGGACCATCCTCGCGTGGGTCCTGTTCTGGGCCGTGCTCATCGGGGCCGCCACATGGGTGCTCCTCCGGCTGCTTCGCCGGGCGTCGGTACTCGCACAGATCTGCTTGGTGGTGGTGGCTACCGTCGCCGTGCTGGTGGCGGGAATGGTCAGTGCCTTCAACGCAATGTTCATTTCCGCGAGGGACCTTGAAGTCATGTGGTACATTCTCGCCACGGCCTCGGCTGTTGCCGTTGCGCTGTCCCTCATGTTGGGTGCGGGCGTCTCCAGGAACGCTGCGCACTTGGTTGACGCCGCCCGGCGCCTGGGCCGGGGCGAAACCCTGGAAGACACCGTGGCCGACGGTCGGGGGAGTGCTCCGGCCATGACGTCCGAACTCGCAGGGCTGGCCAAGGAACTTGAGGCCAGCAGCCGTAACCTGGCCGAATCCCGGGAACGCGAAGCCGCCGTAGAGACTGCCCGACGCGAGCTTGTGTCGTGGATTTCCCATGATCTCCGAACACCCTTGGCCAGCATGCGCGCCATGACCGAAGCCCTTGAGGACGGTATGGCATCAGATGTGCAGGGCTACTACCGGAAGATCATCGGGCAGACCGAACAAATGACGGCCATGGTCAATGACCTCTCGGAACTGTCCAAGATCCAGGCGGGCACTCTCCGCCTGAGCACGGAACCCTTGGACCTTTACGACCTCGTCAGCGATGCGCTCTCGGACCTCGCGCCCTTGGCCGCGAAACGCGGCATCAGGCTCGACGGCGGCGGGGACCGCGAGTGCATGGCCGTGGCGGACGGACCAAGCCTCGCCCGGGCCGTGCGGAACATACTCCTCAACGCAATCATCTACAGCAAGCCGGGCAGCGATGTCCACGTCAGTGTTGGACGGGACGGCCTTGGTTGGGAAGGCGTTGCAGGGAAGAACGCTGGAAACGCCATTATCGCCGTACAGGACCAATGCGGAGGCATCCCGGACGAGGACCTCCCGCATTTGTTCCAAACGGGCTGGCAGAAAGACCCCGCCCGTGGAGCGAGCGAAGCACTGCAGGGCAGCTACAGCGGTGCCGGCATCGGCCTCAGCATGGTGGCTGGAATCGTCAAGGCACATAGGGGATCAGTCAAGGTGGACAACGTCGACGGCGGTTGCCGCTTTGTGTTGTCACTTCCGGCTGGAGGAACCCCACCCGAGTCTTCGATGCCTCACAGCCATCAACCCATCGCAACGGACAACCGCCTCGGAGGCACCACATGAGTACGCCCGCACCCGGTACCACCAAGCAGCGACGCCTTAGGGGGAAGGCTGCGCTGTGGGCTGCTGCCGCGGGGTTGGCTGCCGGCGCAGCCGGGATCGCGGCAGGCGAGCTGACCGCCGGCCTCTTGAGCCCTTTGGTTTCGCCGGTCACGGCCCTTGGCGGAGCGGTGATCGACGCCGTGCCGCCAGGGGTCAAAGACCTGGCAGTGCAGTTATTCGGAACCGCCGACAAGGTTGTGTTGGTCGCTTGCATCGTAAGCGTGGCAGGAATCCTTGCAGCGCTAGCTGGTGTCTTGGAACGCAACCGCAGCGGATGGGGCCTTGCCCTCGCCGGTCTGGCGGGTGCGGCAGGGCTGACCGCCGTCGTCACCCGAGCCCAGACAAGCCCCCAGGCAGCCCTTGCACCAATTGTTGCCGCTGTTCTCACCATGGTGCTGCTACGGACCCTCGTGCGTCGGCTTGCAACTTGGGAGCCCTCGGAAGAAACCCCCGCCCGTGGGGAAACGCCACTGGCTCGGCGGAGCTTCCTGAATGCCTTGGCTGGGACCTCCCTTGCCGCGGTCGTAGCGGGAACAGTGACCACCATCCTCACCAGGGCGACAGCGGTGGCGTCCGGTTTCCGCGGCTCCATGACGCTTCCGCAACCCGCTGCGCCGCCGCAAGCCATCCCGGCAAACGCGTCCCTGTCCGTGGATGGCCTCAGCCCTTTGGTCACCCCTAATGCCGATTTCTATAGGATTGACACTGCATTGGCAGTCCCGGCGATCGATCCCCCTGCCTGGAAACTCAAGGTCACAGGACTGGTGGAACGCGAAATTGAAATCGACTTCGCTACTCTCCTCGCCAAGCCAATGACAGAACGCCACGTCACCATCGCCTGCGTGTCCAACAACGTGGGCGGCGACCTCATCGGCAACGCGCTCTGGCTGGGTTGGCCGGTGAGGGAACTATTGGCAATGGCCGGGCCAAAAGCCGGCGCGGATATGGTCCTGTCCACCAGCAACGACGGATGGACGGCCAGCACTCCTTTGGAGGCCCTTACAGATGACCGCGACGCGCTCCTGGCCGTCGGCATGAACGGTGAGCCGCTGCCACTTGAACATGGATTCCCGGTGCGGATGATCGTACCGGGACTCTACGGTTTCGTCTCGGCCACCAAATGGCTAACGGAACTGAAAGTCACACGATTCACCGACGACACCGCGTACTGGACGACTCGGGGCTGGAGCGATCGCGGGCCCATCAAAACGCAATCGCGCATCGATGTGCCCCGCAGCGGAAGAAGCGTTCAAGCGGGCCAGGTCCAATTCGGCGGTGTGGCCTGGGCCCAGCACAGGGGCATCAACCGCGTGGAGCTGCGCGTGAATCGCGGATCATGGCAGCAGGCTATGCTGGCTGGCGCAATCTCCACCGACACTTGGTGCCAGTGGCAATTGGGCATCGACCTGACGCCAGGTGAGTACGAAGTGCAGGTCCGGGCCACCGATTCCACAGGTGAACCCCAGACCGAAGACAAGGCACCTGTGGCTCCCGATGGCGCCACGGGCTATCACACCATCAACATCAAGGTGGGATGAGGCCCTAGTCTGGGTACGTCCGGAGAATTCCCGGAAGCAAGTGTGTCCACACAGGAGGATATCCGTGCCCAGATCTGTTGCAGCCCACCGCCAGGCAGTGGTGGATCTGCTCACCGGCGTCGTTTCGGGGAAGGGCAACGTCACCCTGCCACTGCTGGAGGCGCTGGGTAAGGCGCTGGCCGTCGATGTCTACGCGCCGCTCTCCTTGCCCCCTTTTGCCAATTCCCAAATGGACGGTTTCGCCGTCCGCTCTGCAGATATTCCCGACGGCGGTGCAGAGCTCCAGGTAGCTGAGCCGGTTCCGGCAGGTGCCGCGCCGGCAGCACTCAAACCGGGTTTTGCCGCCCCCATCATGACCGGGGCCATGATCCCCGACGGTGCCGACGCCGTCGTGCCCATTGAAAGGGCGACGCCAGACTCTTTCCCGGACCCTGCCACAGTGGGGGCTGTTGTAGAACTGCCTCCGGTCGCTCCCGGCACCTACGTGCGGGACAGCGGCAGCGACATCGCGAAGGGCGCACTGGCGCTGCCCGCGGGTACGCGGATGGGACCCGCGCAGTTAGGGCTTTTGGCGGCGTTGGGGCTGACAACCGTTGAAGTCCGGGAACCATGGCGCGTCCTCCTGGTCACAACCGGCGACGAGGTAGTGGAACCGGGGGAAGACCTCACGGCCGGCAAGATTTTCGACTCGAACGGAACACTCCTCGAGGCCTCCATGCGACAGGCCGGCCTGGATGTGGTCCGTACTGGAATATCCGATGACGATCCCTCCAAGCTGCTGGCGGTCCTCCGCCGTCACGCCGCGCCGTCGGACAGGCGTGTCGATGTCATTGTTACCACGGGGGGAGTGAGTAAGGGCGCCTACGAAGTGGTCCGGCAAGCACTGGCGAACCAGCCGGTGGATTTCCTCCCGGTGGCCATGCAGCCAGGTGGACCGCAGGGACTGGGCAGTTTTGACGGTGTTCCGTTCCTTGGCTTCCCGGGAAACCCGGTCAGTTGCCTGGTCTCATTTGAGATGTTTCTCAGGCCGGCACTTTCGCGGGTACTGGGAACGCCCGCGCCGAGGCCGGTGATGAAGGCCCGCTTGGCCGAATCGCTGGCCTCGCCGGAAGGCAAGCACCAGGTCCGTCGGGGGACCTTGGACCCGGACGGAACGGTCCGGATGGAAGGTGGTGCAGGTTCGCACCTCGTCCATGCCCTGGCTCGGGCGAATGCCTTGGTTCATATACCCGGCGACGTCACGGAACTCACCGACGGGGACGAAGTGGAAGTATGGATGCTGTGAATCAAACTCCCGCGACTACAGAACACTCCGGTGGCCTGACCCACCTCAGGCAGGACGGAACTGCACAGATGGTGGATGTCTCCGAAAAAGCCGTCACCACACGTGTTGCAACTGCTACTGCAACTGTCCGCAGCACCCCCAACGTATTGACACTCCTGGGTGCCGGCGAGCTGCCCAAGGGCGATGCCCTCGCCGTGGCCCGGGTAGCAGGGATCATGGCGGCGAAGAAGACTCCTGAGCTGATTCCGCTGTGCCATCCGTTGCCGATCTCCAAGGTCACTGTGGACTTCGAGCTGGGCACCGACTCGGTTGAAATCCTGGCCACTGTCAAGACACGGGGGGTGACCGGCGTCGAAATGGAGGCATTGACGGCAGCTTCCGTAGCGGCCCTGAGCGTCTACGACATGATTAAGGCCGTGGACAAGCACGCAGTGCTGACCGATATCCGCGTGCTGGCAAAGAGCGGCGGGAAAAGCGGCGACTGGGACATCTCCGGTGAGCCAACCGTAGAGGAGGCCGGCGCATGAGCGCGTGCGAGCCGAACGCTCTGCGGAAGGCCGGCGTCGTCATCGCATCAACCCGCGCAGCCGCAGGCGTGTACGCCGACGAAACGGGTCCGATCATCCTCGATTGGCTCAACGAGCACGGTTTCGACACTTTTCCCACCATGGTTGTGCCGGACGGTGAACCGGTTGGCGCTGCCCTAAGGGCGCTCCTGACGCAAGAGCCCGCCGTGGTCATCACCAGCGGTGGAACGGGTCTTAGCCCGGATGACCGCACCCCCGAAATGACGCTGCCGCTGCTCGAACGCGAGATTCCGGGCATCATGGAGGGTATCCGGCGCACCGGTGCCGCCAAAACCCCCATGGCCATGCTGAGCCGTGGCCACGCCGGGGCAGCGGGAAGGACTTTCGTCATCAACCTGCCTGGATCCCCGAAGGGCGTCATGGACGGATTAGCCGTCCTGGACCCTGTTATCGGGCACCTCTGCGAGCAACTGGAAGGAAGCCATGGGCACTGAAACAAACTTTGAGGTGGTCAGCGCTGTCCTTAGCGCCGAGCCCATTTCCGTGGACCAAGCCATCACGGCGGTCGAATCCGATACCGCCGGGGCAGTGGTCAGCTTCAGTGGCGTCGTTCGAAATCACGACGGCGGCAAGGCGGTGGACCGTCTAAGCTACAGTGCGCATCCCACGGCGCATCAGGTGATGTCAGACGTCGTTGCGCAGTTGGTCGCCGAGCACTCCGGTGAAGCCGCGCAGCCCGTTCGGATCTGGGCTGCCCACCGGATCGGCATGCTGGAGATCGGTGATCCCGCGCTGGTCTGTGCTGTGGCTGCCGCCCACCGCGGCCAGGCATTCGCCGTATGCTCCGAGCTCGTGGACCGGGTCAAAGAGCAGGTCCCCATCTGGAAGGAACAGTTCTTCACTGACGGCACCGTGGAGTGGGTTGGAGCAGGGGAGTAGGCCGGAGTAACGGTTCCTGCCGGGCTCCGGCCCGGCGGTAGGGTTAACGGCATGACCGAACAACTTGCTGTTGCAGTGCTGGGCGCCCACGGGCGTATGGGAATCGAAGCCGTTAAGGCTGTTGATGCAGCCGAAGACATGAACTTGGTAGCCGCTCTCGGCCGCGGCGATTCCCTGGAGAAACTGCTCCACGCTGGTGCGCAGTACGTCGTTGACCTGACCGTTCCGGACATCACGGAGACCAACGTTCGGTTCGCCGTGGAACACGGCATCCACGCAGTTGTAGGTACCACGGGTTGGGATACCCACCGGCTTGATTCCTTGCGGAACCTCTTGGAACAGAAACCGGACACCGGCGTTTTGATCGCCCCGAACTTCGCCCTCGGATCGGTGCTTGCGTCCGCGTTCGCTGCGAAGGCGTCACAATACTTCGAGTCCGTGGAGATCATCGAACTGCACCACCCCAACAAGGTGGATGCTCCATCCGGAACCGCAGTGAGGACGGCACAGCTGATCGCCGAGGCGCGCCAGGAAGCCGGCGTCCCGGCGAGCCCGGACGCCACTGAAACCGCGTTGGATGGCGCCCGGGGCTGTGACGTGGACGGGGTTCGTGTCCACAGCGTGCGCCTCCGTGGCCTGGTGGCTCATCAGGAGGTGCTTTTCGGCGGTCCCGGTGAGCAGCTGACGCTGCGCCACGATTCGTTTGACCGCGCCTCCTTCATGCCCGGCGTCCTGCTGGGGCTTCGGAAAGTTGCAGCCAACCCCGGTCTCACCGTGGGCTTGGACGGCTACTTGGACTTGGGGCTCTAGGACCATGGGCAATTTCTGGACTTCTTTGAAGAGGAACCGCACCAAAATCTGGGTGGGGGCCATCACCCTGCTGTTGGTGCTTTACCTGGTGGTTTCCGTCCAACGTTCGTTCCTCTTGCTTGGCGACCCCAACCTGGTAGCCAAGGGAATTGGAGCGGCCTATCTGGTCCTGCCGGTTGTTGGCGCATGGGCACTCATCCGTGAGCTGCTTTTTGGTGCCCGTACCGAGCAGATGGCCAAGGTCCTGGAGGCCGAGGGCGGGTTGCCGGTGGATGACCTTCCCCGCACTCCGGGCGGGCGAATAGTCCGCGCTGCTGCTGACGCCGAGTTTGAGAAGTACCGCGCAGAGGCCGAGGCCGCTCCGGAGGACTGGCGCTCCTGGTTCCGGCTGAGCTGCGCCTACGACGCCTCAGGCGACCGCAAACGTGCCCGTGCGTCCATGCGCGACGCCGTGAAGCTCTTCAGGTCTCAACCCACTGCAGCGGGCCGGTGACTGCCCAGTCTTGATGCGGTGTGGGCTACCCATTCCAGTGGTCCACGGCGTTGGAGAACGGCGAAACAGACTCCGATGACTACCGCAGTGAGTGCTTGGGCCCAGTACATGCCCTCGTCCGTCCACCCCGAGGGCAACGGCTGGTTGGTGAAACCGGACACTACCCAAACGTGGGCTGCATAGAGGCTCAGGGTCATGGCCCCGGGCCCGCTCAGCAGGATCAGGAAGTTGACCTTGATCCGCTCCGCCAGGGTGCCGAGCAGCAGGAACAAACCGACCACTGCCGCAGCTACGCCACCGCTATGCAGCAGGTCAAGGCTGGTCCCCGCATGCGGGGCTGCAGTGGCAAGCCACCACCAGGAGCCTGTCTGTTCCAAGCCGGTGACATTTACCTGAAGCATGCTCTCCAGTGGATATCCCCTGGTGACCGGGAGGGCTGACAATGCAGTCCGTCCGCCCCATGCTTCCATGGCCAGGATTCCGGCGACTTTTGCCAAGCCGGCCACCGCGATTCCGCAGGTAAGCAGCAGAACCTGGACCCTCGCCGTCGTCAGCGCCAATCGTCCAATCACCAATCCGAGCAGCAGGTACGAGATCCACTGGAATACCGGGTAATAGCCGGTGAAGAAGAGGTCGGCGAGGAGGCGTCCCGGCGTCCCGACATCCTCCCAGTTGGGGTTGTGTCCCAACTTCAGGGGAGGGTTGGCGTCCAGCAGCAGAGGCCGTACCAGATACGCCAGCAACGGGGACAACAGGATCCAACCCAGTGCCCAGAAGCAGAGCGCTTTGAGCCGGAGGCCAAGGAACGGCAGGATGCACAGGAACAGGACGGCGTAGTGAACCAGGATTATGGCGACGTTGACATCCAGGCCGCCCAGCATCAGTCCGACGACGGCGATCACCAAGGCGCGCATGGCAACTCCACCTCGTGCCGCCCACAGTTCCGTGCCGCTGCGGGGCTCCTGCTTGCCTGTACTGAGCGCCAACCCGATGCCGGCCAGTACGGCGAAGAGCGCCGCGGACCGTCCTGAAAACACCAGCCCCACGAACGTCGGCTCCCACTGAGGGGAGGGTCCGAAGGTGGGCATCAAGTGCGTGGCCATCATTCCCAACAGCGCCGCGCCCCTGGCAGCATCTATCCCGGTAAGCCGCCCGGCGATCGGCCGGCCGCCGGGCGCTTTTCGCGTCGGGGCCGTCTCTTGCGAAGTCATGCAGCGATCGTCTCATAAGCCGCTGTGCGGCAACTGTGATGTGACACAAACCCCCTTGTGTTCGAATATATGTTCGAATAACATTGCCGCATGAACGATGTTCCCAAGCAGCCGGAAGGCCTTCAAGGGCCCATGAAGGCCATGAGTCCCGGTGTGGTCGATTTCCTGTTCAGGCAACTCGTGGCCGGCGAGCCTCCGGAAGACACTCAATGGCGCCGCGAAGGTACTGCCCTGGCTGAGCAGATACCGGGAGCCGAGCTGGCCCGCCGGTTATCCGAGACGGATCTGGCATCGCTGACGCCCCTTGAACTCTTTGAGTACGTCCGCGCCTCGCAGCGTCTTGTGGCATGGGCGGAACAACTCAAGGAGCGGGCTGTGGCACACTACTGCGCGGAGGAGCCCGCGCGGGCTCCGAAGCCGGCGTGCTAATCGCCGAATAGGATGGCGGGGTGAGCAATCCACCGCAAGTGGCCCAGCGTCCCAAACCGCTGGCTGGCCGAACATCGGCAAGAAGCCTGCCATGGTGAATGAGGACCATCAGGCGGGACCCATTCTTCCAACCAGCCGGTCACAGGGTAACGTTTTTCGTATGTCTGACTTGCGCGCCCACGTTCCCGCCCTTGGTACCCTGCTGACCGCCATGGTCACCCCGTTCACTGAGGACGGCAAGGTGGACTATGACCAGGCCGCAGCGCTGGCGGAAAAGCTCGTTCAGGATGGTTGCGATGGACTCGTGGTCACCGGTACCACTGGAGAGACCTCAACCCTCACGGACGATGAGAACCTTGGCATGTTCCGGGCCGTAAAAGAGGCCGTTGGCGGCAAGGCCGCCATCATTGCCGGGACCGGCACCAACGACACCGCCCACTCCGTGCACCTCTCGCAGCGTGCAGCCGAACTCGGCGTCGATGGTCTCCTGATTGTCACCCCTTACTACAACAAGCCCAGTCAGGCAGGCGTTCGCGCCCACTTCGAGACGATTGCCTCGGCCACGGACCTGCCCGTCATGCTCTACGACATTCCGGGCCGTTCCTCCATTGCAATCGCTCCCGAAACCATGATTGCGCTCGCGAAGCACCAGAACATCGTGGCCGTCAAAGACGCCAAAGCGGACTTCGCTGCCGCCACGCGCGTCATGGCTGAGACGGACCTGCTCTTCTACTCCGGTGATGACGGATTGACGCTGCAGTGGATGGCGCTGGGCGCTGTCGGCCTGGTGGGAGTCACCACCCACGTCGCTACACGCCGCTTCCGTGAGCTGATCGACGCCGTTAACGCCAGCGACCTCGCCAAGGCAAGGGCCATCAACTTTGAACTGGAACCCGTCATCCGTGCAACCATGACGCGGGTCCAAGGCGCTGTAGCCGCCAAGCAGATTCTCAAGTGGCAGGGAGTCCTGCCCAACTCGGTTGTCCGTTTGCCCCTCGTGGAGCCGGACGCGGCCGAGATCGAAATCATCCGCGGGGATTTGGCGGAAGCCGGAATGGACTTCGACGTCCAGGACGGTTCCGCCGGAAAGTAGCAAAACATGACCCAAACCGCCCTTCCCGGACTGGTTACTCCGCCGAAACTGCCGAAAGGCACGCTGCGGATTGTCCCGCTCGGTGGACTGGGAGAGATTGGCCGAAACATGGCCGTCTTCGAAATCGACGGCAAACTGCTGGTGGTTGACTGTGGCGTGCTCTTCCCCGAGGAGACCCAGCCCGGCGTCGACTTGATCCTGCCTGATTTCTCCTACATTGAGGACCGCCTGCAGGACATCGTAGGCGTCGTGCTGACCCACGGCCACGAGGACCACATTGGTGCTGTTCCCTACCTCCTGCGTCTCAAGGCCGACATCCCTCTCATCGGATCCCAGCTGACCCTTGCCCTGGTGGAAGCCAAGCTTCAGGAACACCGGATCAAGCCGTACACGCTGACCGTTACGGAAGGGCAGGTGGAGCAGTTCGGCCCATTCGAGTGCGAGTTCGTGGCAGTAAACCACTCCATTCCGGATGCGTTGGCAGTTTTCATCCGCACAGAGGGTGGAAACGTCCTCCATACGGGCGACTTCAAGATGGATCAGTTGCCGCTGGATGGTCGTATCACGGACCTCCGGCACTTTGCCCGCTTGGGCGAAGAAGGCGTGGACCTGTTCATGGCAGACTCCACCAACGCGGACGTGCCGGGCTTTACCACTGCCGAGAAGGAAATCGGCCCCACCCTGGACCGCTTGTTCGGACAGGCCAGGAAGCGCATCATCGTAGCGTCCTTCTCGTCCCACGTGCACCGTGTCCAGCAAGTCCTGGATGCCGCAGCCAAGCATGGCCGCAAGGTGGCCTTCGTGGGCCGATCCATGGTCCGCAACATGGCCATCGCAGCCAAGCTCGGTTACCTCGATGTCCCGGAGGGCATCCTGGTGGACATCAAGAACATCGACAACATGCCGGATGACCGCGTAGTCCTCATGTCTACCGGCTCTCAGGGTGAGCCGATGGCCGCGCTCTCCCGTATGGCCAACGGCGACCACCGTGTGATCGTGGGCAAGGGCGATACCGTGATCCTTGCCTCCAGCCTCATCCCGGGCAACGAGAACGCCGTTTTCCGTATCATCAACGGCCTCCTCAAGCTCGGTGCCGATGTGATTCACAAAGGCACAGCAAAGGTCCACGTGTCCGGGCACGCAGCCGCCGGTGAGCTGCTCTATTGCTACAACATCCTCGAGCCCCTCAACGCGATGCCCGTTCACGGCGAAACCCGCCACCTGATTGCCAATGGCAACATCGCGCTCGAATCGGGCGTTCCCTCCGAGGGCATCATCCTGAGCGACAACGGCACAGTTATCGACCTCAAGGACCACAAGGCGCATGTGGTCGGCCAGGTGGAAGTCGGTTTCGTCTATGTAGATGGTTCCAGCGTGGGCGAAATTACGGATGCCGACCTCAAGGATCGTCGCGTCCTGGGGGATGAGGGCTTCATTTCCGTTATCACGGTCATCAGCCGCACCACCGGCAAGATCGTGTCCGGCCCGGAGATCCACGCCCGTGGCGTGGCCGAGGATGACTCCGTCTTTGATGAGATCATTCCCAAGATCAACGCCGCGCTCGAAGAAGCTGTGCTTAACCACACGGACCACACCAACCACCAGTTGCAGCAGGTGGTTCGCAGGATCATCGGCACGTGGGTCAACCGCAAGCTTCGCCGCCGTCCCATGATTATCCCGGTAGTCCTGGAAGCGTAGCCAACCGGCAACATGCATGCCCAAGGGGGCCTGAAATCCGCGGATTTCAGGCCCCCTTGGGGTAGCGTGGCACTTATGGCGACCCGTACTACCTCCACGCCACGAGGCAGCTCCAGCAGTAAATCCGGCGGCACAGGCCGGAGCACAGCCGCATCCAAAACCAGCGGAGCTGCTTCGAAAAGCAGCGCTGCCGCGAGCAAAAGCGGGCGTGGCAGTACTGCCCGTACCAAGCAAGCGGCCGCCGTCGAGCCTCAAGCTCCGCTGCCGTTGCGAATGCTCTCAGGTTTCTGGCAGGGGATCGGTCATGTAGTAGGTGCCGGGGTGCGGCGCATCGGTTATGACGTCAGCGATCTCGACCCCGATGACCGCCGGGATGGCGCAGCGCTGTTCAATTTGATCTTGGGTATCGCGATCGCCACCTTCGCCTGGTGGGGTCTGACGGGCTGGCTCCCGGACATGGTCTACAGCGTGGTCAACGGCACGTTCGGGTGGATGTCCCTGGTCCTGCCCTTCATGCTGTTCGTCTGTGCTTTCCGGCTTTTCCGAAAGCCGCAGGACGGTCGTGGGAACAACCGTGTGGGCATTGGCTTCATGATCATGACCCTTGCCGGTTCGGGCCTGGCCCATGTCATTGGCGGCCTCCCCACAGTGGCGGACGGCTTCGACGGACTGCGCAAGGCTGGCGGAATGCTGGGCTTCCTCGCAGCTGCGCCGTTGGCTGCAATCCACGTGGCTGTCCCCGTTGTCCTTTACGGACTGTTGGCTTTTGTGTCCGTGTTGATTGTCACGGCCACGCCGTTTGGTGCCATTCCGTCCCGGATCAGGGGTGCGTACGAACACCTCATGGGTGTTGACCTTATGGACGAGTCCGGCAAGGACGCCCACGACCGCAGCTACCTCTACGAGAACGACGCCGCCGCCAAGCCAAAGAAGAAGAAACGTATGCGCTTCTTCGGCAAGGACGAGGAAACAGATACGAGCTTGGAGGGTTACGTCGGGGACGAGGCTTTCGAGCACGCCATAGTCGACGACGACGAAACTCCAGGTGCGTCCGCACCGCGCGTTCCGCCGGGTGTACGTCGTCCAACGCAGGCAGAGATCGCCGTCGGGAAGATCAAGGCCGCCCAAGGCCTGGGTGCCACCCCCGGGATCGAAAACCCCACCGAAGCCATTCCGATTCTTACTCCGGAGATGACCGCCCCCGCGGCTCCCGCAGCCCAGGTTCCCGCGAAGCCTGCAGGGGCGCCGCTCCCGCAGACACCCATTCCGCAGCGCACGGAGCAATTGTCCCTTGCAGGCGATGTTACCTACACCCTTCCGGCATCGGACTACCTGACGCCCGGCTCCATTCCGAAGGAGCGCACGGAAGCCAATGACGCCGTCGTCGCTGCACTGACCGATACCCTGACGCAGTTCAACGTAGAAGCCGCGGTGACCGGCTTCAGCCGCGGTCCCACTGTGACGCGCTATGAGATCGAACTGTCTCCGGGTACCAAGGTGGAACGCGTCACCGCGTTGTCCAAGAACATCTCTTACGCCGTGGCGTCCAGCGATGTGCGCATCCTGAGCCCGATTCCCGGCAAGTCCGCCATCGGCATCGAAATTCCCAACACGGACCGTGAAACCGTGTCACTGGGCGATGTACTGAGGAGCCAGAACGCACGACGGACCGACCACCCGATGGTCATGGGCGTCGGCAAGGACGTCGAGGGTGGCTACGTGGTGGCCAACCTCGCCAAGATGCCCCACTTGCTCGTCGCCGGTGCCACCGGTGCCGGTAAGTCGAGCTTCGTGAACTCCATGATCACCTCCATCCTCATGCGCGCCACGCCGGATGAAGTACGCATGGTCATGGTTGACCCCAAACGCGTGGAACTCACGGCCTATGAGGGCGTCCCGCACCTCATCACGCCCATCATCACCAACCCCAAGAAAGCCGCTGAAGCCTTGCAGTGGGTGGTTCGCGAGATGGACGCCCGCTACGACGACCTCGCAAATTACGGCTATAAGCACATTGACGATTTCAACAAAGCGGTCAGGGCGGGCAAGGTTGTGCCGCCTGTGGACTCCAAGCGAGTTATCAAGCCCTACCCGTACCTGCTGGTGATCGTTGACGAGCTGGCCGACCTCATGATGGTTGCCCCTCGCGACGTTGAAGATTCGATTGTCCGAATCACCCAGCTCGCACGTGCCGCCGGCATCCACTTGGTGCTTGCAACGCAGCGCCCATCCGTGGACGTCGTGACGGGCCTGATCAAAGCCAACGTTCCATCCCGTATGGCGTTTGCGACATCGTCCGTTACGGACTCCCGTGTTGTGCTGGACCAGCCGGGCGCCGAGAAGCTCATTGGACAAGGTGACGCGCTGTTCCTTCCCATGGGTGCTTCCAAGGCGATGCGTGTCCAGGGTGCCTGGGTTACTGAATCCGAGATCCATAAGGTTGTGGAGCACGTCAAGGGACAGTTGCAGGCCGTCTACCGTGACGATGTCGCTGCCGAGGCGCCCAAGAAGCAGATCGACGACGACATCGGAGACGACCTCGAGGTCCTGCTTCAGGCAACAGAGCTTGTGGTGACCACGCAGTTCGGCTCAACGTCCATGCTGCAACGCAAGCTCCGTGTGGGCTTTGCCAAGGCCGGGCGCCTCATGGACCTCCTGGAGTCCCGCGGCGTTGTCGGTCCCTCGGAGGGCTCCAAGGCGCGCGATGTCCTGGTCAAACCCGATGACCTCGCCGCGGTGCTTGCCGCGATGAAGGGCCAGGAGTCACCCGCAGCGCCCGACGCACACACTGCGGCCCTGAGCGATAATGCGAACTCGAACATCGCCGTCGGAGGCTATGCCGAAGACCTTGTCCAGGCGGACCTGGACAACCGGACGCAGGCCATCGAATATTACGACGGCGCTGATGGGCCGAATGACGACGAAGAGGGTGGCGAGGACGCTTGGTCACTGACGGGGCGTTAGCCCAAAGAAGGTAGCCTTGTGGGGTGACTACAGCCGAGGGTGATAACGCAACTTCCAGCAGCTCCGACGTCTGGAACCTACCCAATATCCTCACGATGCTCCGGATCGTCCTGGTTCCCTTCTTCGTATGGTTCCTGGTGGCGGACGACGGCGAGTACGGGATTTGGCGTTGGGCGGCTGTTGTGGCCTTCGCAATCGCAATCTATACGGACAAGCTCGACGGCGACATCGCCCGGGCGCGTGGCCTGATCACCAATTTCGGCAAGATTGCCGATCCCATTGCCGACAAGCTGCTGATCGGTTCCGCGCTGGTACTCCTCTCCATCCTGGGTGAGCTGCCCTGGTGGGTAACCATCCTTATCCTGGTACGCGAATGGGGAATTACCGCTCTTCGGTTCGTAGTTATCAAGTACGGCGTCATGCCGGCTTCCCGTGGTGGCAAGCTGAAAACGGTAGTCCAGACCGTGGCCATATTCCTTTACATCCTGCCGCTGAAGGCGATCGCTCCGTGGCTCGGGGACGTCGCCTTCTGGGTCATGATGGTGGCGCTGGCCATCACCTTGTGGACCGGCGTCGAGTATGTTGTCCAAGCTTTGAAGCTTCGCGCGGCCGGGCGGCGTGCATGACGCACAATGAGGGCGCATCAGCCGCCGCGCAAACGTCGACGGCGGCAGTCGCTATTGCTCTTGGGAGCAAACTCACAGTGGCTACGGCTGAGTCGCTAACCGCGGGAATGGTTGCCGCAACGCTGGCCAACACGCCGGGAGCGTCCGGGATGCTGCAAGGTGGCGTGGTTGCTTACCAGAACGCAGTGAAGGCCGGTGTTCTGGGGGTGCCGCAGAAGCTGCTTGCCGATGTCGGATCCGTTGACGGTCAGGTAGCCGAAGCCATGGCCGACGGGGCCCGGCGCATCTGCGGCGCCGATCTTGGAATTTCCACCACGGGTGTGGCCGGACCAGAGCCGCACGACGGCAAAGCAGTAGGAACCGTGTTCATCGGAATTGCCGGTAAATCCGGAACCGAAGCGTTTGAGTACAGTTTTTTGGGGGACAGACAGTCCATAAGGGAGCAGGCTTGCGAGGCCGCCTTGGCGCGTCTGCTTGCTGCACTGAGTGACGTTGGTTACCGTTCGTAAAGTAGTCGGGAACAAAAACTGATTGCCAATAGTTGTGTCATTGTGTCGCTTCGGAAGAGCCGGGGCGCCTAGGATGTAAAAACCAACCCGGTCCGCCAGCCAGCGAACCGGATGAATGAGGGAGCAAGGCGATACAGATGGTAAAGCAGCCCGTATCCGTGAACGGCGTTGTCCGCTGGAAGGATGTGGGCTTGGCTGATCAGGCACAGAGCGAACAGAAGGAGCGCAAAATGGTTGTACTACGCCACGAGATCGGTGATGTACTGCGCGATGTCCGCCAGCGTCAGGGCCGTACCCTCCGCGAGGTTTCGCACAGCGCCCGCGTCTCACTTGGCTACTTGAGTGAAGTTGAACGCGGCCAGAAGGAGGCTTCGTCCGAGCTCCTGTCCTCTATCTGCACAGCCCTGGATGTTCCGTTGTCCCACATGCTTCGCGAAGTCAGCGACCGCGTGGCCGTCGCAGAAGGTGTTGCAGTTCCGGACACCGTTCCGCAGGAATTCTCCCAGCGCTACGGTCGCGACCTGGACCTCACGGACGACTTCCCGCAAGGAATGCTCTCCGGAGCCCGGTAACCGTTCCACCAGAACCATGGAAAAGGTCCCCAGCCTCAGGCTGGGGACCTTTTTTCATGAGTTTGGTATGTCGGTTGCGGCAGGTGCTGCTCAAACGTCTGCGGGCTTGTCCTCGTCGTCGATTTCCTGCTCCTTCACGTTGAGTACGCCGTCACCGTAAATGGCGTTGAGGCGGCCCATGTAGTCAGCAAGCGTCTGGACATCCTCCAAAGGCCATTCGCCAAGTCGTTCACGGAAGACCTGCCTGCGGGCATCTTGAACCTGGTGCATCTTCTCTTCGCCCTTGTCCGTCAATCGGATGGACTGGGCCCTGCCGTCCTGGGGATCCGCTTCCTTATAGACGAGGCCAATGCTCTCCAGGAAGGCGATCTGGCGACTTACGGAAGGCTTGCCCACCCCGATGCAGGTGGCGAGATCGGTGAGTCGGATAGGGCCCTCCTTGCGAATGACTGTGAGGAGCCCATAGGCGGCCGGTTCCATGTCCGGATGTACCTGGCGTGACAACTGATGCGAGATGGAACGGGCGCGGCGCCAGAGCAGGCTCAGCTGGTGTTCTACCTGCTGGAGGGCGTCGTCCACGGCGTTGCCTGGCACGGCAGGACCTGGCGTGCTCTGGAGGGGATTGCTCATGGCAACCATTCTAGAGTCCGGCGCCATGAGAGACTCTATCCGTGAGGGCAAGTGACTTTTGGCGATTAATGGACGACGAATTCGGGGCAGGCTACTCCCGGGTCCTGGCCAACTCGCTGGTACTTGCCGGCGTCGGCGGGAGAACTGCCGTAGAGGCTTTGGCCTCCGGTTATCAACCTCGGGAAGTCTGGTTGGCCGTGTGCGAGGTCCAGGACGTTCCCCCCGAACGCAGGCTGGGCAGGGACATCAAACCGGCGTCCAACTGAAGTCCGGCGCTTGGGGGTGGCTGCCCTGCAGGTTGGGACACGCCGGAACGTTGTTCGAATATCTGTTCGGATGGGGATATGCTCCTGTGAGAGGAAAATTGTTCTCGAAGGACGCATTCCAGAGCTTCCAGCAGCCCAGGTTATCCACATAGGCAGCGCAGGCTACTAAAAATGTCAGAGCACCGTAATAGCGTCAGACATGACAGGAAAGCGGCCTTTCGGGCCACTCCACAGCGAGAAAGCATCAGAGGTGTGAACCATGGCGGCAACCCCGGATCGTGAAAAGGCGCTCGAAGCAGCGCTTGCCCAGATCGACAAGCAGTTCGGCAAAGGCTCCATCATGCGCCTGGGTGATGACACCCGCGCCCCGATTGAGGTCATTCCAACCGGCTCCATTGCACTGGATGTCGCCCTTGGCATTGGCGGCCTGCCTCGGGGGCGCGTGGTGGAAATCTACGGTCCGGAATCCTCGGGTAAGACCACCGTGGCCCTTCATGCTGTAGCCAACGCGCAGCGCGCAGGTGGCATCGCGGCGTTCATTGACGCCGAGCACGCACTTGACCCGGACTACGCCGCCAAGCTTGGTGTGGACACTGATGCACTTCTGGTCTCACAGCCGGATACCGGTGAGCAGGCATTGGAGATCATGGACATGCTGGTGGGCTCCGGCTCGCTGGACATTGTGGTCATTGACTCCGTGGCTGCACTGGTACCCCGCGCCGAAATCGAAGGCGAAATGGGCGACTCCCACGTTGGTCTCCAGGCCCGACTCATGAGCCAGGCCCTCCGTAAGATCACGGGCCGCTTGAGCCAGACCAAGACCACCGCCATCTTCATCAACCAGTTGCGTGAAAAGATCGGCGTGTTCTTCGGATCTCCCGAAACCACCACTGGTGGTAAGGCCCTGAAGTTCTATGCCTCAGTGCGCATCGATGTTCGTCGCATCCAGACTTTGAAGGAAGGTGCCGACTCCGTCGGTAACCGCACCAAGGCAAAGATCGTCAAGAACAAGATGGCTCCGCCCTTCAAAATCGCCGAATTCGACATCATCTATGGTCAGGGCATCTCCCGCGAGGGAGGCATCATTGACATGGGTGTTGAGCACGGCATCATCAAGAAGTCGGGCTCGTGGTTCACGTATGACGGCGATCAGCTGGGCCAAGGAATGGAGAACTCGCGCCGATTCCTGCGTGACAACCCCGAGCTCGCCCAGGAACTGGAGCGCCTGATCAAGGAAAAGCTTGGCGTGGGTGTTGTCAAGGCCGAAGAAGATTCTCCGAAGCTGAAGGCCGTTGACGGCTAGGAGAGGCCCGGATCCGGATTCTTCCGTTGCGGCCGATCCCGAACCTGATCCCGAATCCGTGGCGCGTGCCATCGTCCTGAGGCAGTTGACGATGGCGCCGCGGAGTCGGCTTCAACTGTCGCGGAAACTCGCTGAACGGAATGTTCCCGAGCATGTGGCTGAGGCAGTTCTGGACCGTTTCGAAGAAGTCCAACTGATCGATGATGCTGAGTTTGCCAGGATGTGGGTCCGCAGCCGTTCCCAGAGCAAGAAGCTAGCCAAGGGCGCAATCCGTCGGGAACTGGCAGACAAAGGCATCGAGCTTGATGCGGCGGAGGAAGCCCTTTCGCAGGTGAGTGACCAAGACGAAGAACTGGCTGCCCGGGAGCTCGTTCAGCGCAAGCTGCGGCCCAGCATGGATCTGACGGACCGGGCCGAACGGGACAAGTACACCCGACGGCTTGCGTCGATGCTGGCGCGCAAGGGGTACGCACCGTCCATGGCGTTCAGGATCGTCGGTGAGGTGCTGGCAGAAGCCGGTACCCTTGAGTAGTGAGTTTGACCATTCCTTCCCCATCAGCTGCCGCCACTCCTTCTGCCGAGCCCAGGACCTATCAGGTTCGGACTTTTGGCTGCCAGATGAACGTCCATGATTCAGAGCGCATGGCGGGGCTTCTGGAAGAAGCCGGTTACGTACCCGCTGACGGTGAGGTTGCCGACGTCGTGGTCTTCAACACGTGCGCTGTGCGGGAGAACGCAGACAACAAACTCTATGGAAACCTTGGCCAGCTTCGGCAGGTTAAAGAAGCGAACCCCGGAATGCAGATTGCCGTCGGTGGTTGCCTGGCCCAGAAGGACCGCGACACCATTGTGAAGAAGGCGCCGTGGGTTGATGCCGTGTTTGGAACGCACAACGTGGGAGCCCTACCGGCCCTGCTGAGCCGCGCCCGGCACAACAACGAGGCGCAACTCGAGATTCTCGAATCCTTGGATGTGTTCCCGTCAACGCTCCCTACCAAGCGTGACTCTGTGTATGCGGGGTGGGTGTCAATCTCTGTGGGTTGCAACAACACCTGCACGTTCTGCATAGTGCCCTCGCTTCGTGGCAAGGAAAAAGACCGGCGTCCCGGGGAGATTCTGGCGGAAATCCAGGCTCTCGTGGATGACGGAGCTGTGGAAGTCACGTTGCTCGGCCAGAACGTGAATTCCTACGGTGTGGAATTCGGTGACCGCCAGGCGTTCTCCAAGCTCCTGCGCGCATGCGGTGAAATCGAAGGTCTGGAACGTGTTCGTTTCACCAGCCCCCACCCCGCTGCATTTACGGACGATGTCATAGACGCCATGGCTGAGACACCCAACGCCATGCCGCAGTTGCACATGCCGCTGCAGTCCGGCTCGGACAAAGTGCTGAAGGACATGCGCCGTTCGTACCGTTCCAGCAAATTCCTGGGAATCCTGGACAAAGTGCGTGAACGGATCCCGCATGCCGCCATCACTACCGACATCATCGTGGGCTTCCCGGGCGAAACCGAGGAAGATTTCCAATCGACCCTGGATGTCGTGGAGAAGTCACGGTTCGCGTCCGCGTTCACGTTCCAATACTCCAAGCGGCCCGGCACCCCGGCTGCAGACCTTCCGGAGCAACTGTCAAAGGCCGTGGTGCAGGAGCGCTACGAACGCCTCACAGCGCTGCAGGACCGAATTGCCGCGGAAGAGAACGCCAAGCAGTTGGGGCGGAAAGTGGAAGTCCTGGTCACAGCGCAGTCAGGACGAAAGGCCGGCGAAACACATCGGTTGTCCGGCCGCTCGACGGACCAAAGGCTGGTGCACTTCTCAGTGCCGGCCGGAGCTGAAACTCCGCGGCCGGGTGACTTCGTCACGGTGACAATCACTGAGGCTGCGGCCTTCCACCTGGTAGCCGACCCTGCAACAGCAAGTGATTACTTTTTGCGCCGCTCCCGTGCCGGCGATGCCTGGGATCGCTCGCAGGCTGATTCTTGCGGGGTCCCGGCAACAGGATCGGCGTCGGGCAAGACGGGTGTGTCATTGGGCATGCCAACGTTGCCTGTTCGCCAAGCTTAGGGCCTGAGGCAGGATCTCATGTCGTTCTCCCGTCCGGAACCTCCTCAGCCTGTCATCGCCGTTGTTGGTCCCACTGGGTCCGGTAAGTCGGATCTGGGCGTCAATCTCGCTCTGGCCTTGAACGGCGAGGTGATCAACGCCGACGCCTTGCAGTTCTACCGCGGCATGGATATCGGAACTGCCAAGATCACTGTGGAAGAGCGCAGGGGTGTGCCACACCATTTGCTGGACACCATGGACGTCACGCAGGAAGCCAGCGTGGCGGACTTCCAAGATGAATGCCGCGCAGCCATCCAGGACATCCATTCACGGGGAAAGCGCGCCATCATTGTAGGTGGATCCGGACTATATGTGCGGGCTGCGCTGGACGTGCTGGAATTCCCGGGCACTGATCCGGTGCTCCGCAGGCATCTGGAAGAAGAGTTCGAAACCAAGGGGCTTGGGCCGCTGAGAGCCCGCCTTGAGCAAGTTGATCCCGTCTCGGCTGCCCGCCTCGGAGACGCCCGGCGAGTGATCCGGGCCCTGGAAGTGCACGGCCTCACTGGTCGCCCTTTCAGCTCTTTCATGCCCCAGCGCGAGTATTACCAGCCGGCCCTCCAGATTGGATTGGCGGTGGATCGGGATCAGCTGCGGGAACGTCTGGCGCTAAGGGTGCATCGGATGGTGGAAGCAGGGCTCCAACAGGAAGTCCAACGACTCGACGCCGTCGGGTTGCGGAGTGGCAAGACAGCTTCGCGCGCTTTGGGTTACGCCCAATTCCTGAAGGTTCTGGACGGCGGGATGACTGCGGATGCCGCCGCCGAGGAAACCATCGTGGCTACCAGGCAGTTTGCACGGCGCCAGCTGACATGGTTTCGGGCGGATCCACGAATCACTTGGCTCGAGTGGCAGGATCCGGAGCTTCTGGCTAAGGCAGTCAAAGCAGCCAAGGCGGTTGCTGCAGCCAGCGCGCCCACGAGCTAAGCGCTGCAATTTCTGGCCATACAGCCGCGGCAGGTAGCCTAGATCCATGGATGAAACCGCCGCAGTTCCCGCCCCGCAGCCCGCAACTGCCGGTGCTCCAGTGCCAGCTTCCAGCCTCGCCGGCCTGGAGTTCTCCAAGGGGCACGGAACGGGCAATGACTTTGTCCTCATCGCTGATCCCGGTGACGCCCATGAGATCACCGCCGAGCACGTGGCGCAGTTGTGCGACCGCCACGTGGGCATCGGGGGTGACGGTCTCATCAGGGCAGTTCCTTCCCGTTTTCTCCCGGAAGGTCGTGTCGCCCTTGAGCAGGATCCCGAAGCGGAGTGGTTCATGGACTACCGCAACGGAGATGGTTCGCTCTCTGAAATGTGCGGCAACGGCGTACGCGTCTTCGTTCATTTCCTGATTGCGCAGGGCCTGGTGGACCTTGGCCCCGGTCAGACTCTCACCATCGGCACTCGTGGCGGCGTCAAAAAGGTTGTGAGGACAGCCAACGGTTATGCCGTGGATATGGGCCCATGGGAGTTCATCTTCCCCAAGGAAGCCACCAGCAAGGCCATGGATGCACTTGTCAGCGCCGACGGCCTGGAAGTGGCGCGGCCCGGCCTGTCAGTCAGCATGGGCAATCCCCATACGGTAGTTGCCCTTGCGGAACTCAGTGAGCTTTCAGCCACACAGTTGTTCAAGGCCCCCGTGGTGGATCCCAAGCCCGCAAATGGGACAAACGTGGAGTTCGTTGTTCCCGCGGAGCCACTGGTGGAAGACGGCATAGGAACCATCACCATGCGTGTTCACGAGCGTGGGGTGGGGGAGACACAATCCTGCGGCACCGGCGCGTGCGCTGCTGCCGTCGCGATTCGTCACTGGGCGGGTGAAACGGCTCCGAACGACTGGCACGTCAAGGTACCGGGCGGCGTCGTGGGTGTGAAGTTCTTCCCTGGCGCGGGGGGCCGCGAGCATGTAGAACTCAGCGGCCCGGCTGTCATCGTGGCTACTGGGACGCTTTCCTGACACGGATGATCCTGAACGTTTTGGACGTGCTTTCACGGGAGACCGTGTAGGAGCTGTCCAGCTCGGTGGCAAGCCATCTCTGCAAGGAGTCGGAGCCCAGATTCTTCTGAACAACCAACCAGGCGTTACCGCCCGGTGCCAGCCGAGGCAGCCATGTCAGCAGCAGCGTATGGAGTTCGTCCTTGCCGATGCGGATGGGCGGGTTGGACCAGATGGTGTCGAACTCGACGGCGGGGTTTACCTCGTGCGGAAGGCTGGCTGTGACGTTGGTAAGACCGAGCACCGCCGCATTCTCGTTGGTCAGCGTGATGCAACGCTCATTCACATCCACGGCATGGACGTGGGCATGGGGCGCCAGCAGCCCCAAGGTGAGGGCAATCGGGCCCCAGCCGCAGCCGATGTCCAAAAGGTGACCCTTCGGTGAGGGCGGTGGAACCTCGGAGAAAAGTACCGCCGTTCCTTTGTCCACGCCGTCGGGACTAAAGATGCCCGACGAGGTCTGCAGCTGACGTGTGGCTCCTGCGAGTTCCACTGTGAGTGGCTTGCGGATGAACGGTCCGGCCGGTTGGGCGGTGAAATAGTGTGCAGACTCCATAATTTGCCAGATTAGTTGGCTAACGTCGGCTTGGGAAACTGCCTCCTTCCACGGCGGGTTGACAACGGCTGCTAAAGTGGAACGCATGTTCTTGATCTTCGAGTAATCAGCCGAAACACACCTGAGTCATCAGGTGTAGCACGGTACCGCCCGCGACGCAGCCCGCTTGGCCATTCAACCAAGCCCGCCTTCCGCCCGGCAGGTCCCCCTGGCTCAGTCCCTAACTCCTCTGTTCGGAGCCGGACACTCTGAAGATTCAGCCCCACATCTTAGTGGAGCAGCCATACCATCCGGCTTAACCCGTAGGCAGGCAGAGCATCCTCACCTTGGCCAAAGGACCCTCCCCGCGGAGTCAATCACGCCACATCCCAGCAGTCCCTGCCACCGAAAGGCACCGACTGCCCAGTACACAGGAGGCCCTTTTGGCCGATGCCCGTCAGCCGAGCGCGAATAGCGCCCCATCGAGCACCAAACCGCACTATTCTGGAATTGCCGAACAGTCTAAGGAGACCATGACCACCCAGAAGCACTCCGGATCCGATTCCGACGCCCAGGACATGAGTCCTGAACAAATCCAGGCCGTCATCGACCGGATTCTTTCCAAGGATGTACCTGCGCAGGCATCCGACGACAACGACGCCAACAGTGTGTTCGGCAAGGCGCAGGCTATTTCCACGCTGGATCAAGAACACAGTATCTACGACGGCGACCAGGAAGATTTGGCTGAACGCCGCGCCCTTCGCCGTACCGCGGGACTGTCCACCGAACTTGAAGACGTCACGGAGGTCGAATACCGGCAGTTGCGCCTTGAGCGCGTTGTACTGGCCGGCCTGTGGACTGAGGGGACTCTTGCGGACGCTGAGAACTCCCTCCGCGAGCTGGCGGCACTTGCAGAGACGGCCGGATCCGAAGTGTTGGACGGGTTGGTTCAGCGCCGGCAGAAGCCGGACCCCGGGACCTTCCTTGGTTCCGGTAAGGCCCAGGAGCTTAAGGACATCGTCGCCGCCACGGGCGCCGACACCGTGGTGGTGGACACTGAGCTCGCGCCCTCGCAGCGACGTGGCCTTGAGGACATTGTGAAGGTCAAGGTAGTTGACCGCACCACGCTGATCCTGGATATCTTCGCCCAGCACGCCAAGAGCCGCGAAGGCAAGGCACAGGTGGAACTCGCACAGCTCGAGTACCTGCTCCCCAGGCTTCGTGGTTGGGGCGACTCCATGTCCCGCCAGGCCGGTGGCCAGGTGGGTGGAGCAGGCGCTGGAATGGGCTCGCGTGGTCCTGGTGAAACCAAAATCGAACTTGATCGGCGCCGAATCCGCACCCGTATGGCCAAATTGCGTCGCGAAATCGCTGCGATGAAGCCTGCGCGTGAGACCAAGCGAGCCAACCGTCGTCGTAATGCGGTTCCTTCTGTTGCGATCGCCGGGTACACGAACGCCGGCAAGTCGTCCCTGCTCAACCGCCTGACTGACGCAGGTGTCCTGGTGGAGAACGCCCTGTTTGCCACGCTGGATCCCACAGTTCGCAAGGCGCAGACCCCGGACGGCATCGGTTACACCCTCGCAGATACCGTTGGGTTCGTCCGTTCACTCCCAACCCAGCTCGTTGAAGCTTTCCGTTCCACGCTGGAGGAAGTTGCGGATGCGGACCTGATCCTCCACGTGGTGGATGCATCCCACCCCGACCCCGAAGGGCAGATTGCAGCGGTAAGGGCCGTCTTCACCGAGGTGGATGCCCGCAAGGTTCCCGAGATCATCGTCCTTAACAAGGTGGACGTCGCGGATCCCTTCGTGGTGGAGCGCCTCAAGCAGAAAGAACCCCGCCACGCTGTTGTGTCCACCCGCACGGGCCAAGGCATCGCGGAACTGCTGGAAGACATCAGCCGGTCCATTCCCCGGCCTGGCGTGCGCCTTGAACTGCTGATTCCCTACGATCGTGGGGAAATGATCAACAAGCTGCACAATTCCGACTCTGAAATCCTCAGCCTTGAGCATGAGGAGAACGGGACCCGCGTAGTTGTCATGGTGCGCGAAGGCCTGGCCGCCGAACTGGAGCCGTTCGTCAGTAATGGTTGAGAAGGTGGCGGCGGACGCCGTCGAGTCGGTGGGGGAGAAGACCACCCTCGAGCTGTTGGATCGGGCTGTCGCCGGAATGGGCGGACAAAGCCGTGCCGGCCAGCACGAAATGGCCAAGCATGTCACCCGGGCCATCGAGACCGGGGAGCATCTATTGGTCCAAGCGGGAACGGGAACAGGTAAGTCGTTGGCATACCTGATTCCGTTGATCGCCCATTCCATGGACAGCGATAAGCCGACCCTCGTGTCCACCGCCACCCTGGCACTCCAGACTCAAATCGTTGGCCGGGACCTTCCCCGGCTGCTGGAGACCATCAACCCTGCCCTTGAGCGCCCGGTCAATGTGGCGCTGGTCAAGGGCAGGGCAAATTATGTCTGCCTGCAGAAACTCGAGGGCGGGTTCCCCAGCGAAGAGCCTTCCGAAGGGCAGCTGTTCTCCCTTGGCGAGGACACCAGCGTGCCCCACTTTGCTGCCTCCATGGGCGGACCGCAATCCCAGCTGGGTAAGGAAGTGGTCCGTCTCCGGGAATGGGCTGAGAAAACCGTTACGGGAGACCGTGACGAACTCATGCCCGGCGTCACGGACAGGGCTTGGCGTCAGGTGTCCGTGACGTCCATGGAGTGCCTGGGAGCCCAGAAGTGCCCTATGGCAGAAGAGTGCTTCAGTGAGCTGGCGCGCTCCAGGGCGGGTGAGGCCGATGTCGTGGTCACCAACCACGCCATGCTGGCCGTCAGCGCCTTTGAAGGCCTGGCCGTGCTGCCTGAGTACGACGTCGTGGTGGTTGACGAGGCGCACGAACTTCAGGACCGTGTGACGGGCGCTGTTTCAGGCCAGTTGTCGGTGGCCATGGTTCATGCAGCGGCATCAAGTGCCCGCAAGCACACGGCCATTACAGTTGACGCGCTCAACGCCGCCGCGGAGCGGTTGGATATGGCCATCGCCGGGGTGCCCAACGGGCTGTTGCCCAATGGCCCCAACGACGAACAGCTCGATTGCCTGGACCAGTTGAGGGACGCGACGCGCGCTGCGCTCTCGGATTCGAAGACGGATTCATCAAACGCAGTCGACGGCGGAAGGCAGCTGGCGCGTTCACGGCTCATGCTGATCCTGGAATTGTGCGAACGCATGCTGGCCGCCAAGGAGAACCGGGAAGTGGTCTGGTTCTCCCGGAACAGCACGTTCGACCCCCAGCAGGGCTATTCGCAACCTGATGAGACTGCCCCGGCCTTGATCAACATCGCCCCGCTCAGCGTTGCCGGACGGCTTCGCGAAGGGCTCTTTGCCGGCCACACCGTGGTGCTGACCTCCGCCACTCTGGCCATCGGCTCAGCTTTCGAACCGGCAGCAGGCGGACTCGGCCTCATCGGCGACGGCGCCCCGAGCTGGACTGGGATTGACGTGGGATCGCCCTTTGACTATCCCAAACAGGGTGTCTTGTATGTGGCGAAGCATCTGCCCAAACCCGGTCGCGGTACTTCGCCCGAGGCGCTGGACGAATTGGAAGACCTCATCCGCGCGTCCGGCGGGGGAGCCTTGTGCCTCTTCTCCTCACGGCGTGCGGCCGAAGAAGCAGCCGATGCCATGCGGCTTCGGCTGGATGTGGATGTCCTCTGCCAAGGCGAATCCACCATGGCGGCCCTCGTAAAGCAATTCGCGGATGAGCCGGACACCTGTCTCTTCGGAACTATGTCACTGTGGCAGGGCGTAGACGTTCCCGGCGGCTCATGCCGCTTGGTGGTCATTGACCGCATTCCCTTCCCGCGGCCTGACGATCCCCTGATGACTGCACGCTCCCGGGCAGTGGCACAATCCGGTGGTAACGGCTTCATGGCGGTCTCAGCCACGCATGCTGCCATTCGACTGGCGCAGGGTGCGGGCCGCTTGATCCGTTCGACTGGCGACAAGGGAGTGGTCGCGGTGCTCGATTCGCGACTCTCGACGGAACGCTACGGAGGCTTCCTGCGTGCCGCGCTGCCGCCGTTCTGGGCAACGACGGACCGAGCAGTGGTACGTGGCGTTTTGGAGCGTCTGGGCTCGTCTAAAGCCCCGTAGGGCGCCTAAAGGGAGCGCAGTACAGAAACAACTTTACCCATGATGGTCGCTTGATCGCCCAGGATGGGTTCGTACTGGGTGTTCTGCGGGAGCAGCCATGTGTGGCCGTCCCGCTGCCGGAAGGTCTTCACGGTTGCTTCGTCATCCAGGAGGGCTGCCACGATGTCACCGTTGATGGCATCGTTCTGGCGGCGGACCACTACCCAGTCACCGTCACAGATGGCGGCATCAATCATGGAATCGCCGGCCACCTTCAGCATGAACAATTCGCCATGCCCCACAAGTTGCCGGGGGAGCGCGAGCACGTCTTCCACCGTCTGGTCAGCCAGAATGGGACCACCGGCGGCAATGCGGCCCACCAGCGGGACCATGGCGGTGTCGCTGGCACTGGCCAGCTCTGTTACAGCAAGGCCACCCGCACTGCGAAGGGTGGCAGGCGCTTCCACGCCCGGAATGGTGCCACCGTCCAGGGTCAGCGGCATCAGGACTTCCATGGCGCGGGGACGTTTGGGGTCCCTGCGGAGATATCCGAGCTTCTCCAATTGGGACAGCTGATGAGTGACGCTCGACAAACTGGCCAGACCAACGGTGTCACCGATCTCGCGCATGCTGGGCGGGTATCCGTTGTCATTGACGGATCGCTGGATGGTCTCCAGGATCTTTTTCTGCCGGACAGTCAGGCTCTTGGGACTCTTCTGAGGCTGCTGGCTCCGCAGGGGTGCCCCGCCGCCCGTGGCTTTCGCTGCCATGTTCGCCAATGCCTTTCCATTCCGCCCCGAAGCGAGCCCGGGGTTGTCGGGTCTGCAAAAAATGTCAGACCCTCCTGTTCCACTGAAACAGTGCTGTTTCTTCACTCAAACGTAGGGCAGGCACAGGCGTTTATCAAACATTTGTTCTAGCGAGTCTCGACACCGTTCGTTGATAAGTGCTAAAAATGTCATAGCAAGGTTCGAATATGTGTTCTATAAACCTGAAGCTGGCACTGGATGTTCGAACAAAGTGTTCGAACATTCAGAGTCAGATGAGGGGAACGCAAAGAATTGGCCGCCAAGCACCGGGCACCCCGGAACCTGGCAATAGCTCAGAAGGGCTCAGCTCATGTCCGCAATCACTACGTTCGCTGAATTCCGCACCACTCAGGCGCCCGCTCGCCTGCGTCTGACCCGGCGGGGACGGATTGTCTTCTTCGGCATCCCGGCAATGCTGTTGGTGGCGGCGCTGCTGACCCTCGCCGGTTTCATCAACTCCCCGGCCAAGGCGTCGGACTCCCAGTCCCAGTTGCGTCCGCCTGTTGCAGTCACGGTCACGGTCCAGCCGGGGCAGTCCCTTTGGGGCATCGCCGGCGCCGCCGCTCCGGAGCGGGACCCGCGTGATGTCATCGCGGAGATCATCCAGCTGAACGACCTCCGCGGCGGCCGCATTCTGCCCGGCCAGCAGCTGTTCGTCCCTGCAAACTGAGTCGTCCACCATCCGCAGGAGCCGATCGCCCGGCGTCACAGTTAGTCGGCAGTCCCGGCCGCCCCTTAAACTGTGTTGGTGAGTGACCAGCTTGAGCGACTTGACCGACTTCCCCTCCGGACCAATCTGCGTGGACTGAGCCCCTATGGCGCACCGCAGCTTGACGTCCCCATCCTGCTCAACGTCAACGAAAACACCCATGGCGTCCCGGCAGATGTCCAAGCCGCCATCACCGAGGCTGTCGCCGCTGCGGCCACAGGGCTGAACCGCTATCCGGATCGTGAGTTCACTGAACTACGTGAAGCCTTGGCCGAGTACCTTGGCCACGGTCTCTCTCCGGACAACATCTGGGCCGCCAACGGATCCAATGAAGTCCTGCAGCAAATCCTCCAGGCATTTGGTGGACCGGGACGCAAGGCGCTCGGTTTCCCGCCCACGTACTCCATGTACCCTCTCCTGGCTAGTGGCACGGACACAGAGTATGTCGGCGGTGTGCGTGCTGACGACTACGGGCTGGACGCCGAATCGGCCGCCGCGCAGGTTCGCGAAACGGGTGCCAACATCGTGTTCCTGTGCTCACCGAACAACCCAACCGGTACTGGGTTGAGCTTGGACGTTGTTGAGGCCGTCTACGAGGCCGGCGAAGCGAGCCAAGCCATTGTGATCGTGGACGAGGCCTATCACGAGTTCGCGCACGACAATACTCCGAGCGCTTTGACGTTGTTGCCCGGACGTGAACGGTTGATCGTCTCCCGCACCATGAGCAAAGCATTCGCCCTGGCAGGTGCCCGGCTCGGCTACATGGCGGCAGCTCCGGAAGTCACAGACGCCATCAGGCTGGTCCGCCTTCCGTACCACCTGTCTGCCGTCACGCAGGCGACGGCCCTGGCGGCGCTCAACCACCGCGAAGCCCTTATGGCCGACGTCGAGGACATCAAGGTACAGCGCGACCGGATTGTGACCGAGTTGCTGCGTATGGGCCTCAAGCCCGCGGCGTCCGACTCCAACTACGTCTTCTTTGGCGGGCTCGAGGAGCCGCACAAGATTTGGCAGGGCCTGCTCGAGGCGGGTGTGCTGATTCGCGACGTCGGCATCCCTGGGCACTTGCGTGTCACTGCCGGAACCGAACCGGAAACCACCGCCTTCCTTGAAGCCCTGGAGGCACTGCTGGACGACGCGCCGCCACCGCACGCCTAAACTTGTTCATAGACCCAACCCATCCTCCGTGTATAAGGACGTCCCAATGAGCGAAACCGGCGCCACGCCGACCGCTGCCCGCACCGCGCGCATGGAGCGCACCACCAGCGAGTCTTCAGTCCTGGTGGAGATCAACCTGGACGGTTCCGGTGTCTCGGACATCAGTACCTCGGTTCCCTTCTACGACCATATGCTGACGGCCCTGTGCAAGCATTCCCTGATCGACATGACGGTGAAGGCCACTGGCGATACACACATTGATGCGCACCACACAGTGGAAGATGTCGCCATCACCTTTGGTGAGGTCCTGCGGACGGCACTGGGCAACAAGGCCGGCATCCGTCGCTTCGGTGAAGCAACGGTTCCTTTGGACGAAGCCTTGGCGCACGCCGTCGTTGATGTTTCCGGACGTCCCTACCTGGTGCACGGTGGTGAGCCGGCCGGGCAGGAGTACCACCTGATCGGTGGACACTTCACGGGCTCGTTGACACGCCACGTTTTTGAAGCCATCACGCTGCACGCCGGGATCTGCCTGCACATGAATGTCCTTGCCGGCCGCGACCCGCACCACATCGTCGAGGCCCAGTTCAAGGCCTTTGCACGCGCGCTGCGCGCAGCCCTCGAGTCCGATCCCCGTGTGGAGGGCATCCCGTCCACCAAGGGAGCACTGTGAGCGGCCAGGTTCTGAAGAACGGAGCAGTGGCTGACGCGACTGCCTCGGTGAAGCCGGAGTCGCCGGAAGGCAAGCCCACCGTAACTGTGCTGGACTACGGATCGGGCAACGTACGGTCTGCTGTCCGGGCGCTGGAGCGCGCCGGCGCCCACGTGGTTCTGAGCTCCAAGCCTGAGGATGTGCTCAACGCCGATGGACTCGTGGTGCCCGGCGTGGGTGCCTACGAGACGGTGATGAAGGAGCTCAAGTCCGTCGATGCCATCCGCATGATCGGACGCCGGGTTGCTGGTGGCCGACCTGTGCTGGCCATCTGCGTCGGCTTGCAGGTCCTCTTCGAAGCCGGTGTAGAGCACGGCACCGAATCCGAGGGTATGGCTGAGTGGCCGGGCAAGGTTGAACTCCTTCCCGCTCCCGTAGTGCCGCACATGGGCTGGAACACCGTGGACGTGCCGGAGGGCTCCAAGCTGTTCGCCGGCGTCGAACAGGAACGTTTCTACTTTGTGCACTCCTACGGTGTCCAGGAATGGAACTTCGACGTCGTTCAGCCCCGCATGGCTCCTCCCATGGTCACGTGGTCCGAACACGGTGCACGCTTCATTGCCGCCGTCGAGAACGGCCCGCTCTGTGCTACGCAATTCCACCCGGAGAAGTCAGGCGATGCCGGAGCCCGGCTCCTGCGAAACTGGGTGGACAGCCTCCGTAGGCCCGCTCCGGAAGCATCCGGAAGCGATACCGCCTAGATGTGGGGGTCGGTATTGCTGATGGCCCTCGCCGGCCTGCTGATAGGCGGGGGCATCTCCTTCCACCAGCAGAAAAAACCACGCTGGGTTTCCATTTGTTTCTATGTGCTGGCCGGGATGTCCCTGCTGGCCGCCTATCTCCTGACGCTGGGTACCTGAACCAGTCGCTCAATAACCGCGTCACTTTCGAACTCCAAGGACACACATGACCACCTCCGCCCAGTCCGTTCTGGAACTCCTGCCCGCCGTCGACATCGTTGACGGCCAGGCAGTCCGCCTCCTGCAGGGAGAAGCCGGCTCGGAAACCAGCTACGGTACACCGCTGGAAGCAGCCTTGAACTGGCAGAACGCCGGTGCCGAATGGGTGCACATGGTGGACCTCGACGCCGCTTTCGGCCGTGGAAACAACGCCGCGCTGATCAGCGAGGTCGTGTCGCAGCTCAACGTCAAGGTGGAACTCTCCGGCGGTTTGCGGGACGACGAATCCCTTGAGCGTGCCCTGGAGCTGGGCGTCGCGCGCGTGAACCTTGGAACGGCAGCGCTGGAGAATCCGGAGTGGACCCGAAAGGCAATCGACCGCTTCGGTGACAAGATCGCCGTCGGCCTTGACGTCCGCGGGACAACTCTTGCCGGACGGGGTTGGACCAAGGAGGGCGGTGACCTGTGGGAGGTTCTGGCACGCCTTGAGGACGCAGGGTGCGCCCGCTACGTTGTCACGGACGTCACTAAGGACGGAACCCTTCAGGGCCCGAACGTGGAGCTCCTTCGCCAGATGGTGGAGAAGACCGGCAAGCCCGTTGTCGCTTCAGGCGGTATCTCCAGCCTGGAGGACCTGCGCGTCCTGCGCGAACTGGTACCGCTGGGCGTTGAAGGCGCGATCGTCGGCAAGGCTCTCTACGCCGGTGCCTTCACGCTGCCCGAAGCGCTGGACGTTGCCGGCCGCCGCTGATGCCCCACAACGCAGGACATCAGCACGACGCCGGACATCAGCACGACGCCGGACATCAGCACGATCAGGGCGAGGCAAGGCGTGAGCTTCCCGGCCACATCGCGGCCGCCTTGGCCGGTGCCGGGGGAGCTACCGACTCTGCCGGCCAGCCCTGGGCCGGAAGGAGCCTCAGTGGTGACGACGCCAAAATCCACAACTTTGAGGACGACGACGGCTCGGCGGACGCCGATTATGTAGCCGCCATCGCGGCATTGATCAACGGAACCGGCAGCGAGGCAGACGTAGTTGCCTCCTTGGCGACCGCCAGGGTTTTCGTTCCCGTAGTTGCCCAGCTGGCTGAGGAAGCAGAAGGCGTCGATGGCCTCCATGCTGACAAGCAGGCCGACATGGCTTTGATCACACTCAAGGCCCCCGATGGACGCATGGCCATGCCGGTCTTCACGTCGGCAGCTGCCCTCGAGGCATGGCATTCGGAGGCGCGCCCGGTGGCCGTATACGCTGCGCGAGCAGCGCTTTCTGCAGTATCCGAGGGCGCGCAGCTGTTGGTGATGGACCCAGGCTCCGACTTCGCATTTGTTGTGCGACGCCCGGCGATGTGGGCCCTCGCCCAGCAGAAGGACTGGACGCCGTCATACCTTGATGATCAACTGGAGACTGCTCTCGTTTCAACGGTCTCGGCATTTCGGACCGTTCGTCGCTTGGAGACGCAACCCGGTGGCGGTGTTGCGTCCCTGACGGCCGACGGTCGTCAGGTACCTGGCGGCGGTGCAGGGCCGGAACTGCGTGTGGTGCTCTTCCTCGAAGATGGACTCGACGCTGTGGCTGTGCAGGCGCTCCTTGCCCAACTGAACGATGCGTGGGCACGGATGGATTCCTTTGCCGAGGGCGTTGATTCCATGGAAGTAAAACTGCAGCGCGCAGCACAGGAGCCCGCGCAGCATTAATGGCAGTGCCGGTTCCCGGGGCTGCCCTGGGGAACAAGAGGATTTAGCCAGTGAACTTCGCTCTCTACAAGGAGATGCTGTCCATCCGCCCCGTTCGGCGTCTGCTGGTAGTGGGCATGATTGCGCGCATTCCACACTCTGCGGCGGGCGTGCTCCTCACTCTGCACATCGTGCTGACCCTGGGCCAGGGCTACGCCGCGGCCGGTGCAGCAGCGGCCGTCATGACCATCGGCATTGCGCTAGGTGCACCCTGGCGTGGTCGCCGGGTGGACATGGTGGGACTGAGGAAGGCCCTGATCCCTTCGGTTGTGTCCGAAACGGTGATCTGGTCGATAGTCCCGCACGTTTCGTATGAGTGGCTGCTGCCATTGGTGTTTGTCGGCGGTCTTTTCACGCTGCCAATCTTCAGTGTTGTCCGCCAGTCGCTGGGCGTCATGGTGGATGGCGAGCAGCGGCGATCGGCCTTTGCCCTCGATTCCATCGCCACCGAGCTGGTTTTCATGATCGGCCCGGCTGTCGGCGCCATTGTTGCCACCAGCGGCTTCTCGGCGATCGGACTGACGGCAGTGGGCATTTCGGTATCCGTGGCCGGGCTGTTCCTTATGTGGTTCAATCCGCCCACTCGGAGCGAAGTGGTCTGTACACCGCAGGAGACCGCGGACAGGGCGGCGGCTGATCTCGCTGCTGCGGAGGCTGCCATGGTGGCGTCAGCGCCTGCCCACGTCCAGGAGGCGGCCTCGGAAATGGCCTCGGCAACCTCGCGCACAGCAGCCCTCCGGAGCCGCGTCGCCAGGAACTTCACCTGGTTTTCGGTTTCCGTTGCTGCACTCTTCGCAGTAGCCGCGGGATCGGGCATGGTGCTCAGTGGTTCCGATGTCAGCATCGTCGGGCTGTTGGAAAGGGGCGGACACGAGAATGAAATTGGCATCGTGTTCTTCTTCTGGTGCGCAGCGTCCGTGGTCGGTGGACTCATTTACGGGTCAATGAAGCGGACCATTTCGCCTATGCTCCTCCTGCTGGGCATGGCCGCCCTCACCATTCCGATGGGCTTTGCCCAAGACACCTGGACCCTCGCGTTCCTCTCGCTCCTGCCTGGCCTGTTGTGCGCCCCGGTTTTGTCGGCGTCGTCCGAAAAGGTGGCTGACCTTGTGGACGAGGAGCGCCGGGGTGAAGCGATGGGCTGGTACGGCTCGGCACTGACCGCAGGCGTTGCATTGGGCGCGCCTCTGGCCGGGGTTTTCATCGACACCGTGGGTCCGTCGGGTGGCTTTGCCGCCGTCGGGGTCGCCGGCGTCGCTCTCTGCGCTATTGGACTCGTCCTTACGTCCTTGCGTCGCCGGGCAGCCCGCGTGTGAAAACCTAAAAACCTGAAACTACACAATCGACGACGGCGGGCCGACCACATGTGGTCGACCCGCCGTCGTCGATTATTGCGGAAGTTGGGGCTAGTTCACCGGTCCGGTGAACTTTTCGCCCGGGCCCTTGCCCGGGGCGTCAGGAATGAGGGAAGCTTCGCGGAATGCCAGTTGCAGGGAACGCAAGCCGTCGCGCAATGGGCCGGCGTGCTGTGAACCGATTTCCGGGGCGGCTGCTGAGACCAGGCCGGCGAGGGCCGTGATGAGCTTGCGGGCTTCGTCCAAGTCCTTGAGGTCCTCGGCATTGGGGTCATCAGCCAGGCCGACTTTGACGGCTGCCGCACTCATGAGGTGAACGGCGCCGGTAGTTATAACTTCAACGGCGGGAACTTCTGCGATGTCGCGGATCTGCTGGGACACCCCGGCGTCCACGGCGGGGGAGGCGTCTTCGCCATAGGCGTTACGGGAATTGCTGTCTTCAGTGCTCATACTGGTAAGCTTGTCACAGACCGACTGGAAGTCGTTATTCACAGTCAACATCTGCAGTTCTTGCTCCCGCCCTCCGCAATGTGCGCTTGGCGGGTTGTTTCTGTAGAATTGACTTTCAGTTTGCAAGCGGAGTTCTCTCCCACCCGCGTCAGCCGTTCCCCTTGGGGACAGGATCCCTTTTCGGGACAAGAGGTTGCCGGGTACCTGGTCGGACACTGTTGGAGGCGTTGCCTCCGGGGGTGCGTACTTCCCATGAGGGAGTGCAGCCGATCTTCGAGGCCTTCGATTGCACCAGCAATTGGGGGCCTTCTCTATTTGCCGGTGACATCACCACAACCACAGGAGCTTTAACATTAGCGAGCCAAGAATCAATGAGCGTATCCGCGTCCCCGAGGTGCGGTTGGTCGGTCCTGCCGGCGAACAGGTAGGAATTGTCCGCATCGAGGACGCCCTGCGTCTTGCTGCCGAATCCGATCTCGATCTCGTTGAAGTTGCCCCGCAGGCTAAGCCTCCTGTTTGCAAGTTGATGGACTTCGGCAAGTACAAGTACGAAGCCGCCGTCAAGGCCCGCGAGGCCCGCAAGAACCAAACCAACACGGTTCTGAAGGAAATTCGCTTTCGCCTTAAAATCGACAAGCACGATTACGAAACCAAGCGCGGACACGCACTTCGGTTCCTGGGCGCCGGCGACAAAGTCAAGGCCATGATCCAGTTCCGCGGCCGTGAGCAGCAGCGTCCCGAGATGGGCATCCGCCTGCTGCAGCGTTTCGCCGAAGACGTTGCCGAGGTTGGCATCATCGAGTCCAGCCCGCGTATCGATGGCCGCAACATGGTCATGGTGATCGGACCGCTGAAGAACAAAGCTGAAGCCAAGGCCGAAGCCCGTCGCGCTACGCAGCGCGCTGAAGCCAAGGCGCAGAATGAGGCCAAGGCATCGGGGCGAGTAGACACCACGGGCGAGCAGGCTCCGCTGACGCAGAGCCTCGCCGACCTTCTTCCCGAGGGCTTCAAGGTCACCGAGGAGGAAACCAAGCAGGAAGCTGTCGAAGCACCCGAGGCCCAGGCAACGGTTGCTGAGGAAACTCCCGCTGTTGAGGAAGTTCCGGTTGCTGAGGAAGCTCCCGCTGTTGAGGAAGCTCCTGTTGTTGAAGAAGCTCCCGCTCCGGTTGTTGAAAAAGCACCCGTGGTCGAGGCTCCTGCAGCCAAGGCAGCTCCGGCCAAGGCGGCGCCTGCACCCGTGAAGGCTGCACCGGCCGCCAAGGCAGCACCGGCAGAAGCGGCCCCAAAGCCAGCTGTTCCGGCAGCTGCCCCGAAGCCTGCAGTTCCTTCGGCTCCGAAGCCCGTCGCCAAGCCGGCAGCTCCCAAGCCAGCAGCTCGGCCCGCAGCCCCCAAAGCTGCACCGAAGCCTGCATCACGTAAGACCAACTAGTTCTACGCCGCGGAGGCCCCGCCTCCATCGGCAAGCAACCAGCACGCCGGCCCTTGTAGGCCGGCTGCGCGAAAGAATCGCGGACTCGTCCGTGGATACGTAAGGAGATCGGTTCCCATGCCGAAGATGAAGACCCACAGCGGTGCTAAGAAGCGCTTCAAGCTGACCGGTACCGGCAAGCTGAAGCGTCAGCAGGCTAACCGTCGTCACTACCTGGAGCACAAGTCCTCCAGGCTGACCCGTCGCCTCGCCGGTGACAAGCTCGTCTTCAAGGGCGATGCCAAGGTCATCAAGAAGATGCTCGGCGTCTAAGTTCCAAGTTCTTTGGTTACTGCCATCCGGCAGGGACCGACTACACCAAAAGCCTTCTCAGGCCGGCCGGGTTACCGGCAGTAGCAGCTTGGGATAAAGATTTCTGAAGGAGTACGCACGTGGCACGTGTGAAGCGGGCGGTAAACGCCCACAAGAAGCGCCGGGTTGTCCTCGAACGCGCAAAGGGTTACCGCGGACAGCGTTCGCGCCTGTACCGTAAGGCCAAAGAGCAGCTGCTGCACTCGTTTGTGTACAGCTACGGCGACCGCCGCAAGAAGAAGGGTGACTTCCGTCGCCTCTGGATCCAGCGCATCAATGCTGCATCCCGCGCCAATGGCCTCACCTACAACCGCTTGATCCAGGGCCTGAAGGCCGCTGAGGTTGAGGTTGACCGCCGCATGCTGGCCGAGCTGGCTGTCTCTGACGCCAACGCTTTCGCGGCCCTGGTGAACATTGCCAAGGCTGCACTTCCGGCTGACACCTCCGCGCCGGCCGCTGCTGCTGCTGCTCCCAAGGCTGCCAAGGTTGCTCCGGCTGCTGCCACCGCAACGGCGGTCAAGGCTGTCGTTTCCGAGAAGCCGGCCATCGACGGCGCAGTTGCTGCTGACGGCGACGAGGCCCCGGAAGGCTACGCCATCAAGGGCAACGCCGAGTCCAAGAAGTACCACGTTCCGGGTTCCACCTGGTACAACACCACTGCCGCTGAGTACTGGTTCTCCACCGTTGAGGCTGCAAAGGCTGCCGGCTTTGAGCCTGCAGGTGGCGAAGCCCGCCAGCAGATCAAGAACTAGTCGCAACTGCCACTAAAGTTCTTTATATGAACGAAACCGGGCGCCCGCAAGACTTTCCGATGACCAACCCCCGAGCTGATCGGGTGAGGGACGTCGCCAAGCTTGCCGGGCGCCCGGCGCGTTTAAAACGCGGACGTTTCCTGGCTGAGGGTCCGCAGGCGGTGCGTGAGGCTTTGATCCTGCACCGTGAGCGCACCGCGGCCGGAGGTCCCGCCGTCGTGCATGAAGTTTTTGCCAGCGAAGCGTGTCTGGAGCGCCTCCCTGAGCTTGCCGACCTGGCGCGGGAAACGCAGCTCCGGCTTGCAAATGACGACGTCCTTTCCGCCATGGCGGACACCGTCAATCCGCAGGGGATCGTGGCCGTATGTAGTTTTGTTGATGTCAGCCTTGAGTCAGTGCTCGACGCCGGTCCACGCCTGATCGCTGTCATGTGCCAGGTGCGCGATCCCGGCAACGCCGGGACTGTTCTCCGTGCTGCCGATGCTGCCGGCGCCGACGCGGTTGTCCTTACTGGTTCGAGCGTGGACATCTACAACCCCAAGGCTGTCCGTTCGACGGCTGGCTCGCTTTTCCATTTGCCGGTTGTGCTGGGTGCCGATGTTGAGGAGTTGGTGGCACGCTGCCGCGATCGCGGTATCGGCGTCTTGGCTGCGGACGGATATGGAACCGTCAACTTGGACAAACTGCAAGACGAGAATGCGGCGCGGAGACTTGGGAATGAATCTGTAGCATCTGACTACGCGCTTGAGTCACCTACGGCTTGGCTGTTCGGCAACGAAGCACAGGGTTTGTCGGAGTCGGAGCTTGCGCTGGCTGACCATCGGGTGGCGGTTCCGGTGTATGGGGCAGCCGAAAGCCTGAACCTGGGTACTGCCGCCACGGTATGTCTTTACGCCAGCGCGCGTTCCCAGCAGGGCGCCCGACTGGAGAATGTGTAGACACGACATAGAGCGTCGAAGGCGGTCTTCCGGCTATCCCGCGCTCTTTAGTCGGGATCAGAAAGACAGCGGCTTTTTTCGCTCCAGCAGACCACTGACCAGAGCCACTCCGAGGCCCAGGACGGCAAGGACCGCGCCAACCAGTGCGGGAGCCACGTATCCCCAACCCCAGGCAATAACAGTGCCGCCCAGGAAGGCGCCCAGCGCGTTGGCGATGTTCAGGGCGGAGTGGTTCAGTGAGGATGCCAGCGACGCAGCGCCCGGTGCGGCGTCCAGGAGGCGGGTTTGCAACGCGGGAGTGAGCATGGAGCCCACACCGCCCACCACGAACGCCATGATGAAGGCAGCCCACGCCCAGTGCGCAGCAATGGCGTAGACCACCAGGGCCACGGCGATTCCCGGCATTACCCAGTAGATGGTCCCCATCACGGACTTGTCGGCCAGGCGTCCACCTAAGATGTTGCCCACCACCATGCCAAGTCCGTAGAGGGCAACAACGGCGGGGATCAGGTTCTCCGGTATGCCGGCCACAGAGGTCATGGTGTGTGCAATGTAGGTGTAAACGGCAAAGAAGCCGCCAAACCCGATGATGCCGATCAGGAGCGCCAGCCAAACCTGGAGCCGTTTGAGGGCTCCAAGTTCGCGTCGGATGCTGGCCTCGGGGTGGGCTGCTTCGAAGGGGACGAACTTCCACACCATGGTGACGGTAAGCAATCCGATGGCGCCCACAATGACGAAGAGGAGCCGCCACCCGAAGGTCTGCCCAACCCACGTGGCCAAAGGAACCCCGATGACGTTGGAGACCGTGAGCCCTGCCATCACCATGGAGATTGCCCAGCCCCGTTTGGTAGGGGCGACGAGTCCTGCTGCGATGACGGCTGCCACTCCGAAGAAGGCTCCGTGGGGAAGTCCGGAAGCAAAACGGGAGAGGAGCATTAATCCGTAATCCGGTGCGATGAAGGACGTCAGGTTCGCCAACGACAGGAACAGCATGAGTCCCAGGGCAAGATGCTTTCTGGGAAGCTTTGCCCCGAACGCAGCGAAGAGGGGAGCACCGATAACGACGCCCAAGGCGTACGCCGAGATGAGGTTGCCTGCCTCGGGGGTGCTGATGCCCAGCCCCTCCTCGATTTCCTTCAGCAGGCCCATCATGGCGAATTCGGTGGTACCGATGGCGAACCCGCCCATGGCCAAGGCCAGGATGGCCAAGCCAAGGTGTTTCCTTGCTGCTTTGGCGGTGGCGGGTGTGGACACGGTGGTAGTCATAAGCCTGCTTCTTGAGGGCGCCTTGTGGGCTGGGGGAACCTGGAGAAAATCCGATAATAAGTTTAGTCCGGGGCCCCGCGACTTGTCGCAGCTATGTGACGATGCCCATTCATCGGCCCCCATAGACTGTTTCGGTGACTGTACTGATTAACGTCGTGGGCGCCGCCGTCGTCGACTCCTTGGAAGCCCCCACCCGCCTTCTCGTTGCACGGCGTACTGCGCCGCCCCAATTTGCGGGCATGTGGGAATTTCCGGGCGGCAAGGTGGAAGCCGGTGAGACCGCGGAGGCTGCCCTGCACCGTGAACTCCGGGAAGAACTGGGCATTGAAGTGCAGCTCGGGCCGGAGCTGGACTCGGGCGCCATCGCAGGATGGATGCTCAATGACCGCGCCTCCATGCGTGTGTGGTTCGCCGAACTGACGTCGGGAGAGCCGCGGCCGCTGGAGGATCACGACGAATTGCGTTGGGTGTCATTGGCGGACCGTGACGAAGCTCTCAGCCTTCCGTGGATTCCGGCAGACCTTCCGATAGTCCGGGCGTTGATTAGCCGGGTAGGCGCTCCCGCCTGAGAACCGGGCGCTTGGAGGGAAGAGATGACCGCTTACCGTAGCCGGTGGCATTCAACCTAGAAAAGCGTCTGTTGTCCAGGAAGGGGAACGGAGGCGTCCACGGTGGCGGCCGCCGACCCAGTGACAGTGCGAGCATTCCGGTGGCTGAATCCGGATGTTCCGGTGAAGCCATACTTCGCCTTGAAGTAGGTGATCCTGCCGGTGAGCCAGGCACGGTACTCCTTGGAAGCATAGGAGCCTTGTCCATAGAGCCGCCGGTACTTGCCCACCAACTCCGGGTGTTCGGTTGCCAGCCATTTCATGTACCACTCACGGGTTCCGGGCTTAAGATACAGGGCGCCGGCGGTGACTCCTGTGGCGCCCGCCTTGGTCAGTTCCGCGAACAGGGAATCGAGGGCCTCGTCCGAATCCGTTAACCACGGCAGGATGGGCATGGCCATGACGCCGCACCCCAGTCCGGCGTCGCGGAGTCGGGCTATGAGCTTGAGGCGGGCCTTGGGTGAAGGGGTGCCAGGCTCTATGAGTTCCGCGAGGTCCTGATTGGTCATTGCCAGCGAGATGCCAAGGTCCACGGGGACCTGGGTGGCGGCGTGCTTGAGCAGGGGAATGTCCCTGGCCAGCAGCGTGCCCTTGGTCAAGATGGAGAAAGGCGTGCCGGAATCTGCGAGGGCCCGGATGATTCCGGGCATGAGCATATAGCGGCCCTCTGCGCGTTGATAGGGATCCGTGTTGGTACCGAGGGCGACTTGGGGCCGTTCCCAAGAAGGCTTGGCCAGTTCCCTTCGGAGAACTTCGGCGGCATTGATCTTGACCACCACTTGCGAATCGAAGTCCCGCCCGGCGTCGAACTCCAAATATGTGTGGCTCTTACGGGCGAAACAGTACACGCAGGCATGGCTGCATCCGCGATACGGGTTCACCGTCCACTCAAAGGGCATGTTCGAACCGGAAGGCACCTTGTTGAGCACTGACTTTGCGGTGACCTCATGGAAGGTGACTCCGGAGAATTCGGGTGTCGAGATGGAACGCACAAGCCCGGCCAGTGGCAGCAAGGCATCCGAGGCCGGGGCAGGGCCCGGAGCCTCGACACCACTGGTTTCTGACGCCGGTCCACGTGTAGGTGAAAGTGCTTGTGCGTCCCATCTCATGGACTCCATTCGAATGTATGTTCGAACGAATGTCAAGGCCGCGGAAGGCAAGCCCGGGATAGCCGGGGCGGGAGCATTGCTAAGGTTGGGCCATGATTCTGCTGACTGGATTCGAACCCTTTGGCGAGGACGATGCGAATCCTTCGTGGCTTGCAGCGCGGCGGGCGGCAGAGTTGCTCGGCGCAGAAGGCATCGCCGTTGAAGCCGTGCAACTGCCGTGCGTCTTTGGTGAGTCGGGGACCGTCCTCACCGACGCCATAGCCAGCCTGAACCCGGACGTAGTTCTCTGTGCCGGCCTGGCGGGAGGCCGTGGACGGATCTCCTTGGAACGCGTCGCCATCAATTGCGATGACGCCCGAATACCGGACAACAAAGGCCAGCGGCCCATCGATGAGGAAGTCATCCCGGGCGGGCCTGCAGCCTACTTCTCAAGCTTGCCCATTAAAGCCGCGCTCAGAGCCCTCCAAATCGCGGGAATCAAGGGAGAGGTCTCGCAGTCCGCGGGCACCTACGTGTGCAACCACGTTTTTTATGCTTTGATGCATGGCCTCGCATCCAAGCCGGGTACACGTGGCGGATTCGTCCATGTTCCCTATTCGCCGGAACAGTTGCCGGAAGGCAGCCCAACTCCGTCCATGCCTTTGGAATCGATGGCTGAGGGTCTTGCCGTCATTGCCCGGACGGCGCTGCACACACCGGCAGACGTGAAAATGTCGGCCGGAGGCATCCGCTAAACCAGTTCCCATTCCACCTTGATACTGGCTGAGACTGATGACTCTCCGGCTTCCACGGGCATGGCTTCTGCACTGAAGGAAGCCCGCACCATTCCGCCCAAAGGAATGGGTCCGCCATGCAGAGGCTCCTGGGACATGGACACCACCTGGCCAAGCCGCGCGGAAGCCAGTGACGCGTACTGTTCGGCTCGGGCCAAGGCATCCTGCCACGCGGCCTCCTGTGCCTGGGCTGCGACCGAGGAGGCATCCGCAAAGCCTTGTTCGATTCCGTTGATCCGGATGTCATCTCCACCGGCCGCAACTGCGGCGGCAATAGCAGCCGGAGCATCCGCCTGGGAACGGATGCCCACCTGCAGGTTCGTGGACGCCACGTACGCAGTCACCTTCTGCCCTTGTCCTTCCACCCAGACCAGATCGGCACGAAGGTTCAATCCGCTGGTTCGAAGGTCTACGTTCGAAACACCTGCTGAACGCAGACTGGCTGCGACAGCGCCAGCCGCTTTGCCGGCGTCGTCATAGGCCTTCGCGGCAGTGTCCCGACGCGTCTCCACGCCAAGCGTCAATGTCACCAGATCGGGGACGGCCTTTGCGCTCGCGGTCCCGGTAACGGTAATGGTTCGGTTCATGCTCAGGCCTCGATTCCCTTGCCTGCAGGGCCGTCCTGCCGGCGGTGGTGGTTGTCCATGTAGCCGCCGGCCACGAGGCCGGCCTGCCGTTCGAAGAAGTTACGCGAAGCCGGGTTCCCGCTGCGAAGCATGGACCAGCCGGCAGCGACGCTGTAGAGGGCAAGGAAAGGAAGCCCCAGGCAGTACGCGTACTGAGTGCTGTGCCGCTCCTCATGCCCCAAGAGCACCGTGTTGGTTCCGGCCACACCATGCGGCGCCCGGTACAGGACTACGTTCCCCACCGTAAACGCACCTGCGTGGGGGAGCTTCCAGTTGTACCCGGCAGCGATCAGAAGCCCCCGCGGGCCATGGGACACGGTGGAACGGGACACGGCTGCTACCGCCAGCCCCAGCGGGGTGGACAGGTTCAGGACGTTTGCGATCTGCCGTAAGCGTTGCGCCGGAGTCATGATGCCATGCTAGCGCCGTAGTGCCTGCCGCGGCGTTGGCAGCGATACGCTGTTCGAGCACCCGCACGTGTCAAAACAAGAAAATTGGGGGACGAGGGAAATGAAGGCGAAACGGGCCTTGGGCGGCGTCGGTTTACTGATCGCACTCATGCTGGCATTGACGGGTTCCGTCAAGCTCAACATGTCCGTGACGGTCAACAATGAAAAGAGCGTGGACTACGAGGTTGTCTACGCCATCCAAAAATCCGTGCTGGGCGAGAAGTCTTTCGACGAATTCATGGAGTCGAACGGTAGCGGAAGTCGGCAGATGGACATCCCCGATGGTGCGACCGTGGTGGACTACGAGGACGAGAAGTACAAAGGCAAGCGGATTACAGCCGCCAACCTGGACCCTGCAAAGCTCGCTGAATCGTCCAGCTCCGAGAGCCCCTTCGAACTGAAGAAAGAAGGGGACTTCTACGTCATCTCCATGGGTGGAGTGACCGGTGCTGAAAACGGTGACGCATCGTCGTCGGCCATGGCGAAGTCGATGTTCGACGAAGCCTCCGTAAAGTTCACCTTCCCGGGAAAGGTGGTGGAAGCCAAGGGCGCAACTGTCGACGGCAATTCGGCCACCTTCGACATGCTTTCTGTCAACGAGTCGGTAGTCCAGGCCAAGGCCGAGGCCAACGCGGGAATTCCGATGTGGATCATCTGGATACTCGTCACAGTCCTCGTCGTTGCCGCCGCCCTGATTCTGCTGTTTGTGCTGCTGCGCAAGAAGGCAGCCCGGCAAGCGCCGGCGTTCGCAGCTGCGACCCCATACGGGCAGCCGGGTTTCGCGCCCCAGACAGGGCAGGCGGGTTACGCTCCGCAACAGCCGGCCTACGACCCGCAGCAACCACACGCGCAGCAGCAGCCGCCCTACTCGCCGCAGCCCCCGGTTCAGCAACCGGGGCAAGCGCGCGACGAGCGCCTGTGAGGTTCAACTAGACTGAAGGGTAGTGCCTGCCGTCCGCGGCGAGCACTACCCTTTTCGTTTTGCAGGTCCGCCTTGCCGGGCCGCTCCCTACTCGTAGCTAAGAACAGTAGATGACTGACACTTTGCCAGGCGCTGCCATCCCGAATCCGCTGGATGAAGCCGCCATCACCGCTGCCGTCGAGGACGCCATTGCCGCCATTTCGGCTGCGTCCTCCCTCGAAGAACTCAAGGCTGTGCGCCTCACCCACACCGGTGAGAAGTCGCCTCTGAGCCTGGCTAACCGTGTAATCGGTGGCTTGGCCAAGGAGCACAAGGCTGCCGCAGGCAAGCTCATGGGTTCCTCCCGTGGCCGGGTCAACAAGGCGCTCGCAGCCCGGACCGAAGTTCTCGAGGCCGAGAATGACGCCCGCATCCTGGTCGAAGAAACCGTTGATGTTACGTCCGCTCCGCGTCGTCGTCGCGCCGGTGCCCGCCACCCGCTGTCCACGTTGCAGGACCGCGTCTCGGACATCTTTGTTGGCATGGGCTGGGAAATCGCCGAAGGCCCGGAGGTGGAGTCCGAGTGGTTCAATTTCGATGCCCTTAACTTCAAGCCGGATCACCCGGCACGCGAAATGCAGGACACGTTCTTTGTGGAGCCCCCGGAAGCGCACCTGCTCATGCGCACGCACACGTCCCCGGTGCAAGTCCGTTCCATGCTTGAACGCGAAGTGCCCATCTATGTGCTGTGCCCCGGCAAGGTCTTCCGCACGGATGAACTGGACGCTACGCACACTCCTGTCTTCCACCAGTTCGAGGGACTGGCGATCGACAAGAACCTGAGTATGGCGGACCTTCGTGGCACGTTGGAGCACTTCGCCCGCCAGATGTTCGGCGACGAAGCTTCCATTCGCCTGCGCCCCAACTACTTCCCGTTCACGGAGCCTTCCGCCGAACTGGACATCTGGCACCCGGGTGCCAAGGGTGGTCCCCGCTGGATTGAATGGGGCGGCTGCGGCATGGTCAACCCCAACGTTTTGCGGGCAGCCGGTATCGATCCGGACATCTATTCAGGTTTTGCCTTCGGCATGGGCATTGAGCGCACGCTCATGTTCCGCAACGAGGTTGGCGACATGCGCGACATGATCGAAGGCGACGTACGTTTCAGCGAGCACTTCGGGATGGAGATCTAACAGTGCGTATCCCACTTTCCTGGCTGCGCGAATTCGCGCAGGTTCCGGCCGATGCAACGGCCGAAGACGTCATGGCTGACCTGGTCAAGGTTGGCTTTGAAGAAGAAGCAGTCCACCGTCCCACGGATGAGTTGACGGGTCCCGTTGTGGTTGGCCAGGTGTTGAGCCTGGTCAAGGAACCGCAGACGAATGGGAAGACCATCAACTGGTGCCAGGTCCGAGTTGTTCCCGAGGGACAGGAGCAGACCCTCACCGGAAAGGGCATTGATCCTTCCGGCGTGCAGGGCATCATTTGCGGTGCCCACAACTTTGTTGAGGGCGACAAAGTAGTTGTCACGCTGCCCGGTGCCGTGCTGCCTGGAAACTTCCAGATCTCCGCACGGAAGACCTACGGACACCTGTCTGCGGGCATGATAGCGTCCGTCCGTGAACTCGGCATCGGCGATGACCACGACGGCATCCTTGTCCTGTCGCGTATTGGACTGGACCCGGAAATCGGCACCGACGCGATGGAGTTGCTGGGTCTCTACGACCAAGCAGCGGAAATCAACGTCACACCGGACCGCGGTTATGCCTTCTCCATCCGTGGTGTGGCCCGCGAGTACGCCCACGCCACCGGAACCACCTTCGTGGACCCGGCATCCAAGGTGGTGGCTCCGGCCACCCTGCAGGGCGGCTACGGCGTCAAGCTGAACGACGACGCTCCCATTTACGGTAAGGCTGGCTGCGACCGTTTCGTGGCCCGCACGGTTCGTGGCGTTGACGCTTCCCGTCCCACCCCGCCATGGATGTCCGCGCGACTTCGCTTGGCCGGCGTTCGGTCCATCTCGTTGCCGGTTGATATCTCCAACTACGTCATGCTTGAGCTCGGACAGCCAAACCACTGCTACGACCTCGACAAGCTCGCGGGCGACATCGTGGTGCGTCGCGCAGTGGCGGGGGAGAAGATCACCACCCTGGATGAGAAGGAGCGCACGCTCGACGTCGAGGACCTGCTGATCACCGATGACTCCGGTGCCATCGGCATTGCCGGTGTAATGGGCGGTGCCCACACCGAGGTTTCCGACTCCACCACGAACATCCTGGTGGAAGCGGCGCACTTCGATGAGGTCTCCATCGCGCGTTCCCGTCGCCGCCATAAGCTGCCCTCCGAAGCCTCGAAGCGCTTCGAGCGGGGCGTGGACTGGCATGTGGCCCACGTTGCTGCCCAGCGCGTAGTGGATCTGTTGGTCGAGCTCGCCGGTGGCACGGCGGACGAGGCAGGGACCGACGTCGGAACCGCACCTGACGCCGTGACTATCGACTTGCCTGCTGAGTTCGCTTCCGCCCGAATCGGCATTGACTTCACGGACGAGCAGATCACCACTTCGCTTGAGGACCTTGGCGCCGTGGTGGAGAAGACGTCCACCGGTTACCGGGTTACTGCTCCGAGCTGGCGCAACGACCTCGAAACCAAGGAAGACCTGTCCGAGGAAATCGCCCGGCTGGTTGGCTATGACAACATCCCTGCCACTCTTCCGGTTGCGCCTCCGGGCCGTGGGCTCAGCCGAAGCCAGCAGCAGAAGCGCCGGGTTGTCCAGGCGCTGGCGGATGCGGGGCTCACTGAAGTGTTGTCCTACCCGTTCGTCTCCAAAGCCGCCAATGACACGTTCGGTGTTCCCGCTGAAGGTGGCGCTCGGCCGGCTCTGAAGCTGGCGAACCCCATCAGTGAGGAGCACGGATTCCTCCGTACGTCCATCCTTCCTGGACTGATCGAGGTTGCCCGCCGCAATCACTCGCGCGGCTTCCGCGATCTGGCTCTGTACGAAGTCGGTTCGGTCTTCCTTCCCGGCGAGAAACTGGGCACGGATTCCATTCCGCCCCTGGGCGTCAAGCCGGCCGACGAGGTGCTGGACGCGCTGTACGACGGCGTCCCGCACCAACCGTTGCACATCGCCGCTGTTATGACCGGCCACGATTCTCCCGCCGCGGCCACGCACACCCCGCGTGCATGGGATTGGGCCGATGCTCTGGATGTAGCACGTCTCATGGCGGATGTCTTGGGTGTGGAACTGGTTGTTAGTCAGGGTAGCCACCAGGCGTTCCACCCGGGACGCGCGGCTCAGCTTGCGCTGCGCAACGGCGACGTTGTGGGTTACGCCGGTGAACTTCACCCGAAGCTCCTCGCTGCGCACGATATGCCTGCGCGGTCCGTAGCTGTTGAGGTCAACGTGGAAGTATTGTTTGAGGCGGCCGCTGATGTGATCGTGGCCAAGCACATCTCCGGGTACCCCGTGGCGACACAGGACGTTGCCCTGGTTGTCCCGCAGGACGTTCCGGCAGACCAAGTACTGGCCGCACTCCGCGAAGGAGCAGGTGTACTTCTTGAGGATGTCTCGCTGTTCGACGTCTATGTTGGTCCCGGCATCGAGGACGGCAAGAAATCGCTGGCTTTCGGCCTGCGTTTCCGTGCAGACGACCGCACACTGACGGCTGACGAGGCTTCCGAAGCACGCGCAGCAGCTGTGGCCGTGGCGACTGAGCGCTTCGGAGCAGTCCAGCGCTGATCCTTACCGCAACTGATCGGAATCCCCGGGACCTATTGGTCCCGGGGATTTTTATCTTATTGCCGCACCCTCGAATTGCCTCAGCTCGGTGAAGTAGCCCGGATGGGTTAAACCGCCTAAAGTGTTCCCTGAGGCAAGCCGGCAACACCTGCGAGAGAACCTGAATGACAAGTCCTGGTCCACGTCCCTTCCCGGTCGCCGGGCCCGCGCATCCCCTGGATTACTGGCTCTCCCCGGAGCTGGCCCGGATCAGCCCGTCCGGAGCCCCTTCCCGGTTACGGCAATTGGCCGACGCCCAAGGCACCCTTGCCGCAGCATGGAGCAGCGCGATCAGCGGCGGCATCCTCATGGTCGTTGCGGGTGTCTTCTTCGCAGCAATTACAGGCAACCTCACAGTCTTTCTGACTCTGGCTCCGTTAGGAGCCGCTCTGACGGTCTCGGGCGTTTTCTCGTGGAATCGGGTGCGTGCTTCGCTGCCCGACACCAACAGGCTCCTCATCTCCCGAGGACCAGGTTCTGTTCGCAGCGCCCTTTGGACAGTGGTGCTGATGGCCGCAGTGCAGGGCGGGATCGTGGCCACGGTGATGCCCGGGGCCGTTGCCCGAGGTGCGACGACAGTAATCACGCTCGCCGGTTGTTACGTCTTATTGGTGGCTCTTCTGGTGGTCTGCATCCTCATACCCTCGGCAGTCATAAGCCGTGCCCGGCAGTCCTTTCGGCAAAGGGTGCAAGAAAACCCTATTTTTCGGAAGGCGGTCGAGGACGATCTGGTTACGTGGCGGGACCCGTATGGAAATGCCGGGTATGGTCCGCTCTAGAAGACGACACGTGGCTTGGAAGTCGTGATGGACAGCCCAATACTCGAGTTGCGGAAGCTCGACGATTTGCTGGTTCCGGACATCCGCGTCGAAGCCCTCGGCCAACCAGCCCTGGATCGTGCCGACAAATTCACCAACCCCGCAGACCGGGAAGATTTCATCGCCGGCCGGCTGGTCTTGCTGAACTTTGCCGCTTCGCTCCTCGACGTGGATCCTGCTCGACTCGTCCCTGACTATCACTGCCCGCAGTGCGGCTCCCGCCAGGACCACGGTCGCCCCGGGTTCCTGCTCGACGGCGTTCCGGCACCTCTGGTGCTCAGCTCCTCCAGAGCGTCGGGCCGGGTGCTGCTGGCCGCCGTCGTGCATCCAGCGGATGGCCTCCGGCTGGGTGTGGACCTTGAATCGGTTGACGGGGTTGGCTTTGGCGGCTTCGACGACGTCGCATTGACCTCAAACGAGAAGCGTTTCCTGGCGTCAGTTCCGGAGAGTGAGCAGACCAGACAGCGCGCCCGTCTCTGGGCGCGCAAGGAAGCCTGGCTGAAGATGACCGGTGAAGGCCTGCGCCATAACCCTGCGGAACTGGATGTCTTGGAGATCTCCGGTCTACGCGACATCGCCCGCACGAAACTACCGGACGAATTGGTTGCTGCTCTAGCCCTCGGTTAACGCGCGGAAGGCAGCGGCGGCAGCCCGGCCTCGTAGAGCCATGGACGGAGAATCGACGCAGCATCGAAGCCGGGAATGAACGAATCCGCAGCCTCAACGAACGTCTCTGTTGAAACCGATCCGTGACGGTTAGCGGCCGTCCAGTGCTGAAGGAAACCGAAGAACGCCTCATCGCCGGCTGCCATGCGCACAGCGTGAACGGCCAAGGCCCCGCGCTTGTACACGCGGTCATCGAACATCAGCTCAGGGCCGGGGTCTCCCACCAGCAGGTCCTGCGGCCCGGCGTCGAGCCTTTTCCACGCGGCCGTTGCCCGGGCAGCGACCGTCATGGTGCGGGATTCCTCGGACCACAACCACTCGGCATAGCAAGCGAAGCCTTCATGCAGCCAGATGTCCTTCCAGCTGCTCACCGTCAGCGAATTACCAAACCATTGGTGGGAAAGCTCGTGCGCGATCAGGCGCTGTGCTTCCCACGCTTCCCGCATGTGGTTACGGCCAAAGATGGAGACGGTCTGGGCCTCAAGGGGAATTTCCAGCTCATCCTCAGTGACAACCGAGGTGTAGTCGGCGAAAGGGTATGGGCCGAAGCAGTCCTCGAAGGTGCGCATCATGTCCGGCTGCCGCCGCAGGCCTTGGAGGGCGTCCACTGCCATTTCGGATGTGACTGCCACGAACTGGGGGACCCTGTGTTGGGTATCGTCCGGGTGCAGGGGAACCTTGACGTAGCGCCCGATCTGGACGGTGGCGAGATAGGTAGCCATCGGCTCGGTCTGTTCGTAGACCCACGTTTCCCGGCTGGACTTCCGGGAGTGCGCGACGAGCTTGCCGTTGCACACTGGCCGGTAATTGTCGTCAGTGGTCACCGAGATGCGGAACGTCGACTTGTAGCGGGGATGGTCATTGCAGGGGAACCATGACGCCGCACCGTTGGGCTGGCCGGCCACCAATACGCCGTCGTTCAATTCCTCCCAGCCGACGTCGCCCCAAAGGCCCCGGCGAGGCTTCGGATTACCGTCGTAGCGGATCTCAAGGTCAAACTGCTGGCCCGCCTTGAGCGGGGACGCCGGCGTCAGTACGAGGTGTTCGGCCCTGTGGCTGAACTTCTGCAGCTTCTTGCCGTCCAACTGAGCCTTGCTTGCCCTCAGGCCCACCAGGTCAAGGACAATCTGCGAGGCCGGTTCCAACGCCGTGCAGTGCAGGACCGCCTTGCCCATCAGCTTGTTGCTGCCCAGCCTGACATCGAGGTCCAACTCGTACCTGTCCACGCGGTAGCTGCTGCTGCCGTGATTCAAGGCGTAGGGGTCGGCTTCGGTCAGGGGGCTAGTGATTGGTGCGGTCATGATCCGTCCAATCTACTTGAGGCGCGGCACTTGTGCAGACGGACCCACCCACGGGCTGACCGGGTTGCCCATCCAATACGTCCCGGCCGGGACGGTTTCGCCACGCATGACCAACGACGCCGGCCCAACGGTACCGCCGTCGCCGATGCTCGCCGCGGGGAGGATGACGCCGTGCGGACCCATTGTGGCACCGTTGCCGAGCGTCACGGTGTCCAAGCTCATGACGCGGTCGTGGAAGAGGTGCGTCTGGACCACGCAGCCACGGTTGACTGTGGAGTTCTCGCCCAGGGTCACGAGGTCGGCTTCGGGGAGCCAGTAGCTTTCGCACCACGTTCCGCGTCCGATCTTGGCTCCCAGTCCGCGCAACCACCACACCAGGGCAGGTGTTCCGGCAGCCGACCGGGCAAACCACGGCGCACTGACCATTTCAATGAAGGTGTCTACAACCTCGTTGCGCCAAATGAACGAGCTCCATAGCGGGTGTTCGCCAGAGCGGATGGTCCCCACCAGAACCCACTTGGCCACAATGGAGCTAAGCGCCGCTACAGCGCCTGCTGCCAACATAACCAGGCCCCCCAGGACTGCAGCAATCCAGTAGCCCCATCCGCGTGCGATCCAGTCCAGCACAAGCATCACGCTCACGGCAATGGCCACCGTGAGAATGACCGGTATCAGGCGACACAGTTCCCATAATGCCCTCGCAATCTTCAGTTTGAGGGCCGGGCGGAAGGTGCGGGTTTGGTCGGCATTGACGGTGGTGCGGCGCAATCTGACGGGCGGACTGCCAAGCCATGAGGTGCCGGATTTTGCCTTGGCAGGTGTGGCCGAAAGAACGGCGACAAGGGAGTTCTTTGGCACATTGCGTCCTGCGGCCGTCATTCCGGAATTGCCAAGGAAGGAGCGCTTCCCGATTTTGGCCGGAGCAATTTTCATCCAGCCACCGCCGAGCTCGTACGAGGCCACCATGGTGTCGTCAGCCAGGAAGGCGCCGTCGCCGATGGTGGTCATTTTTGGAACCAGCAGCACCGTGGAGGCCTCCACGTTCTTGCCGACCTTGGCTCCGAGGAGTCGCAACCAGAGCGGCGTGAAGAGGCTCGCGTAGACGGGGAAGAGGAGGTCTCGAGCCATGTCCAGAAGGCGCTCGGTGGCCCAGACCTGCCATCCGATGCGGCTGCGCACCCGGTAATAGCCCTCTTTCAGGCCCAAACCGAGAAGCCTCGCCACGATCAGGATGAGCACCAGATTGCCGAAGAACCACACCAAGGCCGCAAGCGGAACGGCCAGGGCGATCTGTGGAAGCGCTGTTTCCAGCGAATCATGGCCCTGGATGAAATTCAGGACCACCAGTGCGCCAGCGAACGCAGAGATGTAGGGAATGAGCGCCAGTAGAGCCGATGCGCTGGCAAAAGCGGAGAACCAGAGACGGTCGACGACGGGCCGGCGGCTGCTCGTTTCCGGCCATTCGTGCTTGGCTTTGCCGCGGCGTTCTGCGGGGGAGCCGGCCACGAGGTGCCCGGCTTTCACTTTGCCCAGCACAGCGGATCCAGCATCGACGTGGGCACCTGCACCGATAGTCGCCCCGGGCATGAGGGTGCTGCGTGCGCCTACGACGGCACCGGCCCCCACATGGATTTGTCCGATGTGGACTGAATCGCCATCCACCCACCAGCCCGATAGATCTACTTCGGGCTCGATGTTTGCTCCGCTGCCCAGTGACAACAGGCCGGTAACAGGGGGCAAAGAGTGCAGGTGGACGTCCTTGCCGATCTTTGCACCCAGGGCACGCGCGTAGTAGGGGACGAACGGGGCGCTGGCAAGGCCGATGGCACCTGAGAGATCCTGGATTTGTTCCGCGAGCCACAGTCGCAAATGAGTCTTGCCCGACCGCGGGTATGTTCCGGGTTCAATCCTGCCGAGCAGCACCCTTGCCGCAACAACGGAGATCGCCATCCGACCCAAGGGGCTGACGAAGACCAGCCACGACGCTGCGATCCACCACCAGGAGACCACGGGTGCCGCCGCGAATCCGGCGAAGTCTGCCAGGAGTTTGTTGGCAGCCATCAGGTAGGTCAGCCACCGCATTCCCACCAGAATGTGCAGCGGGACGCCCATGAGGACCTGGAAGATTTGTGACTTCAAAGCGGTAGGACGGACGCTGCGCTCAGCGGCGGGCCCCGGCGAACCTCCGTCGGGAATTGATAGCCGTGCAGTGTCAATCAGTGCCCCCACGCGCGGCGTCGCATAAATATCGGCGACGGTGATGGTGGGGTAACGGACGCGGAGGGCAGAAACAAGTTGGGCCGCCGCCAAGGACCCGCCGCCATAGGCGAAGAAATCGGCGTCGAGCGAACTGACGGGGCTGCCCAGCACGGACTCCCACTGGTCCACCACCCACCGGGCGTCATCGGGCAGATTCATCGGGGCGTTGTCGGCCTCGGTGGCGCCGGCTCCTGCCAGAGGCCAGGGGAGTGCATGGCGATCTACTTTGCCGCTGGTTTTGGTGGGGAGGGAACCGACGGTGCTCAGCAAGGGGATCAGGGCCGCCGGGAGGCTTTCTCCCAGCAGCTTGCGAGCCTTGTCCAGGTCCGGCTCGTAACCGTCAACGGGAGCCAGGTAACCTACCAGGATTTGGTTGCCGGCCGCCGTCGTCTGTACTGCCGCAGCCGCGCCAGCTATCCCGGGCAAGGCTTGAAGGGCCGCATCTACTTCGCCCAGTTCGATCCGGCGTCCACCCAGTTTGACCTGCTCATCGGCGCGACCCATGAAGATCAGGCCCTCGGTTTCGAATCGAACCAGGTCACCTGAACGGTACGCGCGTTCCCATCCAAGTGTTGTCATGGGGGCATACTTCTCGGCGTCCTTCGCAGGATCGAGGTAGCGGGCCAGCCCTACGCCGCCGATGATCAACTCGCCGATCTCACCTTCGGCGACCGGAACCCCGGTGGAATCGACGACGGCGAGGTCCCATCCGTCCAGCGGCAAACCGATCCGAACGGGGCCGGGTCCGCCCAAGGGAGCCGCGCAGGCAACGACGGTGGCCTCAGTGGGCCCGTAGGTGTTCCACACTTCACGACCATCCACTGCCAAGCGCTCGGCCAATTCAGGTGGGCATGCTTCGCCGCCGAAGATGAGCAAGCGGACACTTTCCAATGCCTCGGCCGGCCACAGCGCGGCAAGGGTGGGCACAGTTGAAACCACGGTAATGCCGTGGTTGATGAGCCAGGGACCGAGGTCCATGCCCGTTCGAACAAGGGCCCGTGGTGCGGGCACCAGGCAGGCTCCGTGCCGCCAGGCCAGCCACATCTCCTCACAGGAAGCATCGAAGGCTACGGAAAGGCCGGCAAGTACCCGGTCCTGGGGGCCGATGGGCTCAGCCTGGAGGAAGATCCGGGCTTCAGCGTCGACGAACGCTGCTGACGAACGGTGCTTCACTGCAACGCCTTTGGGGGTCCCGGTGGATCCGGAGGTGAAGATGATCCAGGAGTCGTCGTCCAATCCGGGCGCGGCTGACGCTGAGACAGCTTCCTTAGCCGGGCCGGATAGCTGGATGTCCAGGCCAGCAGCAATGACTGCCCCTACCTTGGCTTCGCCGAATACCAAACGGGCCCGCTCTTCGGGGTCGTCCGCGTCCACGGGAACATAGGCTGCCCCAGCCATGAGAATTCCCAGTATGGCGATGTAGAGCTCATTGGTGCCGGACGGGATCCGGACGCCGATTTTGTCCCCTCGGCCGAGCCCTGCACTGTTCAACCGGGCGGCAAACGCGCGTACGGCCCTGAGTAGCTCGGTGTAACTCAAGGACTGGTGCCCGTCGTCCAAAGCCGACGCCTCGGGGAATGATGAAGCGGTCTCTTCCAGGATGTCAACGAGAGTACGCTCGGCCGGGGCGGCAGCGCTTCCAGGTAGCTGGGGACGGTAGGTCATCAGGGCAGGCGTCGTACCGGCCCCAGCGGGATGTTCTGTGCTCACGTTCGTCAGCTTTCCGCAGAAAGATGAACAAAAGGTGTCCGGCGTTTCCTACGCGTCAGGCTGTGTTGCCCCACTGTTCGCTTTTTGCACATGTGGCGTTCAAAAAGGGTCAGGGAACCAGCAGGACTTTTCCGGTTGTACGGCGGCCCTCGAGGTCCCTATGGGCTTGGGCGGCCTCCGCGAGCGGGTACGTTGCACCCACCCTGACAGCAAGGGTGCCGTTGGCGGCGGCGTCGAAAATCTCGGCTGAACGCCACCGGCGTTCCTGGGCGTTCTGAACAAAGTGCGCCATGGTGGGCCTCGTCAGCGTTAGCGAACCTGCGGCGTTCAAACGCTGGGGATCGAACGGTGGTACCGGGCCGGAGGCGGCACCAAAGAGCACCATGGCACCCCGGATGCGCAGGCTTTTTAAGGAGTCGTCGAACGTGTCCTTGCCTACGCCGTCGTACACCACGTTGACGCCCTCGCCGTTGGTGAGTTCACGGACCTTGTCAGCGAAACCTTCATAGCGGAGCACTTCATCGGCGCCCGCCAACGTGGAGAGGTCGGCCTTCTCAGCAGAGGAGACGGTGGTGATGACGCGCGCGCCGCGGGCCTTGAGCAGTTGTGTCAACAGCAGGCCCACGCCGCCGGCACCTGCGTGCAGGAGGACGGTGTGTCCGGGCTCCACCCTGAAGGATGAATTCATCAGATAGTGCGCGGTGATTCCCTGCAGCGGCAGGGCTGCGGCGGTGTGGTCATCCACGCCGGCAGGAACCGGAAGCGCCTTGCTCGCGTCAACCAGGGCGTATTCCGCGTAAGTCCTGCTTCCCTCGGCCGTGGCAATGCGGTCGCCGACGGAAAATTCCTCAACCCCGGCTCCGACGGCCTCCACGGTGCCGGCTGCTTCGGCTCCTGGAGTGAACGGGTAGTCCACTTTGTAGGTGCCGCTGCGTTGGTAGGTCTCAATGAAATTGACCCCGGCAGCTGCGACCTTGATCAACAGCTGGCCGGGGCCAGGCGACGGTGTCTCCACGGAGGCGTACTCGAGGACCTCAGGTCCTCCGGACTGCGTTGCAACGATGGCGTGCGTCATGGTGGCTCCTTACCCCGGGGCGGTCCTTCCGGTGCCCGGCTTCAGATTCCATCCTAGGGAGGTTGGGGCCTCCGTTGTCGAACGCTTAGCGGCGTCCGTGCGTCGATGCGACGGGACAGTCGAAGCCACGGCCTGCTGCCAGGCCTACTTCATTGAGGTATCTGACCACGATGCCGTAGGACTGCATCAGCGTGGTTTCGGTGTAAGGGATGGAGTGTTTGCCGCAGAACTCGCGCACGATTTTGGTGGCCTTGTACAAATGTGGGCGTGCCATGTCCGGGAACAAGTGGTGCTCCACCTGCCGGTTGAGTCCGCCCAGAAGGAAGTCCATGAAGATGCCACCGGAGATGTTGCGCGAGGTCAGGATCTGACGATTGAGGAAGTCCACGCGGCTGTCCTTGGGGAGGACTGGCATGCCCTTGTGGTTCGGGGCGAAGGAGGCGCCCATGTAGAAGCCATAGACCATGATCTGCACGCCCAGGAAGGCGAACGCCATTCCTATGGGCAGGAACGTAAAGGCCAGAACCGGGAGGGCAGCAAGCCTCGTTACGAGGATAGGTGTCTCTACCCAGCGGTGACGCACTTTCTGCTTGCCGAAAACAAAGCGAAGGGAGTCGAACTGCAGGCTCAAGCCGAGGAGCGTCAGGAGCGGGAAGAAGAACCAGCCCTGCTTCTTGGTGAGGAAGGCCAGGCGGCCTTTACGTTCGGCTGCAGCGTCTTCGTAGAAGACCAAGGCGTTGTTCCGGATGTCCGGGTCCTTGGAAATGACGTTGGGGTGGTTGTGGTGGGCGCCGTGTTTCTGTTCCCACCAGGAGTAGCTGATGCCGGCCACACCGGTGGCCAGGAGGCGGGCGGACCAGTCATTGGCGCGCCGCGAAGCGAAGATCTGCTTGTGACCTGCCTCATGGGCAAGGAAGCTAAGCTGCGTGCACAGGATGCCCACGGCTGCGGCGATCAGGAGCTGGTACCAGGAATCGCCTATGAGTGCGAAGCCGAGCCAGGTGCCGGCCATGAGCAGTACCAAGGCCACGAAGACCCAAATGTAGAAGCCGCTACGGCGTTCGAGGAGTCCGGCTGCCTTAACACTCTTGAGGAGCTCTGAGTAGCTCTGGACGACGGGATTTGGTTGAATTGCGCGAGCTTTGGGGCGCTCAGCGGTGGACGTGGGTGACATAAATGTGCCCCGTATCGCTAACGGGCAACGCTACAGCCGACGTTCGGACTGCACGGTCTGGATCACCCTCCACTAAGCATACGGCTAATCTCCAAAATAATGAGACTGCTCACAAACCGCATGCATAAATATCGGACAGCATGAATATTCTTGCTGTACAGTGGGGTTATGACTATTTCTGTTGCCGTCTCCGGTGCCAGCGGCTACGCCGGGGGAGAAGTGCTGCGCTTGCTGGCTGGCCATCCAAACGTCACCATCGGTGCCATCACCGCGCACAGCAACGCCGGTTCCAGACTAGGGGAGTTGCAGCCTCATCTCCACGGTTTGGCCAGTCGGATTCTGGAAGACACCACGGTGGAGAACCTGTCGGGCCATGACGTGGTGTTTCTGGCCCTGCCGCACGGTGCCTCAGCCGAAATCGCTGCGCAGCTGCCTGAAGGCACTGTAGTCATCGACGCCGGTGCTGACCACCGTTTGCAGGACGCCGCGGCGTGGGAAAAGTTCTACGGCTCCGCGCACGCAGGCACCTGGCCTTATGGTCTCCCGGAGCTTCCCGGCCAGCGCGAAGCCCTCAAAGGTGCCACGCGCATCGCCGTTCCCGGGTGCTACCCAACGTCGGCCCTGCTCGCCTTGACGCCCGGGTTCGCCAACAACCTCCTCCTGACGGACGACGTCGTGATTGTCTCTGCTTCCGGGACCTCAGGCGCGGGCAAGGCTGCCAAAGTCAATTTGATTGGTTCTGAAGTCATGGGTTCCATGAGCCCTTACGGCGTCGGCGGCGGACACCGGCACACCCCTGAGATCGAACAGGGGCTGTCCAATGCGGCCGGTGAGGCGGTGACGGTCTCCTTCACGCCTACGTTGGTTCCGATGAGCCGCGGCATCCTGACTACGGCAACGGCCAAGGTTGGTCATGGTGTTACTGCAGCCGAACTTCGCCAAGCCTGGGCAGATACCTACGACGACGAACCGTTCGTGCACCTCCTTCCGGAGGGCCAGTGGCCCACCACCAAGTCGGTCCAGGGTTCCAACCACGCCGTCATGCAGTTGGCCTTCGACGCCCACGCGGGCCGCGTGATCGTGACGTGCGCTATCGACAACCTCACCAAGGGAACCGCCGGCGGAGCCGTGCAGTCCATGAACATTGCCCTCGGCCTGGATGAAACCGCCGGCCTGAACCTCCAGGGAGTTGCACCGTGACCATTACCGCCCCCAAGGGATTCCGCGCCGCAGGCATCAAAGCCGGCATTAAGGCCTCGGGCAACCCCGACCTGGCCCTTGTAGTCAACGACGGACCACAAAAGTCCGCCGCCGCCGTCTTCACCTCCAACCGCGTGGCTGCTGCACCGGTGCACTGGTCACGCCAAGTGGTCAGCGACGGACGAGTGGATGCCGTGGTCCTGAACTCCGGTGGAGCCAACGCCTGCACCGGTCCACAGGGCTTCCAGAACACCCACGCCACGGCCGAGAAAGTGGCGGATGTGCTGGGAATCTCAGCTTCCGACGTCGTGGTCTGCTCAACCGGCCTGATCGGCGAGCAGCTGCCCATGGACAAGATCCTTCCCGGCGTCGAGTCCGCTTTCCGCGAACTGTCGGAAGACGGCGGCTCCGCTGCGGCCACAGCGATCATGACCACGGACAGCGTGTCCAAGGAAGCGGTTTTCACGGGCACCGACGCTGAGGGCAAGCAGTTCACCGTCGGTGGCATCGCCAAGGGTGCCGGCATGTTGGCGCCGGGCCTGGCAACGATGCTTGTGGTCCTTACCACCGACGCCGAGGTTCCTGCGGATGAGCTCGACGTCGTCCTCCGGGACGCCAGTCGCGTCACCTTTGACCGGGCGGACTCCGACGGCTGCATGTCCACCAACGACACCGTGGTGCTGTTGGCATCCGGGGCATCTGAGGCCTTGCCGTCTGCCGAACAGTTGAGCGAAGCGGTCACCCAGGTCTGCGCCGAACTGGCACGCAAGCTCATCGGAGATGCTGAGGGCGCCAGCCACGACATCGCTATCCGGACATTCAACGCCGCGAGTGAACGCGACGCAGAAATAGTCAGCCGCAGTGTTGCCCGCTCCAACCTCTTCAAGGCAGCCATCTTCGGCAAGGACCCTAACTGGGGCCGAGTGCTCTCGGCCGTGGGAACAACTGACGCCATCTTCGAGGCGGACCAGCTCAACGTCGCAATGAACGGTGTGCAGATTTGCCGCAACGGCGCTATCGGCGATGACCGGAACCTGGTGGACCTGGAGCCCCGCGAAGTGCTGGTCGAAATCGACCTGCGGGCCGGCGATGCCGAAGCCACCATTTGGACCAACGACCTCACGCACGATTACGTGCACGAGAACAGCGCATACTCGAGCTGAGCGGATGACTATGACTGCGCACACCCGCGAAACCACCTCCATGAGCGACGCCCAGGACAAAGCGGGCACGCTGATCGAGGCCCTTCCGTGGATCCAGCGTTTTGCCGGTACCACCATGGTGATCAAATACGGCGGCAACGCCATGGTCAACGACGACCTTCGTCGTGCCTTCGCCGAGGACATTGTGTTCCTCCACCACGTCGGCATCCACCCTGTGGTGGTCCACGGCGGTGGCCCCCAGATCAACTCCATGCTGGGTCGCTTGGGCATCGAATCCGAGTTCAAGGGCGGTCTGCGCGTCACCACGCCTGAGGCCATGGATGTGGTCCGCATGGTCCTCACTGGCCAGGTTGGGCGCGAGCTCGTTGGCCTCATCAACTCCCACGGTCCGTACGCCGTGGGCATGTCCGGAGAAGATGGCGGATTATTGCGCGCCGTCCGCACAGGCACTGTTATTGATGGCGAAGAGGTGGACCTCGGCCTGGTGGGCGAAGTGGTGGGGGTGGATCCCGCCGGAATCAAGGACATCCTCGACGCTGGGCGCATCCCGGTGATCTCAACGGTCGCCCCGGAAATTCTCGACGACGGCAACGGTTCCGGTCCCACCACGGGACAGGTCCTCAACGTCAATGCGGACACTGCAGCTGCAGCCGTCGCGTCCGCCTTGGGCGCCACCAAGCTTGTCATCCTGACCGACGTCGAAGGCCTCTACGCCAACTGGCCGGATAAATCGTCGCTGATCTCATCGCTGACTGCATCGGAACTCCGCGAGATGCTGCCGAAGCTTGAATCCGGGATGATCCCCAAGATGGCTGCGTGTCTGAAAGCCATCGACGAAGGCGTGGAACGCGCGCACATCGTGGACGGCCGCCTGCCGCACTCGATGCTGCTGGAAACCTTCACGACGGCGGGCATCGGCACCCAAGTAGTACCCGACGAGGAAGTGAACGCATGAGCGAAACTGTTGGCCTCAGCCCGACCGGCGATGGACCCCCCGCCCGTCCCCAGCCGCTCCCCATCCTCGCAAGCTCGGACGGGGACCCCGGCGGCAGTGGGCCCATCGCGGTGCCCGACCACACCCGGGGGTCCATCGCCGGATCGGACGCCAAAGCTTCCGTCATTACTGGAGTGAGTAATGGGGCGGACTGGCTTGCCCGCTACTCGTCGTCGCTTATGGGTGTCTTTGGCACCCCGCAGCGGGTATTGGTCCGCGGCGCAGGTTGCCTCGTGTGGGACGCCGACGGCAAGGAATACCTGGACCTCCTTGGTGGTATCGCGGTAAACGCCTTGGGCCACGCGCACCCCTTCGTCACGTCAGTGATCTCCAGCCAACTGGCCACGCTCGGGCACGTCTCGAATTTCTTCACGAGCCCCACGCAGATTGCCTTGGCTGAAAAGCTCCTTGCCCTCAGCAAAGCTCCGGCGGGGTCCAAAGTTTTCTTTGCCAACTCGGGCACTGAGGCCAACGAGGCAGCGTTCAAGCTGGCCCGACGGAATAACTCCGATGGAAAGCGCACCAAGATCATCGCTTTGGAGGGCGCCTTCCACGGTCGCACCATGGGTGCCCTGGCGCTCACGGCCAAAGAGGCATACCGTGCACCCTTTGAACCGCTGCCCGGCGGCGTGGTCCACATCCCGTTCGGCGATATCGAAGCTCTGCGTGCCGCCGTAGATGATTCCACAGCGGCCGTCTTCCTGGAACCCATCCAGGGCGAAGCCGGCGTTCGTCCGCTCAGCGCCGAATACCTGCAGGCAGCCCGCGAGGTGACTACAGCAGCCGGCGCCCTGCTGATCTTGGATGAGGTACAAACCGGCATCGGCCGCACCGGCAAATGGTTGGCCAGCGAAGATGCCGGCATTGTTCCCGACGCCGTGACCCTCGCCAAGGGACTCGGCGGCGGTTTCCCGGTGGGTGCCTTGGTCACGTTCGGAAGTACGACGTCGGCCCTGCTCACCGCCGGGCAGCACGGCACCACTTTCGGTGGGAACCCGGTGGCCACGGCGGCTGCTCTGGCCACCCTGCACGCAATCGAAAGCCAGGGTGTGCTGCAGAACGTGCTCAGTGTCGGCGACCACCTTCGTGAGGGGCTGGCCGCCGTCGAGGCCGTTACTGAAGTCCGCGGCGAGGGTTTGTTGATTGGCTTCGATGTGAACGCCGACATCGCACCTGCCATGGTGACCGCAGCTTTGGACGCCGGCTTCATCATTAACAGCCCGGGCCCGAGGACCATCCGCCTCGCGCCGCCGCTGATCCTGACCATCGATCAAGCGGACCGTTTCCTGGACGCTCTACCCACCCTGATCGCTACGGCTACAGCCAACACCGCTAAGGACACGCAGTGACTACTTCCACCACAACCCGTCACTTCCTCAAGGACACGGACCTGAGCCCCTCCGAGCAAGCTGAGGTTTTGGAACTCGCCGCAAGGATGAAGGCAGCGCCGTACAGCGTGCAGCCCTTCGCCGCCGAGGGCAACGGCCGTAAGACCGTGGCCGTGATCTTTGACAAGACCTCCACCCGCACGCGTGTTTCCTTTGCCACCGGCATCGCGGACATGGGCGGCAATGCCCTGATCATCAACCCGGGTGAAGCCCAGATAGGCCACAAGGAATCCGTGGAGGACACGGCTAAGGTCCTGGAGCGCATGGTGTCCACCATCGTGTGGCGGACAGGTGCCCACTCGGGCCTGGTGGCAATGGCGGAAAACTCCAAAGTACCCGTCATCAATGCCCTGTGCGACGACTACCACCCCTGCCAGCTCCTGGCCGACCTCTTGGCCGTCAAGGAGCACAAAGGCGAACTGGCCGGCTTGAGCATGGCCTACCTGGGTGACTCTGCCAACAACATGGCCAATTCCTACCTCCTTGCCGGTGTGACGGCCGGAATGCATGTGCGCATTTCCGGCCCCGAAGGCTACCTTCCGGCGCCGGAGATCGTGGCGGCTGCCGAGGAACGTGCGGCCGATACAGGCGGCTCAGTGCTCATCACCAGCGATGCCGCAGAAGCCCTCAAGGGGGCCGACGTCGTAGCAACGGACACGTGGGTGTCCATGGGCCAGGAAACCGAAAAGGAAGCCCGGCTGCAGCTCTTCCGCGACTACACCGTGGATGAGGCCGCCATGGCGCAGGCCGCGCCGGATGCCGTCGTGCTTCACTGCCTCCCGGCCTACCGCGGCTACGAAATATCCGCCGGTGTCATCGACGGCCCGCAGTCGATCGTCTGGGACGAGGCGGAAAACCGCCTGCATGCCCAGAAGGCGCTGATGGCCTGGCTGATGCACCGCTCCGGCCTTGCTTTCGTGGATGGTCTTTCTCCCGTTGAAGGCACCGGGGAGAGCACGTTCTAGTGTCCACCAACCCGTCCGTGCCGGGCGCGAGCCCAGCCACAAAGACTGCCCGCCAGGCGCGTATCACCGCGATCCTGACGGGTGAGTCCGTGCGTTCACAAGCAGAGCTTGCAGCCCTGCTGGCGGACGACGGCGTCCAAGTCACCCAAGCCACCCTGTCCCGCGACCTCGTGGAACTGGGCGCGGTCCGGGTCCGGGGCAAGGAAGGCGCACTCGTTTACGCTGTCCCGGGGGAGGGCGGGGACCGCAACGCCAAGAGCGGCGTCACCCAGGAAATCCTGGATGCGCGGCTGACGCGGCTTTGCGGCGAACTCCTGGTGACAGCTGAGGCGTCGGGCAACATCGTGGTCCTCCGCACCCCACCGGGAGCAGCCAACTTCCTGGCCCTGGCGGTTGACCACTCGGTGATGCCGTCCGTATTGGGTACGATCGCAGGCGACGACACTTTGCTGCTGGTCGCCCGGGATCCCGATGGCGGGGCGGAACTGGCGGCGCGTTTCCTGCGCATGGCCGAAGAAGCCGGCCCCGGCAACTGATTGATCTTTTTCAGCATTGATTCACACAGCATTGATTCGAATGAACCAAGCAACAACAAAGGAGCACTCTCGTGACTGAGCGCATTGTTCTGGCCTACTCCGGTGGCCTTGATACTTCCGTAGCCATCGGCTGGATCGGTGAAGCCACCGGCGCCGAGGTCATCGCCGTGGCCGTCGACGTCGGACAGGGCGGCGAGTCGCTGGAGACCATTCGCCAGCGCGCCCTCGGTTGCGGCGCGGTCGAGGCTTACGTGGCCGACGCTCGTGACGAGTTCGCCAACGAGTACGCCATGCCCACCCTGAAGGCCAACGCCCTCTACCAAGGCCACTACCCGCTGGTTTCGGCCATCTCCCGTCCGGTCATCGTGAAGCACCTCGTGAAGGCTGCCCGCGAATTCGGTGCCACCACCGTCGCCCACGGCTGCACCGGCAAGGGCAACGACCAGGTCCGTTTCGAAGTGGGCATCCAGACCCTCGGCCCGGACCTGAAGTGCATCGCACCTGTCCGCGACCTCGCCTTGACCCGCGACAAGGCCATTGCCTTTGCCGAGGAAAAGGGACTGCCTATCGAGACCACCAAGAAGAACCCGTACTCGATCGACCAGAACGTCTGGGGACGCGCCGTCGAGACCGGTTACCTCGAGGACATCTGGAACGCTCCTACCAAGGACATCTACGACTACACCGCCACCCCGGAATTCCCGCCGGCGCCCGATGAGGTCACCATTTCCTTCCAGGCCGGTGTTCCGGTAGCGATCGACGGCGTCAAGGTCACCCCGCTGCAGGCCATCCAGGAGCTGAACCGCCGTGCAGGCTCTCAGGGCGTTGGCCGCATCGACGTCGTCGAAGACCGCCTCGTCGGCATCAAGTCCCGCGAAATCTATGAAGCCCCGGGTGCCATGGCGCTGATCACCGCGCACAAGCACCTCGAGGACATCACCATCGAGCGCGAGCAGGCCCGCTTCAAGGCAACTGTTGGCCAGCGCTGGGCAGAGCTGGTCTACGACGGACAGTGGTTCTCCCCGCTCAAGCGCTCCCTGGACGCCTTCATCGAAGACACGCAGCAGTATGTTTCCGGCGACATCCGCATGGTCCTCCACGGCGGCCAGGCAATCGTCAACGGTCGCCGCTCCGAGACCTCGCTGTACGACTTCGACCTCGCCACCTACGACACCGGCGATACCTTCGACCAGTCCATGGCACGCGGTTTCATCGAGCTGTGGGGCATGTCCTCAAAGGTTGCCTCCGGCCGCGACCTCCGGGTTGCAGGGGAATGACAAGCGCAACCAACGAAGGTGCACTGTGGGGCGGCCGGTTCGCCGGTGGCCCCGCAGATGCGCTGGCCGCACTGAGCAAGTCCACGCACTTTGACTGGCGGCTGGCCCGCTATGACATCGCCGGTTCCAAGGCGCACGCCCGTGTGCTGGCCAAAGCCGGACTGTTGGACGACGCCGAGCTCGAAGGCATGCTCGCCGCCCTCAACCAGCTGGACGAGGACGTCGCCAGCGGCGCCTACCTCCCGGCTGAGAGCGACGAGGATGTGCACGGTTCACTTGAGCGTGGCCTGATCGAGCGCGCAGGAACCCACTTGGGCGGCAAGCTCCGCGCTGGCCGTTCCCGCAATGATCAGGTTGCCACCTTGGGCCGCATGTTCCTCCGCGACCACGCCCGGATTATCGCCAGCGGTGTCCTTGCCACCATCGACGCCCTTGTGGAGCAGGCAAAGGCCCACCAGGGTGTTGCCATGCCAGGCCGGACGCACTTGCAGCATGCCCAGCCGGTGTTGCTGAGCCACCACCTTCTGGCACATGCCTGGGCACTGCTTCGCGACGTGCAGCGACTCCAGGACTGGGACAAGCGCGCCGGCGTTTCTCCGTATGGTTCGGGTGCGCTGGCCGGTTCCTCCCTGGGACTGGACCCCGAGGCTGTTGCCGCGGACCTTGGTTTCTTCTCGGCGGTCCACAACTCGATCGATGGCACCGCCTCACGCGATGTTTTCGCCGAGTTCGCGTGGGTGTGTTCCATGATTGGCGTGGACCTCTCCCGGATCTCCGAGGAAGTCATCTTCTGGGCAACCAAGGAGTTCTCCTTCGTGACGCTGCATGATTCGTACTCCACGGGGTCCTCGATCATGCCGCAGAAGAAGAACCCGGACGTCGCCGAGCTCGCACGCGGCAAGGCAGGTCGCCTCATCGGCAACCTGACTGGCCTGCTGGCGACGCTCAAGGGCCTGCCGCTCGCGTACAACCGCGATCTGCAAGAGGACAAAGAACCGGTCTTCGACGCCGCCGACACGTTGGAGCTGCTACTTCCGGCCGTGTCCGGCATGATCGCCACGCTGAAGTTCAACACGGAGCGCATGGAATCACTGGCTCCCCAAGGCTTCGCGCTGGCCACGGACATTGCTGAGTGGCTCGTCCGCCAGGGCGTTCCCTTCCGTGAAGCCCATGAGCTGTCCGGTGCAGCCGTCAAGCAAGCCGAAGGCCGCGGCGTGGAGCTGTGGGACCTGACGGATGAAGAGTACTCAGCGATCTCCTCGCACCTGACTCCCGAGGTTCGCAGTGTCCTCAGCACCGAAGGTTCGCTCAACAGTCGCAACTCCCAGGGCGGAACGGCACCGGCCGCCGTCGAACGCCAATTGGCTGCCCTTGAAGCGGAACTGGACGCAGCGCGTTCCTACGCGTCGTAGCGTTTGTTTGTCGGGAGCGGGATGGTGCCTGAAGGCGCCGTCCCGCTCTCCGTTTAACTCTGGGTTAGCATGGCGCTATGACTCAGATCACCCCTGAGGCGCTGCCCGCAGAGCTTCACAAAGCCGCCGGCACCGTCACCCGCCTCCTTGCCAAACTGGACGAACCTTCCGTCGCTGAACCGTCGGAGCTTCCCGGCTGGACGCGTGGCCACGTTCTGGCCCACCTCGCTGGAATTTCCAACGCGATGGCTCGGCAACTGGAGTACGCGCAGCGTGGCGAGACTGTGGAACTGTACGACGGCGGCATGGACGGCCGCACCAAGGCGATCGAACTTGCCGCTGGGCACAGCCTCGCCCAGCACACGGAGTCCGTCACCCCCGCCTTGGATGCGGCGATTGCCGCGTTCGATGCCTTGGGTCCGGAGGACTGGCAGGCGCGCATCGCCTATCGGGACGGAACAGTTTTCGACGGCGGCCTGGCGCTGTGGCGCGAACTTACCATCCACGCATCGGACCTGCGTTTGGGGTACGGCCCCGAGACGTGGAGTCGGCCGTTCTGCGAGCACCTCATTGGGTTCCTCGCGGCACGTGTCCCGGAATCCTTCAAATTTGTCCTGCAGCCTACAGGCCTGCCGCAACTGAGCATCGGTACCGGCGGCACCTCCATAGCCATCACTGGCATGCTGACCGACATCGCCGCGTGGCTTGCCGGCCGCGAGCCAAGCCTTGGGAGCCTGAGGGCTACTGCAGCCGCTGACGGAGTGGACCTGCCGGAGCTGCTGCCCTGGCCGGCCGCGCAGCCCGCGGCCCGCTGAAACCCGGATGCTCTCAGCAGTTCACCTCGGGGTTGAGCCGGATGCTCTCTCACTTCGCTCGGGGTTGAGCCGGATGCTCTCTCACTTCGCTCGGGTTTGAGCTGGATGCTCTTTCACGTCCCTCGGGCTTGAGCCGGATGCTCTTTCACGTCCCTCGGGCTTGAGCCGGATGCTCTCTCACCTTCCGGGAGCTATTTGCCCTTGGCCTTCACTGCCGCCGCCCGCCACAAGTGCATGGTGGCGTACGAACGCCACGGGCTGACTTCCCTGAAGTCCGCGCTGAGGCCAAGGCCCGCGGGCAGCGCCTTCACGCCGTTCCTTACTGCCGCGTCATTGG
>JAPSHX010000005.1:0-6401 GCA_031179305.1 Paenarthrobacter sp. | reverse complement strand
ACTGCCGCCGCCCGCCACAAGTGCATGGTGGCGTACGAACGCCACGGGCTGACTTCCCTGAAGTCCGCGCTGAGGCCAAGGCCCGCGGGCAGCGCCTTCACGCCGTTCCTTACTGCCGCGTCATTGGCCAGGAACACATCCGGAGCGCCAAGCACCCGCATGGCAACATATCCCGCTGTCCAGAGCCCCACGCCCGGCAAGGGAAGCAGTTTGCTTTCGAGGCTGGCCGGATCGTCGCCATAGCCGAAGTCAAGTGCCCCGCTGGCCATGGCCTCGGCGGCGGCCACGATGGAGTCGATGCGGCGCTGTGGTCCTCGGAGTAAGGCGCGCCCGTGTTCGGCGAGTTCTGCTGCTGTAGGAAATAGTCGATCCAGGTCTGGCGCAGCGCCATCGACGGCGGATGCGGCCGCCGACAACCGGGTAAGGGCAGTTCGGGCAGCAGCGACGGTGATCTGCTGTCCGATCATTGCCCGAATGAGCAGTTCCTGGGGATCCACAGCCCCCGGCACTCGCATCCCCGGGAACGCGGCGACGCTAGCCGTAAGTCTCGGATCCGCTGCCAGGGCGTCATCTATCGCCTGCGGATCGGCGTCCAGGTCGAACAGCCTGCGGACCCGGCTCAACAGTGTCGGGAGGTCGTGCAGGTCCACAGCCTTGGCTGTGAGTTGCAACGGTTTGCCGGGTGTCGAGGGGCTGAAGGTAACGGAAATGGATGCGCTGCCTCGAGGGAGCCGGAGCGTACGGGCGTAGGTCCTGGTTCCGTCACTGTCAGTCGTTGCTCTTTCGATGCCCGGTACCGCACGAACTGCCAGGAAGTCGAAAATCCCCGGATCGAAGGGTTCCCTGTAGGGCAAGTTTAGTGTTAGCGCGGATGGCGCTGGCCCAGCTGCCCCGGTACCTCGGCGACCAGCGGACTTCGCTCCGGTGGCACGCACCGCCGTCAGGGTCATCGCGAAAACTTCGCCGATGGTGTCGTTGAATTGCCGCACGCTATTGAACCCTGACGCGAACGCCACGTCGGCCAGGAGCATGTCGGTGGAGACCAGCAAGGTCCTGGCGGTCTGTGCCCTGCTTGCCCGTGCCAGTGAGAGGGGACCCGCCCCGAGTTCGTTGCTGAGAATGCGGTTGAGCTGCCGCGCGGAGTAGCCGAGTCGGTGCGCGAGGCCGTCGACGCCCTCGCGAGTGATGACGCCGTCGTTAATCAATCTCATCGCGCGGCCCGCAACGTCGGAACCGATGTTCCACGCGGGCGTTCCGGGGACAGCTTCGGGCAGGCATCGCTTGCAGGCGCGATACCCGGCCTCGTGGGCGGCTGCGGAGGTTTCGTAGAAGGTGACGTTCTCAGCTCTGGGTGTTCGGGCAGGGCATGATGGTCGGCAGTAGATGCCGGTGGAGCTGACGGCAGTGAAGAATTGACCATCAAACCGGGTGTCGCGGGCGTCGATCGCCCGGTATCGCTGCCAGAAGTCCATGGCTTCATCCTGCCAGTCGTCCAAAGCCCTTGCTAGCGGAAATCGGACATGGCCGTTCGATGGTTTCTTGCTAGGGTCTGCTCATGAGCTCGTCCATGGACTACGGAATCAGCAGCCCGTCCGAAGTGCGCAAGTTCCTTGAGGGTGATCCTCGTGTCATCGCCCCGCTGATGCTTGGCGCGGTACTTACCCACCACTCGGAAGCCGGACCAGTCTCGGTCAGGCTCACAGAGGTGGAGGCTTACATGGGGCCGCGCGATTCAGAGCACCCCGACCCCGGTTCCCATACCTTCGGTGGTCCCACCGCCCGGAATGCACCCATGTTTGGGCCGCCGGGATTCCTGTACGTCTACTTCACCTACGGCATGCATTACTGCGCCAACATCGTCTGCGGTCCCGACGGCTCACCGTCCGCGCTGCTCCTGCGGGCGGGGGAGATCGTTGCCGGGGATGAGCTGGCTGCCCTTCGCAGGCCCGCCTCGAAGGCGCACAAGGACCTGGCCAGTGGACCTGCCAGGCTTGCCTCCGCACTGGGACTCACGACGGCGGATACTGGCCGTGACGCGCTCGCCTCACCGTTCAGCTTGTGGCTGCCGACGACACCCGCAGCTGCCGTGGCCAGCGGACCGCGGGTGGGTGTTGCAGGTCCAGGCGGAAGCACCGAATATCCTTGGCGGTTTTGGATTGAGGACGATCCCACCGTCTCCAAGTACAAGGCTGCGCGGACCCGGACCCGCAGCGCTGCCGGGTGACTTTTCGGCGTTGTTGGTTCAGCCAAGCATGAACTTTTTGTGACGCAGCCCGCCATATGACCTGTACCCCCCACGTTTACCAAAATCGCTGTAGAATGGACGGTCTGTCTTTTGCGATAGGGGTTACGGTTCGATGCACGACGCTGATTTGGTCCACGAGCAGGAATATGTTGCCGGGCTGTATGCCCGGCTCGATGAGCTGCGCGCCGAAAAGCGCGCCCAGCTGGCGCAGGTGCGCAAGGCCGGCGCGGTGGGAACCATGCAGAACGTCTCGGAACGGGACGCCTTTGCGGCACTGTACGAAGACCGCCTTGCCCAGCTCGACGCCGTCGACGACCGTCTGGTCTTCGGCCGTCTGGATCTCGATTCCGGAGAGGCTCAATACATTGGGCGCATCGGGCTTTCCACGGCCGATCTGCAGCGGCTTATGGTCGACTGGCGTGCACCGGAAGCCGGCCACTTCTACCAGGCAACGGCGTTCGACCGTCAAGGTGTGCGCCGTCGTCGCCACCTGATCCTGCAGGGGCGTGACGTAAAAGCGATTGAAGACGACGTCCTGGACGCAGGGATGCTCGCGGACAACGACTCTCTGCAGGGCGAAGGTGCGCTGCTGGCTGCGCTCAATTCCAAGCGGACTGGCCGCATGTCGGACATCGTGGGCACCATCCAGTCCGAGCAGGACCGGATCATCCGTTCTTCCATTTCCGGTGCACTGGTAGTCCAGGGCGGTCCCGGAACAGGCAAGACCGCCGTGGCCCTGCACCGCGCAGCCTACCTGCTGTACACGCACCGCGAACGGCTCAAGAGCGCCGGAGTCCTGCTTGTTGGGCCGTCGTCGTCCTTTATGCACTACATCGAACGAGTGCTGCCATCGCTCGGTGAGACCGGTGTGGTCATGGCCAGCCTGGGACGCCTCATGCCCGGGATTCATGCCATTCCAGAGGAAGATGCGGATGTCGCTGCCCTCAAGGGCAAGCTGGACATGGCAACCGTGGTGGCAAATGCCGTAGCCAACCGGCAGCGGACGCCGGCGGAGGACCGCATCCTCGAAGTTGATTCGCGGAAGCTGACCCTGACGGTACGCCAGGTTCGCCGGGCTCGGGAAAAGGCCCGTGCCACGGGAAAGCCCCACAACGAAGCCCGACTCACGTTCGTCAAGATCCTGCTGCGTGAGCTTACGGAACAGCTGACGGACCTCGTGGAGGAAGGCAACATCGGCAATAACGCTGATCGCGCCTACCTCGCGGAAGACGTTCGGTCTGCCCGTGACGTACGCATTGCACTGAACCTCTGCTGGATGCCCATGACACCGGAGAAGCTCATCTCTGAACTCTTCAGCAAGCCGGCCATCCTCGAAGCCTGCACGCCGCACCTGACTGCGGAACAGCGCGCCCTGCTGCAGCGTCCTGTGGATGCCCCTTGGACGGAAGCGGATGTTCCGTTGCTCGATGAGGCCGCAGAGTTGTTGGGTGAACTGGATCCAGCCGCCGGCAGGGGATTGGCCCAGCAAGAAGCCGACCGTGCCCGCGATCTCGCCAACGCCAAGCAGACCCTCGCCAATATGGAAGCGATGGGCGTGGACGTACTGGTGACGGCTGAAGAGCTTGCCGAGCAGAACCAGGAACGCGAAGGGCGGCTGACCGCTGCCGAACGCGCAACCAGCGACCGCTCGTGGGCTTTCGGCCACATCGTCGTTGACGAGGCCCAGGAACTCTCGCCCATGCAGTGGCGGCTCCTGGTGCGGCGTTGCCCGCTAAAGTCCTTCACCATCGTGGGGGACATCGCTCAAACGAGTGCAGCGGCCGGTGCCAATTCGTGGCAAAGCGCGCTGGCGCCGTCGTTCGGTGATCGCTGGACGCTGGAAGAACTTACCGTGAACTACCGCACGCCGTCGCAGATTGCCGAGGCGGCTGTCCGTATGGCCAACCGCGCAGGCTTGGTTGTCTCGGCCCCCAAGGCCGTACGCGAAGGCAAATGGTCGCCCATCGTGGACCACGTGGAGGCGGACAGCATCGTGACGCGCTTGGTTGAGGTCCTGCCGGAGGAAATTGAAGCGATCGACGGCGGCCTGCTGGCTGTCATCGCCGACGGACCGCTGTTGCCGCAGGCCACTGCAGCGCTGCGAGAGGTTTACGGACGCCGCATCGGCAGCGGTGCCGGCAGCTACCAGCAAGACATCGTGGTGATCAGCCCCAAGGAAGCAAAGGGCCTGGAATTCGACGGTGTTGTGGTCTTGGAACCGGCTGCCATGCTGAACCACGAGCACGGCAAGGTGGGGGACCTCTATGTCGCCATGACCCGTGCCACGCAGCGCCTGCGCCTCATAGCGGCCGCGCCGGTACCCGCCGGCATCGAGCGCTAGGAAAAACGGACCCGGCAATCCTGCTAACTTAGATCTCGTGTCACACGTAAACAACCTCGAGTCCCAGCACAACGATCCCGCCTTTGCCAACGTCTGGCAGGAGCTCAAATGGCGCGGCCTTGTCCACGTTTCCACTGATGAAACTGAACTGGAAAAGCTGCTCGCCGGGGACCCGATCACGTATTACTGTGGCTTCGATCCCACCGCACCATCGCTGCACCTGGGAAACCTCGTGCAGTTGCTGGTGATGCGTCGCCTGCAGTTGGCCGGCCACAAGCCGCTCGGTTTGGTGGGCGGTTCCACCGGCCTCATCGGTGACCCCCGTCCGACGGCGGAACGAACTTTGAACACCAAGGACACCGTCGCAGAGTGGGTTGGCTACCTTCAGGGCCAGGTGCGACGCTTCCTCAGCTTCGAGGGCGAAAACTCAGCCCGCATGGTCAATAACCTGGACTGGACGGCGCCGCTTAGTGCCATCGATTTCCTCCGCGAGATCGGCAAGCACTTCCGCGTGGGCACCATGCTCCGCAAGGATGCTGTGGCGTCACGCCTGAGTTCCGACGAAGGCATCAGTTACACAGAGTTCAGCTACCAGATCCTGCAGGGCATGGACTACCTCCAGCTCTTCCGCGACTACGGCTGCGCCCTGCAGACCGGCGGCTCGGACCAGTGGGGCAACCTCACCAGCGGTACCGAACTTATCCGCAAGGTGGAAGGTAAGAGCGTCCATGCCCTGGGCACGCCGCTCATCACCAACTCGGACGGAACCAAGTTCGGCAAGAGCGAAGGCAACGCCATTTGGCTGGATCCGGACATGTGCAGCCCGTACACGTTCTACCAGTTCTGGCTGAACACCGCCGATGCTGATGTGGTTGATCGACTCAAGGTCTTCACATTCCTTTCACGCGCGGAAATTGAAGAGCTTGGCCAGTCTGTTGCTGAGCGCCCGTTTGCCCGTGAAGGCCAGAAGAAGCTTGCTTTCGAAGTGACCTCCCTGGTGCACGGCGTCGACGCCACCGAAAAAGTCATCGCCGCGTCGGCTGCGCTTTTCGGCAACGGCGACCTCACCGTACTGGATGAGCGCACCCTCGAAGCAGCCACTGCGGAACTTCCCTCGGCCACCGTTGGCACCGATGGCCTCGGCATCATCGACCTCTTGGTCGCTTCCGGGCTCTCGGACAGCAAGTCAGCTGCTCGTCGAACAGTTGGCGAGGGCGGTGCGTACGTGAACAACACCAAGGTGTCCGATCCCGACGCAGTCATCGCCCGAGGCGAACTCCTCCATGGCCGTTACTTGCTCCTTCGCCGGGGTAAGAAGAACCTGGCCACCATCGAGGTTTCGGCCTAGGTTTCATCAGTAGTCCAGTTCAGAAAGGGCCGACAACCGTCATGGTTGCCGGCCCTCTCTGCGCTTAAGCGCACTTACCTGCGGGCGGCGGCGGTCATCCTCGGCGCGCTCGGTCGTGCCTCCTTCGGGCGCTCTCTCACATCCCTCGGGTTTGAGCCGGACGCTCTTGCAGGTCCCTCGGGTTTGGGTTGATCGCTCGCTCACTTCCCTAGGGTCGGGTTGAGGGTTCGACGGCGGTGGTTGGGTGTTGGGTTTGCGGCGGGTGTTGTGGGGGTTGGTTTGTGTGACGGGCTTCACTGGTGTGTGTGGTTGTTGTTTTTGGCTGGTGTTGGTGCGTTGCGGGGTTGTTTTCCTTGTGTTTGCGGGGGTTTTGGGTGGTGTTGGGGTGGATTTGGTGTGGGGGTTGGGCGCGTGTAAAGTTATTCGAGTCGCCGCCGCTGATGCGGAAAGATAGCGACCGACTCCCT
>JAPSHX010000032.1 GCA_031179305.1 Paenarthrobacter sp. | reverse complement strand
CTGCAGTTCCGGTTTTGCCTGCCACCTGGACTCCCGGAACGGCTGCCCTGTTGGCGATGCCCTGGCTGACCGCACTGGTCATCCATTCCGTGATCTGGTTGGCGATCTCGGGGGTGGTTGAGGTGCGCAGCTGTTCCGGCTGCGGTTCGTCGATGACGCGAAGGTCCGGGGAACGCAGGGCCTTGATCAGGTTGGGCCTCATTTGTACTCCGTCATTCGCGATGGCCGCGGTCATCATGGCCACCTGCAGGGGCGTGGCCCGGACGTCCCGCTGCCCGATGGCGGACTGGGCGAGTCCCGGCGCATCAAGGTCGTCGGGGAAGCCGTCGCCCTGGGCGTAGCCGAGCTTCAACTGGTCGCCCAGGTCCTCGCCGAAGCCGAATTTCCTGGCCTGCTCGGCGATGGCATCCCGCCCCAGATCCAGCGCAATGCTGGCGAACGGTGTGTTGCAGGATTGCTGCAGCGCGAAGGCGAAGTCCGCCGTGTCTCGGGTGTAGCAGTTGCCGCCCGCGTAGTTGGGAAGCTTGTATTGGATGCCGTCGAAGGGCATTTCAGCGGGGTTGGGAAGCTCGCTGTCCTTGTTGTACTTGCCTGATGCAAGCGCCGCGGCGGTGTCCACGATTTTGAAGACAGAACCAGGGGCAAGCAGTTCGCCGGTGGGTCCGCTGACGTTCGGGTTCAGGTTGATGCCGGGGACCTTGACGAGTTCGTTGATGTTCGCCGACTCTTCAGTGGGGTTCTGGGTGGCGATCAGGTTGGGGTCGTAGGAGGGCTTTGACACCATGGCCAGGATTGCGCCGGTCTTGGGGTTGGTGACCACAATGGACCCGCGCTGGCCTTCCGGGATGAGGTCGTAGGCGAGCTGCTGGATCTGCGGATCGATGGTGAGCTCCACCGACGCACCCTTGGGCTGGTTGCCCAGGAAAAGCTGGCCCACCCGTTCCAGGAACAGTTGGTCAGAGTTGCCTGCCAGCTGCTCGCCCATCGCCTGCTCAAGACCGGTGGCCCCGTAGTTCTGGGAGAAGTACCCGGTGATTCCCGCGTACAGCTCCGGCTGCGTGTAGGTCCGCTGGAAAGCGCAGGTTTCCGAACCGCTCTCAACTGACTCCGCCACCGGTGATCCGGCCACAACGATGGCACCGCGGTCATTGCAGTAGTCCTGCAGGATGGCGCGCTGGTTCCAAGGATTGGCCTCGAGCTCTTCGGCCCCAATGACCTGGACGTAGCTGATGGCACCGAAGATGAGTGCGAACATGGCAATCGCCGCTACCCATGAATGCCGTATTGCCTGGTTCACAGGTGCTTCACCGCCTCGGTAGGAGTATCAATGCCCATGGATTCTGTGCCCTTTGCAGGCTGCAGCGGCGTGGTGTCCACCGGGCCGCGGGCGGTATGGGAAATCATCAGGAGCAGGCCCACGATGATCCAGTTGGCCAGCAGCGAGGAACCGCCGGCGGCCAGGAACGGCGTGGTCAGTCCGGTCAGCGGAATGAGCCGGGTGACACCGCCGATGACCACGAAGCACTGCAGCGCAACGGCGAAGGACAGGCCGCAGGCGAGCAGTTTGCCGAAAGCATCGCGGGTGCCCAGGGCAGCCCGGAAGCCGCGGGTGAAGAGCAGCAGATACATCAGGACGATGGCAAAGAGTCCGATCAGGCCTAGTTCTTCGCCGAGGGAGGCGATGATCATGTCGCTGTTGGCGAACGGAACCAGGTCCGGTCGGCCCTGGCCCAGGCCGGTCCCTACGAGGCCGCCGTTGGCCATGCCGAAGAGGCCCTGCACGATCTGGTGGCTTCCACCCGGAGCACGGCCGTAGACCTCCGGAGTGAAGGCGTTCAGCCAGCCGCTGATGCGCAGTTCCACGTGGGAAAAGACCCGTGACGCCGCAAATCCGCCGCCCAGGATAAGGGCCAGGCCGATCACCACCCAGCTGATGCGGCTGGTAGCCACGTAGATCATGACGATGAAGAGGCCGAAGAAGAGCACGGAGGAGCCGAGGTCGCGCTGGAAGATAAGCACACCGATGCTGACCAGCCAGGCCGTGATCATGGGGCCCATGTCCTTGAACCGCGGAAACTGCATCGGACCGATCTTGCGCCCCGCCAGCAGGATCAGGTCACGGTTCGAGGAAAGATACCCGGCGAAGAATATAGCGAGGGTGATCTTGGCGACTTCACCCGGTTGGAACGTCATGGGTCCTAGCCGGATCCAGACGCGGGCACCGAGGATTTCCCCTGCACTGATGCCGGGAATCAGAGGCAGCACCAGCAGCAGGGCGCTGGCTGCCAGCGAGATAAACGTGAATCTGCGGAGGATGCGGTGGTCCTTGAGGAACCAGATGACGGCGATGGCGACAGCCATGGCGATCAGGGTCCATCGGAGCTGGTTGTTGCCGGTGTCGTCTCCTGGCGCGTCCAGCCGATGGATCATGGCCAGGCCAATGCCGTTCAGGGCCACCACCAGGGGGAGTATTACCGGATCAGCATATTTGGCGCGGAACCGAAGCACGCCGTGGAACACCAAGGCAGCCAGGGCGAGCAGGCTCGACTGGAACCAGAAGTCCGAGTCGAACGCCTTCTCCTGGTCCACCCCCACCAGCATGTTGGCCCCAATGCCGACCGCAAGGGCCAGCAGGAGCAACGCAAGTTCCACGTTGCGGCGGGGTTTGGGTGTGATACTGAGCTGGCTCATTGGCCCACCTCGCAGGTGACTGTGGGACTGGGTGTGGGGGACGGGCTCGCAGGGGCGGCCGAGGGGTCAGGCACCGGTGCAGATGAGGCGGTGTCGGTTGGAGTGGCGGGCGTTGCCGGGGACGCTGAAGCCCCGGATGAAGCCGACGGCGGCACACACTCTTCTTCAGGCGAGGTGCTGCCGGTCAGTTCGAGGTTTTTCACAATGCGCTGCGCGTCGTAGAGGTCCTGCGCAGGTACCGTCTGGCGGACGCGCTGCTGCGAGAACGGCGGAAGGGAATCCATCCGGATTTCGGTGACGGCCTCGAGGCTGGAGAGTTGGATGGGACCCAGTCGCTGGGATACCCCGTTGAAGATGGCGACACGGGAATCGAACTCACCCACGTAGTAACGGGTTTGGGTCCAGGCGTACCCAAACCCGAGCCCAATGGCCAGGAGAACCAGTACGGACGCGGCAATGGACCAGGTCAGCCAGCGTCGTGGCTTGAGGGGTACTGCGATGTCATCCGTGTCAGCGGCCGGTGGTTCGGCCTTGTGGGTGAGGAGGGTGGCTGCACGCCGTGCAACGGTGCGGCCGGCGATGGTGGGAATGGAACCGGACTCCGCTGCTGCTGCGGCTGCTCCCACCAGTTCATGCGGGCGCGAGGCCAGTTCGTCGCGGAGGACTTCGGCGGAAAGGTGCTCGCCGAGGTGCGGATCCGTGGCTCCCGCTCCCGGGGAATCCGTATTGCCGCTGTTGTTGGCCGGTGCAGGTTCCTCCGGATCCCTGCCGGCATCGGAGCCCTTTGGCGAATTGGCGGCAGGAGTTTCTGTTGGGTTGCCGGCGGCGGGCTTCGGGCTGCCTGCCGCATCCGGTGCTGTGGCTGCCGAAGAGCCCGCACTCGCCACGGCAGCGGCTTTGGTGACCTCGTGGGACGGAACGACGTCGACGGCGGCGGTACTGACGTCGTCGGGCGTTTCTTCGACAATTTCCACCATAACAACGGTGACGTTGTCCGGGGAGCCGGCCTCGAGGGTTAGGTCCACAAGGGTCTCCACACATTCGCGGAGATCCTTGGTTTCGCGGACAGTGCGTTCAACGGCGTGCCCGGCTACGTAGTTGAGGCCGTCCGAGCAGAGGAGCCAGCGTTCGCCCGGTTCCACGTCCAGGCTTTCCAGATCCAGCTCAGGGCTGGCATCCACGTCACCCAGGACACGCATCAGGACGTTTTTGTGTGGGTGGGTTTCGGCTTCCTCAGGCCGGAGCCGCCCTTCGTCGATCAGCCGCTGCACAAATGTGTGGTCGACACTGACCTGCTCAAACACGCCGTCCCGCAGGCGGTACGCCCGGGAATCACCGATGTGCGCAAAGTGCAGCTTCCCCTCGGCGAGCAGGAGCGCCGTGACGGTGGTACCCATCCCGGCCAGCTTGGGGTTGACATGCACAAGCTCGGACAGCAGGGAGTTTGCGGTCTGGATCTCATCGGCGAGCGTGGTGGCCGCATCGCCGGTGTAATCGCCCCGGTCCAGGTGGATCATGTCCAGGACAGTGGCGGCCGATGCGACATCGCCGCCCGCGTGCCCGCCCATGCCGTCGGCGACTACGGCCAGATGGCGCCCTGCGTATGCTGAATCGTCGTTTTTGGAGCGGATTTTGCCGACGTCGGACTTCGCCGAGAAGCGCATGATGAGGGGCCGCTCCACCGGCTTGGGGTCGGGTGCGGGGCGTTCCGGGGCGGCCACGGCTATGGCCTCAATTCAATGACCGTCTTGCCGATTCTCACGGGTACGCCAAGCTCAACGGGCAGGGCACGGGTCAGCTGCTGGTCAGCCAGGTAGGTGCCGTTAGTCGATCCCAGGTCCTCAATGAACCAGCGGCTGCCCTGCGGAAACAACCTGGCATGACGGCCGGAGGCGTAGTCGTCCTCCAGGACCAGGGTGGCCTCCTGGGCACGGCCCAGCAGGATGGGACTCGCGGCCAACGGAAGTGTCCGTCCCTTGAGCGGGCCTTCGACAACCACCAGCTGCCGTGCCTGCTGCTTCACGGGCTGCGGCGGCTGCTCGGCCAGTTCGGGATTTTTTCGGACCTGCCGTGCCGTTGGGGCGCCGGCGGCTGCCTTGCGGCCCACCATGAGGTCGCGGCGCATGGTGGAGACGATGCTGAAGATCAGCACCCAGAGCAGCAGCAGGAAACCGAACCGCAGGGCGGTGATGGTCAGTTCACTCATGCGTGGCCGCCAGGGCTGGCAGGAAGCAGGCGGAAGATGATCTTTGTCCGTCCCATGGTGATGGTGGAGCCGTCAGTGAGTTCGGTGCTTCCGGAAACTTTGTGCCCGTTCACATAACTCCCGTTGGTGGAGCCCATGTCCACTGCGCTGGTGACACCATTGGCCGTTCGGATTTCGAGGTGGCGGCGGGAGACGCCGGTGTCCTCGACCAGGATGTCGGCCTCGGAAGACCTGCCCAGCACAATGGACGGGGCGTTGAGTGAGTACCGCTGGCCGTCTATATCAAGGACCGGCTGCAGGCGGACCGGCTGGCGGCTGGGAGCGGCGGGCAAGTTGGGCCGGGGCGGAGGGCCACCGGGGGCACCCTTGGATTTCTCCGTGGAGGAGACAATCTCGAAGTCGCCGGCGCGCAGTTCGGCATCACGGCGGAAGGAAATCCGCACCGAACCTTGCAGGGTGTAGCCCTGGCTGCGGACGTGGTTAATGACAACATCGCAGAGTTCTTCGGCCAGCGGAGTACCCCATTCCTGGGCGCGCTTGAAGTCATCCTCGCTGAGCTGGACATCAAAAACGTTGGGCACCAAGGTACGTCCCGCGGCGACGGTAATGGACTTGTGGTCCACTTCCCGGCGCAGCCTGCTGGCGATTTCTACGGGTTCAACCTGGGCGCGGGAGCCGGTGGAGAAGACGCCCCGGACGGCCTTTTCGATGCCGCGCTCGACTTTGTCCAGCAGACCCATGGTTCTTCTCCTTTCCCCCCGGCTGCGGGGCAGTTTTCGTTCCGTAAGTTCACTTGCAGTGGTGTTCCCAAGCCGCAGGTGTGCCTGCATGCAGCAGCCACTCCTACATCAGATACTACTGGGCGGGCCTGTGAATGACCTTAATCCACAACGGCCGGGCGCTGCCAAAAGTTCAGTTTCGAACTGGCGGTGACGCGTGGTGGCCCGCGGTCTGGCCTTGTTGTTGTTCTGGTCCTGACCACCGTTTGGGCGCGGTTGGAAGTGCCCCATGCCCCAATTGGTATTTTCGGGCCAATGTCCGTTATGCTTGATCTCGCTGCTTTTACAGGGTTGCGGTTCGGGAAACCGGACGGAATTTTGTGAAGGAAGTTGCGCGCGAGTGGCGGAACGGCAGACGCGCTGGCTTCAGGTGCCAGTATCCGAAAGGGTGTGGGGGTTCAAATCCCCCCTCGCGCACGCAAATGAAAAGCCCCGGTCAATAGACCGGGGCTTTTTTGTTTTTACGGACGTGACCGCAGTACGGGAGCTACGGCCGCGCGGAAGCCTTGAACCGGCGTCGGGAGTTGGCCAGGTGGCTGCGCATGGCAGCCGCCGCGGCGGCCTCGTCGCCGTCCGCGATGGCGTCCGAGATGGAACGGTGCTCCTGGACCACTTGGTCGAAGTGGTCGCGCGCGTAGGGTTCCGCGTCGGTCATCAGCCGGATCCGCGGCATCGCGATCATGGTTTGGCTTAGGGCAGCCAGGCAGTCGGAGTAGTAGGGGTTGCCCGACGCCGCAGCCACGGCCCGGTGGAACTCGAAATCGGACTTCATGGCATGCGCCGGATGGCCGGCGCTAGCGGTGAACTCATCCAGCGCCGCCGTAACAGCCCGAAGCTGCCGCTCGGTGTGGTTCCGTGCGGCCAGCGCGGCGGCCTCTGCTTCCACGCCCATCCGGAATTCGAGCAGGTGGAGCCGGTCCTCCATGGTTGCGACGGGACGGGCCCCGGGTGCTGCCTGGGGCCCGTCCGACGGCGGGGTGAGGGCGAAGCTGCCGCGCCCGCGTTCTGTTTCAACCAGCCCCTCGGCCTGGAGCCTGGTCAGCGCGGCGCGCACTACGGTACGGCTCACGCCGAAGTCGCTGATGAGGGTGTTTTCGCTGGGGAGCTTCTCACCTGGCTGGATGACGCCGTCGACGATGCGGGTGCGAAGGTCCGCGGCGAGGTCCGCGGTGAGGTTCCGGCTCATGGCAACAAGGTTACGCGCCGAACTCCACTGACTCGGTGGTCCAGGCACGTGCCTGGTCGCTCAGCGTGATGCCCAGGCCGGGGCGGTCCGGAATGATCATCCGGCCGTTCTTGGTTTCGAGGCGTTCGTTGAACAGCGGGTCAAGCCAGTCGAAGTGTTCAACCCAGGGCTCGCGCGGGTACGCCGCGGCCAGGTGCAGGTGGATTTCCATGGCGAAGTGCGGGGCCAGGCCCAGCCCGCGCTCGTCCGCAAGCGCCGCCAGGCGCAGGAACTGCGTGATACCGCCAACCCGGGGTGCGTCCGGCTGGATGATGTCGCAGCTGTTGGCGTTAATGAGGCCCTTGTGCTCGGCCACGGAGGCGAGCATTTCGCCAGTGGCGATGGGGGTGTCGAGGACCTGGGCAAGGTGCGCATGGCCCTCGAAGTCGTAGGCATCCAGGGGCTCTTCAATCCAAATGAGGTTGAACTCTTCGAGCTGGCGCCCCATCCGCAGCGCTGTGGCGCGGTCCCACTGCTGGTTGGCGTCCACCATAAGGGGGACGTTCCAGCCGATGTGCTCACGGATGCCGGCGACGCGGCGCAGGTCCTCCCTGCTGTCCGGGAGGCCCACCTTGATCTTGATGCCACCGATGCCCTCCTCAAGGGACTGAGTGGCGCGGGCCTTCACTTCTTCAAGGGTGGCGTTGAGGAAGCCGCCGGAGGTGTTGTAGGTCTGCACGGAGTCGCGGTAGGAGCCCAGGAGCTTGGCCAGCGGCAGGCCGGCGCGTTTGGCCTTGAGGTCGTAGAGGGCGATGTCGATCGCGGCGAGGGCCTGGGTGGCAACGCCGGACCGGCCCACCGAGGCGCCTGCCCACAGCAGTTTCGTGTAGATCTTTGCGATGTCGTTGGGGTCCTCGCCGATGATGCCCTCGGCCACTTCCTTGGCGTGCGCGTACTGTGCCGGCCCACCGGCGCGCTTGGAATAGCTGAAGCCGACGCCGGCGTGCCCCAGTTCCGTAGTGATCTCGGCGAAGAGGAAGATTACCTCAGTCATGGGCTTCTGCCTGCCCGTGAAGACTTTGGCGTCACTGATGGGAACAGCCAGGGGGAGCCGGGCGGTGGACAGTTTGACGTGGCGGATCAGATCTACGGGACTCACGGGTTCTCCTTTGGGCGGTGCTGGGCTCCTTCGCCCGCCTGCTTATTCTACAAGTATCTAGCTTGTACTACAAGAAGCCTTTGCAATGGCTGGCGGGGCCATATTCGTGAGGTCCTGAAGTGGGCGTTATAAGCAAGAATTCAACTTAGAACAGGGCGGACACAACGGCACGGGTAAGTTGTTGAATGACGTCAGCGCGTTCCGGAATGTCGGCCGGTCCCGCACCCAGCGTGTACACCACAAAAACGTACCCGTGACCGTTCTGGACCAGGATGCTCCGTCGTGAAGGTTCCCATTGAGCATCCCGTATTTGTGGAACACGGTTATTCCGGGCGGCACAGCAGCGGGAATCAGTGTCTCGTAGTTGGTGTGCTGCATGTAGGAGAGCAGCTGGGCGGTATGAGCCCCGTTGAGCAGCTTTCCATCGTGAAGGAGAGCCAGCGTCCTGGCCGTTTCTGCCGGGGAGAGCGTGTTGTAAGTCCTGTTGTAGTCAATCCCGATCGAGGCTGCGTAAGCATGGAGCCGATGGTGTCCGATGGCTTGATCGATCAGCGCCCAGGACTCATTGTTGCTTTGCTGGATCATTTGTTGGATCTGGAGACCAGCGGTCAAGCCGCCAAGTGGGGCGGTCAGGGATAGCTGACCAGTTTCGGCAAAGTGGTAGTACGCAGCTGCGGCCAGTACCTTTCCTGTGCTGGCTGCCACGAATTTTTCCCGGACCCCGTACTGGTGAAGGGCGCCGTCTTCGATGTCGATCAAGGCTACCCCCAGCTGGTAGTGGTTGTTTGCCTCGATGATGCTGTTGATCCGGCCCTCGAGTTCAATGACGTTTGTCACGGGGCCAGGCGCGCCGGTGGCTGCTGGCGCAGGAAGCCTTGGTGCGGGCGAAGAGGCCGGAGCGGCTGCCTTTACCGTCGCAGCACGGGCCGGTGCTGGGACTGATACCTTCGGAGCGGCCGGGACGATGGGGAAGGGTGCGGGCGCTGGTGCGCAATTGGTGGTTGTGGCCATGACCACGAGTGCGAGTGCGCTAATGAAACGCGCCGGACGTGAGGCCCGACGGCTCAGCCGGTGGTGCCGGGTCTTGGCAGCGTTCGCCCCGCGAAACATGTTCATCGCGTCGTCACCCACTGCCCTGCCTGCTTTCCGTTGTAGTACACGCCTGCCGGCTCCTTGGAGCTTGGAGCAAGGACACTAGGAAAAGCTTTAACCGCCGGAGCCGCTCCTGGGGCCAGCTGTGGGTGGATTTAGCCGCTAGGTGATCGCCTCAGGTAATGGCAGCCGGGGTATAGGCTTTGCCTACATTCAGGAGGTCAACCGGAGCCTGCAGTTAATGCCTACTTTTTGCGGAGGCCGAGTGGGAGGGTCATCAGAGATGGGTAGTGGCAAGCCCGTGCTGGCGGCTGTGAAGCTGTCGGATATCGACCTTGAACAGCTGCATACTCTGGATGGCGCAGAAAGGCAGCTGGCCGGCACGTTCGGCTCCACCACACAACGGGACAGGTTCTTGGCTGGGCGGCTGGCATTGCGGTTTCATGCGGCCGAGGTGGCGGGGGTGGACCCCGGGTCCCTTCATGCTCATTATGTCTGCCGGAATTGCCGGGGTAGAGACAGGGTCCATGGGGCGCCCCGCTACCGGGCCGGTGCGCACGGGCCTTGGGTCCAGGCAAGCTTGAGCAGGTCCGGTGACTGGTGTCTGCTGGCGGCCGTGGTGGATGAGCAGGTTAGTGGGGTCGGGGTAGATCTGGAATCTTTTGCGTCAGCGAACTTCGAGGGATTCGAGGCTGTGGCGATGACGGCCCGTGAGCGCGAATACCTCCAGGAGGTTCCGGCCTCTCAGCGGGCTCTATTCCAGACTGTTCTGTGGACGCGTAAGGAGGCCGTTCTCAAAGCGCTTGGCAGCGGACTGTCCCTGGATCCTTCTTTGGTCGACGTTGCTGGTGTGGTTCCTCTGCTACCCGGGTGGGTGAGCGGCTCTGGACGGTGGATTGTTGAGGATGTGAACCCGGGTTCTTTGGGACTGGCTGATGACGGCGTTGCAGCAATGGCGGTGGTGTTGAATGAATAGACCCCCGCCCATATCTTTGGTTGCCGCTTTTCCGGCTGGTTTGGGCTGACTCCCCGGTCACATCTGGGTCATGGCGTAGGCAAGGGTGGCGTAGCCCATCGCCCCGCCCATCTCTGTCAGCAGCTCTTGGTTGATGTTCTCGATGTTGTCACAGCTTCTGTGGTAGCACGGGTCGTGGTCCTGGTTGAGGGTCCCGCCGAATTTTTGTACTTGTTCGGAGGTTTTTGTGCCGACGTCTCCGGCAAAAAGTCCACCGGTGGCGATGCCAGCCCGGAAGAAGGCGTCGTAATCGGAGTCACCGATGAATCCGGTCGGCTCGGCCGGGAGCGAGTTCTCGGAAAAGTAGTCCAGGAGAATGCTCTCGAGCCCCTGGGAGCCCGCTGGGCCGGCATCGCCAAAGCTGGAGCCGTCGCCGTCGTGGACGAACCGCCCCCCGTTGGGTGATGCCGCCATATCAATATTGATATTAACGGCGGTTTGGGAGATTTCGCTTTTGCTGAGCTCATCCACATAATGCTGGGAACCTAACAGATCAACTTCCTCTGCCCCCCAGAACGCGAAGCGCACCCTGTTTTTCGGTTCGACGCCGGTCTCAGCGATCCACCGTGCCGTTTCGATAAGGGTGGCAACGCCGCTTGCATTGTCGTTTATCCCTGGGCCTCTCCGCACCGAGTCCAGGTGCGCGCCCACCACAATGGTGTGGTCTGCACTTCCTGCCGTGTCAGCCAGGATGTTGAAGGTTTCCCTGTTCTCTTCGAGGTCTTCGTCCCGATACGTGAAGACCTGCCGGACCGGATTGTAGCCAGCGGCACGCAACTGCTCCTCGACGTAACGTGCTGATGCTTCATATCCGGGCGTGCCGGCGGCCCGGTTGCCTCCGGATTCATCGGCTACTCTCTGCAGGGCCTCCAGGTGTCCCATCAGGTTTCTCTTTGCGAAAGTTTCATGCACCTCATTGGCCCGCACTGGCAGCGCCGTTACAAGTGTCTCCGGCTTGGGAACGGTTCGGGCGGGCGACGAGCACGCTGACAGGATCAGCATCAAGGCAAGGAAGGCTATGCCTGCCTTGTGGGTGGGCTTGCCCATGGGGTGAGGTGCCTTCATGAATGAAAACTAATGCCTGAACCCGGCAGCAGGAAAGAGCTTTTTGAAAGACGGGTATGGCATGAGGGCAATGGGGTGGGTCATCCGGGGAAGCAAGTAGTGGCCGGGCAAAAAGCAGGTACACAGCCTCCTTGTTTTGCGTGGGGCAGTGCCATAGATTCGGGATTTCAGACAGGAAGCGCGGTAACTGCCGCCGCTGAACTGTTGCGGCAAGAACTTGGATTTACCGCTGGGAATTCAGGGCGTCCGTGACCCAAGAAGTTCGCGGCCCATAGCCTCTTTCATTTGAGAAGCGAAAGCGAGCCGGGCGAGGAGGTCCGGTCTTTCAACCAAAAACAGAATTTGACAGGACACCCCCAGATGTCGGATGTTTTCGAGTCCCTGAAATCTGAAATTCGTTCCTATTGCTGTGGTTGGAATATTGTTTTCGAGCGCGCTGCCTCCGGCGGCGGGGCCCGGCACATGTGCGAGCTCCTCAGCCAGTTCGGCACACTCCACGCCGAGGTCAGCACGGAACTGGACCACCCGGCGTCGGCCATTTTGGACATCGACCGCAAGGTCCTTGGGTACATGTAGCCACCCGTTTCAGAAATTGTCGGCCCCATGGATGAAGTCACCGCCGGCACCAGACCGTTTGGTGTCGACGGGCATAGATTTACCGCCAACCCCAAAGCGGACGTAGACGTTTATTTCCCTGGTGAGCCCGGCGTGATCTATGTCCGGAGGTCTGGGCTATGGTTCCGGTACCAAAGGTCCGACTCCGTCTCGGGGGCCGACACTAAAGAGGAACTCAACGGCGGCAACGGCAGCGTTCGCGAATGCGCCCCGGAGAGCCGCAGCCTACACTGGGCAGGATATTATTCCGGCAGTTCCCAGGAGCTCATCCGGGAACGCAGACCGCGCGTCTACTTTGATCCGCACAAATACCCCGACCGTTTTGTCTGCGGGAACGGCGAGCTACCGACGCTGCCCCTGCCAGTCCTGGAACTGAATGGACATCAGGAAGATCCCGAGCCTTGGCTGGATCCGACCACTGGAAACCGGTTCACGTGTGATCAGGCCAGGACCCTCACAGCGATCCTGAACTTCTCACCGCGGAAAGACCAATCGCCAAGCGGGGCCCGCTGAGGTGGACTGGTGCCCCCCGTGAGCCATCGGTGAATCTTCTGACCGCAGCATCATCAGTCAAACCGACGGGGTCCCGCTCGTACACCCGCTGGAAGCATCGCCGCTACCGACTGGCACTGGTGGGTCCCGTTCGTAGGAGCGTCGCGAAGTCGGATGCGTGTGTTTCCGGCCACCAGTGGCCGGCATTCACATGGGTGATGGTGAGCTGGGGTGCGCGGTTTTCCAGGCCTTCCAGCAGGTGGGGCGAGAGGAACGGGTCTTTATCAGGCACCACCACATGGACGGGGATCCCGATCGGAACCGCTGGCTGGTTTTCCTTGTAAGGAAAGTTTTCACGGTACAGGGCGAGCCCGCGGACGGGGTTGTCACCCACCCGGCGTTTTCTCGCCTTCTCGTAGTAGCGGGTGAAGATGAGGCGCCAGGCCGCTTCGGGCAGTTGGGGGACCTGGAAAGCCCCAACGTAAGAGCTGCGTACGAGTTGTCCCATCAGTTGTGCCCAGCCCCGTGGGTTCCTTCGCTTGTGGCGGATCCACCAGCGGAGGTGCCGCAGATCAGGGCCCGAAATGCTGGTGAAACGGGTAATACGTCCGGCGGCCCGCGGGTCCTGGATGGCCGCCCAAGCCTGAATGGATCCCCAATCGTGGCCCACGAGGTGGACGGAGTAAGCCTGCGTTGCGGACAGCACGGCGTATAGATCGTCTACCAAGCTCGGGAGCGAAAAGTTACCCGGCTTTTCCCTGACGGAGGAGTGCCCGGCATCACGGGTGTCGTAAGCAACGATGTGGTGTGTTGTTGAGAGTTGATCGATGAGCGGAAGGTAGACGCGGTGGTCGTCCGGGTAGCCATGGACGAGCAGAAGGGTGGGGACCTTCGGTCCTGGATCTGGGCCGTACTCGTAGACTGCCAGTTCCGCTCCCTTGGAAGGGACCACCCGCGGACTTTTTTCCCGATTGGTCATCGGCAAAGCCTAATTCCTTACCGCGTGCCACGAGGAGCTTGATATCGTGTGGCGCATGCCCATCAAACTCGAGAACGTCGGCATTGCGGTCCGCGACCTCGAAGCGACGATTGCCTTCTTCACCGACCTCGGGCTTACCGTCGTCGGCCGGGACACAGTCAGTGGAGAGTGGGCCGACACTGCTGTCGGCCTCGACGGGAACCATGCCAGGGTCGCCATGCTTCAAACGCCAGGCGGCGACGGCCGCCTCGAGCTTTTCGAGTACATCCACCCCGAGGCGATCGAGACGCAGCCTACCCTTGCCAACGAGATCGGCATGCACCGCGTGGCGTTCTCGGTCGACGACATCGAGGAGTCCCTCAAGGTTGCCGCGAGGCACGGCTGCCACCCGTTGAGGGGCCTGGCAACATACGGAGACGTTTACAAGCTCACCTATGTCCGCGGCCCCAGTGGCATCATCGTGATGCTCGCCCAGGAACTGAACAAGAGCTGACCGTAAGTGGCTCCAGGAACAGCACACGCCATTGATTGCTGGCAGGACAACGCATGAAGGATGTTCGAGAGGCCCGCTCTGCTGCCGTAGTGATCAACGCCCGGTCACGCCGGGGGGCAGCGGCGCATGGCTCTCTGGTGGACAAGATGCAAAGGGCAGGCCTGCCGATCTCCACGGTGCACCACGTGCTGTCGGGAGCGGAACTGGCCGGGACGCTTGATCGTGTGGTTGCGGACGGGCACGACATGGTCGTTGTAGGTGGCGGCGACGGAACGGTGGGCTGCGCTGCGGGTCGGGTAGCCGGCACCGACGTCATGCTCGGCGTTCTTCCCCTGGGCACCGCGAACGACCTCGCCCGCACCCTCGAGATACCAAGTGACCTGGCCGGGGCGTGCGCAACCGTTGCGAACGGCAAGGTGGTGGACATCGATCTCGGCCGGGCAAACGGCCAGCCATTCCTGAACGTCGCTTCCGTTGGCTTGTCGGTGCGTGTTACCGAGGCACTCAGCCCCGGGCTGAAGCGGCGTATGGGTCCGCTGGCCTACGGTGTTGCTACCCTGCGCTCTTATGCCGGGCATCAGCCATTCCGGGCCCGTCTCGAGTTTCCGGAGGGGGACCACGAACCGATGGACCTCCACGACGTGATTCAGGTGGCTGTCGGCAACGGCCGGCACTACGGCGGCGGCAACACGGTTTCGCCGTCGGCCGGGATCGACGATCACACCCTTGACATCTACGCAATCCTGGCAGCAGGGCTCCGGGAGCACGTGCAAATCGCACGGCTGCTGAAAGACGGACGTTTTCTTGAGCACGACCGGGTGCGCCACCTGACGGCCCGGCGTGTCCAACTTGTCACTGATCCGCCGCTATCGGTGAACCTTGACGGGGAGATTGCAACGGTGACGCCCACGGATTTCACGATAGAACGCAACGCCGTTCACATCGTGGTACCACAGAGCAGCAACAGCGCTTGGTTCGACGGACGCGGCGCCCCAAAGTAACCGTCCATGGGAGAGCTCAGGCGGCACGAGCTAGGGGGCTGGATCGCCGTTGCGTTTCTCCGGCCGATAGCCGGCGAGCTCGGCGCGGAGGTCGCCCTCTTCATGTCCGCCCTTCTTCTTGCCGAACGGCAGCGCATGCAGCAGCGGGTGGACGACGGCCATGATGACCAGACCCCACGCGAGACCGACGACGGCCGAGCACAGCGTGTTCACCAGCCAGGCCAGGAAGCTGCCAACCACGGCGACGCCGGCGAAGGGCTTCTCAAGGACGTGGACCAGGTCATACGGCGCGTGCCAGCCAAGGTCGTGTGTACCCTGCAGCATGATGTGGCCGCCGACCCACAGCATGGCGACCGTCCCCACAAAGGTGATCGCGCCCAGCACGGCAGGCATCCCCTTGACGAGCAATTCGCCAAAGCGCTTGGAGCCGGCAGAGTCCCTGGTGGTCATGTGAAGGCCGATGTCGTCCATCTTGACGATGAGTGCAACGGCACCGTAAACCAGCACCGTGATGACGAGTGCCACCACCACCAGGATCAGCGCACGGACCCACAGGGATTCATCGGCCACCTCGTTCATCGAGATAACCATGATTTCGCAGGACAGGATGAAGTCAGTGGTGATGGCGCCCTTGACCACTTTGGCTTCCGCGTCCGGTCCGCGGTCGACAGCTGGCGCATCCTCGGCAGCGGTGTGGTGGCCGCGGATCTTGTGCCAGACCTTTTCGGCACCCTCATAGCAGAGGTAGGTGCCGCCCAGCATCAGGATGAACGGGATTGCCCAGGGGACGAAGGCGCTGACCAGCAGCAGCGCTGGCAGGATGATGAACAGCTTGTTCCGCAGCGAGCCCCAGAAGATCTTCTTGATCATTGGAAGTTCGCGGGACGGATCCCTCCCGGACACGTACTGCGGGGTGACGGCGGCGTCATCGATCACTACGCCGGCGGCCTTGGCCCCGGCCTTGGCGGCTCCGGCAGCGACGTCGTCCACCGAGGCGGCCGCTATGCGGGCCAGGGCTGCGACGTCGTCCAGCAGGGCGACCAGACCGCCGCTCACAGATCGCTCCCGCGCTGCTCGAGGGTGGACTGCAGGGCGGGGAGGCATGGGGTGACGCGCGTGATCGGCATGCTCAGATTATATGGTGCGGGGAGTCCGTCCGTAGGGGGTGGCGTACGGCCAAGGCTGCTGCGCGGTGAACGGCATTCGGCAAAACTAGCTCTCCGGGTCGTGATGAACTCGCGGAGCTCCTGCGGGCAACGGCACGCTACGGCGATCCTCCTCGCCCACTCGATTGCGTCCTTATGCGTCGGCAGCTCCAGCACCGTGAAACCACCTTTGAGTTCTGAGCCCGGATAGGTTTCGGTGCTCACCGACCCGTCGGCGGAGACCAGTACGGGATCCCGCTTCCCCGCGATCCCGCCGTGCAGGCCCCTTTCTCAGCGATACGCAGGCATGGGACAATAGCGGGGATGACTTCCCCCACTCCTTCCTCCGAAGCTCCCGTGCGCGCCCGTCAAGAGGCCCCGGAGAGCACCCGCCCGCAGGTCCGCCCAACTGCCGAAGGCTGGGAGCAGGCGCGTACCGTCGAGGGCCGGCCGCTGCTCCAGTTCGCGTCACCGCGCGTGAAGCAGCCGCCCACGCACCTGGCTGACCTGAGCCTGGCCGAGCGCGGCGTCAAGATGAAGGAGCTTGGCCTCCCCGCCTTCCGGGCGAAGCAGCTCTCCACACACTACTTCCAGCATTGGACCGTGGACCCGGAAACCATGAGCGACCTCCCCAAGGCCGGCCGTGGGGAACTCGTCTCCCAGATGTTCCCACCGCTGCTCACCGAGGTCCGCCGCCAGCAAAGCGACAAGGGGGACACCATCAAGTTCCTCTGGCGGTTATTCGACGGCGCGCTGGTGGAGTCCGTGCTGATGCGCTACCCCGGCCGGATCACTCTCTGCATCTCCTCGCAGGCCGGCTGTGGCATGAACTGCCCGTTCTGCGCCACCGGCCAGGCCGGGCTGACCCGCAACATGTCCACTGCGGAGATCGTTGACCAGGTCGTCGCTGCGAACCGGGTGATAGCGGCCGGCGAGCTGGGCCCCAAGGAGCACGACGACGAGCGCGTCACGAACATCGTTTTTATGGGCATGGGTGAGCCGTTGGCCAACTACAAGCGCGTCATGGCCGCCCTCCACCGCTTCGTGGATCCCGCACCCGAGGGCTTGGGCATGTCTGCCCGCAACATCACCGTCTCGACGGTGGGCCTTGTTCCCGCCATCCGCAAGCTTGCGGACGAGGACCTGCCGGTCACCTTCGCGCTGTCCCTGCACGCCCCCGACGACGAGCTCCGCGACGAGCTGATCCCGGTCAACAACCGCTGGAAGGTGGACGAGGCGCTCGACGCAGCCTACGACTACTACCGCAAGACGGGCCGCCGGGTCAGCATCGAATACGCGCTGATCAAGGACATGAACGACCACCCGTGGCGGGCAGACCTGCTGGGCAAGAAGCTCAACCAGCGCGGCCGCGGCTGGGTGCACGTTAACCCGATCCCGCTCAACCCCACCCCGGGCTCCATCTGGACCGCCTCGGACAAGCCGGTGGAGCAGGAATTCATCGCACGGCTCCGTGCCGCCGGTGTGCCGTGCACCTTGCGCGACACCCGAGGCAAGGAGATCGACGGCGCCTGCGGCCAGCTCGCCGCTGCCGAAGACTAGGGCTCTTTCAGGCCCGCAGGGCACCCAGCCCTGAAATCAGCGCCTCCAGCCCAAGCTCGAATGCCACGTCTGCCGG
>JAPSHX010000045.1 GCA_031179305.1 Paenarthrobacter sp. | reverse complement strand
CGTAGGTGTGGACGCTTTCGGAATAGGCGTTGGTCCACTGCATCGCCATTTCCAGGGCAATCCGCCGCTCTTTGTCCTCGGTCTCGAAAGCGATGACGTCCTCGTGGACCACTTCCACCTTCTTGCCCGAGTTCAGGTGCTTGACGTAGTCCAACAGGCCTTCGTCATACTGGTAAACCACGGTGCGGTGCTCGGCGCTTACTTCGCCTTCGGTGACAACAGCATCGAGGTCCAGGTCGGCGTCGGCCTCGCTGTCGCTGGCAGAGGTGCGTTCGTCAGTAAGCGTGATGCGCAGGCCCTTGTTGAGGAATGCCATCTGCTGGAAGCGGGCGCGCAGCGTTTCGAAATCGAATTCGGTGGTCTCGAAGATCCCGGCGTCAGGGTAGAACGTCTGCGTGGTTCCCGTAACGTCGGTTTCCTCACCCTTCACCAGGCTGCCCTGGGGCTTGCCGCCGTCGGCGAAGGACATCCGCCAGACGTGGCCCTGGCGGCGGACCTCGGTGTCCACCCTGCTGGAAAGGGCGTTAACAACGGAGATACCCACACCGTGCAGGCCACCGGATACGGCATAGCCACCCCCGCCGAACTTGCCACCGGCGTGCAGGATGGTCATGACCACTTCCACCGTGGGTTTGTGTTCGGTTGGATGCATGTCCACCGGAATGCCACGGCCGTCATCCACGACTTTCACGCCGCCATCGGCCTGGAGCACTACTTCAATATGTGTGCAGTAGCCGGCCAGGGCCTCGTCCACGGAGTTGTCCACCACTTCGTAGACCAGGTGGTGGAGTCCGCGGGGTCCGGTGGAACCGATGTACATGCCCGGGCGCTTCCGCACTGCCTCAAGTCCTTCAAGAACAGTGATGTCGCTCGCGCCGTACTCGCGTGGAGTGGCAGCTTCCCCCGGGGTGTCAGGCGTGCGGGCATCCTCGACTGCGGGTTCAGCTGCCAGAATATCTGTATTGTCGTTAGCCACAGGTGCTGTCGACTCCTCTGTTCTCGATGATGGCCGGCTGATTCCTTTCCTCAAGTCGATCAGGAAAGTCATCCGCCAACAGGCACAAACTTATAGCGCCGGTTACTAGCTGATGGCGGAATCCGAGGTCCGCGTGCTGGAACCGCGCGGAAAACGGACTCAGTCAACGTTTAACCCGCGCCCAGTTATCTTCAACGATTCTACCGCGAAACGGGCAGTAACCCCGCATTCCAAGGGCGTGGATGGCAGCCGATGTGCCCTTTACAGGCCGTAGACCACGCCTTGGGCGCTCCAACGGTCCCGTCTCCGGGTGCCTATACAGCCTCCGACCCTTGCAGGGCGCTACACGCCGATCAGGGGATTATCAAGAGTTCAACGCGGGCTTATCCATAGGTGTCCCGGGGGCCCCGGCCGTTGACGGACCTGCCGCCCTTGCGCCAGCTGGGCGCTGAGGGCCCAAGGACCTGGATGCTGGTGACCACTCCATCGCCAAGCTCCACCCGGAATTTCTCCAGCAGGCTCATACTGAGGAGCCGCAACTGGGTGGCCCATGCGGTTGAATCGCACCGGACGTGCAAGGTAGTGCCTGTGAAGCTTTCAGGCGTGCAGTGGGCGGAAATTTCCGGTCCCACCAGGGTGGCCCACTCTGCCATGACAGACCCGACTGCCACCGGTGAAGTCCAGCCACGTTCGGCCACCAGGCGGCCCACTACTTTGCCGAGGCCGAGGGGATCACGGCCGGTGGCGTGGAACTGGCTGAAACCACGGGTGTCGCGGAGGCCCTTTTTAGCCTTTTGGGATCCGGGTCGCGGTGCGGCCCGGCGGATCTCGCCTCGCGCTGCGGCGGCCTCCCGCATTCTGTTCAATGCAGCCTGGGGCGCGTCGATGTCGTCCGGGGCGCGGCCGTCGGCGTCGCGACGAGGGGCTTTGCCGCCGGCGTTTTCGTTGTCCCTATTCATCGATACCTCCCGCGATGACCTTGACCCGCCGTCCGGACAGCTCTTCCGGTATATCGGCGTCGACGGCGGCGGTCACCAGGACCTGTTCCGCACCCGAGACTATTGCCGCCAGCTTACGCCGGCGCTGGACGTCCAGCTCGGCAAAAACGTCGTCGAGGATCAGGATGGGCGCTGAGCCGCCGGTTCTGGCGTCGTCCAACATCACATAGTACGAGGCGAGCCGCAGTGCCAGGCACATGGACCACGTTTCTCCGTGGGAGGCATACCCCTTGGCCGGTGCCTGGCCCAGGACCAGCTCCAGTTCATCCCGGTGCGGACCTACCAGGGAAATGCCCCGTTCCAGTTCTTTTTTGCGCGCTTCCGCGAAGGCGCGCACGTACCGTTCCGACAGCTGATCCACCGTCAGCTGGCGCAGGTCTTCCACGTCTTTTGAAGTAGCTCCCGCGTTGGTGCCGGCAGTGCGCACCAATGGGGCGCCGTCGTCGTCCATCTGGTTTTGAAGGGTGGAGCGGTAAAAGGCGCCAGCAGACTTTGACCCGTCAGTCAGCTCAGCATAAGCACGCGCAACGTGCGGGCGGAGCCGCTCCACCAGTTCAAGCCGCGCGTACAGCAGCTCAGCGCCGGCCCTGGCCATGTGCTGGTCCCACACGTCCAGCGTTGCCTCATGGGCGGAGGTGAATTTCCCGGCACGGGCAGACTTCAGCAGGGCATTGCGTTGTTTCAGCACCCGGTCGTAATCGCTGCGCGTGGCCGCGTGGTGCGGAATGAGGCTCGCGAGCAGCTCATCGAGGAAGCGGCGCCGGTTTGAGGGGTCCCCTTTGACCAATGCCAGGTCTTCCGGGGCAAAGAGCACTGTCTGGCAGATGCCCAGCAGATCGCGGGCGCGGACCGGATTACTGCGGTTTATGCGTCCGCGGTTCGCACGCCCCGCGTTGATTTCCAGCTCCAGGACGGTGATCTGCCCGCCGCGGACCAACCTGGCCCGGACCAGCGCGCGGTCAGTCCCGAAGCGCAGAAGCGGCCCGTCCGAGCTGACGCGGTGGGAGCTCATGGTGGCCAGGTAGCCGATGGCCTCCATGAGGTTGGTCTTGCCGATGCCGTTGTAGCCCACCAAAACCGTGACACCCGGGCCGAGGGCGAGGTCGACCTGCGCGTAACTGCGAAAGTCAGTCAGGGAAAGGTGTTCTAGGTACACGCGGTTTTCGGCAATTCTGGGAACCTCGCAGGTTCCCGGTGGAGGCTACTTGGCGGGACGGGTTGCGTGTCCGCCGAACTGGTGGCGCAGTGCGGAGACCATCTTCATGGCCGGGGAACTGTCTTCGCGGGATTCGAAGCGCGCGAAAAGCGCGGCGGTAATGGCCGGCGCGGGAATCGCATTGGCAATGGCTTCTTCCACGGTCCACCTGCCCTCGCCTGAATCCTCGACGTAATCGTCGATGTTCTGCAGGCCCGGGTCTTCATCGAGGGCCTTAACCAGCAGGTCCAGCAGCCACGAGCGGACCACAGTGCCCTTTTGCCAAGCCCGGAAAGTGCCTGGCAGATCGGTGATGATGTCCTTTGAGGCGAGGAGCTGGTACCCCTCGGCGTAGGCCTGCATCAGGCCGTACTCGATGCCGTTGTGCACCATTTTGGCGTAGTGGCCCGCACCGATACCGCCGACATGGACAAAGCTGTCCTCGCGTTCCCCCTCCGGGCGCAAGGCGTCAAATACCGGAAGGGCACGCTCGATGTCGGCTGCGTCACCGCCGGCCATGAGTCCGTAGCCGTTCTGCAGGCCCCACACACCGCCGGATACCCCGCAGTCCGCGAAACGGATGCCCTTGACGGCCAGGAGTTCCCCGTGCTTTTGGTCCTCGGTGAAGCGGGAGTTGCCGCCGTCGATGACGAGGTCGCCCTCGTCAAGCTTTTCGCTGAGCTCCCTGATGACGGCGTTCGTGATATCACCGGCGGGAACCATCAGCCAAATCAGCCGCGGACTTGGAACTGCGGCGAGGAGTTCATCGATGGAGCCGGCATCGGTGACGTCCGGGTTGCGGTCATACCCGGTGACGTCCACACCGCCCTTGCGTAGGCGTTCGCGCATGTTGAAGCCCATTTTGCCAAGGCCGATCAGTCCGATGTGCACCGTGGAGCTCTCTTTTCTGCGCTGGGGATGGGCAACATGCCATGGGTTGGTCCAACTGGGTAGCAGTTAGTGTCGTTTATGGCCACCCATAACGACACTTTGTACATCCTAGTTGGGGAGGCGGACCGGCATCACGAGGTAACGGTAGTCGTCCTGGTCCTCGCCGTCGGCATCTGCCTGGGCAGTGATCATGGCCGGCTTCGGTGCCGTGGTGAAGGAGAAGCGAACGAACTTGGTTTCGATCACGCTCAGGCCCTCCACGAGGTAGTGGGGATTGAAGGCCACCGTGATGTCGTCACCGGAAAGCTGGGCTTCCAGCTCTTCCGAGGCCTGGGCATCTTCGCCGGTACCCGCGTCAAGATTCAAGAGGCCTTGGGTGAAAGCCAGGCGGACAGGGGTGTTACGTTCTGCCACCAGCGACACGCGGCGTACTGCCTCAACCAATTCCTGCGTCTGCACCGTGGCGTGGATCGGGGTTGAATCCGGAAAGAGCGAGCGGATCTTCGGGTAATCCCCGTCCACCAGCAGCGAGGTGGTGGTGCGGCCGCCGCTTTC
>JAPSHX010000044.1 GCA_031179305.1 Paenarthrobacter sp. | reverse complement strand
TCAGGCACAATCCCTCCAACGTCTGGGTCATTGAGAACGGCATGAGCTGTCGGCACCTTGCTTGTTCGGGATGATTCCGTCGCACTGTTTGCGATCTTGGACATACCTCGGCTCACAATGAGGCCAAACTGCGGAAAGGAATTGATTATCATGTCCAGCCACACGACTGAGCAGGTGGAAATCCTCGTTTCAGAGCCTAGTCAACTTCACGACTTGCTCAACGAGGCAGAGGCTACACTCCAGCAGACGGCGATGTGCCAACGGGCTGGCATCGTAGTCACCCGCCATAATCATCGGCGGTACACGCTCGCCCTCAGCGACAGGGTTCCCTTTGGCGAGACCCTCGAGCAGATAGTTTCGTAATTGTCGGAACGGCCGACGCGGTAGAAGCGATACGGGCCCTCACGGGAGGTAACGGAAGTCGTCATTGTCGCTGTCGGCTCACTACTGCAGTGAAATCTCGATCTGGATGCCTTCGTGACCGAAATTCAGGTGGAGGAAGCTTTTCATAGGATGCTGGACGGCACCGTTCTGCGGTCCATCCTGGAAATCAAGGATCAGTGGTAACCCAGATGCCAGCGCACATCGAACAACTTGTCACATCCGGAACATTCTCCCTCGATGGCGGAACATGGGACGTGGAGAACAACGTATGGATCATCGGGGACGACACGGAATGCCTGGTCATCGATGCACCCCATGATGCGTCAGCCATCGTGGAACAGATCGCTGGGCGGAAAGTCGTCGCAATAGCCTTGACTCACGCTCACGACGATCACATCAAGGCGGCAGTGGAGCTCTCCCAGACAGTAGGAGCATCCGTGCACCTGCACCCCCAAGACCGAGAGCTCTGGGATCGCGTGTACCCGCAGCAGGCCCCTGACGTGGACCTCAGCGATGGGTACGTGCTGAACGTCGCTGGATCTCGTCTGGAAACGATCCACACGCCAGGACATACGCCGGGTTCCGTCTGTTTCCTGTTCGAGGATGAAGGGACAGTGTTCTCAGGAGACACACTGTTCAAAGGCGGGCCTGGTGCAACCGGCCGGTCCTACAGTGATTTCCCGACCATTATCGAATCAATCCAGAACCGGCTGCTCACGCTTGATCCTTCGACCGTCGTTCGTACAGGATACGGCGACAGCACGACAATCGGCGATGAGGTCCCAGACCTCCAAGCATGGATACAAAGAGGGCACTAACGCCCGCTCAGATGTGAGCGAACAGCCCAAAATCCCTAGAGCGCAACGGCCCCCGTATCGTGGCTTCGCCAAGATCGCTTGAGAGTTGGGAGCGTCAGCCCGCGACCATGGCCCAGCCAGTGTCAGCACTGTACCGATCCCTACCCGAACGGCGTAGGGGGTGCCGAGAGGGATGTGCCTCGTGGCGCCATGCCAAGCCCTGCAATATGAGGACAGCTGTCGCGGAGAAAATCCGGGTGGGTGCCTGATGGCTGAAACCTTCGGACAGTCCCAATGCAGTGGCATGTGACTCCGGGTCTTCGCAGTCAGGAGCGTGGCTCAGGACCATGAGGGTCTGGCCCAGACTGTCGATCCTGATGCTAACTCGATACCGCTGCTGATTTTGACAACAGAACGCAGGACCTTGCCCAAGTGCATCTGCTTGTGAGGCGCCGCGTCCCGGTCCTTAAACGCTGATCAGTGAAAAACGGTCCCGGTTACTTCCTGGCTCCGCTTCACCCGTCAACGCAATGCGGCTTTCTTGGTGCACTCTGGAGGTGCCAAGACTACGAACTGTTTCACCGAAGACCTCGTCGGCATCGAGGCAGCGCAGTTCCTCGGCCAGACACTCCTTCAGCGCCCGGCGCGGCATAGACATCCGCTGGACGGGCTGGCCGGGCTGCGTAAGTTCGGCGACGGTGGATCCAGGCCGGAACAGCCGAATTTCACCGGAGGCCCGGGTCAGCCGGACGCCCCGAATCCCGGTACCGGCGGAGTCCGTGACGATGCTCACGGGCGCCTCCAAGACCCGGTGCAGCCAAGCCGCCAGCAGGATTGCACTGGGGGAATCGGAGGCGCCTTCGACGGTGACAGCGGTGAGGGGAGTGCCGTCGGACTGATCCAGGACCGCCGCGAGTTGGATCCGCCAGTTGGTCAGTCGGGTCCACGCCAGGTCCGTGTCCCCGGCCCGGTAAGTGGCCCGGATATTCTCGAGGGCCTTGGCAGGGTCAGGTTCGTTTGCGGAGTCGGTGATTCGGCGATGCGCGATGCGGCCGATGGAAGTCTCGCTGGCGTTTCTCGGTGCGCCCTTCGGCCACCAGGCCACGATCGGGGCATCGGGCAGCAGCAGCGCGGCGACGAGGGACTCGCTTTCCTCTGCGAGTTCGCCATAGCCGCGCAGCACAATCACTACCGAGGCGCCAGCATCCCCGCCGATGCGGATTTGGGCGTCGAGCCGGTTCGGAGCGGTGGAGCCGGCGTCGGCAAGGACGATGATTCGGCAGGGGTGTTCCCGGCTGGCTTCGTTGGCTGCTTCAATGGCTTCGTCCTCGAGCCCTGACTTGGTGACCACCACGAGGGTGAGCACTCGGCTGAGGGCAATCACGCCGCCTTGCTCGCGCAGGGCCATGATCTTCTCGGATACCTTCGAGGTGGTAGTGTTCGGCAGGTTTACGATCATGGCCTTCTCCAGGTTCGTCCGTCGCGAGCCAGCAACTCGTCAGCAGAGGCGGGGCCCCAGCTGCCCGGGGCGTAGGGGTCGGGCTGTTCCCCCAACCCGGCCCAATATTCTTCGAATGGATCCAGGATCTTCCAGGACAGTTCCACCTCAGCGTGGCGCGGGAACAATGGCGGCTCCCCGAGGAGGACGTCCAGGATCAGCCGTTCGTAGGCCTCCGGGCTGGATTCGGTGAAGGAATGCCCGTAGCCGAAGTCCATCGTCACGTCTCGGACTTCCATATGAGTGCCCGGAACCTTGGACCCGAACCGGATCGTCGCGCCCTCATCGGGCTGGACCCGGATGACCACGGCGTTCTGGCCGAAGTCATCATCGCCTTGGTCCCGGAACAACAGGTTCGGGGCGCGTTTGAACACCACCGCGATCTCCGTCACCCGCCGGCCCAGCCGTTTGCCCGCGCGCAAGTAGAACGGTACCCCGGCCCACCGTCGGGTGTTGATGTCCAGTCGAATGGCCGCATAGGTCTCCGTCGTGGATCCGGCAGGAATACCGTCTTCTTCCAGGTAGCCCTGAACCAGCTCGCCACCCTGCCAGCCGCCGGTGAACTGCCCGCGCGCCGAATGGGTGGCGAGGTCCGCGGGCAGCTTGACCGCGGACAGGACCTTTTCCTTCTCCGTAAGCAGGTCATCGGCGTTGAAGGAAATGGGCTCCTCCATCGCGATCAAGGCCAGTAGCTGGAGCAGGTGGTTCTGTATCACATCACGCGCCGCGCCTACACCGTCGTAGTACCCTGCCCGGCCGCCGGTTCCGATATCCTCGGCCATGGTGATCTGGACATGGTCCACGTAGTTGGCGTTCCAAAGCGGTTCGAACAACTGGTTAGCGAAGCGCAGCGCCAGGATGTTCTGCACCGTCTCCTTGCCTAGGTAATGGTCGATGCGGAACACGGAATCGGGCGGGAAGACGGACTCCACAATGTCGTTCAGCTCCCGGGCCGATTCGAGGCTATTACCAAAGGGCTTTTCAATGACTACCCGCCGCCACTTGTCGCTGTCGGCCTGAGCCAGTCCGTGCTTGCACAGCTGCCGGCAAACTTGTTCAAAGGCCTTCGGCGGAATTGAGAGGTAGAAGGCATGGTTCCCCCGAGTGCCCCGCTGGTCATCCAGTTCCTTGATGACCTCACTGAGCCGCTCAAATGCATCATCGTCGTCGAACTCGCCCCGGACAAAACGGATGCCCCCGGAGAGCTGGTTCCACACCCTCTCATCGAAGGGGGTGCGGGCATAGGACTGCACTGCGTCCTTCACCTCTGAGGCGAAGTCCTCGTCCTTCCAGGCCCGGCGGCCGAAGCCCACCAATGCAAAGCTCGGCGGTAGGAGTCCCCGGTTCGCGAGGTCGTACACAGCGGGCATGAGCTTCTTGCGGGCAAGGTCACCTGTTACTCCAAAGAGCACCAGGGATGACGGGCCCGCTACTCGGGACAGTCGGCGGTCCCGCAGATCTCTGAGCGGATTATGCCCGAGCTTCACACTCGAATCAACGGACGTGACAGACATTGTTGGCTTCTAACTTTGGACAGGCGATGGTCACGAGAGTATCTGCTTGCAGGACTCGCCAAGGGAACCGTCTCGCTGAGGACGAGCATGGACCGGCGACCTTAGGCGGGTGACCAAAAAGACGGCAACTGGTTGAGGCCTCTGCCAGTGCACGGCCTCTGCATAGTTCAGCAACTCATGAAGTTGACCCGGATCGGTAACAGGACCTTTATGCGTGTCGGCCTGACTGCGCATGATGAACAGCTTCCTTCCCCCGGGATTTGGGTCCCCAAATATGTCAACCCTCAGCGTTGGACTGTGTCTTCGAACGAATACAGCTTGACGGGATCACCCCGAACAAACAGACGGCGGCAGCCGGTGCCATTCTCGATGATCCATATCATTTGGCCGTCGTGGGCGCTGTCGTCAACATGAGCTGCGTAGAGGAACGAATCGATGGACCAGACTTCCACGCAGTCGCCGGGCTGAAGTGAGGTCCAATCCTGCACAGGCTGTTGGCCGGGGCGCTTGCGGTTTACCCTGAACAGTCCCGGTGCTTGTTGATTCACTTCTTATTTCCTTCCTGGAACCGGTACGGCCGGCGGTGACCTCCCTTCCGCAGGGCCCGGACAACAAACCCCTTTAAAGTTGCAGCACGTT
>JAPSHX010000004.1 GCA_031179305.1 Paenarthrobacter sp. | reverse complement strand
AGGACTAAAGACTCGTGAAGCTGACCGGTACTAATAGGCCAACAACTTACACCACACAACACACTGCACGCGTCCACTATGTGGTTCCCGAACAACAACCGTTCCAGGAACCAACAACTGAATAACAACCAAGCACCACAGTTGTAACCACAAAAAGACTTCCCACCCCAGCCCATACCAGGCACCGGGGAACGGGTAACAAGGTTACGGCGGTCATAGCGTGGGGGAAACGCCCGGTCCCATTCCGAACCCGGAAGCTAAGACCCACAGCGCCGATGGTACTGCACCCGGGAGGGTGTGGGAGAGTAGGACACCGCCGGACAACCATTAAACCGGGGAGCCCCGACCACGAAGGTCGGGGCTCCCCGCATTTAACAACCCAACCCACGTGGCACACTGACGACGGGAAAGCATCGAACTACGGAGTGGGGCTACCACCGTTGACGTTCAGCGTTTCCCCGATCACATAGCTGGACTCCGGTGAGGCAAGGAACACATATGCAGGAGCCAGTTCTGCGGGCTGACCGGCTCGGCCCAGGGGAGTGGACTGCCCGAACTCCGGTAGTGCTTCCTTGGGCTGGCCGCTGCTGACTTGCAGGGGAGTCCAAATGGGGCCGGGCGCCACGGCATTTACCCGAATGCCCTTGGGGGCGAGCTGCTGTGCGAGTCCCTTGGTGAAGTTGTTGATGCTGGCCTTGGTGGTGGCGTAGTCCACGAGCGTGGGCGAGGGGTTGTACGCCTGAATGGATGTGGTGTTGATGATGGTCGAGCCAGCGGGCAGGTGCGGAAGGGCAGCCTTGGTCATCCAGAACATTGCGTACACGTTGGTCTTCTGCGTGTGGTCGAATTGTTCGTCGGTGATCTCGGCCAGGTCTTCCTGAGCCACCTGCTTGCCCGCGTTGTTGACCAGGATGTCCACTCCGCCGAGGACGGCCACGGCGGTATCCACCACTTCCTGGCATGTGGCGGAGTCCTTGAGGTCTCCGGGCACTTTTACGGCCTTGCGTCCCGTGGCCTCGATGATGCCGGCAATTCGTGCCGCGTCTTCTTCCTCTTCGGGAAGGTAGGAGAGAACAATGTCTGCCCCCTCCCGGGCGAAGGCGATGGCCGTGGCCGCTCCGATTCCCGAGTCCGCCCCGGTGACGATCGCCTTTCTGCCTTCCAGTCGTCCCGTCCCCCGGTAGCTCTCTTCACCTAAGTCCGCTTTGGGCGTCAGCTCGGCATCGAGGCCGGGTTCGGGCTGGTGTTGTTTGGGCGGTGAGATCTGCTCGTAGGCGGTGACCGGGTTTCGGAACGTGTACTGATCAGTCATGGTGGTCCTCCTGTTGCCGAGGTCTGGAACACGAAAGGGTGCTGCCGGAAAGTTGAACCATCTACAGCACCCGCCCCTCAAAAGGTAAGGGGACTTATGATTTATAGCCTAAAGGGGTCATCAACAATCTGCAAAGACGCCTTCCTTGGGCGCCAATACAGCTTCGGCTAGCTATGCTGCCCGGGGCTAGCCCGAGTAGAACTCTGACAACTCCGAGATGAGCTTGTCCGGCGCCTTGTTCGGCCCGTCATGCCCGAACCCGGGGAGGATGGTGTAGCTGGATCCGGACAGGACGTCGTGGATTTGGCCGCATGCGACACCAAAGTATGCGGGGCTCTTTTCGCCCACTACGATCAGGGTCTCCAAGGGCAGTTCAAGGAACGGCTCGGCCGGCATGTCCGCAGCGATGACTGCCTTGATTTCGCGGACCCCGCAGGTCATCAGCTCGCGCATCTGCTTACCCAGTGGTGTCCCGGCTGCCAGCTTGTTGGCCAAGGTCAGCATGGACAGGGGCATTCGCGCGAAGGCGCCGCCGGTCTCTACTCCCTTGATGAGGACGGCGAGGGCGCGATCATAGTCTCCCGCCGCCGTCGCGCGTTCATAGTCCGGCGTCCAATCGGCCTTGACGCTGTGGTTGACCGACACGGCGGGGTCATACACGGCGAGGCGTTCGACAGGGAGCGTCCGGGCCGCGTGCAGCGCAACGGCACCACCGAAACTGTGCCCGAACACGTCTGTGCTGGACGTGTGCTTCATGACAGCTTCGAGGTCCCGAATGTCGGCTTCGAGCGTGTAGTCCTCGGACTGCGGAGACGAATCACCGCGCCCACGCCGGTTGAAGGTGTGCACGGGGCGGCCAAGGGCCTCGCTGAGTTTCTGGGCGAAACGCGTGTAATCGGTGGCCGTCACCATGGAGGCAGGCACGACGACGACGCCGGAGCCCGCCGCTGCCAGTTCACCGCCCGTGGTGAGTACTTCGAGGTGTCCGCCGTCGTGGGTCATGATGATGTCGCGCGTCATGACTCGAGCCTAACCGAGCCACCTGAATGCGGGCAGCATGCCGACCCTTATGTGGACAAGTCAGCCATGTGGACAAGTCAGCGCTTGAAGTAGGCCGTGATGTCGGAGACGAGTTCGTTGACCGCCGCCGGGACGGAGCCGTGGAAGCCCTAGGGTGAGACTTCCAAAGTGCTGCCCGGGACTGCCTTGTTCAGGCGTGCGGCCGTGACCTTATAGAACTGCGGGCTCTTCTTGCCTACCATGAAGTGCGTGTTGGGAGGCAGGGCTGAGAAGTCCCGCGGCGTATCTGCGGCGTCGAAGGCTGCCTTGAGTTCACCGACACCCGACGGCATGAGCTCCCGGAAGAGCCTGTTGACCTTAGTCCCCGACACCACTGCCATGAGCCCGGCCAATACCGGCTCCGGAACCCGGGCGAGGGCGGTTCCGGGATGCATGCCACGCTTCATCCGGGCCATCGCCCGTCCAATATCCCCCTTGTTGACGGATTCGGTGAATCCGTCCAGCCAGCCCGTGTCCATGCTGCCGTCAATGTTCAATGCCGCGTCGTACACCGCCAGCTTGTCCGGTTGGTGGTGCGTACCTGCGAAGGTTTGGGCTGCGTTGAGGGCGACGGCGCCACCCAGGCTGTGGCCCATAATGTTCCGGGCCCCCGTGGCGTCCATGATGGTGCGGACGTCGGCGATTTCCGTGGCCATGGAGTAGTTATGGGGTTGCTCGCTGGATTTTCCCCGGCCGCGGCGGTCGTACACGTCCACTGCCCAGCCTTCACCCAAGCCTTTGGACAAGGCGAGGGAGAAAGGGCGGTAGATCAACGCGGTGAGGAATGCGCCCCCAATAAGCACCACGCGGCGTTCGCCGGGCGCGTCTTCCGTGCCGTAGCTGTACAAGGCGAGCTTGCCGCCGTCGTGCGTTCCAATGTCCCGTTCCTTCACCGAAACATCCTAGGTGGCACTGGCGGGTTCTTCCTCCAGATGGTTCCCGGAGAGGAACCGCGCGATGCGCGACGCGAGGCGCTTCCCGGGCCGGAGGGGACCTTCATGGAACTGCAGCGGCACAATAGCGAAGTCGATCGCGGGCACGGCGCCGGCCAGCATCCGTCCGGTCTCCGCGAAGTAGGACGGACTCCAGCCGCCGCTGAGCATTAGCGTTGGGGTGGAGAGTTTCATGAAGTCGTGAAGGTGGGCGTCGGCATCGAGGACGGCCCGCATTTCCGTGACGGCAGTGGGTAGGAGGGAGCGCATCTCCAGTCCCAGCCGGGTTCGGGCGGAGAGAACGCTGAGCGTGCGCAGGGCGCCCATGGGCAGGTAGGAAATGGGGCCCGCCGTCCCCAGCCCCTGCACAAGGTGGGCCCAGGCGTGGTCCAGCTGGCCTGCAGTCACTGCTTCCTCGAGCTCGGGCCGCCACCTGCCGCTGAGGTTGCCGGAGAGGGACACTGCGGCGTCATAGGTGACCAAGCGGTTGACTCCGTCGTGGCGGGCAGCCTGCAACGCCACAAATCCGCCATAGCTGTGTGCCACAACATCCGTGGAGCCGCTCTTTTCCATGACCGCATGAAGGTCCGCGATCTCTGTTTCGACGGAATAGCCGGGCGGTTGCGGTGCGGATTGCCCGCGACCACGGCGGTTGTAGCTGTGAACAGGGCGCCCCAGCATGACGCTCAACGTCCGGGCGAACGGCCAATACAAGGAGTCGGTCACCAAGGTGCCATGAACAAGCACGACGCCGGGTGGTTCAGTGCGTGCCTTCGAACCCGGGAACGAAGCACCCGACGCTGGCCGGAAGGTGTGCACCTCAAGCTGCCCGCCGCCGTCGTTCGTTTCAACAGTCCACGTTTCCACAGCCCGAGTCTATGCGTTTCCCTGATCGTGATGCCCGGACGTAAAGGCCCGCAATCACCGGTAAACTTAAGGACTGTGACTTCCGCAAACACCCCCGCCCTGAACACCTCCGCAGAGCCCATCGATGCCAGCGAGCAAATGCGCATCCGTATGGAGAAGCGCGCAAAGCTGATCGAGCGCGGCACCGAGGCCTATCCTGTGGGTGTTGAACGGACCCATTCGCTGAGCGAAATCCGCGAAAAGTACGCCCACCTGGAAGCCGATGAGACTACCGGCGATACTGTGGGCGTCACCGGCCGCGTCGTATTCGTCCGCAACACCGGCAAGCTGTGCTTCGCGACCCTCCAAGAGGGCGGGGTGGACGGCAAGGGCGTACGCCTCCAGGCAATGCTGAGCCTTGCGAACGTCGGTGAGGAAGCGCTCGCCGAGTGGAAGGCCCTGGTTGACCTGGGCGACCACGTTTTCATCAAGGGCGAAGTTATTTCTTCCCGCCGCGGCGAGCTGTCCGTCATGGCTGACTCCTGGTCCATGGCGTCCAAGGCCCTGCGCCCACTCCCGGTTCTGCACGCCGAGCTGAACGAAGAGACCCGCGTTCGCCAGCGCTATGTGGACCTTATGGTCCGCGACGAAGCCCGCGAAATGGTTTACAAGCGGGCCGCCATCACCCGCTCGGTCCGCGACACCCTTGACCGCCACGGCTATGTGGAAGTGGAAACCCCTATCCTGCAGCTGGTCCACGGCGGTGCTACAGCCCGCCCGTTCGAGACGCACATGAACGCGTTCGACCAGAAGATGACCTTGCGCATCGCCACTGAGCTGTTCCTCAAGCGCGCCGTTGTTGGCGGCATTGACCGTGTTTACGACATGGGCCGCGTCTTCCGCAACGAAGGTGTGGACTCCACGCACAGCCCCGAATTCACCACACTTGAGTGCTACGAGGCATGGGCGGACCAGTTCGTCATGGCCGAACGCATGAAGGAAATCATCCTGAATGTGGCCGACGTCGTAGGTACCCGCACGATTCAGACGGATGCCGGTGAAATAAACCTCGACGGCGAATGGGCTTGGGTTTCGGTATACCCGGGTATTTCCGAGGCGGTGGGAATTGAAATTACTCCCGACACCACGGTGGATGAGTTGCTGGCAATTGCTGCCAAGCACGAGGTCAAGGTGGACCCCAAGTGGGACGCCGAAAAGATCGTGGTTGAACTGTTCGGCGAGATTGTGGAACCCACCTTGGTGAATCCTACCTTTGTCTACGACTACCCGCCCTCCGCGCAGCCGCTGGCACGCCCGCACCGCGAAGATGGCCGGCTCATCGAGGCCTGGGACCTGATCATCGGGGGCATGGAGCGCGGTACAGCGTTCTCCGAGCTCATCGACCCCGTAATCCAGCGTGAGCGCCTTACAGAGCAGTCCCGCCGCTCCGCTGCCGGCGATGAGGAAGCCATGCAATTGGACGAGGACTTCCTCCGTGCCCTTGAATACGGCGCCCCGCCCATGGGGGGCATCGGGCTGGGCATTGACCGTCTGGTGATGCTGTTCACCGGGGCCGGTATCCGCGAAACCATCCTTTTCCCGTTGCTGAAGCCTGAAGGTCACTGATCATGGAGTACATCGCAGTCCTGGCACCGTCCATTGTGGTCGGACTGATCTTCTGGTTTGCCATGAAGTCGATCTTCAATGCGGACAAATCAGAACGGCAAGCCGAAGCCAAGGCGCAGGCCGAAGCGAATTTGAAAAATTCAGGACCTGCATCCGAGGGCCCCGCAGCTAAATAGCCTTCCAATTGGGTTCCGCTTACTGAAGAGAATCCAATTACACTTTGACGTGGGTGCTTGCCGTGAACGATAATCATCAAAGGAATCCGGGGAATTTCTGATTATCCAACCCTCCAAATGAGAGGCAACTCATGGCACAGAAAGTAAAAATCATCCTCGTCGATGACCTGGATGAAGGGGCTGCGGACGAAACTGTCCGCTTTGGCCTCGATGGCGTGAGCTACGAGATGGACCTGTCCACTGCTAATGCAGCCTCGCTGCGCAAGGCACTGGAGCCCTACGTCGCTAAAGCCAGGAAGACTTCTTCCGGCCGTGCAACCCGGGGCCGTGCTACAGCCGCACGTAACCAGGATTCCGCGCAAATCCGCCAGTGGGCCCGTGACAACGGTTACACGGTCAACAGCCGCGGACGTATTCAGGCTGAAATTCAGGAAGCGTACCAAAAGGCCAATTCCTGATTCACCGTTTCAATGCCCCGGCAGTCACTGCCGGGGCATTGGTGTTTAACCCGGCAGTTTGTGGGCGCCCTACAGCGGGCTTGGAATATTCTGTGAATCGTCTGGGTAGGGAAGCTCCGAAAACAGGCACTAAAGCCCCTCGGGAAAGCGGCGGACCGGCACGCCACAAAATAGTCACGGGCGGCCCGTGCTCAGTGCGTCCTGGCAAGGCGGGAGGGTCCCACCACGGGGTAGCAGCGGTCAAGGGCTGGAACCGGATTTATTCCACAACCTCGTCATGTTTCCCCTGTGGCGAACACGCTCCAAAAGTGTTGCTCCGGCACGTAGCATCAAAGTACGTCGTAGCTAGGAGTGTGGCGAAATGTTTGAGAGATTTACGGACCGTGCCCGTCGCGTGGTCGTCCTTGCCCAAGAAGAGGCACGGATGCTTAACCACAATTACATCGGTACCGAGCACATCCTCTTGGGTCTGATCCACGAGGGTGAAGGCGTTGCTGCCAAGGCGCTCGAGTCCCTGAGCATTTCGCTCGATGGCGTTCGCGAACAGGTGCAGGAGATCATCGGCCAGGGCCAGCAAGCCCCGTCCGGTCACATCCCCTTCACCCCGCGCGCCAAGAAGGTGCTTGAGCTTTCCCTTCGAGAAGCACTGCAGCTCGGCCACAACTACATCGGTACTGAGCACATCCTGCTCGGCCTCATTCGCGAAGGCGAAGGCGTAGCCGCACAGGTGCTGGTCAAGCTTGGTGCGGACCTTAACCGGGTCCGCCAGCAGGTCATCCAGCTGCTCTCCGGCTACCAGGGCAAGGAGACCGCAGGCAGCGGCTCGGGCCAAGGTCAGCCGGAAGGTACCCCTGCCGGTTCGGTGGTGCTTGATCAGTTCGGACGCAACCTGACCCAGGCTGCGCGCGAAAACAAGCTCGATCCTGTGATCGGCCGCGAGCAGGAGATGGAACGCGTCATGCAGGTCCTCTCCCGCCGTACCAAGAACAACCCGGTCCTGATCGGTGAGCCCGGCGTCGGTAAGACTGCCGTCGTCGAGGGTCTCGCCCAAGCGATCGTCCGTGGAGACGTCCCCGAGACCATCAAGGACAAGCAGCTGTACACGCTTGACCTCGGTTCCCTGGTTGCCGGTTCCCGCTACCGCGGTGACTTCGAAGAGCGCCTGAAGAAGGTCCTCAAGGAGATCCGCACCCGCGGCGACATCATCCTCTTCATCGACGAGATCCACACCCTCGTTGGTGCAGGTGCTGCCGAAGGCGCCATCGATGCTGCATCCATCCTGAAGCCAATGCTGGCCCGTGGTGAACTCCAGACCATCGGCGCCACCACGCTGGATGAATACCGCAAGCACATTGAGAAGGACGCTGCTCTTGAGCGCCGCTTCCAGCCGATCCAGGTCAAGGAACCTTCTGTCGCTCACGCGATCGAGATCCTCAAGGGCCTGCGTGACCGTTACGAGGCCCACCACCGCGTGACGATTACCGACGGCGCCCTCGCCTCAGCTGCGCAGCTGGCCGAACGCTACATTTCGGACCGCTTCCTGCCGGACAAGGCGATCGACCTCATCGATGAAGCCGGCGCGCGCCTGCGCATCCGTCGCATGACCGCTCCGCCGGAGCTCAAGGCCATGGATGAGCGCATCGCGGACGTGAAGATGGAGAAGGAATCCGCCATCGACGCCCAGGACTTTGAAGGTGCCGCCTCGCTGCGCGACAAGGAGCAGAAGCTCATTGCCGAACGCGCAGAGAAGGAACGCACGTGGAAGTCCGGCGGCATGGACGATATCTCCGAGGTTGATGAGGACCTGATCGCTGAAGTTCTCGCGAACTCCACGGGCATCCCGGTCTTCAAGCTCACCGAGGAAGAGTCTTCGCGCCTCCTCAAGATGGAAGACGAGCTGCACAAGCGCGTCGTCGGCCAGAACGAGGCCATCAAGGCCCTGTCTCAGGCCATCCGCCGTACCCGTGCAGGCCTGAAGGACCCCAAGCGTCCCGGTGGCTCGTTCATCTTCGCCGGCCCCACCGGCGTCGGCAAGACCGAGCTCGCCAAGGCACTTGCAGAGTTCCTGTTCGGTGAAGAGGACGCCCTCATCACGCTGGACATGTCCGAGTACTCCGAGAAGCACACAGTTTCGCGTCTCTTCGGTGCACCTCCGGGCTATGTTGGCTACGAAGAAGGCGGCCAGCTGACCGAGAAGGTCCGCCGACGTCCGTTCTCCGTGGTCCTGTTCGATGAAGTGGAAAAGGCCCACGCGGACCTGTTCAACTCCCTGCTGCAGATTCTGGAAGACGGTCGACTGACCGACTCCCAGGGCCGGGTAGTGGACTTCAAGAACACCGTGATCATCATGACCACCAACCTTGGTACCCGCGATATCTCCAAGAGCGTGGCAACGGGCTTCCAGTCCGGCACGGACACCCAGACGGGCTACAACCGGATGCGTGCCCGGGTCACGGAAGAACTCAAGCAGCACTTCCGCCCCGAGTTCCTCAACCGTGTTGATGACGTCGTGGTGTTCCCGCAGCTGACGCAGGACGAGATCATCGAGATCGTGGACCTGTTCGTGACCCGCCTTGAGCGTCGCCTCAAGGACAAGGACATGGGGATCGAGCTCACGCCCGCTGCCAAGGTTCTCCTGGCTACGCGTGGTTACGATCCCGCCATGGGTGCCCGGCCGTTGCGTCGCACCATCCAGCGCGAGATCGAGGACCAGCTGTCCGAGAAGATCCTGTTCGGCGAACTCCACTCCGGCGACATCATTGTGGTGGATGTTGACGGCGAAGGTGACGACGCCAAGTTCACGTTCGAAGGGAACGCCAAGCCGCGTATACCGGAGATCGCCCCGACCGCGTAAAGCGCTACAGCACTAAGCCCCGCCCGCTCCAAGATAAGGAGCGGGCGGGGCTTTTGCGTTGGCAGTGGCCATTCAGCGCGTGAATCATGGGCGGCAGCGGCCAGCTGTACTAAGCGGGAATGCCTGCGCCCGCCAAATAATTCGAGATTGCGCTGGTGAATTGTTGGTCGGCGTTGCCTGCATCAGAGTGTCCCGCCATTGCTGCGGCCAGGTGTGGATATTCTCCAGTCTGGAGGGCGTCGATGATGTACCGGCCGCGGCTGATTGAGGTACTTTCGTCCGGATTCGATGGTGGCAAGGAAGCCAACTCGTTCTGCACGAATGCGGATGTGATGGCTGACATCATGGCCACGACTTGTAGCTTTGCCGGTCCCGGAAGGTCTACCGGTGCCAAGGCGGCCAGTGCCGCTTCCAGGAATCGCAAGGAGCTGGGGCCCATGGACGGGCGGGTAAGCAGCAACGGGGCCAGCCAAGGGTGCCGGTGCATGATGGCACGTCCTTGATGGGCAAGGTTTAGGAGTCGCCCCCGCGGGTGCTCTCCATTTGCCTCAAGTTGGTATTCTCCGGCCACTGTATCCATCATCAGCTCAACAAGTTCGTCATGTGATTTCACGTACCGGTAGAGGGAGGCGGCGCCTGCACCTACGCTCGCGGCAACCCTCCGCATAGACACTGCTGCCAAGCCTTCCTGGTCGGCAATCCGGAGTGCGGCCGTGGCAATTCTGTTCCTGGAGTGCTCCGGCTTGGGCCCAACGGCTGAGCGTTCAGGGCGCCCCCAGACGTCGGTGGCATCGTGAGTTGGCAATCCGGGCCTCCTTTCATGCGGTTTAGGTGGTTTGGTCTTGTTCCCATTTCACTATATTCTTAATTGCGAACGGTGATCGCAATTCGAAGAAAAGAGTGGTGGCATGCGGGTACTCATGGTGGCTCCGGGGACGCGGGGAGACGTCGCACCCATGGCTGGGCTGGGGAGCAGCCTGCAGGGCTTGGGCTACGAGGTGGCTATTGCGGCCAACCCAGCCTACGCTCCTCTAGTCGTTGAGTCGGGCTGCGAGTTCAGGCCGCTTCCCGGGGATCTGACCAAGTTGATCACGCAGCCAGCACCCGGCACCAAGGCTTCATCCGGGAGTGTGCTCACCTTTTGGCGGAAGCTCACCGACTATATGGACAACGCCGCAACGGGGACCCTGGCAGCGGCCGAGGCCGGCGCCGACGTGATCCTGGCCAATTCAGTGGCGCCCTATGCATACGACATCGCGGAAGCCATGGGCATTCCGGTCCTCGGCGCGCATTTGCAGCCCACGGAACCCAGCGCAGCGTATCCGCCTGTGATCATGAATTCGGCCCGCAGCCTTGGTGCGTGGGGTAACAAGATCATTGGTGAGCGCGCAGCCGCGGGTCCGGCTCCCTATGATGCCCCCAGCGCACGCCTTCGCAAGGAGCTGGGGTTGGGGAAGCTGAGCCGCGCGGTCGGTGAGCGCCGCCGTCGTAAAGCCGAAGCCACTATTCTTCATGGCATCAGTCCCTCGGTCCTGCCAAGGCCTGCCGATTGGCACACGGGCCTGGTTATGGCCGGATATTGGTGGCCGGTGATGAAGCCGGACTGGCAGCCGCCAACGGACCTCGTGGACTTCCTCGCAGACGGTACGCCGCCCGTATTTGTTGGCTTTGGAAGCAGCGCCCACATTGATCCGGCATTGGTCCTTGGAGCGACGCGCCAGGCCGGAGTGCGGGCTGTTGTGCAGGGGGCGGAGGGTGCGCTGGGCACCGATGCTATCGGCGTCGGTAGCGTTCCTCACGAGTGGCTGTTCCCGCAAATGGCAGCAGTGGTTCACCATGCCGGAGCCGGAACGACGGCGGCCGGCTTCCGGGCCGGCGTGCCGGCCGTTGGGGTTCCGGTGTATCCGGACCAGCCGCTATGGGCCTCCCGGATCGCGTCAATCGGGGCGGGTCCTCAGCCGATTCCCTACAAGAAGCTGACTCCGGAGCGCCTTGGTGACGCCATTACGGAAGCTGTCAGCACGCCGTCGTACGCCCGGAGGGCAGCGGAAGTGGCGGCGGCCATGGCGGCCGAAGACGGAACCGTTCCGGTGGTCGAGGCCCTGCGAAACCTCCCATCCAAGTAGCAGTTGAGGTCGTTCTGGACGCTCAGAACGACCTCAACTGCGACCTAGTTGGGTGAACATGTGAAAGTACTGTTTCACTGTGAGTGAACCACCCTGTGATCGGCAGCACAATCCGTGTTGAATCGGAACATGGACTCTGCTGACACCCAGGGCGAGCAGCCCGACACCCCATTCCACGATCTCGACCATTACCTCGCCATCCCAAGGATTAGCGGCCTCACCCTCAGCCCGGATGGCACGCGCTTGGTCACCACTGTCACGACGCTGAACAACAAGGCTACGGAGTTCGCCACCGCACTCTGGGAACTCGACCCCAGCGGCCGGAAACATGCCCGCCGCATTACCCGCAGCTCCAAAGGCGAGGCAGGCGCCGTTTTCGCTGCCAACGGCGACCTGTACTTCACCTCGACACGTCCTGATCCCGAAAGCCCTGACGCCGACCCCGTCAATGCACTGTGGCTGCTGCCCGCCGATGGCGGCGAGGCCCGCGTGGTGCTCTCACGTGCAGGCGGCATCGCTTCAGTGATGGCTGCCAGGGATGCGGACGTCACCTTCGTCAACGCCGAGGTCCTGGCCGGATCCGCCGACGAAGAGAACGACGAAGAACGCCGCAAGGCACGCAAGGACAACAAGGTCTCGGCCATCCTGCACAGCGGCTATCCGGTCCGCTACTGGGATGCCGACCTGGGCCCGGCAGAGCCGCGTATCTTTGCAGTGGAACAAGGTGCCGAAGACGAGCCCGGCAAGCCATCCACAGTGGATGCATCAGCGCCGCTCCAACTCCGGAACCTGACGGCCGGCGTCGGGGGCTCGCTGCGGGAAGCCAAAACAGTGGTTAGCCCGGACGGCAAGACCGTCTACACCAGCATGACCAAGGCGCTCGCGAAGGCTGACAGCCGCGAGGTGCTTGCCGCCGTCGACGTCGCTACCGGGGCCGTCAAGGTGCTACTGGACCACGAAGGCATGAGCTACTTCCCCGGTCCGGTCAGCCCTGACAATCGGACCCTTGTGGTCCAGAGTGAGAGCGACACGACGCCCACGCAGGCTCCCCACGTGAAGCTGCACCTTTTGAACGTCAGCGGCGGCGAGACCACGGATCTTGAGCCACTCGCGCACCAGTGGGACCGCTGGGCTACGCCCCTCGCCTGGCTTCCGGACGGCGCTGCGGTCCTGGTAACAGCGGACGACGACGGCGCGGGGCCGGTATTTCGGATCGACGTCGTTGACGGTGCGGTCATCCGCTTGACGCAGGATGCTGCCGCCTATTCCGACGTCGTGGTTTCCACGGACGGGACCACGGCCTACGCGCTCCGAAGCTCGTACGAGTTCCCCGCCGAAGCCGTGCGGATAGACCTCGCTACAGGCGAAGTGGTCCGGTTGCAGGCACCGGCGGAGCGCCCCGTTTACAAGGGTTCCCTGGAGCGCGTGGAAACGACGGCGGAAGATGGCGCGCGCGTTCCGGCGTACTTGGCGCTCCCGGAAGGTGCCTCTGCGGACAATCCGGCACCCCTCCTGCTGTGGATCCACGGAGGACCGTTGAACTCCTGGAATGCCTGGACGTGGCGCTGGAACCCGTGGTTGCTCGTCGCCAAGGGCTATGCCGTTCTCCTGCCTGACCCTGCCCTCTCCACCGGGTATGGGCAGGAGTTCATCCAGCGCGGATGGGGTGAATGGGGGAAGAAGCCCTTTACTGACCTGATGGCCATCACCGACGCAGTGGTTGACCGGCCGGACATCGACGAATCACGGACCGCGGCCATGGGTGGATCCTTCGGCGGCTACATGGCCAACTGGGTCGCCGGGCAAACGGACCGCTTCAAGGCAATCGTCACGCACGCCAGCCTGTGGGCGCTGGACCAATTCGGACCGACCACCGACGCGGCGCAGTACTGGCTCAAGGAAATGACCGTGGAAATGGCGATGGAAAACTCGCCGCACCTGAACGTGGGCAACATCAAAACGCCTATGCTCGTCATCCACGGAGACAAGGACTACCGCGTGCCCATCGGCGAAGGACTGCGCCTCTGGTACGAACTCCTGTCCTCATCACAGCTGCCCGCCGACGACAACGGCCAGAGCCCGCACCGCTTCCTGTACTTCCCGGACGAGAACCACTGGGTTCTGCAGCCGCAGCACGCGAAGGTTTGGTACGGCGTGGTGGAGCACTTCCTGGCGAAGCAGGTGCTGGGCGAGGACGTTGAGTTGCCTGAGGAGTTGGGGGTTTAGTCCGTTGCTTAGTCCGGCGCTGGTCCTGGGTCATTTGCCGCGTGCTCGCTCGTCCCTCGCTTAGACGCACGCTACGCAAATAACCCAGGACCGGCGCCTCGCGGCTGGCCTCCAGTAGTGCGTGGCGGCCGGGCATACGTAATGCACGGTTCGGCAGCTGTGTGCCTCGCTAGGATGGGGGAGTGAATTCGACCTTCAGCCTTCGCCCTGCCCGCACCAGTGATGTGGCGGCCATCAAGAGGCTTGTGGCGCCCCTGGCTGAGGAACGGATTCTCATGGCCAAGGAGACGGTGGCGTACTACGAGAGCCTCCAGGAATTCCGGATCGCCGAGTCTGATGATGGTGAAGTCATCGGCTGTGGGGCCCTCCATGTGATGTGGGAGGACCTGGCGGAGATCCGCACGCTTGCCGCGGCTGACTCCTGGCGTGGGCGGGGTGTGGGTCACGTGCTGGTGGAGAACCTGCTGGAGGAAGCCCGGGCACTTGGTGTGAGCCGCGTATTTTGCCTGACTTTCGAGGTGGACTTCTTCAAGCGCCACGGGTTCGAAGTCATGGCGGACCAGTCGGCCGTGGATCCGCAGGTGTATTCGGAGCTGCTGCGCTCGCACGACGAAGGCGTTGCCGAGTTCCTGGATCTTGCCCGCGTGAAGCCCAATACCTTGGGCAACACCCGCATGATCAAGCAGCTCTAGCGCCCCGCAAGGAGCACCCTCTCTCTGGTCCCGCGCCTAGAGAAGCGTGTGGATCAACCCTGCCCGATTATGAGTGATTTATTACCCCTTCTCTTATATCCAGTTGATGGATAAACTGGTCAAGGCTTGCTGGGGAAGCTTCCACCACATCGGTCAATTGAGAGAAGATCATGCAGTCCCACGCGTCCTTTTCAGATGTTTCAGAACTCCAACTCAGCGTGCGCGGTCCAGTGTTCACGCCTGCCGATCCGGGATTCGCTCCCGAAGTAGCGGCCTTCAACCTCTCTACACAGCACCAACCTGATCTGGCCTTCGGCGCCCTCGACGCAGAGGATGTTTCCGCGGCTATTCGCTGGGCGGCAGAGCGGGGAATGCCCGTCTCCGTCCAATCCACCGGACACGGTGCCACCAACGCCATCGAAGGCGGTTTGCTCATCAGCACCCGCCGGATGCTGGAACTCAGCATTGATCCCGTTGAGAAGACGGCCCGCGTCGGTGCGGGCGTCCGCTGGAAGGCCGTAGTGGATCTCGCCGCGACGTTCGGCTTGATGGGTCTATGCGGTTCCACCACTGACGTCGGAGTGGTGGGTTACACCTTGGGCGGCGGCCTGCCCATCCTCGGGCGCAAATACGGTTTCGCTTCAGACCACGTGATTGCTTTCGAGCTCGTCACCGCCGACGGCACGCAGCGCCGGGTGACCAAGGACGAGAATTCGGAGTTGTTCTACCTCCTCCGGGGCGGCAAGGGGAACCTGGGCATCGTCACAGCCATGGAATTCCACCTCTTCCCGGGATCGGACCTCTTTGCCGGCGGGCTGTACTACGACGGCGAGCATGCCGCTGCGGTTCTTGAGCAGTTCAGCGACTGGGTGACCTCGCTGCCCCAGGAGGCGTCGGCGTCGTTGGCTTTCCTGAGGTTGCCTGATATGGACATCGTTCCCGAGCCGTTGCGAGGCAGGTTCGTAGTCCATCTGCGCTACGCCTATCAGGGCGACATGACGGTGGCCTCGCAACTGCTGGAGCCGATGCGACAGAGTGCGCCCTTCATGATGGACGGGACCGGGCCGCTGGACGCCACGCAGTTCGACATGATCCACCAGGACCCGGACCAGCCAGTGCCCGTGCGCGAGCGGGGCTTCCTGTTGGACCGTTTGGACAGTGGAGCCAAGGAGGCCATCCTGCGGCACTTCGGCCCCGGCGTCGAAAGTCCCGTGTTGATGGCTGAGCTGCGGCTACTCGGCGGCGCCTTGGCCAAGAGTGCCGAAGGCGAGGACACTGTTGGGGCCCGCGACGCCGCGTTCAGCTTCTTTATGGCAGGCATGGCGGTGCCGCCGCTGGCGGAGCTGCTCCCGGTAATGTTCGACGCCGTTCGTGATGACCTGCGCGACGCCTCCAATGGCGGAACTTTCGTGAACCTGCACGGTCACTTTGTTGACGCTGAGGACCGGGAGCGGGCATGGGGCCCGACAGTCCGCGAAAGATTGAGGAACGCGAAAGCAGAGCTTGATCCGAAGAACATGTTCAGTTTCGGGCATGTTGTGGGGCTTCCGGTCATTGATCAGACCGTGCTGCTTGAGGACGTTGTTACCGCCGGCGGCGACGCCGTCCTGAACAGCTGAAGGGGATGCGGACAATGGACCATAGGGTCACGTTCCCGGACTTCTCCGCTTTCCAGATCGACATTCCGCATGGGTCATGGCCGCACGAAGCCTCATGGCAGGATGCGGGGCATTCGAACCCGGACCTCTACTCGGCCTTCTGGCCTGAATACAACGCCAAAAATGAGCCCGAGGCGGCGGCAACACTAACTGCCGAGGATTGACGATAGAGCGAAACAGCTGAAGGGACAGTCATTGGGGGCTGCCCCTTCAGCTCTTTAATCAATGGGCATCCCTCTATAAGCCCCGGCGCCGCGATTTATGCACATGCAGGGCGTAAGGCCTACCGTGGCCACAGCCGCCGGTAGTAGGGTCAGAACACCAGCCACAGCACGCCCAGGAGCATCACATGAAAAAGCTCATCAATGATCCACGCGCCGTGGTGGACGAGTCCGTTGAAGGTTTCGGCATGGCCCATGCCGACATCGTGGACGTCCATCCCGAGCCGAAGTACGTCATCCGGAAAGGTGCTCCTGTAGCGGGCAAAGTCGCCCTGGTCTCCGGCGGAGGCAGTGGACACGAGCCCCTCCATGCGGGTTTCGTGGGCCTCGGCATGCTGGATGCAGCAGTCCCCGGCGCAGTGTTCACCTCGCCCACGCCCGACCAGATCATTCCGGCGACGGTGGCGGTTGACTCAGGCGCCGGCGTCGTCCATATCGTGAAAAACTACACCGGCGATGTCCTGAACTTCGAAACCGCCGCCGAAATGGCGCAAGCCGAAGGCGTGCACGTACGTTCGGTGCTGGTGAACGACGACGTCGCGGTGGAGGACTCGCTGTACACGGCTGGCCGGCGCGGCGTTGGCGGAACTGTCCTCGTGGAAAAGATCGCAGGTGCATCCGCCCAGCGCGGCGACGACCTTGACGCGGTCACGGCAATCGCCGAGCGTGTGGTGGCAAATGTGCGAACCATGGGTGTGGCCCTGTCCGGCTGCACGGTTCCGCATGCGGGGACGCCCAGCTTTGAGCTTGCGGAAGATGAGATCGAAATCGGCATCGGCATCCACGGCGAGCCCGGCAGGCACAAGATCGCAATGGAAAGCGCTGACGCCATCACGGACCGCCTCTTGGAGCCTGTGCTGGAAGACCTTGCCCTGGCGTCCGGGGACAAGGTGCTGCTGTTCGTCAACGGCATGGGCGGCACCCCTCAAAGCGAGCTGTACATCGTGTACAGGCGCGCTGCGCAGGTCCTCGCCGAGCGTGGTGCCACCGTGGAGCGCTCCCTAGTGGGGAACTACGTGACGTCCTTGGAGATGCAGGGCTGCTCCGTCTCCGTGCTGCGCCTCGATGACGAGATGACCAGGCTCTGGGATGCTCCCGTCCACACGGCCGCCCTGCGGTGGGGAGCCTGAGCATGGGGTTGGACGTCGAATGGGCGGTTGATTGGCTGAAGCTCTCCGCAAAAGCAATGGCCGAACACCGGGTGGAACTGATTGAGTTGGATCGGGCAATTGGCGACTCGGACCACGGCGAGAACATGGACCGAGGTTTCCAAGCCGTGCTGCAGAAGCTCGATGAGGCCCCGCCTGAAACTCCCGGAGCAGCATTGAAAGCTGCGGCGATGGCACTCATGTCCAAGGTGGGTGGGGCTGCGGGGCCGCTGTACGGCACTGCCTACCTACGTGCAGCTACCTCATTGGGGGACAGCAGCGATATTGATGCAGAGGCGCTGGCTGCGGCCCTCGCAGCCGCCAGGGATGGTGTGGTGGCTAGAGGCAAAGCGGAGCTCGGCGATAAGACAATGATTGACGCTTGGACGCCCGCCGTTGAAGCGGCACAACAAGCCGCCGCTAGCGGCGCTGACCCCGTTGGTGTGTTGGAAGCCGCCGCGGAAGCTGCGGAAACCGGTGCCATAGCCACGGATCCGTTGGTGGCACGCAAGGGGCGGGCCAGCTACCTGGGGGAGCGCAGCGCAGGGCATCGCGATCCTGGCGCCGCGTCAACCGCGCTGCTATTTCGCGCGGCCGCAGCTGCCGCTGCCGGATCTGCCGCTGACGCGGGAACCGACGCAATATGACAGTGGGGATAGTGGTTGTATCGCACAGCAGCAAGATTGCTGAGGGAGCGGTGGAACTCGCCGCGCAGATGGCTCCCGACGTCGAACTGGTCGCCGCCGGGGGAACTGACGACGGGCGCATCGGAACCAGCTTGGAGAAGGTGCTGGCCGCCGTCGAGCAGTCCTTGGTGGACTCCGGAGGCGATGGCGTGGTGGTGCTGACCGATCTTGGTTCGGCCGTGATGACAGCGGAGTCGGCGGTGGAGTTCGCCAGCGATCCGGACGCTGTGCTCCTTGCTGATGCGCCGCTGGTTGAGGGGCTCGTGGCCGCGGCGGTCGCCGCACAAGGAGGCGCCGGCGTCGAGGATGTCTGCAAGGCAGCAGAGGCTGTGGTCTTCGGCAATGTGCCTGCGGGCGTGGGGGGTCCGGAGATCCCCGGCGACAAGGATGAACCAGACGCAAGCGGTGACTTCGAGCTCATCAACCCCCTCGGAATGCATGCCCGTCCTGCGGCCAAGATCGCCGGGGGCCTATCCGGGCTGGACGCGGAGGTGACTGTGAACGGCGTCGATGGCATGTCCATCATGGCGCTTTTGGCGCTCGCCGCGGGTAAGGGTTCCACCCTGCGGGTTGAAGCCCGCGGCAAGGATTCGTTGAAGGCAGTTGAGTACGTGGGGCGACTTGTGGAGGAAGGGTTTGGGGAGCTCTAGTTCCGGCCGATTTTCTCCCAAATATTGCTAAGTACACTGATTAGTGATGTTGTAGAGGTACAGGTTCACTACTAGGAAGAGGTGCGACACATGGGTGCTGACGACAAGATGGAGAACGCTGGCGAGAAGCTCGGTGGCAAGGCTAAGGAAGCTGCCGGAAAGCTCACGGATGACGAGCGACTGGAAGCCGAAGGCAAGGGCGACCAGACGAAAGCCGACCTCAAGGGTGCCGGCGAAAAGCTGAAGGATGCCTTCAAGAAGGACTAAGAATCCAGGCAGGGCCGCTGCAGTTGCAGCGGCCCTGCCTTGTATTTGAGGCGATTGTCGTGTGAGGCGCCGCCCGGCGGTGCGCTATCTGATGGAGGAACTTCGTTGAACATACTGGTGAAAATTTTCGGCCTGGCAATTGGCCTTGGCGCCGGCGCGCTCGCAAACAAGACGCTGGAGGGCCTCTGGGAGAAGAAGACCGGCAAGCCTGCCCCCAAGGACAGCACTGACCTCAACGACTCACTCCCAGGTGTGCTGGCCTTCGCGGTTGTCTCGGCTGCCGTCGCCGCAGTAGTTCACGTTCTCACCCAGCGGGGCACCAAGAGCGCCCTGGCCCGCATGAAGAAGACGGCTGACGAGGTTTAACAAATGGCTATAGCTAAATTCCCGAGTGTCGTCATCGATTGTCCCGACGCAGCTGCATTGGCCGCTTTCTACGGTGAGCTCTTCGGCTGGGAGATCGAGGACAAAGGTGACTGGTTCGATATCCGTCCCAGCGACGGCAGCAATTGCATCTCCTTCCAGCAAGTGGAGGTGTACCAAGAGCCCAAATGGCCCGGCCAGACCATCCCTCAGCAGATGCACCTGGACATGATCGTGGAGGACTTGGACAAGGGCGAGGAAGTTGCGCTCTCCCTGGGGGCGACCAAGGCCGACCATCAGCCCGGAGAAACGTTCAGGGTGTTCCTTGATCCGGCCGGGCACCCGTTCTGCCTCTGCCTGAGCTAAGGTCCCGGGCCGGCGTCCTAGCCCTGCTGCGCCGCCCACTCATCAACGCGGCGGTTGCTCTCTTCTTCTGAGAGGTCCTCGACGCGCGTCATGATGGACCAGCGAACACCGAAGGGATCACGGATGCTGGCGTAGCGATCACCTGAGGCGAACGTGGATAACGGCTCGCGGATAGTGGCCCCGGCTTGCTCCGCCTTTTTGACGAGTCCATCTGCGTCTTGGCAGTAGAGGCCGAGGGAGTAACAGTCGTCCTCCCCGCTCGGCGCCGGGACCAAATGGTATTCCGGGTTGGGCTCGCCCAGTTGGAGGTGCCCGTTACCGAAGTCGAGTTCGGCGTGAACCACGATCCCGCCCATTTCGGTTTCGCCTACAACCCGGGCGCCGAACACGTCGCGGTAGAACACGATGGCTTCCTTGGCGTTGGGCACCGCAAGGAACGGCGTGAGGCTGGTCAGGCCGTTCGGGATGCCATGGGTGGTGTATTCGCCGTGGGCTGCCGTGGTGGACTCTGTGCTTGTAGTATCTGTCATGGCTATGACGCTACGGGCTTTCTGCCAGGTAGCGCTTGGAGATTTGCGACAGCTTTGATCCGCTTGGGAAGGGTCCAATGGAGGGTTCGTTCAAGGGCATCCTGTATCCGGCAAGACTGCCCACCTTTCACCGCATCCCGGCCCCGGCGTCCGTTGCTGACCTGGTGCAATGGTTCTGGATTCCGGAGTGGGACATCGAGCCCGGCCGGTCATCCCGGCAGCACGTGATCGCCTACCCCACGTCCAATCTGGTGGTGCAAGGCGAAGTTGTAGAATTCTCCGGTCCCACTACCCGGGCGGCCTATCGCGACCTGACCGGCAAAGGTTGGGCGGTGGGCGCTCTTCTCCGCCCGGCAGCGGTGCCACTGTTCACCGACAGGCCGGGAGCCCTCCGCGATCAGGAAGTGGCATTAGCGCTGGCAGACCTTCATGGAGCCGTGTCGGCAGCCATGACCCCGTCGCTTGGTGACACGCACGACGGCGGCGCTCGCCGGGAGGGGGCGGTGGAAGCCTTTGTTGCGTGGCTGGTTTCCCTTGAGTGTGAAGCATCCGAGGAGGCCTTGCTCGCGAACCGGATGATGGATCTGATTGCTTCCGAGCCCCACGTGCTCCTGATCGAGGACGTGGCATCCCGTCTCGCCGTGTCTCCGAGAACCCTGCAGAGAATTGCCGGAAAGTACGTCGGGCTGAGTCCCTCCGCGCTAATTCGGCGTCGAAGATTGCAGGATGCGGCTGAGCGTACCAGGTCCGACCCAACAGCGGACCTTGCCGCGATCGCCGTCGAACTTGGCTACGCCGACCATGCGCACCTGACGAACGACTTCCGGAAGTACCTTGGCTTCACGCCAAGTGGCTACCGGAAGTCGTTCGGCGAGGGGCCGTGAAGGCCGGGGCGTCTGGATAAGGATCCGTCAGCGGCCCTCTTCAGAGTCGTCGTCTGAGGTGTTCATAGTCCGCGCTGTGCCAGGTCCGCTTCTTCGGAGGCCTCCGAAGGCAGGGGCTCCGTGGCATCCGGGGCGTCGCTGGGAGCGTAATCAGCAAGGCCTGCGGCGACGCGTTCCTGCTCCGCGGCTTTCTCGTAAACGTCGTCGTCGATGTCCTGAGGCATCTTGCCGTGGCCGGAACGGACGGGATTCGGCAAGGCGTCGTCCTGTGGAACGATGACGTCGTCGACGGCTTCGCCGGCGGTGTTCTGTTCTTCATTGGGGTTGGACATAGCCACTCCTTCTGTTCTGGTTCTTACTTGTCTTTTCCGGATCCTGGCTCGCTGAGTTTGCGGTTGTATTCGGCTCCCGCGGCGTCGGGCACGACGTTGCTGCCCAGGCCCATGGTGCGGGACTTGAGGGAGCCGCCCAGCACCTTTCCGTCACCGTCCATCAGGGCCTTGAATCCCTGTTCCGCGACCAGCGCCGGATCGTCTTTCTCGTCCGCGCCCACCTTTGTGTCCAAGAGATCGGCCCGTTCAAAGAAGTCCGTCTCCGTTGGTCCAGGCAGAAGGGTGGTGACAGTGACCCCTGTGTCCTTCAGTTCATTGCGCAGTGCTTGCCCGAAGGACTGCACAAAGGCTTTGGATGCGCCGTAAATGGCTTGAAAGGGTGCCGGTGCACGGGAAATGACCGAGGAGGTGAACAGGATTTTCCCCTTGTTGCGTTGAACCATGTCCGACGCGACCCATTTGGCGATGACCACCGTAGAGGTGACGTTCAAGTCGATCGTCTTGAGTTCTGCTGAGAGGTCAGTTTCCACGAAGGGTCCGCCCACTCCGATGCCGGCGTTAATGGCGACTGCTTCCAGCGGCCGGCCCAAGGCTGTGACTGCAGTGTGCAAGCGATTCATGCCTTGCTTGTCAGTGAGGTCAATCTGTTCCGCGTACACCTCCCCGCCGAGGCCTTTCAGTTCCTCTGCGGCCGTGTGGATCTTGTCGTTTTCCGCCACGATAACGGTGTCGAATCCGTTGCTGAGGAACTGCCTTGCCAATTCGAATCCGATGCCGCTTGAAGCACCTGTGACCAAGGCGAGTGGCCTGTCAGTGGTGGTCATGGTCGTTCCTTTCAGTGGTGGTGTGATTCCGGCATCAGCCCACACCATGGCTTTGGAGCCACATTTCCAGGAGTGCCACCTGCCAAAGGACGTTGCTGTTCACCGGTGTTCGACGTTCGTTGGGATTAGCCAGCAGGCCTTCGATGAAGTCAGAGCGGAAAAGGCCGCGTTGTTTTGCCTCGGGGGCGTGAAGGGCGTCGCCCACCATGGTGATGAACGGTTCCTCCAAATGCCTTAATGCAGGTACCGGAAAGTACCCTTTGGGCCGGTCCACTACCTCATGGGGCAGGAGCCGGCGCCCCAGGTCCTTAAGGATGCCCTTGCCGCCTTGGGAAGCCTTTAGCTCGGGCGGGCAAGCGGCGGCCAGCTCCACCAAATCCTGGTCCAGGAATGGAACACGGGCCTCAATGCTCCATGCCATGGACATGTTGTCCAGCCGTTTCACGGGATCATCCACCATCAACAAATGGGTGTCCAATCGCAGGACGGCATCCAATGCCGTGTCGGCACCCGGGGCCGCCAAGTGGGTCGCCAGGACGTCCCGGCTGGCATCTTTGCCAGCCCACCATTCGGGTTCCACCATTTCGGCTAGTTCCTGGTTGCCGTGGTCTACGAACGCCGCGGTGAAAGTATTCAGTGCCTCATCCCGAGTCACGGAAGCCAGGGGTTGGTGGTATCTGTAACCAGCGAACACCTCATCAGCTCCTTGGCCACATTGAACCACCTTGAGGTGTCGGGACACGGCTTCGGACAACAGGTGGAAGGCCGTCACGTCATGGCTGGCCATCGGTTCCGACATTGCCGCGATGGCGGTGGGAATGGCGGGAGCGAAGTCAGCAGTGTTGACGTGGAGCCGCTCGTGGTTGCTCCCGAAAGTCTCCGCAATCCGGTCGGAGTATTCGAACTCGTTTCCGGAATCACCGCCGGCTCCATCAAATCCAATACTGAAGGTGGACAGCCCGTGCTGGCCCTGCTCGGCGAGTAAAGCCACCAGGAGGCTTGAATCGAGTCCTCCCGACAAAAGGACACCTACTGGCACATCGGCAACCATCCGGCGTCGTACTGCTGTTCGAAGAGCCTCGGCAATGGCATCCTGCCAATCCTCGGCGGACCAGTTGGCGTGCTGTTCCTTCCGCGTGTATTCGGGCTTCCAGTACTCCCGGTCCCGCCACGTGCCGTCCGGCCTGACGGTCCGGATAGTGGCGGCGGGAACTTTGGCGACGCCATTCAGGATGGTCCGCGGGGCGGGGACGATCGAGTGCCAACTGAGGTAGTGGTGAAGGGCGACCTCGTCCAGCGACGTGTCTATCCCGCCGGAAGCAAGGATGGCCGGCAAAGTCGAGGAGAACCGCAGCCGCCCCGGGAGAGGGGCAACATAGAGGGGCTTGATACCCAGCCGGTCGCGAACCAGCAGCACCTCATTGCGTCGGGTATCGGCAATGGCGATCGCAAACATGCCCGTAAGGTGGTGAACAAAGTCGTGGCCCCACTTTTGGTACGCCTTCAGAATCACCTCGGTGTCTGATGTTGACCGGAAGGCGAACTCCGGCTCCAGTTCCCGGCGCAGTTCCTTGAAGTTGTAGATGCAGCCATTGAACGTGATGGCCACATTGCCATCATCCACCATGGGCTGCGTACCTGCTGGGGAGAGGTCGATGATGCTGAGGCGCTGGTGGCCCATCGCCACCCAACCCGCGTCCCAAGTGCCCCGTCCGTCCGGCCCCCGGGAGGTCATGGCCCCCATCATGTCCAGGACTGAATCCCTGGACGCCCGTCTACCGCTGAAAGCTATTTCGCCTGCAATTCCGCACATCGTCATTCCTTGGCAGAGCTGTGGGCTAACTGCTTAACCTCTGAACTAACCCCAATAGTAAGCATGCTTACTTATCGAGGGCAAGGGGAATTACAAGGATGCAATGCTTTCCATCAAAGTGTGGGCAGGTCTTCCGACGTCAGGGACGGTGTTCCTTCCAGTGCCTCATTCAGGTCAGCCGTGGCGGAAGAGGATGTCACCGGGACCAAGCGTGAGAGGTACTTTCCGCGTGCTGCTTCAATGAAGCCACGGAACAGGCCGAATTCTTCCGGAAGCTCCTCAGGGTGCCACTGAACGCCTACCGTGAAGGTGTTTGCCGGATATTCAATGGCCTCTACAATCTGGTCCTCGCTCCATGCTGAAGCCACGAGTCCCTCGCCGAGCATGTCCACCGCTTGGTGGTGCGATACCGGGACGGCGTCCAGGCCCAAACCGGTCAGCCTCGCCAAGGTGGACTCCGGGCGAACCATGACGGGAATCAGGTTGAACTGGTAGCCGCCCAGCTGATACCTGCCGTTACCAACCACCTCCGGGAGGTGCTGATGCAGGGTGCCTCCCAGGGTTACGTTCAACAGCTGCTCACCCCTGCAGATGCACAACAAGGGGATATCCTGCCGAATGGCTTCACGGATAAGAGCCTGCTCCCAGGCGTCCCGTTCCGGACGCGGCTCATCAGTCTTTTCATGGCGTTCCTGACCATACAAACCAGGATCAACATCCCAGCCCCCCGGAATGACCAGCCCGTCCAAGCGGCTGATGAGAAGCTCGATAACCCCTGCTGTGACTGGTTGTGGCGGCAGCAGGATCGGTACACCCCCCGCCGCCGTAACGGGGGCCAGGTAGGTTTCCGGAAGGAACGCCGCATTTACCGTGCCACAACCGTCAGTGCCTGCCTGTTCAAGGTAGGTGGTGAGCCCGATGACGGGTTTCATTGCGGTGTCTGTGGTTTCCATGGGGTCCTTCCGGGGCAAATCTTCCCTTAAATTCTAGGACGCGAGACGCGGCCGAATGTTTCGTTGCTGTCAAAATCACATGTCAGTCCGATCACGCCCGGCCGGGTTCTCAAGGCTCCCTCGGGACCACCCTGAAGCGGCGGTTGAGCAGCGACGGAACCCGCCCACGAACCTCCGCTATTCGCTCGGCAGTCAAGTCGCAATAGATGACGCCCGGTGATTCGCCGGCATTGGCCATGACGACCCCGAAAGGGTCCACCCCGATGGAGTAGCCGGTAGCAAGGGGGCCTGTCTGGTTAGCGGTGACCACGTACGCAGTGTTCTCAATGGCGCGTGCGCGGACCAGCGTGCTCCAGTGATCTTCCTTGCCCGGGCCCACGATCCACATGGCTGGCAAAAGCAGGACGTCAGCGCCGGCATCCACCAGTAACCGGGAACTTTCGGGAAACCTGAGGTCGTAGCACGTGAGCATTCCGAAGTGCAGGCCGGCGATATTCAGCAACTCCGGGTTGGCGATCACGCCAGGGGAGATTCCGGAGCTTTCCGTGTATCCGAAAGCATCATACAAATGCACCTTCCGGTACGTAGCCTGCACGACGCCGGCCCCGTCAATGGCCACGAGCGTGTTGAATGGCAGACCGTCAGGATTTGCCTCGGTGGTTCCCACAACCACCGGCAACCGAAGATCCTTGGCTGATGCTGCCACACCACTGATAAACGGGCCGTCCAAGGGCTGGGCGACGCTGGCCAGGATAGATGCGGGCTCGTTGCTGGCGTAGAGGCTGGACTCAGGAAGTACCAGAAGCTCGGCATCACCCCGGGCGGCCGCGGTCATCAACTGCCTGACCTCTTCGAGATTGCGCTGGGGATCGGTCCCCGCACTAAATTGCCCGGACGCGATTCTCATAAGACAAGAGTGCCGTTTAGCCGGCGGTCAGTGAACCCCTTGTTGATCAGGTCGGGGTGATCAGTCTGGAACGTGATCCCTAAAGAACCCGCACTGCCACTGCTGGGTCCGGGCGGCCTGCCGGTTGCTGACCCCGGACCAGGGCGGATACACCCGGAAGCCACGCTTTCCGCCGGTGCCGTTCACAGACATAATCCCGTGCTTGACCAGCGCCGATTTCGGGAAAGCGAAGTAACCTGCCCTAGGCCCTTCCCGGACTGTTATCACCAGCAAATCCGCGCCGTCTTCGGCAGGGAAAGGCTCAGTGGACCCGTCCTCGGCGCGTCGCCAAGCGGCAACAAACAAGCCCACCTTCGCGGGGGTCAGTTTTCCCACCCGGAACCGGATCTGTTCCTGCCCGAGGCTGGCGACGGCGGCGCCGTACTCATGATTTTCTGCCTCGGGTACCGGTGTTGCAGGGAATCCGGAGGACTGGCTGAGGACCCGCAGTGCCTCGGTTACGTCCGGATGGAAATCATGGTCAGGCACGCTCCCATCCTATGGTGCTAGCTACGCCCTACCGCTGCTGCAACCCCTCACGGTCCAGCATCACGCCCGCGGAAATCACTCGTCCACACTGTTCGCCGTAGGGGTACTCGCCCTTGGGCGTAAGGGTCACGGCGCGCGCCGGCAACGCGATACCAGCCTGGGAAGTGCCTGTCACGCTCGCCTCAAGGGGAGTCTCGGAAAGCGCCGGAAGTTCGAGAAAACCCTGAAGGGTTCCGTCCGGCGACGACGTTGCCGAGCACACGCCGTCCGGAGTGCAGCCTTGGTCCACGGCGGTCGCCCCGGGGTTCAACAGGACGTCCTTCTCAGTGCAGATGCCATCCTGACACGCTTTCAACCGAAGCGAAGCAACGTCGTCTGCGTAGTTGGCAGCGACGGTCACGGAAACGCCCGCCACGTGCCCGATCGCCGGGCAGCCCACCGGCTCGGCGAGGCATCCAGGAAGAAGAGCTGCGGTCCCTACAAGGGTTAAAGCCACGCCGATTCTGCCCATGCTTCAGAGTAAGGCCTGCCGCACCTACGCTGGAAGCCGCAGACCGCCGTCGTGCATTTCTGCCAAACCGTCCATCAAGAGACCCTCAAGTGCCCGCTCCAGCTGCTCGGGCGCCGAGTTAAGCCGATGCAGTGCAGCGAGCGGGACGCCGACGCCGGAAGGCGCGAACCCCAAGTCCGCCGGCGCTTGCTCAAACATCACCCGCGGGACTGGCGTGGCAGCTTCACGGAGGACGGCCATCACGGCGCCGCGTACTTGGCGGTCCGTGCCGTGCCAGGACTGGCCCTTCGGGGTGTACGACGGCGGCGGCTCACCGGCCACGAGCCAGGCGCAACTGGAGCGAACAGGACAGTCACTACATTTGGGGCTGCGGGCGGTACAGACCATTGCACCGAGTTCCATGACGGACGCGTTCCAGCGCACGGACAACTCCCGGTCACCGGGCAGGAGGGCGTCGGCCAGCCGCATCTCCCCGGCGGTCAAGGCCGTAGCGGGTAGGGCAGTTCCGGAGATAAGCCGCGCGTGGACGCGCCGGATATTGGTGTCCACCACGGTTTCGCGGCGGCCGAAAGCGAAAGCTGCGACGGCGGCTGCTGTGTAATTGCCGACGCCCGGTAGCTCCAGAAGTTCGGTGTAATTGTCCGGCACCTGGCCGTCGTGCTGCTCCCGCATTGCGACGGCGGCAGCGTGCAGTCGCAGGGCCCGGCGCGGGTAGCCGAGGCGACCCCAATGGCGGACTGCTGCGCCCGACGGTTCGTCGGCAAGGTGGGCAGGTGTGGGCCAGCGTTCCATCCAGTCCAGCCACACCGGGAGCACCCGGACAACGGGAGTCTGTTGGAGCATCACTTCGCTGACCAGGATGCCCCACGGGCTGCAATCGGGCTCGCGCCACGGAAGGTCGCGGGCCGTCTCGGCGAACCACTGATCAAGGGCTTGGTGGAGGCCTGCCAGCTGGCCTGAATCGGGAAGTGTCATGCTGGATTCCACTGTAGTGGATACCTGCGGGCACCACTCTTGGCAGCGCTCATGGCCGACGTCACACAGGCCGGGATTGGGCCCCTGCGGCGTGGAGGTTAGGTGCCCACGCGGCCGCGAGCCTAGCCTAGAACCATGGCCAACAAGGGTAAGCAGCAGTCGACCGCGCGCACATCAGCGCCGGCGAAGGGTGCTGCCCGTGGCTCATCCCGCGCCGGCACACCGGGCAAAAGTACCTCGGCGAACAGGCGACGGCCGAGCCCTGCCGTGTACCGCCGTCGTCGGCAGGTGGTTTTTGGTGCCCTGCTGCTGGTGATTGCCCTCATCGTCGGTGGCGTCGTGGCCCTCACGGGGGCGCTGGCAGGAAACCCGGAACCCCAGGCTGTCAGCACGCCGGAAGCATCAACGGCACCCACGCAGGGGAGTACGCCGACGGGAACAGCTGCGGCGTCGCCGTCGCCCACACCTGTGTGCGACTTCAACCTGATGACGGTCGCCGCCAAGACTGACAAGCCTGCCTACGGCCCGGACGAAAAGCCGCTGCTGACCATGACCATCACCAACGGCGGCACCGCCCCGTGCGAAGTCAACGTAGGCACCTCCCAAATGGAGTATCTCCTGATGAGTGGCTCGGACCGCATCTTCTCGTCAAAGGACTGCCAGACGGGCGGCGAAGACCTCATCAGGACCATCCAACCCGGCAAGAGCGAGACCGCAAACTTCCCCTGGCAACGCAACCGCACGCTTGAAGGCTGCGCCGCGATCACTGCTACGCCGGGGGCTGGCGGCGCTTACTACACGTTTGAAGCGCGCCTCGGGAACAAGTCGAGCCCCAAGGTCGCCTTCCAGCTGAACTAGCAGCTTTCGACGACGGCGGGCTAGAGGAAGCGGTCCAGGAGGCTCGCCTCGGCCATGCGGCTCAGGCCCTCGCGGACTGTGCGGGCGCGCTGGTCGCCGATGCCGTCCACGGTCATGAGGTCGTCGATCGTGGCTGCCATGAGGTTCTGGAGCCCGCCGAAGTAGTCCACCAAACGGTCGGCCACGGCTTTCGGCACGGACTTCAAGCCGGACAGCAGTCGGTATCCCCGGGGCTGCACGACGGCGTCCAACTGCTCCACCCCGCCGGCGAAGCCGATGATGTGGGCAATGCGGCTGAGGTCGATCAGTTCCGTGGGGCCCAGGTTGAGGAGGGCCTGGACGGATTCCTCGATTTCCTCCGGCGTAGCGTTGGGATCGGAGTAGTCCCGGATGATGACATCGCTGCCCGGGCCGCGACCCACGGTGAGTTCTTCAACCTGGAGGGACAGGAGGCGGCCGTCTTCGCCCAATTCCAAGACGTATTGGGCGATTTCCTCGGAGATGCGGCGAACCATTTCCTGGCGTTGCAGGGTGACGGCAACATCCCTGACCGTAACCAGCGCTTCGATTTCGAGGGCCGAAAGGGAACTGGTGACCTGGTCCAAGCGGGCGCTGTACCGTTCCAAGGTTGCGAGGGCCTGGTTGGCGCGGGCGAGGACCTTTTCTGAGCCCTCCAGGACGTGACGCAAGCCGTTCACGTAGAGCGCGATGATTTGCATGGACTGGCTGACGGAAATCACGGGAACGCCTGTTTGGATTGCGACGCGCTCGGCGGTGCGGTGCCTAGTGCCGGATTCCTGGGTTTCAATGCTTGAATCAGGGACCAGTTGGACGGCTGCACGGACAATGTTGCTGGCGTCCTTGTCGCAAATGATGGCACCATCCATCTTGGCCAACTCACGGAGGCGTGTTGGGGAGAAGTCGATGCCAATATCGAAGCCGCCGGAACAGATGGAATCGATGGTGCGATCGTAGCCCAGCACAATCAAGGCGCCGGTGCGTCCGCGGAGGATGCGTTCCAAGCCATCACGCAATGGAGTTCCGGGTGCGACTCTGGCCAAGGTCGCCTTGAGCGACTCTTCCGGACTCCGGGCCATAGGGTTTCCCTTCGAAGGTGCAAGCCACGGCTCACAGACAAGCTGAATCGGGCGTCAGCGCGCGATACCGAAAAATGCCCACATGACGACAAGCACAATGATAGGGCTTCCAGGCACCGTTAACCGCACCAGCAAGCCCCAAAGTGGGTCATTTCGTTATGTTCGGTGATGCCTGGAAGGTGCATTTTCCGAGCTGTCCGACAGGTGTACTTTGCCGAAGTTTCTCTGCTGACATGGGCGAATATAGCTAGTTGCTGTAGTTATTCCGCCATTCCTTGAGCAGGCCTGCCTAGTAATCAACCTGCCGCTTCAGCTTGTTCCCGAGCCACAGCATCGCCAGGCTCACAACGAGGAAGCCGACGGAAATTGCTACGGCAAACACCACCACGCCGCCCCAGCCACCTGCGCGGGCCGGATCGATGAACCAGTACGGGTACCAGTTCACGAACGCTCCGCGTATGAGGCTGTAGGCCAGGTAGCCGATGGGATAGAGCAGCCAATACCAAATGTGCTTGGGACGGAGGGTGGCCCTGGGCGGTTGGAACAACCAGTCCGCAACCATCACCACGGGGATCAGATAGTGGACCACGAAGTTGACCCAGGGGAGCAGGGAGCCGAGGTCCTCACCGGCCAGCAGTGCACCAAACACCAGCCCCACAACGGCCATGGCGATAGTGGCCGTGCCTCGGGTGACGTCATCGATTTCACTGGGTCGCTTTCGGATCAGCACCCGGTAGCCACTGATCAGCAGCACAAGGGCAGCGAAGATGTTGGACAGGTTGGTGAAGTAGCTGAAGAAGTTCCAGGGGTCATAGCCCATGCCCAAATGAACTGTCAGCTGTGTTCCCACGGCCACCAAGGTCAAAAGGCCAAAGAAAAAGCGTCCCCCGATAAGCACATTCCGTTTGGTCATGCCTCTCATCCTCGCCGAACACGCAGCACAGTAGACTCCGACACCCCGGCGTACTTACGTGATCAGCAGTTCCAATGCCTCGGCCAGATGCCCTACTTCACGCACGGAGAAGCCATCCGGGATAACACCGGCGCCTGCCGGGCTGGCCGGAACAATAGCGTGCGTGAACCCGAGTCGGTGAGCTTCCTGGATGCGCTGGTTAATCCCGGGCACGGGACGTACTTCGCCAGCCAAGCCCACCTCGCCGAACGCAATGAGCCGTTGGGGGAGTGCCTTGCGGGACTTAGCCGATGCGACGGCCAGGGCAACAGCCAGGTCCGTGGCCGGCTCCGTCAGCTTCACTCCGCCCACGGTTGCAACATAGGAATCATCCTTATGAAGCATGCAGCCGGCACGCTGCTGAAGCACTGCGAGCAACATGGCAACCCTGGAGCTTTCCAGCCCGCTGGTGGCGCGGCGGGGCTGGGAATTGGCGCTCTCAGCGAGAAGGGACTGAACCTCCGCCAGCAGCGGCCTGCGACCCTCCATGGTTACCGTGATGCAGGTTCCGGAGACGGGCTCCCGGGTCCGCGAAACGAACAGTCCGCTGGGATCGGCCAACCCCTCGATGCCGGCCTCATTGAGGTCAAAGCAACCGACGTCGTCCGTGGCACCGTAGCGGTTTTTCACAGCCCGGAGCAGCCGCAGGCGGGAATGGCGCTCGCCCTCGAACTGGCATACAACGTCCACCAGGTGTTCCAGCAAGCGCGGCCCTGCAATGGTGCCTTCCTTGGTCACGTGGCCCACCAGCAGCGTTGTCATGTTGCGTCTCTTGGCCGCAGAGATGATCGACGCCGCAACCTCACGCACTTGCGAGACACCACCGGCGCTGCCCTCGACGTCCGCACTGCTCAGGGTTTGCACGGAGTCCACAATCAGCAGTTTGGGCTCGAGCTTCTCCACTTGGCCCAAGGCCTGCCCGAGGTCGGTTTCGGCGGACAGATAAAGGGTATGGGCGACGGCGTCGATGCGCTCAGCGCGCAGCTTCACCTGCGCCGCGGATTCCTCACCCGTGATGTAGAGGACATCCTGCCCGGTGCGCGCGAATTTCGCCGCGACGTCCAGCAGGAGCGTGGACTTTCCGACGCCGGGTTCCCCCGCCAGCAGGATGACGGCACCTGGAACGAGCCCTCCGCCCAGGACGCGGTCGAGTTCGTCCACGCCCGTGGGCAGGAACGCCGCCGTGGTCCCATCCACCTCAGCGATACGGCGGGCAGGCTCCAAAACGGTTGCGGCCGCCGTCGTACGCGCTACCGTGGCACCGTACTCCTCCACCGTTCCCCAGGCCTGGCACTCACCGCAACGTCCAACCCACTTGATGGCAGTCCAGCCGCATTCGGCGCACTTGTAGGCGGGTGTTTTGGATGCGCGGGAGGTCTTGGAAGCCATGGGTTCAAGCGTAGTGGCGGCCACCGACAGTATTAGCCGCTACAGCGCTGGCAGCACAGCCCGGGCCTCGTCAGGTTCCATCCCGCTCGCTTCCAAAAGGTCCACCATGAGCGGCCGGAACAGCATGACTACGGTTTCGCCCTCGAGCCTCTGGACGTCCAGCATCTTGGGATGCAGCCGGGCTGCGATATCAGAAAGATCGTTCCTGGCACGGCGGAGATGCACACGGCGGGTACCTTCACTTTGCTCCGACAAGCCGATGTTCATCTCATCAATCGCGGCTGCAGTTTCCTGAAGGACGTCGGAGATACTGTCGATCGCTTCATCGGACAACGCTGCGTGGTTGATCGCACTGGTGAGGCGCCGCGCGAACACCCGGCTGTTACGGAGCGCGAGGTCAATGTATTCCAGCGAATGCTCCAGGCCGGCGAGTTCGTCGCGATGCCTTCGATGGGCCGGAGCCAGGGTGGCGACTTCACCCGATGCCCGCAAAGTCTGCCGCATCCGGTCCACCAAGGGCTGGCAGTTACGGCCGCGGATCAGGGCATGCCAAGCTACGGTGGAGTCACTCTCGCTCATCGCCTTGGCACACTCGCGGAGCACCTCGGCGAGTTCATGCAGGATCTTCTCGACGTCCTTCCGAGGCTCCCGCCGCGGATCCTTCGGCACCAGGATGGTCACCAGAAGCGCAAACACACCACCAATCACGGCGTCCAAACTCCGTGTAAAAGGCCCTCCGGCCGGCGCCGGCAGCAGCACCACCAACAACGACTGCAGTCCCAGCTGGGTGGTGAAAATCGTGCCGCTGTCCAGGAACCGGGCCAGCAGGATGGAGAAAAGAAGCACGACGGCGGCCTGCCAGATCCCGGCGCCCAGCCAGTGAAGCAGCAGGTCGCCAACTACGATGCCCAGGGTGCAGCCGAGGCCCACCTCGATCACCCGGCGCAGGCGAGGCTCGCGGGAGAATCCAAGGGCGATCAAAGACGACGTCGCCGCGAACAGGGGACCTTGATGACCCAGCACGTATTCAGCGAAAGCATAGGCGCCAACGGCGCACACGGTCATCTGTATGGCCGGCGTCAAGGAATTGCGGCTGCGGACCAGGCCCGTCCGGACTCTGGCGCGCAGGAACCTCTTGCTTGCAGAAAATCCCTTCGCGGCAGCCATGCCTTCCAGTCTATTTGCCCAAGCCTCCCGACTACCGCAAGCCAGGTGTCGCTCAAGGTGGCACGCGCCACATAACCCAATGGTCCGCCGTCGTTCACCTTCCGTTCACCTTTCACCGCAGATCCTGTTACCTGCGCTCCTTACCTTCAGTAAAGGAACAAAAAGGTCCACAGCTCGCGCACGCCGAAATCTCCGTTCGGCCCGCATCGAAGAATCCCTGGAAGGGGCACATCCAAGTGAAGGCAACTCACTTCGGCCGCAACGCGGCAATCGCGGTCATCGCAGCCGGCGCTCTCGCGCTCACTGCTTGCGGTTCAGACAACGCAACGGGCACCACGCCGGGCACTCAGTCGTCAGCCGGCTCCAACGTCACCGGCACCCTGACCGGCATTGGCGCCTCCTCCACCGGCGCCGCCATGGACGCTTGGAAGGCCGGCTTCTCGGCCGCGAATTCCGGCGCGACGGTTCAGTACTCCCCTGACGGTTCCGGCGCAGGCCGCAAGGCCATTATCGACGGCTCGGCACAGTTCGCCGGCTCCGACGCCTACCTGAAGGACGAAGAGCTCGAGAGCTCCAAGGCCAAATGCGGCCCCGACGGCGCCATCAACATCCCGGTGTACATCTCCCCGATCGCCGTTGCCTTCAACGTTCCCGGCGTCACCGACCTGAAGCTCGACGCCACAGCTGTCGCCAAGATCTTCCGCGGCGAAATCGCCAACTGGAACGACCCCGCAATCGCCGCCCTCAACGAAGGCGTCTCCCTGCCGGACCTTAAGGTCACCCCGGTCAACCGCTCCGATGACTCCGGCACCACCACCAACTTCACCGAGTACCTCGCAGCTGCTGCACCCGAGGTTTGGACAGACAAGGCTGCCGGCATCTGGCCCGCAAGCCTGGCCGGTGAAAACGCCAAGGGCACCTCCGGCGTCGTCAAGACCGTCACCGACACCCCGGGCGCCGTGACCTACGCTGATGACTCCGCCGTTTCCGGCAAGCTGGGCACCGCCTCCATCAAAGTGGGCGAAGAGTTCGTCAAGATCTCCGCAGAAGCCGCTGCCAAGGCCGTCGAAGCCGGCGCTCCTGTTGAAGGCCGCGCCGCCAACGACATCGCCATCAAGCTGGACCGCAAGACCACCGCATCGGGCGCCTACCCCGTAGTCCTCGTCTCGTACCACGTAGTCTGCACCACGTACGAGACCAAGGAAGTTGCTGACCTGGTCAAGGCCTTCGAAAGCTACGTTGTATCCGACGAAGGACAGCAAACCGCTGCTGACGCCGCCAAGTCCGCACCGCTCTCCAAGACGCTGCAGGACAAGGCCAAGGCCGCTATCGAAACCATCAAGGCCAAGGCCTAAGGTTTCCCTGCGGGTTTACTGAACCCGGCTGAACACCGAAGTTCCCTGTCCCGCGCAGAGTGGCCGCAGCGCCGCTCGCGCGGGGCAGGGAACTTAGCCATGTAAGACCAGTTCACTGAGACTGAAGGATCGTGAAGTGACCACCAACTCCCTGACAACCTCCCAAGGCGCAGGACGCGCCGGGGACAAGGTTTTCTCCGGGGCCGCCATGGCCGCAGGGTGCCTGATTCTCGCGGTCCTCTTCGGAGTCGCGCTATTCCTCGTGGTGCAGGCAATCCCCGCCCTCACTGCCCCGGCTGGGGACATCCAGGGCGGCAACGGCTTCTTCGCCTATATCGCCCCGATCGTGGTGGGCACCCTGATTGCCGCCGTGATCGCCCTCGTCATCGCCACTCCCGTGGCAATCGGCGTGGCACTGTTTATCTCGCACTACGCCCCGCGTCGGCTCGCTTCGGGCCTCGGCTACGTGGTGGACCTGCTCGCAGCCATCCCCTCCGTTGTCTACGGCGCCTGGGGTGCGGCTTTCCTGGCGAAGGAAATCTCCCCGGCCTACGACTGGCTGGCCACGTACCTCGGCTGGATCCCGATCTTCGAAGGACCGGCATCCGCCACCGGCAAAACCATCCTGACCGCTGGGATCGTCCTTTCCGTCATGGTCCTGCCCATCATTACCTCCCTGTCACGCGAAATCTTCCTGCAGACCCCCAAGCTGCACGAGGAAGCAGCGCTCGCACTCGGAGCAACCCGCTGGGAAATGATCAAAATGGCCGTGCTGCCCTTTGGCCGCCCGGGCATCATCAGCGCCATCATGCTAGGCCTTGGCCGAGCACTCGGTGAGACCATGGCCGTTGCCCTGGTGCTCTCCTCCGGTGTCTTGACTGCCAGCCTCATCCAGTCCGGCAACCAGACCATCGCCGCCGAAATTGCCTTGAACTTCCCCGAAGCCAGCGGCATCAAGGTCAACACGTTGATCGCCGCCGGCCTGGTGCTGTTCGTCATCACGCTGGGCGTGAACATGATCGCCCGCTGGATCATCACCCGGCACAAAGAATTCTCGGGAGCCAACTAAATGTCCGCCACAGTAGTCCGCAAGCGCTCAGCGCTCACCAAGGGCCAGCTGCCCAAGTTCGCGCCCTACATTGTCCTGGCTGCCGCGCTCATTGTCGGCGCGGCCATCCTGGCGCTCATCGGCTTCAACGCCTTCGGCTGGGGCATCGTCTCCGCCATCCTGTTCGCGGTGGGACTGGTTTCCTGGAGCGGCGCTGTTGAAGGTGCCCGCAAAGCCAAGGACAAGCTCGCCACCTGCCTGGTGGTGGGCGCCTTCCTGATTGCATTGCTGCCCTTGATCTCGGTCATAGTCACAGTGTTGGTCAACGGCATCCCCGGGCTCATCACCCCCGGCTTCCTCGGCACCTCCATGAACGGTGTCACCGGTGCCTACGACAACAAGGCAGTGGAGGAAGGCGCCCCCGTCCTCGGTGGCATCTACCACGCGCTGTTGGGCACCATCCAGATCACGCTCCTTGCCACGGTGATCTCCGTGCCCGTGGGCCTCCTGACTTCCATCTACCTCGTGGAATACGGCAATGACCGTCCGTTGGCCCGCGCCATCACGTTCTTCGTGGATGTCATGACCGGTATCCCGTCCATTGTGGCCGGCCTCTTCGCGGCAGCGTTCTTCTTCGCCATCGTTGGCCCCGGCACCAAGACCGGTGCGGTGGCCGCAGTCGCGCTTTCCGTCCTGATGATCCCTGTTGTGGTCCGCTCCAGCGAGGAAATGCTCAAGATCGTCCCGAACGAGCTCCGCGAGGCCTCATACGCGCTGGGTGTGCGTAAGTGGCGCACCATCACCAAAGTGGTCATTCCGACGGCGATCTCCGGCATCGCGTCCGGCGTCACCTTGGCGATCGCCCGGGTTATCGGTGAAACCGCTCCTATCCTGGTCACTGCCGGGTTCGCGACCACCATCAACAACAATGTGTTCGGTGGCTGGATGGCCTCGCTGCCCACGTTCATTTACACGCAGATCCTCAACCCGACGTCGCCGTCCAACCCTGCTCCCTCGGATCAGCGTGCTTGGGGCGCCGCGCTGGTGCTGATCATTCTGGTGATGCTCCTGAACCTCGGAGCCCGCCTCATCGCCCGTCTGTTCGCACCCAAAACGGGACGCTAGGCTGCCCTTCTGCGGCCTCATCCAAACTTCCACACCCCCAAGGAAACAAAGGAACACCATGTCCAAGCGCATCGACGTCAAAGACCTGAATGTCTACTACGGCAACTTCCTGGCCGTCGAGGACGTCAACATCAACATTCAAGCCAAGTCCGTCACGGCCTTCATCGGCCCGTCCGGCTGCGGCAAGTCCACCTTCCTCCGCACGCTGAACCGCATGCATGAGGTCCTTCCCGGCGCGCGTGTTGAGGGCGAGGTCCTCCTGGACGGCGACAACCTCTACGGGCCCGGCGTGGACCCCGTAACCGTCCGCACCCAGGTGGGCATGGTTTTCCAGCGCCCCAACCCGTTCCCCACCATGTCCATCCGTGACAACGTGCTGGCCGGCGTGAAGCTGAACAACAAGAAGATCTCCAAAGGCGCGGCAGATGCCCTGGTTGAGAAGTCCTTGGTGGGCGCGAACCTGTGGAACGAGGTCAAGGACCGCCTGGACAAGCCCGGTTCCGGCCTTTCCGGTGGTCAGCAGCAGCGCCTCTGCATCGCCCGCGCCATCGCCGTCGAGCCCCAGGTGATCCTCATGGATGAGCCCTGCTCCGCGCTGGACCCCATCTCCACGCTGGCCGTTGAGGACCTCATCAACGAGCTCAAGGACCAGTACACCGTGGTGATCGTTACGCACAACATGCAGCAGGCCGCGCGCGTGTCAGACAAGACCGCGTTCTTCAACATCGCCGGCACCGGCAAGCCCGGCAAGCTCATCGAGTTCGCCGACACAACCAGCATCTTCAACAACCCCGCCCAGAAGGCAACGGAAGACTACGTCTCCGGCCGCTTCGGATAAGGGTTCCATAGGTTCCGGCTTCTATGGGGGGAGTCGGCACAGAACGACGGCGGCCGTCGCCTTGGGGGTACGGCCGCCGTCGTTTTTTCATACCCAACTGGGTCGCAGATCAGGTCGTTCTCAGCGCTGGGAACGACCTGATCTGCGACCTACTTGGGTTTAGAGGTCCGCGAGGGGCGAGAGTGCCAGCTCTAGGATGAAGGCCGCTGCTGCCGTGATCAGCGGTGTGGCCACCCAGAACAGCAGAATCCTCCTGACCAAACGCCTGTTGACGGTGTGGAAGCGCTGGTTTACGCCCGAGCCCAGCACAGAAGCGGTCAGTGTATGGGTGGTGGAAAGCGGCAGGTGAAATCCGATTGCGCCGATAAAGAGCATCACGGACGTCAAGGTCTGTGCCACGAAACCGCGCAGCGGATCCACCCGAATGAGTTTGTGGCCGAGGGTGTGGGAGATCCGCCAACCGCCAAACATGGTCCCTGCAGTGAGCATGATGGCGGTGAGCAGGAGAATCCAGAGAGGCACGTCGCTGCCGCTGGACAAGCCGGCGGCCACTATGGCCAGCACCATGACAGCGGCCGTGCGCTGACCGTCCTGCAGCCCATGGCCGAATGCCACAGCGGCGGCTGAGATGGCCTGCGCCCGGCGGAACCGTCGATTCACCACGTTTGGTTGTGAGTAGCGCGCAGCCCACGTCACAGGCCACACCAGCAGGTACGCAGCCACGAATGCGATGACGGGGGAGAGTACCAGGGGCAGTGCAACTTGGGTCAGCAGGACGTTGTCCATGCCTCCCACCGCGTTGCCGCCCACAAGGACGCTCGCCGCCCCGGCGCCGATCAGGCCGCCAATCAGCGAGTTCGTTGAGGACAAGGGGATGCCGCGCCACCACGCGTACACGCCCCACAGGATGGCTGCGGTGAGCGCGGACGCCAGCATGGTGAGGCCGCTGGTGCCCTCCGGCAACGTGATCCACGATTGCGTGAAGGCGAGGATGAAGGTGCCGCTGAGCATGGCACCCACAAAATTGAAGACGGCAGCCAGGAGGACAGCGATTGACGGCGTCAGGGCGCGGGTCCGCGTGGACAGCGCGACGGCGTTGGAGACGTCGCGGAAGCCGTTGAGGAACGCAAACCCGGAGGCCAAAGCAACTACGAGGACCAGGAAGGCGATGGTCACGTCATGATTCCTTGACGATGATGCTGCCTACCTGAGTGGCGACCTTCCGCATGTCCTTGGTAACTTCCACCAGTTGGTTGGCGATGTCCCGGTGCCGCGCGTACTGGGTGGACTTCATATCCTTGAGCATTTCGGCCACCCAGATCCGGTGCGACCGTTCTGCACGCTTGGCCAGCCGAAGGATTTCGATCCAGTAGTCCTCAAGTTCGTCCAGGTCTTCAAGCTTCCGCATCGCATCCACGGTGAGCTCGGCCTGCCGGCTGATGATCTCCAACTGGTCTGCAGCCCGCTTGGGGAGCCGATCCAGCTTGTAGAGAGCCACGAGGTCTCCGGCGGCGTCGAGCTTCTCCATGGCCTCATTGAGGTGACGGGAGAGCGTGTACATGTCCTCGCGGGGGAGCGGGTTCACGAAGCTGGTGCGCATGTGCGTCAGCAGCGCGAAATGAAGGTCGAGGGATTTGGACTCGTGCTCGTGCAGTTCTTCGGCGAGACGCTGGTGCTCGCTGGCCGGCGCACCGAGAATCTCCGAGAGCGTTCCAGTAGCGGCAACAATGACGCCGGCCATTTGCGCGAGCAGTACGAGCCCGGCAGGTTCCTGGGGAAAAAGGCGCAGCTTCATTTCGCTTCCGGGCTGGGGACGGATGGGCACGGGTGGTTTGACTTGACGTCGCCCGTTTCGGTCCCAACTTTACCGGCACCACCGCGACGTCTGGGAAGCGCGCGACGCCGTGGCGGGGAGTTGTCCCCATCGCTGAGTTTCCGTAGCCGTGCAACACTGTAGAAGCACCGAATAAATCCACTCAATGGGGGAAACATGCGACTCAATCATGTCATGAAAATTTCCGGCATCGCCGCTGCCGGCCTGCTGGCACTGACTGCCTGTGGCGGAGCAACGGCAGGCCCGACGACGGCTGGTTCCGAATCGTCGTCGTCCTCGTCTGCGCCAGCATCGCCTTCAGCGTCCGCCTCCCCGTTGGCCTCGACTTCGTCAGAAGGCGCCGGCACCTCCTCGGGCTCATACAAGGTGGCGGCTTGGGCGCTGCCCATCTCGGAAGCAGGGGACAAGCTGGGCAGCCTCAAGGGCGACAGCTTCAGCGTGGACATCTACCAGGTGGCCACCGATGTCGCGTCCAAGGACAGCATGTTCGTGGACAAGGAAACCAAGGAAAACCTGCTCAAGAAGGGCGATCCCGTGGTTTACCTGAACTACGTGGTCACCAACACCTCGTCCGCGGACATTCCCCTGAGCCACTCGCTGATCACTCCCAGCGCAAAGTACACGGACTGGAAGTACCTCGGCGGCATGCCTTCGGACTCCAGTAGCGACGGGTACAAGAAGCACGGCCTCAGCAGCTCCGGCACCAAGCTGAAGGAAGAGGCCCCGTTCGTGCTGAAGCCGGGCGAGTCCTTCAACATTGCGGAGAACTTTGCCTACACCGCGGGCAAGGAAACCGAGATCGAGGCCACAATGACTCCTGCTGCAGCTGACGGCAAGCTGGACCACGACAAGAAGGAAAAGGCCGAAACCACGGTCACCCTGAAGTAGTTCCCAGCGCATTTGCCCGGGCTTGCCTCAGCGCAGGCCCGGGCAATCTGCGTTCGGGCATAAAAATGGTGCCGAACCGGATACGCCTCTCGGCGGTAGGCCGCTCGAAGCGGCTATAAGTTGAAGCCCGGGGGTTTCGCGGTTCGACACCAGCTTTAGTTTTCACCGTCTGGCGGGCTAAGTCAACATTGACAGGCCGGGCCCGACGTGGGTACGTTTTGCCCCGTTTTGCTGGTTAGTCGAGCTCGCCCAAGCGCCACGCGTTGGCAGCGTGCTCGAGGTCTTCGGCTGTCTTCACCAGCTGGTGGGAATTACGTGTGAGCTTGCTGGCGTGACCCTCGTTGCTGTGTTCCGCGCCGTCGGCAAGAGTCGCCTGGCCGAGCGCCACCACGCGGCAGAAAGCGGCGGAACGTTCCAGCGCGACGTCGAACTCGCCGTCGAAAGCGCCCGACAAAATGGCGTCAGCCATGGTCTTCATTTCGTCGGCTCCCGGTGGCTCTGCTGCGCCGGCCACCACATTGGAAACCTGCGCGGTGTCGCGTCCTGCCCTGAAGTAGACGGAGATCCGTTCGGGGTTCTGGATGGTGGCGGCGCGGAGGGCGTAGAGCCTCCAAAGAGCGCCGGGCAAGGAGCGTGCAGGGCTCTCGGCCCACATCTCAGCGATGGCTTCGAGGCCTTGCTCGTCAGCCAGCTTCACCAGGCGGCGGGTGACCTTGGGATCGTCGCTGTCGCGGCCCCGCCTCACCAGCGCCTGGGCGGCGAGATGGGCAGCCTCCGAAACCCGGGCCGGATCTGCCCCGCCGGTGAACGGCTCGAAATCGATGGGCGCGAAGGGCTTGGGCTTGTGATGCCTGTTCGCTCCGCCGTACGCACGTGATCCTGGCTGTTCGCTCATGAGTTCACCGTACTCCTGTGCTCTGGTGGGGTCGAGTAACGGTTGACGGGGCTGCCGTTCGTGCTGCCAGCGCGCCTTCACCACCTACTTTGCGGCCGCCCCGGGCCCGACACGCCGTTGCCGCCGCGCGTCGCCGTCGAACTCTCGCCCAAAGAAGGTGACGACGGCGCATGCCGCCTTGAGTTCCGCATCGGCCTTGACGTTGGGGTACAGTATTCATGGCTGTTTCTACAGCTGGAGGGGCCTTTAGCTCAGTTGGTAGAGCATCGGACTTTTAATCCGTGGGTCGTGGGTTCGATCCCCACAGGGCCCACCCTCCAAGGCAGGCCGGAGACGTTGAGTCTCCGGCCTGTTTCTGTCTCTGGGGTGCCAATCCAACAGAAGCCCAACTAATTCAACCCGCTGCGACGTCCTCGGGCCCTGTTATCAGCGAGCAGGCTCGTCTGTGAGCGTCCGGCCTGGATGCGGGCGGAGCTTGTGGTCCGATTTCTTACATCACACCCCGTCCTGTGGATAAGCCATGCATAGTTTTTTGCATGTGGGCAGAACGTGTAAAAAAACTGCCATTTCTTTACACGTCATGGTTACGTTGTTAGTTACTTTCTATGTCGAACTGGGATCCTGATGGGGCCGCTGACGCCTCGGAAAGCCAGCTCCTCGAGTCCTGCGCCGTACATGACCAGGTCCCAAGCCGGTGAGCGGGCGGCCACCACTCCGGCCAAGAGCATCCAGGTTGTGAACACCATGACAACAAGAGCGATGGCCCAGCCGAGCCACAAGAAGATCTCGTTCATGGACCGAAGCTATAGCGTGGCACCGACATCCACTGTCTTCAGCGCCCGGTCCGTAGCTTCGGAGCCCGGCTGAAGAAACCCCTTGACTCACACCCCTCGGCACAGTCAGCATGGTTTCTATAACGTTGTAGAAACCGGCAAAAGCAGCAACCCAGCAGATAAGGACTCACCCTTTGGGAAATCAAGAGAACCCCACGGCCAAAATCACCCTTGACCCCGCGTTCGTGGTTGGCCCGGTCAGGAGGAAGACCTTCGGCGCTTTCGTTGAGCACCTGGGTCGCTGTGTCTACACAGGTATCTTCGAGCCCGAGCATCCCAAGGCCGATGACGACGGGTTCCGCACCGACGTCCTGGCGCTCACCAAGGAACTGGGTGTCTCCACGGTTCGGTATCCGGGCGGCAACTTCGTGTCGGGCTATCGCTGGGAGGACGGAGTTGGGCCAAAGGAAGACCGCCCCACGCGGCTCGACCTCGCCTGGCACTCCAGCGACCCCAACTTGGTGGGCGTGGACGAGTTCGCCAAGTGGTCGGAGAAGGCTGGCGTCGAGCCCATGATGGCAGTCAACCTGGGCACTCGAGGAACCCAGGAAGCTTTGGATCTGCTGGAGTATTCCAACATCAAGGGTGGAACGGCCCTGTCCGAACAGCGCAAGGCGAATGGCGCCGTCGAGCCCCACAACATCAAGATGTGGTGCCTCGGGAACGAGATGGACGGCTTCTGGCAGATCGGCCATAAGAAGGCGGGCGAGTACGCGCGGGTTGCCGCCGAAACTGCGCGGGCGATGCGCATGGTCAACCCGGATCTTGAACTGGTTGCCTGTGGAAGCTCAGCACCCACCATGCCGACCTTTGGTGAATGGGAGCGCGTGGTCCTCGGCGAGACCTACGAACTGGTGGACCTGATCTCGGCGCACCAGTACTTCGAGGACTTCGGAGACCTGCAGGAGCACCTGTCCGCCGGGCACCGGATGGAAGCCTTTATCAAGGACCTCGTGTCCCATATCGACCATGTGAAATCGGCAATGAAGTCTGCAAAGCAGGTCAACATTTCCTTCGATGAATGGAATGTCTGGCACATGTCCCGCGACGAGTCCAAGGCCCCGACGGGGGATGACTGGCCGGTTGCGCCGGTGCTGCTCGAGGACCGCTATACGGTGGCTGACGCCGTGGTGGTGGGCGACCTCCTCATCACGCTGCTGCGCAACACGGACCGCGTGCATTCAGCGAGCCTCGCACAGTTGGTCAACGTGATCGCACCCATCATGACGGAGCCAGGCGGCCGGGCCTGGAAGCAGACCACGTTCCACCCGTTCGCACTCACCTCGCAGCATGCCTCCGGCACGGTGCTGAATCTCGCCGTCGAATCCCCGCGGCTTTCCAGCGAAAAGACGTCCGGATTCACGTCGCTGTCGGCGGTGGCAACCTTTGACGCGGAAGCCAACGAGGCCGTGGTCTTCGCCGTGAACCGCTCGGCAACTGACGCACTGACGCTGGATGCCGCCGTCGGAAGCCTGAATCCCGAAAGGATCATCGAGGCTGTCACCTACACGAACAAGGACCCGTACTGGCAGGCGACGGCGGACGATTCGACGTCGGTTCTGCCGTCCGAAAACGTCAGCGTAAAGCTCGACGGCGACCGCCTCACCGCCGAGCTTCCGGCCGTGAGTTGGAGCATGATCCGTCTGGCCCTCAATTCCTAGGCAATAGCCTGCGAACCGTCCCTGAAGATCGGATACGCCGAGATGGGCGTGACTGTGGCCGTCGGGGTGGGCTCCGGTGCCTGCGTTGCAGGTGCCGGGGCCGGCTCGTCGAAAGTCACGATTTCCATTGACTCCATGTCCAGCAGGCGTCGGCTACCGGTTTCGTCCTGAAGCCAAAAAAGGTCGGTGCCGGCCACTGTTTTCACTACAGTGCCCCGATGATAGAGGCGGCCATTGTGCCACGCCTCGATGAAATCGCCCGGCTTCAGCGCGTGCGGCTCATCCCTGCCGGGCAAGGTGCCGAACGCCTGAGCCAGGCTGGCCTGTGTCTTCAGCGCTTGGAAAAGATCCCTGTTTGCAATGCTCATGTCTGCCACCCCTCAGCTGGCTGCGTCGTCTATGAACCCAGCTTTGCGCATGTATGTTGCGGGCGCGTTGCAGGAAAATGAGCGGGGTGTGACAGCTACGGGGAAGCGGGACCGTCGTCCGGGGAATCGGTTTCCCCGGGAGCGTCGAGGGGGAATTCGTCGGAGTACGGCGCGTGGGGTCCGGGGCCGCTGTTGGACAGTTCATTGGCAGCCATGGCCAAGAGGTCGCGTTCCAGCTCGGGGAGGGAGAGCATGCCCTGCAGGTAAGCTTCAACCTCGTACTCGCCCACCGATCCGCCGATGCTGAAGTACTGCAGCCATAAAGTACCTGTGGTGATCCCCGCGCCTGAAAGTGCCGCATGGAGTCTGCGGCGTTGCTCGGGTTCGTTGTTATCGAAGCCCATTGTCCTGCGGCCCTAGTTCCGGTCTGCCGGGATCCCGGCTACGAGCTCCGCGCTGACTTCCTGGAGGCTCTGGCTCTTGTTGCGCGCCTGCAGTATCAGTTGTTGGAGGGCTCGTTCATGAGTAATTTTGTGGCGTTCCATGAGGATTCCGCAGGCGCGGTTGACCAGGTCCCTGCTGTGTAGAGCGGTCTGGAGGCCCTCGCTGATGCGCTTGGGCGTCTCAGCGCTTTGGATGTGGGCCAGAAGGGTTGCGGCCGGGGAAGCATAGAGCTCCATCAACGAAACGGCGGCGGCGTCAAACACCGAGGGTTCGGAAGCATAAATTTTGATGGCACCAATGCTGTGCCCGTTGGCCATAAGCGGGGCGCTGACCACCGACCTGATAGGTAGCGCGGTTACTGCGGCACTCCATTCAGGCCAGCGGGGGTCGGTGCGGACGTCGTCGAGAAGAACCGTTTCCTCAGACGCCCAGGCAGTGAGGCAGGGACCTTGGCCCAGCTCGTACTGCAGATGGTCGGCTTGCTCTACGATGCTGTCCGTAGAGCCTGTGCTGGTTCTGCGGGCTTGGGAATCGAGGATGGAAACCCCTGCCCCGATGGTCCCTGGTACGGATTCCTTGATTGCCTGCGAGAGGTTCTGAACGGCCTGGTCCACTTTCTCCTCAGTGAGGAGAAGGCCCAGTATCCTGCCGATGGCGCCGGAGAGCTCATCCAGAGGAAGTTGCTTCTTCGTCATGGTCATCTCCCGGCCGTTCATGCCGGCAAGCCGACACGTAAATTCTGTGAATTGCTGGATTCCGTGCTGCAATTCCAGCCTAGTGCTTTTGGAACCTCATCCCCCAACCGCGTGGCTCAATTTCTACTCCTCAAATGCGGTTGGGATATTCCGGTCTCCCGCAACGTGGTTGATGACGTTTTCCGCTACAGCGCGAAGCTTGATGTTGCGGTGGCTGGAAGCGCTGACCAAGATTTGGAAGGCGGCATCGCGGCTGCAGCGGTTCTGTGCCATGACGATTCCGACGGCGGTGTCGATAGCCGTGCGGGACGCCAAGGCGGCTGCGAGGTTCTCGCGCGCATCCCGCAGCTGGGCAATCTTCAGGGCTAAGTACAGCGCCTTCGCTCCCGTTGCGGTGATCCTCTCCGCGGCAGCAATGTCCTCATGGGAGAAGCCATGGGGACGCGTTGAGTAAAGATTCACTACGGCCTCTGCGGTGCTGTTCAGTTCCATCGGCAGGGCGAGGATTGAGCCAACGTCTGTGCAGGCAGCGGCCTGCATGTAGTCCAGCCACCGCGCTTCCTCACGGACATCCGGGACGTGGGTGATGGTGCGTGTGCGGAGGGCTGCGAGGCAAGGGCCGTCTCCGAAGCTGTTCTGGATGTCGTCCAGTTTGCGGGCCAAGGGATCACTGTCCGCGACAGCAACTGGCTTTTTTTGTCGAATAACGGTCACGCCGCAAGCGATGGTGTTGCCATTCCCGCTGAGTTTTTCGGCAGTCATGGTTACGAGATCCTGAAGGAACTCCCGTATGTCAGTGTTCTCTACGAGAAGCTCCTGCAAGTGCTCCAGGAAATCTGTAAGATCTACGTGGTCCTCATCAGGAGCCGGGACCGGGATCTGCTCCGAGGGCTGGGTTTCAGTCAATGCGTGTTTCCTTACTACTGCCCGGCCGGTTCCGTCCGACCGTCAGAGCTGAGCTCCGTCAAGGCAGTGTCTACGAGTTGCATCTGGCCCGGGGCTAGAGCCAGAAGTTCGTTAAGGTAGGCCTCCAAAGCCAATTCGTCGGCGTTTCCTCCAATCCCGAAGTAGTAGGTCCACAATCTATCAAGGCTGATATTTCCAATCTGGAATCTGCAAGACGCCTGCAGACGTTGATCAAATTCCCCGTAGTATTCCGATGCCTCCCACGGTTCGGTGTCCACGAAAGCTACCTTCCCTCCTGATCCATACGGCCGGCGCGGTCCAGGATGTCTCCAGCTATGTCATGAAGCCGTTTGTTGCTGTGGCGTGAGGCCACTTGTATGAGCCGGAGCGCAGATTCGCGGTTGCAGTGGTTCTGCATCATGATCAGGGCGATCGCAGCGTCCACGATGGCGCGGGATTTGAATGCGGACCGTAGGTGTTCAGGATAGGGGTCCTCGGCGTGCATGCGAAGGGCCAGCCGGAGAATCCTTGACAGCGATTCGGCATGGCTTTCCACTCGGGCCACAGTGTCCGGACCGAAGGTCCCCAACTCCGTGGAGTAGCAATTCAGAGCGCACTTTGACCCGTCATCGGTCTGAATCGGGACTGCCAGCACAGACCGGATGCCCTCATTCGAAATTGCCTTTGCATAGTGCTGCCAGGACTCATCGGACTGCAGATCCGGAATCAGCACCGTGCGCTGTTGCCGGAGCGCCGTAAGGCAGGGGCCGTCGTCGAACTCGTATTGCTTTTCATCCAGGCGTCGGGCAGCGTCATTGCTGCTCGCAACCGTGGACGGGCCGCCGTCGCGCTCCACGGTGATGGCGCACAGCATGGGCGAGTCACCCCCAAGAAGGGACGCCGAAATGGTTGCCAGTCCAAGAAGAAATTCGGTGAACCCCGGGCTTTCCAAAAGCAGGTCCTGCAGCTGTTCCGCTGTGGGCACTGCGTCACTCTGGGCCATGCGGCCTCAATTCCAGCAACACCGGAGTCCACGCATCTCCGGCTGGGCGGCAGTGCGCTCGTGTTCGCGCAAAACCCGGATATTCAACTCCGGACCAAATGCCACACCCGAAATCTCCTACCTCCGACACTACGCCGATGCCATTGAACATGACAGGGCGGAAGCCGGAGATCACGACGTTGGTGGAAATCGAGGCAGTCGCCGCCGTGATGGACGCCGTATAAAGGCGCTCCATCTGCAACGATGTATACCAACGTAGAGAAGGAGCACCCGCATGGCCGTCACCATGAACGACGTCGCACGCGCGGCGGGAGTCTCGCTAAAGACGGTCTCCAACGTCATCAACAACTACGAGTTCATCCGACCCGCCACCAAGCAGCGCGTCCTTGAGGCGATCGACGAGCTCGGTTATGAAACCAATCTGACGGCCCGCAGTCTCCGTTCCGGTAAGACCAGCATGCTTGGGCTGGTCCTCGCCGACCTCTCCATCCCCTACTATGCCGAGCTGGCCTCGGACATCATGAAGGCGGCGTGGGCCCGCGGTTACCGTGTCCTGGTGGAGCAGTCCGGCAACGAGCCCGAGCATGAGAAAGCTGCGCTTCAAGGCCAGTTTCGCAGTCTCACGGACGGCCTCCTCTTCATCCCGCTAGCGCTCGACGCCGAGCAGATCATCTCTGCTGCCGGCAAGAAACCGCTGGTCCTCCTGGGCGAATTCGTGCAGGACCCACGCTTGGACATGGTCCTCATCCAAAACCAGGAAGCTGCCGCCGCGGTTACCACGCACCTGCTGGCGGGTGGCCGCCGTCGTATAGCAGTCCTGGGAGCGCACGACGGCGATGAAACCGGCAGCAACGGCCTTCGCCTCCGTGGGTACCGGGCTGCGCTCGCTGCCGCCGGTGTGGAGTACGACCCGGCCCTGGTGGTCCCCTGCGATTGGCGGCGCGACGCCGGTGCGGACGCCACCGCGAGGTTGCTGGACAGCGGTGTGGAATTCGACGCTGTCTTCGGGCTTAACGACGTCCTCGCCCTGGGGGCACTGCACGAACTGCTGGTTCGCGGCCGGAAAGTCCCGGAAGAGATAGCCGTGGCCGGCTTCGATGACATTGATGAGTCCCGGTTCGCGTCGCCGTCGTTGACCACTGTGGCGCCGGGACGGACGGAAATTGCGGAGCGCGCCGTCGAACTCCTCATCCAGCGAATTGAAAGCAAGGACGCCGCCCTCACTGTTCAGCAACCGAAAGCGGCGTTCGAGATGCGCGTCAGGCAGTCGGCGCCGTAGGGTGCTTGGCTTCGGGGGGTCAGCGTCCCGGCCGTTAGTGTTTGAGGAATGAACGTGATTCCCGCTGAAGTCATCACCCCTGCCGTCCTGATCGACGTCGATGTCTTGGACCGGAACATCGAACGGATGGCGTCGAGCATGCGCGGGCGCGGGCTGGGGCTTCGTCCGCACGTGAAGACGCACAAGACTCTGGAGATAGCGCGCAAGCAGCTCGCGGCGGGAGCCGTTGGCATCACTGTGGCCACGATCGGCGAGGCCGAGGTCTTCGCTGCGGACGGCGTGACGGACATCTTCATCGCCTACCCGCTCTGGGTGGAAGCGTCCCACGCGGAACGGCTTCGCGCCTTGGCGGCTCAGTGCCGTCTCGCGGTCGGCGTGGATTCAGCGGAAAGTGCGACGGCGATGGGTCGCCAGCTGGGTACGGATGCCGGAAGCATTGAGGTGCTGATCGAAGTGGATAGCGGACATCACCGGAGCGGCGTGCTGCCGGACGAGGTGGTGGATGTTGCGCGCGCCGCCGCTTCTGCCGGGCTGAACGTGGCAGGGGTCTTTACTTTCCCGGGGCACAGCTACAAGCCCGGCATGCCCGCCGGGGCGGCGAGCAACGAGAATGAATCGTTGGGGACGGCCGCCGAAGTTTTGAATCAGGCCGGCTTTGACGTGAAGACCATCAGCGGGGGATCCACGCCTACTGCCCTGATCTCCGGCGAATCCGCAGCAACCGAACTGCGCCCCGGAGTTTACGTGTTCGGTGACGCCCAGCAATTGGAACTCGAACGCTGCAGCTGGGACGATGTCGCGCTGACCGTCGCCGCTACCGTGGTCAGCAGGCACGAAGCCCGCGGCGGGAACGTGCGCCGGATTGTAGTGGACGCTGGGAGCAAGATCTTGGGCAGTGACCGCCCGGACTGGGCCACAGGATATGGGCGGCTTCCCGAATACCCCGAGGCCCGCGTCAGTGCACTGTCCGAGCACCACGCCACGGTGGTGTGGCCGGATTCGTCCGAATTGCCGCCCCTGGGCACGCGTCTCCGGGTCATCCCCAACCATGTGTGTCTGACGATGAACCTCGTTGATGAGGTGACTGTGGTCCGTGCCGGGGCCGTGGTGGAGCATTGGACGGTGGCGGCGCGGGGGCGGAACAACTAAGCCGGGGCGTCTATTGGGAGACTCGGACACTCCTTTCCTAGATAGGGTGGGCTAGCATGGGAATATTCACCATATTCACCTCGTTACCCAAATTCACCAAACTCACCTAGATTCACCTGATCCTGGAGGGGACAGTGCCCACGACCGAGAATCCCTTTAGGCCCACAGCCGGAGCTACCCCGCCGGAAGTCATTGGCCGTTCCGGGCTTCTGGACGAGTTCGAATACGGACTTGAGCTCGGCTCAGGTGCGCCTGGTTTGCTGTCCATCTTCACTGGAGCCCGGGGTATCGGTAAGACGGTCATGCTGGGGGCAGCCCACGACATCGCCCGCGAACACGGGTGGGCCGTCATTGCCGAGACTGCCACTGGGACATTCATGGGCCGCGTTGGGGAGAAGATGCGCCGATTGACCCAGGAACTGGCTGACAACCCTGAATCCCGCCGCCGGATCACCGGGTTGTCGATCGCCGGCTTCAGCATCACCAGCCAGCTGACACCCGAACGCCAGGTCGACTGGCGTGAGCTGGGAGAAACCCTGCTGGCGCTACTTGATGAACGCGGCACGGGCCTGCTGATCACGGTGGATGAGATCCACGCCGCTGATCGTACGGAACTCGCCCAACTGGCCGCCAACGTACAGCACTTCATCCAGGACCGCCTACCCATCGCATTGATCTTCGCAGGACTGCCCGCAGCAGTATCGGACCTCCTGAACGAAGGTGTTGCGACGTTCCTTCGCAGGGCCGACAAAATCGACCTGCACGCCGCAGCTGTCCGCGACGTCGAGAAGTCCTACACCGACACGTTCGGCGCCGCGGAAATCAGCATCCCGCCTGAGCTGGTCCGTGAGGCAGCAGTCGCCTCAGGCGGATACCCCTTCCTGATCCAGCTCATCGGCTACTTCCTCTGGCGAGAAGCTGAGAAGAACAACGGAACACTCTCTTCTGACGCGGTTGACAGAGCCATAGCGGCCGGCATCCGACGCAACGAACGCGTCGTCATTGAAGCAGCCCTCGCAGCAGCCTCAGCTAAGGACCGTGAATTCCTCCATGCCATGTCCATAGATGACGGACAATCAACGACGGCCGACATCATCCACCGCACAGGATCCCGGCCAACCCTCGTTGCGAAGTATAGGAACCGGCTTCTTGACGCCGGCCTCATAGAATCAACCGGACATGGCAAGGTTGACTTTGCCATTCCCGGCCTCCGCGAGTACCTGCGCAAGAATCCGGACGCCTGACACCGCAGTGAGACGCTTGAATTGAGGGGGCTTCCCGGCATCATCCAGGCAGTGGAGGTGCCGTTCATAGGCAGAACGGCCAAGTGCGCTCGTGAACCAGCACAAAACCTTTACCCTCTACCCGCACTGTGACAGAGTGTCATCAAACAGCCTTTTGGTCCGTTTCGCTTGACGACTGGAGCACCCTATGACCGCCTTTTCCGAGGAGCTCAAAAGCCATACAGCCTCCGCGCACGAGCATGCCGAGCAGGCTGGATTTGTCACTGAATTGCTGGCCGGCCGGTTGGAGGCGAATCAGGTAGCAGCCATGTTGCTGCAGAACTTCTTCATCTACAGGGCTTTGGAGTCAGCGTTGGATGTCAACCAGGACCCCCGTCTCGCACCCTTTACGGACCCAGCACTCATGCGGGTCCCTGCACTGCAAAAGGACTTGGCGGTCCACTACGGGGACGAATGGGAGCGGAAGCTGGCCATAGGCGAACTGCACGTGACGGCAGGCGCCCAGGCGTACGCCGACGAGCTCGCTGCACGCGGTCCGGGCTCGGCCACCTATCTCATGGCGCACCACTACGTTCGGTATCTGGGTGACCTGTCGGGCGGGCAGATCATCTCCGCTCTTGTTCAGCGCCACTACGATCTCAGGCCTGAGGGGCTCAACTTCTACGCTTTTGACGGGATCGGGAAGATCAAACCGTACAAGGACTCATACCGCAGTCACTTGGACGAGGCTGATTTCTCGGACACCGAGAAGCAGGAAATTCTTCATCACGCCGAAGTGGCCTTCGAAACCAACCGGCAGGTTTTCGTGGACCTGATGGACCGGTACCTGCAGCTAAGCCACGGCTGACACGCTCCGGAACACGGTGTGGAATTCCCGGTCGTGGTAAACAAGCGGAGCTGAGCCTGACGGGTTGGACCGGATGTCCAAAACCCTCGCAGCCAGCAACACAGAGCCGCCCAGCGGTGCCCGGTGGATGATTTCGCACCGCAATGCCCACACGGCCTCCTTGAGCAGGGGCTCTCCCGTGGGCAGCACTTCCCAGTCCATGGAGTCCGTGAAGCGCGGGGCTGATGGGTCCGCGAAGGTCCGCGCGAGATCGAGCTGTTCGGCTCCGACCAAGTGGACCACGATTGTTTGGGCGGCTGCGATGTGTGAAGCCGAACGGCCGCTGGTCACAGAGAACGCCAGAGTGGGCGGATCCACTGCCACCGATGCCACCGAGGACGCCGTCAATCCCACTGCTCCCTCAGGTCCCGTTGCGGTGACAATGGAGACTCCTGCCGGATGATCGCGAAAAGCGGCCTTGAAGAGTTGGCCGACTGGTTCGGATAACGGGGGCTTGGGGTGGGTCATTCATACACCTTCGTGGGACTGGAAGTGAGTTGGGCATGGCGCATCTTGCAGGCACGCACCTGATCGAGGCTAGGACCTCAACTTAAGTTGAGGTCAATTCCTGAGAAACCGACCCTCGACTGAGACGATTTGGAAACGTAGCCGAAACTTCTGCTCCCTACGCTGGTCACAAATCGTCCAGGTGTCCGGCGTCCAAGGAGTAACCATGCATCTTTTGCCCCGTGAGCAGGAGAAACTCATGATCGTGGTGGCCGCCGACCTCGCGCGGCGCCGCCAAGGGCGAGGACTAAAGCTGAACTACCCCGAAGCCGTGGCGATCATCAGCTACGAGCTCATCGAAGGCGCCCGCGACGGCCGGACAGTCGCCCAGCTCATGAGCTACGGAACCACCCTGCTCCGCCGGAAAGACGTGATGGAAGGCGTACCGGAGATGATCCACGACGTCCAGATCGAAGCCACCTTCCCGGACGGCACCAAGCTCGTCACAGTCCACAACCCCATCCGTTAGGAGCCCCCATGATCCCCGGTGAATACAGGCTCCAGCCCGGTTCCATCGCGTGCAACAGCGGCCGTGCGACGATCGCCGTCGAGGTCGTAAACCGCGGGGACCGCCCCGTCCAGATCGGTTCGCACTACCACTTCGCTGAGGCGAACAGCGCCCTGGAGTTCGACCGCGACGCCGCCTACGGTCGCCGTCTGGACATCCCCGCGGGCACGGCAGCACGCTTTGAACCCGGTGATAAGAAGACGGTCCAGTTGATTGAGCTAGCCGGGACGCGTGAGGTGCACGGGCTCAGTAACGCGGTCAATGGAAAGCTCGACGGCGGCACTCGCCTGAGCGGGACTGCTTCGCTGAGCGGGGCTGCTTCGGAAGGAGACGCTGTATGAGCTTCGAGATTCCCCGCAAACAGTACGCCGAGCTGTACGGCCCGACCACCGGTGACTCCATCCGTTTGGCCGACACCGAACTGTTCCTCGAAATCGAGAAGGACCACACGGCCTACGGCGAAGAAGTGGTCTTCGGCGGGGGCAAGGTCATCCGCGACGGCATGGGTCAGAACGGCCAGCTCATCCGCTCGGAGGACATCCCGGACACAGTGATCACCAATGTGATCGTCCTGGACTACACGGGCATCTACAAAGCCGACGTTGCCCTTAAGGACGGGCACATCTTCAAAATCGGCAAGGCCGGCAACCCGCAGATCACTGACGGTGTGGACATCATCATCGGTGCCAGCACGGAAATCATCGCCGGTGAACGGAAAATCCTCACCGCCGGCGGCATCGATACCCACATCCACTTCATCTCCCCGGAACAAGTGCCAGCCGCACTGTGCAACGGCATCACCACAATGGTCGGCGGCGGCACCGGCCCTGCCGAAGGAACCAAAGCCACCACCATCACACCCGGCGCCTGGCACATTTCCCGGATGCTTCAAGCTGCCGAGGGACTCCCCGTCAACATCGGCCTCTTCGGCAAGGGTCACGCGTCCGCCGTCGAGCCCCTCGCAGAGCAGGTCCGCGCCGGTGCCGTCGGGCTCAAAGTCCACGAGGACTGGGGATCAACAACGTCGTCCATCGACATGTCGCTGCGGGTTGCCGACGAATACGACGTCCAGGTTGCCATTCACACCGACACCCTCAACGAATGCGGCTTCGTGGAAGACACCATCCGGGCAATCGACGGGCGCGTGATTCACACCTTCCACACCGAAGGCGCAGGCGGTGGCCACGCTCCGGACATCATCAAGATCGCCGGCCTGCCCAACGTGCTTCCCGCCTCCACCAACCCCACGCTGCCGTACACAAGAAACACCATCGAAGAGCATCTGGACATGCTGATGGTCTGCCACCACCTCAACCCGGACATCCCTGAAGACGTGGCCTTCGCAGACTCACGAATCCGAGCCGAAACCATCGCCGCGGAAGACGTCCTGCACGACCTCGGCATCTTCGCCATCACGTCCTCCGACTCCCAAGCCATGGGACGTGTGGGCGAAGTGGTCACCCGCACCTGGCAAGTAGCGGACGCCATGAAACGTCAACGCGGTGTCCTACACGATCCGTCCGGCGCCGTGCACGGTTCCGCCGAATCCGACAATTTCCGCCTCAAACGCTACGTCGCCAAATACACCATCAACGCGGCCATTGCCCAAGGCATGGCCGACGTCATCGGCTCCGTGGAGGAGGGCAAATTCGCGGACCTCGTCCTTTGGGATCCCGCCTTCTTCGGCGTGAAACCCGAACTCGTCATCAAAGGCGGACAAATCGCCTACGCGCTCATGGGCGACGCCAACGCTTCCATCCCCACACCGCAGCCACGCACCATGCGGCCCATGTTCGCCACGTACGGCAGAGCCCTCCAACAAACGTCCATCACGTTCCTGTCCAAGGCGGCCATCGACGCCGGAGTGCCCGCCCAGCTCGGCCTCGAACGCATCATCAAACCCGTCACCGGCATCCGCAACCTCACCAAAGCGGACCTCAAATACAACGGCGAAACCCCGGACATCGCTGTCGACCCCGAAACCTACAAAGTGACGGTCGACGGCGTCGAGGTCACCTCCCAGCCCTCCGACGTGCTGCCCATGGCGCAGCGCTACTTCCTCTTCTAGGAGCCTTCATGATTATCGAAAAGATCCTGGGCAACCTGCACGAACAGCCCCACGACTACGCTGGCCACCACAAAGAAAAAGTAGTGCTGCCCAGCGCCCTGCTCGTCAAACGCATCCAACGCGTCACCACCGACCACGGCAAAGAACTCGGCATCCGCCTCCCCGCCGGCCTCGGCGACCTCCGCGACGGCGACATCCTCGCCGTCGACGAGCACAACATCATCGTCGTCTCCGTGCTGCCCACCGACGTCCTGGTCATCGCGCCGCGCAGCATCCACGAAATGGGGGTCGTGGCACACTCGCTCGGCAACCGGCACTTGCAGGCACAGTTCTTTGACTCTTCATCCGAGTACGGCTGCGAGGTCATGGTTTGTCAGTATGACCACACGGTCGAAGATTATCTGAAGAGTGTCGGCGTCCCCTACGACAGGCAAGAACGGGTCATGCCGGTTGCCTTCCGCCATGCTGAGCACTCGCACTAAAGCTGTGCGCCGCGTCAGGTTGGGTGTGCGCGCTTGCGCTTCGCTGGGAAGGGGGCCGTGCCCGCTCCGCGATGCCCGCCACGCCGCGGCCCCCTTCCCAGCTCCGCTCCAGCGCGCGGTCCGCACCTCTGGCGGTGCGCTTTGAGCGCCGATTATCAGCTGGCTCTTCAGCAGTTGACTGACTCTGCGTTGCCTACGGGCGCTTTTGCTCATTCTTTGGGGTTTGAGAGCTACATACATCGGGGGCTTGTGGGGGATGAGGGGTCGTTTGGGGAGTGGTTGGGGGTGTTTGTGGGGCAGCAGCTGACTTATTCGGATGGGTTGGCTTTGCGGTTCTTGTATGAGGGGGTGGATGTGGGCTTGCTGGATGGGGTGTTGTCTGCGCAATTGTTGGCTCGGGAGGTGCGGGAGGCTTCTTTGAAGATGGGGGGCCGGCTGTTGGAAATCGGCGGCGAAGTGTTTCCTTCGGGGGAGTTGGAAGCGTATCGGGGGCTTGTTCGGGAGGGGTTGGCTTCGGGGCATCAGCCCTTGGCTTTTGGGGTGATTGCACGGTCCTTGGGGGTTCCTTTTGAAGCGGCGCTCTCTGCGTATTTGTTTGCCACCGTTACTTCGCTGACGCAGAACGCCGTGCGGGCCATACCGCTTGGGCAGAACGCCGGGCAGCGGGTACTTCGCCAGGCGCACGACGCCGTAGCTACCGCCGTCGAAGATGTAGCACAGCTGTGCTGGGAAGACTTCGGGGCCGTCAGCCCCGGCCTCGAAATTTCACAAATGCGGCACGAACGGCAACGCGCCCGCATGTTCATGAGCTAGCTAGTGCAAAGGACAGAAAACATGACAGACCCCATCAAAATCGGCGTCGGCGGACCCGTTGGAGCAGGCAAAACCCAACTCGTGGAACGCATCACCCGGCACATGAGCGGCGACATCTCCATGGCCGCCATCACCAATGACATCTACACCATCGAAGACGCAAAAATCCTCGCAGCCAACGGCATCCTCCCCGAAAACCGCATCATCGGCGTTGAAACCGGCGGCTGCCCCCACACCGCCATCCGCGAAGACACCTCCATGAACACCGCGGCCATCGAAGAACTCAAAGCCAGGCACCCCGACCTCCAAGTCATCTTCGTCGAATCCGGAGGCGACAACCTCTCCGCCACCTTCAGCCCCGAACTCGTCGACTTCTCTATCTACATCATCGACGTCGCCCAAGGCGAAAAGATCCCCCGCAAAGCCGGCCAAGGCATGATCAAATCCGATCTGTTCATCATCAACAAGACCGACCTCGCACCCCACGTTGGAGCGGACCTGGCGGTCATGGAACGGGACTCCAAAGAGTTCCGCGGCAACAAACCGTTCTGCTTCACGAATCTGAAGACCGACGAAGGGCTGGACGCCGTCCTCAACTGGATCCGCCGCGACGTCCTGATGCTCGATCTAACTTCGTGACGGTGCTTGGGGCGGTGGCTTCGCCGGATTTTGGGCCGTGCCCGCTTCGCGATGCCCGCCACGCCGCGGCCCAAAAATCCGACTCCGCCGCCTCGGTGGTTTCGTCACCACGCGGGCGGTTGGAGCTTGGGGTTTCTGTGCGTGGCGGGCGGTCCGTTGCTTCGCGGCAGTTTCATGAGGGCGCATTGAGGGTGTTGCGGCCGCATTACTTGGATGAGTCCGGGCAGGTTTGTTATGTCATGGTCAATCCGGGCGGGGCTTATCTCGGGGCGGATCTGTTTGTTATTGACGTGGAGGTCGAGGCCGGGGCGGATCTGCTCCTGACGACGCAGTCCGCCACCAAGGTGTATCGGACTCGGGGATCATTCGCTGAGCAGCGGATGAACATCAAACTGGAGGAGGGCTCGCGGTTGGAGCTGATGCCCGACCAGCTGATTGCCTACCGGGAAGCGAGCTACCGGCAGAATTCGCACATCCGTCTCCATCCGACGTCGAGCCTTGTCTTGGCCGAAGTCATCACGCCCGGGTGGTCCCCGGACGGCGCGTCCTTCAAGTACGAAGAGGTGCGGCTACGCAACGAGATCTATGTTGAGGCCGGGGATGGAGTGAAGCTCTTGGCGCTGGACAACCTTCTGATCCGGCCACCCTGCAATGACGTGACCGGGATGGGGTTCATGGAGGGCTTCAGCCATTTGGGGTCGTTGGTGGTGGCGGACCCGAGGGTGGAGCAGGGGCTTGCTGATGAGCTGGACCAAATGGCCCGTGAATTTGATGCCTATACGGGCGTGTCGTTGACCGCGTCTATTGCCGGGACTGCCGGGCTTGTGCTGCGATCGTTGTCCTACAGCACTGAGGAGCTCAACAATTTGCTGGGTGCCTGCACCGGCGTCCTGCGGGAACGTTGGTACGGGCAGGCGCCCTTGAACCTGAGGAAGTACTGATGACTACGCTGACTGAGTTCGCCACCATGTACCGGGAGCGGGAGACTCTGTCCTTGCGGACCCGGCTGTTGTTCACGTTCGGTGCCGTGGCCGCTTTGCACGTTGCCGCCGTCGTGCTGTTGCTTGTTGGGGCAGCTGGTGGCGCGCAACAGCTGGCGCTGGGGCTGGTGATCACCGCGTACGTGGCCGGAATCAAGCACAGTTACGACTGGGACCACATCGCTGCAATCGACAATTCCACGCGCAAATTCGTGGCACAGCACAAAGATCCGGTGAGCGTGGGGTTCGCGTTTAGCTTGGGCCACAGCTCCGTGGTGATCCTCGCCGGGCTGCTGGTGGTTGCGGGTGCCACGCTGATCGGGCAGTTCATGGAGGACGGGACCACCGGCAACAAGGTGCTGGGCATGATCGGCAGCGGCGTTTCCGGGATGTTTCTGTTGGCGATGGGTCTGTTCAACGGCTCGGCGTTCCTTCGTGCCACGCATGTGTACCGTCATATGCGGCGCGGAGGCGAGGTGCGTCCCGAAGACCTTGAAGCGAAAGGGTTCGTATCCCGGTTGCTCGCCAAACCGCTGTCCAGAGTGGAGCGGCCCCGGAACATTTACGTGATCGGCTTCCTGTTCGGCCTCGGGTTCGATACCGCCACCACCATCGGGCTGCTGGTCATCACCACGACGGCGTCACTCGCCGGAGTCTCCCCGCTCGCCTTGATGGCGCTGCCGCTCGCGTTCACCGCCGCCATGACCCTGTGCGACTCCGTCAACGGCGTTGCCATGATGAAGATGTACAAATCCGCTATTCACAACCCGAAGCGCAAGCTCGGTTTCAATGCCGTCATCACTGCTATTTCGGCAGTTTCGGCGCTGTTCATCGCCGCGATCACGCTCGGGGGATTCATCAATGCCGCGTTTGAACTTGAGGACCCCCTGACCCTGTGGCTGGGCAGCATTGACCTTGGCGACGCCGGTCTGATCCTGGTGGCGCTGTTCGTGGTCGTCTGGGCGGTGTCCGCGGTTCGTGGGAGCGTAACTCGGCCAGCCACGCCCAACTGAGTCGCAGTTCAGGGCGTTTAGAGCCCCCCAAACGCCCTGATCTGCTACCTACTCGGGTTAGGAGACCGCCACTGCGTTGAAGAGCTCGTTGGTGTCCACGCCGAGGTCCGGGGTGTCCAGCACGTTGGTCAGGAACACCACGCAGCGATCCTGCTCCGGGAACCTCCCGCGATCACATAGGTTTCCCTTATTGTCGACACTTTCTTCAGGTCAGCCCGACGGTGCGAAAGCCCAGGTTGCCGGAGGACGATTCGGGGGTATTGGAGGTGCGTGCTGCGACGCGGTAGCGGTTGCAGTAGGAATCGTGGCAGAGGTAAGAGCCGCCGCGCATGACACGGCCGTTGCCGATGGTAGGTCCTACCGGGTTCTCGCTGGGGGAGTTGCGGTAGTACTTGGGCAGGAACCAGTCGGCGCACCACTCCCACACGTTTCCGGCCATCTCATACAGGCCATACCCGTTGGGCGGGAAGGAGCGGACGGGAGCCGTGCCTGCACATCCGTCTTCAAGGGTGTTGGTGTTGGGGAAGTTGCCTTGCCAGATGTTGCAACGGTGTTGGCCGTCCGGGGTGAGTTGATTTCCCCAGGCGTACCGCATGCCGTGCAGGCCGCCGCGGGCGGCGTATTCCCATTCGGCTTCGGTGGGCAGTCGGCGGCCGGCCCACGCACAGTAGGCGATGGCGTCGTGGTGAGAGATGTGCACGGCAGGGTGTTCCGGGATGTCCTGCCAGTTGGAGTTGGGGCCTGTGGGGTGTGCCCAGTCGGCCCCCCGGATGTTGAGCCACCACGGCGCTCCGGCGGCGGCTCCGAGGATGTCCTGGCGTCTGGCCGTGGAGAGCAGGTGGAACACGGCGGAGGATCCGTAGTGTTCGGCCTCGGTGCGGTATCCGGTGGTCTGGATAAAGGCGGCGAACATGGTGTTGGTGACAGTGATGGCATCGATCGTGAAGCCGTCCAGTGCGACCTCATGGACAGGTATCTCGCCGTCTGCTGGGTACCCTTCCCCAAATGCGTCCCCCATGCTGAATGTCCCTGCGGGGATGTCAACGCCAAGGTGTGCGTCCTGCCTGGTAGGACTGGAAGTGTCTGCATTCCTGCTTCCGGAGGCGCCAACAGGAAGCGGCCCACGGGAGGGCGTGCAGCATCCCTTCGTTTGGCCGGTGTTGAGGGCGCTTCGAGATAACTCTCCTGTGAGCCTGGTGATTGGCAAGTTCATGGTTCCTATTGGTCAACTGTTTCTTGTAAGGAATGCCGGGAGCCTTCGGGCTGTTGGTAAGGGGTGTTCCTCCACTGCAGGTGACCTCACCCGGGGAGAGGTCACCTGCAGGGCGTGGTGGCTCAGACGGTTGCTGGAAGAGGTTCTTCACTCGCCGTCGTTGCCCTGGTTTCCTCAGCGATGAGTTCGGCTGCGCGCTCTCCGATCATGTACACGGTGATGTTGGGGTTCACGGTGACGAGCTCGGGCATAACTGAGGCGTCCACGACTCTCAGTCCTGTAACCCCTATAACCCGGAGTTCGGGGTCCAGCGGTGACATCTCATCCTCGACGGCGCCCATGCGGACCGTGCCGGCGGGGTGGTAGACGGTGTTGTGGGTGCGCCGGATGTAGTCCTGGATCTGCTCGTCAGTCTGGACGTCCGTTCCGGGGAAGAGTTCTTCACCGGCCCACTCCGCCAACGCAGCCTGCGCCACGATCTCACGGGCCTTGCGCAGGCCCTCGGTCATGATGCGCAGGTCGTAACCCTCGGGGTCCGTGAAGTAGCGGGGATCGACGCGCGGTTTGTCCCGATAGTCTCGCGAGCGGAGGCGCACGGTGCCCCTGGAACGGGCATGCGTGACGTTGGGGGTCAGGCAGAACACGTTATCGGCTGTGGGGTAGCCCTGCCGGTAGGTATGCATGTCGAAGTTGACGGTCCCGTAGTGCATCATGAGGTCCGGCCGGTCGAGGCCGTCGTCGATTTGGGCGAACACTCCGATTTCCCACCACTGGGTTGATTCAGTGACCATCGGCTTTTTAGCCTGCCACTGGATGACGGCTTCGGGGTGGTCCTGGAGGTTGGCGCCGACGCCCGGCGCGTCAACCAATACATCCACTCCCACCTCTGCCAGGTGCTCAGCGGGGCCGATCCCGGAGAGCATTAGGAGCTTGGGTGAATCAATGGCTCCGGCAGAGACAATGACTTCACGCGAGGCCCCGATCGTCGTGGGAGCCCCGAACGCGTTAGCCACCACTTCGACGCCGACACACCGCTTGTTGTCGTCGAAGACCAACCGGGTGGCGTGGGTAGAGTCGAGGATCACGAGATTTTCACGGTCCGCGGCTGGATGCAGGTACGACACCGATGATGAGGCCCGCTTGCCGTCTTCTGTGGCGTTGATCTGGAGGAAATTGGCGCCCTGCGTCACGGTCTTGCCGGCATTGAACTTGGCGCGCGGGATCCCGGCCTCCTCCGCAGCGTCCAGCAGAGCCACACCGCAGAGGTCTGTGGGAGGCACGTTGCGCAGGCGGACCGGCCCGTCGTGGCCGTGGTGCTCGCCGTCGTCGGCGTTGTTTTCAATCTTGTTATAAATCCTGAAGGCCATCTCGGCATTCCAGCCTGCGGCGCCATACTTTGATTCCCATTCGTCGATGTCCTCTGCCGGGGCCCAGAACGCGATGCAGGAATTGTGTGAGGAGCAGCCGCCGAGGACCTTGGCGCGGGCCATTCGCATGAACGAGTTCCCGTTCTCCTGGTCTTCTACGGGGTAGTCCCAGTCGTAGCCGGACTCCAGTAGTTCCATCCACCTGTTCAGGGTGAGGACCTCGTCGATGCCTTCGTCCCTGGGACCGGCCTCAATAAGGGCCACCCGCACTGAGGGGTCATCACTCAGCCGGGCGGCGACCACAGCACCGGCCGATCCGGCGCCCACCACTACATAGTCAAAATTCTGCTCTTGCGGTCCGTTCAACATACTTTCCTTTCGGGGTTGTGCCTTTGGAACCTGTGCGTCGTGTCGTTCCATCACTGGGGAAACCAGCCTGTGACAGCGGGACGCAGGTTTTGGTATACGTGCTTGATTTCCTGGTACTCGGCCAGTCCGGTCGGGCCAAGCTCCCGTCCGGTTCCAGACTGCTTCATGCCGCCCCATTCGGCCTGGGGCAGGTAGGGGTGGAAGTCGTTGATCCAGATGGTGCCGTGACGCAAGCGGGCGGCCACGCGTTGGGACCGTCCAGCGTCCTGGCTCCAGACGGCCCCTGCCAGGCCGTAAATCGTATCGTTGGCGAGGGCTACCGCTTCGTCCTCACTGGTAAAGGTTTCCACGGTAACCACCGGGCCGAACGCCTCCTCGGTGAGTACTGACATTCCACTGTGGACGTTGTCCAGGACCGTGGGGAGGTAGTAGTGGCCGTTGGCCAGTTCATCTGTTCCCGTTCGCCCTCCACAACGCAGGCGGGCACCCTCTGTTAGACCTGCCTCCACGTAGGCGGCGACCTTGTCGCGGTGGGCTGCCGAAATCAAAGGCCCGGCGTCCACATCCGTGTCAAAGGGGCCGCCAAGGCGGATGTTTTGGGCGCGGCGCACGAGTTCGTCGACGAAAGCCTCTGCTATGGAGTCCTCCACGATCAGGCGTGCGCCGGCCGAGCACACCTGTCCGGAATGGACAAAGGCCGCGTTGAGGGCATTGTCGACGGCGGCATCGAAGTCGGCGTCGGCGAAGACGACGTTGGGGTTCTTTCCTCCCAGCTCCAAAGCAACTTTCTTGACGGTCTCTGCCGCCTGGACCGCGATCGTTTTGCCGGTGGACAGGCCGCCGGTGAAGGAGATCAGGTCGACGTCCGGGTGGCTTGCCAGGGGTGCTCCGACTACAGAGCCGGGTCCCAGGACGAGGTTCGCTACCCCCGGCGGCAGGCCCACTTCTTCCAGAACCTGCATCAGCAGTATCGCCGTGTGGGGTGTGAGCTCGGCCGGCTTCAGGATAATGGTGTTTCCGGCCGCCAGGGCCGGTGCCACCTTCCAGGCTGCCTGCAACAGGGGATAGTTCCACGGGGTGATCAGGCCGCATACTCCGACTGGTTCGTGAACGATTCGGCTGACGACGTCGGGACGGCCGGCATCGACCACCCGCCCTGCCTGTTGACCGGCGAGTTTGCCGAAGTAGGTGAAGCATGCCGCGACATCATCCATGTCGATCTCTGATTCGACCAGGCGCTTACCCGTGTCCAAAGACTCCGCGCGGGCGAATTCGGTCTTTCGCTCGCGCAGCCGGCGTGCCACCGAGAGGAGGAGGTCTCCGCGTTCAGGCTCCGGCACCAAGGACCAGAGGCCCGCGTCATGCGCGGCTTTGGCCGCCTCGATCGCACGGACGGTGTCGGCTTTCCCGGCTTCAGCAACGAGCCCAACGAAGGACCCGTCCGCGGGACAATGGATGGCACCTGTTTTTCCTGCCTGCGGGGCGACCCATCGGCCTCCGATGAACAGGGTTTCCGCCCCATCAGGGATTCCTGGCACTGCTACCCGATCATCATCGACTGGTTTTTCTCCAAGATACGTTTCGGACATGTTCTGTTCTTCCTCTTTATAGATTTGATTTTTCAGCGGGAGGGCACGTTCCCGTGCCTCAAGAGAACACTGGTGTACGGCGCGCAGCCCGGACTTGGACCCTTCGGTCCGGGCTGCGCGCCAGCTTTGGGGGACGGTGTCTTCCCCGGACGTTGGCTACTGGTGGGCCAGTGCGATGCGCTGGCGGTCCGCAGCCGTAAGGTGCTGGTCGTGACCGTCGTCTTGCAGGTCAATGCGTACTGTGTGGACCGTCCCAGTGAATGCGTTGTCGATCGGGAGGTAGTCGCTGCTGACCGGAGTGCCGCGATCGACACCGACGTTGAGCGTCTCATCAAAAGAGAAGTAGTAGGAAGTGGTTTGCTCTACCCGTCCCTTGCCGACGATCTTGCCGTCAGCACTGAGCCGGATTTCCGCGCCCTTTCCGATGCCTCCTCCGTCGTACTGGAATTCCAGAGCCAGCTCCTGGGTTCCCGGCGCGAGGCGTTCGTCCGATCGGACGATGTAGAGATCCCGTCCGTAGCAGTTGTGGGCGTAACTGAGATGTCCGTCCGTCACGTAGAGTGACCAGCCCCCGAAGCGCCCGCCTTGGGCTATCAGGACGCCTTCGGCATCCCCGGCGGGGACATCGACCCTCGCGGTGACACTGTGTGACCTGTTCTTCACGTTCAGGGTCGTTTCTTCGGTGAAGCGTCCCATGCCGGCTCTGTACGTAATTGAAGTCCGGGCGCCAAGCAGGTCGATTCGCCCGGCAACTTCGGGGTTCTCCCGCTCTGTGACCCGGTCGTCCAGCGGAAAGACGTTGTATTTGCTGGCTTCGATCAGGAAAAGTTGCTGGAGTTCCCTCAGCTTCTCAGGATGCTTGTGAGCGAGGTTGTGTGCTTGGCTCCAGTCAGAGCGGGTGTCGTAGAGTTCCCACTGGTCATCGGCAAAGGAGGGCAGGCCCTCCGGGACCATTTCCCAGGGAATGCCATGGCGTGTCACCGCCGTCCACCCTTCGTGATAAATGCTTCGGTTCCCGCACATTTCGAAGTACTGGGTACGTCTGCGGTCTTCAGCATCGGGAGCGTTAAAGGTATAGACCATGCTGGTGCCCTCGATAGGCTGCTGCGTCACCCCGTTGACTGTGACGGGGTGTGGGATGCCGGCTGCCTCGAAAATCGTGGGAGCGATATCAATGACGTGGTGGTACTGATTCCGGACGCCACCGCCTTGCTGGATTCCGTTGCCCCATCGCATGATCATCCCGTCGCGGGTGCCGCCGAAGTGTGAAGCGACCTGCTTGGTCCATTGATAGGGGGTGTTCATGGCCAGCGCCCATCCGACAGGGTAGATGGCGTATGTGCTCGCGTCCCCAAGGGCGTCGAGTTCCTTGGACATGGTTTCTGTGCTGTCTTTGAAGCCGTGACCAACCAGGTGCTCGCGCATGGTGCCTTCGATGCCACCTTCGCCGGATGCCCCGTTGTCGCCGAGGATGTAGATGAAGAGGGTGTTGTCCAGTTCGCCGAGTTCGTCCAGGGCATCGACGAAGCGCCCCACCTGGGTGTCCGTGTGTTCGGCGAATCCGGCGTAGGTTTCCATAAATGCTGCGGCTACCCGGTGCCCGGTGTCGCCGATTTCATCCCAGTGCGGTACGACGTCGGCCCACGGGCTGAGTTCTGCGGATTCGGGAACAATCCCGAGTTCCTTTTGCCGGGTCAAGGTCGCTTCGCGTTGGGCATCCCAGCCACAATCGAAACGGCCGCGGTACTTGTCCTTCCATTCAGGGGCGACGTGGAAGGGGCCGTGGGTGGCGCCAAAGGCGATATAGCTGAAGAACGGCTTTTCAGGGGTGAGGGTTTTCTGGGTCTGGACCCAGTTGATGGCCTGGTCAACCAAGTCTTCTGAGAGGTGGTAGCCGTCTTCGGGCTGGCGCGAGGGCTCGATCGGTGTTGTGCCGTCGAAGAGTTGGGGGTACCAGTGGTTCATCTCGGCGCCCATGAATCCGTAGAACTTATCGAAGCCTTCGCCCACTGGCCATCGGTCGAAAGGGCCCGAGGGACTGACCTCGCGCGGTGGGGTTTGGTGCCATTTGCCGAACGCACCCGTGCTGTATCCGTTCATGCTCAGGGTCTGGGCGATGGTTGCTGCGCTGGCAGGTCGGAAGCCGGTGTAACCGGGGGCGGAGGTGCTCATTTCAGTAGTTACGCCCATGCCCACGGAGTGGTGGTTCCGCCCTGTCATCAAGGATTGGCGTGTAGGGGAGCACAGGGCTGTGACGTGGAAGCGGTTGTAGCGTAGGCCTTCTTCTGACAGCCTCTCGGCAGTTGGCATCTCGCACGGCCCACCGAAAGCACTTGAGGCACCGAAACCCATGTCATCGATGAGGACCACCACCACGTTCGGCGCGCCCTCCGGGGCGCGCAGCGGGGCAATAGGGGTGAAGGGTGCTTGCTGTTCATGAATTCCCATCGCCGCCGCTACCGGCGGATTTCTCCGAACCGGGATCGGGAGGATGTCGCGGATCTCATTCATTGTTTTTGCTCCTAACGAACGCTGTAAGTTTTTTCGGTGTTGCCAGCCCTTTCAAACCATGGAAAGGTGCCGCAAATTCAGTTGTCCGGTGTGCTGGTTTATTGCAGTGGGGCCGTCGTCGGCCGGGCGTCGCTGGGCAGGAGCGAGGGGTCCGATTGCGAGAGTTCCTCGGCACGAAGGACGTTCTCGTGTATGGATTTCTCGCTTTCGCCTGCTTCTGAGTCCTCGGTCTCCGGCATGGGCACCGCGCCGATTTCGCCGGTCTCCGGGTCCCAGCCGTCGGCCCATTTGCCGGTTTCGTAGTCAAAACCCACCGGCTCGCCCTCTGCATTAGTGCGCTGATACCACTCCGTGTACTCTCCGTCCTCGGAATCGGTTTCGGCACCGGCTCCGCATCCCGGCTCGGTCTCGACCACTTGAAGGCCGAAGTCGTCTCCATACTTGTGGACACCCTCCAGCACGGCATTGCTCACTGCAATTTGGGCATACTGGGCGCGCAGAATACAGGGGTCTGATCGCAGCTCTCGGAACCAGGCGAAGATGATCAGGATCATCACAATGGCGAATGGCACAGCAGTGACAATCACCAGTGATTGCAGCCCTGCGAGAGCGGATGTGTTCCCAATTATCAACATGACCACTGCGATCCCGGCCATGACCAGTCCCCAGAAAACCACCACGAGTTTTGGAGGATCCTGACTGCCCCGCGTAGTGAGAATCCCCATAACCATTGAGGCAGAGTCGGCAGAGGTGATGAAGAAGATGGCCAACACCACCATGATGACCAACGGAAGCCACTCCGCGAAAGGAAGATTGTCCACCAGAGTGAACAGCACTTCGGGGGCAGCCATGGAATCGCTGAACCCCGGTTTCCCTTCACGGTGCATCCAAATTGCAGTAGCGCCCATAATTCCGTATGCGACAAAAAGCAGGGCCGACGGAATGAAGATCACTCCCAGGATGAATTGTCTGATAGTCCTGCCGCGCGAGATCCTGGCGATGAAGATTCCGACAAAGGGTGACCAGGAGATCCACCAAGCCCAGTAATAGACAGTCCACGTGGATTGGAACTCGCGTGTGTCCTCGCCCCAGGAAGCGGAACGTGCCATTAAATCGAACAGCGATCCGATGTATTCCATGATTGCTGATGGCAACATGTTCAACAGGAACAGCGTGGGGCCCAAAATGAAAACCGCGCCGACGATTCCCAGAGTGAGAATGATGTTGATATTTGAGAGATAGCGTATGCCTCTGGCGACGCCGGAAACGGCAGAGACCAGGAAGCAGATTGTCAGTACGCCGATGATACCGATGAGGATAGTATTCGTCAGTTCAGAGACACCGGAGACAATAGTGACGCCTTGGCCGATCTGGAGTGCCGCGATCCCCAACGCCGCAGCCGTGCCGAACAGAGTGGCGACGATGGCGAAGATGTCCACCAGCTTTCCAGCGAATCCGTCAGTCTGCCTCTTACCGAAGAGGTGACGGAAGATCGAGGACATCAGCAGGGGGCGTCCGCGCCGGTAACCCACATAGGCGACGGCCCCACCCACCAAGGCGTACATGGCCCACGCGTGAAATCCCCAGTGGTAGTACGTTTGCGCCAGCGCTTGGTGCATGGCCTCGACTGACTCCGCCTCGACCGTCCGCGGCGGCGGGTTCAGGTAGTGGGCCAGCGGTTCGGCGGGGCCCCAGAACAGCACGCCGATGCCGAGACCGGCAGCGAAGAGCATTGCCACCCAGGAAAACGTGGAGAATTCCGGGGTCTCACCGTCCTTGCCCAACGGGATTTTCCCGTACCGGCTGACCGCCAACCATAACAGGACCACCAGCACCACTGTGGCGACGGTGTTGAAGAGCCAGCCCAAGTTAGTGGTAGTCCAGGCGAACGCCGTGCTTGCAACTTCGGAGACGCTGGACGGGCTGACGATGCCCCAGACGACGAACGCTACTGTCAAGGCACCTGCGGCAGTAAGGACCACTCTGTCCAGACTGTAGCGCCGACGTTGTTCATCAACGCTAATACCCGGAACCAGCGCCGGGTGAATGTTATGGGGGTACCGCGGCCGGAGGTAGTCCAGGCCGCCTAATGGCTTGCCGTCCTTACGGCCACTATGTTTAGCATCGTCGCCGTTCCTTCTGGGGCTGAACGTTGCGTCTTTAGCCATGAAACATGCACCTCTGTTCGTTTAGTTTGCACTTCAGTCAGAGTGAAGACTGACGATTTGCCGTGAAGCAGGACGACTTCGCTCAGTTCAGCGGTGGAGCCGGCAGTTCATTGTGGCCAGGATGCCGCGGAGTTCCTCCTGACCGCATGAAACTGAAGTTCGTCCACGATGATGCCCGAGCAGTGGGTTCTATGCATTGGACTTTTGTCCCCGCAGAGGCGGGCCACTTCAAGCAAGGACAGTTTCGGAAGTAGTTCGCTATGTGTACCTAGTTGCGGAGTCCGCAACTTGCACTTTTAGTGTTACCCGGATCACCTTCGGCGTCAAGGGGTTTTCGGGGACTTGGGGGTTTGTTTCGTTGGCGCAGGACTCACCGTCCCCGTCCGTGTTCTTGGAAACGGGTCTGAGAGTATAAGTACATGGCATTTCCAGAGCGGGATCATGACTCGTCGACGGCCCCCGCGCAGACTCCCGCCGAGGTCAGGGAGGGCGGTCTCCAATCAGTTGACCGTGCCATTGCAGTTCTGAGAATTTTGGCGCGCAGCGGCAGTGCTGGAGTCACGGAAGTCGCCGAGGAGATGGGAGTCCATAAGTCGACGATCTCCCGTCTCCTGAGAGCGCTGGAAGTGCAAGGTATGGCGCAGAGCAGTGGTCGAGGACAGTACCAACTCGGACTTGGTATCCTTCATCTGGCCAACGCCATACCAATGAGGCTGGACCTGACAAGGGAGGCGCGTCCCATTCTCGAGGCCCTCGCCGCAAAGTTCGGAGAAACTGTCAACTTGGCCGTTATGAACTCAGACCACGTCGTGAACATTGACGAAGTCTTTGGCCCATCAACGCTCGCCGCCACTCAAAATTGGATGGGCCGTTTGACCCCCCTTCACGCTACGTCGAGCGGCAAAGTCTTCTTAGCGTCACTTTCAAGTTCACAGCGCAGTCGCCTCTTGAAAGATTTGGGCATGCCCGCGATAACAAAGCAGACCATCACCTCACGGCAGGAGCTGGAGCAGCAACTCGATGTCGTGGCTAACCGAGGATATGCCATAGTGAGGGGAGAGCTTGAAGACGGACTCAACGGCATCGCCGTCCCCATCCGAGGCGACGGCGGAACCGTCATGGGCGCCGTTAGCATCGCTGGCCCCTCTTTCAGATTCGACCCTGAAAGGGTCAGTGGGCTGATTGAAGAACTGAAAGCAGCTGGCCGAAAAATTAGTGAAAACATGGGGTACGGTCCCGTACCGACCCGTCAATAATCGGAAACCGTGCGGTGCCGCGAGCCGGGACTTCTGACACTGCCCAATAAAAATATTTTGCCCCGTGTAACCCTGGCCGCCCGGCCGGAAACTATACAAGTATCCTGCAGTTCAGGGCTCTAATTATCAGGGGGAACAATCGTGCTTTCAGAGCGCGAATTGGCGTTCATCGCCATTCACAAAGACAGCTACCCATCCATTTTCAGGTTCGTCTGCCGACGCGTTGAATCAGTAGAGGTTGCTGAGGAGATTGCGGCCGACGTCTTCCCGCGTCGTATGGCAAAAATGGACCGACGATTCCAGCCCGGACCTCCCGTACCTCTTGACGGTTGCACGGAACTTGGTGGGAAATGCGTACAGGAGTCGCGACAGGCGCCTGGCGTTGCAGGAAAAGCTGCGGACGACGGCGGTCCAACGGTTTGGTGACGACTCTGAGAACGTTGCTGTCCAGGATGCGATGGAACGCCTTCGCGCCAAGGACCGCGACATTTTGCAGTTGGCCTACTGGGACGGATTGGGGACGTCTGACATCGCCAAGGTGCTGAAGTGCAGCGAATCGGCGGCTAAAGTCCGCCTTCACCGTGCCCGTACAGCCTTCAGAAAACAACTGCCTGCAGGGGCCGAATCGACTACACACAAGATGGGGGTCTGAAGACAATGGATCCGATCAAGAACCAGATATCAGCGATTGACCCGCTCACTATCGATCCAGTGGCGGAACCCAATGGTGAAGAAGCGCTCCACAAAATCCTGTCGGGCACCACGGTGTTCAGTGACAGCCGCCCGCTCGCCGCAGTGACGTCCCTGGAACAGCGCCGGCGCCGCAAAGCCCAGATTGCCGGGGGACTGTTGCTCGGCGCTGCTGCCGTTACAGCGGGAGTACTCGTGGCCGCCAACTTTGGTTCGGTGAACACGGCGCCCGCGCCTGCCGTCACGGTTACGTCCACAGAAGCGACACCGACACCCAGCGTTTCGGTCAGCCCAACGCCCACAGCTACGCCGTCAGTCACGCCGTCGGTAATCCCCACGGTGGCCGCGCCGATTACCCCTCCGCCCGTTCCCACGGTTCCGGCTGTGGCGCCAACACCTGCTCCGACGCAGCCGCCCGCTCCCGCTGCTACTTCCCAGACATTCACCTTCCCGGACGGACATATCTCCTTCGCCTATCCGGTGGGCTGGGCCGTCCGCCCGGAGCAAGGGCCTTCCCACGGAGCCACCATCTTGGACAGCACCGGCGCTGAAGTCGCGTTCATGAGCAGCGGTTTCTACGGCGACGGCACCGGTGGCCCTGTGACCAGGACGGTGTACGACCGCGCAGTGGTCCCAGGTCTCACGGACACGTCCGGCAATCCAGTGGAGTTCGGCTTCGCGGCGAATCAGGCCAGGTATGTTCCTTACGGAGCGTCCGCGGATAGTGCCCCTGTGCTGGATCCGCCGAGCTACTTCATGGACCTGCGGATTGCTTCCGAACTCCAGCCCGGTGAGACGGGGTCCGGATCCAACCAGATCTTGATGCCCAACGGGTACATGTCCGCACGAGTCATCTTCGACGTCGACAAGCAGCCTGCCTTCGCAACGCCGGAAGCAGCCAAGGCCTGGATGGGCAGCGCCCAATATGCCCAACTCAAGTCCATGTTGCTCAGCCTGAGCTACAAATAAGCCCATCTGAGTAGCAGTTGAGGTCGTTCTGAGCGTTCAGAACGACCTCAACTGCGACCTACTTGGGTTAGCGGACGGTGACCAGGTGACTGGCGGGGTCGTACCGGAAGGTGATCGGGCCGCCGTCGTGCTTCAATGCGATGTTGCTGCCGTTCGGGGCTCCGGCAATGCCGTAGTTCTCAGCCCAGGAGCCGTTGATCGCGGCCTTGAACTCATAAGTTCCTGCAGCGAGATTGGGCACCGTAAGCTTCCACAGTCCATCAGTGGCATCCAATGACAGCTGGGCGTGGGCGCAGTCCGGCATCCAATCACCTGCGCAGCCGAGCTCGGAGTTCAAGCTTCCCGGCACCGAGACGGCGGATGGCTGCTGACCCGGAACAGCTGCGCTGATGACGTTGGTGGCGTGGTCGTACAGGAACGTGATAGCGCCGCCAGCGTGCGTGAACGCCACGTTGGGACCGTCCAACTCGCCACCCGCACCGTAGTTTTCGTCCCAGGTGCCGTTGAGTGCAGCCTTGAACTCGTAGCTGCCCGCCGGCAGGTTGGGGACGTTCAGTTGCCACAACCGATGCGTCGGCTCGTAGCTCATGAGTGCTTGCTCGCAGCCCGGCTGCCAGTCCTCGGTGCAACCCAGTTCGGTGTTGAGGCTGCCAGCAACAGTGACGGTTTCGGGCTGCGTCGGCTCGCCTACCACGCCGCTCCTCGGCTCACTCGCCGACGTCTGCCCGCGGTTGTCCAACACCACCGCCCGATACTCCACCGAGGACCCCGACTCCAGGGACGATACATCGTGGAACACCTGGTAGGGCGCGTTATCGTCGGTGCCAATCGGAGCCCACTTTCCACCCGCAGTACGCGCTTCGAAGGTGACCTCGTAAAACGAGTTACCGTCGACGTCGGCCGTCACCTTCAGGCGAGTCGCGTCACCAGCCGCGGTGACCGGCTTTTTAAGCACGACGCCGGGCGCCGCCTTGGATTTGGCAAGTCGCCCCGCTGCTTCGTAAACCACAGCGGAAAGCGGCGGGACGGTGACGGAAAGGTTCGCCTGGGAGTCGGTCTTGGCGTTCTTCGCGGCGTCACCGTAGATCAGCTTGAAGGGCTGCTTGGCTTCATACGTGGGGACCGCCGCGGTCTGGGCTGTCTCGCTGTTGTTTACGGCAACGATGTATTCGCGCTGCTCCTTGGCATCGATGCGGGTGAAGGCGTAGATCCCGGCGCCGTCCGCTGCATAGCGGTTTTGCTGGGCACCGCTGCGGAGCGTTGGGTGTTCAGCCGTGAGGGCCGCGAGTTCGCTGATCTTTTTGTACAGCGGGTGCTGGGTGTCGAAGTTGTCCGTGGCGTGGGTGGAACTGGTACCCAGGAGATCGTCATCCAGGTATTCCTGGACCTTGCTCGCGAACATTGTCTGCCGTGAATCCTGGTCCCCGCCGGCACCGGTGAAGCCCTGCTCGTCGCCGTAATAGATCACTGGATTGCCGCGAGAGAAGTACATCAGCTCATGGGCGAGCTCGTCGCGCTCCACCAATTCGGCGTCGGACGCTCCCTCGTTGTCCTGGGAGATGAAGGTGCCGATGCGGCCCATGTCGTGATTGCCCAGGAAGGTGGGCAATTGATAGACGTTGGAGTCAGCGTCCGTGTACCAGTCATCCCCGTTGAAGAAGTCCGCCAAGACGGTGGCTTTGCTGCTCTGGGACGCGAAGCTGCGGGCTGCTCCTTGGAAGCCGAAGTCCAGCACTGCCTGCATCTGGTTCTTGGTGGTGAACTTGGACGTGATGCTCTTGGAGGTGTCGAAGACCTCGCCGAACATGAAGAACTCGTCCTTGCCTTGCTCTTTGGCATAGCTAAGGACTTGGGGCCCGAACTGCTGCCAGAACTCATCATTGACGTGCTTCATGGTGTCAATGCGGAAGCCGTCGATCCCGAAGTCGCGGATCCACGTTTTGTAAACATCCATCATTCCATTCACCACCTTCGGGTTCTCGGTGAACAGGTCATCCAGGCCAAAGAAGTCGCCGTAGAGGGAGTCCTCGCCGGCAAAGTTGGTGTTGCCGCGGTTGTGATAGAGCGTGGGGTCGTTCAGCCAGGACGGAACCTTGACGTCCTTCTCTGCCTCGGGGACCACGGGCGTGTACGGGAAGGACGTCGCCGGGTCCAACGCCGGGAAGTCCTGCGTCCCGGCGTAGTCGCGGTCGTCGAAGACCTCACCAGCAGCTGTCCGATAGGGTTCTGTTTCCTTGGAAATGTACGGTGCCGAGGAGGTCTCCTCATACTGGATGACGTCCGCGGTGTGGTTGGTGATGATGTCGAAGTACACCTTCATGCCACGGGCGTGTGCGGCGTCGATGAGGGTCTTCAACTCGGCGTTGGTGCCCAAGTGGGGGTCGATCTGGGTGAAGTCCGTGACCCAGTACCCGTGGTAGCCGGCCGAACTGTTTGCCAAGGTGCCGTCACCTTGGACGGCTTTGTTCTTGAAGCTCGGAGTGAGCCAGAGGGAATTGGTGCCCAGCCCTTGGATGTAGTCCAGCTGGTCCTGGAGGCCCTTCAAGTCGCCGCCGTTGAAGAAGCCTTTATGCGTGGGGTCGTAGCCGGAGACCATCGGATCAGAACCCAGCCCACCGTCGTCGTTGGCCGTGGTGCCGTTGTTGAAGCGGTCAGCCATGACGAAGTAGAAGTTCTGATCGCTGAGGCTGCCGCGGATTGAGTGCTGGGCGGCCGGATCGGGTGTGGTGGCCGGTGCGGCACCTGCGGGGAGGATGGCCGAGGCGGTGAGCGCCGCCGTCGTCAATACAACTGCGGCGATTCGGCTGAGTGGTGGGCGCTGGGGGCAGGGGTGGTGTCTATTGCTGCGAGATAACAAGTGATGGAACCTTCCGCTAAGCGACAGTGCTGTGAAATAGAGCCCCTGTGGGACAAGTCACAACTGTAAGCGCTTCCGAGGCCTGAATCTAGAGATCTCTTGGATTACAGATTGTGAACGGCATTATATTGGCGGCAATGTTGGAAGCGCTTGCACGCATTCATGCCGAAAGTTTTCGGGAATAGCACTGTTCCTTTGCATCACTTCAGCGCAAAAGGCTATGCATCTGCCCATAACCAAGCTGCTATGCCTTGCATAGGGTAGAAGAGATCTGCTTCACAAACACCCCGATCTACCTCCAAGGATGAGTTTCAACGATGAAGAGCATCGCCCTCCTGCGCGAACGAGCCACCCGCGTCATGCCTACCGGTTCCCACTGCCCGGCGTCAGGCCTGTGGAGCCCGGCCTCCGACCCGGATGCCGTCCAGGTTTTCGCGGAAGGCCACATCCTGCCGGCGCACAACGGTGTACCCACTATCTGGCGGCGCCGCACTGCCGCTGAAGTGTCGGCATGACCAGTACCATCCTGAACAGGCCCGCCGACTACCGGCACGTACCGGTGGCAGAGTGGACTGAACTAAGCTCCGGCGATCCCGTGTGGATCTACGACGTCGCATGGGGAGCCGGAACTGGCCGCGTGGACGATGTTTCCAAGCACCAGGAATTGCTCTGGGTCATCCTCGAGCCGACGGGACGCAAGCTTATCTGCGGAACGGACGACGTTGAGGTCTGGACCGCCTGAAAAGACTCGCCGAGGTGGCATCTAATACCAATGTCTGAGCGGATCATGCGTATTAAATGCCATCTCGGCGGTAGTTAACCAGCGGGAACCAGCACACTCGGAGAGCCCGTCTCCACCCGGCTCACGATGCCGCCTGGCAGGCCGCTTTCACGGTCCAGTTTGAAGCTCACGACGTCGTCCGAGCCTTCGTTGGCGACGTACAACCAGCCTTCGCGGACCAGGTGGTGGCGCGGCCACTCACCGCCGCACGGCACCTCCGCGAGGGGCTCCAGCTCAGCCCCGCCGTGGGACACCTTCAACACGCAGATGCGGTTGGATCCCCGCACGCCCACGTAAGCGAAGCGTCCGTCGGGTGAGAGCGCAATCTCCGCGCCGGCGTCGCCCTCTTTTGCCCCAGCGGCACTCGCTGGAACTATGGCAGTCAGCTCGTAGGTGCCGTCCGGTTCCATCCGAAGTGCGGCTACCTCAACGGAATATTCGGTGTCCACGAACACGGTTCCGCTGTGATGGCGGGCCATGTGCCGGGGCCCGGAGCCCTTCGGCAGGATCACCTGATGATCCAACTGCAGGCCTTCACCCGGCGAGTACCGCCACACCCTGACCAGATCATGCCCCAAATCCGTGGTCATGACGCGGCCGTCCGGCAGCATCAAGCTTGAGTGCGCCCGGCTGGGTCGCTGCTCGTCCGGAGACGTTGCAGTGTGGGGATCGACGGCGGCTGCCGCGCTGGTGCGCGAGGTGATGGCGCCGTCGTCGTCCAGTTCATACAAGATGACCTGACCGTCGCCCCAACAGGTGGCCACAATAAAGCGACCCTGAGGATCGGCGGCTACGTGGCAGGTCGCTTCGCCTGCGGGCCAGGGGTCGCCGAAAGCCTCCAGTTCAGCGTCCCCCCTCCGGCGATACGCCCGCACCGTCTTGCCTTCCTCGGCTACGGCGTAGACCACCGGGAGTGACGGGTGCGGTGCAAGGAATGATGGCGAGTTGGCGGCGACAGCCAAACCAATGGCGGTTAGCTGGCCGTCATCATCGGCCGAAAGCGCGACGATGCCATCGCCGTTGCCGTTCCTGTCGGCTGTGTAGGAACCAACCCAGATCAGTGCCTTTTGAGTAGCCATGGTGATCAGTGCCCCTGTACGTCTGAGTCCACACCGGCGTCCGGTCCGGCGTCGAGGGTTTGCAGTCGGGTGAGGTCGTCATGGTCCAGTTCAAAGTCGAAAATGTCCAGGTTCTCTTTCATTCTTTGCGGATTCGCGCTTTTGGGTATGGCCACCAAGCCCTGCTGAATGTGCCAGCGCAGCACCACCTGGCCCGGCTTCTTACCGTACTTCTTGCCGATGCCGGCCAACACTGGCGCGTTCAAGAGGTCGCTGCCGGCGCCCAGCGGGCTGTACGACTCGGTGATGATGCCGTTCGCCTCATTGAAAGCCCGGGCAGCGGGCCGCGGGATGGACGGGCTGACCTGGATCTGGTTGACGGCGGGAACAACATCAGTCTCCCTGAACAGTTGGTCCAGGTGGGAGGGCTTGAAGTTGGAGACGCCAATCGATCGTGCTTTGCCGGAGGCCTGCAGTTCCTCGAAGGTCTTCCACGTGGACACGAACTCACCGCGGCGGGGGAGCGGCCAGTGGATCAAGAGGAGATCGACGTATTCCAGCCCCAACCGCTCCAACGAGCCGTCCAGCCCGGCGACGGCTTTGCCGGAGCCTTGGAACTCGCCATCCAATTTGGTGGTGATGAAGAGCTCTTCTCTATTCACCCCGCAGGCCCGGATGCCGTTGCCCACTCCCTTCTCGTTGCCATACTTCTTCGCCGTGTCCAGGTGGCGATAACCGTGCGACACCGCTTCCGCCACGGCATCGGCAACCTGGGCATCATTCAACGGCCACGTGCCGAGTCCCAGTTGCGGAATCTTGTTGCCATCGTTGAGTTCAATGAGCGGGGCAATTGTCATGCGCGCACATTCCTTTCGTAAAGCCGATCGCATAGCTCCATATAGTCCTCTTGAACCACCTGTAGCTCAGGATGCCGATCATGCCATGTCACGATCTCCCGCGCACCGTCCGCGAACGGAATCGTGGCCCGGTAATCAGGGACGAGTGCCTTGATTTTGGAGTTGTCGAACACCACGGAGTGCGAGCGGTCGCCCAAAAGATTGGGGCCGAGCTCCGGGCTGTGGGCTGCGATGGTGTCCGATGAAACATGGAACAGCTCCGGTTCTTCCACCCCGGCCGCACGCGCAAACAAGCGATAAATCTGGTTCCACGGCAGGAACTCGTCAGAGGTAATGGTGTAGCTCTCACCCACAGCTTGGGGCCGGCCCAAGAGACCGACGAACGCCTTGGCAAAATCCCGGGCATGGGTAAGCGTCCAAAGGGACGTTCCATCGCCGTGCACCAGGATCGGCATTCCAGCCCGCATCCGGTGGATGTCGGTCCAACCGCCCACCATGGCGATCTTGGTCCGGTCATAAGTGTGGGACGGCCGGACTACTGTCAACGGGAAGTGCTGCTCACGGTAAGCCTCGAACAGCAGTTCCTCGCAAGCAATCTTGTCCCGCGAGTACTGCCAGAACGGGTTCTTCAACGGAGTCGACTCCCTGATGGGAAGCGTCGTAGGGGGCTTCTGGTACGCCGAAGCGGAACTGATGAAAACGTACTGCCCGGTCCGCCCGCGGAACAGTTCCAACCCGGCCCGCGCCTGATCCGGTGTGTAGGAGATGAAGTCCGCAACGGCGTCGAACTCTCTTCCTTGAAGTACCTCACGCACGACGGCGGCGTCACGGACATCCGCGTGGAGGACTTCCGCGCCTTCCGGCACCGGCCTGCCGGCTGACCTTCCCCTGTTGAGGATGGTCAGCCCGTGGCCCAGTGCGACGGCGCGTTCAGCCGCCGCCGCACTGATGACCCCGGTCCCGCCGATGAACAGGATGTTCCGCGGCGACACGGTGTCCGCCGCCGTTCCGAGGGTGTGGGGGAGGGCGCTGCTCACCAGGCGTAGTCCTCGGGGGCGGTGCGGTGGCCCGGGAAGATGTCGTCAAGGCGCTTGAGGGCGTCCGCGTTCAGGGTGACCTCAAGAGCGCGGATAGCAGCATCAAGGTGTTCCTGGGTTCGAGGTCCCACGATGGGAGCCGTCACGGCAGGCTGGTGAAGCAACCAAGCCAGCGCTACATCTCCGGGCGCATGACCCAACTCGTCCGCAAAATCCTCGTACTGGCGGATCTGTTCCTCATGCTTCTTGAGGGTCTCCAGAGCCCGGCCCTCAGTGCGGCGAACACCCTGCTCTTCCTTCTTCAGCACGCCGCCAAGGAGCCCGCCCTGCAGTGGCGACCACGGGATCAGGCCCAAGCCATATTGCTGCGCGGCGGGAATTACTTCAAGCTCAACTTCGCGCCGGAACAGGTTGTAGATGGACTGTTCGCTGACGAGACCCGTGTAATTCCGCCTCCGGGCGGCTTCCTGGGCTTGGGCGATGTGCCAGCCCGCAAAGTTGCTGCTTCCCGAGTACAGGATCTTGCCCTGCTGGACAGCTACCTCGATGGCCTGCCAGATCTCGTCCCACGGCGTATCCCGATCGATGTGGTGGAACTGGTAAATGTCGATGTAATCCGTCTGCATCCGCTTCAGGCTGGCATCGAGTGCACGGCGGATATTGAGCGCCGACAGCTTGGACTCGTTGGGTCGGTCCGTCATGGTGCCATACAACTTAGTGGCCAGGACGGTGCGCTCACGGCGCTCGCCGCCCTTCGCGAACCATCGACCGATGATTTCCTCGGTCCAGCCGCGGTGCCCGGTTCCTCCGTACACGTTGGCGGTGTCGAAGAAGTTGATGCCGGAATCCAGCGCGGAATCCATGATCGAGTGAGCTGTGGCTTCGTCCGTCTGCGGACCGAAGTTCATGGTGCCCAGGCAGAGCCGTGAAACTTTGAGGCCGGAACGGCCCAGATGCGTGTACTGCATGTTTGTCCTTTCTTAGAGCTGGGTGAAAGCAGCGACGGCGGGATCGGACCCTATGCGGGCGCCCGCCTCAAGTGCCGTGATCGCAGCCAGCTCGGATTCGGTGAGGGTGAGATCGGCCGCGCCGAAGTTCTCGCGCATCCTTTTCGAGTCTGCGGACTTGGGGATCACGATTGTGCCCTGGGCAAGGTGCCAGGCCAGAATCACCTGTGCAGGAGTAGTGCCGTGGGCCGCCGCCACAAGGGCCACCTGCTCGGAGTTCAGGTCCTTGCCCTGGCCCAGCGGGCTGTAAGCTTCCACGGCGATGCTGAGGTCGCGGCACTTGTTGGCCAGCTCGGCCTGTTGGTACGTGGGGTGGACTTCGATCTGGTTTACGGCGGGAACTACTTCAGCTTCTTTGAGCAACGTGTCCAAGTGGTCCGAGAGGAAGTTGGAGATGCCGATAGCCCGGATCTGCTTGTCCTGGTACAGCTTCTCCATCTCTTTCCATGCCTGCGTGTAGAGGCCCTGCGAGGGGACAGGCCAATGGATCAGGTACAGGTCGATAACTTCAAGGCCCAAAGCGTCGCGGCTGCGCTGGAAGGCGTCATAGGCCTCGCCTTGCTCGCCGTTGCGGAGCTTGGTGGTGATGAAGAGTTCTTCGCGGGGGATGCCCGAGGCCGCGACGGCAGCGCCGACTCCTGCCTCGTTGCGGTAGGCAGCCGCGGTGTCGATGTGGCGGTAGCCGGCTTCCAATGCGTCTTCCACGACCTTCTGCGTTTCCTCGGCAGGTACTTGGAAGACACCGAACCCGAGCTGGGGAATGGTGACGCCGTTGTTTAAAGTCAGCTCTGGCATGACGGTCTCCTTCGACGGAATTGGTTAGGGTTGCGACACTCCAGAAAGCGTTTTCGGAGGCTCTGTACTGAGCCTATGCACTTTTGGCGGCAGAGTCAGCAATCCAACATGATCCTGTTTTTCCTAGGTCTGATAGTCCTACCCAAAATGGTGGTCTTTCACACGCCCCGAACGGCAGAATGGACGGATGGGTCAAAGCGCCGAGTTCGGTAAATTCCTCAAGGTCATGCGTGCCCGCCTCTCGCCCGAGGACGCTGGAGCGCAAGAGTCCAGCGGTGCCCGCAGGGTGCCCGGGCTCCGCCGCGAAGAAGTTGCCCGACTCTCCGGAGTCAGCACTGACTACTACACGCGCCTGGAACAGGGCCGCAACATCCACCCATCCAAGGCCGTCCTCGACTCTGTGGCCCGCGCACTGCGCCTGGACGCGGGGGAGCAAGCGCACATGATGGACCTCCTGGAGCACTGTGCAAGTTCCGCAGGCAATCCCGGTCCCGTGCAAAAGGTCAGGCCCGGGCTCCGGCAGCTGCTCGACGCCGTCGGCGATGTTCCTGCCATGGTGCTGGGCAGGCGCGCCGACGTCTTGGCCGGAAACCGCATGGCCCACCTGCTCTTCACCGATTTCCCGTCACTCCCCGCCGGGGAGCGGAACTTGACCCGCTGGATCATCCTGGATCCCTTGGCGGAACAGCTGTTCAGGGACTGGAAAACTGTGGCCGCTGAAGCCGTGGGCGCCCTCAGGATGGACGTGGGCCGACACCCCAACGATCCGCAGACCAACCAACTCGTGGGCGAGCTCGCCGTACACAGCGAGCACTTCCGGCAGTGGTGGGCCGGGCATAGGGTGGCATCGCGATCCGCCGGCACTGTTCGGCTGCACCACCCGATTGTGGGTGACTTGGAACTGAACTTTGAGACGCTCAGTCTCCCGGACGACCCCGACCAGATGCTGAGGATCTATTCCGCGAAGGCCGGTTCGCCGTCGTCGGACGCTTTAACGCTGCTGAGCTTCGGTGAGGCGGCCGCCGTGCCCGAACCCGAACCCGCCCGCCGAGACGACAGTTAACGCCCATGTTTTCGGAAAACATGGGCGTCAACTGCCATCTCGCGGGATGGGTAGAGGGGTGATCAGCGCTCCAGGCGGAAACCAAGCTTGATGGTGACCTGCCAGTCGGCCACGGCGCCGTCCTCAAGGTGGCCGCGGATTTCCTTGACCTCAAACCAGTCCAGGTTCCGCAGGGTCTGGGAGGCTGTTGCGATGCCATTCTTGATCGCGTCGTCAACGCCCTCGGTGGAAGTTCCTACAATTTCGGAAACGCTATATGTGTGGCCAGCCATGGTGCTCCTCATCAACGTCTTACGAATCTCTGGAAAATCAGGCCCGCCAGGCAGGCCGTCCATGCAGACTAGCCCACGGATCACCGTGCGGCCAGAGTCTGCAGGGGCTTAGCTTTCGCGCCAGTCGTTGCTGGTGATGTGCGAACCTGCCTGTGGTCCCATCTGCAACATTCCGCCGTCCACAGGCCACGAGGCGCCGTTGACGTAGCTGGAATCCGGTGATGCCAGGAAGGCGATGACGGCGGCGATTTCCCGCGCATCGCCGGGGCGCCCCAAGGGGACTCCAGGCCGTTCCTTCTGTTTGGGATCCTCGTCCTCCTGGCCTGTCATGGGAGTGGCAATCTCACCTGGTGCCACGTTGTTGGCGGTGATGCCGTGCTCAGCGAGTTCCAAGGCCATGGTTTTGATGAGGCCACCCAGGCCGTGCTTGGACGCGTCGTAGGCGGAGGCTCCAACCCTCGGCTGGAACTCATGGACGCTGGTGACAGCGATGATGCGCCCACCGCGGCCGGCCTTCACCATGCGTTTGGCTGCTGTTTGCATTGCGATGAAAGCCCCGTTGAGGTTGGTATCCAAGGTGGACATCCACGTGTCGTAGTCCAGCTCAAGGAACTTAGTGCCATCGCCGGTTCCGGAGTTGTTGACGAAGACGTCCGCACCGCCAAGTTCCTCGGCGAGCTTGTCGATGGCTGCAGCTGTTCCCCGGACATCCGTGGTGTCCAGTTGGTGGACCACAGCTTTCCTGCCCAGGCCGCGCACTTCCTCCGCGGTTTCCTCAGCGCCCTGCTGATCCGAGTGCCACGTGATCCCCACGTCCATTCCTGCTTTGGCCAAGGCCACCGCGGTGGCCCGCCCGATGCCGGAATCCGATCCCGTGACGATGGCGGTCTGCGGGGAAAATGGTGCGTCGCTCATTGTCTTGCCTTTCGGTCGTGTGATCGCTCCGATGCTTAATCACTACCCAGTGATTCCGGCCGTAAACACTCCCGGCGCAAAAGGGTCATCCCGGCGGATGGGGATGGAGTGTAGATTTCTTGCAGCAGCACCCAGTGAATCCCCACAACCAGGAGTACTCATGTCAGAAGTTATTGTGGTCGGCGTTGACAGCAGCGAGACGGCCAAGCGCGCAGCAGTGGCAGCAGCGAAGCTCGCCACCGCCCTCGGCGCCGAACTGCACGTGATCAGCGGCTTCTCCGATGACCGCATTGAAGAATTCGGCAGCGGCAGCGACCGCATCACCGTCTCCTCCGCGGACTCCGCAGAATACGTGGCCCGCAAGGTTTCCGAAGAGCTGGACGTTCCCGCAGGCAACATCAAGTACTTCGCAGCCCGCGGCACACCTGCCAACGCCCTCATCAACTACGCCGAGACCAACAACGCCTCGCTGATCGTGGTGGGCAACAAGCGCATGAAGGGCCTCGGCCGCGTACTCGGCAGCATCGCCAACAGCGTGGCCCACGGTGCTCCCTGCGACGTGTACATCGTGAACACGGACGTCGACGCATAACCACCCCAAGTAAGTGACAGCAAACGTCGCTATGACCGCTCATAGCGACGTTTGCTGCTACCCAGTTGGGAGAGCCCGGTGCTTAGTGGCCTTGAAAGGCCTCGGCCAGCCACCATGAACCGCCGTCGGAGGCGATCTTCGCGTCGATCACCAACGGACGGTCCTGAGTTCCGGCTTCGTAGGCAGCGATCCACGGGAGCACGGCATCAAGGTCGGCCACGGTCCGGACGGTGACGCCCTCAGCCCCGAACCCGCGGGCGATCGCTGCAATGTCGGTCTCGGGAAACACCACGCTGGAGAGGTGCTTCTCGGAATGCTCCGAAGCAAAGTGGTGTACCTCTGCCCCGTAGGCTGCGTCGTTGTAGACGATGCACACCAGGGGGAGTTTGAGCCGGGCGGCGGTCTCGAGTTCGCTGATGCCCATGAGGAATCCACCGTCCCCGGCACCCAGGACCGGGAGCCGTTGCGGTTGGGCGAGGGCGGCGCCGACGGCCGTGTAGAGTCCGAGTCCGATTGCTTGGAAAGCCTGGGTGAAGCAGAACCCGAATTCGTCCGGCACGGCGAGGTATTGGCTGGGGTACCCCATGAAGTTGCCTGAATCGACTGCCACGATCCGCTCGGCAGGGAGCAGGGTGTCGAGTTCACGGGTGAGGACCCGGGGATCGATGGATGTTGCCGTGGACAGGTCTTCAGTTTCGAGGTCCCGCCATCTGGAGCCCTGTTTGATGGCCAGTGCGTTGGCTTCGGTTCGGTACTTTTCCGCTGGCTCTGACTGCACGGAGCGCAGCGCCTCCAAAGCATCGACCGCGGTTAGCGCCGAATCACCCAGCAAGCCAAGGGTGATGGGGCGGTTGGCGCCGAGCGCTGAATCTTCGACGTCGATCTGCACCACTTTGGTGCCTGCGGAGATCAGTCGGCCGTGCCGCATGGTCCACATGTTCAGCGCGCAACCCCAGCCCACAATCAGGTCCGCGCCGCTGATGAGCTCTGCCGTGGTCGGGGAGGAGAAACCACCCGAAATACCCAGATTGTGGGAGTCGGCGTTGAACAGCCCACTCGCCACCGCGGACGTCGCCACCAAGGCGCCGGCATGCCGTGCGAGTTCCAGGATCTCGTCCCGTGCACCACGTCCGCCGCGTCCGGCGACGAACACGGGCCGTTCCGCGGCCGCGATCAGTGCCACCAACTGCTCAACGGCGGCAGCGTCCGGACGAACCTTCAACGGCTCGGGCACGACGACGGCACTCACTTCGTCTGCCGCGGTGCCGCTTTGGACATCCAACGGCAAGCTCAGTACCACCGTGCGGCGCTCGTTCACCGCGGTCCGGAAAGCCCGGACGGTGTCCGCGACGGCGGTTGCGGGGGAGTGGATGCGCTCGGCCACGGCGCCTACGCTGCGGGCCAGTCCGTCTTGGTCGATCTTGAAGTTGGACCTGATCGCTGCAGCTTGGGTGTCGGCGGTGAGCACGATCAGCGGTGTGCGGCTCTTCGCTGCCTCACCGATCCCGGTGATGGCGTTGCTCAAACCGCACCCTTGATGCGTGGTCACCACGCCCACCTTGCCGGACATCCGCGAGTAAGCGTCAGCCATGGTCGCGGCGCCGCCCTCATGCCGGGCTGCTGTGAACCCGATGCCTTCGGCCATGAGCGTGCTGGTGACATCGAAGTTGCCGCTGCCCACCACGCCGAAAACATGCCCGACGCCGAGTTTCGCCAGCGTCCTTCCCACCAGCGTGGAGACCCGCACATGTTCGCTCATGCTGTTTCCACCACGTCCTTTTCAATCAGCGCGTACACGCGGCTGGGGCTTCCGGTGCCGCCCACGATCGGCAGCGGAGCGACCACCAGGGTGGCACCCGTGACGGGGAGCCGGTCCACATTCCGCAGGGACGTCACGCCGTATTTGTCCGCGCCCAGAAGGAAGGAGTGGACGGGGAACATCGGATCGAGGGCCCCGGCTTGGCCAGCGTCGATGCCCACGGTTTCCACGCCGAAACCGCTGATTGAGGCGTTGCCGGCAAGCCACTTGGCACCTGCTGCGGAGACCCCGGGAGTGTGGGGTCCGGCGTCGTCCGCGTTGACGAACGCCGCCGCATCAGTGCCACGTTCCGCCCATCCGGTCCGGAAAATGACCCAGCAATTCTGAGGGAAGGCACCGTGCTCCTGTTGCCACTGCTCGAAGTGTTCCGGTTCCAACAGGAAATCAGGGTTGCCGAGAACCTCGGCGGTCTTGTCGATCACTACAATCGGGCCCACCAGTCGGTGTGGTTCGATCTGGTCCACCGACTTGCCGTCCTTACCCGTGATCCAGTGGACCGGGGCGTCCAAGTGCGTCCCGGCGTGTTCGCCCACGGTGACGTCGTTCCACGCCCAGGCCGGACCGGCGTCGTCGAAATTGCTCACCGGCGAAACGGACAACCCCACCGTGTTCGCGAACGGCTGCGGCAGGTTCAGGATGGGGGTCTCGGAACTGAGCGGCGTGGTGAGGTCGATGATCTCCACGGAACCTCTCGAAAGGGCTGCAGTGAGCCCGGCCAGAACAGACATTGTTCTCCTATCGCTTGCTTGGTTTCAGTGCTGATTGAATACGGGAAAATCGTGAGGGTTTCGCGGTCAACTTCTGCGCAACCAGATGTCCGGAACCCCCGGAAAGCCCGGGACCGGGATGGGTTGAAGCGCCGATGTGCCACAGCCCTTGGACGGCAGCCCGGTGTCCGGCGGCGGAGGGGAAGGGCCGCCACAGCAGGTTTTGGAAGAGCTCCGCGGAACCGCCGTAGGGGTCTCCGTTCACCGCGTTGGGGTTGGCCGAGGACAAGTCCGTCGGCGTCAGAATGTCCGAAGCAAGAACAGTGGCGCGTGTGCCCGGAGCGAACTGCTCCAACCGGTCCAGGACCCGTTCCAGATATCCCTGCTTCAGTTCGTGGGTCCAACCTTCGGCAACCGACAGTTGGCCCGCCGCATCACCCACGGGAGAGAACGGCACTTCCTGCAACTGCAGCCACAGCGTTGCTTTGCCCTCCGGAGCCCGCGACGGATCCAGTACGCACTGCTGTCCCACCACCACGGTGGGTTCGCTGGGCAACAGGTCGGCTTCGGCCTGGGCGCAGGCAATTCCCGTGCTGTCCGAGCCGTTGCTGATGTGAACCAGCGGAACGCTGTTGAGCCTGGGATCGAGCCACTCGACAGGACGGTCCAGGGCCAGGTGGATCTGCATGGCCCCGCGGCCGTTTTGGTAGCGTTCAGCGGCTTCGGCAGTACCGGCCGGTGGCTGGCGAAGGAGTTGGGTGTAGAGGGCCTGGGGCGATACGTTCGCGAGCACCGTGTCTGCGGTGACCACACCTTGCGATGTCTGCACTCCGGCCACGGCACCGAATGAGTCCACCAGGATCTCGTCGGCCTCCGCACCCAGCATGATCCGGACGCCGTTGTCCCTGAGCAAAGACTCAAAGGCGGCCACAAACTGCGAGGCGCCGCCCTTCACAACAGGAAGCCCGAAGCTGTGCATGCTCATGGCCATCACGGGCAGCATGACTCCACCGGTTGCCTGGTCCGGGCCGAGCCCTGCGTGCAGGAGCCAGGGAGACCACAGCTGGTCCGCTTCCCACCCGTCAAAGCGGCTGCGGGTGTAATTCCGGCCGCTCATCACGGAATCCCGGACAAAGGCCTCCGTCCCTGAGAAACGCCCGCGTCCCACGGCTCCGAAGGCAATCTTCGCCACCTCCCCAAACGAGCGAAGTTCCGCCCCGAAAGCCCCGAAAACCGTTCCGGCATTGCGGCCCAGATCATCGAGCATGGCCAGATACGCGGCCCCATCGCGTGGCTCCTTGAACGCAGCAGCCGTCTCGGCCGGGTCCCTGTGTGCGATGACCACGCGGTGGGCTCCGATAGCAGGATCCGCAGCAACGCTGGCCGTCACTGGGCCGGAGGTGTTGCAGTACTCCAGACCCCGGCGGTGCAGTTCTTCTCCCAACGCCGAGTAGGCGCCGCCGGACACGAACAACGGGTGCCAGGAGGAGAAGGTGTCGTGGATGAAACCCGGGAGGGTACGCTCCGCGGATTGGATGAACCCACCCAACCGATCCGAGCGCTCAATGATGCACACGCGCTTCCCTGCCAAGGCCAGCTCGGCTGCCGCGACCAGCGAATTGATGCCTGAGCCTATGATCGCGACGTCAAGGGGATGGTCCATATCCGTTCCTTTCAGAAGTGCACAGAAGTCAAAAGGCGTGACTAGAAATCCGGATGGCTGGCAGTGGCGTGGTATTTTCCGCCGTGGAACACCAGGGGAGCGCCGTCTTGGTGGTTGTAGCTTTCCACCTCACCCACGTAGATGACATGGTCCCCGGCATCATGTCGCGCAACGGTGCGGCACTGGAACGTTGCTACTGCACCCTCCAGTAGCGGAACACCGGCGATGCCGTCAGCTGTTTCCACGCCGGCGAACTTGTCCGTGGCGGGCGTGGCGAACTGGCGGGACAGGACGTGCTGGTCACTCGCCAGGATGTTGATGGCAAAATGCGTTGCGTCCTCGAAATCGCCCAGGCTGGGGGCGCGTTTGCTGGGGCACCAGAGCACCAGCGGCGGATCCATGGACACTGACGTGAAGGAATTCGCGGTCATGCCCACTTTTCTGCCGTCCGCAGACACAGTGGTAACCACCGTGACGCCCGTGGCGAACTGACCCAACGCACCCCTGAAGTCCCTCACATCGAAGGCAGCAGCATCGTCCTCTTTCCGGGCCTGCATGAAGTCAGCGGCCGCGGTGGGATCGAACCACCAGGGGTATGACGTCCGGGGATCATCGAAGCCGCTGACGATGCTTGCCGCCAGTGCCGGATGGTCAGCGGCTTCACGGAGGAGCGTCTTCTGATGATCGCGGCGTGGCTTCAGGAGATCGTTGGTCCACTCCACCGCCCATTGCCCCCAGCCGCGCCAAAATTCGTCGAAGGTGCGCTCCATCCAGGCACGGTCAAAAGGCTGCTGGCCTCGGCGAACTATCGAATCAAGGTAGTACTTCGCGGCCAGGGTGGCGTTGTTGGAACCCTGCCCGGTGAGGGGATCGTTGAGGACCACGGCGTCACCGAGCCCGAACACCAGCTTCCCGTTGCCGAGTTCCCCGACGGCGGACCTCACCGTGGGCGTGATGCGCCCCAGGAGCGTCGCGCCGCTGTCGGTCAGCTCCGCGGTGGCAAAGTTCTCTGCCTCGTGCGGGAAATGTTCCCGCAGGATTTCCAGCGAACGCTTGAGCTGCTCTTCGGGGGTTCCGACGTCGGTCCAGCGGTCCATGGGGCCGCCCACCACGCCCTCGAACACCATCATGCGGCAGGGGCCTGATATGGTCAGGCCCGGGAACGTGAAGAATTCGCCGACGCCGGGGGCCATGGACATGCGGATGGCGTCGCCCGCGCTGCCGGTACCGGCGGCGGACGAGCCGGCGGAAGCACCGTCGTCGGACGAGCCGGCGGAAGCGCCGCCGTCGGGCGTGACGTAGTTCAGCGCCAGCACCCGCTGCGGCCGGTCGAAGGGTGATTTCGCCTTGTCGCGGGGGAAGATCTGGCCGATCTCACCCTTTCCTGTGCTCACAATGACCAGCTCATAATCATGGGCGAGTTCTTCGAGCATGCGCGGTGTGACTTTCTCAATGCGGAAGTCACCACCGGCTGCAACAAATGTTTCGATCCAGAGGGCACTCTTGATGCGCTGGTCAATGGACCGGGCGGGACCGTCCAGGGGTGCTTCCCATTCGATGGGTTCATCAGCATCCACACGTAGCCGGATTGAGGTGATGCCAGGGACGGATCCGGATTCGTAGAATTCGGTGAGCGCCGTTCCCATGTGGGCTTCGGCGTCGAGGGCTGTGGAGAACATGCACTGGCTGGACATGACCTTGCCGGTGCGGATCTGGGCAGCGGAACGGTCGGACAGAAGCGTCACCGCGTAGCCGTCACGTTGCAGGCCCAAGGCCAGCTGGGCGCCGGATTCGCCGGCCCCCACGATTGCTATCTTTCGCATGGTTGAGTCCTTATTAGCAGGGTCGTGCTACGAAACTTTGGCGGCAGACAGGTCCGCGAGGTAGCTCGCGGCTTTATCCGGATACATAAACCACTCCTGGAATTCCGGTGGGTGGTTGAAGCCGTTGGCGAAGCGATGAGCGATAGCCGGCTCGCTGTTCGCAGCCCCCAAGAGCTCGAGGACATGGGGCGGAGGCGGAGCCAGGAGGGCATTCGTCCAGTGTGCAACGTGCTGCGCGTAATCCCAATATCGCTCAAAAGTGGCCTGCATGAAGTTTGCATCGTAGGCTCCACCGCCGTACCGGGTGATGCTGTCCAAGTACGACGCCGCGCATTTGCTCGCGTTGTTGGAACCCTGCCCCGTGATCGGATCGTTCAAAACCACGACGTCGGCCAGGCCAAGTACCTGCCGGCCGCTCGGCAAGGTGGCAATTGGGTGGCGGACGGTGGGCGCAAACCTGCCCTGGAGAACGCCGTTGGGATCAGTGAGTTCCACATCAGTGGCGCGCTCTGCTTCCCACGGCAGGAAGGCCTTGAGGATGTTCTTGGAGTTTTCCAAATGCTCCTCGGGTGAGAGTCCCTTCCAAGAGTCCATTGGCCCGCCCGGAACCCCTTCGAAGACCATGATTTCGCAGGGGCCGGTGGTGGTGAGCGCCGGGAAGACGAAGTACTCGCCAACGCCGGGGATCAGGTTGAACGAGACCGCCGAGTAGTCCTCGCGCGGCTTCAAGCCCTTCACGTAGGTTAAGGCCAGGGCGCGCTGCGGTGCATCGTAGGTGCTGCGGTCCGCGTCACGGGTGAACAGTTGCGCGATCTCGCCCTTGCCGGCGGCCACAATCACCAGGTCCGAGTTCTGCGTGTACTTCTCCAGCTCGGCTACCCCCGCGTCTTCGAAGACGAGCTCTCCGCCGCGTGCTGTGAACTCCTCCATGAACTTGGGGAACTTCAGGCGCTGATCGATCGACTTGGCGTGGTTGTCCAAGCGGGAGGCCCAGCTGATGGCTTTCTCACCCGGCAGTTCGGGGTGGGGGATGGTGAAAGAGATGCCGTCAACGGTGGGGGCGTCAGGCCAAAAATCCAACCCCAAGGCCCGCTCGTGTTCCAAGGCGTTGTGGAAGATGCACTGGCTGGAGGCAACCTTGCCTTCGTGAATCTCTTCCGGTGTGCGGTTGGAAATGGTGGTCACTTGGTAGCCGGCGTCCAGCAGTCCGATACCCAGCTGCAGCCCGGACTGGCCGGCACCGACGATGGTGATGTGGCGTTGTGTCATGGCGTTGCCTTTCTCTATGGTGGAAGTTGTTGTGAAGCTTGGCGTTAGTTTGCTGCGAGCAGGGGAATGGTCTCTTCGGCGCGTTCCGGGCCCAAGGCGGAATAGCCGCCGTCGACGGCCCAATCTGCGCCGGTCACGAAACTTGCTTGGTCGCTGGCGAGGAACGCGACGACGTCACCCACCTCGTGGGGGCGGCCGACCCGCTTGAGTGCGTGGAAGGGGGCCGCCACGGAGTCTGTCTTTTCGAGGTTCCCGTTGCTGAGTGAGTCCATGATGTTGCTCCAGACCCAGCCGGGGCTGACGGAATTCACGCGGATACCGTCTTCTGCGAAGTCCACGGCCATGCTCCGGGTGACTTGCACCAGCGCGGCTTTGCTCGCCGGGTATAACCAGCGGCCGGTTTGGGCTACTGAGCTGGAGATTGAGGTGAAGTTGATGATGGCGCCGTGCCCGGAGGCCTTCAGGTGGGGGCGGGCTGCGTTGCTGGCCACCACTGCGCTGACGAGGTTGACGTTGAGTGCCTCGAGCCAGTCGGCGCGCCCGGAGGCAGCGCCGTCGTCCTTGTAGGTGCAGGCAAGGTTCACCAGGATGTCGAGGCTTCCGTGCGCGGCGACGGTTGCGCTGACCAGCCGATTCACGGCGTGGTCATCGGTGATGTCAGTGTGGGAGTAGTGGATGCCTTCGCCCAGTCCGGTGGTAAGTGATTCGCCGTCGGGATCTATGTCCGCAACCACCACCGCGGCGCCGGCGTCCCGCAGCGCGGCCACCACGCCCTGCCCGACCTTGGTTGCACCGCCGGTAACGATTGCCGTCCTGCCCTGAAGTCCTGACATGGTCCAAGCCTTTCCCGTACTTGTCACGTTGTGAAAATATGACGTGCGTCATAGTTCTTCTAGAAACGACTCTAGGCAGTCGCTGAAATCCGGACTATCCATTTGGCGCAAGGGCCATCCGAATTACGCAGGGTCTTCCTCTTCTTCGTGCCAACCAACCCAAGCCGCGGAGGTGAGTTGAGCGTTCTTGGCTTGAAGTTCCGCCGCCCAGAGCTCGAAGTGGTTTTCATCCCACTCCTCCCGCCGGTGGTGCACGAGCTTGATGTTCTTCACTGGTCCTCACCTCGCTTTCGGCGCTGTTATGGTGATGTGAGCTGAGTCATACTTGTCCTAAGAGCGACTCTAGGCGGCCGTTGAAATCCGGAATATCCACGTGGCGCGAGGATCATCCGAAAAGCGCAAAACTGTGGAGTAGGTGCCGAAATGGTGAAGATTCTTCCTCGTGATGTTTTGCGGGGACGGCCAACAATGGCCACAACTGACGTGGACGAAGCACACGCCAAGATCGCTGAGCTGTTCTGCAGCCATGAGCTCGCGCCACGCACCCGGACGTCGTCAGTGGACATGAAACTGCGCTCCTTGCATCGGGGCGATGTGGGGATCGAGTTCCTGGACTACGGCGCGGATGTTCGGATTGAGCCCGAGGGCCTTCAGGACTTCCATCTGGTGCAGATCCCGCTGGCGGGACACGCTTCCATGCAAGTAGGTGCGAACACCGTGGAATCCAGTCCGCGTATGGCCACGGTTCCGCCCATCGACCGGCCATTTTCCATGAGTTGGGACGGCGGAAGTCCGCACCTGATTGTCTACGTGAGGCGTTCGGCGCTTGAACGGGTGGCCGAGCAGTTGTACGGCGACAGCGCTGTGGACCTTGGCTACGGCATGGACCTCTCAGGTGGAGCGGGCCGCGCGTTCCTGAGGTCCGTCGTCGAACTTCATGACGACATGATCAGTCAGCCCGCCTCCAGTGCCCCCGCGTTCGTTCAGGGGCTGCTGGCGGACAGCATGGTGTCCCGACTGCTGATGGCGATGCAACCGCCCGGCGGGGAAGCGCGAAGCGCGGAAGCGGAGGGTCGGCTGGTCCGCGAGTGCAGGGAGCTGCTGGAGCGGCACGCCTTTGAAGAACTCACGGTGCCGGACATCGCCGAGTGCTTGGGTGTTTCGGTGCGGACCCTCCAAACCGCGCTCAGGGCGGAAGTCGGTGCGACGCCGTCGGAGTTGTTGCGGAGCATCCGGCTGGATCGCGCCCGCGAGATGCTCCTGGAAGCGAGTCCGCGGGAGCAGAGCGTCACGGCAATCGCGGAGTTGTGCGGCTTCACGCATCAAGGGCGCTTCTCCGCCCTGTATCTGAGGACTTTCGGCGAGCTCCCGTCGGAGAGCCTGCGCCGCTGAGGCAAGACATTGAGATCTACTATTGTGCGTTCAGATGCACAATAGTAGATCTGCCGGTGCGGACTATTCTGTATCGCGCAGAATGCGCGGGAGGAATCCCAGCCGGTCCAATTCCCGAACCAGGAGGGGCGTTAGTTCGCTCGGGGCGAGTCGAAGCCGGTAGGATCTCTTTCCTTTCGCCACCGGTTCTATGACTCCGCGCTCCAACAGTTTTCGAATGTCCTGGCTTCGAGTCGCGGGTGAACCCGTGAATGCTGAACTAAGGTCTGCGGCCTTCACTTCAACTTTGCGGGCGATGATTTTTAAAGCGAAGGCTTCTTCCGCTGTGAAGCGCGATGACGCAAGGCCTCTTTCGATTGCAGGAACTAAAAGACCTTCTGTAACGAAGTCCTTATTGCCGAGTTTCACCAACCTGCTTAGGTCCGTCAGTAGTCCTTCCAGGACATAAGTCGACCAGCGAATGAGAGATTCAGGTTCGAGGGAGTCGGCATCTTCGAGCCGCTCGTAGTAGAGGTCGCGATTCTCCCCAAATACTGCCGTTGGGTTTAGAGCCCTGTATCCGGCGGTGTCGGAAAACCCCTGCCGTCGCATGGCTGCGTACGTCAGGAGTCTCCCGACTCGACCGTTGCCATTCCCGAAAGGATGAATCCAGACGAACCGATGGTGGGCGAGGGCGATCTTGAGCAGTTCATAGTTCTGATCTACATCCGCATTGATGAAGTCCAGGAGTGCCGTCATATCACCGTGCACGCTCCCATGCGGTGGTGGCCGGTGCGACGAGCCGCTGATGGTGACATCGGCGAGTCTATAAGCGCCAGGCGTGCGGTCCCCTTCGCGTTTCAAGCCGGCAACGGAGATGCGGTGCAGCTCCCGGACAAAACCATGCGTTAGTGCCGTCCCCCGGTCAATGGCGGAGTCGACGAAGGCTGTTGCTTCTTGGAGCTGGACGATTTCTTGGACCCCGTCGTCCGGCATGACGTCAATCCGATTCGCGTGTTGAACACCGGCAACCGCATCGACAATTGAGGTGCGATTGCCTTCGATGCGTGCGCTCATGATGCTCGACAGCAATTGAAACAGCGTGCGGAGCTGCGCGAAGACCTCGGGAGGGGTGGTTCCATCCCCTAAATCTGCGCGAACCCGTTCAAGCTGGATGATGGCTCTCGCCAACGGAGACCTAAAGGGAAACTCGGGAAACTCAAGTGGTCTCACGCGCAGAATTTTCGGACGGCACTGGCAACAATTAAGAGCATGATGCGATTCTGCCCTAAAAATCAAGGATTCCAACTGTCCGCACCCATGCAAGATTTAAATTCATTGTGCCTAACAATTAAGGCGTTCTCTACCTGCTACGCCTCCAGCACGTACGTCTTCAGGTCGTCCAGGGTCTGCTGCATGTGCGCATCCATGGCGAGCCGTGCCTCGTTGGGATTGCGGGATTCCAGGGCGGCCGCGATCTTCCTGTGGTGCCCGATTGCGTGTTCCTGGATTTCAGGAAACGCTGAAGTTTCGGCCCGTCGGGCTTCGAGGACCCGGTGCAGCGGCTCGAAGAGCACGGCGACAAAGACGTTGCCTGAGGCGTGAAGGATCACGTCGTGGAAGGCAAGGTCGGCTTCCACGAAGGCGGCGAGGTCATTGGTTTCGTGGGCGGCCTGCATCTTTTCCACATGCTCTTTGAGGGCCGTCAGTTCATCATCGGAGATACGCTCCGAGGCCAGCTCGCATGCGCCGGTTTCAAGCATGCGGCGCAGTTCGATCAGCTGGATCGCGGCAGCCGCATCCTTGGTTCCCTCTGAGGCCGCGCGCAAAACGGCTTCCAGTGACGCCCACTGGTTGAGGGGGTTGACGAAGGTTCCACGGCCGCGTTCGACGCTAAGGATCCGCTGCGCTTCAAGGGTTTTCATGGCTTCACGCACGGTCATGCGGCTTACCTCGTGTTTGGCGCTGAGCTCCAGCTCTCCCGGGACTACCGTTCCGGGCGGAAACTCGCCCGCGATGATCCGGTCCAGCAACTCGTCAGCAACGACGCCGACCAGCGACTTGCGTGCCATGTATCCCCGTTTCCTATACTTCAGACCGCCCGGCTCCCCGTGTATTTCCCTCGTACGGGCGGTTGTCAGACATCTTACGCTGGCGGTGGCCAGCTTGTTTTCCAAAACCCGGTTAGCACCGTGGCGCATTTTTCCGGCTGTTCCCAGTGGACGTTATGGCCAGCGCCGAGGATGGCGCTTAGCTGCCGATTCGGGCTTTCGTCCACGAATGCGCGCATTTGCTCCATGGGCCGCACCCGGTCATCGGTGCCGGCTATCACCAGCAGTGGCGCGTGGACCCGCCCGGGCACTGAAGGTTCGACGCCGGTCATGGCAGCTACGGCGCTGGCGGACAGAATCGGGAACGGCGCATCAAACCCTGTGCTGAGCCGCGACATGTCGGCTGCGGACAGTTCCCCGAACCAAGCATTCATGAGCTTCGCTACGGTCTCGGGATCAAAAAATCCCTGATCCAGTTGCGAGCTCAGTAGCTTCTGGAACCCCTGATTCTGCGGCACGGGCGCCATGCCCACCAAGGTTATGGTGGCCACCAGTTCGGGGCGGGCTGCCGCAAGTGTCAACGAAACACTGCCTCCCATGGAATGCCCCACCAGGTGCACCGGTCCGCTGTTCCTGACTTCAATGGCTGCCGCTACCGAACCGGCCACCGAGTCCAGCGTCCACGGGAAGTCCGGTGGCACTTCTTCGCCAGGGTGGTAGCCCGGGAGGTCGAAAATCCAGACCGTCCGGCCGGCGTCGAGCAGTTTTTTCGCAAGTGGTTCCCAGTACACAGAGCCGGAAGCCCAACCGTGGATCAGTGCCACGGGAACCGCCTCACCTGCGGAAACGGTAGGCGTGAGGACGTTCACGAACGGGAGCGCAACAACACTGTCAGCCATGCCCCCAGCCTAGTGATGCGCAGCACCTTGCGCGCTGTAGAGCCGTGTGTCACACTAATTCAAATGATAGATGTCTGACATCTTACATTCAGCAAACCGCTACATAGATTTCCCACGATGGAGTGCAAAGTGACCCTTGAAGCCGACGTTCTGGCCGCCTTCCCGGTGGAGGTCCAGATTCCTGCTCAGTTGGTTGCCGACGCCGTTACGGCGTCCTCGGCAACGTCCCCCCGCGTCCTGGTAGTCCTCGACGACGACCCCACGGGAACGCAGTCCGTTGCGGATCTCGCCGTGCTAACCCAGTGGGACGTCGCAGATTTCGCATGGGCCTTCACCCACATCCGGCAGAACCAGACCAAGCCTGCCGTGTACGTCCTCACCAATACCCGCAGTCTGGACCCGGCCGAAGCCGCAGCCCGAAACGAGGAAATCGTCCGCAATGCCCTGGCCGCGGCAGCCGGAAATGTGAGGCTCGGTTTTGTCAGTCGCAGTGACTCCACCCTCCGTGGCCACTACCCCTTGGAGCCCGACGTCATTGCAGCCACCGTGGCTTCCGAGACCGGTGAAGCCACCGACGGCGTGGTGATCGTTCCCGCATTCCCCGACGCCGGCCGAGTCACCATCGGCGGCGTGCACTACATGCGGGGCACCGGTGAAGACGCAGGCACACTCACCCCCGTGGCCGAGACGGAATTCGCCAAGGACGCAAGCTTCGGCTTCAAGAACTCCGAGATGGCCAAGTACGTGGAGGAGAAGTCGCGGGGCCGGTTCCCTGCAGGCGATGTGATCGTGCTTGACCTCAACATCATCCGCGCCGGCGCCTCCGCGCAGGACCCCACCATCTCAGCGAAGGCCATCGCTGACGCCCTTGAGTCCGCCACCAACTCCACGCCGATCGTGGCCGACATCGTCACCGAGAATGATTTCCGCGCCTTGGCCCTGGGCCTCGAAGAAGCCGAGCGCCGCGGCAAGAAGCTCCTGTACCGTGTGGGCCCGCCCTTCGTGAGGGGCCGCATTGGCCAGGAGATCCGCACCGCGTTGACCTCCCAGGAGGCTTTTGCAGGCAACACTCCCTCCACGGCCGGCGGCCTGATCGTGGTCGGCTCGCACGTCGGCGTCACCACCCGTCAGCTCAACGCCCTGACCGCAGAACACAGCTCGGCACGGACCATTGAGATCGACGTCGAGAAACTCATTGCCGGGACCGAAAGTGCGGGCGAAAGCGAGGCCGAGGCCTACATCGCAACGGTCGTGTCCGACGTCGTCGACGCACTTCGCAAGGGTGACGTCATCGTCCACACCAGCCGCCTGCTCATCAAGACCGACGACGCCGCAGCAAGCCTGAAGATCGCACGCACCGTCTCAGCCGCCGTCGTCGCAGTCGTGAACCGGACGCTGAAGACCTTCCCGCCACGGTTCGTCATCGCCAAGGGCGGCATCACGTCCTCGGACGTCGCCGCGCACGGCTTGGAAATCCGCCACGCAATTGTCCGCGGCCCCATGCTGCCAGGCATCGTTTCGCTATGGGAGCCAGTGGACGGTCCCGCGAAGGGCATCCCGTACATCGTGTTTGCCGGAAACGTGGGCGACGACCAATCCCTGACTGAAGTAACCCGCAAGCTCAGCACCTCTTTCTAGAACCACCATCCCCACTTGCCCCCTAACCTCGCAAGCTCGGCCAGGGAACCCGGCAAGCGTGGGCCCTACCTATTCAATGGAGAACACCATGACCAGCAGCAACTACACCGTCACCGTCCTGGGCCTGGGCGCCATGGGCCTGCCCATGGCTACCCGGCTCGCGTCCGAGCTGACTGTCCACGGCTTCGATATCGCCGAGCCCCGCTTGGAACTCGCCGCAGAAGCCGGCATCAAGACCTTTGCTTCTGCACGCGAGGCATCGGATGGCGCCGACGCGCTGCTCTTGGCCGTCCGCAACGGCGAGCAGCTCAACGACGTCCTTTTCGGCGAGAACGGCGTGGCTTCGGTACTGAAGCCGGGCGCCGTCGTGATCCTCGGCAGCACCGTTGGTACTGAAGCCATCCCCGCCACGGTGGAAAAGCTTGCGGAATACGGTGTGGCCCTGGTGGATGCGCCGCTGTCCGGCGGCCCGAAGCGTGCCGGCGAAGGCGATCTGCTGATCGTTGTCGGGGCGGAGCCCGAAGCACTTGAAAAGGCGCGTCCTGCCTTGGAACTGTTGGCCTCCACCCTGAGCATCGTGGGCGACAAGCCCGGCGACGGCCAGGCCCTCAAGACCGTCAACCAGCTCCTCTGCGGTGTCCATATCGCCGCCGCTGCCGAGGCCATGGCTCTTGCCGACGCCCTCGGACTCGATCAGGCCAAGACCCTCGCCGCCCTCGAAGCCGGAGCCGCCGGTTCCTTCATGCTTTCAAACCGTGGCCCGCGCATCCTCGAGGCCTACTCCGAGGACGGCGCCGAGGTACTCAGCCGCCTGGACATCTTCGTCAAAGACATGGGCATCGTTGGTAAGGCAACCCGGGCCGCCGGCCTCGCCGCACCCGTTGCGGCCGCTGCCGAACAGCTTTACCTTCTCGGCCAGGCCCAGGGTCTCGCCGCCGCCGACGACTCTGCCGTCATCAAGGTTGTAGCGCCCGCAAAGCGCACCGCCTAAGCACCCCACCAGAACGCGCGACGACGGCGATCCCCCCTTCGCCGTCGCCGCCACCTCCCGCCGGTCTTCTCTAGACTGGTATGTCAAAGGAGACACCCCCAATGAATCCCCTCGTCAACTCTTTGATGGTTCAGGCGGCGGACGCCCCCGCCATCAAGCCCGTAGTGGAGCTGGGCACACCTCTGCTGCTGACCATCGCCGCAGCGGGCATCGCCCTGTTGCTGGTGCTGATCATCCGCTTCAAAATCCAGGCTTTTGTTGCCTTGCTTGCCGTCAGCATCCTGGTGGGCGTCGCCGCGCAGATTCCGCTCAAGGACATCTTCACTGTTGTGACCACGGGCGTTGGCAGCACCATGGGCAAGGTCGCATTGCTGATCGCCCTTGGCGCCATCCTCGGCCGCATGATTGAAGTTTCCGGCGGCGTGCAGTCGCTGGCCACCCACTTCACTGAGAAGCTCGGCGCCAAACGTGTTGCCATTGCGCTGACGGCCGTCGGCTTCCTCGTGGCGATCCCCGTGTTCTTCGAGGTGGGCGTGATCGTCCTCGTTCCCATTGTTTATGCGTTCGCGAAGATCGCTAACGTACACCCGATCAAGTTCGGCCTGCCCATGGCCGGCATCATGCTGTCCATTCACGTGGCCGTCCCGCCGCACCCGGGCATCGTTGCCGGCGCCGGCGTGTTCGGTGCGGACATTGGACTCATCACCCTGATCTCACTGATCATCTGCGTGCCGCTTGGCTTCCTGTCCTACTGGGTTGCCAGCATCATGAACCGCAAAGAGTACGAACTGCTTCCAGGCGTCAAGCAGCAAGTGGACGAGTTCGGTTCCGAATCACTGGTCCACGTAGGCCATGACGGCCCCGGTGCCCACGCCATCGCTCCTCCGCGGCCTGGCCTGATCATCTTCCTGATCGCCGCTCCCATCGTCCAGATCCTCCTCGGGACCGTGGGAACGCTGACCCTCCCCAAGGACAACTACTGGTACGGCGTGGCCGCCTTTGTCGGCAACCCGTTCTTCGCACTCCTGGTGGCTGTGGCTCTGTCCTTCTTCCTGCTGGCCGTCCGCCGCAACTGGTCCCTCAAGGAAACGGGCGAGATTTTCGAAGGCGCACTTCCTCCCATCGCTTCCATCCTCATGGTGGTGGCCGCTGGTGGTGTGTTCGGTGAAGTCCTCCGTGCATCCGGAATCGGCGCAGCTCTGTCCCACACCTTGGATAGCCTCGGCCTGCCGGTCATCGTGCTCGGCTTCATCATCTCCCTGGCACTGCGCGCCGCCCAGGGTTCTGCCACTGTCGCAATCGTGACGACGACTGGCCTGCTTACCTCTGCCGTGATGGAAGGTGGCTACACGCCGGCCCAGATCGCGGTAATCGTCATTGCCATTGGATTCGGTTCATTGGGCCTGTCCCACGTTACCGACGCCGGGTTCTGGACGGTCGTCCGCTACTACGGCCTCACAGTGTCTGACGGCCTGAAGACCTGGACCGTCCTCACCACTATCCTGGGCCTGGCAGGCTTCGCGTTGACTTACGTTGCCTGGATCCTGGTGGGAGGTTTGGCCCACTGATGCGCGCCAAACTCGACCATATGGTCAACTCTGCCCTGGCCTCCGGCTCGGCTGTTCCGGCTTTCACTTGCTACGACTTCACTACAGCGCTGGCTGTTGTTGGCGCGGCGGAAGAATCGGGGCTCGGCGTGATCCTGCTCGTCGCTCCGAAGACTGCGTCCACGCCTAATGGACTGCGGCTCATCGCGGCCCTTCGCGGCCTGGCCAACGACGCCAGCGTCCCGGTTTCGGTGCAGTTGGACCACGCCTCCGACCTCAGGGTCATCCTGGAATCCGTGGCGGCCGGTGCGGATGCGGTGCTCGCTGACGGTTCATCATTGCCCTACGAGGACAACATCGCCCTTGTCCGTGAAGTCCGTGCGGCGCTGGACGAGGCAGGCGCTGCCGACGTCGTGATTGAGGCGGAGTTGGGCGGCCTTGCGGGCGACGAGGACAAAGCCTTCGGTGCCGAACGTTCAGCGCACGACGCCGGAGCGTCCGTTGCGGGACTTACCAACCCGGCACAGGTGGCCGACTTTGTGGAGCGCACGGGTGCCCAGCTACTGGCTGTCGCCGTGGGCAACGTGCATGGGAAGTACAAGGGCGAACCAAACATCCGTTGGGACGTACTGCAGGAAGTCGCTGCTCAGACCGAGACGGCACTGGTGCTTCACGGAGCCTCAGGCATCCCTGCCGCGGAGTTGGCGAAGGCTCCCTCAATGCGCGTTGGAAAGGTGAACTTCAACACGGAACTGCGGACCGGTATCCTGGCGACGCTGGAGTCGGAAACCGCAGCCCACCGGGCCGACGGCGAGAACCTGCAAGGGTTGTTGGCACGATGGAATGGTTCGGCTGCGACCTTTGCCGGCGCCACGCTGGAGTTGCTCAGCGCCTGACGAGCAGCGCGCCCCAAGCGCGGCAACCAAGCCCGGCAACGAGGGAGGCTAGGATCAAAACATGATCCTGGCCTCCCTGATTTTCGCGACGATTGCCGCCCTGCTCCACGTCTATATCTTCACCATGGAGTCCATTACCTGGACAAAGCCCAAAACCTGGAAGACATTCAGCATCACCTCCCAGGCCGACGCGGAAACCACCAAACCGCTCGCGTACAACCAAGGTTTCTACAACCTGTTCTTGGCCATCGGCGCACTGATCGGCATTGTTGCAGTGGCTATGGGTGCGCCCCAAGTGGGCTGGACCCTTGTCTTCAGCAGCTGCGGTTCCATGCTCTTGGCTGCCCTCGTGCTTGCAGCAAGCGGCAAGAAGTACCTCCGCGCAGCTACGCTCCAAGGCGCCACGCCGTTGCTCGCCGTCGTGCTTGGCGTGCTGGCAGTGACGCTGGGCTAAGCCAAGATGGACTAAGCCAATGGACTAGGACTCCGGCGGACCATCCTGGGCCGCGGCGTCGTCCATCCACACAACTTCCCAGTGGTGCCCGTCCAGGTCACGGAACGCGCGGCTGTACATGAATCCCATGTCCATGGGGTCGTATGTTTCGGAACCGCCGGCTTGGAGTGCTTTGGCAGCCAGGGCATCCACGTCCTCACGGCTGTCGGCTGAAATGGCGACGATGGCGGCCGTCGAATTTAGTGTGTCCGCGATGGGTTGCTTGGTGAATTCGCTGAACTTGGCGTGGGTCAGCAGCATTGCAAAGATGGTGTCGCTGAAGACCACGCAGGCCGCAGTCTCGTCGGTGAAGTTCGGGTTGATGGAGTAGCCAAGGGCCGTGTAGAAGGCCTTGGATGCCTCGAGGTCGCTAACGGGCAGGTTCACGAAAATCGACGTAGTCATGGGTCTGATCCTGCCGGTGTTTCGGCGGCTCGTCCAGAGCCAATCTCGGGTTTGGGGATAATAACGGCTGGGTCGGGCGCCCTGCCTGCTGGCCCAAGTCCTTGCGCGGGCGGACAATGGAGTCAGCACGCAGGCGCGTGCCATTGTAGGGAGAGCCATGGAGATGGACGCGCATCCTCTGGCCAGCCAAGCAACGGCTGTGCAACGGGACCCGGCGATCGACCTTGTCCGCTTCACCTGCCTGCTCCTGGTCGTCGCGGCACACTGCATGATGGTCAGCCCTGTCCTGCACAAGGATGGCACTGTCACTACCTTGAACGTGCTCATGGAGCAAAGCTGGTTCACCCCTGTGGCGTGGGGGCTCATGATCGTACCGCTGTTCTTCGTCCTGGGTGGCGTGACCGGATTGCAATCCTGGCGGCGCTTAAACGCACATGGCGGCAACGGGTTCGACTTCGCCCAGCTACGGCTCCTGCGACTGGTTCGGCCGGCCATGGCTGTGCTGGCCGTCATGTGGGGAGGACTATGGGTTGCGCTGCTGCTTGGTGTCCACCCGCAAGTCATCCAGTTGATGACTGCCGGCGCCGCAATGCCCCTGTGGTTCCTGGCGGCGTACCTTACGGCCCAACTCAGCATCCCGCTCATGGCCCGGCTTCACGAACGCGTGCCACTGCTGACTTTCGCTGTGCTGGTGGCACTGATCATTACAGTGGATTCCCTTCGGGGCGCTGTCCCCGTCGTGGCGTTCGCGAACATGATCTTCGTGTGGTGCGCTGTCCAGCAGCTGGGGTTCCTCATGGCCGATGGCTTCTTCGAGAAACGTAGCCGCAGTTGGCTTCTTGGTGCCGTGGTTTCCAGCAACCTTCTGCTGGGATTGGTGACCGGCGTGGCCGTGTATCCGGGGAACATGGTGGTGAACCTGAACCCGCCCAACTTTTGCCTGCTTCTTTTGGGCATTTCCCAGGCGGCGACGCTTCAACTGCTCCAAAAGGGCATTCGGTGGATCGCGGACCTCCGTTGGGTGCAAGTAGTCATTGCTGTAGCGGGGCGTCGATCCATGACCATCTATCTGTGGCACCTCCCACTGCTGGTGGGCATGTCCGGGTTGCTGTTGCTCACCGATGTGCCCAAGCCGCTGGCCGGGACTGCAGAGTGGTGGTGGGCGCGGATTCCGGTCTTCTTCGCAGTGCTGACCTTGCTGGTCCCGGTGGTATGGCTTTTTGGTCGCTTGGAGAACCGTCCGACGGCGGCTAGCCACGCGCGGGGCCCGTCACGCACCGCCGTGGTGACCGCCGCCGTCGTGGTTTTGGTCCCGCTGGCGGACGCCGCCTTCAACGGATTGACCCTTGCCCTGTTGGGTGGGGGAGCGGCGTGCTTTGCCCTTTCGGTCCTCTTGCTTGGCAGGGTTCCGACGCCGGTGCTGACGCGGCCCACGCAGGAAGACGCGGAAATGCACGAGGGGCGGTGGCGCACGTTGCCAGAGCCGGATTTACGTGCCAATCTCGAAACATGACCGAGTACACGGATTCACTGGCAGAGTCGTTCCGAGCTGGCGTCACCACGGTGCGCAACGACAAATTTCACCGCTATGAGCTGCACGTGGACGGTGAGTTGGCCGTGATATCCCAGTTCATGGACAAGCCCGGTCATATTGATTTCATTCATACTGAAACGAAACCCGCGTTCAACGGCCAAGGTCTTGCAAAAGTACTGGCGCACTTTGCGTTGGATGACGTGGTGGCCTCCGGAAAGCGCATCATTCCGCATTGCCCCTACATCGCCGCGTACTTGAAGAAGCACGAGGGCTACGAGCAGGACGTCGACTGGCCCGCAGAAAAGCCGGTGGGCGAACCCGAGAACGAGTAACTTGCCGTTCCCTTCCCTGAGGAACCGGTTCGCTAGGGAAGCAGGGACCGCTTTCTTTGCCATTGCACTGCATGCCACAAGAGCAGGGCAGCAGTGATCAGCAACGCAGCCAAGAGTGCATACGGTGCGTTGGAGAGCATGATGAAGTTTATTTGGGCCGTCTGGGCTGACTCGGCGGACTGAGCTTGCGCAGAGCTCACTATCGCACTGGTCGCCGTAGTTAGAGCCCATAATCCAAACCATGCCAAGCCGGCGTCCAGGGCCCACAAGGCAATGATGAATGGATTGAGCTGGACGCGCTTGCGTTCCGGACCCGCGGTTTCCGGCACGTGGGGGCTGACGGCGGGCTGGGCGTTGCCATGCTCGTCGATTTCGCGGAAGCCGATCCGCTCATGAGTGTGATCCTTCATGTGGTCCCCCCACCGTAGGCAGCCGATAGTCCTAGCACTCTACCCCCTGCAGCCCGGTGGACAGCAGGCCGTGCACGCGGGTCCATGAGAGCATTCGGCGGACCGAAAAAAGTGCCATATTTTGCACCTTAAGCAGCTCCAAAAAAAGTCAATGACGTACTTCAGTGTCGCGCAGTCATGAGAAACCGCCTTCTCAGCGAAATACATCACAAAAGTTTGACGCAAAGGCTTACCTAAGTAAGGCTTACCTTGCTAACAAGCGCCCCCAACGCAATGGAAGGAAGCTGACGTGACGTCACCTAGTGTCGAAGAGCGGATCGCTCAGGAGCAGGACTTTGGCTCCAAAGTGGAACTGGCCCTCGCTGCCACAAACCAGCTGTTCAACGCACGAAATTCACCCAGTTACGTCGCTCAGGTTCTTCAGGGGGTCAACGCGGTTTCAACCAAAGTCCAGCGGACCGCCCAGCCGTTCACCGGCGTCGGACATGCTGAACTAAAGGCCAAGGTTGGTGCCGTGGATCTTGAGCGCCCGCTGCCGGACACGGCTGCGGCGTTGGAAGAGCTCGATGAGCTCTACCTCAAGGACGCCATCTACTTCCACGATTCCCGCTATGCCGCCCATCTGAACTGCCCCGTGGTGATCCCGGCGCTGGTGGGCGAAGCCGTACTCTCGGCCGTGAATTCCTCCATGGATACGTGGGACCAGAGCGCCGGTGCCACCATGATCGAGCGCCGCCTCATCGATTGGACCGCGGAGCGCATCGGCTTCACGGAAGACGCCGATGGCGTGTTCACGTCCGGTGGCAGCCAGTCCAACTTCCAGGCGCTGCTGATTGCCCGCAATCACGCCGTTGCCAAGCTGCGGGCCGCGATTGGGGACGCTCGCCTGCCGCACCTGCTTGACCGACTCCGGATCTTTACGTCCGTGGACAGCCACTTCAGCATCCAGAAGTCTGCTTCCATGCTGGGTTTGGGCTTTGATGCCGTCATCGCAGTGCCCACCACCGAAGACCACCGCATGGACCCCGCCGCGCTGGCTGTTGCTTTGGCGGAAGCGCACGACGCCGGCCTGGTGCCGATGGCGGTCGTGGCCACTGCCGGGACTACGGACTTCGGTTCGGTTGACCCGTTGTCCGAAATGGCCGCTTTGGTTCGCGCCTACGATTCTTGGCTGCACGTGGACGGCGCCTACGGTGGAGGGCTCATCGTTTCCGGCAGGCACCGGCACCTCCTGGACGGAATCCACTTGGCGGACTCCGTCACCGTGGACTTCCACAAGACCTTCTTCCAGCCCGTTAGCTCCAGCGCAGTCCTGGTCCGCAACGGCTCCATGATGGGGCACGTCACTTACTACGCGGATTACCTGAATCCGGAGAGTGCGGCAAGGGCCGAGATCCCCAACCAGGTGGACAAGAGCATCCAGACCACCCGCCGTTTCGATGCCCTGAAGCTGTGGCTGACCCTCCGCGTCATGGGTGCCGACGCCATCGGCGCACTCTTCGACGAAGCGATCGACCTCGCCGCCCGGGTGGGAACCTTGCTGGCCGACGACGCTGAGTTCGAGCTCGCTGCCGCACCGCAGCTGAGCACCTTGGTCTTCCGCTACCGCCCTGTGGTTGATGGTGCAGCCCTCGACGAAGATGCTGCAGACGTTCTTAACCCCGCTATCCGTGCCGCGATCTTCGCTTCCGGCGAGGCCGTTGTTGCCGGCACCAAGGTGGCTGGCCGCCACTACCTCAAGTTCACGCTCCTCAACGCCGAGGCGAGCCTGAGGGACATCCAGGAAATCATTGAACTTATCCGCCGGACGGGCGACAACCTGTTGGCGAACACCACGGAGGCCGCAGCGTGAGCACCCAAGACAACGGCAAGATCTACGACGTTGCAGGCATCGGCGTCGGGCCTTTCAACCTGGGCTTGGCCGCGCTGAGCGAGCCAGTGGAGAACCTCGACTGCGTTTTCCTTGACCGCCGCGAGTCCTTCGACTGGCACCCCGGCATGATGTTGGAGCCGGCGCACCTGCAGGTCCCGTTCATGGCGGACCTCGTGACGCTCGCCGACCCGACGTCGCCTTTCTCTTTCCTGAACTTCCTGAAGCAGACCGGCCGCCTGTACCGCTTCTATATCCGCGAGAACTTCTACCCGCTGCGTGCCGAGTACAACCAGTATTGCCAGTGGGTGGCCGGCCAGCTTGAGTCCGTGCGTTTTAGCACGGATGTGCTGGATGTGACCTACGACGACGGTGTGTACCGGCTTTCGGTGCAGGGGCCGGCGGGTGCTGAGGTGCTTCGCGCCCGCAAGCTGGTCCTGGGCACCGGGACTTCTCCGTATGTCCCGGACTCCTGTGCAGGAATAGTGGACGCCGGTGGACTTGTCCTCCACAATGCCGATTACCTGTCGAGGAAGAGCGAGCTGCAGTCCAAGCGCAGCATCACCATCGTGGGCAGCGGCCAGAGTGCCGCGGAGCTTTACTACGAGTTGCTGCAGGAAATCGATGTCTACGGCTACCAGCTCAACTGGGTCACCCGTTCGGGCCGTTTCTTCCCGCTTGAGTACACCAAGCTCACCCTGGAGATGACCTCGCCGGAGTACGTTGACTACTTCCACTCGCTCCCGGGCGAGCAGCGTGATTCGCTGATCAAGAGCCAGAAGAACCTGTACAAGGGCATCAACTCGGACCTGATCGACGACATCTACGACCTCCTTTACACCAAGAGCCTCTCCGGAATGGTGGACACCCAACTGCACACGCACTCCTCCCTCACCGCTGCAGAGTGGGATGCCACCACCGGCACCCATACACTCCGGTTGCACCACGAGGAACACGGGCAGGGCTACTCCTTGGAATCCGAAGCCGTGGTCCTCGCCACGGGCTACACGTACAAGGAGCCCGCCTTCCTGGCAGGCATCCAGGATCGGATCCGTCGTGACGCCAAGGGCCGCTTCGACGTCGAGCGCAATTACGGAACCGGCGTTGAACCCGGCGAAATCTTCGTCCAGAACGCTGAGCTGCACACGCACGGCTTCGTCACCCCGGACCTCGGCATGGCCGCCTACCGCAACTCCTGCATCCTGCGTGAAATCACCGGCCGTGAGGTCTACCCGATCGAGCGCAGCATCGCGTTCCAGCAGTTCGGCGCTCCGGCTCCCGTGACTGCTGCCGTCCCCGAAACCGCTGGAGCCACCGTATGAGCTTCACGTTCCGGCCCGTTGATCCCTTGGCGGACGCACCCCTCCTCCACAGCTGGGTCAGCCAAGAATATGCGCGGTTCTGGGGCATGGTTTCGGCCACCGGGCAGGACGTTGTGGAGGAGTACTCGAGGATCGCCGAGTCCGGCCATCACCAAGCGTTCCTGGGGCTCGACGACGGCGTCCCCGCCTTCCTGATGGAGCGGTATCGCCCGGAGTCATCGCCGTTGGCGGACGTCTACGAGGTCCAGCCCGGTGATGTGGGTATGCATCTCCTGGTCTCCCCGCCCAGCGGTGAGCCGCAGGCGGGATTCACCACCGCCGTCATGCAGTCCGTCATGACGGAACTCTTCGATGACCCGGCAACCCGGCGTGTCGTCGTCGAGCCTGATGCCCGCAACCACAAGATCCATGTCCTGAATGAGAAGGTGGGCTTCCGGCCGCACGGCGTGGTGACCCTTCCCGCCGTCGATCCCGCCGAAGACCACAAGCAGGGGCTGCTCAGCTTCTGCACCCGCGAGGCTTTCCTCGCTACCTTGACCCCGATTCTGGCCGCGCCTGCCGCGGCGACCAGAGGAGAATCCCTGTGACCACAACTGCCGACAACGCGACAATCACCGCCGTTGATTCCGTGTCCCACCTGACTCCGGAGCGGTGGGCCATCGCCAACCGGCATCTGGTTCGCAAGGCGATCGCCGAGTTCTCGCACGAGCGCATCCTGGTCCCGGAACTGATCCGCGAGGAGGCTGCCGGCGTCGGACTGTACAAGGTCGTGAGTGATGACGACGCAACTGAATACCGCTTCCGTGCCCGGCTGCTGCAACTGGAACACTGGTCCGTATCTGCGGAATCCATCGTTCGGTTGCGGGACGGCGAGGAGCTCCCTGTGGACGCCCTGGACTTCATTGCCGAGTTCCACGAGGCACTGGCTATCCGCCAAGAAATGCTGCCTGTGTACCTCGAGGAAATCAGCAGCACGCTTGCCAGCCACGCCTACAAGCAGGGCAAGCCGTTCAACTCTGCCCAATTGGCTGCGGGTATCACCGGCGGCGCTGACCGCGCCGCTGATTTCCAAGCCATTGAGCACAGCATGACAGAGGGACACCCGTGCTTCGTGGCCAACAACGGACGACTTGGATTCGGGATCGCCGATTACCATGCGTTCGCGCCGGAAACCGGGGCAATCGTAAAGCTGCAATGGATCGCCGTTCATCGCAGCAAGGCAGTTTTCACCTCCAGCGCAGGGTTGGATTACCGGACACACTTCGAGGCCGAACTTGGCCCCACGGCTCTTGCGTGGTTCAACGCGGAACTGTCCGCATCCGGCCTGGACCCGGAGGACTACCTCCTCATGCCGGTCCACCCTTGGCAGTGGGACAACAAGCTCACGGTGACGTTCGCGGCAGAAATCGCCCAGCGCCACATCGTGAACCTTGGCAGCGGCGAAGATTCGTACCAGGCGCAGCAGTCCATCCGTACGTTCTTCAACATCGATTACCCGGCAAAGGCCTACGTCAAGACGGCAATGTCTGTGTTGAACATGGGCTTCATGCGCGGTCTGTCCCCGCAGTACATGAAGGCGACGCCCGCCATCAACGACTGGTTGCAGGAATTGATCGGCAATGACCAGGAGCTCCAGGACCGGGGCCTGGCCATGATCCGTGAAACCGCGGCCATCGGCTACCACAACCACTACTACGAGGCTGCCTCGGCCAAGGGCTCGCCCTACCGGAAGATGCTCTCGGCGCTGTGGAGGGAAAGTCCGTTGCCGTTGCTCAAGGACGGGCAGCAGCTGGCCACTATGGCTTCTTTGCTGCACGTTGATTCGTCCGGGGAATCGGTGGTGTCTGCGTTGATTCAGCGGTCCGGCCTGGCTCCCACCGAATGGCTGCGCCGCTACTTTGAGGCATACCTGGTACCGCTGGTCCACTGCCTCTACGAGTATGAACTCGCGTTCATGCCGCACGGTGAGAACGTCATCCTGATACTCGAGGACGGAGTGCCCGTCCGCGCGATCATGAAGGACATCGCTGAGGAAATCGTGGTGATGGGGGACCGGCTGGAGCTGCCGGAGGAGGTCTCCCGCGTCAAGGCCGAGATCCCCGCCGAGGAAATGGTCCTGGCCATCTTCACCGATGTGTTTGACTGCATTTTCCGTTTCCTAGGCGCAATCCTTGTGGAGGATGGGACCCTGCGCGAGGACGAGTTCTGGGGCGCTGCTGCTGCTGTGCTGCGGGAATACCAGCAGCGGCACCCGGAGTTGGCGGACCAGTTTGCGATGCATGACCTGTTCGCACCTGACTTCGAACTCTCCTGCCTTAACCGCCTGCAGCTCCGGAACAACCAGCAGATGCTCGACATCTCCGATCCCTCCGGCGGGTTGCAGATGGCGGGCCGCCTGACGAACCCCCTGGCTAAGTTCGCCTGATCTACTCCGCCGAGGTGGCAGTTAACACCAATCCTGCTCGCAGATATGGGTATCAACTGCCGCCTCGGCGCAGCGAGTGCTTCCTAACCCTTGACACTTGAATGTGACGCCGGATACATTGGTGCACGTTATACGAATAACTAATACGAATAACCACTACGCTGATACGGCCCAAGGAGGTGCCATGGCTAAGTCGAAGCCGAATTCCAAGCCGACCATGCACGACGTCGCTGCTGCTGCCGGTGTTTCGCAGGCCACTGTATCCCTTGTGCTGAATTCAGCGGGCGGGTCGCGGTTCTCCGACGAGACCCGACGCAAGGTCAAGGATGCCGTCGCGCAACTCGGCTACCGCACGAACGCCCACGCAAAGTTCCTCCGCGATGGATTGGCCGGCATGGTGGGGTTCATTGGCGACTCCGTCGCGACTTCCCCGTTCGCCGGGGCGATTATCGAAGGGGCGCAGGAGCGCGCCTGGGAGGATGGGCTCCTCCTGCTGACCATGAACACCGGCGGAGACAAGGACCTTGAGGCCGCCTCCCTCGATGCCATGCTTTCCTACAATGTGGCAGGCGTGGTTTATGGCTCCATGTATCACCGGCTGCTGGAGGTGCCCAAGGCGCTCGCGGGTGTCCCCTCTGTTGTGCTGAACTCCCAAGACCGGGCCGGGCACCTCCCCAGCGTGGCACCCGACGAGGTGAACGGTGGCTACTCAGCTACCCGCCACTTGCTCGATGCCGGGCACACCCGCGTGGGGATGATCAACATCGAATTGCTCGAAAGTGGCCTTCCTGCAGCGGTTGGTCGCTACGAAGGCTACACGGCTGCCCTTGCAGAGGCTGGGCTGGACGTGGATCCTGCCCTGGTGCGCTTCGGTAGGGGTGGCGAGGACGACGGCTATAAATATGCAATGGAATTGATGACTGCCCCGGAGCAACCTACGGCAATCTTCTGCGCCAATGACCGCACGGCTTGGGGGGCTTATCAAGCGGTAGCCGATCTTCGGCTTTCGATCCCCGATGACGTGTCGATTGTGGGTTTTGATAACCAAGCCATCGTCGCTCCCCATCTTCGTCCAGGACTGACGACCTTTGAACTGCCCTTTATTGCCATGGGCAGGCGAGCGGTTGACCTTATCCTCCAAGGTGCCGAACCCGATGGCCGGGTGGAGCTCATGGAGTGCCCCCTTATTGAACGAAAGTCAGTTACACACCCTAAGGAGATGCCATGAGCCGCACTATGCCGGCGAAACGCGGGCGTCCATCTGCGGCACCGGTGCCGCAACTTCCGCAACGAAAAATTTCTGCTTCGCTCCGCCTTCGGCGCATTTTTCGGGCCTGGCAGTTATACGTATTACTAGCCCCGGCTCTGGTGTACATCCTGGTTTTCAAGTACTGGCCAATGTACGGCGTGCAGATTGCGTTCAAGAACTACAACCCGGTTGATGGTTTCACGGACAGCCCGTGGGTGGGGTTGGACCACTTCGTGCGATTCGTGAACTCCTACCAGTTCGGCCAGGTGGTGGGAAACACGCTGTGGATCGCGGTTCTGGGCCTTTTGGTGGCGTTCCCCATCCCCATCATTCTGGCCCTTCTGGTCAACCAGCTCCAGAGCGAGAGGTTCAAGAAGTTCACCCAGACGGTGCTCTATTCGCCGGCCTTCATTTCCACGGTTGTGGTGGTGGGCATCATGTTCGTGATCCTGTCGCCACGGTCGGGCTTGGTGAACAACGCGATCCAGCTCGCAGGAGGTGATCCGATCTTCTTCATGGGTTCGGCTGAGTGGTTCCGCCCGGTGTATGTCATCTCGGATGTCTGGCAGAACGCGGGATTCTCCATGATCGTTTACCTCGCGGCTTTGGCCGCGATCGACCCCGCACTTCACGACGCCGCGAAGGTGGATGGCGCGTCAAAGCTCCAGCGCATCCGCCACATCGACCTGCCGGGCATCATGCCGGTGGTGACCATCCTTTTCATCCTCGCTATCGGCAACCTGCTGAACGTGGGCTTCGAAAAGGCGTTGCTGATGCAGACACCGTTGAACCTGTCCACGTCAGAGATCATCCAGACCTACGTCTACCACGCGGGTTTGCAGCAAGCGCAGTTCAGCTACTCGGCCGCCATTGGCCTGTTCAACTCCCTCCTCAACCTTGCGCTGTTGCTCGTCTTCAACACGATCGCGCGTCGGGCCAACCAAGCGACCCTGTGGTGATGCCGATATGTCCCTGACAACCAAACCTTCAACTACCCGCCAGGCGAACCGCACTCCCAACCCGGGCCGCCCCAAACAATCGCTCCGTGACAAGTACGGCGACCGCGTCTTCAACATCGCCGCGACGGCAGTGCTGCTGTTGTCCATCCTCGCCGTGGTCTACCCGCTCTACTTCATCGTCATCGCTTCCGTCAGCGACCCTAATGCCGTCTATGAGGGGAAGGTCTGGCTGTTTCCGTCCGGTGTGACAACCGAGGGCTACGAAAGGATCTTCGCAGACAGCAGGATCTGGAACGGCCTCGGCAACACCCTCCTGTACACGATCCTGGGAACCGCCATCAGTGTCACCACCATCCTGTGCGCCGCCTACGCACTGTCCAGGAAAGACATGCCGGGCCGCAAGATCCTGATGCTCCTGTTCGTGATCACCATGTTCTTCGACGGCGGACTCATCACCAAGTATCTGGTGGTCCGGGACCTGGGCATGCTGGACACCATCTGGGCTGTGGTCCTGCCGGGTGCCGTGGGCGTCTGGAACCTGATCATTGCAAGGTCATTCTTCGAGCACACCATTCCGAACGAACTGCGCGAGGCGGCCCAGATGGACGGGGCAACGGATTTCAAGTTCTTCTTCAACATGGTCCTGCCGCTTTCCAAGCCGCTGATCATGCTGATGATCATGGTGCATGTGGTGGCCCACTGGAACTCGTTCTTCGATGCCCTGATCTTCCTCAACGACGACACCAAGTACCCGTTGCAGCTGGTTCTGCGCAACATCCTGATCCAGTCAGACGTCTCTTCCACCGGTACAACCGGCGGGGACATCGAATCCTATGCAGCAGCGCAAAGGATCGCAGAGCTCACCAAGTACGCCATGATCGTCGTCTCGAGCCTGCCACTCATGATTGCCCTGCCATTCATGCAGAAGCACTTCACCAAGGGCGCCATGATCGGCGCCGTCAAATAATCGCTCACCTCTAAGAAACGGTCCAAGGCGTTCGGCCCTGGGCTTCATCCAAAACACCTCAGAACAGGAAATGACCATGGCAATCAGCCGCAAACTCGCCGTCCTTGGCGCCGTGATGGCCGGAACGTTGACGTTCACCGCCTGCTCCGGCTCCAGCTCAGGCACCACGGAGATCAAAGATGCCTCTGCAGACTTCGGTTTTCAGGAGGAGGGCTTCCCGATTGTCAGCGAGCAGCTGACGTTGAAGTTCTCCGGAACAAAGTCGGCCCTTGCCCCGGACTACAACACGATGACCGTCGTGAAGGAATGGGAAAAGGCCACCAACGTCCATGTTGAGTGGGAGAACCTTCCCGAGACGGTCTTCCAGGAGAAGAAGAACCTGATCCTGGCCAGTGGCGACCTGCCGGACGCGTTCTTCAACACAGGCCTGACGGACGCCGAGATCGCCACCTACTCCGCCAGCGGCACTTTGATCCCTCTGGAGGGACTGATCGAGAAAAACGCGCCGAACCTGTCCAAACTCCTCTCCGAGCGCCCGGACATCAAGGCAGCGATCACCTCTTCGGACGGACACATCTACTCTCTGCCGTCCGTGGAAGAGCTCGGCCTGGTGCAGTTCCCCAATCAACTGGCCATCAACACCTCCTGGCTCAAGAAGCTCAACATCCCCATGCCCAAGACCATCGATGAGTTCCACGACGCCTTGGTGGCTTTCAAAGCCCAGGACGCCTCAGGCACAGGCAAAACCATTCCCCTGAGTTTCATGCCCGGCTCATGGTGCGGTGACATCGTGGACCTGATCGCTGCCCTCGGCGGAACTCCGGACAACATGGACCACCGCATCGTTCAGGACGACAAGGTCATTTTCACGGCCACCCAGGATGGCTACAAGAAGGCCATCCAAACATTGCACGAGTGGTACAAGGAAGGCCTGATCGACCCGGAGTCCTTCTCCCAGGATGACAAAGCCTATTTGGCCAAGGGCAAGGCCGCTACGGAAAACCTAGGCTCCTTTGTGTGGTGGGAAATTCCCGAGATGGTTGGCGCGGACCGCGCCGGCGACTACGCCCTGGTGCCCGTCCTTGAGGGAGTCGACGGTAAACGAATCGCCAGCCAGTCCAACAACCAGGAAATCGCCCGCGGCGCATTCGCCATCACCCGGGCCAACAAATACCCGGCAGCGACCATGCGCTGGGCCGACAACCTCTACGATCCCATCCAGTCCGCCCAAGCCAACTGGGGACCCATCGGTGAAACCCTCCAGAAGGACGCCAGCGGCATCCTGACCCAAATTCCGGCACCGGCCGGAACCAGCGAAGGCGAACGACGCCAAAAGGTGGCCCCGGGTGGCCCGAAGGCAAACACCGCCGAGAACTTCACCTCCGTCGTCGCGCCCGAACCACGAGCCGCGGCCCGCCAAAAGACGGTCAACGAAAACTACAAGCCCTTTGCGGGCAACGACGGCTACCCGCCCGTTGCACTTTCCAACGAAGAGCTCCAGCAGATCGGCACCATCCAGGCCGACGTCACCTCACTGGTCAAGCAAAACACCGCCAAGTGGATCGTCTCCGGCGGCATCGACCAGGAGTGGGACGGCTACGTCACCCAGCTCAAAAACGTGGGAGTCGACAAGATGATCGAGGTCTACCAAGCGGCCTACGACCGCTTCAAGAAGAACTCCTAACTACCAACACCCGGGCAGGCCGGAGCTGACTCACCGGCCTGCCTGGTCTACGGGACTGAACCCCCTCCACCCAGAAAGAGACTCACTTTCATGACTGCCGCCGCCACGACAACCGACACTTTCCGGCCCGCCCTTCATTACAGCACCGGAGGCACCTGGATCAACGACCCCAACGGCCTCATCTTCCATGACGGCGCCTACCACCTCTACTACCAGAACAACCCGTTCGGCAGCGAGCACGCCAATCTGTCCTGGGGCCACGCTACGTCCACCGACCTCGTGAGCTGGACTGACCATCCCGTCGCCATCGCCTGTGACGAGCACGAAGATATCTTCTCCGGCAGCATAGTCTTCGACCGGGAGGACACCAGCGGCTTCGGCAAGGACGGAACAGCACCCCTGGTAGCCATCTACACCAGCGCCTTCAAACCCGCATCCGGGCTGGAAGGAATCCAGGCCCAGTCGCTGGCCTACAGCCTCGATGGTGGATACACCTGGACTAAATACGCGGAGAATCCCGTTCTGGATCGTCGTTCAGCTGATTTCCGCGACCCTAAAGTGTTCCGCTACGAGGGCGACGCCGGCAGCTACTGGGTCATGGCGGCCGTTGAGGCGCAGGACTTCCAGGTTCTTCTTTACAAGTCCCTGGATCTCAGGAACTGGGAGTACCTGAGTACCTTCGGTCCCGCGAACGCCACAGGGGGTATCTGGGAATGCCCGGACCTGTTTCCCATGGCAGTCGACGGCGACCCCGAAGACGTTAAATGGGTGCTCACCGTTAACCTGAACCCGGGCGGTCCAAATGGCGGATCGGCCGGGCAGTACTTCGTAGGTGACTTCGACGGCGTCACGTTCACCTCAGCCACGACAGTGACTGACGGCCTTCAAGATCCTGACCGGCTGGGCGAGTACCAGTGGCTGGACTGGGGCCGGGACTACTACGCCGCCGTCTCCTTCAGCGATGCACCAGAGGGCCGACGCCTGATGATTGCGTGGATGAACAATTGGCAGTACGTCAACGGACTTCCCACAGCGTCATGGCGAAGCCCCATGTCACTGGTCCGGGAACTGACGCTCCAAACAATCGACGGCGAGACGCGCCTGGTGCAGACGCCGGTGGGGGACTGGGCTGCCGTAAGTGACTCGGTCTCAAACTTCAGCCTCCCTGAAACCACCATCCCGGAGGGAACCACGATTATTGACGGCGCAGCAGGCGTCGTCCAACGAATCGACGTCACCCTCACCCCGGGAACCGCCGAAGAATTTGGGCTCGTGGTACGTGGCGAAGGTGCGCTAGGAACCCGCATAGGCGTCCGCCCTACGGAAGCGACCCTCGTCATCGACCGCCGCGATTCCGGGCAAACAGACTTCCACGATGCCTTCGCATCCATCGACACCGCACCCATTCGGTCGGCAGACGGGGTGTACCAGCTCACCCTCTTCGTGGACCGCTGTTCCGTGGAGGTATTTGCTCAAGGGGGCCAAGTCACCATGACGGAACTGATCTTTCCGTCCTTGACGAGCAATGACGTCTCCCTTTACGCAGTAGGTGGTTCAACCACACTTAATAGTCTGCACATCACCCAGTACGCGTAGACCATTCACACACCTCGGCGCGGGAAAAGGGGAGGGGCTAGTCTAGGCGCATGACCACTCGAGCCAACGAACTCACTGCCTTGGTTACCGGTGCTACCGCTGGGCTTGGCGCAGAATTCGCCCGCCAGCTCGCCGAAGCCGGACACCACCTTGTCCTCGTGGCCCGCGATGAAGAGCGGCTAAAAGAAAACGCCGAGGTACTCGAACGCGACTTCAGTATCTCGGCGGAGGTCCTTTCCGCGGACTTAACCACCGACGTCGGCGTCTCGGCAGTGGCTGACCGCTTGCGGGACGCTGCACGGCCGGTGGATGTCCTGGTCAACAACGCGGGAATCGGACTGTTGAAGTCGTTCGAACGGAATGACTTGGACGAGGAACGTCGCCACCTGAGGCTCCACGTCCAGACACCCATGGAATTGAGCCACGCTGCACTTGAAGTCATGCTGGCTCGCGGCAAGGGGCGGATCATCAACGTCGCCAGCGTGGCAGCGTTCGCCAACAGGGGTACGTACTCCGCCGCCAAAGCATGGCAAGTGACATTCAGCCGGTGGGCCAACATCACCTACGCGAAATCCGGCGTGCAGGTCACCGCGGTTTGCCCAGGTTTCACTCACACCGAATTCCACGACCGTATGGGCATGGACAAAACCGTTGCTCCCCGGTTCTTGTGGCTCACAGCGGAGCGTGTAGTCCGCGAAGGATTGGAGGACAACGCCAAGGGCAAGAGTGTCTCCATCCCCACGCGCCGGTACAAAGTGGTCAGCTTCTTCGCGCGTATCCTGCCGGCGAAGCTCACCTCGGGCCCACCCCGGCGGCCGCTCGAACCGTAAAAACTGAGACCCGGGTTAGTATGACAGTTCATTCGAGCCTGAGGGGCAGTGCTGTGAAGAATAAATCCTTGGCATTCATCTTGGCTGTGGTAGTCAGCGGAGTGCTGTTGAGCGGCTGCACCGGAACGAGCAACACGGGCTTCAAGGCTTTGGAGCGAGAGGCGACGGAGGCCGACACTCCGCCGACGGGCCTGAAACTTGAGCTATTCGACTTGGAAAAGGTGCTGTTGGTCGCTGAAGCGAACGGGAAGAAGTACTACTTGGGACAGGGCAAACAGGGCCGCCCGTCATGCCTGGTCGTAGAAAATGCGGACCCATCGCTCTCTCATAGTGGCTGCACTGATTCCATTCAGGGGGAGATGCTGAGAATCAGTGGTCCCGACCAGAAATCTGCTGTTTTGGTTTCCGACGGCTATGACACTAAGGAGCTTGAGTCGAGCGGCCTGACGAAAATCCACCCGAATATCCTCGTCGTTACCAACTGATCCCTTTACGGACTGACCCGGTTACGTAACGACCCGGCCCCTCGGGGCCCGCACCAGCACCGCCACTGCGATCCCCACCACGGCTCCCAAGAACGTCTCAATGGCACGCTCCATGACCAGCACCCCTGGATCCATGGGCGCGGCGAGTTGCGCGATCAACAGGATCACCGGCGTGAAGAACACCATGGCCCACCCGTAATGCCGTGCCATGAACAGCTCGGTGGGGAACTGGCACAGAATCACCAGCACAGCGAGCACCTCCGCGGTTTGACCGGGGAAATACTGAAGCGGCGATAGCGGACTGGGGAAAAGTACGACGGCGACTATCCCCAAGCCGAGGAACGTCCCCACGATGCGGTGGATACCCCGGTGGACGCGACTTGGGAGGTCGGCGCCCGCGAGGGGCACGGCCGCGGCAGCCATGGCCCAGTGGGGATGGCCGCTGCCGCTCAGCACTCCTATTACCCCGGCTGCAGCGACTGCGAGGGAATAGCGTGCAGCGTGAACTAGAACAGCCCGGTCCAAGGCAGCCCGAGGGTGCGGCCCGCGAAGGACCGGAACGTCCCGGCCTGCACCCGCCGCCCACGTGCGCCGCCAAAACCAGCCGCTGAAACCAACCACCAAGGAAAACGCGGCGGACGCGGCGCCGATGAGTACCGCCGTCGTGAATGGCACATTGGTTGGCACGGAGGCGCAGGCACCCAGCGCGAGGATCCCGAAGAACGGGCCTATGGGCCTGAGGCGAACGCCGTCCGCATAAAGGGATCCGGCGCCGGCAAAAAGGGTTGCCACAAGTACCAACCACCAGGAGTGGATGTGGTGGACGGAGAGGAACACGCCGATGGTGAGCCCCCCAACCAGGAACAGGGCAGCCTGGGCTTGGTGTTTGAGCCTGAGCCGATGCGTTTCGTTGCGGCCGTACATGCCGGTGAGTGCACCGAACACGGCGTACATCATAAGGTCCGGGCGGCCGATGAGAATAAGGAACAGCCCTGGTACTGCAACGCTCAGGGCCACCCGAACGGCCGAGAGGTGGTCGTTGTTGGCAGGACCCATCCGGTGGAGTTCACGGGCATGCGACATGAGTGCGGGCACGGGGGAACACCACCAATCGGTCGGGGCTTGTCTTTGGAAATTAGCACTATCGCTGCCCGGGCCGCCATTAGCCCGGTCACAACCCGTAGCGGACTTGGGCGCGCGGACGGAGGAAGTTCTGGGAAGATCGAGGTATGCCCGTCGCTTTCGTCTGCCGCACCCGCTCCAGCCTGTCACCGCAGGAGTTGTTTGATCTTTCCCGGAACATCGACGCCCACGTTGGGTCGATGACGGAGAGCCGCGAGAAGGCCATCGGCGGCGTCACCACGGGCCTGATCTCGGAAGGTGAGACTGTTACCTGGCAGGCATGGCACCTCGGAGTCCGGTTCCGCATGACCAGTCGCATAACGCGGATGGAGGCGCCGTCGTCGTTCTCTGATGAACAGGTGAAGGGTCCTTTCAAGTACCTCCGCCACACGCACGAGTTCCGGCCGGACGGCAGCGGGACACTCATGGTGGATACGGTGGAATTCGCTGCGCCGTTCGGTCCGCTGGGGAGGCTGGTGGAGAAGCTGATACTGGCCCGATACCTGCAGAACCTGATTGAGAAGCGCAACGCGTTCCTGGCGGCACCAGCCCCTCCCGTCCTGGACTCCCGGCAATGATCAGGCTCGCGCACGCGGACGACCTGCTGATTCTGCAGGACATCGAGCGTGCCGCGGGCGAGGCTTTCCGGGCTTTGGGAATGGATTCCATCGCGGACGACGAGCCCCTTTCCACCGACGAGCTGAACAGCTATGCCACGGCCGGGCGCGCTTGGGTTTCCGTCGACGGGCTCGACTACCCGGTTGCGTACCTGTTGACGGACATCGTTGACGGCAATGGACATGTGGAACAGGTCAGCGTCCACCCGGATCAAGCACACCAAGGTTTGGGCCGGGAACTGCTGCATGCCGCACGCGTGTGGGCGCGAGGACACGGGATGCAGCGCCAGACCCTGAGCACGTTCCGGGACGTGCCGTGGAACGCCCCGTACTATCGCCGCCTCGGGTTCGAAGTGCTCGACGCCGGCAGCTGGGGTCCGGAGCTGACCCGCCTCATGGAACACGAGGCCGAGCTGGGACTGACCCGCTGGCCCCGCGTAGCCATGTGGCGTCCTGTGGTCCCGCCCAGGTAACTCAGTCGGTCGGGTTAACCGGCCACCAACTCGACCTCATAGCTGTCCGTGTTGAGCAGGTATGCCGCGTAGTGGTCCGGGCCGCCGGCGTGCGGGTACTTCGACTCGAACATCTCGTACCAGCCCGCGTCCGCACCTAGTGCCCGGATCCTGTCCACGTTCTCCCGGGTCCCGGCGTGGAAGGCGATGTGATTGACCCCGGGATCTGTGCGTCGGTGGGTTGTAGCGGTGGTTGCATCAGTCTGCTCCACCACCACGTACATGCCGTCAAGCTTCCAGCTGCAACCCGTGGGCCACTCCTGAAACGGCTCATAACCTAGCTCCCCCAGGAGCCAGCCCCACTCTTCCCTCGCCCGTTCAAGGAACGGCACCCAGATCTCAAGATGGTGGATCGATCCCACCGGAACCTCGCGCATGCGCCGATTCTACGAGGTCCTTGCCCGTTCCACATCGGCTGCGCTCGCCGAGTCGCCACGGGCACGAAGTCCCGCGATGACTCCGTCTACATCAGCTGGATTGCGGTTCTGGCTGAGTTTGGTTTTCGCTTCAACCCTGCTGATGACAAGCTCGACGCCGACAATCGCCCGCAACTGCCCGGCAATGAACCGCTCGGGTGCTTCGTCCACCGTCCAAGGTCGGGGCATTCCGCCCTCATGGTGGTCGGAGAGATGCCGCACGTGCCTGCCCAGCCACTCGACGTCGTCGTGGACCACTAATTCACCGTAAACATGTGCCGTGGAGTAGTTCCAGGTGGGCACTACCCGGCCGTGTTCGGCTTTGGATGCGTACCAAGAGGGCGAGATGTAGGCATCGTTACCCTGCACGATCATGAGGGCTTCCCCCTCGGAGGCAGAGGACCACTGCGTGTTGTTGCGGGCCATGTGCGCGTGAAGGGCGCCGTGTTCACCAAGTGTGGGTTCAAAGACGAACGGCAGCAGAGTTGCGAGTAGGCCGCCGTCCGTCATAGTGACCAGGTTGCCTGCTCCGGCATGATGAAGCAGGGAGGCGATGGCCTCATCGGAGGCTGCAAAATGAGCTGGTGTGTACATGGGTTCCTACTTCCTGAGCCTGACGCGAACGGCGGCACCGGCGCAGAGTATCACCGCGAGGCCGCCCACCACGGTGGTCCACGTCATTGACTCACCTAACAAGAGCCCGGCCCAGGCGATGCTCATGACCGGTTGGACAAGTTGGATCTGGCTGACCTGCGCCATGGGTCCGATGGCCAGGCCCCGGTACCAGGCGAAGAAGCCGAGGAACATGCTCACCACCCCCAGATACGCGAAGGACAACCACTGGACGGGAGTGGCGGAAGGTGCGCCGGACCCCAGCGATACCACCGTCAGTAGGATCATCACGGGTGCAGCCACCACTAGAGCCCAGGAAATGGTCTGCCATGCGCCGAGTTCCCGGGCCAGCAACCCGCCCTCTGCATAGCCGATGGCAGCAGCCACCACGGCTCCCAACAGCAGAAGGTCCGCCCAGTGCAGCGCACCAAATCCACCGGACTGAACCAGAGCGAACACCACGGCGGCAATCACGCCCACCACTGTCAGTACCCAGAACAAGGGACGAGGATGTTCCCGTCCCCTGATTACCGCTACCGTCGCTGTGGCTGCGGGCAGTAACGCGATCACCACAGCTCCATGGCTGGCGGAAGTACTGGTCAACGCGAACGTTGTCAGCAGGGGGAATCCAGCCACGATTCCTCCGGCTACTACAGCCAGCCGCACCCATTGGACGCCACGGGGACGGGGCTGCCGAGCCAGCGCCAAAGCAAGCGCTGCGAGGATGGCGGCAACAACGGCGCGGCCGGCACCGATAAACAGGGGAGACATTCCCTCCACAGCCACCCGTGTCAGTGGAACGGTGAAGGAGAAAGTGACGACGCCAAGGAGGCCCCACCAAACACCTGTTGATGTCCGCGTGGATACCACTGGCCGCAAAAGTGTAGTAGCGCTACTATTAGGACTCATGAACAACGATAGCAGTTCCCGAATCGTCTCGCGAGTAAAAGAATGGATCGCAGGGGCTGCGCCGGGAGCCAAGCTGCCATCGACGCGCCAACTCGTTGCTGAGTACCAAGCCAGCCCCGTCACGGTTCAGAAGGCCCTCAGGACACTCACGGCCCAGGGCCTGATTGAGAGCCGCCCCGGCGTTGGAACTTTCGTCAGGGCCTACCGCACCGCCAGGCCCTCCGACTACGGCTGGCAAACAGCAGCATTGCGGGCAGCCCAAGCCGCGCGACCCCTGAACTCTGCCGCCATGCGGAGCGCTACCAACGACGTTATCGCGTTCCATTCCGGCTACCCGGACCGCGAACTCCTCCCCGAAAGACTCGTCCGCGCCGCCCTCACACGTGCCGCAAGGGGAGACGCTGCCCTGTCCCGGCCGCCAGCGCAGGGACTTCCTGAACTCCAGACCTGGTTCGCGCAGGAACTCAGTACCTCAACGCCGGTGGGCGTCACCCCACCCCAGCCGAGCGACGTCGTCGTACTTCCGGGAAGCCAGAGCGGACTCAGCTCGATTTTCCGCGGTCTCGTGGGACACGGCCAGCCGCTGCTTGTAGAGTCGCCCAGCTACTGGGGTGCGCTGCTGGCGGCGGGCCAAGCGGGCGTCAATGTCATTCCTGTCCCGAGCGGTCCGGACGGTCCCGACCCTGATGAACTGGACCGGGCCTTCGAGGAATCGGGCGCCCGACTGTTCTACGCGCAGCCGAACTTCGCCAACCCCACGGGAGCGCAGTGGTCGGCCGATCGGGGGGAAGAGGTGCTCCGGATAATCCAGCGGCGCGGGGCCTTCCTGGTGGAGGACGACTGGGCGCACGACTTCGGCATCACCGCGCCGTCGGTCCCCCTCGCCGCCAAAGACGATTCCGGGCATGCGGTCTACATTCGCTCGCTGACCAAGAGCGTCTCGCCGTCCATCCGTATCGCCGCCGTCATAGCGCGAGGTCCGGCACGCGAACGCATCATGGGGGCGCAGGCCGCCGAGTCGATGTACGTCAGCGGTCTGCTTCAAGCAGCAGCGCTCGACGTCGTCACGCAGCCAGGGTGGCACACGCACCTTCGCGGCCTCAGCCACCAGCTGCAGTCGCGGCGCGACTTGCTGGTCACCAGCCTCCGCGAGCATGTTCCGCAGGCACATCTCAGCCACCTGCCAAAAGGCGGTTTGAACTTGTGGCTGCGGATGCCGGACGGGTTCGACGTCGAACAGCTCACCAAGGATTGCGAAGCGGCCGGGGTGCTCATTGCCGCAGGCACCGAGTGGTTCCCCGCGGAACCGGAAGGACCGTACATCCGGCTCAACTACGCCGGCCCCAATCCGGGCGGCTTCCCGGAAGGTGCGCGGATCATTGGCGAGGCAGTCAGGGGTTTGCTGCCGGCTTGAGGTGAGCACCGCCGTCGAACGCTATTTAACAGCCGTAGCCACCAACCTCAAGGAGAGCGCCTTGGGGCTGGTGGCTACGGTGGGCGGCTTGCTGCCGCGAACTATCTGAATCGCTGCGCAGAAGTTGCAGGCACTGAGTTCCTAAGCGGGAGTCAGGTCCTTGCTGCCTTTGCCAAACACGGCATCATCAAGGGGTTGGCCGTCGAACGGCATCTCGTCCAGGCTGATGAGCGGGTTGGTGTCCTGCGTTGCTACGAGCTCACGTGCCTCGGCCTGGGTGTCCACGCTGGGCATGGAGCCGGGCAGGGGGCGCTGCGCGGATTCACGAAGGAAGTAGATGGCGATCGCACCGATGATGGACGTGGCCATCAGGTAGTACGCAGGCATCATGTCGTCGCCCGTGCCTTCGATCAGGCCCTGGACGATGAACGGTGTGGTTCCGCCGAAGATCGCTACCGAGAAGTTGTAAGCGATGCCCATTCCGCCATAACGGCTGGACGTGGGGAACAGCGCCGGAAGGGCCGACGCCAGGTTGGCGACGTAGAACGTCACCGGGAAGGCGACCAGGGCGAGACCAGCCAGCGTGGACCAGATATCCCCAATGCCGATCAGCAGAAAGGCCGGAATGGCGAAGACGATGGTGCTGCCTGCGCCGATCCACAGCACGGGGCGGCGGCCGATGCGGTCGGAGAGCTTACCGGTCAGTGGAATGCAAACAGCCATGATCACCAGGACCGGGATGGTCAGCAACGTGCCGTGGACGGGGTCGTAACCCTTGGAATCCGTAAGATACGTGGGCATGTACGACGTCAGGGCGTAACCAACTGTATTGGCTGCGGCTGCGAGGATCATGGCCAGCACGATCTGGCGCCAGTATGCCTTAATGATGCCAATGGGGCCCTTGGCAACGGCAGCGTCCTGCGATGCGGCGTCCTTGGCGGAGGCTTCCTGGGCGTCCAGGGTTGCCTGGAACTGGGGTGATTCCTCGATCTTGCTACGGAAGTACACGGCGATGAGGCCCAGCGGACCAGCGATCAGGAACGGAATCCTCCAGCCCCATTCCTCCATGGCTGCCTGTCCGAGCGTAAGCTGCAGGACCGAAACCAAAGCGGCACCGAGGGCGAAGCCGATGTAGCTGCCCATATCAAGGAAGCTGGCAAAGTAGCCGCGGCGCTTGTCCGGAGCGTACTCGCTGACGAAGGTGGTGGCACCGGCGTACTCGCCGCCGGTGGAGAAGCCCTGGACGAGCTTCAGGATCACCAGCAACGCGGCGGCCCAGATGCCGATCTGGGCGTAGCCGGGAAGGAGGCCGACGGCGAACGTACTTGCCGCCATGAGCATCAGTGTTGCTGCGAGCACCTTCTGGCGGCCGACCTTGTCGCCAAGCCAACCGAACACGACGCCGCCGAGGGGGCGCGCGATGAAGGTTGCGGCGAAGGTGCCCAGAAGGAAGAGTGTCTGGACGGACTTGTCTGCTTCCGGCAGGAAAACAGGGCCCATGGTGGTGATGAGGTAGCCGAACACGCCGACGTCGTACCATTCCATGGTGTTGCCGACGATCGTGCCGCCTAGTGCTTTGCGCAGCATCGGCTTGTTCACCACGTTGACGTCGGATTCTTTCAGCCGGCGCTTCGGGCGAAGCTTCGTTTTCTTTGCTGTACCTGTTGAACTTGCTGCGTTTGTGGCGACCGGGGTGTGGTCTGCCAATACCTGGTTCCCGGTGGCGTTCCTTGCGCCATCCGGAGAGACGGTGTTGCTTTGGTCTGTGGGCATTTGGGCTTCTCCTAGGGAGGTCATTTGCTTGCGACTTCTGCTGCCCCGCTCTGGGCAGGGTTTCAATTTTACGGGTTTTTGACCCAAAACCCGAGTTGAGATCCGATTTTTGGGCCATCTGGGGGTGCAAATTGCCTAGCTGTGTTGCATCTCATTACCCGCTCTTGCCCTGCAATCATGCGGATCCTGGCTCGTTCTTGCCTTCCGGAGCACGTTGTTACCAAATTGTTTGGCAGAGCCCACTTATCGGGCCGGATTCTGGCCCGGAAGCTGACGGTTTCACGGGTTGCCCGTGCGACGCCGCGGCACGCAGTGTGGTGGCGATGGATGCTCTGCCGGTCACGTTTGCCATGCTTACCGAGGAAGAATTCCTGTGGAGCATGAAGAAGCTGCAGCTGAGGGGTTCACAAATCTGCCGGGACTTGGTTAGGGTATGAGGCATGGGAACACTGATTTTTGAGTAGACCGGCGCCTGCTTCTCCATAAGCACGCTACCGCGTTTCAGCTGACAAAAATCCACGCCTGTTGAGGCCCTGCCTCCATGCCGTTCCCGTTCTCGATGCCCTTTCCCGAACCGCAACGACAGGGATGCGTGTCTCTTCAGGACTCACACTTTTAGGAGTCCACGAATGACTGCCAACCCTTCCGAAAACAAGAAGACCCCGGCTTCCGGCGGTATTAAGTCCAAACTGACCGACGCCCAGAAGGCCATGCTGGCCAGCAAATCCGGGGGTGGTGCGCCAGCCGGTTGGCAAAGCACCGGCAAGGGGCACAAGCCCACCTCCGCCAGCGGCAAGCAAGCCAAGACCGAGAAGAAGGTTCGCTGGTAAAACCAGCGGACAGGCACACCGGAAATACAGGCACACTGGAAATACAGGCACTGGAAAGGAAGAACCATGACTGCGAATCACGAGTCCGAACGCATCAATCCTGAGGTTGCTAGCCACTTGGTGGAGTCCATGGGCATGGCGCCGATGCCCGAGCCGACAACCGTCGCCGTCGCACTGGGTGCTGACCAGAGCAAGCAGTGGCCGGACGGAAACGGCAAACGTCGCCACCCGAAGGAACGCGACCAAGCCCACGGCCGTATGGGCCAAGGTGCAGCTGTGACGGCGATCCATAGGACCAGCCGCCCGCAAATGCCGCACTCGTCCTAGCGAACACGCCGACCAACTGAACCAACCCGAACCAACCCTGCGTCGCCAGCCCAACTAGGTAGCAGTTCAGGCCGTTCTGAGCACTGAGAACGACCTGAACTGCTACCTAGTTGGGCTGGCCTACGTCGCCAGGTGACTTGTCCGGACGCCAGCCACGCCACACCGGGTGCCGTAGCCGGCCCGGGCCCGTCCATTCACCGAAAGTTACCTCGGCCACCAGATCAGGGCTCACCCACTTGGCGCCCGCAGCATCCTCTCGGGGAATGTCCGCGAAGGGGGAGTCATTCACCAGCAAGGGTTTCAGTTTCTCCATGACGTCCCGAAGCTGCCAGTCCTTGAACCCGGTGCCCACCCGGCCCACGTAGTGCAGCTTGTCGCCGTCGGGGATGCCCAGCAGCAAAGCTCCGAAGGTCCCGCTCCTTGCACCCGCACCGGGACGCCAACCGCCTACCACCACTTCCTGGCTTTGCTCCAGCTTGAGCTTGATCCAGGACCTGCTGCGGCGGCCGAGCACGTAGCGGCTGTCGGCCTTCTTGGCCATGACACCTTCCAAGCCAAGTTCGGCGGCGCTGTTCATGAGATCTTCTACGTCGTGATCCAAAACTGCTGAAAGATGCAGCGGACAGCCTTTGGGTAAGCGCTCCGCAAACCCGGAAAGCCTCTCACGACGCTCTCGGAAAGGCAGTCCGCTCAGGTCTGTGCCGTCGTCGTAAAGAAGGTCGAACAGCATGAGCTGCACCGGAACCGTTGTTCGGGCTCGTTCGATGTCCGCAGCTTTGACCAGGTTCATCCGGAGCTGCAGTCGCCCGAAGTCAGGCCGCGATCCTTTGCCGAGCGCCACAATTTCGCCATCAGCCACGAAGTCGCCGTCGGGCCAGCACGCACGGTCCGTAAGTTCGGGGTAGGCGGCGGTGAGATCGTTTCCGTTGCGGCTCATGAGTCGGATCTTGCCGTCGGTGCCGGTGATGATCGCCCGGATTCCGTCCCACTTGAGTTCATACAGCCAGTCATCGCCGCGGAGATCGGCAGTGGTCCCTGAGGTGGCGAGCATGGGGGTGTAGTTCGGCATGGCTTGGGGAGCCGCGGGTTTGGCGGGATCGGGCGCAACAGATTTAGCCGTAGTTTTCCCGACCTTGCGACCCCCCGGCTGCTGTTTCATGAGATGGATGAGCCAGTTCTGACCCGTATTGATGAGCGCGAAACGTTTGGTGCCACCAAGACCACCACCTGGCTCGCCTGTAAGGGTCGCGATTACTTCCTTGCCGTCGCGCCACTTCTCGCACGTGTACTCACCGCGGTCCCAAATGGTCATAGTCCCTGCCCCGTACTCACCCTTGGGAATCACGCCAGCAAAGTTCGCGTATTCCATGGGGTGGTCCTCGGTATGCACGGCAAGGTTGTTGCGGTCAGGAGTTTCCGGGACGCCACGCGGCAGCGCCCATGACGCCAGGACGCCGTTGTGCTCCAAACGCAGGTCCAAGTGGTAGCGGCGGGCATGGTGCTCCTGGATGACGAAGATGCCGCCTGGCGGTGGGGGATCGCCGGGCTTAGGTTGATCGGAAGAGGAGCCTCCGGTTCGGGGCGAGGCAGAAGCAGCCGACGACGACGGAAACGGCTCCGGGGTTTTTCCCGGATCGCGCATCCCGACGTATTTGGCGAGACGGTTCTCGACCGTCACCACACGCTCACGGGCCCGGACCGAACCGCGGGCGGAACCGGCGGTGCCTGAACTGCCTCCGGCAGCAGCGTCGTCGTCGTCATTCTCATCTTCCCCGTGGGGCGGCAGGTGCCGGTCGGAGATGGACGCAAAGTGGTCCTTCCCGGTAGCAACGCGCTTCATGACGGCCAAGTAGTCGAGGTGGTCCAGCGAAGGGGAGGAGAGCTCCCGCCAAGTGCGGGGCGCGGCGACTGTGGGGTGGGCCTTTCCTCGCAGCGAATAGGGGACGATGGTGGTCTTGTTCCCGCTGTTCTGGCTCCAGTCCACCAGCACTTTGCCGTGGCGGAGGGACTTCTTCATGTCGCTGACCACCAGTTCCGGGTGGTCCGATTCCAGGGCGCGGGCGAGCTCTTTGGCGAAGGCGGAAACTTGCTCGGACTTCAGGGTCCCGTCGAGACCGGTGTAGAGGTGAATGCCCTTGCTGCCGCTGGTGACAGGCACAGGATCCATGCCCATGTCCTGCAGGATGGAACGGGCCAGCTTGGCAACTTCAACGCACTCGGGCAGTCCCGCGCCAGGGCCGGGATCGAGGTCCAGGACGAAGCGGTCGGGCCGGAGCGGCTTCCCTGAAGGGTCCACCTGCCACTGCGGAACGTGGATTTCCAAGGAGGCGATCTGGGCCATCCACGTGAGCGTCGCCAGGTTGTTGACCATGGGATACACGTTGGTGTGGTCCGTATGCTGGATGGCGGCACGGGGAATCCACTTCGGCGCGGAGTCCTCGAGGTTCTTCTGGAAGAACACCTGGCCGGGGTGCTCGGCCGTGCCCACGCCGTTGACCCAGCGCTTACGGGTGACGGGGCGGTTGGCAGCGGCCGGAATCAGGAAAGGTGCCACGGCGGCGTAGTACTCCAGCACTTCTGCCTTGGTGGTGCCGGTTTCGGGGTAGATGATTTTGCCCAGGTTGGTGAGGGTGAGCTCGTGGCCTTCCACGTTCACCCGCTCCTGTTGCTTGCCTGCCACCTCTTCTCCTCCGCTGGGTTGTGCTGTTGACTGGGTGCATGAGGGCCATATGGAAGGGATCTATCGCGTTCGGTCTGGTCAACGTACCAGTGAAGCTCTACAGTGCCACGGAGGATCACGATATAGGCCTGCACCAAGTCCACAATAAGGACGGCGGGCGCATTCGGTACCAGCGGAAATGCGAAATTTGCGGCGAAGTTGTGGCGTACGAGGATATCGACAAGGCCTACGAAGAGGAAGGCCGCACGGTGGTCCTGACGTCGGCCGAATTGAAGTCGTTGCCGGAAGAAAATAGCCGCGAAATCGAGGTGGTGGAGTTTATCCCCGCTGAGCAACTGGACCCGATCATGTACGAACGCAGCTATTTCCTGGAACCGGACTCCAAATCGCCAAAGGCATACATGTTGCTTCGGCAGACGCTTGAGGACACGGACAGGATCGCGATCGTCCAGTACGCACTGAGACAGAAGACGCGTTTGGGGGCTCTGCGGGTGCGTGGAGACGTTCTGTTGCTGCAGGCCCTGCTGTGGGGAGACGAGGTCCGCGAGGCCAAGTTCCCGTCGTTGGAGACCGACATCAAGATCTCGGACAAGGAACTGGAAATGTCCTCCGCCTTGGTGGAATCCATGGCGCACGACTTTGATCCCGATGAATACACCGACGACTATCAAGCGCAGCTCCGAACGCTGATTGAGGCCAAACTGGAAAAGGGCGAAGCCTTGGATACCGAGGCCACGTTCGGTGCGACGGAAGGCGAAGGCGAGGGCGGGGACGTCATCGACCTCATGGAAGCCCTCAAGCGCAGCCTGGACAAGAAACGCGGCAAGGAAAAAGCGGACGACGACGCCGCTGCCGCCAGCAAAACTACCAGCAAACCAAAGGCGCGGGCCAAGAAAAAGGCGTGAACCGGCGTCGTGATTTTACCCATTGGAGGTTTGTGAAAGCAGCGGCCGTCCTGATTTACGGCCGCTGCTTTCATGGCTGTCAATGATTTCGCAGCATGGAGATGAGCTCGGATTTTTTCTTATCCGAGTAGCCCTTTAACCCAAGTTCTTTGGCGCGTGACTTTAACTTGTCCATGGTCCAGTCATCGTAGTCACCGGACTTTCCGCCCTTGCTCCCTACTTCCTTTCGGCCTTTGGCAGCGGCAGCGTTTGAGACGCGGGCAGCCTTCTCCTTGGAAGCGCCATCCTCGCGGAGTTCTTCATAAAGTTTGGGGTCCTTCAAACTAGAGTTTTTCTTTCCTGGCATGATGCGTTCCTTTCTCTGAATTGGCTAGGCGCCTGTCTCGTAGTGTGACGGGCTGGCTTGTTGTCTTTACTGGACGTGTCCTGGTGCTTGGCGGGTTTTAGCATGCTTACACCTCTCTTGCATTTCCCCCATTGCCGTTGCCGTTCCGGATGGCGCGGCGGTGCAGCCACAGCGGAGTACCCACCACGAGGAGGAGCAGGACCAGAATGATGAAACTGGCGGCGACAATCCCTGCGGTCCGGCCGGCGGTGAAGTCGAATACCAAGGTGGCGGAGCCGAGGATCAGGAGGGCCACCCCGCCTAGCGCCCACTTAGTCACGAAGTCGGCGGTGGAGACGAGTGTGGCCTTGAGCCCCCTGCGGAACAAACGGCGATGCACGCTGACGGGAAGGACGATGAGGACGGTGGTCAGGGCTGCCACCATCACGTTAAAGAGGTAGAGGCTCCGTTGCCAGTCGTCCAGCTCTACGAAGCGCTCTTGAAACGGCAGGGTTAGGAGGAACCCGCCCAGAATTTGGACGCCGGTCTGGAGTACCCGCAATTCCTGGATCAGTTCCATCCAGTTGCGGTCCATGCGCTCCTCGAGGGATTCATTGCGACCGGTTCTGGGAGCCTGTTCCGGCTCTACCATCTGTGCACCTCCATTGTGGTTCTGGTGGACGACGACCATGCGCGGGACTACGGTCGAACTGTCAGCATTCCTCGATCTTTTCTATCGGGGCCTCATCGGAATTCCAAGGAGGAAGCAATGAACCAGGACGAACACCGCGTAGACCCGGGGAGCGAACCCGGCGGCTACGGTACCCCTACCCCTGAGCAGGAAATGCCTGGCCAGGGTGATGAACGCGAGACGCCGGAGCGGCCGGCCCAGGGAGTCCCTGACACCCTTGGTGACGAATTCCCCACACCCCGGGACCCTGATGCGGCCCCGCCACCTTCGGCGACCGGTGAAGGCGCCGACGGCGACGGGTGATGCCGGAGGGCTGCTCCCAACGCACTTGCAGTGGTGGGAACAGCCCTCGCGGTCCGTAAGTGCCTAGTGCTTACCCGCTAAATCCGGGTGGGGTATGTCCGGTTCTGGTTAAACCGTGTGTCCCCTGCGACCCGACATGAAGCTCAGCAGCCAGCCGATGGCCGCAATGACGAGGAGGATGACGCCTACCCACAGCAACCAACTCAGGGCTTCGGTGAAGCCGCCTACCAAGAGAAGAACAATTGCTACTACACCAGCAATGATCAGAAGCGTATTCATGGTCAGCACGTTCCTTTCTGGGGGAATCTTTGATGAATCGCCGATTCCCAACTATGCATTCCGATTTACTTCGATTGAGTTATGCCGGTACTTGGAGGCGTTCCACGGCCTCAAAGTGCCTTTTCGTGTATCACGTACCGGCCTTCGCCATGTGGTGAAGTTCGCCGGTCGTGAACAGTAACACTCCTCATTGTACTACTAAGCATCCTTATGAAAGGCTTATTGCAGTCGTCACTTGATGATTGGGCAGTGGCCGCAGACATTCTGCGGCGCGTTTTTGGCTCACATGAACGTCCATGAGAGGAACACATGAAAGCGTCACAGCAGCTTGCAGACAACCTTCAAATCGTCCTGACCGACCTCATCGAGCTTCAGCTCCAAGGGAAGCAGGCGCACTGGAACATTGTGGGACCGAACTTCCGCGATCTCCATCTCCAGTTGGACGAGCTGGTCCTCGCCACGCGCCAGTTCGCCGACGACACCGCTGAGCGTATGCGTGCGCTCCATGCCCTGCCCGACGGGCGCAGCGCAACCATCGCCAAGGGCACGCGCCTGGAGGAATTTCCGGCAGGCCTGGTAAACACCAAGAACGCGGTCAAGCTGGTCACTGAGCGCGTGGAGCGTGCTGTCCAGACCATGCGCGACGTCCATGACGAAGTGGACGAGGAAGACCCCACGACGGCGGACCTGCTTCACGCGTTCATCTCCCGCCTTGAGCAGTTGGTGTGGATGATTAACGCCGAAATCATGAATGCCGGCGCTGCAGTGACGGATCCGGACGAGGCCTAGCCGTTACCGGCCCGGTTGATCACGAGTAGGGCGGAAGAACCGTGCCCAGGCTTAAGCGCAGTGACCTGTCCAAGCCAGGCATCGTCCGTCGCAAGGTAGGAAAAGGGTTCAGTTACAGGCATCCCGACGGGAGCCTGGTCAGCAAAGAGGATCGCCAGCGCATTAATGCGCTGGCGATCCCGCCTGCGTGGACCGATGTGTGGATCAGCCCCTACGAGCACGGCCATATTTTGGCCACCGGTGTTGATGGCGCAGGGCGCAGCCAGTACATCTACCATCCTCGGTGGCGCGAACGGAAGGACACCGAGAAGTTCCTTCGAGCGGCCAAACTGGGCCTGGTCCTGCCGGCAATCCGACGAAACGTCACCGTCCACCTGCAGGACACAGACAACCCCCGGCAACAGACCCTCGCTGCTGCAGTGCGACTCGTGGACCTGGGTGCGCTTCGCGTTGGCTCCGAGGTCTACATGAAGCAGAACGGCTCTTACGGGCTCACCACGCTTCGATGCCGCCACGCCAGGGTGGAAGGGCAGGACGTCTTCCTGAAGTTCCCCGGGAAGAGCGGCCAGTTGTGGGACACATCCATCCACGACCCCGGGCTGGCAGCCTTCCTTGAGCCCCTCGCGCAGCGGCCCGGCAAAGAGCGGTTGTTGGCATACCAAGCCAACGGCTCCTGGGTGTCCGTGGACGCATCCATGATCAATGAGTACTTGCGTGGTATCGCCGGCGAAGCCTACACATCCAAGGATTTCCGAACGTGGAAGGGCACTGCTGCTGCGGCGCTTTGCCTGATTAAGTCAGGCCATAAGGGCACTCCCCGCCAAGCGATTGTGCGGGCCATCAAGGAAGCTTCGGAGTTGCTGGGCAACACACCGTCCGTGGCCCGTTCTTCCTACGTCGATCCGAGGATCATCGAGGCCTACCTAGCGGGCAAACTGGAGGAAGTGAAGCCCACGGAAGCAGCCGTTGCTGCCTTCCTGAACGGCGACAGACACAGATAGAGCCTGCCGACACCCTTATCCGGGTGTCGGCAGGCTCTATCTGTGTCGCTGAGGGGTTTGCGTATCCCTGTTACGCGTCGTGGTCCGTTTCGAGGATTTTCACCAGGCTGTCCAGGGCCGCATCTGCACCTTCACCTTCGGCACGCAGCACCACAACGTCGCCGTGCGAGGCGCCCAGACTCATCAGGGACAGAATGCTGGCGGCGTCCATGGCGTCGTCCGCCGGCTCGCCCTGGCGTGCGATGGTGACGTCGAGATCCAGGTCTCCGGCTGCTTCGGCGAAAATCGCTGCCGGGCGGGCGTGGAGGCCGACACGGCTTGCAATGGTGGCTGTACGTTCTGGCATTGGTACTCCTCTTTGTGAAGGGTGGCTGTGGTGAGGGGTTGCTTTGTGGGAAGTCTAGACCGTGGTGGCTCTAGACGCTGGCAGTAGCAGGAACGGCTTCCGTTTCGACCGGCTTCTTGACTGCAAAGCGCTTGAGGGCGATAACGGCCAGGGCGCTGACCACCATGCCGGCGACGATGGCGATGATGAACATCGGCAGGTTACCGATGGCGAAGAACACGAACAGGCCGCCGTGGGGAGCCTGCGAGGTGACCCCGGTAGCCATGCAGAGGGCGCCTGTCAGGGCGCCACCCGCCATGCTGGCCGGGATGACGCGCAGGGGGTCTGCTGCGGCAAAGGGGATAGCGCCTTCGGAAATGAAGGATGCGCCCAGCAGCCAGGCGGCCTTGCCGTTTTCGCGTTCCGCAAGGCTGAAGAGCTTCTTATTCAGGACTGTTGCAAGAGCCATGGCCAGCGGCGGAACCATACCCGCAGCCATCACGGTGCCCATGATCAGCCAGGGTGCCTGGTTGTCGGCGCTGCCGGCGCTCAGACCGGCCACTGCGAAGGCGTAGGCAACCTTGTTGACGGGGCCGCCAAGGTCGAAGCACATCATGAGGCCGAGGATGATGCCGAGAACCACTGCGGAAGCGCCGCTCATGCCGGTCAGCCAGTTGTTCAGAGCTACGGTAAGGCCGGCAATGGGACCGCCGAGAACCAGGAACATCAGGCCCGAGGCGACGATGGAGGCAAGCAGCGGGATGATGACAACAGGCATCAGGCCACGAAGCCAGCGCGGTACCTGCCACGTCCCGATCAGGTGCGCGACGTAGCCGGCCAAGAGACCGCCTACGATGCCGCCGAGGAATCCGGCACCCATGAACCCTGATACGGCGCCGGCAACGAAGCCCGGTGCGATACCTGGGCGGTCGGCGATGGCGTAGGCGATGTAGCCAGCCAAGGCAGGGACCAGGAAGCCCATGGACAGGGCCCCAATCTTGAACAAGACTGCACCGAGGTAAATGGCAAGCCCACCTTCAGGCAGGTTGCCGAAGTTGTTCTCCAGCACCACCCTGTCGGCCACCTCAGTGATGTCGTAACCGCCCAGCAGGAAGCCCAAGGCAATCAACAGGCCGCCACCGGCTACGAAAGGAATCATGTAGCTGACGCCGGTCAGGAGTGCGCGCTTCAGCTTCTGGCCGATGTGCTCGCCCTTCTCCTCCTCCGCACGCTCAGCCTGCTCTTCAGCGCCGGCGTGGGGAACGCGGCGGGCCCGGGGGTCGTCGGCGGCCGCAAGTGCTTCCTGGACCATCTTGGTGGGTTCGTCAATGCCACGCTTGACCGGTGCGTTGATAACCGGCTTGCCCGCGAAACGTTCCTTGCCCCGGACATCCACGTCGACGGCAAAGATCACTGCGTCAGCTGCTGCGATCACTGCCGGGTCCAGGGGCTTTGCACCAGAGGAACCCTGGGTTTCGACCTGAAGGTCCACACCCATTTCCTTGGCAGCGGCAACCAACGAGTCGGCAGCCATGTAGGTGTGCGCAATTCCAGTGGGGCAAGCGGTCACGGCCACGATGCGCTTGGGTCCAGCCGATGCGCCGGATCCGATGGGAGCGGGTGCTTCGGCAGGGGCAGCGAAACTGCCTGCAGGTGCTGCAGCCGGCTTGTCGGCCAGTGCACCGTCGACAAGGTCCACAATGTCCTGCTCCGTGGCTGCCGCACGCAGGGCCGCCGTGAAGTCCTTTTTGATCAGCGAACGGGCCAGCTTGGAGAGCAGCTTCAAGTGCTCCTGGTCCGCGCCGTCCGGGGCTGCGATGAAGAAGATGAGGTCAGCGGGGCCGTCCTTGGCACCGAAATCCACTTTGTGGGACAGGCGCGCCATGGCCAGGGCAGGCTCCTGGACGGCAGCGGAGCGGCAGTGCGGAATAGCGATGCCGCCGGGAACGCCGGTTGCGGTCTTTTGCTCGCGGGCGTAGGCATCGGCGAAGAGGCCTTCAACCTCGGAAGCGCGGCCGGTGGCTGCAACTTTGCCAGCCAGGACGCGGATGACGTCGGCAGGGGAGTCGCCCAGGTTCTGGTCGAGGGTGACCAATTGGGGTGTGATCAGCTGGGTCACTGTGAGTCCTTCTGGAGGGCCGTGATGGTTACGGCATTGGGGGTTGTCTGGTGGACTGCCGGGACAGTGGAGCCCGGCAGCGAAGCAGCAGCGGCACCATGTGCCACGGCTTGACGAAGGCAGTCCTGCGAAGAGCCGCCTTGGGTTGCAGCCAACAAATAGCCGGCCAATGAAGAGTCCCCGGCGCCCACCGTGCTGACGGCTTTGATGGGCGGATGCGTGGCGAACCATGCTCCCTCAGCCGTCACCAGGACTGCTCCCTTGGACCCGAGTGTTGCAAGAACGGCACCTACACCGCTGGCGACGACGGCGGCTGCAGCTTCAGCGGCTTTGGCCGGATCCGCTTCCAGTTCGTCTGCAGTGGAGACGTTGGTAAAGCCGGCGGCGGCGGCAAGCTCTGCGAGCTCTTCCGCGTTCGGCTTGAGGAGGTCCGGCTTTCCTGCGGCATCGCCCACCAAGGCGGCCGCGAGCGGCGCCCCGGAGGAGTCAATGGCGATGTTTGGGGCGGCCGTTCCGTCCGCGTTCGACCGGAGTCGACGAGTGATGGTGGCGTAGAAATCCGCGGGCACTCCTGGTGGGAGTGAACCTGCGAGAACCACCCAGCTGGCGCCACGGGAGCGTTCCAGAAGCAGCCCGATCAGGGCTTCCTGCTGTTCACCGCTCAACTCCGGGCCGGGTTCGTTGATCTTGGTGGTGACACCGTCCGGTTCGGTGAGCGTGACGTTGCTGCGCAACGCCTGGCCGATGGGCAGCGCCGCGAACGGTACGCCGCCGTCGTGCAGCCCTGAAAGTACAGGATCCGAATCGGCGCCCGGAAGGACTGCCAGGGTGTCCAGGCCAGAGGCAACCAGCGCACGTGAGACGTTGACGCCCTTTCCGCCGGATTCCTGGTGGACGGCCACCGCACGTTGAACTTCACCGCGGGCCAAGGCGCCGGGAAGCTCTACCGTGCGGTCCAGGCTGGGGTTGGCGGTCAAAGTGATGATCATGCGATCACCACGTCGACCCCGGCGTCGGCCAAGGCTGCTGTGAGTTCCGCGGACGGTTCGCTGTCTGTAATCAAAGTGTCAACATCCTTCAGGGTGGCGAACTGGACCAGGGTTTCGGCGTCCAGCTTGGATGAGTCGGCCAGGGCCACCACGCGGCGGGCTGACGTGACGAAAGCGGCTTTCACCGCGGCTTCTTCGGGATCCGGGGTGCTGAGCCCGAAAGTTGCGTGGATGCCGTTGGCGCCAACGAAGGCAATATCCGGGCGAAGTTTGTGAGCTGCCTCCACCGTTGACTGCCCGACGGCGGCCTGCGTCAGTCCGCGGACACGCCCGCCCAGGATTTGGAGTGCTATGCCTTGCGTGGAGGAGAGCTTGCCGGCGATGGGAATGGCGTGCGTGATGACCACGAGCTCATCACTTCCGTTGGCCGGTGGCGTGCGCTGGGCCAGTAGGTCGGCGAGGGTTTCCGTAGTGGAACCCGCGTCCAACAGGATACTTCCCGTGGTGAGTTGCGGGATCAGGGCAAGTGCTGCGTTGGCGATGCGCAGTTTTTCCACCTGCCGCTGGATGGCGCGCTCGAGGATGCTCTCCTCGCGTGTGCTCAGGAGGTCAGAGGGAACGGCGCCGCCATGAACGCGCCTCAGGTTCCCGGAAACCTCGAGGGCCGCGAGGTCGCGGCGGATTGTCTCAGTGGTGATGCTGAAACGGTCGGCAAGGTCAGTGACGCTCACCCGTCCGCGCTCTGCGACGAGTGCGGAGATCAGTTGCTGGCGTTCTTCGGCGAACACTTACCCTCCATTGCGGTCAAGCTGCTTATGTTGCAGCCACATCAGTGACTGCTGTCACAACGATGTGGAATTGCTTGACTCTATCTTTGTTTGTGTTGGTAAGTCAATAGAAATCAACATAAACACAGATGATGAGGTGGAGAAAGCGGACGACGGAAGACCTCCAGGCATACGAAAAGGGCATGCCGCGCTCCCTGTAGCGCGGCATGCCCTCGTTCGGATCCCAACTGGGGGATATATGGGATCCGGTCTGTGGAGTGAACCTGCCTGGGTGCCCGGCCTGCGTGGGCTACGTCAAAGGCGCGGGAGGTTCTCCCGGCCTTGGTGGCGAAGGCACGGCAGGCCCGGGTGTGGGATCCGGCACGGGTGCCGGCCCTGGTTCCGGCAACGGAACGGGCTCAGGAGTGGGCCCTGGCTCGCGGGTGGGATCAGGATGTGATGGGTCCGGCGGGAATTCACTCATGATCACGCGCTTTGCCGGCGGGTGGAGTGCTGCGGCCGAAGGTTTCCCGGAACGGTAGAGGGATACCTGCTGGAATCCCATCCCGAGCCCGGGTAGTCGATGGGGAGGTTGTCCGGATCCGGCGGATCCGGAAGGCGGCGCTTGCTGGCTTGCACCAGCTTTCCACCTGTGGTCGAAGGATCTTTTCGTTGCGATTCTGCGTGCATGCTATCCCTCCCGGTAGCTCCGGAATTGTTGGTGTAGTTCATCATTGACCCCAACCTCAATCCGGGATTTCCATGCGGAAGCCGCAGTGGCACCCGAGGATGCGTGTATTGATAAGTACCTCGTACATCCGCAGCTGCGCTCCGGGAGTCAGCACCAGAGGTGCCTGGACCCTGCGAAGTTCGCAGCTCTTGGTTTTCATCGGTTCACCGCAGTGGAGGTACTGACCGCCGAACTGCAGCACGCCTTGGGGAATGCCGGGGCGGTTCAGGACCGCGGCCACGCGTCGCACGGACGCGACATGTTGGTAGGAGTACCTGCAAACGTTGCACTCGTAGACCACTTCCACCATGTTGGGCGCGGGTGGGTAGTGCGACTGAATCGAGTTCACCAGAAGGTGCTGGTCCGTATTGCAGCGAGAGCACCAAAGCGGTTCATCTGGTGGTTGATGTGCTTCGTCCGGGACTCTGGACGCTGGCTGAGCCGGCATGGGTCTGTACCTCTGCATCAAAAAATGCGGGGCGCCCGTCTGCATGAGCTGGAAAGCCTGAGTCCTGTGATGTGGACTATAGGTCGATTGTGCACATAGGTGCACGCCAGATGCAAGGATTCTGTTTCCATTGCCGGGCGGGTGACGAGTTGGGCTTGGGCGACAGTAAAATGAGGCATGGACGAAATAAACGTTGATTTCGCGGCGCCGGATGCTGTCTCCGCGCCCGACGATGTTTCGGTGCCCGAGCAGTTGCAGGACCTGGTGATAGACAGCGAAGATGTGGGCGGGTTTCTGCATGAGCTCGCGGTTTTTTCGGCTTCTGCCGTGTCCCAGGCTGTTGGCATGGATGTGCTCTGCGGCATCACTCTCAGCCGGCGCCGCCGCACTGCCACGGTAGCTGGAAACACCCATGAAGCCAGGCTGATCGATGAAGTTCAGCAGGCGTACGGTGATGGTCCTTGCCTGGAGGCGATGCGCAGCCATGGGACCCAGCATGTTCCTGACACCTCAATCGAGGAAAGGTGGTCGGAATACTGCAGCGTCATCGCCGAGCGAGGGCATCTTTCGGCGCTCTGCGTGCCTCTGGAACTGGATGAAGGAGCCACGGCAGCCCTGAACTTCTTCGCGCCGCAAGCCCACGCATTTGATGACGCCACCATCCGTAATTGCGAACTGTACGCAAGCCAGGCCGAGCGCTCGCTGCGGCTTGCTGTACGGATTGGTGTGAAGCAGCAGCACGCTGACGATCTGCAGGAAGCCATGCAGACTCGTACGGTGATCGACCTGGCCAGTGGAATCATCATGGGTCAAAACCGCTGTACGCAGGAAGAAGCGTTTCAAATCCTCAAGAAGGCATCGAGTACCCGAAACCAGAAACTGCGGGATGTCGCGGAGACCCTCGTCAAGAGCGTGGCCAAGGAAGCTCCCGTGGCCCACTTCGAAGCATAAAAGCCCGCGCACAAAGGGTAGGCGGCAACCCCCTCACTTGTGACGGGCGCCACTAGTGAACTACATTCATACATGGGTTAAGCAGATAGCCCTTGGAGCCTCATGAGTTGGAGCCATCCCGTATGGTCCAAAAACTGCACCTTTTAGCCGTGGCCCCTTTCGGCCGGCTCACAGCGTGTCTCCATGCAGGCTCCGTGAAGGAACAAAAGGAGAATGGCAATGACGCTTGGATCCCCGATTCCCGCCCCTAAGCCTGCACAGGGGCGGGCGCCTGCAACTGTTGATACTGGAGTACGTCCGTGGTGCACCGTTTGCAATACTGATTCATACATATTCGTAGAGACGGTTGTGGAAGCAACACCGACCCAGTCGGAGATCGTCGAAGTCAGCTACACCTGTAGCGAATGCGATACGTTTTACGCCCACGCAGTCCGTCTGGACGCCTTGGTACCCGCCATCCAGAGTGAATTTCTTTCCACTTCCGCAGCGGGTCTTTGGTTCAGCTGCACCCATTGCGGTGATCCCATGACCTTGGGACGCCCCACGGAACGCGTCATCGAGGCACCCCGGACCACTGACGATTCGGAGAGTCCCAGCCTCCTTGAGGTGTACCTGCAGACGCAGGTGCTCCACTGCCGCTGCGGTTTCCAAATGGAGGTCCCCCGCCACGTTGGATAACCGCCGCCTTTAAATAACTCATCATGGGGAGGGTGGCTATGCGCACGTTTGGTGTGGAGGAGGAACTCCTGATTGCCGATCCCGTGGACGGCATGCCCTTGGCATTGGCAGCCGACATCCTGGATGTGGCCTCCGCAGAGGGGCAGGACCCAAACCCCAACGAACCCTCGCTGAAGTCGGAGTTCAAACAGGAACAGATCGAAGTCAACTCGCAGCCCTGCCGGACCGCCAGGGAACTTGGGACCGAGATCCGGGCCGGTCGGGCGTTGGCCGACTCCGCTGCCCGGGTTGTCGGGGCGCGGGTTGCCGCGCTGGCCACCCCGCCGGTCTTCCATGCCACACCCACCACGGGCAATCAGCGCTACGCAACCATGGGCACGGAATTTGGCTTGATTTCCCGTGAGCAACTCACCTGCGGCTTCCACGTCCACGTGTCCATTGAGTCGCCGGAGGAGGGCGTTGCAGTCCTGGACCGGATGCGCCATTGGTTGCCGGTCCTCTTGGCGCTCAGCGCCAACTCCCCGTACTGGATGGGCGCTGACACAGGGTTCGCCAGTTACCGCACGCAGATTTGGAACAGATGGCCCACCGCGGGTCCCATGGATGTTTTCGGCACGGCGGACGGCTACCGGGCAGTGCTTTCAGAGCTGCTCGGCACCGGAGTACCGCTGGACGAGGGCATGATCTACTTCGACGCCCGCCTGTCCAGGGGACACCCGACGGTGGAACTTCGGATTGCCGACGTCTGTCTCTACGCCGAAGACGCCCTCACCATTGCGGTCCTCGCACGTGCCCTTGTGGAAACGTCGGCAAGCGAATGGCGCAAGGGGGAACCGCCGTCGAGCACTTTGACGCCGGTGATCCGCATGGCCAACTGGAAAGCAAGCCGTTTCGGCGTCAACGACCAGTTGCTGCACCCGCTGGAGCAGGCGCCATTTGCTGCCGCTGATGTGGCCGGCGCCCTGCTCCGGCACATCCGCCGTGCCCTGACCGAGTCAGGGGACCTCGCTCTCGCGCGGTCCGGAGTGGCGAACATCCTTCGGCGCGGAACGGGCGAGCGACTGCAGCGGCAAGCATATAGCCGGCGGTTGCGGCTGTCCGACGTCGTAACAGCCGCAATCACCTCCACGCATCAGGACGGCGAACGGTCGGATGCCGGCTTGATTAGTCTCTGACAGTTAGCCCTGATTGATACGGATCATGTTGCCCGAGGGGTCGCGGAAGGCGCAGTCGCGCGGGCCCCACGGCTGGTCGATGGGTTCCTGGAGTACCTCCGCGCCGGATGCGCGTAGCTTTTCGAAAGTGGCGTCGAGATCATCCGTGGTGAACACAAGCATGGGCATGACGCCCTTGGTGAGGAGTTCCTGGATGGCGTCGCCGTCTGCCTGTGAGCGGCCGGCGTGCGGCGGCGAAAGGACCAGCTCAAGATCAGGTTGGGCGTCGCTGCCGATGGTTACCCAGCGCTGTCCGTCGGAGCCTACGTCGTTCCGAACGTCAAAACCCAAGGCGTCCCGGTAGAAGGCGAGCGACTCATCAACATCGTTGACTGTGACGTGTGCGTACTTCAATGAAATGTTCATGAATCACACGCTATTGCCGTTATGACGCTGATGCTTCTTCAATCCTGCTCAGATTTTTATTCCCGGTTCTTTCAGGACGTGTGTGCTGCTTCGCGATGCAGTTGGGCATGGCCTTCACCGCGTGGTGCTCCCGGGCGCGGTATTCGCTGGGGTTGATGCCCACGACCTCCGTGAAGCGGCTACTGAACGACCCCAGGGAGGTACAGCCCACCTCCATGCAGGCGTCGGTAACGCTTGCTCCCGCCCGGAGCAGGGCCATGGCGCGTTCGATCCGTCTTGTCATGAGGTAGTTGTAAGGTGATTCGCCGTAGGCGGCCTTGAATTGGCGGGAGAAATGCGCGGGGGACATCAGTGCGCCGGCTGCCATGGTGGGCACGTCCAGGGGACGCGCGTATTCGCGATCGATGAAGTCGCGGGCGCGCCGCAGATGGGCCAGGTTGGCCAGGTCCTGCGGAGTCATGGGCACAGTCTACTAGGCTCGTCCCCATGGAATCAGTGGTGTGGTCGAAGCCCGAAAACCAGCGCAAGGGCACGCCGTTGCTGGTGATGATGCACGGGTATGGCACCAGCGAGCAGCGTATGGTTGACCTATTTCCGCACCTTCCCGGCGAGTTCACTTGCGCGGCACTTCGCGGCCCCAAGATCATTGGTGACCACTACGGCTGGTTCCTGCTGGATTACTTCCTGACCAACGACTTCGCCGACGTCATTGCGTCCACCAACTCCGTGTTCAACTGGATCAACTCCGTCAAGGACCACCACAGCAGCGTCAGCTTGCTGGGCTATTCGCAGGGTATGGCCATGGCCAGCACGCTCCTCCGTCTGCGGCCCAACGTCTTTAAGGCAACCGTCGGCCTGTCCGGGTTCGTCCTGGACAACGATCTCCTGGCACTGAGTGAGTCCTTCGATGCTCCGCCACCCTTCTTCTGGGGGCGGGACAAGGCTGATCCCGTGATCAATGAATACGCCATAGCCCACACCGAGGAGTGGTTGAACGCCAACGTGGCACTGACGGCGCGGACCTATCCGGGGATGGGACATAGGATCGAACCTCCCGAATTGGTGGATGTGAGCGCGTTCCTGAAGTACTACGTCCTGGGTTAAGCCCCAAGGATTAGAAGGCATCCAGGCCTCGGAATCAAGCATTCCGCGAGATTCGCGTCACAATATCGGATTCGACTGCACTCTATTGAATGACAAAATTGTAAGCGCTTACACTTTTGGCTGTGTCCCCGTCCGGGCTCACGACAAGGCGTCAGACGAGGATGGAAAGGGTTAAGGCCGTCTTTCATGGTTAGGACTCAGAACCTCCGCACCAAGTCCAGCGTGGGCATGCGAAATGTTCCGTGGGACAATATAGGTATCGATGACGAACACGCAGCCTGGCAGGCTACCCAACACCTGCTGGGGCTGGGCCATTGGGACTTGGCCGTCCTCTCGAGCAATGAACACTCCGTTGTGACCGAGACTCCACGGTTCCGTGGCTTCAAGCGTGCGCTGGATGATCACCTCCAAGAACCTGTCCGTGATCGGCCTGGGCGATCCCCCATGAGCTGGTTCCTTGGCCTGAGCACCGTGGCGCAACCGTCGCCGACCAACGTGCCTTCGCAGCGAATCTGTTGTGTGAACGCCCGCTGAATACTGAAAACCCCCATCAACCCTCCAACCACCTGCTCGATACCAAGCTCATCGAACGCAAGACCACGCGCCACAAGCGCTGAACGGAACAATGCACATGACTGATCTTCGTAACGCCTGGACTGGCGCCTCAGCGATGTTGTTCGACCTCGACGGCGTGCTGACGCCCACTGCCGTGGTGCATGAGCAGGCGTGGCAGGAACTTTTCGACGGCTACCTGGCCGCAACGGGCCACCCCCAGGGCTACCAGGAGAGCGACTACTTCGATCACATCGATGGCAAGCCTCGCTTCGACGGCGTCCGTGATTTCCTGACATCCCGCGGCATTACGCTGCCCGAAGGCCCGGTTCATGACCACCCGGACAACGAGACCGTGCAGGGCCTGGGCAACCGCAAGAACGCGATTTTCAACGAGATCGTGAACTCCCGCGGCGTTGAGCCGTATGAGGGCTCGGTCAAGTTCATCAACGCCGCAGTGGAACTGGGTCTCAAGGTGGCGGTGGTGTCCTCCTCGAGAAACGCGCCTGCGGTTCTGAAGGCCGCCGGGCTCGACCACCACTTTGAGGTGGTCGTCGACGGTCAGGTTGCTGCCGGCGTCGGACTTCCCGGCAAGCCGGACCCGGCCACCTACGTCTATGGAGCAAGCCTGCTGGGCGTGCCTGTGGAGGAATGCATCGTGGTTGAGGACGCAGTGTCAGGCGTCCAGGCCGGCGCGGGTGCACCCTTTTACGCCGTAATCGGCGTGGACCGCGGGGCAGGCCGAAAAACCTTGCTCGACGCCGGCGCCACGCTGGTGGTGGACGACCTCAACGATCTTCTCTGACCCTACTTTTTCGAAGGACTTCAACAGCCCATGGCACTCATCAGCTCCGATCGGCTTCGCTTCCCCTGCGAGCCCTGGAAGCTCGTGGAGAATATCCACGTCCCCGGTGACGAGGGAACGCTGGAGACGCTGTTCGCGCTTGGCAACGGCCACCTTGGTATTCGTGGCTCGCATTCAACGGCCGGGGACGGCGAACTTCCTGGCACGTTCGTCAACGGCTTCCATGAGATTTGGGACATCAAGCACGCCGAGAATGCTTATGGTTTTGCCCGGACCGGCCAGCGGATTGTCTATGTGCCGGACGCGAACAACTTCACCGTCTCTATTGACGGCGAGGCCCTGAGCCTGGCCGAATCCACGGTGCTGGACTATCGCCGAAGCGTGGACTTTTCCACAGGCGTCTACGAGGAAAGCATCACCTGGGCCTGCCGTTCGGGCGCTACCGTCACCACGGTGGAGCGTCGCGCTGTAGGCTTCGACTCCCGCGGGTGTCTGGGCCTGGAACTGTCGCTGACAGCTGACCGCGACGTATCCGCGGACATCACCTCCGGCGTCGTCAACCGCCAGGACCAACCTGTTGAGGACCACTCGGTCCACGACCCCCGTCGCTCGGGCCGGCACGCTGGCCGGGTCCTGCTGCCGCTGCACCTCCAAGGCGCGGACGGCTCGCTTCGGCTGGCATGGGAAACGTCCGAGTCCCGCCAGCGCGTCGCCATGGCCGTGGACCATTGGATTTCGGCTGAAGGCCAGCCGTTCGAGACCTTGGTGGCGGAGGACGAATCGTCCGTCCGCTACGTTTTGGCCATTCACGACGGCGACACTTTCCGTTTGGAGAAGTCGGTCAGTTACGTGGTTGCCGGCTCCTCCGACGCTGAAGACCGTGGTGAAAGCCTTACGGCCGAAGCCGAAGCGAACCTGGTGTCCTTCTCAGACATCCTGGCCCAGAGCAAGGCCCACTACGACGAATACTGGACCACGGCGGACATCTCAATCGGAGGTCAGCCAGAGATGCAGCAGGCCGTGCGGTGGGGGTTGTTCCAGCTGGCGCAGGCCACTGCCCGGGCGGGAGTTGCGGGTATTCCGGCAAAGGGGGTAAGTGGTTCCGGCTACGAGGGCCACTACTTCTGGGACCAGGAGGTCTACCTCCTGCCATACCTGACCTACACCAATCCTTGCGGTGCACGGAAGGTGCTGGAGTCCCGGCATGCGATGCTGCCGGATGCGCGCGTCCGAGCCAAGGAACTCAGCGTGGACGGTGCTCTTTTCCCGTGGCGGACCATCAACGGCCTCGAAGCCAGCGCCTACTACGCAGCCGGTACTGCCCAGTTCCACATTGCCGCGGCCATCGCCTTCGCAGCCAACCGATACCAGTGGGCCAGCGGCGATGACACCTTCAGCGGCGAACTCGGTGCCGACCTGCTGATTGAGACAGCACGAATGTGGGCCTCGCTGGGCTTCTTCGGCAAGGACGGAATGTTCCACATCCACGGCGTCACCGGCCCGGATGAGTACACGGCGGTGGTTAACGACAACTTGTACACCAACGTCATGGCGCGCTTCAATCTGCGGGCAGCCGCCGCGCTGGAGCATGAAGGGATTGCCGAAACCGAGCGCATGGTGTGGCGGCAGGCGGCCGAGCGGATGTCGCTACCCTACGACCCTCACCTGGAGGTCTTCAGCCAGGACAACGACTTCATGACGCTGGAGCCGTGGGACTGGAACACACCCAAGTCCAAGTACCCGTTGCTGCTGAACTTCCACCCTTTGGTGATCTACCGGCACCAGGTCCTCAAGCAGGCTGACACCGTGCTGGCCATGTTCCTGCAGTGGCAGGATTTCACGGCCGAGGAAAAGCAGCGCGCTTTCGACTTCTACGATCCCATCACCACCGGCGACTCCACCCTATCCGCCTGTGTGCAGGGCATCATGGCGGCCGAGGTTGGGTACGGAGACGTTGCACTGAAGCACTTCACCGAGGCACTGTTCATTGACCTCGACAACTCCCATGGCAACACCATCGACGGCGTCCACATCGCCTCCACTGGCGGCATCTGGAGCTCCTTGGTGTGCGGTTTCGCAGGAATGCGGGACCAGGGCGAGGTGCTGCGCTTTGATCCTCGCCTGCCCTCGGAGTGGGACGGCCTGTCCTTCCGGCTCAAAGTGCAGGGACGCCTGCTGGCCGTGGATCTGTCACAGGGTTCCATTGCCCTGACGCTCGTATCCGGGCCGGATTACAGTGACGAGCCGCTGCGGATTGATGTGCGGGGTTACGACGTCACTGTTGGCGCGGAATCCGTGACTCTGCCGCTGGACACCGTACCCGTCCCGCCGCCGTCGATCTTCCCCAGCGTCTTCCCGACGGCGGGCCTTCCGATCATCCGCTAAGTCGCCGGTGCCGCGGCGCTGCTCAGGATGCCCGCGACGTGTGGTCCTCTATCAGGCCACTCGCCGCGATCTCCCGTAACGAGTAGATGGCCTTGGCTGCCGAGTCCTTGTCGTTGAAACAGATGGAGAGAGCGAGTTCCGTCCCGTCGCCATCGACGAGTCGAACCCGGCAATCACCTCCGGATTCTTCGAACAACTCAAAGTGGCCAGCCATCTATGCGGCGCCCCGTTCCGGGACGCCTGCGGGTGCCTTTGCCCCGGGTGTCCCTTGCGGAGCTGCGGCGTTTTGACGCCGTTCCAACTCGCAGTTGATCAGTTCCAACAGCGCTTGCGCCGGCTCTGACAGGTGGTGCGTGTCGGGGGAGCCCAGCTGGTCGCAGTGCAGGAGCACGTGGCGGATCCGTTCCAGTTCGCGTGATGGCACTAAAGGCCAGCGGTGAAACAACTGCCTGACGGCTATTGCTCCAAGAAGGGCATCGGGTTTGTTGGACACGCCATGGCTTCCATGGTTTGCGGCTGCTCTTCGTCGAGCAACGCTGGCCGCTGAAGGTGCGACCCCATGGGCCAGAAGAATCTCTGACTTGAGGGAATTGGGGGCCAAAGCGGACCTCCCTGAAGAGTGCGAAGGAAGCCGACTGCGTGACTATGAAACTAGCTTACAGAATGTGAGTTATGTCATGTCAATCGTTACGCGAGTTAACCGCCGTCGTCGGCGTGCGCAGATTGCTGACTAACCCGGATTGCTAGGCTGGAGTCATGACCCGCCGCCTTGCCGCCCTGACCGCCGTCCCCCTATTGTTGCTGCTCGTTGGCTGCGGAGCCGTGGAGGAAACAGCTACAAGTGCAGCCAGCGACGCCGCGTCGAAGGTGGCGACGGCCGCCGCCGATGAAGTGACCAAGCAAGCCTGCGCTGTAGTCCAGGACGGCTTGGTCAGCGTTCAGGACAAGCAACTGCTTGCGGGCTTGGTCTCGGCCGCCGGTGCTGCAGGCGTTCCCGCTGAAATCACGACCCCGTTGAACCGGATCGCGGAAGCCGGAGACGAGGTCCCGGCCGAGTCGGTTCAGGCCCTCAAGGACGCCTGCGCACAGTAGCGGGGCCGGGTGTATGTCGTGAAGAGCACTTCGGCGGCAACGATACCCAGAATCAATGCCGGCATTTCCTACGAATCCAAGCTACTCTCAACAAGCTCAATCGCTTCTCCGGCCGATGGCTTCGCTGGGGCCTTTTGTTGGTCCAGCCTGATGTCCTGGTAGGGGCGGGGGTCTGGACCGGTAGCGGTGACCGCTGGGAGTGCGGACTTCAATGGTGTGCACATCTTCGGCAAGCGGCTTACTCTTCCAGCCGGGGTTTTCTTTGGTGTGGTTGCAGGCTTCGCACAGCCCTGCTGCGTTATTCAGGGTGGTGGTTCCGCCTGAGTGCCACGGGACGATGTGATCGATGTGCCTGATGGGCGCGTCGCAGTAAGGGGTGCGGCAGATGTCGTCGCGGATCTCTATAAAGCGTCTGAGTCGTGGTGGGAAGAGCCGGGCTTTAGAGTCCATGCTCAGGAGCTCGCCCGTGGCGGGTGCGGTGTAGAGCCGGCGAAGCCACACAGCGAGCTCTGTATCCGGTGTTGTCGAGTGATCCGGGCCGGTTTGGTCTTCACTAAGGAGTTCTCTGGCCCATTCTGCGGGGACGATTCCGTAGCCCTGAAGCCGGACTGGTTCGCTGTCGCCTTGGAAGAGGGTGCGGTCGGTCATGACGAGGTCCAGGTTGATCCCTGAAATCCCGCCGGGCGTGCCGGTGATGCGTTCGACCAGGGTGTCGGCCATGACCTGACCGCGGGATTCTGCGTCCCCTCTGGAACGGGCCGAATCAGCAGTCCGGCAGAGAGCCGCGTAAACAGCCACGCCTTGGGCCACGGGAAGCAGGGCGGTCAGGTACGTCATCGCGTCAGGAGCAGGGCGCAGGCTCACGGTCCGCTCGGCTGCGGCACGGCTGGCACGCCCGGCCACCGACCGGGGATCCCGGCGGTAGGCGGCGGCTTTGGCGGCGGCAGTGATTGCCCGATCACCTGCCCCGTCGAACGTTCCGGTATCTGCGGCGAGCTCCTCATCCACTGCACAGCGGTCCTCAACAGAGAGGCACGCGGTCTCTTTCACCAGCAGCGTGGCCCGCCATTCGTTCAACTGGCCCGATTCCAACGCAGCCATGGTGTGTGGCATCTCCGTCACCAACGCCTGCGCGAGTCCGAGCAAGCGCGAACCACGGTTGGGTGATTCCCGCCGGGCCAACGCGACCTGGGCACCCGACCCGCTGCCACGCTCGGACGCAGGAAGGCCGGCTGCTTCCTGCTCCCGGCACTGGGCGAGATCGAAAGCAACAGCCGCCCGGGCCTGCAGGGCCACAATCGCCGATTTCAGGTTCTCCAGCCCGCGGATTTGGTCGATCAGCCCGGCACTATCGGCGGCCAAGCGGACAGCGCTCAGGAGCGAGAGGACATCCGAAACCCGGGGCCCATCCGGAAAGCCCACCGGAGCGCGACGAAGCACGACTGCATCAATTGCCTCGCCCTCCCGCATTTGCTCCATGCCCCCACTCTTCCAGGCAGCAGAGAGCGCAATAAGACCGCAATCCTCCTATGTGGAAAACCAACCAGCCCTGAATCCAGCGGACAAGCGCTAGCGACCCGCCAGCACCGCCCGCGTCCGCACTGTGATTGCAGCACCAAGCACCAGGGCAGCAGCGACAGCCGCTGCGATCGCCGTCGGGAATGACTCGGGTGCGTCGACGCTGCGGCCGACCGTAATCCACACGAGGCCCCACGCGATGGCGGCTGCCAGGGCGAGGCGCCCGTGGCCCTTGATTGCCAAGGCAACGCCCACGACGGCAACCACCACCAGAACGGCGACGGACCAGATTTCGGGACGGAGCCCGAACCCCCCAAACCCAGAGGCTTTCAAGGCAGCAGCGATGTTGGCGCACACGGCCACGCTGGTCCAGCCCAAGTACAACCCCAGGGTTCCATCAACAACAACAGCCTCAACCCATGAGCCGGCCGGGCTCTGGCTGTAGCGCAGGAAAGCCAGCACAAGGGTCATCAGCAACGCCAGGATCACCAGGACGCTAAGCAAGAGCCAGCCAGCCTGCACGGACAAGATCCATGCCGCATTAAGGATCATGGATGTGGCAACTATCCAGCCCAGCGACCGCTGCCGGATACTGGAACGCTGGGACGGTAACCATTGCCATACTGTGAACGCGGCAAGTCCGGTGTAAACCACAGACCAGATGGAGAAAGCCGGGGTCGCGGGAGCCAAAAGGGTCGAATCGGCGGCCAAAGCGCCGCCAGCCGCCTGCGCGATAGGCGTCCCGCCGAAGACGCCAACGCCGATCATCGAGCCAACGATGCAGACCGCCAAGCTCACGGTGACCGTGATCTGCCGGATAAGGTCTGAGCTTTTGTTCGCCATATGCTGAGCCTCTTTCCTTGTGGGATGTGCGGTGTCATGCATTCACGAGGTACGTGACCTAGTATCAAAATGCTAGTGAAACGAGCTTTACGCTTATCGAAGGAATATGGGATGGACTCGGAAGGCCACGCAAAAGGCTATTGGTACGGGAAAGACCCAGGCCAGAAGGCCATAGCCATTGATGTCCTGAACGCCTTGCGGGATTACCGCGCCTCCGAGCAAGCGATGCGGCGCAGGACCCGCTCGTCCATGGGAATGGGCGAGAAGGATCTGCTGGCTCTGCGCTACCTCTTCGAAGCCGAGGCCGCGGGCAAAGTGATGAAGCCGAAGGATTTGGGCGACAAACTCGGTATAACGTCGGCGTCCATGACCACCCTGATCGACCGTTTGGTGGAGTCCGGCCACATACGCCGCGAACCCCACCCCACCGATCGTCGGGCGTTGATCCTGAAGGCCACTCCGGGTTCGGACCAGGAAGTGCGGCACACCTTGGGCGGAATGCACCGCCGGATGCTGGACGCAGCGTGCGCCTTGAGCCCTGACGAGTCGCAGGTGGTGGTGAACTTCCTGCAGCACATGCGCGAAGCACTGGACACGATCGATGAAGATCCTGCAAAACCTGAGGCCCCCGAACAGACACCGCCTTCATGACGTGAGGCTCCACTGCAGGATAAAAATGAGCGTCACCAGGAATCCTGAACCGTAGTTGAGCCAGATGAACCGTCGCCATGCCACATTGGTGCGTGCCGCCGTCGTATCCGTGACGTTCCAGTAAGGGGCGCAGTTGACGATGTACGGGATGGCTATGACAGCCGCGAGCGGCCCGGGCCAGGGCGTAGCGAGCATCGCGGCGCCGGCAACAAGCCAAAGTCCGACGGCGAGCCTCACCGTCCGGCGGCCACCGATGACGGTTGCTATGGAGCCAATGCCGGCTTGCCGGTCGGGTTCGATGTCCTGGACGGCGCCGAAGGCGTGTGCGGCCATTCCCCACAGGAAGAAAGCAGCAAGCAGGATGACCAGTCCGGACGTCACGTTGGCACCGGCTAAGGCCAAGCCGACGACGGCGGGGCTGACGAAGTGCGTGCTCGACGTCAGCGAGTCCAAGACGGGGCGTTCCTTGAAGCGAAGTCCGGCGACCGAGTAAGCCACCACTGCGAATGAACTTACGGCCAGGCTGAGCCATGCGGCAGGCCCACCTGCGAACGCCAGTACCAGTAGGAACGGAATGTTGGTGATCGCCGCGAGCCACAGCATGGGCCGGTGAAGATGAGGCTGGAGGAGCGCGCCTTCGATGCCGCCCTTGCGTGGATTCTTGAGATCCGATTCATAATCAAAGACGTCATTGATGCCGTACATGGCCAGGTTGTACGGGATCAGGAAGTAAAAGGTCCCCACGATCAACACCCAGTCGACTTCGCGGGTGGTCAAGAGCATGGCCGCGGCAAAGGGGTAGGCAGTGTTGATCCAACTGACCGGACGTGACGCCAGCAGGGCCTGGGGGACGAGGCCTTTGAGGTTGGATGAACTGGAGTCTTTACGCTTGCGCGTCAGCCACATCCACAGGCCAGGCAACGCCACGACACCCGCCAGCGGATAAGCGAAATCCTCGATGGGGGCCAAGCCAATTTTGACGCCGAGGATGTGCGAAGCGTCGTAGTGGAAGAGTTCCATGCCGATCATGACGGAATCGAAAACAGCTGTGAGGACGGCCAGGGCCGCGAACGCGAGTCCTACGGCTTTCCAATGCTTGCCAGCCTCTCCGCGCCAGGCGCCATGACGAGCGAAGAGCACGCCGGCAACGGCTGCCGCGGCGATGAAGGCGAGCGCGAGCCATAGATACGTCATACGTTCTCACGCTCCCGCTCTGCCAGCCTCAGGGAGATCCGATCAAGCAGCCGCCGCGCACCTGTGTACAGGACCATCGTGCACAGCACCAGGAAAATCAGGAACACGGGTTCTTCGATGGGCAGCTCCGGTGCGAGCAACAACCCGGTGGCGATGGTGCCTTCCCCGCGCAGGAAGATCCCCAACCGGATTCCGGCCAGGTCCCACGCGAGAAGGAACACGAGCCCGACGGCGGTCACGATTGCCGCTGCTTTGGCATCCCGCCAGAAGAACAGGCGGAAGCGGTGGTCGAGCAGGAGCATGCAGGTGATGCCCAGCAGCAACGAGACCAAGTAGAGAACGCCCATCAGCCAATCCTGCTAGCTACAGGCCTCACAGTGGTAGGGCCGGTGCTGTGATCGCCGCGGATTCGCTTCAACACCAGCTCGGCACTGATGAGGCACATGGGCACACCAACGCCCGGTGCAGTGGTGGCGCCCGCGTAGTAGAGGCCGCGAACACGTTTGGACGAGTTCTGGGCCCGGAACATCGCGCTTTGCCGGAGGGTGTGTGCGGGGCCAAGCATGCCGCCCCGCCAAGAGTTGTAGTCTCGTGCGAAGTCGGCCGGTCCGATGGTGTGCCGGACCACCACGCGTTCGCGGAGATCCGGAATGTTGGCCCACTGGGCGATCTGGTCGATTGCGGCGTCGGCAGTCCGCTCGATCAGCACATCGCCGCTGCCATCGGGTCCACCCGCTCCCAGGGATGGGTCGGCGGGGATGGGAACCAGGACGAAAAGGTTCTCGTGGTGCTGTGGTGCGACACTGGCGTCGGTAGCACTGGGTTTGCAAACGTAAATGGACGCGGGATCAGGAATGCTGGGTTCTTCACCGAAGATTGAGGTGAAGTTTGCCTCCCAATCCCGGGTGAAGAACAAGGAGTGGTGAGGGAGGTCCGGCAGCGAACCCTTCACCCCCAACATCACCAGCACAGCTCCGGGCCCACTGGTGCGGCTCTGCCAGTATTTTTTGTTGTAGCTCCGGTCCCTAACGCCCAAGAGCTGGGTTTCGGTGTGGTACAGGTCGGCGCCGGAGACCACTTGGTCGGCAACGCTGTAGTGCTCTGCCCCGGAGTTGTCGCGCCACTTAACGCCGGTGACTTCCCGGCTGTCCTTGCCGGTGAGGCCAGCGGGAAGGTTCAGGCCGTCAAAGCGCCCCAGTTTCTTGGTGTGCGTGGCTTCGCGGGTGGTGATCTTGAGGGCTTCCGCGCCCGTGTGGATCCTGACCCCGGCGTCGAGCGCCAGTGCTTCGAGGCGCTCCACGAGGGCCCAAAAGCCGCCCATTGGGTACTGCACGCCGTCACCTAAGTCCAGGGCGCTCATCAAGTGGTACATCGCTGGAGCCGAAGAAGGGCTGGTACCCAGGAAAACCGCCGGGTAGCCAAGAACCTGTCGGAGCACCGGATGCCGGAATCGCTGGGAAACGTATTTATCAAGGGGTGTCAGAAGCAGCTGCGCGAGCTTGGGAAGGCTGCGCACAACCTGCGGTTGAAGCAGCGCCTGGAGCTTGGTGAACGGGTTGTAGAGGAAGAACCTTTCAGCCATTTCCGTAGTGTGGCGCGCCGAAGCGAGGTAGGACCTGAGCTGCTTGGAGCTGCCGGGCTCAACTCGCTCGAAAGTCTCCAAAACCTGGTCGCTGCCAAACGGGACGGTCAGCGGCTCCGGCCGCACGCCGTCGTGGTTTGGTTCGCTGAAGATGCGGTACGCAGGGCTGAGCGTGCGAAGGTCCAACTGTTCGGCGGTGCTGGTGCCAAGCAGATTGAAGAAGTGGTCGAAGACGCCGGGCATCAGGTACCAGGAAGGGCCGGTATCCCAGCGGAACCCGTCCCGCTCGAGGCTCCCGGCACGGCCGCCCACCCGATCACGCTGTTCGAGGAGCTGGACCTCGTGTCCTTCGTGGGCGAGGAGTGCCGCAGTGGCAAGCCCGGCGATACCACCGCCGATCACTACTGTCCGGGTCATCGGTGCAACTCCATCCAAGTAGAGGCGACAGCGCGGGCGGCGAGCCCGGCTTTCACGGCATCCGGTACACGGACCCGGGAGCGATAGAGCTCGTCCACCGTGGTCTGTTCGATTCTGTCCGTGAGAGCTTGGAACAGTGCCAGCGCGCTCCGGACAGCGGCCCTGGCGTCGTGCGGAAGCATGGGGATGACGGCGTTGGCGTCGGCTAGCTGCGCCCGAATGGTGCTGACCCAGCCCATGCGGTCGCGGTCCTCGAGATGATCTGAGGTGCCAAGGTAGCTGCGGCCCAGCCGGGTGGTGTCGTCCGCAAGATCCCGGAGGAAATTGATGTTCTGGAAAGCAGCGCCCAACCTGCTTGCGCCGTGCTCCAAAGCCGCAGCGTCGCCGTCGTCGATGTTCTCATCCCGCATGAAGACGCGCAGGCACATCAGCCCCACCACTTCGGCGGAACCGTGGACGTAGCCGTCGTGGGCATCGGCGTCGAAACGGAGGGGCGTCGGCTGTGTTGGGACCGACGACGCATTTCGCTCAAGAAAGTAAGTGCGCTCGCCGAGGTCCATGCGCATGGAGTCAAAGAACGGGTCGATGAGCGAGTCGTCGATGCCGGCGGTTCGGGCCGTCTGGGCGAATGCGTGGATGATGAGGTCGCTGCTGTAGCCGAGTTTGACGGCCCTGTGCGTCTCGTCAATGAAGTGGGTGAGGGCGTCGCACTGTTCCTGGTAGCTCAGGCCGGCCTCCGCCGTTACGCCGTCCACGAGTTCGTCGGCAACCCGTACCAGGGCGTAGATGTTGCGGACGTGCTGGCGGTGTCTGGATCCCAGCAGCCTGCATGCCAAGCCGAACGACGTGGAGTATGCGGAGATGACCTGGTTGGCGGCTCGCTCGGCCGTCCGGGTGAAATGCGTAAACGAGGTGTCAGTTGTGACGCTCATGATTGCCGTCCTTCAAGCTGTCCCGCGAGGTCAAGCAGGACGTTGCGTACGCTTGCCGGGATGGTGGTGGTCAGCTGGCTGTTGAATGCCTGCATTTGTTCCTCGATAAGGCCTTGGACGAATGCCTCGGCCCCGCAATCGCTGAGATGCCGGCGGACATGCTCGCCGTCGCCGACGCTGAGCTCAGGCATTCCGAAGAAGGGCTCGATGTCCGGCCAAGCGTGCGTAGTCCGAGCATGGGCGATGATGGCCGTCTCCTTGCCCTCGCGGAGGTCAGAAAAGGGATCCTTGCCGTGGCGGCGAGGATCCCCGAAAGTTGACAGGAGGTCGTCTTGAAGTTGGAAGGCGAGCCCCAGGTGCCGGCCGGCCGTTGCGAGCGAATTCTCGACGGCGAAGTCGGCACCAGCCAGCGTGGCGGCGGCACGCAGCGGAAGCTCGAAGGTGTAAGTGGCTGTTTTGTAGCCGCACATCACCAGGATGGTCTGGAGGTCCGGGGCAATGACGCCGTCACCGAGGCCCACATCCAGTTGTTCGCCGGCCACTGTCTCGTTGATGGTGTGTTCCAGGAGATCGAGGAGCCGCAGGCGAAGCTCGTGAGGGAGGTTCGCCCGGGCAAAGGACTGGTGCGTAGCCGCGAGGAGCATGTCGCCCATGAGTATTCCGCAGGTTTGGGCCCAGTGGAGGGGGCTCCCGGCGTGAATTCCATGAGCGCCGTCAGCGCCGTCACGTCCGTCCGTACGGGCGCTTGTGGAGGCTTCCGCGAGGAGGGAGCCGATCAGGTTGGGGTGCCCGCGTCGGACGAGGTCGCCGTCGATCACGTCATCGTGCAGCAGGAAGGCGTAGTGCAGGAGCTCAACGGCGGCGGCGATACTGATAGCGTTCTCGCGCTGTCGTGAGTCTGCAGAGCCGTACTGTTGATGCTGCTGGCAGAGTGCGTCGTACGTTTCCATGAGCAGCAGTGGCCGGACGAACTTGCCACCGAGGACGTTCTGGCCGGCGAGCGCCCACAGCCTGGCGAAGTCCGGGCCATAGGCGGTCGCTGCGCTGGCCCGCTTGCCGATCAGTCCGCTCAGTTCGTTTTCGATCGCGGTGCAGAGATCAGTGCGGCCACGTATGGCGCTTGAGGTGATGGTCATGCTTCGGCTCCAGCTTGGAGTGGCAACACTTTTGCCTCGAGGAGTTCCGGGAATTGAAGCCCGAGCCAAGGGCTGAAGGCGGAAGGCGTGTGTTCCAGAGCGTCGGCCAGCAGTGCGGGTGAGATCCACGCCCAGTCTGCAACCTCTGCGGGATTCGGCCTCAATACCCCGGTAATGCGGGCTATATACACTGGGCAGATTTCGTTTTCCACTATTCCCGACGGGTCTACCGCCCTGTATCGGAAGTGGGGAAGGACCAGTTCGACTCTGTTGGCGTCCACCCCGAGTTCGAACTGGGCGCGTCTCAGGACCGCATCCTCGGACTCTTCACCGGGGCCCGGGTGTCCGCAGAAGCTGTTGGTCCACACTCCGGGCCACGTTTTCTTCTCGGGTGAACGCCGGGTCAGGAGAACTTCTCCGTCGTCGTTGAGCAGGTAGCAGGAAAAGGCGAGGTGGAGGGGTGTGTCCAGTGTGTGGACTCCGGCCTTGGGAGCCTCGCCAATGGGCGCCCCGGAGTCATCAAGGAGGACCACCATCTCTGTCGCGTTCATGTTGCGCCTTCCTCCACACCCTGTTTCTGCCGGAAACCTGAATATTGCTAGACAAGCTAGAAGAAAGGCTACCATGTAGGAAGTTAGGTGTAACATACCAAACATGTCCAGTCCTGAAGAGATACCCGAAGAAGCCGGGACCCCGGTTTCCGCTGGAATCTATGACTTGGACGCCAACGATCCTCACCAGGAACTGGTGGATCGCTCCGACCTCTCCGAAGCGGATATCCAGCAAATAAGTAACCTCATGGCCGCGCTGGGAAGATTGCGCGAGGCCGAACAACGTCTCTCCGACGCCTCGCTTCGGTACATGAAACTCAACCGGTCGGACATGAGCGCCCTGCACTATCTGATTGTCTGCGCCAACCATGGAGTGATTGCCACGCCCGGTGCGATAGCCTCCCGGCTCAATATTTCGACGGCGTCAACCACCAAGCTGCTCGACCGGTTGGAGCGCGCAGGCCACGTCACTCGAGGCGCCCACCCCTCCGACCGCCGTGCGCTCGCCATCGCGATCACACCTGAAACGCACGAGGCCGCAATGAGGACCGTGGGGCGGCAGCAGGCCAAACGGTTCCTAGCGGCGGCCAGGCTGAGCCCTCCCGAGCGGGAATCGGTGATTCGGTTCCTTGATGACATGGCGCAGGAGATCGAAGTTGCAGATGAAGCGTGGGCCGGTTCGGGAGCTTAGGCCTGCAGGCAGTGGGATGCGACTAATACAGGAAGATCGGCAGCCAGTCCCGGTTGTGCGCGTGGACCAAAGCCAGGAACAAGACGAGGTCGAAGAGCAGGTGCACCGACACCACGTACGTGAATGACTTGGTGAGCTTGAACGTGTAGCCCTGCAGCAAAGCGAACGGGAACGTCAAGAGCGGCCCCCATGACTGGTAGCCGATCTCCCACAGGAATGACGAGAACACCACCGCCTGCAGGAGGTTGGCCAGCCAGTCCGGAAAATGTTGCCTGAGCAGCGTGAATGTGGTGCAGATGAAAAACAGTTCATCCCAGATGCCCACGGCGTTGACGCCAAGGAAGAGCCGCCAGAAGATATCGGGATCGGAAGCGTCCGGCCAATTTTGGTAAACACCGGTTCTGATCAGGTACACCGGCAGGATGAAATATCCCAGCGCGACCACGCCTATCAGATACAGCTTCGCCGCCAAGGGCCACTTGCGGCCGGTGTTCACGGGAAATTTGATGATGTCTTCGCGGTATACGAATCGCGACACCAGCCATGGCACCAGCACAGCCAGTGCCAGGGCGCCGCCCATGAGGGCCATGTGCTCTGTGCTCAGGTCGGCGTTCAGCGGTACCAAGCTGAAGATGGTCATACCTGCCGCGATCAACGCGAGGTGTCGCATCAGTCGGTGGTCGATGAAAGCCGCGGTGGCCACGCTCGCCACCAGCAGGCCATAGCCGAGCAGCTCATTGCCTATCGCAAAGAGCGGCACGCCGGACAAGGAAAGCAACGCCGCCGGCAGCAGCTTCCAACTGAGTGCAGTGCGCGGTGATTCCGTTGAAATGGATGTCACCCCTCCAGCATGTCAGGGCTTGCCGTCAGATAACACGTTTTCCCTCGTCAGGAGTCATCGCGGTGTCTCAAGCACTCCGATTCCTCTGTAAGATTCGTGACAAGGCCCACATGTTTTTGGTGGAGCCAAGGCATGGCTGGCTTAGCCAGTGGGGGACACACAAAGGAATAATTAATGGCTCAAGACGCGGGCTCTTTCAAACCGGAAAGCGGCAGCTCACCGAAGGGTGACGCCGCTGCGGCCGATGACGCTGTTGCGGCGCCGGCAAGCGAAGACATGACCATGCGCGAACAAGTGCTGGACATCATCGAATCCATCCTTGCCGACAGTGATGCCCGGAGCGAAGGCGCGAGGAACAACCTTCGCGCGTTGATTGAGGCGCGTCCCGACGACCCTGAGCGTGCCCTGCTGGAGCACTTGCTCGAGACCCGCAAGACGCCCGGCTCAGCGGCCAAGGTCCCGGTCCGGCGTGAGCCTGCAAGCCTGCACTTGGAGTCCGCGGACACAGCCCGGACTGTATCGGTTCCCGTCAGCCACGAAGTCCGCGAAGGCATCCAGTCGATCCTGGCGGACAAGCTCTTGCTGACAGCTTTCCAGCCGGTCCATGCACTGCCTGGCGGCGAGGTGGTGGGCGTGGAGGCGCTGACCAGGTTCGTCGGCGAGGATGGAGCCGGAGCAGATGTGTGGTTCAGCGAGGCTGCTGCAGCCGGTCTGGGCACGGAACTCGAAATTGCCGCGCTGCACTGCGCCCTGACGGCCGCGCACGATGTCCCGAACAACATGTCCGTGGCGCTGAACCTCACCCCTGCAACGTCCAGCGATCCCCGGGTGCGGAACCTTCTGGCTGCAGCAGCACTCGCCCCGGACAGGATCATTGTTGAATTGACGGGCAGCCTGGAATCCGTGGAAGGGCAGACAGGGGACGACGGCCTGGGTCCGCTGCGAACGCTGGGCCTTCGGCTGGCCATCAGTGCATCCGGAGCGGCTTTGGTCTCCATGGAACGGATCGAACAGCTGCGCCCCGACATCATCAAGCTGGACCGCCACTTGATTGAGGGAATCGAAAACAGTGACGGTCAGAAAATCCGAGCCAGGGCAATCGTGGAACTTGCGCGGGAGATCGGGGCGGACATCATTGCAGAAGGCATCGAAACCGCCGCCGAACTTGATGAAGTCACCGCGCTCAAGGTCACAGCAGCGCAAGGTTACCTCTTGGGCCGCCCCTCAGTTCACCCGTTGGATTGGTCCGCATGGAGCATACGGGCACAGACGGAAGCCCAGCCCACGGGCTAAGCAACTGCCGGGCATTTGGGTGACTCGCGTAAAGTAGCATGCGGGGGTTTTTCGGTCCCATGAAAATTGGGGATTGCTGAGGCAAGGACCCACCTAGCCAGGAAGTTCTTCGTTGATGGACAGTTTTTTCAGTATGCTCGCGGAAATTCGCGGTAAAACAATCCCAGCGAGGTTGGCGGCACGCATGAACTCCCCGCGGGGCCTTCTGTGGGGCTTCGTGGTGATTCACCTGGTGTTTCTGGTCTTCGCGGCAGTGCTCTCGTCGCGTGGCGAAGCCTTCAGCGACACCTTTATTTACCGCGACTGGGCGCTGGCAGGGTTCGACGACGCAAACTTGACCGGGGGACCAAGCCCTTGGGTTTACCCCATCCTGGCGTTGATTCCCATGGGTTTGGCAGCAGTTGCCGGTCCGGGCCCTTTCTTCTTCCTGTGGGTCCTGCTCACCACACTGCTGAACGGTTGGGCAGTGCTCAAACTCACTGACCGCGGCCGCCGGCAGGAAGCAATCCCGGCCGCCTGGTGGTGGCTGGTATTCGTCTTCCTCATGGGTTGGTTGGGCTTCGCCCGCGTCGACGGACTAACTGCCCCCATAGTTCTTGTGGCCCTTGTTTACGGAGTCACGCGGCCCTTCGTCGCGTCGGTCCTCCTTAGTGTCGCCACTTGGGTGAAGGTGTGGCCCGCTGCTGTGATGTTGGCGCTGTTCGCAGTGGTCAGGAAACGCCTGCACGTTGTGGCAGCAGGAATTGCGACGACGGCGGTTGTGGTTGCGCTGGCCGCGGCAGTTGGTGCCGTTCCCAAGTTGCTGAACTTCCTGACACAACAGGGAGATCGCGGCATGCAGCTGGAAGCGACCTTCACCACCCCATGGTTGTGGTTGTCTGTCCTCGGCGTCGGGGACTCCCGGATGTACATGAACACTGACATCAACTCCATGCAGGTGGACGGGCCCGGCACTGCGTTCATGTCAGTGCTGATGCAGCCGCTCCTGCTGCTGGCAGCGGCCGCCGTCGCCGGTTTGACCTTCTGGGCCCTGCACCAAGGCAAGCTCAACGGCGGAGTGGACCGGACAGAACTCCTGCTTTCCGGGTCGCTCACACTGGTGACCGCCTTCATAGTTTTCAACAAAGTGGGTTCACCGCAGTTCATGGTGTGGCTCGCACCGGCTGTAGCCGTGGGGCTGGCGCACAACTGGAAAGAGTGGCGCGTTCCGGCCACCATGCTGATAGTGATCGCAGTTGCCACCTACTTCATCTACCCGCTCTTCTACGATGCGTTGAGCCACAACAATCCTTGGATGGCCCTGGTCCTCACTATCCGCAACGTCCTGCTGGTGGTTCTCTTCTTCTGGTCGGCGCGTCGCTTGTATTCACTAGGACGTAAGCCCTCCGTGGTCGGCGCACCAGCTGGCAAGGAGCTCTAAGATTTCCGCGACGTTCTTCGACCAACTGGTCCGTATCCGCAGCCGTGTCCTGCCTCCGGCAGTTATAGCGTGGTTCGCCCGTCCCTCCAGCGTATGGTGGGGATTCGCCGTGGTGCATTTCTACTTCCTGTGCTGGATGGCATCCTTCTTCCTCAGCGGCAACACTTTCAGCGACACTGAGCAGTACCGTCAGTGGGCCATGGATGGCTACAACCCGGAGAACCTCGACGGGAAGATCAGCCCCTGGGTTTATCCCGTGCTGGCCCAGATTCCCATTTTCCTGGCGGGGATAGCCGGTCCGGACCTCTACTTGCTGATGTGGACCTTGCTGATCACGGCCCTCAACGCCCTGGGTCTCTGGTACCTGACGCGTGGCCCACGGCGGGTCACCGGGATCGCGCCAGCATGGTGGTGGCTGTTCTTCACGGTATTCATGGGGTACCTCAGCTTTGCCCGTGTTGAAGGCATCACCACCTCCATCGTTTTGATTGCCTTGATCTGCGCCGCCCAAAGACCCGTTGTTGCGTCCGTATTGTTGAGCATCGCAACGTGGATCAAAGTGTGGCCCGCAGCGGTGCTGGTACCCATCATCATCGCTTCCCGTAACCGGCTCCAGATGATCGCTGCCGGGGTGGGCGTCACCGCCGTCGTAGGTCTTGGAACCTACCTCGCTGGGGGCTTCAGCCACATCCTGGATTTCCTGATCAACCAGGGCGAGCGCGGCATGCAACTGGAAGCCACCTTCTCCACGCCCTGGGTGTGGCTGAGTGTCTTCAACATTGCCGGATCCAAAATGGCCGACAACACAGCCATTAACTCCACGGAGGTCTACGGACCCGGTGCCGAGGTCGCGGCGTTCCTGATGCAGCCGCTGCTGATCGTTGCAGCGATCGCGGCCGCCATCCTCCTGGTCCGTGCGCTGAATCGCGGAGCGGAGCGCGAGGAGCTGTTCCTCGAAGGCGCGTTGATGATGACTACGGCGTTCATCGTGTTCAACAAGGTAGGCTCGCCGCAGTTCATCATCTGGCTGGCTCCTGTGATCATTGCCGGCCTGACGCACGACTGGAACCGGTGGAAGGTGCCGGCCGCCCTGCTGATGGGGATCGCCATGACCACGTTCGTGATCTATCCGCTGTTTTACACCCCGCTCATCCACGCACACCCGATCATGGCTGCTGTGCTCACCACCCGGAATGTCCTGCTGGTGGTACTGCTGTGGTGGTCCGTGCAGCGGACGGTTGAACTGGGGCGGCGCGTGAACCGGGACGGCGCTCCGGCGGTTCCGAAAGCGCTTTAGAGTCCAGTCCAGCGCTTCAGCGAATATTCGGAGGGCGGTGGAGCAGGCGACGGTCAGTCTGCCCCACCCAGCGTGAAAGCTTGCCCTGGACCAGGAGCCTGCGGGTGTGGATGTCCAGAAACACCAGGTAGAAGGCGAACAGAAGCGCGATGGCGAAGGCCAACGAGGACAAGTCCACGGAGACCTCCACGAAAGACCACACTGACAACTGGTCTTGCGCACCGAACACCACAAAGAATGTGACGCCGACGTAGAGGCACCGCATCTGCCAGTCGTCCCTGATCCCCGTCACGGCCAGGAAGGGCACGAACCAGAGAATGTACCAGGGCTGAATGATGGGGGAGAGGAGCACGATCGCTGCGAAGGCAAGGGCCATGCGCCGTACAACGCGGGAATGGTCTCCGCGGAACATCAGCACGAGGACCAGGACCACTGCGCCCCACTTCATGGCCGCTCGCAGGACGTCCGCCATCGCATTGCCGGGCAGGCCCAGGGCGTTGCCGAGGAACTCAATTTGTTGGCCCAGGAATCCAGACGGTGAGTAGCCCGTGAACCCGGGAGTGGGGTCCGTGATGGCCCATGCCCAACCCAGGCCCAAGCCATAAGGGATGCCGCTGATCACCAGGATGGCGAAACTGATGCTCGCGGTCGCGGCCCAAATACCAAACTTGCGCGGCCAAGACGCCCCGGCACCGGCCCACATCAGTCCAATGAAGGGCAGCAACAAGACGGTGGCCGGTTTGATTCCAATGGAAAGTGTGACCAGCAGGATGCCCAGTAACGGCCGCTTAGTGGCCGCAAAATAGGTTCCCGCGACGGCGAAGCCCACCATGATGGCGTCGTTGTGGGCGCTGGCGACGAAACTGATGAGGAAGAGTGGGTTGGCCACGGCAATCCAGAGCGCCCGGGCACCATTGATCCCGTGAAGCTCGGCGAGCTTGGGAACATAGACAACGCACAGCAGCACCCCGCCAGCGGCCAAGAGCCGGAAGAGCAAGACTGACACGTCCGGCTGGGCGCCCGTAATGGCAACCACTGCGTGGGCCATCCACAAGAAGTAAGGCCCATAAGGAGTACGCGCTTCCGCCCAAGCCGGGTCCGCGCCCAAGGCGAACCAGTTGTTCAAAGCCGAGATGCCGACGTCGTAAGGGTCTTGCCCTTCCATCATCAGGCGGCCCTGGCCTATATACGCATAGACGTCACGCGAATACACGGGCACAGCGAACAGCAAAGGAAGGGACCACGCGCCGATCGCCGCAACTATCGGTTTGAGCGAATTCCCTTCCCAGCTGCCCATTCGTTGGCCCAACCTCAGCCAGGACCGAACCAGCAACATGGCCCCCACGGTCAGGAGGACAGCGGAGATAGTCACGCCCCAGCCTTCAGTGCGGAGTGCGATGACTATGGGGTGGCGGATCATGGGGGATCCGTTGGCAATCCATCCGATCCCAATGGAACCTGCGAACATGAACAGGGATCCGAGGAAGCCCTGCAGGATGGCGGGATACGCTACTGGCTTCGTCTCGGGAACTGCTGCCTTCGGGGCCTTTGTAGTGATGGGGTTCGTGATTGCTGGAGTCCCGGGATGCGGGCCGGGGGTACTGCCTGCCGTCATGACTGGTCGGTTCCCCCACTCACGGTATGGCGCTCCTAAAAAATAAAACGCGGATTGATGCCGAAGGGCTTGTACTTGCGGCAAGTGAAATTTTAGCGTCGATCGAGCCAACACCACCACAGGCGCGGCAAAGGGTGACGGACTCCATAGCGACGCCACGGGGTGGTCGCCGCGTTCATGCCTGATCCGGGATGTGCCGCGGGTCGTGGGCGATATATGCTCCGGGAAGCATGCCAGCTCCGAAGACAGGGCCGGGCTCCGGTCGTTTCGGTTGGTGTCCGTCGCCCCCGTTTCGCTGCGTCAGGCGACGAACCACCCATGGAAAGAGATGTTCGCGAGCCCAGACGATGTCTCCCACCCGCGCCTCACGCCAGCTGCGCTCGGGTAGGGGTTTGGGCGTCAAAGGCTCCAGGGAGTGCGGAATGTTGAGGGTATCGAGCACCATGATGGCAATGGTGTGTTGACCGAGTGGGGAGAAATGTAGCCTGTCCGGATCCCACATCCGGTGATCCGTAAGTTGGCGCAGTGCCCAGAGATCGGCGATCACGGCATCATGGCGGGCGGCGACCACCCGGATGTTCTCGTTATAGATAGCTACCTTGCCGCGGGTCCGGCCCAGCACAGGCGTCGCGCCCCAGTCCGGGCCGGTAAAGAGCACGATTGTGGCACCGGTCGGGGCCAGCCTTTCGACGCCTGCGTCCAACTCGAGGGCAAGCTTGTCCGGATCGCTCCTATGGAAGAGCAGGTCATTGCCGCCGGCGTTGAGGGTAACGAGGTCAGGTTGAAGCTCGATTGCCGGTCCCAGCTGCTCTTCAAGAATCTGGTGGAGCAGCCGTCCGCTGATGGCCAGGTTCGCGTAGGCGAAATCCTCATGATCGGTGCTCAATTCTTCCGCAACCCGGTCCGCCCAGCCGCGGAGGCCGCCGGGACTCCTCGCTTCAGGATCCCCCAAACCTTCCGTGAACGAGTCGCCCAAAGCCACATAGCGGCTCCAGGGGTGCAGGCCAGCCCCGAAGCTACCGGAACCACCCTGCGCCAAACCGCTGGCACCGGGAGCGTTCATGCCTCCATAGTGCGCCGAATTGTGGATTTTTTGTACAGCGGCTGCCCTATGGAGGGTACTTCCTTATGCGAAAGCGGCCCGCAGATTGAATATATCAATTTGAAGAACCACAATGCTAAGATACTTCGCATCAAGAAAATGAGCACTTATGCACCTCGATGGTTCCCCGATGGCATACCCCGCTTCGACTTCGAAGCCCTCACAACTAAGGATGTCCGATGGACACGATGAGCGAACCCAAGATGCAGGATGAAATCAAACCGAACTGGTGGGTACTTTGCCTGGCATTTGCCGCTGTAGTGCTCGATGGATACGACACAGTGGCACTAGGAGTGTCCATTCCGTCGATGTCCAAGGAATGGGGAGTTGAGCCCGCCCATTTCACCCCGGCCCTCGCATTTACCAGTGCCGGGGTGGCTCTCGGTTACATGGCGGTAGGACGCTTAGTAGCAAAAATGGGCACTCGGAATGTCATCTTTTTCGCCGTCGTGCTCTTCACGATTGGTTCACTGCTGACAGCGTGGACGGGTTCAATAGTGGAGCTGACGATCTTTCGTTTCGTGACAGGGTTGGGTTTGGGGGCCGTGTTGCCTGCGGCTGTCTCACATGCGACCGCCGTCAATCCTTCGCGTTTTCGCCAATCGATTGCGGTGGTCGTGATGACAGGGATTTCATTTGGGGCCCTCATTGCTGGACTCGCCGGCGGTGTTGTTACTAATACGCTCGGGTGGGGATGGGTTTTCATTTTCGGCGCCATCGCCTCAGGAGTACTGCTGCCGTTCCTGTGGATCGGCCTATCGGGCAAACACGCGTCGATCACTCCCATCGATCCGTCAGAGGCCAAGCACCACGCCTCGGTAGCCCGTCTTTTTGATGGCCCTGTACGGAGCAGAACGCTTCTGCTGTGGTCTTTCTCATTCCTTATTTTCGCCGTTTACTACGTGTTCTCCTCGTGGCTGCCCACCCTGCTTACGAGCTACGGTTTCGGCCTTGGTCTGGCGCCCTTGGGATCAGCGGCGTTGGGCATAGGAAGCATCGTTGGCGCCGGTGTGCTGATTCTGGGATCACGCCGACGCCGGATGACGTCAGTCTTGGCCGCGACTTCAGCAGCAGCAGTCGCGTTCCTCGTCATTTCCGCATTCCTCGGTCCAGACAAGGCTATGTTGCTGATTGTCTTCGGTGGCGTTGGTCTTGGGCTCCAAGCTGGCATGATCGGCCAGGCGGCTGTTGCCGTAACCCTGTACCCTCAAGCAACTGTGACCGCCGGGGTGGGGTGGGCAGCTTCACTGGGGCGACTCGGATCGATAGTGGGCCCGGTATTCGGTGGCATTCTCATCGGCCTTAGCGTGGACACCGGCACCATAGTTCTCGCAGTGTGTATACCGGTGATCGTGGCTCTGGTTTTGGTGCTGATCCTAGGGCGGATTACAGCCGGAAAGGCTACAGCTCCCGAACCATCCCAGCTCGACAAACAACCCCTTACGTCCCCGCCTGCGGGCTAGTACAAGGGTGGCCAGACCGCTCTCGTTGTCACTCCAATCGCCTACCATGGCAACACTGGCGAAGGAGAAAATACATGGGCGCGATGGATGAGCTGATCAATTCCAGTGTTGTAACCGAACTGCGATCCATCCTCATGGGCGCCGAGCCCGGAGTTGAACTGCCGACATTGGAGCGCTCACGTAGCTCTCTCGCCGGGCAACGCCTCCGGCAGCGGGTTGATATTGTCAGGGACGCGCTCCTTGAGGACATGCCGGCCGGCTACTCGGCCGTTCACAGGATCATGCTTGATGCTCTCGATGACCCTCGTTTTACGGGATGGATGGTCTGGCCGGCCACCGAAGTCGTGACCGGCAGGGCACTGCAATCGGGGTCGCTCGCCGACTTCGACGCCGCTCTCACGGTCTTGTCCCGCCTGACCGAGAGGCTCACGGGAGAGTTTGCTGTCCGTGACCTTATAGCTGCGCGGCCGGAACGAGCTATCGCGACCATGCAAACCTGGACCAATCACGACGACGAAAACGTCCGCCGTCTTGCCACCGAAGGCTCTCGTGCCTACCTGCCGTGGGCCAAAAGGGTTCCTTGGCTGGTGGCTAATCCAACAGCAACGCAGGGGATCCTGGAGGCCACCTACCGGGATCCCACCGAATATGTTCGACGATCCGCAGCGAACCATCTTAACGACCTGAGCCGGATCGATCCGCAGCTGGTGATAGCCACTGCGCTCCGTTGGTCAAAGAAACCTGATGACACCACTCCCAAGGTGATCCGCCATGGACTCAGGACACTGGTCAAACAGGGCAATCCGGAAGCACTCGCCCTCCTGGGTTACTCGGGTGGCAAACTCGTGGTCAGGGAGCCTCGAATCCTCCACACTTCAGTGGCATGGGACGGAACCGTGGAATTTTCCGCCGAGGTGGTGAATGAAGGCCCCCAGCCCGCTAAAGCAGCTATTGATTATTCCATCGGTTTCCAGCGGGCCAACGGCACGGTAACGGCTAAGACTTTCAAGCTCACGTCCCGACAGCTTGCGCCAGGTGAGGCCGTCACTGTCACAAAGACACATTCTTTCCGCCCAATCACAACCCGGTCTTATTACCCAGGGCAGCACTACGTAGTAGTCCAGGCAAACGGTCTCGCGTCGGTGCCGGCGAACTTCGTCCTGAACAAGAGGGAGCCCAGCTAAAGGCAAGCCCCGCCGGGTCCCCGGATGTACATCAGATCCCCATCAACCTCCGCATCTGCTCCCCGGCGTCGCTGCCCGGGGCAGGCGTGTAGACCACAATATGGAGGTCCGGCCGGTCCGAGGGCGAAACCTGATGGTGTTCCATGTGCAGGACGCCGACTGCGGGGTGTTGGAACTGCCGCTCGCGGGATTCGAAGCCGAGGATGTCGTATCGGTCCCAGCTTTCCTGGAATTCAGGGCTGGCTTCCTTGAGCCGTCCTACTTGGTACTCCACATCCGGGTCTCCCAGGCGCTGCCCGGTTTCGGCCCGGAACTCGGCCAAAAAGCGCTTGCTGGTGACGTCCCAGTCGGGGAGCAGGTCGCGGATGTAGGGATCAGTGAAGACCAGCCACAAAAGGTTCCTATCGGCGGCGTCGAACGTTCCAATGTTTGGGTACAGCGCCTCGTAGGCGCGATTCCACCCGGCGATGCCCCAGTCCGGGGACAATGCGTAGGAGGGGTTGGGGTCCAACGCGTCCAGGAGTCGCTGAACATGGGCGGGAGCATCGGCCGCTACGGGTCCCTTGGGCGGTGCGGACGAATAGCCACCCAGAGACAGCACGTAGCTCAGCCCGGTGTCCGAAAGATGCAGGGTGCGGGCTACGGCTTCCAACACCTGGCGGGACGGACTGATGTCCCGGCCCTGCTCAAGCCAGGTGTACCAAGTAACGCTGACCCCGGAGAGGAATGCTATCTCTTCCCTTCGGAGGCCGCGCTCGCGGGAACGTCCCACCGGGGGCAGGCCGTAGTCCGACCGCAGCGCTTGGGTGCGGCGGGTCCTGAGGAAGAGTCCCAGTTCCTTGCGTCTCTCATCTTTCACGGACTCAACACTATTACTCTGGTACTTTCACTACTAGTAGCAGCACCGTCTTCCGCCAGCTGTAGAACAACAGCAGGATGGTACACATGCCTGCACTTCGCTCCAGAACAGTCACCCACGGCCGCAACATGGCCGGAGCCCGCGCACTGCTGCGCGCCTCCGGCGTCGCCAACACCGACATCGGCAAGCCGATCATCGCTGTGGCCAACTCCTTCACTGAATTTGTTCCCGGCCACACCCATTTGGCTCCCGTGGGCCGGATCGTCTCCGACGCCATCCTCGCCGCCGGCGCTGTTCCGCGCGAATTCAACACCATCGCCGTGGACGACGGTATCGCCATGGGTCACTCCGGCATGCTCTACTCATTGCCGTCCCGCGACCTGATTGCCGATTCCGTTGAGTACATGGTCAACGCACACTGCGCTGACGCCCTGGTCTGCATCTCCAACTGCGACAAGATCACGCCCGGCATGCTCATGGCCGCGCTGCGCCTGAACATCCCCGTGGTGTTTGTCTCCGGAGGCCCGATGGAGGCCGGACGCGTGACCCTGACGGACGGCTCTGTGCGCTCCCTGGACTTGGTGAACGCTATTGCCGACGCGGTGGACGAATCCATCTCCGATGAAGACATCAACCTCATCGAAGAGAACGCCTGCCCCACCTGCGGCTCCTGCTCGGGCATGTTCACCGCCAACTCCATGAACTGCCTCGCCGAAGCAATCGGCCTGGCCCTGCCGGGCAACGGCTCCGTGCTCGCGACCCACACCGCCCGCAAGGCGCTGTACGAGAAAGCCGGCGCCACCGTCGTCGAGCTCGTGAAGCGCTACTACGACGGCGACGACGACTCCGTCCTGCCGCGCTCCATCGCCACCGCCGAGGCCTTTGACAACGCCATGGCCCTGGACATCTCCATGGGCGGCTCCACCAACACCATCCTGCACCTGTTGGCCGCAGCCCAGGAGGCGGGCGTGGAGTACGGCTTGGCCGAGATGGACGCCAAGTCCCGCCAGGTGCCCTGCCTGGCCAAGGTGGCTCCGAACGTCGCCGGAGACAAGACGTACTACATGGAGGACGTGCATCGCGCCGGTGGCATCCCCGCCCTGCTGGGTGAGCTGAACCGCGGCGGCCTCCTGCACAAGAACGTCCACTCGGTGCACTCCAATGACCTGGACGGTTGGCTGGACGACTGGGACATCCGTGGCGGCAAGGCAACCGACGAGGCAAAAGAACTGTGGCACGCAGCCCCAGGTGGAGTCCGTTCCTCCACCGCTTTCTCGCAGTCGAACCAGTGGACCTCCCTGGATACCGACGCTGCGGGCGGCTGCATCCGTTCCGTGGAGCATGCCTTCTCCAAGGACGGCGGCCTGGCTGTGCTGCGCGGCAACGTCGCAGTGGACGGCGCCGTGGTGAAGACCGCAGGCGTGGACGAGTCCATCTGGACCTTCGAAGGCCCCGCAGTTGTGTGCGAGTCGCAGGATGAGGCCGTGGAAAAGATCCTGAACAAGACCATCAAGGAAGGCGACGTGGTGGTCATCCGCTACGAAGGCCCCAGGGGCGGCCCGGGCATGCAGGAAATGCTGTACCCGACCTCGTTCCTCAAGGGTCGCGGCCTGGGCAAGAAGTGCGCCCTCATCACGGACGGCCGCTTCTCCGGCGGTACCTCAGGCCTGTCGATCGGGCACATTTCGCCTGAGGCAGCCTCCGGCGGAGCTATCGCCCTGGTGGAGAACGGCGACATTATCAGCATCGACATCACCCAGCGCTCGCTCCAGTTGCAGGTCTCGGACGAGATCCTCGCCGAACGCCGCGAAAAGCTTGAAGTGAACGGCGGGTACAAGCCGAAGGACCGCGAACGCCACGTTTCGCCCGCGTTGCGCGCCTATGCCGCCATGGCACTGTCCGCGGACAAGGGCGCCGTCCGCGACGTCTCGTTGGTGGAAAACCTCTAGGGCGCATTGCGGCGGAGTTGGGACTCACCCTCCGCGTACATGTCCAGCAGGCTTCGTGCATGCTCACCTTCCGAGCCTTCTTCCGCCAGAGCCGAGCGCATGCCTTCTAGCTTCTCTGCTCCGGCAGGGAAGGGTGGGAGCAGCGGGATGTTCGGATCCGTCAGGACTTCGATGACGGCGGGGCGGTCCACGGAGAGTGCGTAGTCCCACGCATCGCCGAGCTTGGCGGGGTCTTCCACCCGAATTCCCGCCAAGCCCAGGAGCTCCGCATAGGCCGCGTAAGGGAAATCGGGGATTTCCTGGCTGGCGGGGAACCTCGGCTCTGCCTCTGTTTCGCGCTGCTCCCAGGAGACCTCGGCGAGGTCTCGGTTGTTGAAAACGCACACCACAAACCGAGGATCCGCCCAGTCTCGCCACCGGTGCGCCACCGTGATCAGCTCGGCGACACCGAGCATTTGCATGCCACCGTCTCCGGCAAGTGCCACCAACGGCTGGTCCGGGCGGGCCAGTTTCGCCGCTAATCCGTACGGGATGGCGCACCCCATGCTGGCGAGCGTGCCGCTCAGGTGGGCGGGCACTCCGGGCGGAAGGATCAGTTGGCGCGCGTACCAGTAAACGCAACTGCCGACGTCGATACTCAATTGAGCGTTGTCCGGGAGCCTGCCGTTGAGCTCGCGGACCACGAGTTCCGGATTCACAGGTTCGGCGGGAATGTTGGCACGTTCTTCTGAAAGCTGCCGCCACGCGCGGACCTGCTCTTCGACGTCGGCACGCCACGCTGAGCGCGATGGCTGGTGTTTACCGTCAAGGCGTTTAATCAGCTCGCTTAGGGTTTCGGCCGCGTCGCCCACGAGGCCCACCTCAACGGGGTAGCGGTTGGCGATTTTCCGGCCGTCGATGTCGATTTGCACAGCTTTGGCGGTGCCCGGCTTTGGATAGAACTCGGTCCAAGGGTCGTTGGATCCGATGATGAGCAGGGTGTCACAGTTCTCGAGGAGAAATGCGCTGGAAGTGGTGCCAAGGTGGCCCATGGTGCCCACGGCATAGGGGAGTGTCTCGTCAACGTAAGGCTTGCCGAGCAAGCTGGTGGTGATGCCGGCGTCGAGTTTTTCGGCGATTGCCACAACCTCTTCTGGGGCTCCCTTGGCACCCTGCCCAACGAATAACGCGATCCGTTCACCCTTGGAGAGGATGTCCGCGGCGGCGTCGAGTTCTTCGTCCCGGGGCATGACGCGTGCCGGATGCCAGATCGGAGCAGTGACCACGATTCCGTGTTCGTGCTCAAGCTCGGGGGCTTCAGCTGCCTGGATGTCGTGGGGGACGATCACGACGCAGGGCGATCTCGTCTCGAGGGCAGTGCGGAATGCGCGGTCGATCAGCATGGGGACTTGCTCGGGTGAACTGGCCAGCTGGTCGAACTGGGCGGCGACGTCTTTGAAGAGCGTCAGCAGATCAATTTCCTGCATGTAGGCCGAGCCCAGAACTGTGGTGCTCTGCTGCCCGATGATCGCCACCACCGGGACGCTGTCCATCTTGGCGTCGTAGAGACCGTTCAAAAGATGGACGGCGCCGGGGCCTTGAGTGGACGTCACGACTCCGACGCCGCCCGTGTACTTGCTATGTCCTACGGCCATGAAGGCCGCTGCTTCTTCGTGCCTCGCCTGGACAAATCCGATCTGGTCCTGGGAGCGACGGAGGGCGCCCATAAAGCCGTTGATGCCATCGCCGCTATATCCGAAAACCCTGTCCACGCCCCAGGCTTGGAGTCGTTCCACTATGAGGTCTGAAACCGTCCGCTGCGTCATGCTTGGCTCCTGTCAGTAGTCGAATCACTGCCTGCGACCATAGTAAGCATGCTTAGCTATGCGGCACGCGGGCGCTTTCTGTTCTGCTTCAGCGCAATATCTCCACTAACGCCACCCACGAAAAAACCACTGCGCCGATCAGGGCGATGATCGTTCCAACCGCCACAATCACCAAGCCCGCCGGCAGTGACAATACGGTGAGCACGCCACCCACTGCATAAATGACCAGAGGGAAAACGAACGACGCAATGTGCTGTCCGTCCCAGCGGTGCGGGTGGCCGGGGGTGTCATCGTCCAGGATGGCGCGGGCGGCCAGGAAAGCGATCACCCCGCCTGCGAGCGTTCCGAGCAAAACCTCGACGCCGAAAGCCCAGAGGTCTTGGCCGGGAATGAGTGCCGCGCATGCCAGGACCACGCCGAGGATGAGTGCGGAGATGGCAGCGCCGGCCCGTGCAGCAAGGCCCCGCGACTCGGCGATCTGTTTGATATTCACGGATAATGCGACGATAAGCAGCCCGCCAAGGGCTGCGCCGGCACCGGCGATCGCCACATTGAACTCGGCCCACGATTCCAATCCGGATTCCATGGGCTCAGGGTAGCCAAGCCGTGGTGGTGCGTGGAAGGTTTACCGGGGCCGTTGGTGCTGTTTGCTCAAAGTGCGGCGTCGACGCCCAGATCCTCGAGGGCCCATGACAGGATCCGAAGATCGAAGGGATGCCGTTCCTGGACTTCAAAGATGTAGGCATCGAGTTCAAATATGGGCGCATTTCCGCCATGAGCCCAGTACCTGATCCAGAGGTCTTCGAGATCGATGGTCCGGTGCCGTATGAGGTTTCGCGCTGTTCGACGTGGATCTTCCATGGTGGGTATCCCGTTGCAAGCGGCGGGTCGCTCTCGAAGTGAACTAATCAGGTTACTTACGGTTGAACTGTACCCTCTGCTCGGCTTCCTGGGCAATGGGTGACGGGAAGCCGAAGTGTTCCTACGATTAGGCTCATGGAACCCACCGGAAATGCCGAACACATCAGAACCCTGCACGAGCTGGTGGTCGGTAGCTCCGACATCCACGGAATTCTTAACGGCGTTACCAGCTTTGCTTGCGACGCGATGAGCAAGGTAGCCGGTGAAAACATCGACTGCGCCCTGACGTTGCGCCGTCGCAAACGAACCGCCACTGTTGCAGGCAGCAGTGAGAGGGCCGTGTATCTGGACAAAATTGAACAGGAACTCAGACAGGGCCCCTGCCTTGAAGCTTTGGACCTTGGCCGAATGGTGCTGTTGGCAGATGTTGCCACTGACACCAACTGGCCGTTATACAGCAAGGCCTTGGCGGCCGAAGGAGTCCACAGCGCCTTGGGCGTGCCCATGGACCTGGGAGAGACATCTGAAGCAGTCATCAACTTTTTCGCCCCCACAGCGGGAACCTTCACGGATGCGGTCGTTGCTGAAGCTGCAGCTTTCGCCGATGTGGCCGGCAGTACGTTGCGCTTGGCCATCAGGATCGAAACCGTAGAGCAGCTCAATGCGGACCTGAAAACGGCGATGTCATCCAGAACGGTCATTGACCTTGCCTGCGGCGTCATCATGGCCCAGAATCGTTGCAGCCAGGACGAGGCATTCAATGTGTTGACCAAAGCTTCAAGCCATCGAAACCAAAAACTCCATGCGGTCGCGTCAGAGATCATTGCCAACCTTAGTGGCAGCAGTGACAACCAGCTGCGCTTTGACGACTGAGCTTTTCGGGCTCCTTCTGTTGCAACGCAATAATTCTCAAAACCTCGCGTCACGTTTCTGCAGGTCAAAGCACATATCCAGTGCCCATGTCGTTTGAAACGCGTACTGCGCCGTTGCCCTTTTCGGCCGCGTTGCGATTCATCGACGGAGTTAGCAGTGATGGGTGTGGCGGGTTCTGGGGCCCGCCCGGGGCGCCATCACTGCGTAAACCGGGCTAGTGCGGTCGGTCGTCTGAGTCGCGACCGACCGCACGACCCGGGGGGATGGGCGCCATCAGACGTTTGCGGGCAGTTCGTCCGAACTCTGGTGGATTCCGGAGGAGTGAACCTAGACTGACCGCATAGCGCAGACCCAGACTCGCACCGTCCGCGTTATTTCCCTTGCATTCGTTGGGGCCGCCCTGTTGGCAGGCTGCATGGGAAGCGGCACCAGTCCTTTCGTCGGTGTCTGGGGCGACACCAGCGACCCCAAGCAACCGTCCCTGGAGCTGAAATCGGATGGTAACGCGACCGGAACTGATGGCTGTAACAGGCTCACGGGTTCTTGGAAAGAGGACGGCAAGACCATCGCTTTCGGGGGGCTTGCTTCCACCCGCATGGCCTGCGAAGGCGTCGACACGTGGCTGGCCAACGCATCCACGGCAAGAATTCAGGAAGACGGGAAGTTAGCGGTATTCGGTCAAAGCGGGGATGAGATCGGTACGCTCGCTGCCGGCAGGTAGCTACTTCGTGATTGCCCGCATGGTGTTGTTTCGCTTTTCGTGGGTGAGCTCAGCCAAACCCAACGCCTCAAGCAACGGCGGCATGTACATGCCAAACCGGCCACGGTAGCCCTTACGCAGTCCGTACCAACCGCCTACGGGGTTGTCCTCGCTGCGACCCCAAGCCTCTACGGTCCCAGGAGAAGCGTCCTTGCCTTCGTCGGCGGCACCGAGGGATACCCAATCGCCCTGCTCCACGAGCCATGCGTGCAGGTCCTCAATGGCACGCAGCTGGTACAGCAGCTTGGTGGAACCTACCTGGCAAACAAGGGCAGGGGGATCGGCGGCCTCGTCCTTGTACATTGTGTAGTCGGACGAGCCTGGGGGAGTGGTGAGCTGCCAGGGATCGTCTTTGGTGCCAGCGGCCATGGGTAAGTCCTTCCTGAGATAGTGCACACGCTACACAGAGTCAGGCTGCGTGTCTGCAGATTCCGTATTCACAGTGCCGGAGGCCAGGGGGTTCTCGATCTCATCGGTCATCATGCGTGCCGCGAACAGCGCCACGAATGCCATGACGGGGCACGCCAAGCCGCCAACGAAAAATATGACCCAGATGGGGACAACCTCGGCGATCGGGCCGGCGAGAGCCATGGACACCGGCATCAGGGCCAGCGAAACGAAGAAGTCCAAACTGGAGATCCGCCCCAACATATGCCGTGGCACCCGTCGTTGCAGCAACGTTCCCCAGATGACAGTTCCGATCCCCTCTGTGACCCCGAAGATGAGCATAGCGACGCCGAGCATCCAGAAGCTGTCCATGAAACCAATGGCGGCAACCGGGAGGCTCCCCAAACCCCATGTCACTACCATCACGGTCAGATAGCGGCGGGGAAGGCGCAAAGACGCCGTTGCCAGTGCAGCTATTGCACTACCGACGCCCATGATGGCCAGGAGGAAGCCGAACATTCTCGAGTCGCCGCCCAATTGGTCCTGGACAACGAAGGGAAGCAATACCTCAATGGGTCCGATGAGGAACAGCACTGACAGGCAAGCCCAGATCAGGGTCCAGAGAAGCCATGGTGTGCGGATGGTGTAGCTGAATCCTTCCCGGAGGTCCTTAAAGAGGGAGGCCTTTGCCGGCGGCTCACCCGTCCCGGGAATGGTTGAACCGAGCGTCTGGCGGCTAAGGAAGTTCACGATCCCGAACGCCAGCAGATGACAAACGGCCACACCGGCGACAGCATGCGCCGGGGACAGCGCTGCTACAAGGATCCCTGCGAGGGCAGGGCCTGCTGCCTGCTGCAAAACCGGTCGCACTGTGCCTTCCAAGCCATTCGCTGCCAGGAGATCGTCCGCAGGCAGGATTCGCGGCAGGATAGCCGAGTATGCAGGGAAGAAGAAGGCTTGCCCCACACCAAGAGTGAACGCGCCGATGGCGAGGTGCCACAGTTGAAGGACATTGAACATGGCAAGCCCTGTGATGGTGGCGATGACTGCCAGGTTAGCGCCCTCCACAGCGATGATCAGGAGCCTCTGCGGGAGCCTGTCTGCCGCGATGCCGCCCGCCAGTACGAAACCCACGAGTCCGATGCTGGCTGCGGTGGCAACCAAGGACAATTCCAACGGGCCGCCACCAAGGTGGATCACCTCGTAGACCATCGCCACTGCCCACATGCCGGATCCGAAGATGGAGATGGACAGCGCAGAGATCAAGACCCGGAATTCCCGGTGCGCAAAGGGACGCAGCGCTCTCAACGCGGCCATCCCACTAGCCTAGACCTGCGCAATGACGCTGTGGAAGGCGCGTTGGAACTGTGGCTGGCATCCCGTTGGCGGGGATTCCGGTGAACGGAACGAAGTCCGGGAGGAAGTCCGGAACGAAGTCCGGGAGGAAGCTAAGTCATGAAGCGCCCGACGGCGGGGCGTCGTCGTCGATGTCCGGACCTTCCGCAGCGTCCTGGCTGTGGATGCCGGTATCGTGCGAGACCCAGCCTTCCGTTGCGCCCTCCGCCGGAGCGTCGGTGTGGTGCCGGATGGCATGCTCAGTCTTGTCTGTCGCCTTCATTACGGATACTCCCTGTCCTGGCTTGGACTGCTTCCGTGAATGCATCCCAGTCTACGCCGCAGGACTCCCGTTTTGGGGTCAGCTCTGCGCGGAAAACTGTCCACATAAGGCATTAAGCGGGTCTGGCAAGGCGGGGGCGTGGCATAGGCTGAAGCCAGCAGTTCCCCGTGAAACGACTAACTGCCAAGGAGAGGTGAAGATGCCCAAGCGCCCCAACCCGGCGGTGAAGATCGCCCAGGAAACAGCCCACAACGCAGTGTTTGACGCCGAAGGCAACGCCAAGCCCGGCGTGCACAACGTGCTGCTCAAGGCTGTCGAAGTCCAGCGACCCCTGGTCCTGGCCAACCTTCGCAGGCTCCAACGCAGGCACCCCAACGATTCACCGGCGCAGCTTGCCGCCAAACTCGAGCGCCACTACCTACTGGCCATTTCCGGTGGGGGTGCAGCAGTGGGCGCTACCGCCGTCGTGCCTGGAATTGGAACCGCGGCATCGCTGGGACTTTCCGCGCTCGCAACCGTGGGCTTCCTCGAGACCACCGCACTTTATGCTTCGTCCCTGGCTGAGCTCCACGGCATCCGGCTGACTGACCCTGTGCGTGCACAAACCATGGTCATGGCCATCATGCTGGGAGAGGAAGGCACCTCCATGTTGGGCGCGCTGAGCGGGCAATCGCTGGGACGCGGTAAGGGCGTGACCAACGCATGGGGCCGGACGCTTACAAAAAAGATTCCCGGGAGTGGATTCGGGGTCATTCGCGACTCCATCCAGCGTGCTTTCCTGAAAAACCTCCTCAAACGCCAAGGTACCGCGTTTCTTGGCCGTGCCCTGCCGTTCGGAGTGGGCGCCGTGGTAGGTGGTGCGGGCAACCTGATGATGGGCCGTGCCGTGGTGTTTACCGCAAAGGAAGCTTTCGGCCCGCTGCCGGACACTATCCCGGGCGAACTGCTCGCGAACGCACCGAAGAACGTCTTGAACAACACGACGCTGGAAGGCGGTAACGGTGGATCTGAACGCTGACTTGGGGGAGTCTTTCGGCTCCTGGTCCATGGGAGACGACGCCTCGATGTTCCGCATAGTGAGCAGCGCCAACGTGGCCTGCGGCTTCCACGCCGGTGATCCCCTCACAATGCTGGACAGCTGCCGTGCCGCGTTCGAACTGGATGTCCGCGTCGGCGCCCATGTTGGTTACAGGGACCTGGCGGGCTTCGGCCGGCGCTCCCTGGACATGTCCTTTGACGAGTTGTTCGGCGACGTTCTCTACCAGCTTGGAGCCCTCGACGGCATGGCCCATGCGGTGGGAGCTTCGGTGGACTACGTGAAGCCCCACGGTGCGCTCTACAACAGGATCGTCCGGGACGCTGAGCAGGCAGAAGCCGTGGTGGCTGCCGTCCACGCTTACGATCCCGGGCTCCCGGTCTTGGGTTTGCCCGGCTCGGCGTGGCTGACGCTTGCTGAGGAATCCGGGCACCCTGTGTTCCGGGAAGCTTTCGTGGACCGCGCCTACCTGGCCGACGGAACACTGGTACCACGCGCCCAGGAAGGCGCCGTGCTGCATGACCCGGAGGCCGTTGTGGCCCAGGCCGTGCGTCTTGCAACGCGCAAGGAAGTGCTGGCCATCGACGGAACCGTGGTGCCAGTGCAAGCAGATTCATTGTGCATCCACGGCGATACGCCCGGTGCGGTGAACATGGCTGCTGCCGTTCGGGAGGGCCTTGAACAGGCCGGTGTTCAGATTGAAGCGTTCGCATAACTTAGTCGGCGGGGAGGCCCGATGGGTGCGGTAGTAGTGGAGCCGGGATCAACGACGCTGGTTCTCGGCCCTGATCAAGTACTGGACCGTGCGTCCATGCACATGGCCAACGCCCTGCTGGGTAACCCGGACTCCGCGGCCGGACTCGAGGTGCTGTTGGGTGGGCTGAAACTGCGGTTCGTCACGGGGTCGGCCGTGGCGGTCACCGGTGCCGAAGGCATGGTGACCCTCAACGGCAACGAACTGCCCTTCAATAAGGCTGTACGGGTGGCGCCCGGCGCTGTGCTTGAGTTCGGCCCGGCCCTCTTTGGTCTCCGATACTACGTGGGTGTCCAAGGTGGAGTTTCGGCACGAACAGAACCATTGCGCGCTGGTATGGCGCTGACATTTGGGCGAGCGCACGGGCACGGTTTCCCTGAGATGACGAGCCCTGCCCGGCGTGCTCCGGACCCGGAACGTCCCATGGTTGCCAGGGTTTCGCGCGGTCCGCAGGCCCTGAATTACGACGCCGGCACGTGGCTTCGGCTGACCAGCGAACCGTGGATTCTCTCGCCCGAGTCGGACCGGATAGGTGCGCGTTTGGAGGGCAGGCCGCTTAATGTTGCAGCGGCCCCTGAGGGTGCCGGTGGTGAAGCACCCCGGCCCCAGCCGCTGGTTTCAGGCTCCGTCCTGTTGCCGACGTCGGGCCTTCCGGTTATCGCGTTGGCCGGTCATCCGGATACGGCCGTTTCGCCGGTGATCGCAGTGGTCCGGGACGAGGACCTGGACCTCATCGGTCAAGCAAGGCCTGGCCAGATGGTGCACCTGCTGGGCTGAACGGGAGAAGAGTTCTACGCTGTACCTGTTCACACCTCGAAGAGAGGCTGCCATGGCACAGGATCCAAAACCCCAGTTAGAGCAACTGAACATCCTCATCGGCGAATGGGAAACGTCCGTCCCGGGATTGGATGTCCCCGGCCGGACCACTTTTGAATGGCTGGAAAGCGGGGGCTTCCTGATCCAGCGCTCCATGGTGGAGCGGCCCGAGTATCCCAATGCGGTCAGCATCATAGGTGCCACCGGCTCGGATGGTGCCTTCCAGCAGCACTACTTCGACTCCCGCGGCGTCGCACGGATCTACGACATGACGCTTAAGGACAACGTGTGGACCCTTTTTCGCGATGGGCCCGACTGGCCACAGCGCTTTGTTGGCCGCTTCAGTACGGACGGCAACGTCATCCATGCACGCTTGGAACGGGGAAGCTACCCTGGTGGTCCCTTGGAACACGACTTTGACATGGTGTACACCCGTATCCGGGCCTGAACTACTGCGTTCCTCTTTCGGCCAGCCGCTGGAGTTGCCATGAATGCACGTCCGCCAGCCAGTCCAAGGGAGCCGACGGGCCGACTCGAGGGTCCTCGGGGTCACGGCCGTCCTGAAGTGCCTGAACGTACGCGCGATCCATGGCAATGCGGTTGCGCAACTGCTCACCGTCACCCACGGAACCATGGCCGGGGACCACAGCAACAACTTCGCCAGCCACGGTCTCCAACTGCTCCAAGGCTTCAAGATAGTCATTGAGCGGATCCGCTGCCTCCAGGTCGAGGAACGGCATGAGGATGTCAGAAAGCATGTCGCCCGCGACGAGGACGCCGGATTCTCCAACCAAGAGCGCTGCGTGGCCTGGAGCGTGGGCTTGGTGCTCCAGAATGCGGACGGTGGGTCCATCCCATGGAATATCCGTGATGCCAGCAGGTAAGCCGGTGATGAGTCCGAGCAGGTCCATGGGGATGTCCCCGGCGTACTCCGGGGGCAAACCCTCAGCTACTTGCTCCCTCCAATCCGCCTGGGACAGGACATCCCGGACGGATGCCGCGCAACGGGCTGTGCCATGACGCGGCGGATCGCCAAAGTCCGGGTGCCACAGCACGTGGTCCCAATCAGGATGCGTGGAGAAACCTGCCACGACGGGTTGGCCCAATTCGCGAAGGTCGCGTGCCGTGTCAGCCATTTCCTTGACCGTGATGCCGGGATCGATCAGCAACACACCGTCCCGGCCCTGCACCACAGTGCAGTTGCTCTGGATGAATTCGCTCTCGTGAACCAGAACACCTTCAGCAATTTGCTTCAGCATGGACACGCCCCCTAAAGCTTCTGCGCCAGCATGACCAGGATGCCGCTGGGGCCGCGAAGATACGTCAGCTTGTAAACGTCCTGGTAGTTCGCCACACCACGCAGCGGATGGCAACCGTGCTTTGCAGCGATCTCAAGGGCATGGTCGATGTCGTCAACTGAGAAGGCGACGCGATGCATTCCGATCTCGTTGGGAAGAGTTGGGTTCGTCTCGATAGCGTCAGGGTGGAGGTATTCGAAGAGCTCAAGTTGACCATTGCCATCAGGAGTTTGGAGCACCGCAATTTTGGCGTGGTTGCCGTCCAGCCCAACGGCAGTATCGGCCCACTCGCCGCTGACCGTGTCCCTGCCTAGCACCGCGAGGCCGAGATCCGTGAAGAAGGCGATTGCTTCCTCAAGATCGCGAACCGCTATACCGACGTTCTCAAGTTTGATAGGCATGCGTTGAAGCTACCAAGGCGGATCGGTTAGCTCTAGTGCTGCCCGTTAACCAAACAGCAGATGCGCCACCGTGAAGATCGCCAACCCGGCCAATGCACCCACCACTGTTCCGTTGATGCGGATGTACTGGAGGTCTTTGCCCACCTGAAGCTCGATCTTCTGGGACGTTTCCTCGGCATCCCAGCGGGCTACGGTGTCCGAGATGACCCCGGCGATGTCCGAACGGTACGTATTCACCAAGTAGCCCGCAGCGTCACCGATCCAAGTGTTGACCTTGCCGGCCAGTTCGTCGTCGTTGAGCAGGCGTGTGCCGAAGTCCCGGACGGCGCTCTTGAACCGCTGGCTCAATTCGCTGTCGGGATCGTCGACGGCGTTGAGCAGCGCAGTTTTGACCGTTCCCCACGTGCGTGACGCCAGTTCGCGGACCTCAGGATCACCGAGGATCTGGGCCTTGATGGATTCCGCACGCTCGATCATGGCGGGGTCGTGCTGCAAGTCCTGAGCCAGGTCCGTCAGGTAAGCGTCGATCGACTGCCGCACCTGGTGGTTTTGGTCCGCCTGTACTGCGCGAACAAACTTGGACAGTTCTACGTAGACGCGGTCACCCACGAGGCCGTCAACGAACGTCGGTACCCACAGGGGAGAGCGATCCGAGACGAGCCTGTTTACCGTTGCGTGGTTTGCATCCACCCAGTCGGCTGCCCGGTCAACCAGTAGGTCAACCAAGGTGTGGTGGTGGCCGTCGGCGAAGATCCGTTCGGCCATCCTGCCCACGGGTGGCCCCCAGGGTGGTGTGAGGAGGTGCTTGCGGACCATGCCCTCGATCACGGCCTGAACGTCGTCGTCGTTCAATACTGTGAAGGCGCCGCGAATCACTGCGCCGCCTTCCTTGGCCACGCGCTCGGCACCGCCGGGTGCTGATAACCAGCGCCCGGCCTTGCGTGCAATATCGATGCTTGCCAGTTTCTCCTGCACAACCTCCTGGGACAGGAAGTTGCTCTCTACGAAGTCGCTGAGTGATTCCCCAATCTGGTCCTTGCGACGCGGAATGATGGCCGTGTGCGGGATCTTCAGGCCCATGGGGTACTTGAACAGCGCAGTGACAGCGAACCAGTCTGCCAGCGCCCCCACCATGCCGCCTTCGGCTGCGGCCCGGACGTATTCGAGCCACGGGTATTGCTTTTGGAACGCGAACGCCACGGTGAAGATCACCGCCATTGCGATCAGCAGTGCCAAGGCCAACCGTTTCATCCGGAGCAACGCGGCTGCTTTTTCCATATCTCCCGCGGAGGGAGCGACGCCGGCGGATGCCCCTCGTGCGGGTGCGGCGCCGGCAGTGGGAGCGGGGTTGGTGACGTCTTCGGTTGGGATTTGTTCAGAGTTCACCTGCATTAGCCCAGCGTAGCCCCCGAGCGTTCAGCGGGGTGGGCTAACGTGTCTGCATGACTAGCGACGACTTCGCCCCGAGCCGACCCAAGGTCTACGCCCACCGCGGCGCCAGTGCCGCCTTCGCCGAGCACACCCGCGCTGCCTATCTAAAGGCCCTTGCCGATGGCGCCGACGGTGTTGAATGCGATGTCCACCTGACCCGGGACCAGCATGTGGTGCTGCTGCACGATGCGAACCTGGACCGGACATCCACGGGCACTGGCCCGGTTGGTGAGCACACCCTGGAACAGCTCCGGGCCTTGGACTTCTCATCGTGGAAGGGCGCCCGCATACCGGATGACTACGGGGGAGTAGCTGACCAGTTCCTTACCTTGCCGGAGTTGCTGGATATTCTCCGCGCAGCCGGGCGCGACGTTGGGCTGGCCATCGAGCTCAAGCACCCCAGCCCGTACGGACTGAAATTGGAGGACCGTGTCCTTGCCCTGCTGGAAGAGGAGGGCTGGACGCCTGGGGAATCCCGACTGGAAAACATCCAGATCTCCTTTATGAGCTTTGACACTGACTCCGTTCAGCGTTTGCTGCAGACCGTTCCCAAGGAGTACATCTGCCAATTGGTGGACGACTTCACCGTGAAAGAGATCCGGCAGGAGCTCGGCCTCGGTTTCCTGACGGGCGGCGCGGTGGCGAACGTGATGCGGGCGACTCAGCTGGAGGCCGAACGCGTCCTCGATGCAGGCGAAGTAACTATCGCCGGCCCCGGTATCGACTACGTGAGGGAGCACGCGCGCAACGTTCAGCGTTGGTTGGAGTCTGGCCGCATCTTCCGGGTGTGGACCGTTGACTCGGAGAAGGACGTCGCACTGTGCCAAGGACTGGGCATCCACGAAATCACCACCAACAAGCCAGCCCAGGTGCTCGCGCAGTTGATGGTATCCAACTAAGTAACAGATCAGGTCGTTCTCAGCGCTCATAACGGCCTGATCTGCGACTTACTTGGGACTCGCTTTGGGGGCAACCTCGCTTGTGATTGAGTGGTCTCATGTCTTTTCGCTGGTCAGCACACGCAACCCAAACCGCTTCCGCAGTAGCTTTGAGCGCACTGCTCCTGGCCAGCGCCGCCAAGCACTTCCGCACTCCCAAGTTCTATTACCCGGTTGTTCCGGACTACCTGTGCCGCAAGGATGAGCCCGGGAGCCGTCCGAACGGTCCCTTGGCAGTTATGTCCCGAGAGGAATGGGTTGCATCATCGGGCCTGCTCGAGGTGGCTGCCGCCGTCGGACTTTTGATCCCTGCCACCCGTAGGGTTGCCGCGGACGCTACTACGGCAATGTTTACTGCATTCCTTGCGGGGCATATAGATGCTATCCGACGTGCCTACGGTCCCAAGGGCACAGTGGCGGAACGCCGCATTTACACGGTTCGCCTGCCTCTTCAGGCTCCGCTCATCCTGTGGTCCTGGAGCCTCAGGAAATGAGCACCAGTTCTGCCCCGATGAAACTCAGAGAGTCTCCGGCGTTCAAGATCGCCCTGTCCCTCAGCATTGCAACGGGACTTTACGGCGTGTCATTCGGTGCGTTGGCCGTGGCGTCCGGGTTCGATTTCTGGCAGACGATGGTGTTGAGCTTGCTGCTGTTCAGCGGAGGTTCGCAGTTTGCCTTCATCGGCGTAGTCGCTGGCGGCGGTTCGGGAGTGGCAGCCATGACGGCCAGTGCATTACTGGGTTTGCGTAATGGCATCTATGGCATGCAGATCAACGCCATGCTTCGCCCTGGAGGTTGGAAGCGGTACGTATCGGCGCACGTAACCATCGATGAATCAACCGCGACGGCGTCCGGTCAGTCCGATCCCGACGAGCAGCGCCGCGGGTTCTGGACAGCCGGCATTGGCATATTCATTCTGTGGAATATCTTCACGGCCATTGGTGCTCTAGCTGGCGACGCAATGGGCGATCCCAAGCAATGGGGCTTGGACGGCGCTGCGGTAGCAGCTTTCCTGGCCCTGCTGTGGCCGAGATTGAAAGGCCGCGAACCTTGGGCAATCGCCGCAGCCTGTGCGCTGGCCACCATCCTGGCCGTGCCGTTCGTTGCCTCTGGTGTTCCCATCCTCGTGGCGGCAGTCGTGGCGGGCGTCATCGGCTGGTTCAGCCATGCGCGCCTGGACGAAGGACTGGAACCGGACGTGGATCCGTATGCAGAGAAGCACCAGCGTGAACACGGAGGCAAGAAATGAACCTCTGGGTTTGGATCCTCATCGCCTGTGCGCTGGCGTATTTGACCAAGCTGGTGGGCTACTTCGTCCCCGCCAAACTGCTGGAAAACCCGCGCATCATGCATATCGCAGGAACCATGACCATTGGACTGCTGGCATCCTTGACGGTTGTGAATGCCGTGGCTTCCGGGCAAGGCCTGGTTCTCGATGCCCGCATCGGCGCCTTGGTGGCCGCCGCCGTCGCGCTTTGGCTTCGCGCGCCGTTCCTCGTGGTAGTGATTTCGGGTGCAGGAGCCGCAGCATTGCTGCGGCTCCTGGGCTGGGGCTAGACAGCCTCGGTGAACGTCACGCCCGGGATGCCCGACTGATCGGGGAGCGGCCGCGAGGGGCGCTCGGACCGGATGGCATCCTCAATCAACGCCACGGGACGCTTCCAGGCCTCGGATCCAGGTTCCATGGTGTCCACCGCGCCGATCAGCATGGCCAGCAGCCTGACCATGTCCTCGATGGTGATATCGCGCCGCAGAGTGCCTTGGCTTTGCCCGCGCTTGAGCAGGAACTCCATGGATCCGATGAGGCCGCCGGTGATGCCCATGAGGAGGCCGCGCCGGCCCGCGACCGCGTCGAGGAGGTTCGCGTCATCGCTGGCAACCTTCATCACTGCGTCGATGACGTTGATGAGGCCCTCCGCGGCGTCCATGCCGTCAGCCGCGGCGGCGGCAACCGGGTCCACATGGAGGCGTAGCTGCCGCGACAGTGCCGCAAGCACCAACTGTTCTTTGTCCGAGAAGTTGCGGAACAGCGTTGCGGGGCCAACTCCAGCGGTGGCGGCGATGGTCTGAAGGGGTACTTCGGGGCCGTGTTCCCGGAAGCACTGCCGGGCGGCGGTGATGATTTTGTCCACATTACGTGCGGCGTCTGCCCTGAGGGGCTTGCGTTCAGAGGGCTGTTCCATGCTTGTCAGGGTAGCAATGGAGCCCTCCCGGTCCCTTGTTACGCGGGAGTAGGTTGTTATGTGACAAACCGGCACGTGAAACACTGGATTTCATGTTGCTTGCATTCTCAGTCGCCCCTTCGGGCCAGCCCGCTTCCGCCACCAACGGGGGACCTACCCCCGATGCCTCTGTTCACGACGCCGTCGCTGCCGCCGTGAAGGTCGTCCGCGAGTCCGGACTGCCGAACCAGACGGATTCAATGTTCACCACCATCGAAGGCGAATGGGATGAGGTTTTCGACGTCGTCAAACGCGCCACTGAGGCTGTCGGCCGGTACGGCAGCCGCGTCTCGCTGGTGATCAAGGCTGACATCCGTCCCGGATACAGGGGTGAGCTGACCGGCAAGGTGGAGCGCTTGGAAGAAGCCATTTCCGCCACGGACTAGATCTTTCCCCGGAGGTGCAGCGAGTGCCAGACTGGGGCAATGATTGAACACGTGACCGAGCCTGGTTGGGTCGACGTCGAGCATTACCTGACTGACGTCGTCGTGCGTCCTGATCCGGTCCATAAGCGCGCCGTGACTTCCGCCGCTGAAGCGGGGATGCCTGCCATAGAAGTAGCCCCCAACGCCGGCAAGTTGCTACGGATGCTGGTTCAAATGTCGGGGGCCAGGCGAGTCCTCGAAATTGGAACGCTTGCGGGAGTCAGCAGCATATGGATGGCCCAGGGACTGCCCGACGACGGCAGGATAGTTACGTGCGAATTCCTCCAAAAGCATGCCGACGTGGCGCGCGCCAATTTGGATGCTGCCGGAGTGGGGCACAAGGTGGACATTCGTGTTGGTGCTGCGCTGGACACCCTGCCGACCTTGGCTGGCCAGGAATCATTCGACTTCGTATTCATCGACGCCGACAAGGAAAATGACGCGAACTACCTCGACTGGGCTATTCGACTCGGCCACCCGGGAACGGTGATCGTGGTGGATAACGTCATTTGGGATGGGGCCATCCTGGAGCCCGGGCGGGATGAGGTCAACGCACCAGGCATTGTGGCCATGCTGGAAAATATGGGGCAGGATTCACGGCTCGATGCCACCGCCATCCAAACTGTGGGCAGTAAGGGTTGGGACGGTTTTGCGATAGCGAGGGTGCGATAAGTGGATTTCACGATTCGTCCGGCAACGGTGGATGATGCCGAGGCCATGGCCCTCATGCATGTTCAGTCGTGGAAGGAGAGTTACGGGCATCTGCTGCCTCCGGCGTTCTTCGAGAAACAGGAAGCGGCGCTGCCCGACCGCATCGAGCGGTACCGGTCCTTCATCGCCGCGGGCCACACCCGGATGTTGGCCCACGATCCCGACGGTTATCTGGTGGGCCTCGGCGCAGCTGGTCGCGGACAGGACGAGGACGGTCCCTGCGACGTTGAGTTGTTCATGCTCTACACCCTGGAACGCATCCATGGCAGGGGAGTGGGCCAGGCCTTGGTGGAGGCCCTGATCGGCGATGGGCCAGCGTACTTGTGGGTTCTTGACGACAATCCCCGGGCCCGGGCTTTTTATCGTCGCAACGGTTTTGTGCCGGACGGCAAACGACAGCTCTGCGACCCATCCTGGTACTCGCTGCCGGAACACAGAATGGTGCGCCCTGCCGTCGGGCCTTAGCGGAATCCCAACGCTCGCGAGCTGTTCCCACAGCTGACTCATGTCGATATGGTGATCACGAACCGTGTCGATGAAGATCGTCCGGTTTGGAATCAGGTTCCGATATCCGGAGCCTGAGTACGCCATTTGATTCTCGGGAGGAAGCATGACCATTCCAGAGCAGGATCCAAGCGAGCAGGAAGGCCCGGCAGACGGTGGCGCCGCGGGCGTCCCGGGAGCCCACGACGGCGGCGCTGATGGTGGCGCTGATGGTGGTGCCGACGGCGGTGCTGAAGGCCCTGCCGACGGTGGCGCGGCAGGCGTCCCGGGAGCCCACGACGGCGGCGCTGATGGTGGCGCTGATGGTGGCGCCGACGGCGGTGCTGAAGGCCCTGCCGACGGTGGCGCGGCAGGCGTCCCGGGAGCCCACGACGGCGGCGCTGATGGTGGTGCCGACGGCGGTGCTGATGGTGGCGCCGACGGCGGTGCTGATGGTGGCGCCGGGCAACAAGGTAGCTAAGTTTGAGCACTACCAGTACTGATTTCCAGGACCCCGGCACGGTGAAGGAAGCCGGGGTCTTGGAAAGACGCCTGATCGACATCGGCCAAGAGAGATTCGCCAGCGAGGTCTGGGGGCGCACTGCGCTACTCACGCGTGGTGCCAGCGATTTCTCCGATCTATTCTCGGCCAACGCGGTTGACGAGCTGATTTCGCGCCGGGGTCTGCGGACACCCTTCCTGCGCATGGCCAAGGGTGGCGCCACTCTTCCCGAATCCTCCTACACCTCTCCGGCAGGCGTTGGTGCCACCATCTCTGACCAGCTGGACGACACTCAGCTTTGGCGCAGGTTCGGTGACGGAGCCACCCTCGTGCTGCAGGCGCTGCATCGCACGTGGGAGCCCGTGCGTAACTTCAGCACAAAGTTAACCACCGAGCTCGGACATCCTGTGCAGGCCAACGCTTACATCACCCCGCCCCAAAACCGCGGTTTCGACGATCACTACGATGTCCACGACGTCTTCGTCCTGCAGATCGAGGGGACCAAGCGCTGGATCATCCATGAGCCGGTCCACGTGGACCCACTGCGTAGCCAGCCTTGGACGGATCGCCGCTCCGCCGTCGCCGAGGCCGCTCAGGGTGAGCCTTATATTGACACCGTCCTGGAGCCCGGCGATGTCCTCTACCTGCCACGTGGTTGGTTGCATGCAGCCCAGGCTCAGGGGAAGGTCTCGATTCATCTCACTTTGGGAATACACAGCTGGACCCACCATGCGCTGGCCGAGCACCTCGCGCAGGCCGCACTTGCGGCACTATGCGACGATCCCGGGATGCGACGGTCCTTGCCAATGGGCGTGGATGGTCCCGAAGGGGAGATCGCCGCGGTCCGTGAACGTCTCGCCGCCGCCATCATGGAGGCTGATACCACTTCCCTTTTCCAGCGCGCACGGCGGGGACAGGGACGCCCGGCACCGCTTGGCCCGGTGGCCCAGCTCGCCGCCGTCGAGGACCTTGGCCCGGGGTCGCTGGTGCGGCTTCGGGATGCACTTGAAGCCCGGTTTGAGGGTTCACGCTTGACTACCCGCGTCGGTTGGCTCGACTTCCCGGAGCTGGATCTGCCGTCCGTGCGGCGCCTACTCGACGGCGAGGCTCACCTCGCCGGTGATCTCGGCGTTGAACTTGTGGAAAGGCTGTTGCGCGCAGGAGTTCTCGTCCCCGTTGAACAGTGATGTCGGCGTGAACTGCGACACTGACGTGAACTGCGACCCTGAACCGTGACGTCCCCAATTGCCGCAACGGAGCGCTTCTTCTGCGCCGAAAGTGCCCGGGTGCGGGGTGACTCGATGGCAGGTACGGCGTCACCGGGCTTGGTTTGGGTTCTCATAGAGTATCCGGGCGCCTGGCCGCCCAACGGCTTCGAGGGCCTTGATCTTGACGCCGGGACGAAGGCCCTGGTCATCTCTGCCGCGCAGACGGCGAATGCACGGATCCTCCTTGTGCGGCGTCCTGGCCCCCGGCGGCTCGGTGCCCGCCGACGCCATGGTCCGGCCAATTGGGCCGTTCTCCGCCACCAAAGCTCCGGCGCCTATCAACAGCTATGGGGAATATGGGAGCGAGATGAGGACCTTGCGAAGATCGCCTCAGCACTGGAATCTCCCGGAGAGTCGGGTTTTCCACCCGTTATCCTGGTCTGCGCTCATGGTCAGCATGACGCCTGCTGCGCAGTGCGGGGACGGCCCGTGGGGCGTGCGCTCAGTGAGCGATGGCCGGAGTTGGTGTGGGAGTGCTCCCACATCGGCGGTGACAGGTTCGCGGCCAACGCCGTCATCGCTCCCGACGGCGTCTATTACGGAGGACTCGACGCCGGGTCCTCCGTCACCACTGTTGAGGATCACCTCGCGGACAGCATCCGGGCAGAATATTTGCGCGGATATACAGATCTCCTCCCACCACAGCAGGCCGCCGTCGTGGCCGTGCTTGAACGGTTCGGCCCTGCCGGTCGGCATGATTATGTGGTCACGGAGACCCTGCGTGAGGGCGAGTACTGGCGGATTCACATCACCGGCAAGCCGCCCCACCCGGCGCATATCGATGTGGAATTGCGGGCCCGCCGCACGCCACTGCGTCAACTAACCTGCCGGGCGCCTACGGAGGGCTCGGTGATAGTGTACGAACCCACTTCCGTCCGCAGAACCTGACATCTGCGGACCGCAGCACGAGCTGCCGAGCCTTAGCGCGGCTCTGGATCTTCAGGTTGATCCATTTCCAGCGGCGAAACATCCAGCGGTGAACCTTCCAGCGGTGAATCGAGGAGACCCGGTGGCTTGGGGACGCGAGCGAGTAGCAGGCAGACCACCGTCAGCCATGCGACTGCGACCGTCAAAACCTCCGCCCAAACCGATGCTCCGAGTTCCATGTAGAGATCATATTGCCCTTGAGGGCAAAACGGTAAGTAGCCTTACTTTTGATGTGACCGTTCGGAGTAATGTGGCGCTCCACTAGGCTTAAGGCATGACTCAGGCAGGGCGGAAGTAGTGGCAAAACGCGGCAAGGCCAACAGGTCCCAGAGGTCGACGGCGGGGGTCGTCGAGGTGCCAACCGGCACCCGCCCTGATGGTCCGGTCGCGGGGGTTTACTACATCGATACCGGCGACTGCGAGCTGCTGCAGGACCAAGACAACTCCAATGGCTGGCTTCTCAGAATCAACGGCGTTATGAGCTCGCACATTGACCTGGCTGACCCGCTGTTCCTGGATTTTGAGTACATGCGGTGGATCGCTGCCTTGGTGGAATCGCGCTGGCCGCGGGAGCAGAAGCCGAAGCTGCGTGGCCTTCATCTTGGTGGGGGAGCTTGCTCAATGGCCCGCTACTTCCACGCGGCCTACCCTGAAGCGCGGCAGGTAGTTGTTGAACTCGACGGCAAGCTGGCGGACTACGTGCGCGGCTGGTTCGATCTACCCAAGGCGCCCTTGCTGCGGATCCGCGTCGGCGAAGCCCGGCAAGTCACTGAATCCCTTACTCCGGACAGCCGCGACCTCATCATCCGCGACGTCTTCGCCGGAGCCTTCACGCCCCGTGCGCTGACCACGCGGCAGTTCACAGCGCACGCAGATTCGGTTCTCGCCCCTGACGGACTGTATGTGGTGAACTCGGGCGATGCTCCGGACCTCAAAAACGCCCGGGCTGACGCCGCCACCATCGCAGATACCTTCGAGCACACCATGATCATTGCCGATCCCGCCATGTTGAAGGGGCGCCGCTACGGCAACATGATCATGGCAGGCAGTCATGCGCCCTTCGGCGATGACCCCACGTTGGCCCGCAAACTACTGGGTGGAGGCGTTCCTGCGCATATTTGGGATGACGCCAAAGTGCGGGCATTCGCCAAGGGAATCCCGGTACGGCATGACCCGCCGGCCGAGCCCTTGGTTGAAGCTTCAGTTCCGGCTCAGTGAACTGTTCCAGGCTTCCCACAGGCGTGCGTAGCGGCCGCCGTCGGACAGCAGTTCCTGGTGCGCACCCGACTCGACAATCCGCCCGTGCTCCATGACCACCACGGTGTCCGCCGCTGCTGCCTGGGACAACCGGTGCGCGATTACCACGGAGGTTCGGCCGGCCAAGGCAGCTTCCGCAGCTTGGTCGAGCATGGCGGCGGACCCGGTTCCTGCTTCTGCAGTGGCTTCGTCGAGCACTGCAATGGGCGGGTCCTTGAGCATCAGCCGAGCCAAGGCCAGCTGTTGCGCCTGCTCAGGTGTGAGCTGATGCCCGCCGGCGCCTACGGAAGTCTCCAAGCCGTCGTCGAGCGTTTCAACCCAAGCAGCCCCTACAGCCTGCAGGGCGCGTATGAGTTCCCCGGCAGAAGCGCCGGGCTTGGCGAGCCTGAGGTCCTCGGCGAGGGTGCCCGAGAAAACGTGCACTTCCTGGCTGACCATGGCAATGCGCTGATGCAGGTCCGTCGGGGAAGCGGCGGCCGAGTCCAGCCCGCCCACCCAGGGTGTCCCGCTGCCGGGGTGCTCCAAACCCATGATGATTTTGGCCAACGTGGTCTTGCCCGCGCCGGAAGTACCAACAATCGCCACCCTCTCGCCCGAGCCGACCGTGAGGGAGACTCCCTTGAGGGCTGGCCGCTGGCCCGGGTAAGCAAAGGTGACATTGTCCAGGACGATGCCGGCATCAGAGGCAGCAGGCGAGGCCGAGGCAATATTTGGCCCCGCGGACATCGTCAGGCCGAACATGCGCCCCAACCCGGCTGCGGCTTTCTGGAGCTCATCGAACTGCCCCAGAACCAGCCCGATGGGATCGAACAGCCGGTAGAAGTACAGTGCCGCTGCCGTGGCCGCGCCGATGGTGACGACGCCTTCGGCATGGAGCCAGAAACCCACCACCAGAACCGCGGACAGTCCGATCAGTTCCGCAAGGTTGAGGCGGTTGTAGAACCGGGTCAGATAACCCACCCCGCGCAGCGAATGGCTGATGTTCTCGTGCGAGCCTGCTGCCACAAGATCCGCATGGCGTGACCCGAGGCCCAAGGCCACAACAGAGCGCGAGCCATGGACGGTCTCGATGATCTGCTCGGTTCGATTAGCCTCGGTGATCCTGACCGTCCGATAAATGGGCGCTGTTCGCTTGAGGAACCAGCGAAGGGTAAAGATCTGCAACGGGGCAGCAACCAGCACGGCCACCGCGAAGCGCCAGTCGATGACGCCCAAGCCCAGCAAGGTCACCCCGATGGTGAAAGCTGCGCTGGTGAACGCTGGCAGCACCCCGGAGATTGCCTCACTGACTGCTTCAACATCCCCGGACACCCGGGCCACGACGTCGCCGATGCCCGCCTTTTCCAGCTGTGCCAGAGGCTTCCGGACGGCTGCCGCGAACACCTCCTCGCGCAGCCCGGCGAGCGCTTCCTCGCAGATCCGGGCCAAGAGGTTCTGCCCCAGGATGCCCAGCAGGGCACCTAGGCCGCCGGCCACCAACAACCCGATTGCCAGCCACAGCAGGGACATGACGTCCCCTCCCGATGCTGCGATGTTGACCATGATGCCCAGAAGTGCCGGGGCAGCCAAGCCGCAGCAGGATGCCGCCAGCAAAACCAAGATGGTCAGGGTGAGCCTGCCGGGGCGTTGCGCCAGCAGGCGCCACATTGCTTTCCTGGTTTCGCGAGGGGTGGCAATGGGCAGGATTTCCGAGGTCACGATCCCACCACCTCTCGGTAGCCGGCCGACGTGGCGAGAAGTTCCCGGTGCGTGCCGGTTTCCGGTGGCCCTTCGGGTCCGCCCATAACCACCCGATCGCAGATGGCCAGCAGCGTGGGGCTCGTGGTGACGAGCACTAGAGCCTTGTCCGGGAAGTTCCGCAGACCGTCCGCGATGACGGCTTCGGTGGCAGTGTCGACGGCGGTGGTCGGGTCATGCAGGACCAACACGGGTTGCTGCTGGTGCAGCGAGCGGCCAAGAACCAGCCGCTGGCGCTGGCCACCTGAGAGGCTTTGGCCGTGCCCGGTCAGGACGGTCTCGGTGCCTTCCGGAAGTTGCGACACGAAATCCTCGACGGCGGCAGCCGCCATGGCCCGTTCCGTCAGTTCGGCGTCGGATACTGCCATATTTTCGCGGACGCTACCGCTGAAGAGGACCCCATCGTGGTTGTCAGCGAAGACCCTTGAACGGACGTGAAGGGGGTCCAGGTCTGCGACGTCGTGGCCATCGATGGACACGAGGCCGCGAGGTGCGGGGATGCGGAAGCCCAACGTGTCCACCAACTGCCGTGCTTGTGTGCTGTCTGGAAGGACGACACCCACGATTTCTCCGGCGGAGGCTGTGAAGGGCGGGAAATCAATGCCCAAAGCACCCGGCCGGAGCTCCAGCAGCGGTGCCGGTTCGCCCGGTGAAGTGGCTGTCGAAACTGAGTCCATTGCCGTCGTCGAGCGTTCCTCAGCTCCCGGTGCCGGCACTGCCTCGGGTTCTTCCAGCAACACTGCGATGCGTGCGGCGGAGGCGCGTTTGCGGGCGAGTTCCACGCTGACGAATCCGAGCCCGGTCATGGGTCCCTGAACGAATTGTGCCACTCCAACAACGGCCACCAGCTGCCCCACCGTGATGCTGCCTTGGAGTGCGAACCACGCTGCGAAGAAGGCGATTCCGGCCAGGAACGCTGCGGACAGGGCTGTGCTCGCGCCAGTGTAAGCGGACTTGGCGCGAATGGCCTTCAGGGCGGACGTCAGTGATACCCGGCTTTCGGCGCGATAGCGCGCGATGGCAGCGTCCTCTGCACCGAGCCCTTTCAGGGGGCGGGAGCCGGTGACGAAATCCGTGGCCAAAGCGCCGGCGCGAGCTGCCGTGGACTGCTCCACGTCGCTCCGGTTTTCGAGCGGTTTGGTGAGCCGGTGCATCACCAGCAGCATGAGCGGGGTTGCGAGGAGAACGGCAAGGCCCAAAGGAACCGAGATGAGGAGGAGGGTGACGGCTGAGGTAATCACACCAGCCGCTGCAGCAAGGCCGCCGCTGATCAGCCAGGACAGCCCGGCAACCCTGTCGGCGTCGGAAGAAGCGATGGCCACGATTTCGCCTGGGGCTCGTCGGGCCGCCATGCCGCGGGGGTGAAGTGTTCGCTCCACTACTAGTTGGCGGAGATCATGCGAGCCGTAGTTGAAGGAGCGCTCGGTGGCCAAGGTGCCGAAGCGCCACGAGAGAGCCAGTACAACGAACACCACAGCCAAGGCGCCGAGCCACCCCAGGAGGGCGCCGGCGTCGTTCGGTTCAATGGCGTTGTCCACCGCGGCACCAATGGTTGCCGGCACCAAAGCCTCGCTGACCTGATGCAGGGAGAGTCCGGCGCAGCCCGCCAACAGCAGCTTCCAGCGACCGTTGGCGAACAACGTGAAGCTGAAGAGCCGGGAGACCTTCCAGGGTGCTTGTCTATTTCGCCCGGGCGGGCTGGGCGGAAGGGCAGGACTGGAGGGCATGCTTACCATAGTAAGGCTCACCTAACTTCAAGAAGGCCATATGACCCGCCACCTCGGCGAACACAGGATGTCTCCCCGGGTGGGCGGCAAGCCTGTAGCCCGCCCCGGGTCGCTACAGACCCGTCTGGCTCACTCCATACTCCGCCTGCTCGGGTGTGAAACCTTCAAAGAGCAATTGGTCGACCAGCCCGGAATGTGAAAATGAGCTGAAGTCCAAGTAGTTCTTGGCTTTTTTGGCTGCTTGCTCATTCCAGTCGACCTTCACCCTTTCCGCGGCCCACGTGGCATCCTCGGTCGAGTACTTCTCGAACTCGAGTTGTTTGATGAGGCCCGTGAGTGAGAAGGCGCTGAAATCGAGGTAATCATTGGCCTTCCGGAGTGCGTTCTGTTGGCTGATGGTCCCGGCTGCAGCCTTCGCCGCTGCGTCGGCCGCAACCTTCGCGGCTGCGTCGGCGTCCGCCTTTGCTTTCGCGGCTGCGTCGGCGTCGGCTTTGGCTTTCACCGCTGCCTCAGCATCCGCTGCAGCCTTCGAAGCATCGGCGTCGGCTTTAGCTTTAGCGGACGCAGACGCGGCAGCTGGGTCCTGTGTCTGTGAAGAAGCTACGGGGGCTGCCGCTGATTCCTTCGCTGTGGAAACGGCGGGCGCTGATGTAGTCGCCGATCCAACGCGGGTGGCATTGAAAATAATGCTCAAGAGGACGAAAGCGCCCGTGACGATCAAAGCCACTTTCTTGTGCTGCTGGTACCCCTCGAGCGGCCGACCTTGCTTGTCGCGGGTTTGGTTCGCTAGCACCAGGATGAGATCAATGAGGGCCCATATGCCCAAACCTCCGATGGTAAACAGTTTGAGCAGGCCGGTTCCGACCTTGCCCAGATAGAACCGGTCTACGCCAAAGACACCGAGGAGAAGGGACAGCAACCATGTCACAAGGAATGACTTGTTGCTTTGCGGTGGTTGTCCGTGGGCCTGGGATGGAGGGTATGCGGTGGGGTAGGGGCTTTGGCTCATGAGAGTCCCTTCATAGGACACCTGACCGACGTGTGCTGCGAAGCGCGCGGAGTGGGTGTGGTGATAGGACGCCTGATGAGGAGGCGGCATTGATCGCAAGCGCAAGAAACCTGCACCGATTGTTTGCTGGAAACGTGATCACTTCCCCCCCAAAAGCGTCACGAGCGTCATTGCCCGTAGACGGATGCTACACGTTGTCTGACGGAATGGAACCCCCCAGATGTCACCGGGCGAACTGCCACCTCGGCGCGCTACTCAGCGCCGAGCAGCTCCTCCCGCCGCTGCTCCGTCTCCTCCCGCAAAGCCTGCACGACGGCGGCTACCGCAGGGCGGCGCATGGAGTCCGGGCGGAGGACCATCCAATAGGGGAGAAGCTCCGCGAAGTCGGACGGCAGGAGGCGCACCAGGTCAGCGTGCCGGTCGGCCATGAAGCAGGGCAGGAAGCCCACGCCGGCACCGGCTCTGGTAGCTTCCACATGCACAAAAACGTTGGTGGAACTCAGGCCATCACGCATGGTAGGGACCAGCCTGCGGGGAGCATCCAGGTCATCCACCTGCAGCATGGAGTCCACAAAATAGACCAGTTGGTGCTGTGTGAGTTCCTCAATGCTGGAAGGCGTGCCGTTGTCCGCCAGATAAGCGCGCGAGGCATACATCCCCAGCCGGTACTCGCCCAGCCGGACCGCTTCGGCGCGATGAACCTGCGGCGTCCCCACCACCACTT
>JAPSHX010000021.1 GCA_031179305.1 Paenarthrobacter sp. | reverse complement strand
AATCCAGAAGAAGGCCCAAGGAACTGTGGAGGCCGACGGAGACGGAATTGCGCTCGCCTACGCGTTCTTTGCGGAGTCTGAGGAAGGCAAGTTCGGCAAGGACCCGGCGGAGATCAAGAAGGCCATCGAGGACATCGAAACCCGCTACAAGGGGATGACTGCTACCGAATTGCCCCAGAACCTGGTGGGCCACAAGTGCACGGCCGACTTCAAGACCACCATGCCGGAAATCCGTGAATTCCGCAGAGGCGAGGCTGTGGTTATCGGCTTCACCTGCACCAACGCCCGCGGTGAAGAGATTCAAGCCGTGAACCTGTTCTCCGTCACACCGTGGGGCACCCCGCAGATGCTGGGTGTGAGTGGCCACAAAACGTATTGGGATGCACGCCCGGGGCTCGTCGAGCAATTGGGCAACTCGTACCGCATCAACAAGTGGAAGATGGGCTAGGGCCCTAGAGTGTCAGTCTGCTGACGCTTCACGCTCGGAAACCCGGTCATTCGCACCATATCAACGCCGCCGGCTGTCTGCGCTACAAGCGCTTTGGCTAAACATCTGGACAGCGTGGAATGCTAGTGAACCCCCCAGCTGAATCTGTGGGTGTGTGTCCGGTAGTAGGTGTAGGTTTCGACGGAGGCTATGCCGGGCACGAAGCGGATCCGTCGGTTTATGACGTCGAAGAGGCCTTCGTTATCGGGCGCGATGACTTCGGCGAGAATGTCGATGGAACCCGCGGCGAGGACCACATAGATAACCTCTTCCATGTCCCCAAGGGCGTCGGCGACTTCTTCGACGTCACCCCCAACTCGTATGCCGAGCATTGCCATGCTCCGGTACCCCAGTTTGAGGGGGTCGGTCACGCCTACCACGTCCAAAATTCCACGTTCTTTGAGCCGCCTGACTCTCAGGCGGGCCCCACCTGCAGACAATCCTGTCGCGGATGCTAGATCCGAGTACGGCGCGCGGCCATCTTTCTGCAGGTGAGTGATCAGCACCCGGTCTACAGCGTCCACATGCTCTAGTCCTTGGTTCTGGGCCGCAGCAGGATCGGGCAACGATTCTTGAGGGATAGCTGGTTCATCCATAGAGCAAGCATATACAATGACGAATAATGATTTTTAGTACGCTGTCAGTAACTATCCGTCATCCATATGCCAGAGTGAGTAACTATGCCTATTTCCGTTAATGACCAAGAAGGCCTTCCCCGCCCTGATGTTTCCCTGCAGGAAGCGTCTGACCTGGCGCGGGACCTCTTCGGTGTGGATGTATTGTCCATCAGAGAGTTGGGTAGTCAGCAGGACCGCAACTTCCTAGTGTCCGATGACCGTCAGCAATGGTTGTTGAAGGTCAGCAATCCGGCGTTTTCATCTGATGAAATTGCGGCCCAGAACGCAGCGATGGAAAGGTTGGTCGCCGCTGGCCTCAATGCACCGGTCCCGACGTCCTCATCTGCAGGTTTTCCAGTACACACGACCTCAATTGCAGGCAGGGGTCACTGCGTTCGACTCCTCACCTTCGTTGACGGGACGCCGCTCATTGACAGGCAGTACTTATCCCCCACGGTCTTGGGCGCTTTGGGACGAACACTTGCAGAGACCTCTATTGTCCTGGCCGGGTTGGAGCACCCAGGGCTGGATCGGGCCCTCCAGTGGGACCTTAGAGTAGGCGAAGAAGTAGTTGCCGACTTGCTGCACTTCGTGCGGGATCCTCACAAGCGCAACTTGCTTGAGAGTGCCTTGTCCCGTCTCACGAAAGGACTCCGGCCGCTCAGAGACGAGTTGCCTGTTCAAGCAATCCACGGTGACATTACCGACGACAATGTCGTTTTCTGCATAGATGAAGAAGGCCTCACGCGGATCGTGGGTATCATCGATTTCGGCGACGCGATGTACAGCTGGCGAATCAGCGAGCTCGCGGTTGCTTGCGCATCGGTATTTCACCACGCCCCTGGGGAGCCGCTGTCGATTCTTCCCCTCATCGAGGCTTTCAATGAAGTACTTCCTCTGACCGAAGCTGAGATTACAGCTTTGTGGCCCCTGATCGTTCTACGCGGAGCGGTGCTTGCGGTCAGCGGTGAACAGCAAATCGCCGTCGATCCAGAGAACGGGTACGCTTCCTCAGCCATCGATCGCGAATGGGAGTGTTTTAACGTTCCGGCAAGCTTCGACTGGGATGTCGCCGAAGCCAGTATCAGGGCAGCCGTTGGTAAACCCAAAACTTCAGCCGGAACCCCCTTGGGGACCCGAAGTGCGCAACCCATGCTGCGCACTCAATCTGTGACAGTAAATCTAGGGTGGGACAGCGACTCCTTCAGTGAAGGGTCCTGGTTGGATGGGCCAAGGCAGGAACGGTACATCCTGGACCGGCATCTCTTGGACGCCGAAGTTGTACTGACCCGATTTGGTGAAGCCCGGCTTACTCGGGCAACTTCCCACAGCGAATTTGAAGCAGCCAACGTCGCTGTTGCCGTCGAGGTCCACGCACGGAACCGACTGGGCATCTACGCCCCCTTCGCGGGTTCAGCAACCGTCGACCCCCAAACTGCAGTCGTGACACTTAGCGGCTCCCAGGACACAGTCATCCTCCAAGGACTTGTAGAGGTCGCTCATTCCCCAGGCAAGGTAACAACGGTAAACGCAGGAGATTTGCTGGGTCTCATTGGTGCCGCAGGAACAACAGTCTGGCGCACTCACGGCGGGCGGGAGCACGCCAACTTGCACTCTCCCCGATTCGTCAGGGCTTCAGAATTCTGCGGCTACGCGGCCCTGTACAAGGATCCAGTACAGCTGCTCGTCGGAGCTCCGGTAATCGCGGCGTCCGAAATGTCGAAGACGGGTGACGCCCAGTCAGTGTTGGAGCGCCGTCGAGGTGCTTACAACCCTTTGCAGGGCTACTACTACAACGCGCCGCCTCGGATAGAGAGAGGATGGAAAGAACATCTCATAGACACGAACGGTCGCCACTACCTGGACATGGTCAACAATGTCTCAGTCCTGGGCCACGGAAACCCGGTCATTGCTGCAACGGCGTACCGACAGTGGAGCAGGCTGAACACTAATTCGCGGTTCAATTACAACGCTGTGGCCGATTTCTCAGAGAGATTGTTGACCAAGGTTCCCACGACGCTTGACACCGTCTTCCTGGTCAACAGCGGCACAGAGGCCGTGGACCTGGCACTTCGCCTGTCCAAGGCTTTCACCAATCGAGAGAACGTACTTTGCTGTGAAGAGTCCTACCATGGGTGGTCGCTTGCAGCCGATGCTGTTTCCACCTCGACCTCGGACAACCCCCAGGCAGCGCAAAGTCGGCCGACTTGGGTCCATGTGGTGGATGCCCCCAACGACTATCGAGGCACTCACCGCGGTGAAGGTGCAGGGGCACGATATGCAGAGGATGCGGCACGGCTACTGCACAAGCTTGAACGATCCGGCAAACCCATCGGCGCCTTCATCGCAGAGCCACGAAATGGCAATGCCGGAGCCATCGGAACGCCACCAGGTTATCTGGACGCCATGTACGCCATTATCAGAAACCAGGGCGGCGTATGCATCGCTGATGAAGTCCAGGTTGGTTACGGGCGGCTGGGCTCCCATTTCTGGGGTTTCGAAGAGCACGGCGCTGAACCGGACATCATTACGATGGCAAAAGCCATGGGCAATGGCCATCCTCTCGGGGCTGTCATTACTCGCCGCGAGATAGCCGATGCCCTGGCAGCCCAAGGTGACTTTTTCTCCTCATCCGGCGGTAGCACGCTGAGCAGCCGTATCGGTCTGACCGTCCTGGACGTTATCGAATCCGACAATCTGCAGGCGAACGCGGCTGCAGTAGGGCAGATCCTCACTGACGGTTTTAGCGAACTCATGACCAAGCACGACATCATTGGAACTGTCCACGGCAAAGGCCTGTACCAAGGACTTGAATTCGTGCGTAACCGCGTCACGCTGGAACCGGCCGCGGAAGAAACACGCGCGATCTGCGACAGAATGCTCGAGCTTGGAATTATTGTGCTGCCCACCGGGGACCGCCAGAACATTCTCAAAATCAAACCACCATTGTGCTTCACCGCCGAGAGCGCCCGATTCTTCCTGCGAATGCTGGACAAAGTACTCACGGAAGGGTGGTGACGTTGCTGGCCGACGGCATCTGAAGACGGACGCCGTCGAGGGGCCACAGCCTACTCAATGATAGGAATCCCCGGCCTCTCCACACCCAGGCCAGCAACACGATGCCGGGGGAGACTGATTGGCTGATGTTGTCCAAGGCGAGGAGTGCCGTGGGCGGTCTGGCTGGATCCGGCTGTTTCGGTGGGCCGTGTGGTGTTAATAACTGCGGAATCTTTTCCCATCGCGGCCTCCGGATAAGTTTATGGTGCGGTGTTCCGGAGCACTCCGGAAATCGGGAAGCTTAACCGCGGCCCGGCCGCGTATCGCTGCGGGGCGGCATCGTTGAGGGTACGGCTCTGCTACTTGGCTGTCCTTCCAGCTGTCATGATTGCGTTCGCGTGAGCGAGCCGGATCTTGGGAGGTTGGTGGCGTAGGTGGGGCGGCCTGCGAGCCAGGTGCCGACGACGGCGATGGCGGCTAGCCCATCGTCAGGGACGCGCCTCGGGTCTTCCGAGAGCAGGACGAGATCAGCACTCATGCCGGGACGCAGAGCACCCCAACTCCGCTCCGCGAAGGCTTGGTGGGCAACGCCGGAGGTGTATGCGGTCAGCGCGGTGTCGACGTCGACCCGTTCGTTCGGGATCCAGCCGCCGTCGGGGAGATAGTGGGCCCCTTGGCGCGTTACTGCCGTGGCCAGCCCTGGCACCGGCTGATGTCCGGTGACAGGCCAGTCGCTGCCAAAGGATATGTGGACGCCGGCCCGCGCCAGAGAGGCAATAGGATACTGCGAGTCCGCCCGTGGGGAACCCAGACGGGGAATCGTTAGCAACCGCATGACCTCGTCCTCGCAGGCCCAAAGTGGTTCAAAATTGGCCACGGCCCCGAGGTCCGCGAAGCGCCCGATGTCGGTGGGATCCACTACCTGAAGATGGGCAATGACCGGGCGCCGGTCACGCCGGCCATTGCGTTTTTGTACGTCCTCGAGCCCGTCCAGGGCGAACCGGACTGCGGCGTCACCGATCGCGTGGAGGTGTAACTGGAACCCCAGGGCGTCGAAGGCTGCCATGGCGTCGTGGAGTTGGTCACGCTCCCAGTTTGGCAGTCCCGTTTCTGCTGGAGCATCGGCGTAGGGGGCGAGCATGCAGGCGGTCCGGCTTTCGATGATGCCGTCGATGAAGAACTTCACCGTGTTGGCCGTCAGCATGGGGCTGGCGAGCTCCTCGATGCGTTCGCGTGCCCCCATGAAGGTCTCGGTCTGGACGTTCCAGTCCGCGGGTTCGGCCTTGAAGGCAAGATTGATGCGGGCGTCGAGGCGCCCGGACACCGCCGCGGATTCATAGGCGGGTAGGTCTTTGAGCTCGACCCAGGCGTCCTGGATCCAGGTGACGCCGGCAGCCGCGAACTTAGCCGTGGCTGCCTGAAGTGCGGCCATGCGCTGCTCCAAGGTGTATTCCGGCAGCACCCGTGCGATCAGCTCGATAGCGCCGGCCTCCATGAGCGTTCCCACTGGCGATCCATCCGGGCGGCGCACGATCCGGCCGCGCGCCGGGTCCGGTGTGGTCCTGTCGATTCCGGCCGCCAGTAGGGCGGCCGAATTGACCCAGATCGTGTGATAATCCCAGGACCTCAGCAGTACCGGTCGGTCAGCGACCGTGGCGTCGAGCCACTCGGCGTCGAAGATTCCGTCGGGAGCCAGTGTGGCATCGTAGCTGGCGCCGACAATCCAGCCACTGCCCGGATTGGCCTTGGCCCATTCGCGGACAGAGTCCGCGATTTCCTCCACGGAGACGCACGATCGGATCTGCGGACCTAGGTCCTCAAGGCCGCCGAAGAGCGGATGGGCATGGCCGTCGGCGAATGAGGGTGACAGGTGAAGTCCTGCCAGATCCACAGTCTCGGTGGCCTCTCCCAGCAGGTCCAGGGCCGCGTCGCCGATGGCCTCGATGACACCGTCCCGCACAGCGAGGGCCGTCGGACGTGCCTCCCCAGGTGGCTCAAAAGCATCGGAAATGGCAATAGTTCCGGAATGGAAGACGGTCAGCACCATAGAGACTCCATCGAAAAATTTAACGTGATTAAATTAACTGAATCCAACACTATGATGTGATGTAGGCAACCTGCAAGGGGTAAGGGGCAAATGTCAAACACGCTGCAGCGCAAGGCCGGGAGGCCGAACAAGAGCGTCCTGAGCCGGGAACTGATACTGGCGGCCGCTCTCGATGTCCTCGAACGGACGGGCCCGGAAGACTTCACCATGGCCGCGCTGGCCGCTGACCTGGGTGTTAAGACTCCGGCCCTGTACCACCACGTCGGTGGCAAGAAAGAAGTCCTGGCGGGGATGCGGGAAGTCATTTCGGACCGGATCGACACTTCGGCTTTTGGCACCCGGCCCTGGCCCGAAGCGGTCTCCCGCTGGGCCCGCTCCTACCGGGCAGCGTTCGCCGCCCATCCCTATGCCATCGCATTGCTGGCGACGCTCCCAGTCGCTGGAGCGCACCGCACCCTTACGATGTACGAGGCAGTAGCCGCAGGCTTTCGGGACGGCGGATGGCCGGAACAACTGGTCGTAAACAATATTGTGGCGCTGGAGAACTTCATCCTCGGCTCCGCCCTCGACGCGGTAGCCCCCGCGGACATGCTTGAACCTGGCGACTTCGCCGACAAAGTACCGGTTTTCAACGCCGCGCTGCGGGCCCGGGGTCGGACAAATAGCTGTGCGCCTGCCGCAGATCAAGCGTTTGAACTGGGGTTGGAGGCAATCGTGGCGGGGATGGACGCACGACGCAGTGTTCACCCCCGGGCGTGAGGACCAATGCTCGGAAAAGTCAGTGAGCCACCGTGGAGGTGGAGGGCACGCTTGAAAGCGTCAAGGTCGTCTTCTTGGACTGCCATGTCCACCGCGCTGGTCACCCGGAGCTGAGATAGTACTCAAAGGCGGCCTCGAGACTCGAGTCGTGGTCTTCATCGGTGCCTGTGTTCGCCAGGGCGGGCCGGATGATTTGGTGGGCGGCGGTCTCGTACAGCATTCCGTCCGCTTTGCCGGTGGCCGGGTCGCGGCTTATGCTGCCGCCGGCGGGGTCGAACGTGGTGTGGTCGATGCCCAGCTCGGCCCGGGCCGCGCTGTTGACCCAGACAGAGTGCAGGTCGTTCGCGTCCAGGTAGACCGGACGATCAGGGACGGCCTCGCCGAGCATTTGACGGATGAGGGCGGCGCCGCCCAGTGCGGAATAGAGCCAGCCTGCACCGAGAATGCGTGGCGCTTCAGGTTGATCACCTGCGGCTTGCCGGAAGCGGCGCTGGATTTCAAGGAGGTCTGATGCGTCACGCAGCGCAACTTTTTGCACGGCCTGTCCCATCATCATCAGCAGATGAGTGTGGGCGTCAATGAAGCTTGGCAGGGCAAATGCGCCGCCTAGATCAACGACGGCAGCGGCAGGTCCTGCGGCCCGCAGGGCCTAAGCTTCGCTGCCCACGTATCCGAAGCGATCGTCCTTCACGAGAAAGGCTGCGGCTTCAGGGCCGTCGGCGGTGAAGATAATGACATTTGTATATACGGTGCGGGTGTTCACGGCGAGCCTTCGGATCGATGGGGCGAAGGGTAGACGGTTTGGAAATCGCGGCCACATTAGCTCGGTAGGGCGACCGTGTTGATGCGGCCTTTACACGGACAGAGATCGGCGGAATCGGAATTAGCAGCACCGCGGTCATTACTGCCAGGACGGTACCCAGTCCTTATTAGCCACGTATACCGTTTCGGGCTACGTGATACGCGACGCAGATGTCAGTACTAGTCAAACTTCACGGCGGACTGTTGCTCGATGTCGACTAGCTCCTCGTCGTGATAGTCGGCCTTGGGCCCGGGCGTGTATCGGACGTGGTGTAGGCGCCCTCGGTACCGGAATGCCCCGTGACGCTGGTTTAGGTCCCAATCGACTGGTCCGCCGCGGTCCACTCCGACGCTAATACCGGTCAGGGGGCACAGCCCGACCAGCTGAAGTACTGCGTCCAAGGAGGCTGCTTCCCGGCTGTTGATGTCGAGTGCGAGGCGCCAACGTAGCTGAGGTAGCACGTCCAACCGCAGCGTGATGTGAGAGGTTCCGGTTGGTAGGGCGGCCGACACTCTTCGCATGCACCCGTATTCGTTGTACGCGCAGTGAAGAACACCATCTTCGACGAAAAGGACGTAGCCGCCGCCCTGGTCGCCGTGAGCGACGAGGACACCTTCGTCCCCCGGTTGGTAGTCGAGCGAGACGTCGATTGCGATCGAGCGCAGCGCCACGAGCTTTGCCGAGCGGTAACGTTCCAGCGTCGGGGTACCCGGGTATATGGTCACCGGTTGCTCGAGGACGAGCTCAGTTGCTGGGCGCCGCCGGAAGTGCGAGCCGTCGTCATTGAGGGGAAACACCTCGTTTTCCCAAGCGCTTGCCGTCCAAAGGTCCGCAAGCTCCCTGACACGCTCCGGGTGCTCAGCTGCTAGGTTCTGGGTCTCGGCTGGATCCTCCTCGATGTTATAAAGCTCCCATCCGTCGGGCGACCACGTCGGGCCGTTGGCCATCGGGGCGATTGCCTTCCAATCGCCCTGTTGGAAGGACCGGCGCCCGTTTAGCTCTACGTACTGGCCCGTGCGTTCGGAAGGTGCTGTCCGGTCGAGCAGCCACGCAACAAAGGAGTGACCGTCTGGCGGTTGGGTTTGTTCGCCCGCTAGCTGCCGGAGCGGTTCCACGCCCGCGAGGTCAAGCAGTGTCGGCGCGATGTCCGTAGCGTAAGCGAATTGGTGGCGCACACCAGTATCGTCAGCCATTCGGGGCAAGCCGGTAGGCCACGACAGGACCATGGGTACCCGGACCCCTCCGCCGTAGGCATGGGTCTTGTAAAGGCGAAACGGTGTATTGGAGGCGTAAGTCCACCCGCGCGGGTAATGCACGAAGGAGCGCGGGCCGCCAATGAGGCTGGGATCACGCGGGACATCCTCCTGCCAACCGGAAGGCAGGGGTTGCCCGACCGTTACAAACCGACTGAAATAGCTGCGTGTGCCGGCGTCGCCGCCCTCCCCGCTTCCGCCGTTGTCAGAGGTGAACAAAATGATTGTGTTCTCGTATTCGCCGAGCTCTTTGAGCTGGTCAACCAGACGCCGCACACTTTGATCCACGTTATCGACAGACGCTGCGTAAACCTCCATGTACCGGGCGAACAGGGCACGCTGCCTGTCCTCGAGCGAGTCCCAAGGGACGACATCGAGGCCTGTCTCATGGTTTCGCCCGGCCGGGCGGGTGTGCTCGGAAAACAGCCCCTCGCCTATCTGGCGTGCAAACCGCTCAGAGCGTATGTGATCCCACCCTCTGTCGTACATGCCCCGATATTTCTCAATATCCTCCGGCTTGGCCTGCAGCGGAGCGTGGACGGCGACGTGCGAGAAGTAAAGCAGGAACGGCTTTGCAGGGTTGCTGGCGCGCAACCCGCCGATCATGCTCAACGCCTTGTCGGTCAGGTCGTCCGTCAGGTAGTACCCCGCGCGGTACTCATCACGGTCCACCGGTGTGTTGTCCTGCAGAAGACGGTGCGGGTGAAACAGGGACGTGAACCCGTCAAGGCACCCGTAAAACCGGTCGAAACCTCGTTGGCAGGGCCACGACGAACGGTCCGCGCCGTCGTGCATTTGGGCCTCCGGCGTGAGGTGCCACTTGCCGACCATAAAAGTGGCATAGCCCGCGGCCCGCAGCGTCTCGGCCAAGGTAGGTGCGTCGTGCGGCAGCTCCATGCGGGCGTGCGGGTACCCCGGGTCGATATGCGGCACGAAGGAGAAACCGGCCCGGTGCGGGTTCATCCCGGTCATGAGCGCCGCGCGCGCTGGCGCGCACATCGGGGGCGTCTGGTAGTTAGCCAGCCGGTACCCAGAGGCCGCGAGCTCCGTGAGCGCAGGCGTGTCAACCTCCGCGCCGAAAGGGGCGATGTCGCTAAAACCCAGATCATCCACGAGAACTACGACAATGTTCGGCGCGCCGGCGCGGGGCCGGGGCCGGTGAGGCCATGCGGGAATCGAGTCCGAAGCACGCTCCGAAATTCGCCCCAGGAAGGCCCCTCGTCCCTTGGTCATGTGGGCTCCGCTATCGCTCATTTTTCCTTTCAGACGGCATGTCCGGCCAGGGATGGCTCTCGCGCTGAGCGGTCCCTCGGTGGCGAGCCGGTGGTAAAGTCACGGCATCGTTGGGGTGGTCGGTGTTGAGGCCTACACAATCGGTCGTCGACGTGGGGGCCTTTCGCCTACGCATCTAGGTTGAATGCCGGCCCGCCCGGGACGGAGGCAATCAATTGCTGGGTATAGGGGTGCCCTGGAGCGTCGTAGATGCGGTCAACGTCACCCGACTCGACAACGGAGCCGCGGAATAGAACGGTGACTTGGTCGCTTACGTGGCGAACTACGGCGAGGTTGTGTGAGATGAACAGCATTGTCAACCCCAACTCCTCGCGCAGGTCGGCCAAGAGGTTGAGGATCTCGGCCTGCGTCGTCAGGTCCAGGGCTGAGGTGACCTCGTCTGCGATGACCAGCTCAGGCTTGACTGCCAGCGCCCTGGCGATCGCGATGCGCTGCCGCTGCCCGCCGGAGAACTCGTGGGGGTACCGCTCGGCTGCGTCGGTCTCCAAGGAAACCTTTCCAAGCCAATGGTGGATGTCCTCGCGGTGTCTCCGGGCATCGGCCCGCCGTGGGTCGATCGCCTCTGCCAGCGTCTGCCCGATGGTTCGGCGGGGGCTCAGCGAGGAGTAGGGGTCTTGCGGGATGAGTTGGACGCGTCGGCGCATGCCGCCGCGCGCTGCGCGGGACATGGAGCCGACGTCCGTGCCGCCGATTCGGATTCGTCCGCTAGTAATGGGCATTTCGCCCACTAAGGTTTTGGCGAGCGTGGACTTGCCGGAGCCGGATTCGCCCACAAGGCCTACCGTCTGGCCCTGACGGACCTCCAGATCCACATTGTCAAGGATCTGCAGGTAGCGGGCCCCGATCCCCACCCCGACGGCGAGCTTCTCGATGGAGAGCATGGGTGGTGTTCCTGTCTGTTCGGTGGGGCTGTCCTCGTCGGCCCTCTGGCTTCTCGTTGTCATGGCGTAACCTCCAATTCCTCGTCGGGCTTCCATTGGGCGGCGCGAAGCCTGCCCTTCTCGCCGGTCATGCTGGGGGACGCGGACAGAAGCGCACGGGTGTAGGGGTGCTCAGCTCGGCCATCCTTTAGCTCCGCTCCCGTGAGCCGTTCCAGGATCCGGCCGCGGTGCATGACGAGGACTGTGTCGCAGAGCTCCTGTACGACGCCGATGTCATGCGAGATGAACAGGATGGCGGTACCGTGTTCTTGGTTGTAGCGGCGGAACTTGCGCAGCACATCGGCCTGGACGGTGACATCCAGTGCCGTCGTGGGCTCGTCGGCGATGATCAGCCGCGGTTCGGTGACTGTGGACGCTGCAATCATGGAGCGCTGAAGCATGCCGCCGGAGAGCTCGTGCGGGTGCTGGGTCATCCGAAGCTCGGGCCGCTGGATGCTGATTTCGTCAAGCGCGGCGATCATTGTGGCGTTGGCCTCCTGGCGCGACTGGTTTAAGTGCACCCTGGAGACCTCCGTCAGCTGCGGGCCCATCCGCAGTGCGGGGTTGAACGTTGATCCGGGGTCTTGGTAGACCAGCCCGATGTTCAGTGCCATGGCACGGGAGTCTCGGGTCGTGAGCAGGTCGAGGTCTCCGAGCCGCAGAGTGTGCGCGGTGGCCGTAAGCCCCTCAGCGAGTAGTCCCGCTATGGACATGGCGGTCAGAGACTTGCCGGAGCCGGACTCGCCTACAAGACCCAGGACCTCCCCGGGCTTCATGTTGAATGAAACGCCTTTGACGATCTCCTCGCCTGTCGGACCAAGAACCTTGAGGTTGTCCACCTCGAGTAGAGCCTGTGAGGCGGGCGCGACAGACTCGGGTGTTGACATGTTGCGGCGGGTCGGGAGCAGACGGCGGGCAGCACGCCGGGGGTTGGCTGCGGACGCCATCCCGTCGCCGATGAGGACCGCGGCGAGCCCGGTTATCACGAGCATGATTGAGGGTGCAACGACTTGCAGAGGCTGAACGAAGATCGCGATGAGCCCCTCGTTTAGCAGCCGGCCGAAATCGTATTGGGGGCTTTGGACGCCGAGCCCGACGAAGGACAGGCTCGAAATCTCCAGCAACGACAGTGCGAACGCCGACGCCGACATGACGAACAGCGGCTCGGACATGTTCGGCAGCAGGTGGCGCGTGACAATTCGGTAGCCCGGGACGCCGAGTAGCCTGGCCGTCGCGATGTAGTTCCTGTGAGCGATCGAAGCGGCCAGGTTTGCAGTTATTCGAGCGAACGAAGGGATGCCGGCGATGCCGATAGCGATGACCGCCGTCGTACTCCCGGGACTCATGATGGCAGCTACCAGCAGGGCAAAGATCAGCGAAGGGTAGGCGACGGCGGCCTCAATGAGCCGCAACGCCGGCTCGCGTATCCATCGAGGAGCCAGCCACACCGAGGAACCGATGACGATTCCGCCAACCACCGAGATAACAGTTGCGCCCAGCGACATCAGCAGGGTCAGCCTGGTAGCCACGAGCGAGCGTGCCAGGATGTCCCGGCCGAACTCGTCCGTGCCAAACCAATGCGCGGTGCTGGGGCCGAGTCGGGAGTCTGCAGTGAGGCTTTCGGCGGCGGGTGTGAGGAACAGTGGTGCCAGCACGGCGACAAGCACCATGGACCCCATCAACGCGAGTCCAGCCACTAGCGCCGGATTAAAACGGGAGCGTCGCCGATTGCTGGTATTTAAGGTCTTAGCCATGGGTTTTCGCCCCTAGGGTTCGCGGGTCGATGATGCCGAGGATGATGTCTACCAAGAGGTTAAGTAGGGTGGCGATGATGCCGACGACGATAATGATTCCCTGCACCAGCGGATAGTCGCGGTAAATGATGGCTTGGATTATCTCGTTGCCTAGGCCTGGGTAATTGAAGACGGTCTCAATGATGATGGCGCCGCCTAAGAGACTTGCCAGAATCAGGCCGGTCAGGGTCAGGGTGCTCGTCAGCAGATTGGGCAGCGCGTGAACAAGGTACAGGCGCAGCGCTGGCAGCCGGCGGCCCCGGGCTGTCCTCATGAAGTCCTGCTCCAAGACCACGGCGGTCTCCTGCCGCACGACGCGTGCGACGGCGCAGGTTGGACCGACGGCGAGTGCAGCGATCGGGAGGATCAGCGCTTCCATGCTGTTCGCTCCGCCAGCGGGTAGGACCCGCCAAACGATGGCGAAAAGGATGATCAAAAGGGTGGCGGTGACGTAAGGGGGTAGCGAGGCGAGGAAGCCGGCGACGTTGCTGAAGCCCAGGTCCAGCCACCGTCGGCGGCCGCCGCGAGTTAGGACCCCGACGGTCATTCCGACCGGCACCGCGACGAGCAGTACGATCACAATTGCCGAGACGGCGAGCTGTGCCGTGTAGGGCAGCTTGCTGAGGATGATGCCGGACACCGGATCACCAAAGCGGAACGAATTGCCGAAATCAAGCTGAAGCAACCCTCCCGCGTAGTCGGCGAACCGGACCAGCAGCGGGTCGTTCAAACCGAGCTCCTGGCGCAATCTTTCAATGGTGGCGGCGCTGGCGTCAGGTCCTGCGATGGCCAGGGCAGGGTCGCCAGGGATGAGAGGGACCACCATGAACGTCAGGACGACCAGCACGAAAAGGGACAGCAGGAGCCCGCCGGTCCGGCGCATGGCGAAGTCCAGCCACGGCGAGGACGCAAGACGGCGGCGCAGCGGGCTGCCGGTTGCGCGGACGGGCGCGGTACTGGGGGGCTTGATTGTTAGGGCCATGTTGGTGCTTCCTTATTGGGGCGGCTGGTCAGGCGTAGACCGGAGCAATCGCGCCGGTCCAGCCGACGTGGCGTTCGACGGCGCTGCCTAGACGGATCAAGGTCGCCTCCTGATATGGTCCTCCCACGATCTGGGCTCCGACGGGCATCCCCATTGTGGAGGTGTGAATGGGCAGGCTGATTGCGGGCAGGCCCGTGATATTGCAGAACGAGGTGAAAGAAATCATCTGCAGCTCGGTCAACCGGGGTCCGGCGGGGTCGTTGTTCGCCTCGTCGTATACGGACCCGACGAGCGGTGTCTCACAGGCCATGGTCGGTGTAACGAGGACGTCAAATTCGCGGCCCCACTGGCCTGTGATCACCCGTGACTCCAGCTGGAGCCTGGTCGATGCCCTTGCGTAATCCCCGGCGCTGTGCGCGTCCGCGGTGGCGAGGCGGTGGGCGATGTACCGATCGACGCGGGTCCGGTTATCGTAGTCCATTGCAGCGAGCGAGGCGCCGATGATCATCTGGAACCCATCGATGGCCTCTCGAGAGAAAAACGTCGGCGAGACAGGGTAAACTATGTGGCCCATTCCCTCCAAGATCGACGCGAGCCGGGTTGCCGCGGCCTCGCACTCCGGGTCCACGGAGACTCCGGTGGGTGCGGCCAGCAGCAGCCCGACGCGGAGCCTCCCGGCATCCGCCCCAACCTCGCGGGCGAAGGGCCGCTCGGGGGCCGGCGCCGAGTACCAAGCCAGCGAATCTGGCCCGGCCATGACGTCAAGAATGGCGGCAGCGTCCTCGATGTGGCGGACGACCGTTCCCTCCGTGGTCGAGTGCTCCCAGCCGAAAACGCGCTGGGGTACGCGTCCGCGGCTGGGTTTTAGCCCGACCAAGCCGCACGCAGATGAGGGCACACGGATCGACCCCCCGCCGTCAGAAGCATGAGCAGCGGGGGCGAAGCCGGCGGCCACCGCGGCGGCGGCACCGCCGCTGGAGCCGCCAGGAGTGCGGCTCAGGTTCCATGGATTGCGGGTCGCGCCGTGGCGTGCGTTTTCTGTGACCGTGAGGGGCCCGAACTCTGGGCTATTAGTGCGGCCCATGAACAGGAAGCCCCCTGCGGCCAACTTCTCAGCGCTCAAGTCGCTCTCCGCCTGGGGCGCGTCCGACATGGCCAAGGAGGAGTGGGTATTCGGATGCCCGGCAACGTTGGTCAGGTCCTTGATGGGCAGCGGGACGCCATGGAAAGGCGGCAGGTCTTCACCATCCATCACGGCCTGTTCGGCGCGCTTTGCCACGAGGCGCACTTCTTCGTCATTGCGCCAGACAATGGCGTTAATCTCCGGGTTGTATGCGTCGATCCGGTCCATGTAAAGGTTAGCGACCTCCAAGGGACTGACCTGCCGAGTCCTGATTTGGGTGGCCAGAGCGACGGCCGAACTAAAAGGGTCCACGGTGTTCTCCATGTTTTTCTTGGGTTACTGGTCCGGCGCCCCAGCTTTGGGCGCCGGACCGGGAGTCGGTCAGGCTATTGGGTGATGCGCAGGATGGGGTCGTCAATCGTGCTGCCCCGGTGGGCGATTTCGAAGCCTTTCCCGGCGACAGTCAGGCGCGGGCTGTTACTCAGCGGGATGGCGTCTGCGTTGGCGATGAGACTATGCATGCTCTCCTGCAGTGCGGCGCAGGTGTCGTCGGCGTTGGTCGATGCCCGGAAGGCCGCAAAGGCCTTCTCCGTCTCGGTGTTATTCGTGGCGCCGACGTTGCCGCCACCCTCCTGGATGGTGGGTCCGATGAAGGCGGTGAGCGGATTCGCCATGGTGCCTGGGAAATTCAGATCGGCAAACATGGTCATATCCCAGGAGCTAGGCTCGCCGTAGACCTGTCCAACCCAGGTGCCGAGGTCGGAGTTTTTGAGAGTTACGTTGGCCCCGGCGGCGCGCAGCTGTTCTTGGATGTACACGTTGCCTGAGCCCTGCGGGCCGGCGATGGTGGGGCCGACGAGCCGGATGTCGACGCCCTGGAGCACCTTCTTGGCGGCCTCGGGATCGCTCTGAATCACCGGCGCCTTGTCGGGTGCGGCGCAAGTCGTACCTTCGGCCACGAGGGACCGGCTCGCTTGTCCGTGTCCGTTCGATGTGATGCCCTCAAAAGTTTTGGCGTCCAGCACCTGGGCGACGGCCTTGCGGGTTTCCGGATTGCGGAAGGGGCTGCCTTCGCGCTGGTTGAAGATTACGTAGAAGTCGCTAAAGGGCTGGGTGGAGACTGTGTAGTCGGGTTCGTTCTTGAACCTCTCCATGAGAGCGCCGTCGATCTGGATGATGTCGAGTTGCTTACTCAGCAACAAGTTGGCCTGGGTGTTGCGGTCTCCCACGACATTGAACACTAGAGTTTTGGCCGGTACTCCCGGCACTTCAGAGCTGTATTTGGGCCACGCGTGGTAGTCGTCACGGAGGGTGAAAGTGTAGGAGACGCCGTGCTGACGATCGCTGAGGACGTAAGGGCCGGATTGTGCGCCCTTGGCGGTGCCGTCGGCGAGGGCCTTCGGATCTTTAAGGCCAGCGGGGCAGATGACGCCCGCACTGGAAATCGCCAGCCCGGAAAGCAAGTCGGGCCAAGGCTCCCCGAGGGAGACCTTGACGGTGCGGGCGTCGTCGGCCGCAAAGGTGGCGGAGTTGCCGGGACCGAAGACTTGACCGATAACCGGGGAGGCTGTGGCCGGATTCGCCAGGTACTCGAGGGAGTCTTTGACGACGCTGGCTGTGATCGGAGTCCCGTCCGAGCAGGTGAGTCCCTCCCGAAGCGTGAAGGTGGCGCCGTTCGGGTTGACGTCCCAAGATTCGGCGAGGCCGGATGCGAAGTGGCCGTTGTCGTCTTGGCGTACAAGGGTGTCGAAGCCCAAACGGGTCATCCAGAAATCAGGCAGGCCGAGGGTCTGGGTCGGATCGAACGAGGTGGGCACTTCGAGTGTGGTGCGGATGGTATCGGTGGACATCTCGCCGCTTTTGACGGGATCGCTACTAGTCGAACCGGTGGTGCATCCAGCGAGGGCTAGGGCACCGGTGGCAAGGCACGCGATTGGCAAGAGGATCTTGGTACGCATATTGGGGTCTTCCTCGGGTGGGTGATGGGGGTCAGGCGGTGATTTCGTAGACATCGATGCTTGTGTTGCCGTCGAAGATGGCTGCTCGGCCAATGAATGCGGAACGGGTGAGCCATTGGAGTTCCGGCGCAGCCGTGCGGAACACGGGTGACGTCATGAAGTAGCGCATCTGCGCCGGATCGCCGGTCTCAGCGTCAAGGTGGCGCAGGATGCCGCTGTTGACCACGTCGACGTAGTGTCCATCATGGGTGCGGATGCCGTAACGAGCCTCGACCTGAAACGCCTCGTCAGATCGAGCGGTGCACCAGTCTGCGCCGCCAGGCATGACCTCCCCAGCAAGTTCACCGTTCACCTCTCCACCGGTGATGGGAATCAATTCGATCTGTTCGGCGGGTCGGCCTATGAGCGGAACGTACGGGGCCACCTTGGCCACAATGGTGAAGGCGTACCGCAGGGCAGGGGCGGGGCCAGCGACGCCGGGCCGGATCTGAGTGCCTAAGGCGTCCATTTTCCTCCTTGACTTGGCTTGGGGCCACAGAGTCGCTCCAACTTTCTGTGAGCGGTGACACACTCAGTATGGAGATAGTGAGCAGCTTAGTCAATGGCATTCACTACTGTTACGATTGAAAGACACTACGATCCCGTATTGGACATGCACCCCTGGGTCCCGGGCCGGGGTGCAAGATAGGAGGGTACGGATGACCACCACGAGAGAGTCTGTTACGCAGGCCGGCGCAGCATCACCTCGGCTCCATCGCGGTTCACTCACGAAGCAGACCATCGTGGCGGCCGCGCTCGGAATCCTCGATGACCACGGCAATCCCGGGCTGACATTCGCCCGGCTTGGCAAAGAACTTGGCGCCGCCCCCACAGCGATGTATCGACACTTCCCCAGCCGGGACGAAATCCTCCTCGCAGTCGCCGACGAGTTGATCGGCATGTCGATCGATGGCTACGAACCCTCTGAGTCTTGGATGGACTCACTGCGCGACCTCGCTTACCGTGCTTGGCACACGTTCGCTGCCCACCCTGCGGCCGCGACGCAAACGTTTTTCCGCGTGACCCGTGGCCCGAACGAATTGCGTGCCGTCAATGCCATCCTCGAGGCCATCCACCGTGCTGGCTGGACGGGCACCGAAGCCGTGTTCCAGTACCACGTGTTCAGTAATTTGGTCCTTTCCACCAGCGGAACCCACGCCGCGCGCGTCGCCGTACGCCAGGAGTCTGAGGCGAACGGTAACGTCGAGTGGAACCAGGAGTACTACCCGGCACACCCGGAGGATTACCCCTACGTCGTGGCCGCGCGCGAGGATTTCCGGACAATCAATCTTTTCGAGATTTACAAGGGTCAGGTCGAGGCAGTGCTGAGCCAGATGGCCCGGAAGGCTCAATTGCAAATTCAATAATTCTGACTAGCAACACCTCAAAGGCCGTGTGGCCCGAAGTGGCCAGCAACTACCCGCTGCCTTCATGAATGCCACGGGTGGAAAGCGCTCCGCCGAGCAGCGGCCAGTCTGTGTCGATGCAGCACAGCGCGCGGATGACAGGAACATTCCCGACGAAATCCTGTACGACGTCAACCTGTTTGAGCATCCCATCGACCATTTAGTGGAATCGGGTTTCCCTCAATGAACCGCGCCGGAGCATATCGCAGGCTGAGAATCATGGTGACGGAGCTCTGCGACGTGCACGACCTCGCATGTGCCGAGTTTCCTGCCACTGCGACGGTCGCAAACGCGGGGGTCCCTCCTTTGACGCTGCTGCCGAGATCATCGGCGATGAGTGTGGGGCCCTGGCGACGCCGGTCGCGCAGTACGAGACCGTTGAAGGTGGCCTGCAGAACATCGCCGGCTATGCCTACACGGGTCCCGCACGCGAAGGCTTCGAGATCATTGAACTGCCCGCTGTAGAAACGGCCGTTTGGGGCGTCCATCTCGGCTCCATGGACCACATTGCCGAAAGCTAGCAGTCTCTCCATGCTTGAGCGTTCCAGGCATCGACCCCCCGATGACGTTGACATGCTCAAGGTCGCTCAGCCCCTAAGCCGCAGGGCTAAAGTTGAGGGGTGACTGACCTTCCCCCCAATGCAGCCCTGCCCACTCCTGCCGATTCCCCCGGGGTAGCCACCGCGGAAGGCGAGGCGGAAGCGAAACCCGAGGTCGGCGTCGGGCCTTGGGAGGGTGAGTTGCCGGTTGGCGAGCACTGGGATCCGGACCTGTTGAGGGATGGTGACCGCCGCAACGTGGTGGACCAGTATCGCTACTGGAAGCACGAGGCGATCGTGGCCGACCTTGATTCAAAGCGGCACGACTTCCACATCGCCATTGAGAACTGGCAGCACGACCTCAACATCGGAACCGTGGTGCGGACCGCCAACGCCTTCCTCGCCAAAGAGGTCCACATCATTGGACGACGGCGGTGGAACCGTCGCGGGGCCATGGTCACCGACCGCTACCAGCATGTTCGCCACCACCCCACCGTTGAAGATTTCGTCCAATGGGCTGAGGAGGAAGGGCTGGCGGTGATCGGGATCGATATCTTCCCGGATTCTGTGCCTTTGGAGACCTACGACCTCCCCAAAAACTGCGTGCTGGTGTTCGGGCAGGAAGGACCAGGCCTGACGCCTGAGGTTCACGATGCCGCCGTCGCAACGCTTTCCATTGAGCAGTTCGGCTCCACTCGCTCCATGAATGCAGCCTCCGCGGCGGCCATCGCCATGCACGCCTGGGTCCGCCGGCACGTGTTCCAGCAGCCCGTCTCGTAGCCGCCGCTGCCCCGACTCGCGGCAAGAAATATTCGCTGAATCCCTAGGCCAAGTTGTTACTCATCAGTAACATCTGGCGTGAACCGTGCTCAACGTGGAGCACGGCTACTACTGGAGGTTCAATGAAGCATCCTTCTCTTCGCCTTTCTTCAGCTTTTATCCTTGCTTTCCTGCTAGCGGTGGGCAGCGGTGGGGCTGCCACTGCGGCCCCGGAGCCCGCCGACTTTTACGCGGCCCCGGCCGCGCTTCCACCCACCAACGGCGACGTGATCCGGACCGAGCCTTCGGTCTTCTACGTCGATCCCCTTAAGACCATCAGGGCGCAGGCCGCGGTGCAGCGCGTCATGTACCGATCCGTGAACAGCGCCGGTGTTCCCATCGCAATGACCGGCACCGTCCTGGTTCCGTCCACACCTTGGATAGGTGCGGGCGCGCGTCCGCTGGTGGGGTACGCCGTAGGAACACAAGGGCAAGGCGACCAGTGTGCGCCGTCCCGGGCCATGGCTGCGGGCGAGGAGTACGAGGGCGTCTTCATCGCCGGTTTGCTGGCCCGGGGATACTCCGTTGCGGTGACCGATTATGAAGGGCTGGGCACGCCTGGCAGCCACACATATATGGCTCGCGCATCGCAGGCGCACGCAGTGCTCGACGTTGTCCGCGCGGCCCAGCGACTTGGGAACCCCCAGCTCGTGGCTGGCGGACCAGTGGCCCTTGCCGGATACTCCCAGGGCGGCGGCGCCTCGGCAGCCGCCGTCGAGCTTGCGGCGCAGTACGCACCGGAACTGAACCTCAAGGGCGCCTATGCCGGTGCTGTCCCCGCGGATCTTCCGGCAGTGGGGCGCAACCTCGACGGCGGGTTGTACACCGGCTTTCTTCTCTACGCCGTGACGGGCATGAGTGCTGCCGGCGGACTGAATCTTAGCCCATATCTCACTGGTGCCGGTCAAGCGAAAATCGCCGCGACGGACCAGGAATGCACTGTGCAGTCCATTGCCTCCAGTGGCTTCCTGGACACCACCAAGCTCACGGTGTCGGGGGAAAAACTGAGTTCCCTGTTGGACCTGCCGCAGGTCAAACCGGTGATCGCGGAGCAGAAAATCGGCAACGGGCGTGCACCCGGGGTTCCGGTTCTGCTCTCCCACAGTGTGCTGGACGATGTCATTCCTTACGATCAGGGCCGCCAGCTGGCCAAGCGCTGGTGCGCGGCGGGTTCGTCGGTGTACTTCGACACCACCGCCGGGGCTACCCACGTTGGAGGGTATGCGGCGGCGATCCCGCAGGCCTTCCTCTTTCTGGAGCGCCGCTTTGCGGACAGGAGCCCGGCGAGCAACTGTTGGCTGTACGGATAACCCACCTCCCGCCGCAACATGGGAGTTAAATGCCAACTCGGCGGAAGTGTTAAGAACGCCCAGTGACCCGAAACACGGCCTCCCCGCGGATATCGCTAGGATGGGTGCTAGCCGTAAGCGCTCTACTCCAGGGTTACCAACCCACAGACGAATTCAGCATAGGAGTCACCATGCCCATTGCAACCCCAGAGATTTACTCCGAGATGATCGACCGCGCGAAGGCTGGCGGATTCGCTTTCCCTGCGGTCAACGTGACGTCGTCGCAGACTCTGAACGCTGCGATCCGCGGTTTCGCCGAGGCCGAGTCCGACGGCATCATCCAGGTTTCCACCGGTGGCGCAGCCTACTGGTCCGGCGCTTCAATCAAGGACATGGTGGCCGGTTCCCTCGGTTTCGCCGCGTTCGCCCGCGAAGTTGCCAAGAACTACAACGTCAACATCGCTCTCCACACGGACCACTGCCCGCAGGATAAGCTGGCGGACTTCGTCCTCCCGCTGCTGGCCGCTTCCGAGGAATCCGTCAAGGCCGGCAAGGACCCGATCTTCAACTCGCACATGTGGGATGGCTCGCACGAAGTCCTCTCCGAGAACCTGCGCATCGGCCGCGAGCTTCTGGAACGCGCCGCAGCTGCCAAGATCATCCTCGAAGTTGAAATCGGCACTGTCGGTGGCGAAGAAGATGGTGTTGAGAACGAAATCAACGAGAAGCTCTACACCACCACCGAAGACGCCCTCGCAACCATCGAAGCGCTCGGCGCCGGCGAGAACGGCCGCTACCTCACCGCGCTGACCTTCGGCAACGTGCACGGCGTGTACAAGCCGGGCAATGTGAAGCTCCGCCCGGAACTGCTCAAGCAGATCCAGTCCGAGGTTGGCGCCAAGATCGGCAAGGAAAACCCGTTCGACCTCGTGTTCCACGGCGGTTCGGGCTCCACCGAGCAGGAAATTGCTGACGCCGTTTCCTACGGTGTCATCAAGATGAACATCGACACCGACACCCAGTACGCGTTCACCCGCCCGGTTGCCGGCCACATGTTCTCCAACTACGACGGCGTCCTCAAGGTCGACGGCGAAATGGGCAACAAGAAGACCTACGACCCCCGCGTCTGGGGCGCTTCGGCCGAAGCCGGCATGGCCGCGCGCATCGTCGAAGCCGCCCAGCAGCTCGGATCGGTTGGCAAGACCTTCTAATGTCCGACGAATTCCGGAAGAACCTGATGGGGCCGGAGCCCACGCTCCTGCCCGCCGAAACCGAGATCTACCAGCACCTGGCGCTCGGCAATGAGGCGCTGGATCTGGTTGCGAAGAACCCCACTTCGTCTCTTCTGTGGGCCATCCTCGCGGAGGAAGCCTGGGCCGAGGGCCGGACCATCGAGTCCTACGCCTACGCCCGTGTCGGCTACCACCGCGGCCTGGATTCCCTGCGCCGCAACGGTTGGCGCGGCGTCGGGCCCATCCCCTGGGAGCACGAGCCCAACCAGGGCTTCCTGCGGGCGCTCTACGCATTGGGTCGCGCCGCTTCTGCAATCGGCGAGGCTGAAGAGCCGGAGCGGATCGAGAAGTTCCTGAACGACTCGGACCCCAAGGCCAAAGCAGCGCTCGAAGCCCGCTAGGGACTCAAGCAAACGACGGCGGCGACCCTCACCGAAAGGCGAGAGTCGCCGTCGTCGTTAACCCAAGTAAGCAGCACTTCAGGTCGTTATGAGCGCTGAGAACGACCTGATCTGCTACCTAGTTGGGTAGTCGCGGCCTGCCCAACGGAACCACCAGCGGTGTGTGGGTCACGGGGTCGTCGATAATCCGGCAGGCCATGCCGAACACTTCTTCCACCAAGGATTCAGTGATCACGTCCGTGGGAGCGCCCTCGGCCACCACCACGCCGTCCTTCATGGCGATGATGTGGTCCGCGTAGCGGCTGGCGTGGTTGAGGTCGTGCAGCACGGCAACCAAGGTGTGGCCCTTGTCCAGGTTCAGCTCGCGGAAGAGTTCCAACAGCTCGATCTGGTGGGCAATATCGAGGAACGTGGTGGGTTCGTCCAGGAGCATAAGCGGAGTCTGCTGGGCGAGAACCATGGCCACCCACACACGCTGGCGCTGGCCGCCGGACAGTTCATCCACCAGTCGGCCGGATAAGGATGCGACGCCGGTGGCCCTCATCGCTTCGACCACCGCAATCTCATCAGACTCAGACCACTGCCGCAGGAGCTTCTGGTGCGGGTAGCGGCCGCGGGCTACGAGGTCGGCAACGGTGATGCCGTCGGGCGCGATGGAGGATTGCGGCAGGAGCCCCAGACGGCGGGCCAGTTCCTTCGCGGGCAGTGCAGTCACGGATTTCCCGTCGAGCAGAACCTGCCCGCTCCGCGGCTTGATCAGCCGGGCGAGGGCGCGAAGCAGCGTGGATTTACCGCAGGCGTTAGGCCCGACGATCACCGTGAACTGACCCTCGGGGATGCGCACATTGAGGTTTTCGGAAATGATGCGTTGCTCATAACCGATGGTCAGTGCTTCAGCGTGGAGCTGTGGTGCAGCAGTGGTGAGGCTCATGATTTCCTTGCTTCCCTGGCCAGCAGCCAAACGAGGTAGATACCGCCGATGCACACCGTCACAACGCCCACAGGCAGCTGGATCGGCGCGAACAAACGCTGGGCCGCGAGATCGCTGGCAACCAGGAGGAAGGCACCCATCACTGCGGAGGGCACCAGTGTGATGCCGGCGCTTCGGGTAAGACGACGAGCAAGCTGGGGTGCCGCGAGGGCCACGAACGCGATGGGACCAGCGACGGCGGTGACGGCCGCCGTCAACGCGACACCCAGGATGAGCAACAACAAACGGGTGGGCTCTGCCCGGACGCCCAAGGCGCGTGCGGCGTCGTCGCCCATTTCCAGAAGTTGCATCCGGCGTGCCACCGCCAGCGTGGCCAAGCCAACCACAAGAACCACGACGGCGGCAGGCGCCGCTTGCTCCCAAGTGATGCCATTGAGGGAGCCGGCTCCCCAGACAGCTGCAGCCAAGGCGGCCTCGAGCTCGGCTTGGAGGATCAGCCAGTGGTTGAAGGCAGCCAGCATGGCACTGATGCCGATGCCCACGATGATGAGTCGGAAGCCCTGGGAGCCGCGCCGGTAGGCAAGCAAGTAGACGGCCAATGCTGTGAGGATTCCGCCAACAAGGGCTCCGGCCGCAATACCAAGGTAGCCTCCACCAACAGTCAGCATCACGATCAAGGCTCCCGTGTAGGCGCCTGTGTTGAAGCCGATGATGTCCGGGCTTCCCAGCGGGTTACGGGTCATGGATTGGAAGATGCCGCCACTCATTCCCAAGGCCGCGCCGAACACCAGCGCTGAAAGAACGCGGGGGAGCCGCCACTCCATGACGATGGTTTGGGCTAGTCCCGGGGCGTCACCCGTGAAGGCTTGCAGGACTTGCTGCACGGTGACGTCGTAGTCGCCGGTGGCCAGGCTGACGATCGCCACCGTAAGGGCCGCGAGGATCAACGGGATACAGACAAAGATGCTGCGGACGTCAAAGCGGAGGCTCAGCCCGCGGTTGCGGACCAGGACTGTAGACCGGCCAAAATCCGGGCTTCTTGGGTCTAATCGCGTCATAGCCCACTCACCTTCCGGCGCCGAGCCAACGCGATAAGTACCGGCGCGCCGATGAACGCCGTCACCACACCCACCTGGAGCTCGCCGGGCGCGGCGATCCTGCCCACCACGTCCGACACCAGGAGCAGGATGGGGGAGAGCACTACGGTGGTGGCCAGGATCCAGCGCTGGTCCGGGCCGACGATCCACCGCGCCACGTGCGGAATCATGAGCCCCACAAAACCAATCGCACCAGCGCCAGCGGTTGCTGCTCCGCTGAGGAGGGTAATAGCCACAACGCCCAGGATCCGGGTCCGATTGACGTTGGCGCCCAGGGAGGTGGCGAGGTCGTCGCCCAGTGCCACGGCGTTGAGGCCGCGAACGCAGAACAGGGCGATGATCAGTCCGGCGGCCATGAAGGGAGCCACAGTCATGACCGACTCCATGCTCCGGGTGTCCAGCGAACCGATGCTCCACGAGCGCAAGTGGTCAAAGGCCTTGGGGTTCAGGAGGGTGAGTCCCGAGCCGATGCCGGTGAGGACCGCGCCCAACGCCACACCGGCGAGTGTCAGCCGGATGGGATTCACCACGTTCCTACCGGAGGTGCCGATCAGGTAGACCGCCGCGGTTGTCAGGATGGCCCCGGCAAATGCGAACCAGATATAGCCGCTGAGGGATCCAACCCCGAAGACGCCGATGGCAATCACAATGGCAAAAGAAGCCCCGGCGTTGACGCCCAGGATGCCAGGATCGGCCAACGGATTCCGTGTGATCGCCTGAATGAGCGCGCCGGCCACGCCAAGGGAAATGCCGACGGCGATGCCCATCAACGTACGCGGCAGCCGATTCTGAAGGATGATCGCGTGATCCGCCGTGTCCTGGGGGTTGGTGAACGCTTCAAGGACCGTAGTCGCGGGGATGAATTTTGCTCCCACACCGAGACTCAGGATCGTCGCGCCCAGAAGGACTGCTGCGGCGAAGGCCAGAAAGAGGATCCGCCAGCGGGACTTATTGACGACGCCGGAACTGGCTACTGCGCTTGCGGCCGGAAGGGCGGGAGCGACTACCTGGGACATAACGCCGTTGATGGGGACACAGCAGGGGACCATTTCGAAGAGGGGCAGGATTTTGACGGTCATTCCGTGACCGTCGTCACAACGTCACGAATGTGTGACTTAATTAGGTTAGCCTTACCCAGTGAAAAATGACGATTTTGAAGTGCAGCCGCGTAAGGCATCCCGCATGCGTAAGCTCGCTATGAAGGTGGCCGGAGTGGCCTTGGTGGCTGGCCTCGTTGCTGGCTGCGGCACCAGTGGTGGGTCAGGTTCGGCTGCCGGCAACGCAGATGTTGCCACGGGCGGTTCCAAATTCACCACCGCCGACCAGGAAACGGCCAAGCTGGGCACGGACGCCGCCCCCGGTGTTTTCCCGCGAACCCTGAAGCACGCCAACGGTGAGACCACCCTGGAGAAGAAGCCCACCCGCGTGGTGGTCCTCGACACCGGCGAGTTGGACGACGTCGTGACCCTCGGCATCACGCCGGTGGGCATGGCCACCACTGAGGGCGCCAACCCTGTCCCCACTTACCTGGCCGACAAGGTCAAGGATGTGGCTTCCGTAGGAACCATCCAGGACCTCAACCTTGAAGCAATCGCAGCTCTCAAGCCGGACCTCATCCTGGGCAGCCAGCTCCGCGCCGACAAGCTGTACAAGCAGCTGTCCGCCATCGCTCCCACGGTCTTCAGCATCCGCCCCGGCTTCCCGTGGAAAGAAAACTTCCTTCTGGTGGGCAAATCCCTGGGCGAGGAAGACAAAGCGGTCAAGGCGCTCAACGATTACCAGACCGAAGCGGATGCCCTCAAGGCAGACGTGAAGGGCGATCCCAAAATTTCCCTGGTCCGATTCCTGCCGGGCAAGATCCGCCTGTATGCGAACAAGTCGTTGATCGGCGTCATCCTGAAGGACGCAGGCCTTGCCCGTCCCGAGAACCAGAACATTGATGAACTCGCTGCCGAGATTTCAGCCGAGAACATCGAACAAGGCGACGCCGACTGGATCTTCTATAGCAGCTACGGCGATCCCGCAGCAACAGGCGAAACCTCCGTGGTTGAAGGCGCAGTCTGGCCCAAGCTTGGCGCAGTCAAGACCGGCCAGGCAAAGTCAGTCAGCGACGACGTTTGGTTCCTTGGCCTCGGTCCCACAGGCGCGCAGCTGATCCTGAAAGATCTCCGCAGCATGCTGGTCGGCTAAGGCCTCCAGCCCGACACGCTCAGCACAAGCACCCCAACGACGACGGCGGCCCTCACCAAAAGGTGGGGGCCGCCGTCGTACGTGCGTTGTGAGGCCTGGTCTGCGGGCTAACCCGAGGATTTGGGGCGCAAAGCGGGCCCCGCAACGAAAGACTAGGCCTTGCGCGGAATGCCCGTGCGAGCCATTGCCTCGGCATAGGCGCCGTGGATGGCGTCCAGGTATTCCTGCTGGCGGGCCGGGGTGCCGGCGAAGGAGCGGCCACCCAACGACCGGACCTTGAAGGTCTTGAAGCCGCGGCGGGCGATGCTGGCCGGTGCGGCCTTCATGAGCTGATCGGCCAGGCGATGTGCCTCGTTGCCGTGTGCTACCAGGGCGGACGTGCGCGGCAGGAGCTGCAGGAGGCGCAGGAGCGGCTTGAGACCCTCGGTGATGTTGGCCGGCGTGAGTTTGCCCGGTTCCTCGTTGGGCTCGATCCACGGGTAGGCGTTCCACGGCATCATGAGCTCAGGACGCAGGCCCAGTTGCCACTGCATGCCGAGCATGCGCGTGTTGGCTTCCTCGTCACCCGGGGTGATGAAACCTTCGCCGGTGTTGGTGCGCTGGTTGGAGAAAAGGCTGACGATGCGGCAGTCATCCATGCTGTGGGCGGGGTCGATGTAGAGGACCTCGCTTCCCGGCTTCTGCTCCTTGATGGAATCGCACAGCTCGTTGACCTCGGCGATGTGCGGTTCGTAGCGGCGGTTCCAGAGGATTTCTTCAGGTGATTCAGTCGCCAGTTCTTGCATCAGGGGTTAGGTCTCCTAGGTGTTACAGCGCACCGTTCCAAGGTGCCGCGGGCATGCCGCAGCCGAACCTCAAAGGGTGCTGTTGGGGGCTAACTAACCTTACCGGACTATGTGGGTGAACAGGTGCCGCTTCGGCGCGTCCCCGAATGCGACACGGCGTGTTGCCCGGAACGTGGCGGGCGTCTCGACGACGACAGGCAATTCTCGACGGCGGAAGTCGGCTTACACCGGCCAAACACCAGAGAAACCGTTGTCATCGGCTAAACTTGGCTGGTAAGAGCCCCGAAACTCTTGCGTATGCCGTGCCTTGTGGCAGGCTGCACCAGCTACGTCGGGGCATTCTCATGTACGGCGTCTCGTCCTGGTCATCCGGCTGGGTCCGGGCCCGAAAGAATGGGGGAGGATCCCATGCCCGCTATCGTGATCGTCGGAGCCCAGTGGGGCGACGAAGGCAAAGGCAAAGCAACCGATCTGCTCGGTGGCCGCGTTGACTACGTGGTTAAGCCCAATGGCGGTAACAACGCCGGGCATACCGTGGTTGTTGGCGGTGAGAAGTATGAGCTGAAGCTCCTTCCCGCGGGCATCCTGAGCCCTAACGCAATACCTATTATTGGCAACGGCTGCGTGGTGAACCTCGAGGCCCTCTTCCAGGAAATCGATGGGCTCGAAGCCCGGGGCGCGGACACGTCCCGCCTGCGCGTCTCAGCCAACGCGCACCTGGTTGCTCCGTATCACCAGGTCCTGGACAAGGTCACGGAGCGCTTCCTCGGCAGCCGGGCCATTGGCACCACTGGCCGCGGCATCGGCCCGGCATACATGGACAAGGTGGCCCGTCTGGGCATCCGTGTCCAGGATGTGTTCGACGAATCGATCCTCCGCCAGAAGGTGGAAGGGTCGCTGCGCCAGAAGAACGAACTCCTGGTCAAGGTCTACAACCGCCGCGACATCGTGGTGGACGAGATCGTGGAGTATTTCCTGTCCTTCGCCGAGCGCTTGCGCCCACTGGTCATCGACAGCACGCTGGTCCTCAACAACGCCCTGGATGAGGGCAAAGTTGTGCTCATGGAAGGCGGCCAGGCAACGTTCCTGGACGTAGACCACGGCACCTACCCGTTCGTCACCTCGTCCAACCCCACAGCCGGCGGCGCGTCTGTTGGCTCCGGCATTGGCCCCACCCGCATTTCGCGGTCCATTGGCATCATCAAGGCCTACACCACGCGTGTTGGCGCCGGCCCGTTCCCCACGGAACTGTTCGACGAGATGGGCGTTTACCTGCAGAAGACCGGTGGCGAGTTCGGTGTGAACACCGGCCGTCCCCGGCGCTGTGGTTGGTACGACGCCGTCCTTGCCCGCCATGCTTCCCGGGTCAACGGTTTCACGGACTACTTCGTCACCAAGCTGGACGTCCTCACGGGTATTGAGCAGATCCCCGTATGCGTTGCCTACGACGTTGACGGTGTGCGCCACGATGAAATGCCCATGACGCAGACTGAGTTCCACCACGCAGTGCCCATTTTCGAGTACTTCGACGGCTGGACCGAGGACATCACCGGTGCCCGCACCCTGGAAGACCTCCCGGAGAACGCGCGCAACTACGTGCTGGCCCTCGAAAAGCTGTCAGGCACGCGCTTCTCGGCCATCGGCGTCGGTCCGGACCGCGATCAGACCATTGTGGTCCACGACCTGATTAACAACTAAGTACCGCTAAGTTCACGACGACGGCGGGTCACCCGAGGTTCCCATCGGAACTTATGGGAGGCCCGCCGTCGTCGAATGAAGTACTCGGCCACCGCCAGATTGATGACCCAGGATGCTCCCATGAGCACTGCCCGTGTTGTTTCATCAGTGGGGCCCACAACCAGCATCCAAGCCAGAAACACGAAGGCCTGCGTTCCCGCGCCCAGTGCGATGGCGTATGCGCGTGTCATCCATGCGCCGTGTGTGGCGTAGTCCCGCCGGCGGATGGCGAACAGGCCCATGATGATGCTCGCAACCATGGCGGAGCCAAAGATCAGTCGAAGAACCAGAAGTGCTTCGCCGTCTCCCTCCGGTAGGGCGTAAAACAGAGACATCCACAGGCCGGACAAGCCTGCGAGCAGGCCCGCCGGCACCAGGATGCGTCCGGCCATTTGATGCCACGATTGCCTGCCGCGTCGAGGTGGGGAAGCGTGTCGAAGTGTGGGCGCGAACTGAAAGGCTCCCAGCAGGCTGTACACCGTGACTGTGACGATGTGCGTTAGCACCGGGATGGGTGAAGCGAAGAACCGGGCGTTCTGCGGAGTGACGTTTGCACCGCCTGTCAGCTCGGTGAGTCGCGCCGCACCGGCGATCACGGGGATGAGGCTGAGCACGATCAGCGCCATGGGCACGGCCCATTTCGTGCGGCGGCGGCTGCGGCTGTGGCTCCGGATGGGTGGGGTCTTTTGAGATGTCATGACTCTGCCTGCGTTCTGGGTGGATGACGAGAAGGGTACGAATAACGCAAGGTGTACGCCGTACACCTGTACGTTCCAAACACTAGGTGTACGCTGTATACCTGTCAAGGTCGTACCCGCACCCCGGCCGATCGGAAGGAATCCGCATGACCCAGCTAGCGGAGGCAGCTCGGCGCATCCCCCTCAACCGTGACCGCGTGTTAAACGCCGCAGTCACGCTCGCGGACGAGGTAGGCATCGAGTCGCTCAGCATGCGCCGCCTCGCGCAGGAACTGGGCGTTGTTCCTATGGCTCTCTACAAGCACGTTGCCAACAAGGAAGAACTCCTCGGCGGCATGGTGGACACCATTGTTGGTGAGATCGGTCCGCCTGTCCCGGACGCTCCGTGGAAGTCCGCTGTCCGGCTCCGGGTCCTTTCGGCCAGGCAGGTACTCCTGCGGCATCCCTGGGCCCGCTCTGTGATTGAGACCCGCACCAACGTAACCCCCGCAGTCCTGGGATATATGGACGGCTTCGCCGGGATGTTCCTGACGGGCGGATTCTCGGTGGACCTTACGCACCACGTCATGCATGCCATGGGCAGCCGAATGTGGGGTTTTACCCAAGAGGTCTTCGATGACTCTGCGGGGCAGGCCGGGGACCAACAACCACAGGTGCCGGCTGAAGTCCGGGCCGCCATGGCCCGGCAGATGGCCGAAAACTTTCCACATCTCTTCAAAATTGCTGCCGCGGCAGCGCATGAAGACGATTCCGTGGTCGGGAACGGCTGCGACGACCAATTCGAGTTCGAGTTTGCCCTGGACCTCCTCCTGGACGGCTTCGAACGACTCCACCAGCAGAACTGGACATCAGGCGGGGGCAAGGGCAGATGACTACAGTGCCTGACGAAGGAGTCGGCTTCCGGTCCCGGCGCGGACCCGTACTCATTGCGCTGATGCTCGCAACGGGCTTGGTGGCAATCGACGCCACCATTGTGGCCACGGCAGTGCCGTCCATCGTGGAGGACATCGGCGGGTTCGCCTCGTTCCCTTGGCTCTTTTCCGCCTATCTGCTGGCTCAGGCGGTCTCCGTGCCCGTCTACGCCAAACTCTCAGACGTTGTGGGCCGCAAGCCGATCATCCTTGGTGGCATTGGTCTTTTCCTGCTTGGTTCGATTCTTTGCGGGTTGGCTTGGAGTATGCCTGCGCTCATCGCCTTCCGGGTGCTCCAGGGGCTTGGAGCCGGCGCGGTCCAGCCGGTGGCGATCACGATTGCCGGCGATATCTACACACTTGCCGAGCGGGCAAAGGTCCAAGGGTATCTGGCCAGTGTGTGGGCCCTTTCTTCCGTTGTGGGACCAACCCTGGGAGGGGTTTTCGCGTCCTTGGGAATCTGGCGGTGGATCTTCCTGATCAACATCCCGCTCTGCCTGATCGCGGCTTGGATGCTCCTCCGTACTTTCCACGAGAACGTCGAACGATCCAAGCACCGCATCGATTATTTGGGAGCCGGACTGCTGACGATTTCCTTGAGCCTGCTCATCCTTGGGGCCCTCCAGAGCGGTCAAGCCTGGCCCTGGGATTCCGCGATCAGCTTCGCAGTCTTTGGCGGAGGGGCCTTGTTGTTCCTGGTGTTTCTCTTGGTGGAAAGGAAGGCAGCGGAGCCGGTACTGCCACCTTGGGTTGTCTCCCGCAGGCTGCTGGCGACGACGGCGATGGTCGCTTTCGGTGTAGGCGCCGTCATGCTTGGCATCACAACTTACGTCCCGACGTTCCTCGAAGGGTCCCTGAAGACTTCACCCCTTCTGGCCGGGCTCGCGTTAGCGGCCTTGACGCTCGGCTGGCCGATCAGTGCATCGCAAGCCGGCCGGTTTTACCTCCGAATCGGGTTCAAAAACACGGCCATCATCGGCATCGTGATCACGGTGATCGGCTCGGCCATCCTTGCCCTAACCGCCTCGACGCCCAATATTCTGCTGGTGGCAATGGCATGCTTCATCGTTGGGCTCGGGCTGGGGCTGGTTGCGACGCCTAGCCTCATTGCCGCACAGACCAGTGTCGACTGGAATGAGCGCGGCGTCGTCACGGGTACCAACCTCTTTGCCCGCTCAATCGGCAGCTCCATCGGTGTTGCCGTGTTCGGTGCCATTGCCAACGCCATCTACGCCAACGGTCCCGGCGGCGGTCCCGATCCGCAAACAACCGTGCATGCCTCCACTGCCGTCTTCCTGGCTGTGCTCGTCAGCGCCGTCCTTACAGTTGTGGCGGTCCTTGTGATGCCCGCCGACGACGCAACACACAGGACCAAAGAACCTGCTCAGAAGCCCAGCTCGGAACCTGCCAACGACTAGTCTCGAGCTCATGGAAGAACTGATCGCGGGCACCCTGGAAAGTTGTTTGAAGGAACTGTCTGGGCCGAGGGCCCACTCTGGATTCCGCTGTGGCAGACCGTTCGCTGGAGCGACATCCCCAACAACAGGATCCTTGAGTTCTCTCCTGCCACCGGCACGACGCGCGAGTATGCCACCGGCGTCGAATACACCAACGGCCGGACGCTTCACCCCGACGGCAGCGTGGTGCAGTGCAGCCACGGACGCAGGCGCGTGGAGCGGGATCACGACGGCGTGGTGACGCCGATGATTGACGCGTTCGGTGAGCATCGGCTCAATTCGCCCAACGACGTTGTAGTGGCCGGCGACGGCACGGTCTGGTTCACCGATCCTCCTTACGGGATCCTGGCCGGGACGGTGGAAGGACATGAGGGCGAGCAGGAATACGGCGGCTGCTACGTCTTCCGTTTAGACCCCAAAAGCCAGGAGATAACTCCGGTAGTCACGGACCTGGTGCACCCTAATGGCCTTGCATTTTCTCCGGATGAATCGCTTCTCTACGTTTCGGACACGGCGGGCCGGAGCCGTGGAGTGCCGTTCCGGATCGCCGCCTATCCGGTGGAAGGTGGCGCATGCGGAGAGGGCAGGACTTTTGTTGAGCTCGAGGACGACGCGCCTTCGGACGGGTTCCGAGTGGATGTCGAGGGCAGGGTGTGGACGTCCGCGGGACCGTCAGTGCGTGTCTATTCGCCCGATGGCAACCTGCTGACCGCGATCGATGTTCCGGAAAAGGTGTCCAATCTCTGCTTTGGCGGAGTTGACGGACATGATCTCTACATCACGGCTACGACGTCCTTGTACAGGGTCCGGACGTCGACGCGGGACACGACCATGAGAGTAATCTGAAAACAGCACCAGCACTGCGATCGAGGGAGTGAATGTGTCCGGAAGCAACCCCGACCCGTATGAGGACAAAATCACCGGCTTGGAGCCGGGCGGGGGAGTGCCCCCTGGAGAAACCCCTCCCGGCGAGTCGTCAACAGCCGGTCCGCAGGGCCATGGCGAGGGCGGCCCCAGGAAGGGCACGCAGTTCCTGTGGCTGGCGGCCATCGGTGTCGTAGTGCTGATGTCGCTGCTGTTCTTCATCGGGTACATTGTCGGCTTTTTCGACTAGGCGCAGGCCGTCGTCGTGCCTCAGCGGAATACGCGGCACTAAACGGGAGTTGGCGCTCATATGAAGGCAATTACTTATAGCAAATACGGAACCCCCGACGTCCTGGAACTGACCGAGCAGCCCAGGCCAAAGGTTGGGCCGGGAATGGTGTTGGTCAAGGTGAAGGCGGCGTCGGTAAACCCGGTGGACTGGAAAATCATGGCCGGCTACCTGGACTCATTCATGGACCTCCAATTTCCGGCGATCCCCGGCTGGGATGTTGCGGGCGTAGTTGAAGCTGTGGGTATTGACGCTCCGCACTTCAAGCCCGGTGATGAAGTCATCTCCTATGGCCGCAAGGACTACGTCCACGGCGGCAGTTTCGCCGAGTACATCGCACTGCCGGAGCGGCTGCTCGCCCGCAAGCCGGAGTCATTGGAATGGAACGAGTCGGCAGGGCTTCCCTTGGCCGGGCTCACCGCTTTCCAGGTCCTCAATCGCTTGGGTCTGTCGTCGGGTGAGACTGTGCTGATCCACGGCGGGTCCGGCGGAGTCGGGTCACTTGGTATTCAGATCGCAGTGGCGCGTGGCGCGAAGGTGATCGCCACGGCGTCGGAGAAGAACCACGACTTCCTGCGGTCGCTGGGTGCCGAACCTGTTGCTTATGGCGAGGGGCTCGCTGACCGGGTGAAGACGCTGCGTCCGGATGGAGTGGACGTCGTGGCAGACTTTGTAGGCGGCAATCTTGAAGCAACGCTGGAGGTGCTAACCAGCAACGGACGGCATGCGTCTATCGCCGATAGCGAGGTGGAAGGCCACGGCGGCACCTGGATGTGGGTCAATCCCGTGGGGACCGAACTGCAGCAGCTCGCCGACCTGGTGGACGAGCACAAAATTCGGGTGGAAGTGGCTACCGCACTGCCATTGGCTGAGGCTGCTGATGCTTTCCGGCTCAACATGGAAGGGCATACGCGCGGGAAAATTGTGGTCACCGTCCCGTAGGGCAGCCGAGCTGCTGACATAATGCAATCCACTCCCGTACTGGATTGGATGGTGCCCTAGTGGCTTCTCTTGACCTCTCAAGCTTCCGTGCTGCGGTGCAGGATCCGGCCGCTGTGAGTACTCGGGCAATCGATCGCCATGCGCATGCCCACGATGCTTCGCATTTCCTGTTGATTCCGCAGGCGGTGGTCACGGCGAAGAGCGCTGCGGACGTTGGTGGGTTGCTGCGTGCCAGCGCAGCCCAGGGAGTGCCGCTGACATTCCGCTCCGGCGGTACCAGCTTGAGCGGGCAGGCTGTCACCGATGGCGTGCTGGTGGATGTTCGCCGGAACTTCCGGGATATTGAAGTGCTCGACGACGGCGCCCGGGTCCGTGTCCAGCCTGGCGTCACCGTTCGGGCACTCAATGCCAGACTCGCGCGTTACGGTCGGAAGTTCGGGCCTGATCCGGCCAGTGAAGCTGCGTGCACCATCGGCGGGGTAGTAGCAAACAACTCCTCCGGTATGAACTGCGGCACCGTGGACAACACGTACCGCACGTTGGAGTCATTGACCGTAGTGCTGCCGTCGGGGACGGTGATGAACACTGGCGCGCCGGACGCCGAGCAGAGGCTCCTCGCCGTTGAGCCGGATCTGTATCAGGGACTGGCCCTGCTGGCCGAGAGGGTCCGGAACAACCCGGACTCCGTGCAGAGGATCCGGCAGCAGTTTTCCATGAAGAACACCATGGGCTATGGGCTGAACTCCCTGCTGGACTTCCGGAACCCGGTAGACATCCTGGCGCACCTGATCATCGGCAGTGAAGGCACCCTGGGATTCGTCGCCGAGGCAGTCTTCCGCACCATTCCGCGGCTACAGCACGCTGCAGCAGGCCTCTTGGTCTTCCCCGACCTTGAGGCAGCAAACGCTGCCCTGCCCGCGCTGGTGGACACGGGAGCTGCAACCATCGAACTCATGGACGCCCTGTCACTCAAGGTGGGCCAGACGCTCAAGGGAACGCCCGCCGTCGTGCATGACATTGCGGTCCGGGACCATGCCGCCCTTCTGGTGGAATACTCCGCGGGGAGTGCCGGCCAACTGGAAGAGCTTCAGGTCGGCGGTTCGGAAATCCTGACGGGCCTTGGCCTGTCGGCTCCTGCGCAATTCACCGCAGACGCTAGGGAGCGCGGTCAGTTGTGGCAGCTGCGGAAGGGACTCTATGCCTCCGTGGCCGGGGCGCGTCCTCAAGGCACCACGGCTCTGTTGGAAGACATTGTGGTGCCGGTGCCCGTGCTGGGCCGCACCTGTCGGGGCCTCATCGGGCTCTTTGAAAAGTACGGCTACAGCAACAGCGTGATCTTCGGCCATGCCAAGGATGGCAACGTCCACTTCATGCTGACGGACGGTTTTGCCTCGACGTCCGAACTGGACCGTTACAGCGCCTTCACCGAGGACATGGTGGACCTGGTCCTTGCCGAAGGAGGATCGCTGAAGGCGGAGCACGGCACGGGGCGGGTCATGGCGCCTTTTGTTCGCCGACAGTACGGCGACGAGCTCTACGACGTCATGCGCACCATCAAGCACCTCTTCGACCCCACAGGCGTGCTCAACCCGGGGGTGGTGATGGAGGAGGACCCGACTGCCCACCTCCGGCACATCAAGACGGCACCGGCGGTAGCGGAGGAAGTGGACCGCTGCGTTTCCTGTGGCTATTGCGAGCCGGTTTGTCCCAGCAAGGACATCACCCTCACCCCGCGCCAGAGGATCGTCACACTGCGTGCCATCGAATCTGCGAGGTTGGCCGGGGACATGGCCTTGGTGAAAGAGCTCGAGCGGGACTACGGGTACGAGTCGGTGGACACCTGCGCCGTGGACGGCATGTGCCAAACCGCCTGCCCGGTGGACATCAACACAGGTTCACTGGTGAAGCGCCTGAGAAGGAACGACGCCGGCAAACTCGCCAACGGTGCGTGGAACGCCGCCGCCAAGCATTGGGAAGGTGTCAGCCGGGGAGCGGCTCTTGCGCTGACAGTAGTGGACAAGCTTCCAGCGGCCGTCATCACGCCGCCCAACAAGGCAGCGAGGGCCGTCTTGGGAGCAGATACCGTACCTCTCTATTCCCCGGAACTGCCGGGCGGAGGGTCAGCGCGGAAACGCCCGATCCCTGCAGGGCACGTGGATGCGGTGTACTTTCCTGCCTGCGTGAACACCATGTTCGGTCCGGCAGGTGTGTCTCCTCAATCGCCAGGCCAGGGGGTGCAGTACAGCTTCGAGCAGCTTTCTGCCCGGGTAGGCCTCACCCTCTGGGTGCCGCAAGGCATTGACGGCCTGTGTTGTGGAACGCCATGGTCCTCCAAGGGGATGGCCGACGGCCAGGAAACCATGAGAGCAAAAACCTTGGCAGCGCTTCGTCAAGCAACCCGTGATGGTGAGCTACCTATCGTGTGCGATGCGTCATCCTGTACGGAAGGCCTGCGCCATGCGGTGGAATCCGAAGTCCCGGCGGAGGATCAGCTTCCCTTGCGCATTGTGGACGCTGTGGACTTCGCAGCCGAACGGATCCTGCCTCGCCTGCCCGAGTACGAAAAGCTTGGTTCTTTGGCGCTGCATCCCACCTGTTCGTCTACGCGGATGGGCCTGAACGATGCTCTCAGCGTGGTGGCCGGTGCAGTGGCGGATCGTGTGGACATTCCAGAAAACTGGGGTTGTTGTGCGTTCGCCGGCGATAGGGGCATGTTGCATCCGGAACTGACGGCATCGGCAACCGCACGCCAGGCAACGGACGTAGCGGACACGCATGCTGCTGCCCACGCCTCCTGCAACCGGACCTGCGAGCTTGGCATGACGCGCGCCACGGGCTCCCAGTACCGGCACGTCTTGGAGTTGTTGGAGGAGCTCTCCCGCTAAAAGACGACGTGGTCCCCTTGGCCAATCATCGTAATTTCCGATGTGGTTGTGCGGTTTTATTCACTATGCAGATGCACTTTGGGCACGTGAGAATGAATTAACCGTCACAGAAAAGGGCGACCTTTCGCCATATAGGAGATCACATGTCAAGCCAAGAGGTTGAGGTCCTCGTCGTAGGGGCAGGCCAGGCCGGGGTAGCGATGAGCGAGCACCTAAGCGAGCGGGGAATTCCCCATATCGTTCTTGAACGCCACCGCATTGCTGAGCGGTGGCGTTCAATGAGGTGGGATTCCCTGGTTGCCAATGGGCCTGCCTGGCACGATCGTTTCCCGGGCCTGGAATTCACCGACATCGAGCCCGGCTCGTTCCCATCCAAGGAGCAGGTAGCCGACTACTTCGTGGCGTACGCCGGGAAGATCGGCGCGCCCATCCGCTGCGGCGTGGAAGTAAAGTCCGTGCGCAGGAACGCCGGAGCGCCAGGCTTCCACGTACAAACATCCGATGGGGAGTACAACGCACGCTACGTAGTAGCCGCCACAGGGCCGTTCCAGCGGCCGGTAATCCCCGCCGTCGTTCCCGAAACCGCCGGACTCATGCAGATGCACTCAAGCTCGTACCGCAACCCCGGCCAACTGCCCCAAGGTGCCGTACTGGTGGTGGGCGCCGGTTCCTCCGGCGTCCAGATCGCCGCGGAAATCCAGCGTTCAGGCCGGCAGGTGTACCTTTCCGTTGGCCCCCACGACCGGCCCCCGCGGAACTACCGTGGCCGGGACTTCTGCTGGTGGCTGGGTGTGCTGGGCAAGTGGGACGCCTCCACCCCGGCACTGGGCGCCGAACACGTGACCATCGCGGTCAGCGGGGCAGAAGGCGGCCACACCGTGGATTTCCGGGCGCTCGCCGAGAACGGAATCAAGCTCGTGGGGCGGACCCTGGAGATCCAGGACGGCACAATGCGCTTCGCGGACGACCTCCGCACCAACATCGCGAACGGTGACGCACACTACCTGGAGTTGCTGGACGAAGCCGACGCGTACGTTGAACGTAACGGCCTGGATCTTCCTGAGGAGCCCGAGGCCCGTTTCCTCAGGCCGGACCCGGAGAGCCTCACCAACCCCATCCATGAGCTGGACCTCGCCGCGGCTGGAGTCACCTCCATCGTGTGGGCAACAGGCTTCGCAGTGGACTACGGCTGGCTTCAAGTGGACGCTTTCGATGACAAAGGAAAGCCGTTGCAGCAACGCGGTGTCTCCACCGAGCCCGGCGTCTACTTCCTGGGCCTGCCATGGCAGTCCCGCCGTGGATCCAGCTTCATCTGGGGCGTCTGGCACGACGCCAAGTACGTGGCCGACCAGATCACCATCCAACGGAGCTACCTGACCCACAACGAGCAGAATGCCCTGGTGGCGAGCGGAGCCGTCTGACGCCAGAGCCGCAAAAGGGGACCACGCCAAGCAGGCGTGGTCCCCTTTCTGCTCTGGTTGGCTTTAGCCGAGCCCCGCAAGCGACCTGGCCGAAAGAGCCGCCTCCATTTTCTGAGGGTCAAGCAGTCCGCGTTCAATCACTAGTTCAGCAATGCCTCGATGGCTAGCGAGGGCCTCCTTGGCCAGTTCTGCAGCGGCGGCGTATCCGATCAAGGGTGCCAATCCGGTGACGACGCTGATGGACTCCACCATCCGTTGCTGCAGCAGCTGCGTGTTCGCAGTGATGCCGTCCACGCAGTGTGTCCGGAGTTGGCGGCAGGCCACAGTAAGCCAGGCGATCGACTCAAGCAAAGCGTCAGCAATGACAGGCTCGAAGGCATTGAGCTGGAGCTGCCCTGCCTCCACGGCCATGGTCACGGTGGCATCCGCGCCAATCACCCGGAAGGCAACCTGGTTGACCATTTCCGGGATGACCGGGTTGACCTTCCCGGGCATGATGGAGGACCCGGCCTGCACTGCGGGCAGGAGTATCTCTCCAAACCCCGTCTGCGGACCGGAGGAGAGCAAACGGAGGTCATTGCAGATCTTGGAGAGCTTCACCGCTGCCCTCTTCAGGACGCCGGAGACGAGCATGAAGACGCCTGTATCGCTGGTTGCCTCCACGAGGTTGGTCGCGGAGCTGAGCTGCAATCCCGTGATGGAACTGAGCTCGCTGATCACCGCTTCCCGGTAGCCGGGGGAGGCAGTGATGCCGGTCCCGATGGCGGTGGCTCCAAGGTTTGATTCCCGCAGGTGGGGAAGGAGTTCAAGGAGCCGTTGGCCATCCTCACGGAGGGTGTCGGCGAATGCCCCGAACTCCTGCCCCATGGACATGGGCACAGCGTCCTGCAGTTGGGTGCGGCCCACTTTGATGATTCCGGCGAACTCCGCGGCCTTCGCGTCAAATGCTTGGATGAGCCTGGAGTGCTCCGCACAGAATTTTGTTATTTCCCGCTGCAGTGCAATTTTGATGGCCGTCGGATAGACGTCGTTGGTGGACTGGCTGCGGTTCACATCATCAATGGGATGAAGCGCAGAGTAGTCTCCCTTGCCGTGACCCATCAGCTCCAGGGCACGGTTGGCAATCACCTCGTTGGCGTTCATGTTGGTGCTGGTCCCGGCACCGCCTTGGATGGTGTCCACCACGAACTGGTCATCCAAGAGACCATCCATGACCTCCAAGGAAGCCTTCTGGATGGCTGCGGATTTGTCCGGATGAAGGAGGCCCAGGCTTTCGTTTGCCCGTGCCGCTGAGTATTTCACGGCACCCAGGCTCCAGATGAGGGAACGCAGGGTGCCGATGGTTCGTCCGCTGACGGGGAAGTTGTCTACGGCCCGGTGCGTGCTGATGCCCCAGTAGGAAGCCTCGGGAACGTCTGCGTCCCCGAGGCTGTCGTGCTCTCGTCGTACTCCCGGGCAGGGAGAAGATTCTTGTTGTGTCATGGTCCTTTTCCTGGAAATGCTCCCGACACCGGACTCCTGGCTACGTTGCCAGGTAGTCCAGTGCCGTGAGCGCCAAGGCGGCTGCGCCGTCGTGAATGGCAAGGTTGGCTGCGTCACCGACGCAATGCGCGGCGAACTCGGGTTGGTGGTTGGCCGCCGGGAAACAGCCAAGTCCTATATAGGGGTGGATTGCCGGAACCACTTGGGAAACATTCCCCATGTCCGTGGAAGCCCGGTTCATGGTGGCTTGCTCAGGCGGGGCGTTGAAGTCGCGGCCAAGAGCCTTCGCATGCTTCACGTACAGCTCCAGTGCCCGCTCGTCCGTGCGGAACTCCGAGTACGGTTCCGATTCCGGAGTCACCGACAACTCGCAGCCGGATGCCACAGCCCCGGCTTCGAAACACCGCTGGACGCGCTCTTCCAGTTCACCCAACCGGGCAAGTGATTCAGCACGGACGTACCAGCGGCCCTCTGTCTTTTCAGGGATCGCGTTGGGTGCTTCGCCGCCGCGTGTTTGAATGCCATGGACCCTGGTACCGGGAGGCAGCTGTTGGCGGAGGAGGCCCAAAGCCACCTGGGCAATAATGAAGGCGTCGTTGGCATTGACGCCTTGATCGGGATACGCAGCTGCGTGGGCTGATTTGCCCCTATATTCCACATGGTTGTGGGCCACCGCGTAGGGGCGGGCCTCGGCGGAGTCGACGGGGCTGGGATGTGCCATCATGGCCAGGTTCAGGCCACGGAAGGCACCCTTTTTGAGCAGCTCGATCTTTCCGCCGCCGCCTTCTTCTGCCGGGGTTCCGTAGAGTTCCACGGTCAGATCGTGTTCGGCTGCGAACTGTGCCAAGGCCACGGCGGCACCGCACGAGACGGCCGTGATGATGTTGTGGCCGCATGCGTGGCCGAGGCCTGGAAGGGCGTCGTACTCGGCCATGAGTCCAACGCGGCGGGAGCCTGTTCCGAAAACAGCGCGGATGGCGGTGGGGAAGCCCAGGTACTCCCTTTCCACCTCGAAGCCGTGCAGGGATAGGTACTCCGCGGTCCAGTCGGCGGCACGATGTTCCTGCCAGCCGAGCTCAGGGTTGGCGTGCAGGGTTTCCGAGAGTCGGATCAGGTGGGGCTGCTGTGCGGTGACGGAATCCAGCACCCGTTGGCGCTGAACCGCCGGATTGGTGGTGGTTGCCGGTTCAGCGCTCATCGCCGGCCACCCCATAACTCACGGAAGCGGCGGGGTCCAAGCCGCGAACTACGTAGTCCTCCCGCTGCGGCAGCCAGACGTGCAGGAGCTCCTCCAGTTGCTCGATCGGGTGGTCATGCCAGTCCACACGCAGGTCCGTATCCCTCCAGCCGTGTCCGGACACCACCGAAATGCCGGCCGACCGCACGGGTCCGGCTTCGCCACCGGCTGCTTCGGCCGCACGAAGGGAAGCCATCAGCCGCACTTCAAGTTCCCCGGCTGTAGCTTCAAAGGCGTCGCAGAGGGCCTGGGCAACACCCGGATGAGCGAGCATGTTGCCGGCAGCCACACTGTTTGCACCCCGGCCCTCGCCAACCACGCCAAGGGTATGTTCACCACTGAACACTGCGGATCCGCCGCTTGCGTCCAGGACCACCAGCTGGCGATATTCCACGGCAGTTGATTCCTGCACGACGGCGTCAATCGCCTCTTGCGCGGAATAGCCCGCCTGCAGGCGGTCGAGTAACGCTGTTCCCAGCCGGGGATCGGTGATGTTCTGGGAGCTAACGGCGCCGATTCCGTCGCGCAGGTGCGCGCACCGGGCGGCAACAGCGGGTGAGGACGAGGAGACCGCTATGCCGAACCTGCCGCTGCCGTCTGTGGCCGCGATGCTGAATGTCATGACCGCCCCTCCGAGGTACCCGCGGAGAGCACGGCAGTGGCGTCAATTTCCACGAGCCACTCCGGACGGGCCAAGGCCTGGACCACAATGCCCGTAGAGACGGGGAAAACGCCTTTGAGCCAGCGGCCCATGGTGCGGTAGACGGTTTCGCGGTAACGGGGATCGATGAGGTAGACGGTGACTTTGACGATGTCTTCAAGGCTGCTGCCCGCCTCCTTGAGCAACATGTCGATGTTGGCCATGGCCTTCTCCGTTTGGGCTTCGACGTCGCCAATGCCCACGGACTCGCGCGTCTCAAGGTCCTGTCCGATTTGGCCCCGGAGGTAAACCACGCCATTGGCCACCACGGCCTGGCACAGATCGTTGTCCAGGTTCTGCTCGGGATAGGTCTCTTTCGTGTTGAACGTACGGATACGGTGGTGCTTCATGTCGCGGCTTGCCTTTCAGTTCTTGGACGCGTGCTCGTCTTCTTCAGCTTCCTGTGGTGCTCTAAATCTGTCCAACAGTTCTTTTAGAACGATTGCATCGACTTTTCCGATGAATGGAGTAGCCTCTTCTCATGGATGTGACACTCACGCAGTTGCGCTACTTCGTGGAAGCGGCAGCCCAGCTGTCCATGACAGGGGCAGCCGTTCGGCTCAACGTGGCCCAATCGGCAGTCTCAGCGGCCATCGCTCAGCTGGAGCGGCACGTTGGAACACAGTTCTTCATCAGGCAGCGCTCAAAAGGCCTGGTGCTCACACCGGCAGGCGAGCTGTTCGTCAGGGACGCCCAAGCCATCCTGGCTCAGGTTGAGGAAAGCATTGACCACGCACGGGGTGAACACCAAAGCGTCTCCGGTCGGATCCGTGTTGCCTGCTTCAGCACGCTGGCGCCCTTCCTGCTGCCCGGTGTCCTGACGAAATTGCGGGAAGACCACACCGCCCTCGAAGCGGAAGTCATCGAAACCGATACTTCGGGCTGCATCGCCGCGTTGCTCAGTGGCCAAGCGGATTTGGCGCTGTGCTACGACCTCGACCTTCCCGAAGCGATAGCCAGTTCGGTGGTGGATACCGTCAGGCCCTATGTGGCACTTCCACCAGACCATAAGCTGGCCGGGTCAAAGACAGTTCAGCTGTCCGCATTGAGCGATGAACCCTTCGTGCTGCTGGACTTGCCGCACACCCGCGACCTCATGCTCTCCATCGCCAGGCTCGGTGGCCGGGAACCCGACGTCAGGTTCCGTTCGGCCAGCTATGAAACAGTGCGTACTTTCGTGGCCCGGGGCCTCGGCTATTCAATCCTGCACCAGCGGCCGCAACACCAGTTGACGTACGACGGCGGCCAGCTCGCCGCCGTCGAAATCCGCGACGAGGTGCCGGAATTGAAGACAGTTCTGGCCCACCTCAGGTCTCACCGCCCCACGGCCAGGGTGCGGGCGGTAGCGCAGGCGGTGCGGCACCAAATAGTTGCTGCGCGCTCGGTCCGAAGCTAGGCGGGCTGTTTCCGGACAGCCAAGCGCGCAAGGGCACGCTCCACCAGGTGCCGCTGCCGGGAACCAGTAACGGCATCCGGATCCAGCATGGAGGTCACGTGCAGGCCCATCATGAGGTTCAGCAGCTCATCGGCCACCGCATCCGGGTCCGCCAAAGGTTCGCATGCGCCGTCGTGCTCTGCTTGGGCAAGGAAACCCATCACCAGCCCGCGCCAGTGCAACAGGGCCTCCCTGCCGACGGAGCGCAGCGCGTCCTCCGTCTGCGCGCGCTGCCAGAACGAAACCGCAACCCGGGCTTCCACCACTGTGAGGGGGTCGGCCGGGATGATTTCCAGGCACAACCTCCGAAGGGCCGGAAGCCCGCGGCGGCCGGCGGTACCAGCCGCGATGCGTTCGTTGGTTCGCTCGCAGATCAACTCGTAGGACGCCAGCAGCAGGGCGTCCTTATTGGGGAAATAGTGGGCCAGCACCCCCGGTGCCGCGTAGCCGCACTCCCGGGCGATATCCCGCATGCTGGCGTTCTCGATGCCCTGCTCAGCAATCAGCCGCCACGTGGTCTCGATGATGGAACGGCGACGTTCCTCGTGATCAACCAAGCGAGGCATGCTGCTCCTTCAATTCGGGCGGGTGGCCATGGCGGGACCGTGAGCACCCTACCACTGCGGGAACGCCGGGGCGCCCTCCCGCAATGGTGGGCGCGGGTGAAACCGTCAGTGTCCGCAGCCGCCGCCGCTTTGATCGGCAGGAGCGCAATGCCCGGTGGCAGAGGAAGGCACGTTGAGCGTGGGGTTCTGATCGAAGAAACCGTGTGGCTTCAGCGTGAAGCCGGTGGTGTCAACGGGCATGATGGGCCAGTCCTCGGGGCGGGGGAAGTGGGTCAGGCCAAAGGAGTGCCACAGAACGAGGTCCTGGCCATCGATGTCCCGGTCCTGGGCCACGTAGCTGGGAAGCCCGGCACCTCCGGGGTGCTGGTTGACGAAGTCGCCGGCGGCGTAGAGCTCGTCCTCGGCGTGCTGCGTGACCCACAGGTGGTGTTTGGCGAAAGCGGCCCGCGAAGCGATGGAGGAATCATCGGCCATGGCCAACGTGGGATTGCCCTCCGGATAGAGGGTGTAGCCCACGGGGTGGCCAAGGTGGTTCAAGGAGTCGGGATTGCTGATGTGCCATACCCTTCCCGTGGTGCCATCGGCATCGCGGACTGCCTCCGACTCGCGGGACAGCACTGTGCGCTTCTGGGTGAAGGCGTTGCCGTGCGGGTTTCCCGGTCCCTTGGGAAGGCGCACCAGGTCCAGTTCCTCAACCCGGTTCGTGTCGCCGTCGATCATCATGTCCAGCCGGGCGCTGAAGAGGTGCTGGTGGTAGGGGGCGCCGAGGCCCGGAGCGATCTCCGAAGCGTAGGCGTAGTTCTTATTCGGTAGTGCTGCTGTGAACACAATGCCCGTGGCCTTCGCCTCAAACTCGATGGTGCCGTCCAGGTAGAGGTACCAGTAGAAGCCGTAATCGTAGTTCCCTACGGTAGTGAAGAAGGAGACCACCAGCCTGCGGTTGCGTCGAACCTCGTTGGAGCCGGCCCACTCGTCCGTGTGCTTCCACAGGATTCCCGCGTCTTCCTCGTGGATGCAGATGCCGTTGTCGATTACGCGGGGATTGCCGAAATCATCAGCCACCACCGGGGACATGTACGTGATGTCACCCAAGCAGTCGCAACCCAGCTTAAGCGAGTTGGCGTCGCGGCCCACCAGGTACTCGCCGGAATCAAAGTAGTTCTGCCAGCTCCTATAAGGGGAAGGATCGCCATACGGGACCACCATTTCGGAGATGGACGCGCGGTGGACCACTGGCCGACGCCGTCCCTGGTGCGAGTGGTGCAGCTGGTGGAGCACCAATCCTTCGCGGGCGTCGAAGCCTACGCGTAGATCCCAGCCTGCCCATGACAAGTGATTGCCCTCCAACGTGAAGCTGGGACCTTCTGGCTGGGTGATCTCTATCGGCTTCAAGTCCGTGCGGAGCTCGCCGTGAATTGTGGGGTCGGTGTAGTTGCCGTTGACCTCCGGGACCGGCACGGGGCCGTCGTCGATCAAGTGGTTGACTCGGCGGTTTTCCACATCCACGAAGGCCACCAACCCGTCAATCGGGTGGGCCCACGGGTGGTCCGCGGCGTGGTCCTGGCGGAATCCGAGGCCGCGAAGAAGTCGTTTGCCTTCCTCGTTCCCGTACTCGAAGACGCCTGCTGAGAGGGGAGCTACACGGACCTGCGCCGGGGTCAGTCCACGGCTGGCCAGTGCTGCGTTCCACTGTGGATCTACAGCCAGGATGTCCTCGATGATCCCGAATTCCTCCAGCAGGACCGGCAACTGGCCATCAATTGCGGGGTTCAATTCCCGCGTATCAAGGACGAGTCCGGTGGTCAGGGACAGTCTGACATCGAGGGAACGCGATTGTGCCGCGTCCCAAAGCATGGTCCGGACCAAGCGAGGGGAATCTGCGACATCTCCCTGAAAGGCGGCCTTGGGCGGTTCGATCAGGCCGAGGTAGGCGAAGCGGGTGGTCTCTGCGACGAGGCCGGCGTCTGCCAGAATCCGGCGGGCCTGATGGATCTCCTCTGCCGAGAGCTGCTCAAGCGGATGCTGCCCCAGCGGAGCCTGCGTCGTTGCGGCCAAGGGGGTGGTCTGAAGGGTCATGGCACTTCCTGAAGTCGTTTTTTGATGATACAACTGTTCAACCAACGCTTTGATGTTACCCACCTCACAGGCTGGCGTAAAGTCCTTGACCCAAACGTCGCCGGCGACCAGGAGAACCATGAACCAGCAATCCCGCCTCCCCAGGCGGCTCGGCAAAACCATGCCCATTCCTGCGGGCCTGGTGGGCGTTGCCGCTACGGGCAGTGCCATAGCCCACGTGACGGCGGCGGCAAGTAGTCCGGCAGGAGCCATGGCCTGGTGGATGGTGGCGATGGGTGCTGCGTGCTTGACCTGCGCGGCTCCCATGGCCTGTTCCCGCAATCGGTCCCGGCTCTACTCCCGGCAGGCGGTGCCGCGTGCCGCCGGCCATCTCTTGGCGATGAGCGCGGTGATGATCCTCATCCACCTGGTCCTGCTGTTGGGGCCTGGCAACGGGCACCACGATGACAACCGGGGCGCCTCCGTAGCTGGTCACCAAACAGCCATGCTCGACCTCATGGGCGTTGAACTCCTTTGCCTCTTGGCGGCTTCCGCAGCCCTCCGCATCGCCCGCATCTCAACACCACAACTGAATTCCCACCACTAAATCCCTCATCAGGAGTCACCATGAACACCACCTCAACCACACTGTCCTTGGACTGGCAGGGCCGCGCCGACGCCCTCGAGATCGATGGCAGGGCTTTCGTCAATGGGCGCCGAACAGCGTCAAGCGCGGAATTTACCCGACCCACGATCAGCCCGATTGATGGTCGCGTCCTCGCTGAGTTGGCTGCGTGCGGAACCGATGACGTAGACCGCGCGGTAGCAGCCGCCAGGCGCGCTTTTCCCGTGTGGGCCAGATCCGGGGCTGAGAAGCGAAAAGGGCTGTTGCAGGCGTTGGCTGCCTTGATGGAGCAACATTCTGATGAATTGGCGCTCTTGGAGACCCTGGACAGTGGAAAGCCAATCCTGCAGACCACCACTGTTGACGTGCCTGGCGCTATCTCCACGTTGCGCTGGTACGCGGAGGCTGCGGATAAGCAGAACGGTGAACTACCGGCAGTTCCGCCCGGGGCAACCGCCCTGGTGACCCGCGAACCCGTCGGTGTGGTGGCGGCAATCGTGCCCTGGAACTTCCCGCTGGAAATCGCGGTGTGGAAACTGGCTCCGGCGCTGGCCTCCGGGAACACCGTGGTGCTCAAGCCGGCTGAGCAGACCTCGTTGAGTGTGCTGCGCCTTGCCGAATTGGCCACGGAAGCGGGCCTTCCGGATGGCGTGCTGAACATCGTTACTGGCACAGGGCGGGAAGTAGGCGCGGCCTTGGCTCACCACATGGACGTTGATGCGCTGGCCTTCACGGGCTCCACTGCCGTCTCCCGCACCCTGTTGGAAGCCTCGGGTCGCAGTAACCTTAAGCGGCTTAGCCTCGAGGCGGGCGGCAAGAGTTCCAACATCATCTTTGCCGATACGGCAGACCTGCCTGAAGCGGCAGCCAAGGCGGCCTTCGGGGCCTTCTACAACCAAGGCCAGGTCTGCTCTGCGAACTCCCGGATCCTGGTGCAACGGGATATCCATGACGAGTTCGCAAAACTGCTGGCCGAGGCGGCGGCAGGCTACCGACCCGCGGACCCACTGGCCGGTGTGGAAGGGAACGGCGCCCTGATCAGCATCGCCCACACGAACGACGTCGAAGGCTGGATTCGGCGCGGCCGCGCCGAAGGTGAGGTGCTTTTCGGCGGTGAGCGGCGCGAGATCCGGGGATCAGATGCCTACTTGGAGCCCACCTTGTTGGGCGGCCTGGGCGCGGATCACGACGTCCACCGCGACGAGATTTTTGGACCCGTGGCTGTGCTGCACGCCTTCGACACGGAGGAGGAAGCGGTGCGTTTAGCCAATGCCACAGACTACGGGCTGGCTGCATCTGTGTGGACGTCAAACCTATCCCGCGGACATCGCGTAGCAGGGGAGCTCCTTGCTGGAACAGTCTCCGTCAATACCGTGGATGCTCTGGGAAACACCACACCCTTTGGCGGCTTCAAACAGTCCGGGTTCGGGCGGGACCTCTCCCTGCATGCTTTCGATAACTACACCGCTCCAAAGACCACCTGGATCCAGTTCGGCTGATCTGGTGCATCTGGAAATCCGCTGATATGCATCACCATTCAATGGTTTACGTGATGCAGTTCACAGGCCTACGCTGGGCTCACAATCGACAGAGCCGGGCAGGTCAAAGCAGACGAAAGCCCGTCCACCCCTCCCCATCGCACTCGTCGCTAAGACACCCTCCCTTCCCACCCTTCTTGCTCAGTAGCAAACTTAAGCAGTAGCAAAGGATCGATCATGGATCAGCCAGTAGCCTCAACGCGGCTCGCGCAAGAGCAAAGCAAGCATTTGCAAAAATCCCTGGGCCGCTTCGACATCCTGTTGTTGGTGGTCGCGGCCGTTATCTCAGTGGAGGTCTTGGGACAGGTATCCGGCTTTGGCGGGGAAACCTTCACTTGGACACTCATCCTGGCCGTCACGTTTATGGTCCCCTATGGACTGATCTTCGCCGAGACCGGCGGCGCCTTCACCGAAGAGGGCGGCGTCTACGTGTGGACAAAGATGGCGTTCGGCCGGGTGGTTGCAGCAATCACTTCCCTTTTCACCTGGGTGACGCAGCCCGTCTGGGTCGGTGGCGCCATGGCCTTCGTCGCAGTAGAAACCTGGTCCGAGTACGTGGGTCACGTGGACGCCGGCAGCCCGGCCGATTACATCTTCAAGCTGCTCTTCATTTGGATAACCGTTACCTCAGCGATTATCAGCTTGAAGCATGGTAAATGGCTGCCCTCACTGGGCGCCATCCTCAAGGTCGCCTTCCTGACCTTCTTCATCATTGTCACCATGGTTTACGGGCTGCAGCACGGTTTCAACGGTTTGGACCTGGGCTTCTTCTCGCCAACACTTGCCGGCTTCCTGGGCGTCACTCCACTCCTGCTGTTCTCGTTCCTTGGATTCGAGTCCGGAAACAGTGCCGCCGGGGAAATGAAGAACCCGGCCAAGGATGTTCCCATCTCTGTTGCCCGTTCCTCCATGATTGCCGCCGCAAGCTACCTGCTCCCGATCCTTGCCATCCTGCTGGTGGTGCCACTGGACCAGATCACCGGCATCGGCGGGCTGTTTGGAGCAGTAGCCACGGTCTACACCGTCTTTGGTCCTGCTGCTGAAATCATGCTGTCTATTTCGGCCGTAGTTTTCTGCTTCATCCTGGTCTCGCAAGGCGCGGCATGGATGATCATCAGCGACCGCATGCAGGCCATGGCCGCGGCAGACGGCTCTTTCTTCGGAGGCTTCTTCGGACGCTTCCACCCCAAGCTGGGCACGCCCATTCGCGTCAATACGCTCTCAGGTGTGGTGGCGACGCTGTTCATGCTGGCAGCCATGCAGCTCAGCGGCACCAGCAGCGCCCTGTTTGGAGTGGTCCTCTCCATCGCGATTTCGACGTTCCTGCTCAGCTACCTCTTTGCCATCCCGGCGGCTGTGAAGCTCCGGAGCAAGTATCCCCACGCCGACCGGCCCTTCAAGGTTCCTGTCTCCGACGCTGGTTTCCGCATCCTCGGTTACATCTGCTTCGCGTGGATCCTGATCGGGTCCTGGGTGGCAATCTTCCCGGGGACACTGGATGTGCTCTTCGGCTTGCCGTACGACTTCGAGGCAACGTGGGGCGTCTCGCAGTTCACCTTCGAGGCCTTCGCCCTCGGCACCCTTGCATGCATTCTGGCACTCGGACTCGTGGGTTATGCCCGGGGCAAGAAGGTGAGGGATGCGGTAGCGCCGAGGAGCGAGACGGCCGAGCTGGTCAACGACTAGCGCGCTTCCAGGTCCTCGAGCGTTTTGCCCTTGGTGTCCGAGGACAAAAGGGTTGCTACAGCTGAAACCAGGCAGATGCCCAGCGTGGTCAAGCCTATGACCATGGGGATGTTCGCGGACCCCGGGGGAGCGATCGCCGTGAACAGGCTCGGGAAGAAGGAAGCGATCATGAGCCCGATGTTCTGCGATACAGCGAAGCCGGTCACCCTCATCCGCATGGGGAACTGCTCCTGGAAGAACGTGGCAAAGGTGGCGTTCCACATCTGGAAGAGGATGCCCTGGACGATCACGACACAGACGAAGACCAGGAGCAGGCTGCGCTGTTCGATCGCCCACAGGTAACCCACAGTCAGCAGCCCGCCGGCAATACCGCCGGCCACCATCAGAGTTCGACGGCCAATCTTGTCTGACAAGGCGCCGAACAGCGGGATGGTCAGCACCGCGGCCACATTGGCAGCCAGGGTCACCCAGAGGAACTCACTGCTGGAGAAGCCGATGCCGTAGCCCTTTTGGGTGGCGAAGGAGACGCCGAAGATGAGGGTGGCCATGCCGATGACGTTGGTGAAGGTCATGATGATGCAGCGGAGCAAAACCCAAGGGTGGGTGCGCAGGAGGTCGACCAGCGGGAAGCGGCGCTTGGCGCTGGCGTCCTCGGAATGGGCCAGGTAGGCGGGAGGCTCCTCCACACGGCGACGGATAACGTAACCGGCCACAATCACCACGGCACTGAGCAGGAACGGCAAGCGCCAGCCCCATGAGTGGAACTGCTCTTCAGGGAGGAGGGCTGCGAGCGGAATCAGTACCGCGGTAGCAAGGATGGAGCCCACCTGCGTGCCCTGCAGGCTGAAGCTTGCGAAGAATCCGCGCTTGGCGTCGGGGGAGTGCTCCACGATCATGGCGCTGGCGCCACCGAGTTCACCTGCGACGGCGAATCCCTGGATCAGCCTCAGGATCACCAGGAGGACGGGAGCCAGAAGGCCCACCTGGCCGTACGTGGGCAGGAGACCGACGGCAAAAGTAGCGAAGCCCATGAGCAGCATCGCGAAAACCAGCACCTTCTTGCGCCCGTGTCGGTCACCGTAGGCGCCCAGAATCACGGCGCCGAGCGGGCGGGAAACGTAGCCAACGGCGTAGGTGGCCAGCGAGGCGATGATGCCCACGGTGGCATTCTCGGTGGGGAAGAAGATGGTGGGAAACAGAAGTGTCGCCGCCAGTGAGTACAGAGCGAAGTCGTAGTACTCCAGCGCGCTTCCGATCCAACCGCTCATTGCGGCCTTCTTCGGATCCTTTTGGCCAGTGGTTGGTTCGGGCCCGGTGGCGTGTTCGGGGGAGGTGCTGAGATCCCTCCGGTGCGTGACTGTCACGTCGCTGTACTCCTCTGGCGTCGTTGGCAAGGAACAAGAACTCTTCCCATCCAGGACTGAACAAAGTGGTCATTCAGCGTGAGGAAGGTTACATCTTGAATCGATTCATTAATCATAAGGGCGTGACGTGCGCTACGTCAACGCACGACGGCGGCAGGCCACCTTTGGTTCCAGGGGAACCAAGGCGACCTGCCGCCGTCGTTTATTTACTACTTGGCGAGGAAGCGCAGCAGGACCTCATTGATTTCGGCGCCGTGAGTCCAGAGCATGCCGTGGGGGGCGTCTTCGATCTCGACGTATTCGGCGGACGGGAGGCGCTTGGTGAACTCGCGGCCCGTGGAGTCGATGGGAAGGATGCGGTCGTCGGTGCCGTGGACGATCAGTGACGGGACGGTGACCTTCTCGATGTCGGAGCGGAAGTCCGTGAGCCATGAATCCACAACTGCGAACGATGCGTACCAGGATGAGCCTGCTGCGACGTTCCATGAATTCCGCAGCGCTTCTTCGCTGAGGCGGTTGCCTAGGAAGTTATCGGTGTTGAAGAAGTCATTGTAGAAGTTGGTGAACCAGGCGTAACGGTCTTCGATAGCGGCGTTGCGGATGCCGTCGAAGACTGACGAGGGGACGCCTGTTGGGTTGTCGTCCGTCTGGAGGAGGAAGGGTTCGAGGGATGCCAGGAACGCGGCCTTGGCGATGCGGGCTTCTCCGTAGGTGCCGATGTATCGTCCAACTTCGCCGGTGCCCATCGAGAAGCCGACCAGCACGACGTCTTGCAGGTCCAGGGTTTCAAGCACGGTGTTCAGGTCTGCTGCAAAGGTGTCGTAGTCGTAGCCGGTGGTCGGCTTGCTGGACTTGCCGAAGCCGCGGCGATCGTAGGTGATGACCCTGTATCCGGCGTTGAGGAGGGCGGCCGTCTGCTTTTCCCATGAGCCGCCGTCCAGTGGGTAGCCGTGGATCAGGACTACGGGCTGACCTGTTCCATGGTCTTCGTAGTAGAGCTCAATGTCCGTGGTGTTTTCGGTGCCGACCTTGATGAAGCCCATGATGTTGTCCCTTTTCTGTGAACGGAGAACGTACGTTCTCTTCCTGTGTTCTCCATCGTAGAGAACGTGCGTTCTCAATGCAAGTACAATGGGTGGATGCATATTTCCGAAGTTCGTGAACGCATCGTTGCCACTGCCGACGAGCTCTATAACGCGAAGGGAATCCAAGCCGTTGGCATGGACGAACTGAGGACGGCGGCAGGGGTCTCGCTGAAGAAGCTTTACGCGGAATTCCCCTCAAAGAGCAGCATCGTCATGGCCGTGCTTGAGCACAGGCATAAGTCCTGGACCGAAGGGCTCGACGCCACGGTGCAGCAGGCCGGGGCACCCCGGGAACGACTCCTTGCCATCTTCGACTACCTCGCCGGATGGTTTTGTCAGGATTCGTTCCGTGGGTGCGGTTTCATCAACAGCTTCGCTGAGCTCGGTGCCATCAGCCCGGACGTCGCCGAGTATGCACGGCAGCATAAGGAATCGTTCCAGGAATACGTTGCCCGTTTGGCCGGCGAGGCCGGCGCGCCAGGCTTCCTGGCGCCGCAACTCGCCATCCTTGCCGAAGGTGCCCAGACCACTGCGGCCATCGCAGGAACATCCGATGCCGCTGGGCAGGCGCGTCAAGCAGCTGAAGTACTGATCGACGCAGCCCTCACAGCCGACTAGGCTTCTGACACGCGTCCGGCGCGGCAGGAAGAAGACTATTTCGTGTTTGAAGTCCCCAGCATCTTGTTTCTCTCGGCAGGCTTCGCGGTGTTGGCCGCGGCAGTTCTGCCGAAGTTGTTGCGCAACATGCCGCTTTCCATGCCGATGGTCTTTTTGGGCAGCGGAATTCTGGCGTTCACCCTGCTTCCTGACTTACCGGACCCGGACCCCGTCCAGTACGGGGATTTCACGACGCACCTGACCGAAGTGTGCGTCATCATCTCGCTCATGGGTGCCGGTCTGGCGCTGGATAGGCCTCTAAGTTGGCGTGGGTGGTCCAGCACTTGGCGCCTCCTCGGCATTGTTATGCCCTTGTGCATCCTGGTGATGACGCTACTCGGCCTGTGGCTTTTGGGCCTGGGCCTGGCCGCCGCCATCCTCGTAGCGGCGGCGATCGCACCCACGGACCCTGTGCTGGCGTCCGAGGTCCAGGTGGGAAAACCTGCAGACACTGAAGAGGACGCGGACGAGGACGAGGTCCGCTTCGCTTTGACCTCCGAGGCAGGCTTGAACGACGGCCTTGCCTTCCCGTTTGTGTATCTGGCCATCCTTATCAGCTTGGTGGGGGCATCCCCTGAGGGGTGGCTGGGGGAATGGGTTTTCGTTGATGTTCTGTGGCGCATCGTTGTGGGGGTGCTTCTCGGTTTCGGCACCGGCAAACTCCTCAGCCTGATCTTTTTCGCCGCCAAAGGAAAGAGCTTCCGGTTATCGGAACACTCCGAGGGTTTCGTGGCACTCGCCGCCACATTCCTGGCTTATGGAGTGGCCGAATTTGTGGAAGGTTACGGTTTCATCGCTGTCTTCGTCTGTGCCGTGACTATACGTTCCGCTGAGCGCCACCACGCGTACCACCAAGTTCTCCACGGCTATGTAGAGCAGATCGAGCGCCTCATGACGGTGGTGATACTGGTGCTGCTTGGCGGCGCCATAGCCCGCGGACTTTTGGAAGGAATCGGTTGGCCGGAGCTGTTGGTAGCGTTCGCGTTCCTCTTGCTGGTCCGCCCCTTGGCTGGATGGTTCGGGTTGTTGGGCGGCAAGACGGGTCCCCGGGAACGCCTGGCCATTTCCTATTTCGGCATTCGCGGGATCGGCTCGCTCTATTACGTGGGATACGGATTGAGTCATGGAAACTTCGACGCCGAGGCGCGCGGGCTTTGGGCCCTGATCGGCTTGGTGGTTGCACTCTCCATCGTGGTGCACGGGGCCACAACAGCGCCCCTCATGAACAGGCTGGATCGGCTCCGGGCCGCGGAAGCACGTAAGCAGCACGGCGACGAAGGCAGGGCACCCACCACTGCTGTTTAGAAATGAAGCCCGTCCATGAAGTGCGGCCATGGAAGACTGGACACATGTCACCCCGTCCCATGAAACCGCGCCCCCATTCCGACGCCGCTGACAATGAAGGCCCCACGCCGTTGAGTAAAGGTCGCCGTCACCTCGCCATGAGGCTCGACGACGCATGGCTTGGTTTTCAGACACGTCTTGCGATCCGGCGTGGCCGGGTGGAGACCGTCATTCCTTACACCGGGTACGGCAGCACTTCCTGGGTCCGGGTCCTCGCGCGTGTGGTCCGTAGCGACCCTCGGGACGCTGCAGGTCACGCGAACCCGTTGCAGGAAAGCATGCGGGGCTGGCGCAACTTCACCAGTGCGCCCGTGGCCCACGCGAAGGTGCAGGTCACCATTGATGGCACCATCCACGACGTCGTCGCTGACCGCGGCGGAGTAGTCGACGCGCGAGTTCCGGTAGTTCTCGACGCCGGTTGGCACACCATCACGCTGCAATCCGGGGAGTCCGAAATCGTTGAGGCTCCGCTGGAGATCGTCGCGGACGATGCCGATTTCGGCGTAGTGTCCGACATCGACGACACCGTAATGGTCACCGCGTTGCCCCGTCCGTTCCTGGCAGCTTGGAATACCTTTGTCCTCAACGAGCACGCGAGGACCCCCACACCGGGTATGGCAGTGCTGTACGAACGGATCGCCAGGACTGCACCGACTGCTCCCGTGCTGTATCTGTCTACCGGAGCGTGGAATGTCGCACCAACGCTGTCCCGGTTCCTGTCCCGCAATCTGTATCCTGCCGGTCCCAAGCTCCTGACTGACTGGGGACCCACTCCTGATCGATGGTTCCGCAGCGGTCAGGAGCACAAGAGGACCTCATTGGAACGCCTCGCAGAGGAGTTTCCCAACATCAAGTGGCTGCTGGTGGGCGATGACGGGCAGCATGACGAGGCCATCTACTCCGAGTTCGCCCAGCGTCATCCCGCCAACGTCAGGGCCATCGCCATCCGCCAGCTGTCCGCGGGTGAAGCTGTCCTCGCGGGTGGGCGGTCAAAGTCGAGCGGGCAGCCTACACCCGGAGTCCCGTGGATCTATGCCCCGGACGGTGCTGGAATGTCTGCCCGGCTCGAGGAGTTGGGCATTATCCGGAATGAAGTTCGCTCCGCCGACGACCCCGAGGAAGGGGAAATCACCACAGATTCCGTCTAACGGACGCCTAACTCGTGCGGGTTGACTGCGGTGTAGTGGGTGAGTGCGCAAAGCCACCTGTCTCCGCGCTTGATGAAGATATCAGTAGTCCATTCGTCGGCATCGGACCGTAGGCCCCGGTAATGCGCCGTAGAGGTGATGCGGGATGTCAAGGCGGCCGAGTCCCCGAAGATACGGATTCTTGCTTCGCCCACCATGTCCATGCTTGAGTGCGTCAGGTCCCCGGAGGCGACCAAGTCGAGGAACTTCTTCCCAGGGGAGACGCCGGAATCCGAAACGATGACCCAATCGTCCGTCACAAAAGTGGCGATGAGGGCGGCATCGTTTTCCACGATGGCGCGTGCCCAGTCTTTTGCCGTGGCGAGTAGTTCCTGTTCCATCATCCTGCGTTCGGCACGTTGCGGGGCCGGTCCGGGGTGTACAGGCGCGGCTTACGGTCGGTGAGTGACTTGGTGCCGTACTTCCTCAGCAACCAAGCGGTGAGGAAGAGCGGCCAGGCCCAGCGGCCGCCGTCGGCAACCTTCATGACCCCATTGTCCTCCCGGGGCGCCCTGCGAAGAAGGGTAGTCTCCCGGCGAGAACGGGGGAAAGCGTCGAAACCACCCTGAAGCTACCAGCGATCCGGCAGCATTCCGACGATCTCGGCGCCGGTACCCCTTAGCCGCCCGCCTGGCTGAGCACCTCAGCGTCCTTGGGCGCCCCGACGGATCCCCGCTTTATCAAAGTCGCCACCAAGTCCGGGCCGGGCCCAGCGGCTTTCCTGCCCTCGATCTGCCTGATCAGTGCAGCAGCCGAAGCAATTCCCATGTCATAGACAGGCTGTGCGATGACGGTGAGCGGGGGAGTGGTGAGGCGGGTCCATGCGAAATCGTCGTACATAAGGAACGAGACGTCATCCGGGATGGAGCGCCCTGATTCCTGGATGGCTTCCACGACGCTCAGGGCGATCAGGCCGTCGGAGGCGATGATGGCTGTGGCGGCGTCCGGCCCGCTCAGCAGCTCCCGTGTGATCCGCATGATGGAGTCTGCATCGCCGGCATTGAGCCGGATGAGGTCCGTGGGATGCGGTAGGCCCGCATCGTCGAAAGCACGGCGGATCCCGTCCAAGCGGTCTGAGATCTGCGAAGAGTCCAACTCCATCCCTGCAACATAGGGGGCTTCGGTGCGGACGGTGGAGACGAAGGCGATCCGCCGGTGCCCGGCCTCGATCAAGTGCTTGGTGGATTCGTAGGAAATGCTTCCCATGTCCACCGCGAAGGTCTCAACGTCCACCCCTGCGGCGGCGCGATCCAGGAGGACCAAGGGGCGTCCGGACTCGCGGACCTGCTGCAGGTGCGAGGTTTCCACGGATGAAGCCGGAGCCACGATGAGCCCATCCACCCGCTTGTCCAAAAGCACGCGGACTGCATCCACTTCGGCAGCCCGTTCTTCATCCGTGTTGATGAGGATGACGTTGTAGCCGCTCTTCTTTGCGGTATCCGTGATGCCCCTCATGGCGAGCCCGAAGTGGGGGTTCTCGATGTCGCCTACCACTACGCCAATGGTGTTGGATTTGCCCGTGTTCATGCTGCGGGCAAGCTCATTAGGCCGGTAGTCAAGTTCCTCGGCCGCGGCGAGGACCCGCTCGCGGACGTCGTCGCTGACCGCGCCGTAGTTGCCTAACGCGCGGGCGGCTTGTGCCTTGGAAACTTTCGCGGCTTTGGCGACGTCGGCAACCGTTACGTCCCGCCGTCGGGATCCGTCAGTGCTCATGTTCACCTTTCAAGAGGGGTGTTGACGCGGCTTTGTGAGTTCCGCTACATTCTTATCAATCGATGTGAGTCCGGTCTCAATCCTAGAGGCTGAGACCGGACTCAACAAGACCCCGCATCGAGCAATAACTTTCAGCGGCTCCTGACAGCACCGCTTTCCCTCCCACGATTGGACAACGCTGTGATCAAACTGAACTTCCGCCCGGCAGCGCTCGCAGCAGCAGCCTTGGCGGCCATCCTCGCCCTCTCCGGCTGCGGCGGATCTTCCGCCAGCTCCTCGCCATCCGCAGAGAACCCCTACGGGCTGATTGAGCCCGGGACCATCCGTGTCGCCAGCCTTGGCGACTCCAAGCCCTACACCTTCACGGACAGCTCCGGTAACTTCACCGGCTTTGACGTGGAACTGTTCAAGGACGTGGCCCACCGCGCCGGCGTAGACAATGTTGTCTTCACCGGACAGGACTTCTCCGGCCTTCTGGCAGCTGTGGCCAACGGCCAGTTCGACGTCGGCGTGGCAGCTATCGGGATCACGGACAAGCGCAAGGAAACCGTGGACTTCTCCGACGGCTACCTCGCCGGATACCTGACGGTCATCACCACCAAGACCTCAGGCATCAACGACGCCGATGGCCTCAACGGCAAGCGCTTGGGCGTGGTCCAAGGCACCCTGCAGGAAGCCTACGCAGTCAAGAACTTCACCTCGGCGCAGCTGGTCCGCTTCCCGGACAACAACACCGCCATCTCCGCAGTCAACAGTGGTTCGGTGGACGCCCACTTCCTGGACTACGAGGCAGCCAAGGAATACCAGGAGCAGTTCGGCCTGGTGAGTGCCGCTGACATTCCGTCCTTCGATGCCCCCGCCGGCTTCGCCATCGCCAAGGACAAGCCCGCCTTCAAGGAAGCCTTGAACAAGGGCCTCGCCGAAGCAATGGAAGACGGCACCTGGAAGAAGCTCTACGAGAAGTGGTTCCCGGGTTCGCCGATGCCGGAGCAGTACCTTCCGAAAGCCGAGCAAACCTCCAGCCCGGCTCCGACCGCCAGCAAGTAAGCCCCAAACACCTAACGTCTGAGAGCACTCAATGGATTGGCTCAATACCATCAGCCGCACGTTCCTCGACTTTGACGCCATGGTCGAAGTCCTGCCCCAGCTCCTCGGAGTTGGCCTCCTCAACACCCTGATCATCTCCATCGCAGCAACCATCCTCGGCGTAGTGATGGGCATGGTGGTGGCGGTCATGGGCATCTCGCGCTCCAAGTGGCTGCGCATCCCGGCAAGGATCTACACGGACCTCTTCCGCGGCCTGCCCGCTATCCTCACCATCCTGCTGATCGGCCAGGGATTTGCGCGGTTGAGCCAGTCGGTCTTCGGGCCCTCTCCCTACCCGCTGGGAATCATCGCCCTGAGCCTCATCGCGAGTGCCTACATCGGTGAAATCTTCCGGGCAGGCATCCAGAGCGTTGATAAAGGCCAGGGGGAAGCCTGCCGGGCTTTGGGTATGAGCTACTCCAAGTCCATGGCCCTCGTGGTGGTGCCGCAAGGCATTCGCAGGGTTCTGCCAGCCCTGGTGAACCAGTTCATCGCAATCGTCAAAGACTCATCGCTGGTCTACTTCCTTGGACTTCTGGTCAGCGAGCGTGAACTGTTCCGGGTAGGGCAGGATGCAGCAGTATTGTCCGGCAACCTCTCACCGCTGGTCATGGCAGGCATCTTCTACCTGATCATCACGGTGCCCCTGACCCACTTGGTCAACTACTTCGATAACAAGTTCCGCACCGGCCGCCGTCGTCCCACGGCACCCACCAGTGGGCTGAAGGAAGTCAAGGAACTCGATGCGGCCTCGCCGCTCATCACCGGGAGCAACACGTGAACCTCACAAGCAGCAGCAGCGCCACCAGCACCAACCAGCCAAGCCAGGATATCGAGAAGTTCCACGGCTCCAGCCTGGAGCTGCAAAACCTGACCATGGCCTACGGAGACGTTGAAGTACTCCGCAACGTCAGCCTCAACGTGGCACCGGGAACCACCACCTGCATCATTGGCCCCTCCGGTTCAGGAAAGTCCACGCTCTTGCGGGGCGTAAACCGCCTGCACGAACCCAAGAGCGGCGACGTGCTGCTGGCCGGCGAAAGCGCCCTCAAGGTCAAACCGGACATCCTCCGTGCACGCATTGGTATGGTTTTCCAGCACTTCAACCTCTTCCCGGATCACACCGCCTTGGAAAACGTGGCCCTGGCCCTGTGGAGTGTCAAGGGAATGTCCAAGTCCGAGGCCCGCGAACGCGCCCAGCGCCGCCTCGCCGAAGTCGGCCTCGCCGAACGGGCTGATCACCGGCCGCGCGACCTCTCCGGCGGGCAGCAGCAACGCGTCGCCATCGCCCGGGCACTGGCTATGGAGCCTGAGGTCATGCTGTTCGACGAAGCCACCAGTGCACTTGACCCCGAGCTGGTCAAGGGCGTCCTCAACCTCATGGCAGGTCTCGGCCGCCGCGGCATGACCATGCTGGTTGTCACCCACGAGATGGGTTTTGCCCGCAAAGTGGCCGATCAAGTGGTGTTCATGGACGAAGGCGAAGTAGTGGAAATCGGAACCCCCACCGAGCTCTTCGACAACCCGCGCAGCGAACGCCTGCAGCGCTTCCTTTCGGAAGTCCTGTGATGGGCGGGAATCCCGTGACGCGCCGGCCAACAGCGGCACCCATCCGGACCGCCGTCGTCGGGTTTGGCGTCTCAGGCAAGGTGTTCCACGCGCCGCTGATCGAAGCGGACCCGGACTACTCCCTTGACGTCATTGTCACAGCAGATCCACAGCGCATGGCCGAAGCCCGGCGGCTCTACCCGCGGGCAAGGATTGTCCCCACTTCAGAGGACATGTTCGCCCTGGCCAGCGACCTGGACCTGGTGGTCCTGGGAACACCGCCGCTCACGCACCTCGACCTCGGTGCAACGGCCATCGCCCACGGACTCAACGTCGTGGTGGACAAGCCTTTCGTCACCACCGTCGCCCACGGCGAGGAGCTTGCCGAGCGGGCTTCCGACGCCGGGGTGCAGCTCACGGTCTTCCAGAACCGCCGGTGGGACGCCGACTTCCTGACGCTGCGGAGGCTACTGCGGGACGGAGCCTTAGGCGAGGTGCGCACGTTTGAGTCGCGCTTTGAATGGTGGTGTCCGGAAGGCTTCGGGAACTGGCGCGATTCGGCCACGTTGGCTGAGGGTGGTGGCATCCTCCACGACCTCGGTGCGCACCTGATCGACCAAGCCGTCCAGTTGTTCGGCCCTGTGGAGGAGAGCTACGGCGAGACCGCCAACCACGGCCCTCACTCGGATGCCGCCGACACCGAAGCTTTCGTATCGCTGCGCCACGAATCCGGCGTCCGGACACGGCTGTGGATGAACGGAATGGCCGCTCAGGTGGGCCCGCGCTTCCACGTCCTCGGCTCTAAAGCCGGATACACCAAGTGGGGACTGGACAGCCAGGAACCTGCCCTCGCGGCCGGCATCACGCCGTCGGACGCCACCTATGGCATAGAACCCCAGGAGTCTTGGGGGCTTCTGGGAGTGGACGGTTCAGCTACGCCAGTGCCAGCAGAGAAGGGCGACTATCCACAGTTTTACAGGGAGCTGGCAGCCTCGCTCCGTGGGGGCGGGACTCTTCCAGTGCAGCCGACAGAAGCGCTGGAAACCCTCAGGATCATCGAAAACATCCACGCGTACGCATAGGCGCGTTGAGCAGTATTTACCTCAAAGAAAGGGAGAACCATGTCCTCCACCAAGCATGTCGCCGTCATCGGGGGCGGCATCCTGGGCGTCTCCACCGCCGTCCACCTGCTCCGCCAAGGCGCCTCCGTCACCCTGCTGACCGAACAGGGCCTGGCCAGTGAAGCCACCGGCCGTTCACTCTCGTGGCTCAATTCGGCGGGTGAACGCTCCACGCCGTATCACCAGCTGCGGGTAGCCGGCGTTGACCGCTACCGCACGCTCTTTGCAGCGGACCCCAGCCGTGAATGGCTGCAGTTTGGGGGCGGACTCATGTGGAATGCGACCGGGCAGAGCGGGGTCACCGAAGCCCGCCACGCTTACGAGAAGTCCATTGGCTACGATTCCAAGCTGCTGGCCCCTGAGGAGATCGCCTCTGTGACGCCCGGCATCGATGCCAGCGCCGTACCCGAGAACGCCATCTTTAACCCCGGCGAAGGGTGGGTCAGCCTGCCGGACCTGGTGAACTTCCTGATGGAGGAATTCCACGCCTTGGGTGGTCAGCTGGTCCTTAACGCCGGCAAGGCCTCGGTGATGGTCGACGGCGGCCGGGCCGCCGGCGTCGAAACTGCGGGCGGTGAAACGTACCCCGCTGACGCCGTGCTGGTTGCCTGCGGTGCCGCGACGCCCGCCGTCGTGAAGCCGCTGGGCGTGGAGATCCCCAACGGTTCGCCGGTTTCCATGCTGGTGGTTACCAAGCCGGTGGAGCACCAGGTCACCGCAGTGATGAATACACCCCGGGCTGCTGTTCGTCCCAACCCCGGCAACACTTTCGCCCTGGATCACGACTGGTACGAGGAACACATCACCGAGCACGCCGACGGTACCTTCACGATCCCGGATGACGTCGTCCAGGAGCTGGCCGACGAATCCTCCAAGCTCATCGCGGGCAATCCCGAACTCAAACCGGCATCCTGGAAGATCGGCTACAAGCCCATCCCAGGCGACGGCGAACCGGTCTTCGGGGAACTCGGCCAAGTGCCGGGCTGCTTCGTAGCCTTCACGCACTCCGGTGCCACGCTGGGCCTCATCGCTGGTGAGCTGCTGTCCGGCGAGATCCTGAGCGGCGAAAAGCACCCCATGCTGACTACGTTCCGTCCGGGGCGTTTCTCCTAGATCACTTCTTGCCGTAAGTCGCTTTAGAGGCCAATGGCCCCGATACGCCATCTGCTCAAGCGTATCGGGGCCATTGGAGTTTTCACCGGGCCTGATCGGGCTGGGGGAAAGGAAACCGATCAGGCCCGGCGGGGCTGTTGTGGTGCTGTGTTTATTTGGTGGTTTCGGTGCGTTGGGTGCCGGTGAAGGCGAAGGCGATGGTGGAGGTGGCGC
>JAPSHX010000043.1 GCA_031179305.1 Paenarthrobacter sp. | reverse complement strand
GCGATCCTGCCGCTCTACCTCTTCGCCCGGACAGTCGGGGCCCTGGACAACATCTGGTTCCTGATCCTGATGTACACGTCAATGAACCTGCCCATCGCGGTCTGGATGATGCGGTCCTTCCTCGCTGAAGTGCCGGAAGAAATGCTCGAGGCCGCACAGATCGACGGTGCCAACCTCCTGCTCATCCTCCGCAAAATCATCGCCCCCGTAGCCATGCCCGGCATCGCCGCCACAGCTTTGATCTGCTTCATCTTCAGCTGGAACGAACTGCTCCTCGCCCGCGTCCTCACCGGCGTCGTGGCGGGCACCGCCCCGGTGTTCCTCACCGGCTTCGTCTCCGGCCAGGGCCTGTTCCTCGCCCAAGTCTGCGCCGCCGCCGTCGTGATCTCCCTCCCGGTGCTGTTTGCAGGCTTCGCCGCCCAGGACAAACTCGTCCAAGGCCTCTCCCTCGGCGCCGTGAAATAACAGGCCGTGAAATAGCCCGCCGGTTCCTCACCACACTCTTTCCAAGGATTACCTCGATGACAACAACAACCACCCAGTCACCTGCCACCGGTTCCGAATTGCCCGCCACTATGCGCGTCAACATCCTCAAGAGCCAGGGTGACATGGCCATGGAGACCCTGCCCCTCCCGCAGCTCGACGCCGACCAGGTCCTCGTGCAGGTCGCGGCCGTCGGCGTCTGCGGCAGCGACGTCCACTACTACGAGCACGGCCGGATTGGCCCCTACGTCGTGGACCACCCGCTGATCCTGGGCCACGAACTCTCCGGCCGGATCGCCGCCGTCGGCAGCGCCGTCGACCCGGCCCGCATCGGCCAGCGCGTCGCCGTCGAGCCCCAGCGCCCCTGCCGGAAGTGCAAGCAGTGCAAAGCCGGCCGCTACAACCTCTGCCCGGACATCGAGTTCTACGCCACCCCGCCGATCGACGGCGCCTTTGCCGAATACGTGACCATCCAGTCCGATTTTGCCTATGACATCCCGGACAGCGTCAGCGACGAAGCCGCAGCCCTCATCGAACCGCTATCCGTCGGCCTCTGGGCCTGCGAACGCGCGGGGATCCGTCCCGGCAGCCGGGTCCTGATCGCCGGTGCAGGACCCATCGGCATCATCGCCGCCCAGGCCGCCCGCGCCTTCGGTGCCACCGAAATCTACATCAGCGACATCGCCGAAGACCGCCTCGCGTTCGCCCTGGAACACGGCGCAACGCACGCGCTCAACGCGAAGACCGACAGCGTGGAAGGGCTCGACGTCGACGCGTTCATTGACGCCTCCGGCGCACCGCAGGCCGTCCGCGCGGGAATCAAAGCCGTTGCACCGGCCGGCCGGGTGATCCTCGTGGGGCTCGGCGCGGATGACGTCGAACTCCCCGTCTCCTACATCCAGAACCGGGAGATTTGGCTCTCCGGCGTCTTCCGCTACACCAACACCTGGCCGCTGGCCATCCAGCTTCTCGCCGACGGGAAAGTGGACCTGGACATCCTGGTCACCGGCAAATTCGCCCTCGCCGAATCCGAGGAGGCGCTCAAGGCCGGGAAGCAGCCGGGCCAGCTCAAAGCCGTCGTCTACCCCGGCCGCTGATGGAGGCCGGCGCTGCCGCTGTGCGGCCCGGGGGCCAAGCCTTCCGGGCACCGCAGGTACAGGTGGCCATTGCGGAACTGCGCAGCCGTCTCTTGGCCGGAACCCGGACGGTGCTTGGGATTACCGGAGCACCTGGCTCAGGAAAATCCACCTTTGCTGCACTGCTGGGGGAGCTGTTCGGCAAAGACGTCGCGGTTGTCGTCCCGATGGATGGTTTTCATCTGAGCAATGCCGTCATTGACGGTGGGCCGCTCCGGGACCGTAAGGGTGCTATCGAGACCTTCGACGTCGGAGGTTACGCGTCCTTGCTTCAGCGCCTGGCGCGGCCGGTTGAACCGGTGGTTTACGCTCCGGATTTCAACCGGTCCATGGATGAACCAATCGCTGCCTCGATTGCGGTCCGTGCGGATCTTCCCCTGGTCATCACTGAAGGAAACTACCTGCTGGCGGACAGTCACGGGTGGCAGGGGATCCGGGAGCATTTGGATGAGGTCTGGTACCTCGAAAGTCCGGAGGCTCTTCGCCGCGGGCGCCTTACCGAACGGCACGTGCTGTTCGGCATGGACCGTGTAGACGCTGAGAAGTGGGCGCACGGTACGGACCAATTCAACGCCGAGCTGGTCCACGCAACCCGGCACAAAGCGGACAGAATCATTCCCTGGTCCTGACCAGGGAGAAGAACACGGCAAGGAAGCTGTTATGCGAGCCCAAGATCTGACATCTGAACCCCTGCCCACCCAAGACGCGGTTATAACCGTGATCGGTGAATCCCTCGTGGACATCATCGTCGACCCCCGCACTGCCGGCCCGGCGGACGCGCACGCTGGCGGGAGCCCAATGAATGTGGCTGTGGGGAGCGCCCGGCTTGGGTTGGCCACGAGTCTGGTAACGCATTATGCCGACGACTCGAACGGGGTTCTGATCGACCGGCACCTGCAGTCCAACGGCGTGTCCGTCATCAGGGGAGGAAGCGCCCCCACTTCGACGGCGACTGCAACGCTCGGCCCCGACGGCGCCGCCACGTACTCGTTCGACATCAGTTGGGACCTCAACGGGGCATCGCTGGCTGCGCTTGCTGCAGTCCAAACCTCCGCCCACGTGCACACGGGATCCATTGCCTCTGTTCTTTCACCGGGCGATCAAACCACCCTTACCCTCCTGGATGCCGCCAAGGAGACCGCCACGACCAGTTACGACCCCAACTGCCGCCCTGGAATCAGCCCGGCCGTGGCAGCGGCACGAAGACAGGCTGAACTTTTCGTTGCGTCCAGCGACATCGTCAAGGCCAGCGACGAGGACCTGACCTGGCTCTACCCGTACCGCACCCCGGAGGAAAGTCTGGCAGCCTGGTTGGAACTCGGACCATCCCTTGTGGCCTTGACCCGGGGCGCAGCAGGCCCCGTCATCCTCACGAAGCAAGGACGGGTGGAAATGGCGGCGGAATCCATTGCAGTGGCCGATACGGTCGGCGCCGGAGACTCCTTCATGGCCGCTTTAATAGCCGGGCTGGCCCAACTTCAAGCCCTGGGCTCCGCTGGCCGGCCAAAGCTGCGCGCACTGACGTCCGCTGACGTGCATGCCCTTGCCGGCTACGCCAACCGGGCAGCCGCGATCACCTGCTCACGGCCGGGAGCGAACCCGCCCCATACGGCCGAACTAGGACACCTGTCCGCAACAGCACTGGTCAAAGGAGCGTGACGCATGCCGGCCCTGAACAATATGACGCTTTCAACCCTCCCGTCTCCACTGGTGAAACCGTCTTATGACCGCTCCGGCCTGACGCCAGGCATTGTGCACTTTGGTGTTGGAGGTTTCCACCGTGCGCACCAGGCCATGTACCTGGACCGCCTGATGAACGCAGGGCTCGCCCTAGACTGGGCGATCGTTGGGGTGGGCGTGCTGCCCACCGACGCGCACATGAAACAGGTGATGGACGACCAAGACTGCCTCTACACCCTCACGGTCAAAAACCCCGACGGCAGCAGGGAAAGCCGAGTGATCGGCTCGATCATCGACTACCTCTTCGCACCTGAGGACCCTGAAGCCGTCATCGAGAAGATGGCGTCCGAGGACATCCGCATCGTCTCTCTCACCATCACCGAGGGAGGTTACAACTTCCACCACCTCACCGGCGAATTCAACGCAGCCAATCCTGATGTCATGCACGACCTGACACCCGGCGCCGTACCAAAGACAACCTTCGGCCTGGTCACCGAAGCTCTCGCCCGACGCCGCGCACGGGGACTGGCCCCCTTCACCGTAATGTCCTGCGACAACATCCAGGGAAACGGCGACGTCGCCCGCAAAATGTTCGCCGCGTACGCACACCTCAAAGGCCCCGAACTGGGACGATGGATCACTGAACACGTCCCCTTCCCCAACAGTATGGTCGACCGCATCACTCCCGCCACGACCGACGCCGACCGAAGTGCCATAGCGGACGAATTCGGGACCAGCGATGCCTGGCCCGTCGTCTGCGAGCCGTTCGAGCAGTGGGTCCTCGAAGACCATTTCAGCATGGGCCGGCCGCCCTTCGAACACGCGGGCGTCCAGCTCGTCGAAGACGTTGAACCTTACGAACTAATGAAGCTGCGGCTCCTCAACGCCAGCCACCAAGGCATGTGCTATTTCGGCTACCTCGCCGGCTACCGCTACGCCCACGAAGCAGCACAGGACCCAGTCTTTGCCCAATTCCTCCTGGATTACATGGACAAGGAAGCAACCCCCACTCTCCGGCCAGTACCCGGCATAAACCTCGGAGACTACAAACGAACCCTCATAGAACGGTTCTCCAACGAGTACGTCCGGGACACCCTGGCACGGCTCTGCGCCGAAAGTTCCGACAGGATCCCCAAGTGGCTCCTGCCAGTCATCAGAGAAAACCTTGAACAAGGCGGTGAAATCCACCGCTCGGCGGCAATTGTTGCCAGCTGGGCACGCTACGCCGAAGGCATCGACGAGCAAGGGAAACCCATCGACGTCGTCGACAGGCTCAAAGAACCACTGATGGCAGCAGCTGCGCTGCAGCACGACAACCCCCTGGCCTTTGTCTCCAACCCAGACATCTTTGGTGACCTGAACACCAACGAACGCTTCGCAGCGGCATACACACAGGCCCTCCGGGACCTCCACTCCGGAGGCGCCCGGACTGCTTTGAAACATCTGACGCTGCCGTCCGAGTAGATGCCATGGTCAACCACCGAAGAACCGCGTTGCCGTGGCTTCTCGCCGCAGGTTCAGTGCTGATCCTGCCCTGCATCCTGGCGTTGCTCCTGGACCTTCACCCAGGCACCACCTACACGGATCACCTGCCCTCAGCGATACTTCTTTTGATTACAGGCCTCGCGCTG
>JAPSHX010000031.1 GCA_031179305.1 Paenarthrobacter sp. | reverse complement strand
ACCACCTCATCCACAAAGAACAATGGCGCATCAACATCACAACCGGCACCCCATGGTTCATCCCCCCACCCCACCTCGACCCCCAACAAACACCCCGACGCAACCACCACCACACACCCCAAAGAACATAGAGGCGTGCTGTGACCCGGCCGACTTACGACCAGCGACCAGAGCTACCTCGCCGTCGGCCATCCTGTGTATGACTCCGCCAGATACGCTTTGGCGTGCTCTGACGTCACCACGGAGTGCAGTTCACCAAGTTGTCGGGCGCGATCGAAGTCGTCGGCTCCGGGTACGGTGTGCAGCATGGACGTCATCCAGTACGAGAAGTGCTGGGCCTTCCACACACGGTCCAGAGCCCGGTCGTTATAGGAATCGAGCAGCGCAGTCGAACCGTTCGAATAGAAGGAATCGAGGCCTTCGAACAGCACCTTGACGTCATGGATAGCCAGGTTGAGGCCTTTGGCACCGGTGGGCGGGACTGTGTGTGCTGCGTCGCCCGCAAGGAAGAGGTTCCCGTGGCGCATGGGGGTGTGCACGAAACTGCGGAACGGCAGGACCATCTTTTCCAGAACGGGTCCTTCCTTGAGCTCAAAGCCGTTGCCGTTGACACGCTTGCGAAACTCCGCCCAGATTCGCTCGTCATCCCAGTCGGCCACGTTTTCTTTGGGGTCGCATTGGAAGTACATGCGCTGAACAGTTTCGGTGCGCTGACTGATCAAGGCGAAGCCGTTCTCAGAGTTGGCATAGATGAGTTCGTCGGCACTGCGAGGGGCTTCTGCAAGGATTCCGAACCACGCGAACGGGTACTCGTGGAAGTACCACTTGCGGTTGGCTTCGGGGATCTGGAAGCGGCAGTGGCTACGCGACCCGTCGGCACCCACCAGGAAGTCGGCCTGGATTTCGAACTCCTGGCCATCGGCGTCGGTGAACCAGACCTTCGGCTTGCCCTCGAGATCATGCACGGTGGTGTCGGTGACGCTGTACCGGACGTCGCCGCCGTCGGCCTCCCGTTTCGCGGCAAGGTCCATGAAGACTTCTGTCTGGGGGTATAGCCACACGGATTCCCCCACCAGTTCCTTGAAGTTGATGCGGTGACTCTCGCCGTTGAAGCGCAGTTCGATGCCATCGTGCCGGTCACCTTCGCGCAGCACCCGGTCAGAGACGCCGGAATCAACCAGCAGGTTCACAGTGCCGTGCTCGAGGATTCCGGCGCGGACTGTTTCCTGAATTTGCTTGCGACTGCGGATTTCCACCACCACGGATTCGATGCCCTGCTTAGCCAGCAAGTGGGAGAGCATCAGGCCGGCGGGGCCCGCTCCCATGATGGCCACTTGGGTGGTGATAGGTGTACGTGCCATGTTTTTCCTCGCTTCGTTGCGGATCCCGGCTTCCTCGGAAGCGGGACGAATCTGGAATCAGTGTGACCGCCGTTGCGTGATTGGCGTTACACCAATTCCGATGAATGGAAGAGAGGTCTAGTCCCCCAGTTGACGCCCGATGCCCCGGGCCGCAGTCTGAAGCGCGGGCACCAGAGCCTGCAGCCGCATCTCCGCAAGGGGAACCACTACTCCGAGGGCTGCCACGGCCCGACGCTTCATGTTCATCACCGGCACGGCAATACCCCACGTGTCCGGGTCCACCACCCCAGCCAGTTGGGCGTACCCCTGCTGAGCTGCCTCCGCCAAGAAATGACGCACGACGTCGGAAGTCACTTTTCCGGATGGATCTGCGAACTGTTGGAGGTACTCCGCCTGCATCTCCCGCGACTGGTGTGACATCAGGGCCAGCCCTGCCGAGGAAATATGTACCGGCATCCGGCCGGCGATCCGCGCCCGGTTGGCCACCGACCCCCGTCGCGAAAGCCGCTCAACAAAAAGCGCTTCCCATCCGTCGAGTACGGCCAGATTCACATTCTGGTTGAGGACCTGCTGAATGTCCTCCATGAAGGGCATGGCGGCCTGCCTAAGAGCCAGCGTAGGCGAATTCCGGTTGACGAGCTCCCACAGGCGCAGTCCCAAACGAACCGTCCCACCGGCCCCAAGATCCAAGAGCCCATGCTCTGAAAGTTGCCGCACCAGCCGATGAGCTGATGACAATGGGAGTCCGGCGCGGTCAGCCAGTTCGCTCAGTTGCAAGGAGATCACGCCCTCCGGGAAAGCCTCGATGACCCGCACGATGCGGTCCACCACTGAATCGCCTGATGCTGAGTTGGCCATGATGCGCTTCCTTATTGATCGGTCACTGCGGTCGGACACCCCTGGCCACTATTACCTGGTCCCTCAACTTCGCGCGCCCGCGAGTGGCCTTCCATTCAATGGTAGAACGTGCGCCAGCCAACATCATGCGGTGATACAACTCTCATAACCGACCGACCGACCGTTCTGGGGTCGGCACTAACCACCGAGGACGCTATGCCAACGATGCCATCTGCCCACCGCTCCCAATGGCCTGTTTGGCTCTGTTGGCTGGCCATGGTCCTGGACGGGTTCGATCTCGTGGTCCTGGGCACCGTCATCCCAACACTCATCAAGACCGGCGAGCTGGGATTCGACGCCGTCGGAGCCACCTTCGCAGCCACCATTTCCCTAGTGGGCGTGGGCCTTGGCGCCCTCTTTATCGCACCGCTGTCGGACAAGTTGGGACGCCGCAAACTGCTGATCGCCTGCGTTGCAAGCTTCTCGCTTTTCACCATAGGGATCGCCTTCGCCCCAAACGTCGCCGTCTTCTCCCTGCTTCGCATGTTGGCAGGGCTCGGACTAGGCGCCTGCCTCCCTGCCGCCTTGGCATATATCAACGACTACGCGCCAGCCGGATCTGCCGGCAAGTCCACCACCCGGACCATGACCGGATACCACGTTGGTGCCGTAGCAACAGCACTCCTGGCCATCTTCATCGTTCCGAACTGGCGACTCATGTTCATCATCGGCGGTGTCGCCGGTCTGCTGCTCCTGCCCTTCCTGTGGGCCAAACTGCCGGAATCGCTCCCTGAAACGACCCCCGCCAAGACCGGCCCGGCAAAGTCCGGCGAACTACAGTCAAGCGAACCCGCAAAGGGACCAACCGTCGTCGAGCTTTCAAAGGGCACAAAGCCAAAGACCGGGTTCCGTGACCTCCTGCAGAAGCCCTATCCGCTGGTTGCCGTGGGCATCGGCATCGCGTCGTTCATGGGGCTGCTGCTGGTTTACGGCCTGAACACGTGGCTACCGCAGCTGATGGCTGCCGCCGGATACCCCGTAAGCACTGGGCTGACATTGCTGTTGGTCCTGAACCTCGGCGCCGTTGCTGGCCTGTTCCTGGCCGGAATCCTGGCCGACAAGCATGGGACCAAGAAGATCGTGCTGATGTGGTTCGGTCTTTCGGCCGTGTTGCTGGCCATTCTGAGCGTCAAGATCCAGAACGAGCTCCTGCTCAACGCTGCCGTGTTTGTCACTGGCGTCTTTGTCTTCAGCTCGCAGGTGCTGGTCTACGCCTGGGTCAGCCAGCTGTTCCCATCCCGTCTCCGCGGAACCGCGCTGGGCTTCGCCGCGGGGGTAGGAAGGCTCGGCGCGATAGTTGGGCCTGCAGTCACGGGGACCCTGGTTGCCGCAAACATTGCCTACCCCGCCGGCTTCTATGTGTTCGCTGTCGCCGGCGTGTTGGCAGTAGCTGCACTGTTTCTTGTGCCTCATGAGGTCAAGGCCGCAGCCACCAGCGTGCCGATTGAGCGCTGAACATTACGTTAAGCGCCAGACCCTAAAAGGGCGACCGGGACCTCGAGCAGAGCGACTCCCGAGCCTTCCCCAGTAACTGAGGTCCTGCAGCGAAGCAGCGGTCCGTAGAGTTTTGAAGAGCCGGAAATGCCTGGACAGCCGAGTCGAAGTGGTCTTCCCTGATCATCCGCTCGATGGCCCGGCACTGGTTCTCCGTGTCCAGAGCGCCGACCATGGCCGAGGAAATCTTCAAGCTCAGGATGGCATCCATGCTCGCGTTGACGTCGTGCGCGCACAAGCCGCTGGAGATGCTGAGAATCCGTTCAGGCAGCATGGTCAGGTAGGTGGAAAGAAAACGGATCGCTGGCGTTGAGTCCCCCAACTCATCAGCCAGCGCTTGCAGCCTGCAAGGTTCCAGGACGAGTGCCTCCGGCGCAGGGCCCGGGTCCTCACTCACCGCTTGCTGCCTGGGGAGCTTCAGCGCCTTCCAGCGCCGGCTTTTTGGGGTCTTTGGTCCAGATGGAGGCGAGCATTCCGATTACCAGGATGGCGGGGGCACCGTACATGAGGGTGTTCATGACGACGGGTTCGCGGAGGGCGCGGATGGCATTGCCGACGTACGGGATGGTGGCAACCTGCTTGTCCACGGTTTTGCCTTGAAGGGTGGCGATCCAGGGGTCGATGCCGTTGTTGGCATCGCCCTTGGTCTGCACTGCCACGCCGCCGTCCGCGGTGGTGGTGATCTCGGTGATGCGGTGGGTTTCCACTCGCTGGTCTTCGACCGGGATGTGGTATGTGATAACGTCCCCTACCTTGACGTCCGTGACGGCGGTCGGGGCTGTGACGACGACATCGCCGGGGTTGATCAGCGGGGCCATGGAACCGGTGAGCATGGTGGAGGTTTGGTAGCCGAAGATCCGCGGCCCGATTGCCAGGAAAAGGAACACCAGGGCGGCCAGGACCAGCATACCCACACCGATACCCCTAAACACCGCGCTGGCAACCCGGCGGAAGGCCGGGTTGGCATTCACTGCAGTTGCGGTGACTGCTGATGGCGGCATTACGACGGCGGTGACTTGCGGGATCTCGAAGGCCTGCGCGGTTTCAATGATCTGCGCTGTGGAACGCCGGCCCTGGACTGCGGGTTCATGGATGCTGGTGATGGTGCTCATTGCCTGGCATTCCTTTCGTTGTCGGGTAGGGCTTTACCGGCGGGCCTGATCGGGCTGGGGGAAAGGAAACCGATCAGGCCCGGCGGGGCTGTTGTGGTGCTGTGTTTATTTGGTGGTTTCGGTGCGTTGGGTGCCGGTGAAGGCGAAGGCGATGGTGGAGGTGGCGCCTTGGAAGTCGTTGTTCGCGGTGGTGGGGAACGCGGTGGTGACTTTGAGGTTGTCGGTTTTGGCCGAGGTCAGGGAGGTGAGGTTGTTCAGGACTTTGTTCGCTGCGATCACTGGTGAGGGGGCCAGGACGGTGGTTTTGGTGCCGGTGCAGGTGTAGGGGGCTGCGGTGCCGGTCCAGGCCACGGAGCAGTTTTCGATGGTCAGTTGCAGGCCGTTGGTGGCGTCGGTGGTGAGCAGGGATGCGGTGGCGCCGGCGGAGGTGGTGAGGGTGACGTTGTTCAGGTCGGAGTTGCCGGTGTTGGCCAGGGTGACGAGTTTTTCGACCTTGTCCCCGGGGAGCAGGCCTGCGATGGGGACGTTGAGGGTGTTGGCCGGGCCGGGGGCTCCGAGGGCGATGGTGACGGTGCCGGCGGTGACTGCCTGGGAGGCGGAGGTGGAGGAGGTGAAGGCGCCGTAGGTGCCCATGCCTGCGACTGCGGCTGCGGTGCCGATCAGTGCGACGGAGGCGAGGATTTTGCCGGAGGTGGTCTTGAGGCTGATGGCCATCTGAGTATGGTCCTTTCGGGAGGCCACCGTGGGTCCGGCCGGCCGTTCATTTCCAGCCTCTCTGGCTGACAAGAACTACTGTGCCGGGCCCGAATCAAGAACAAATCCTGCTCTTCCTCAGGAAATCATCAAGACTTTCGGAAACTAGGGCAGCAGCCCAAGCACCGGCAAGGCAACCGCCGTCGAGACTGCCATAGCCGCTGTGTTGCCGATCACCGAATGGAACCCTGCCGGCAGCCGCGCGGAAATGGCCCTGGCCAGCGGCGGGGCGAGGACCGCCCCCAGCACGGCGCCGCCCACCATTCCCGTCCAGGAGCCGCCAGACGCGAGGACTGCCGCAGGAGCAACCGACACCACGGACGCGTAGGTGGCCGCCCACCCGCCGTCGCGGTACCAGCCCCGCCACAGCGTGACGCCGATGGCCGAGGTCAACGCTTGCGCAAAAAGGATGTGCGGCAGCAGGCCCGTCCCGTACGAAGGAAGCACCGGATTCAGGACAAAAGCGGCCGCCGCAGCCAGGATCAAACAGGCGGCAGCGAGCTCGTTGGCGAAAAAGTACGTTTCAGTGAAGTCCTTCAGCACCCTGCGCGCGGCCCAACCGGCGTCGCCGAGGAAGTTCCGGTTAAGGCTCGACGGCGGCAGCTCCGGTTGCGTCGCAGCTCGAGACTCCCGAAGGACAAGCCACGGCATCCGCCGGGCGATCAGGAACGAAATGACTGCACCCACCGACATCGCCAGCACGCTCCCAACCACGGCAGGCAGGCCAAGCGGTTCCGAGATGGTAGGTATGAACAACAACGCCAAAGGTGTGGTGGTCGCTGCCCCCAGGACCGCCCCGGTGACACAGGTCCGCCACCCAGCCCCGTACATAAGGACCAAGGCGGGCGCGACGCAAACAAAAGGCACGAACGTTGGCTGCCATCCGGCGTCGAGCGTCCATCCGAACACCAGGTTGGAAAGCATCAAACTCAGCGACGCGGACACTAGAACCCAAGGCCAAAGGCCGGTCCCATAGCTGAGCGAGCCTGCCCACGTCGCACCTCGCCGGCAAGCCCACCACGCGACCACCGAGCCTGTGAGCAGTCCCAGCGCTGCTAGATCGGACTTGCAGAACAGTGGCTCGGTCATGTCGCCGAGGAACCACCGCAGTGCGGCCAACGGGGTGTCAACGGCGTCATGCGGCCAGCCCGCGTAGCCGGGACTAATCCGCGGCGAATGTTGCGCCAACACGTGGACGAGAAATGCGAATGCACCGACGACTGCCACCATTCCGAAGGCTCCCACGGCAGTGCCTGCAGCGCTGCGTTCCTTGCTGTGTTGGAGAGAAGGTTCCGACGAAGTTCCCGGCTGCGGGGTGGCGTGGTCAGCTGCAAAAGAGTGCGTCATTGGTGCCCTATGCGTGCGGAGTGGTGTGGCTTTGAGCAGCGTAACCGACCCTCGGAGATCGTCTGCAGCCGCCGTGCTACGGGAGATTTGTGACCGAGGGGCAGGTACACGGCCGTGTCATGACCAACCATCGCCTGCCGGCCACCCGTCGTCGCGCCCTAACGCCCGCACTCACCCGTAGTGGGTGATCTTTCTGCCCAATAGTTGCCGATCCGCTAAAGGCACGCACAGTTCGGCGTGGGGCGAATCGAGAATGGTGTTGTGGTCCTGCCGGGGGATCAGTTCCCTTGCCGGATGACGGCGGTCCGGCCCCGGGCCGAAATGAACGATGGGAAAGACACCATGAGCTTTTTGGAATCATTGTGGAGCATCATTGTTACTTTTTTCTTTATTGCTTACTTGATACTCCTCTTTCAGATCATTTCCGATCTCCTCCGCGATAAAGCCCTCGGCGGCGGAGTAAAAGCATTATGGATCCTATGCCTATTTGTGGCCCCTTTTATCTCAGCCTTGATCTACGTGATCATGCGCGGAAAGGGGATGGCCCTGCGTAGCGAAATGCGAGTTAGGGAATCAGTTGAAGAGGCCGAGAACTACATCCGCGAAGTCGCCGGAGCCCCAACACCCACCCAGCAGATCGAAGCGGCCAAAGCCCTGCTTGCTGCTGGAGATATCAACGAGGCCGAGAACGCTCGCCTGAAGGAGATCGCTTTGGCCTGATCCGGGTCACGGTCCGCCATTCCCGTACGGCCGAAAGGGACCGCATGACGCGATTGAAGGCATTCCCCCTGTTGGAAGGCGGACCGTTTCGCTTCGGCCTCATCGCGGCGCTCGGTGTACTGGTTGCCCTGGCATTGGGGTCCGCAGTCATCACGCTGCGGTATTCGCTGACCTTGATCTTTGCGGCGCTGTTTATCTCCCTGGGACTCTATCCCCTGGTTCGTTGGCTGGAGCGCTGGAAACTCTCCCGCAGTGGCGCAGTCCTTGCGGTGGCGGTTGGCTTCCTGGTAGTAGTCGCGGTGCTCATCCGCTTCATTGTGCCGATCCTGGTAGAGGAAGGCGCTGCGCTGGTTCGGTTGCTTCCGTCCAGTTTCGAGGCGGTGGGCGAACAAGAATGGTTCCGGAACTTCAACGGATCGCTGGGCGGAGCACTGACCCCCCTACTGGAATGGCTGGAGACCTCCGCCGCGGATCCAAATGTGTGGCTGGCAATCGGCGGCGGCGCCGTCCAAGTTGGCTACAACGTGGTGAACGGCACCTTCGCCGTGATCTTCGTAGTAGTCCTGACGCTCTACTTCGTGGCCGGGCACGAGGTCATGAAGTCAAGCCTTTATGCACTGGTTCCGGCTTCCCGCAGGGAATCGTTCGCGGATATTTCCGAGACAATTATTGCTTCCGTGGGCAAATACCTGAGCGGCATGTCAATTCTTGCCCTGCTAAACGCCATCTTCACGTTCATTGTCCTGTCAGTTGCCGGCGTCCGGTACGCGGCGGTGTTAGCCGTCCTGGCTTTCCCCATCACGCTTATACCGTTGGTGGGTAGTGCGATCAGCACAACAATCATTACAGTGGTCTCGCTTTTCACTTCTCCGGCAACGGCACTGGTGGTTTTCCTTGTCATGCTCGCCTATATGCAAGTGGAGGCCTACGTACTGACGCCCCGGGTGGTGGGGAAAGCGATCAGCATTCCCGGTTCCCTGGTCCTCATCGGCGCGATGGTGGGCGGGACGCTCCTGGGGCTGTTGGGGGCGCTGATAGCGTGCCCCACCACGGCCTCGATCCTGCTGATCATCAAAAAAGTAGTCATACCGCAGCAGAACGCCAAGTAGCGGCATGCAAGGACTACTGCACGACGCCGATGCGCTCACCTTGGTCTTGTTGGCGCTCCACATCGTGCTCGGATCCATAGCGGCAGTGATGGTCTCGGCCAACAGACGGCCGTCGTCTGCCATTGCCTGGGTATTGGCAATCATCTTCATCCCCTATCTGGGAATGGTGGCATTCCTGCTGGTAGGCCGTGGCAAGCTTCCCAAAGCCAGGCGCGAAAAGCAGCGCACCGTCAATGAGCTCATGCTGGGGCGGACGCACGGCCTCTCAGCAGTCAGCCACAGTGCGGAGTGGCCCGCCTGGCTGCGGTCCGCCGTCGAACTTAACCTCAGGCTCGGTGCGCTGCCCATGGTGGGCGGTAACCGGGCCGAATTGCTGGAGGACTACAAAGGCTGCATCGCGCGCATGATCGCAGACATCGACGCCGCGAAGGAATACGTGCATGTGGAGTTCTACATCCTCGCGCTGGATCCCACCACAGCTCCGTTCTTCGATGCCATGGCAAGGGCATGCCGGCGCGGCGTGGCAGTCCGGGTCCTTTTCGATCATTTGGCGGCGGTCCGGGACCCTACGCAGCGGGACATGCTGCGCGCTTTTGATGAGATGGGCGCCGAATGGCACGCCATGCTCCCGCTGCGCCCCTTCAAAGGACAATGGCAGCGCCCGGACCTGCGTAACCACCGCAAGCTGATGGCGGTGGACGGCAGTGTGGGCTACACGGGTTCACAAAACCTGATCGACGCTTCCTACAACAAGAAAAGCAACATGAGGCGGGGCCTTCAATGGCACGAATTGATGGTGCGTTTGGAAGGCCCAGTGGTGCGGGAGCTCGATGCAGTGTTTGTCACTGACTGGTACAGCGAGTCCGAAACCCTGTTGCCATTGGATAACCTGGCCCGCCTGACTTCATCACTTCAGTAGCGGGCCATCCGTCCAATGGCGCAGCTGGATTAAGTCAGTCATCCAACTGCAGATACCACGTCACTCCGGCACTGATTGCCCGGCCCAGCAGCAGCGAGAAGGCTATGGCGATGACCACTGCGAACTCGGTGGACAACCCAGGCAAGAGACCGGAGAGGGCGCCAATGCCAACGGAGTACACAGACCACAAAATGCCGGCAGCAAGCGAGTAAAGGATGAACCTGCCTCGTGGAACCGGTGTGATGGCACTGGCCACGTTCATGGTCAGCCGTCCCATGGGAACGAACCTGGACGTCAGGACCCACGAGGCCGCGTGCTTGGCCAGGCGCTCCCGGGAGGCGTGCAAAGCCTTCTCCGCGCGCGGACCACGGAGTAGCTTCCAATTGGCCATATCCCGACGCCGAACCAGCTCATAGGCGCCGAGGTCTCCCCCCACGGCACCGGCCAGCATAGCCACCACCAACAGGAACCCGTTCGGAAGATTATCTGTGGCGGAAAGAGCACCCAACGCCACGAACAAGGAGGTAGTGGGAATCGGAGGGAAGAGGGCCGACAAAGCCACGAAGATCGCTCCGAGCGGGTAGACCCACCCCGAATCCGCAGCACTCATGATGTCCTTAAAAGCCTGCACGGTGAAACCCCTCTCCCGGGCCTCGTCCAAGCGTCTCACGGCCGCCATGTTCATCCTTACGTCCTATGGCCGCCACGCGGATCGCCTTTACCGGGTGAATCCTCGATGGCCCGCCCCTACACTGAAGGAGTGGACGACCAAGGTGGTACCCGCCCGGACCTCTTGAGCCTGAAGCCAACCGTGGTCCCCCGGCCGCCCTTGGCACTATTGGCTCGATCCCGTCTCATGGCCAAGCTCGATTGCACGGCCGACACCGTCCTCATCTGCGCCCCCGCCGGGTACGGAAAAACAGTGCTCTTGAGCCAGTGGCTGGAGAGTCAGGCCCACAAAGTGGCGTGGGCCAGCCCCAACCAACACAACAGGGAAGCGCTGTGGCCCGCGATATTGCAGGCGCTCAGGCACTGCCCGGCCATCCCGCCCGGTGCACTCAGGCAATTTTCCGGAGACGAAGACAATGCAGTGGACGTCCTTGGAGATCTGGCCCAGGAGCTGATCGCTATCGGCTCCACTGTTCGCCTGGTCATCGACGGAGTGGACGGCTTCGCCCGGGATGAACGGGACCGCTGGATTCCGGCGCTGCTAAACCAAGCCGGCCTCACCATTCAGCTGGCGTTGGCGTACCGGGACAACATTGCGGTGGACCCCGGTCCGTTTCGTCTCGGCGGACGCATCGTGGAACTACGCGCGAAAGATCTCGCCTTCACTCTGGACGACACCAACGTACTCGCAGCAAAGACAACCACCCTGATGGGGATGCATCAACTGCGCGAGCTGTTCAGGCAGACCGCTGGCTGGCCGGCGTGTGTGGTCCTGGCCTTGCGTTACCTGCGCGAAGCCGCGGATCCCGATGCCCCGTTGGGAGACCTCGCGGCCAACAGCCGGGAGCTCTCCGACTACTTGAACCACCAGATCTTCCGCACGCTTTCCGATGAGGAACGGCAAGTCCTTTCCAGTACCAGCGTGTGCCGCGTAGTAGTCGCAGCCCAAGCCAACACCTTGGCTGGTCATCGGTATGCCGGAGGCATCCTCACAAGCTTGGCGGATGACCGTGATCTTGTGGAGTCGGCAGGCAGCGGACGGAAAGTCTTCGTGGTCCATCCCATGATCCGGGCGTTCTTCAGGGCCGAACTGGCCCGCAAGGAGCCCGACGCGCTGCTCAGCTACAACCGGATAGCTGCGCAGTGGCATGAACATGCCCGCGAACCCGAAGCGGCGCTTAGGCATGCCATGGACTCCACGGACGTCGGCCTGATCGTTGGAGTTCTTGAAAAGCACGGCGCAGCTCTCCTGGGATCCGGGGAAGTTTTGCAGGTCCGCCGTGCGATTGCGGTCTTGCCTGATACAGCCTTCGCCGGAAGCCAGAAGCTCTGCGTGGTTGCCGCCCTGGCCCACGTGGAAAGCCGTCAGCCCACCACCGCCACCCGCTACATGGTCGCAGCCAATCGAAACCAGGCCGAAGATTCACCTCCCGAACTCCGCGAATTGCAGGCGTTGGCAAGAGCACGCCTTTCCTGGTTCAGCGATGGGTGGGAGGACCAGGACCCGCAGGCCACGGCGGACTACGCTGCCCTACGTTTCTCGAGGCAAAGCGGTATCCGCATCGAGGCGAGGATGGTTAAAGTCACTGCCGCTCTGGTGGAGGGGAAATATGGAACGGCGGAGAACGAGGCTGCCGCAGCCCTGATCGACGCCACTGAGACCGGTAACGCCTACCTCACGGGCAAGATCTACCTCAAACTCGCGGCCACCCACTCGTTGCAAGGCCAGTTACGCCGTGCCAGTGGCTTCCTGCAGCTCGCGGAGGACAAGCTTCCGATGCAAGCGTGGACAGCGGGAGCCGGAAGATCGGTTGGAGCCCTCATGCACGCGTCGGCGGCTCTTCTCCGCGCTGAACCGGTCGAAGCCCTGCAGTTCGCCGCAACGGGCATTTCCGAACTCGGACAACTCGGGTCTTCCTCCAAGGGAGCCGGATCTGCCATGCGTGCCACCTTGGAAATAGTCACCGCTTGCGCCCACATGGATTCAGGAGACAGGCGGAACGCCCTCGAGGGCATGCGCCAAGCCAGGCTGCGCATCGGCAAGGACCACCTCTTTGCACAGCCACTAGCTGCTTGCATATCCGTCATTGAGCACACGGCCGCGCTGGCGCTGGGCCACTCCGACCATGGCCGTGAGGTCCTGGAATGGGCCGAGGATCGGATTCAGGGCACGGGGGAGCTTTGCCTCTTGCGCGCTCAGGGACCAGCGGGGATCAGCCGCTTCGACGCAGCCGTCGACCGCCTGCGGCCACTCCACACCGGCGCGGTGAAGCCAGTGCTGGAATGGACCCGGCTACACGTGAACGTCTTGGAATGTTTCATGGCCATCCGGACGGGACGGAGGACGCTGGCCGGCAAACTCCTGGAGGAAGCCCTGCATATAGCCGACGAATTGGACGTCCTGCGGCCGTTGGCAATCGCTCCCCAAGAGGTCATTGACCTCTTGGTGGAAAGGGTTGGTACCTTCGGCCCCCAAGAGGCACTAGCCCAACGACTGCTTGCTTTGCACCCACCGGCTGACGCCCGGCGAGCGCAGTCCTTGACTCCGAGGGAACGTGAGGTCCTCACGCTTCTGCCGTCCCATTTATCGCAGGAACAGATGGCAGCGGAACTCCACCTTTCCGTGAACACTGTGAAGACTCACATTCGCCTTATTTATTCGAAGCTGGGAGCCGGTTCACGGCATGACGCTGTTGCAGCAGCCTACAAGACCGGATACCTACCGTAGCCGTGGCCTCGGAGAACGCCCATCACTCACCCTAATGAGGTGACCCTGCGGCAGGAACCCGGATCTAGGCTGAAGGACGTCGAACGGGCCTACTCGGGCCCTACGCCTCCATCACTGCCGCCCTGCTTCTGGCACTCGGCTACTCCGCCGGATAACGCTGGAACACAGCAAAGAGGCCCCGACCCTGCAGAACCTGCAGCAGCGTCGGGGCCTCTTGGCGTTCAGGCAGTTAGGCCTTCTTGCGCGTGACCAGTCCCCAAATGATGAGGACCAGCAGCGCGCCGCCGATCGCGAGCAGCCACGTGGACAGCGACCAGAACTCGTTGATACCCACATTGAAGAGAGCGCTGCCGATCCAACCGCCAAGCACGGCACCCACGATGCCGAGGAGGATCGTGGCGATCCAGCCGCCACCCTGCTTGCCGGGCTTAATGGCCTTTGCGATGGCGCCGGCAATCAAACCCAAAACAATCCAACCGATGATTCCCATTTTTCGTTCTCTCTTTCATAAGGAGGCCCCAGTTCGGCATAAGGACGCATGCCGCTATCGGCCTGATTGTTGGCTACCAGTTGAGCCGTCGGAGCATACCGACGGCGTGGCTGGCAGACGGCCTGCCGGCAGGATCGGGGTCTGTCATGGCATGAAGCACCATGGACCAGCGCCGCCGCACCGTGCCGGGAATTCGAGGTTCCCCCAGAGTCCTTGCCACCATGGACTCGAGGGGAGGGCCTGGGAACGCTTTGGTTCCGGTCAGGCATTCGAGTGCAACCAGGCCCAGCGAGTAGATGTCGCTGGCGGTTGTGGACGTTCCGCCGCACACCTCTTCGGGGCTGAGATAGTGCGGTGTGCCCGAGGAAGAGTTGGGCGCCGCGTGACGTCCGTTGAGTGCAATTCCGAAGTCCGCCAGTTTCGCGACTCCAAGACCAGGGTCCGACGCGAAGTCGATCAGGATGTTGCCGGGCTTGATGTCGTTATGGACAATTCCCCTGCGATGAACGTGTGCCAAGGCGCGGGCGATATCGGTCATCCAGGCTGCCGTTTGCTCAGGAGAAGCGGGATTTTCCTGCAGGAATCCTCGCAGGTCCTTGCCATCTACCAGCTCCATCACCACGAAGTTGCGGCTTTCCTGGCTGCCGACGGTTTTATCGCCTTCCATGTTTCCGGAGTCGAGGACCCTGACGATATTCTTGTGCCGCAACCGTCCATGGATTTCCAGCTCCCGCCGAAAAGGGGCATTGTCCATGGAGTCCGTTGACCTGAAAATTTTCACCGCTACCGGCTTGTCTGATAGCAGGTCCCAGGCCTCGTTGACATACGCTTCCGAACCTCCGCCAAGCTGGGCGCCGAGTCGGTAGCGTCCTCCAAGCACCACCTCAGGGAGCACAGCGCCGGCACTTGTTGTCCTGCGATCGGCTCGGGCCATCTGCCGACCGATTCCAGCGGCCCCGCGATCAGCGCGGACGGCCGCCCGGTCAAGGAGCGTCACTGAAGGAGGGCTTCGATTTCGGTGGCAGGCACTCCGGTCACGTTGGCCAGAGCGCGAGGATCGACACCGGCGTCGACCGCCTTTTTGAACGTCAGCTCGAGGGTGTTCTGGGCAACCGCCAGTTCATGCTGCAGGCTCTGGCGGCGGAGGGCCGCAATCCAGACACCGCTCACGGGGTCCAGGGAGTCAATATCCATCCGAAAGCCGCAACCGCAGGCCCACTCCGGCCAGATCGGCTCGACCGAGACCCACTGCATGGAGTCGTAGGATGGCCCGGCGGAGATTGCCATATGGGAACCGCAGTGCACGGGTCCCTGGGGGATAGCCTGTTCCGTGAACATGTCCACGGTGTTGTCAGCCACTGGTGTGGAGCTTGGTTCACGCAGCGCGACTGTCATCGTTCTCTCCCACACATTCCCTAGTAAGTAGCTTGGCTATCTAGTTATATGTGTACTTACTACTTAAGTCCAGTCGAGGTTAGATGGCGATGCCGTCAATCGCCCCACGCATACGCCTGAGAAAGTCCACCACTACCGCAGAATCCCGCGCATTAAGGGTGCTCGCCACCTCCATCATGCGGGCATGCATATCTCCCAACGTGTTGCGGACCTCCTGGTCCGATCCTGGAGTTGGCCGTAGAATGATTGCTCGCCGATCACTGGGGTGCGGCTCCCTGGTGACATAGCCCGACCTGACCAGCCGATCCACCAGCGAGGTCATGGAAGCGGAGGTCATTCCCAAGCGGACCGTCAGCTCCTTGGGGCCCACGTCCCGGCCCGCACGCTCGGCTTCCAGCAAGTAGCGGAGCGCCATGAGGTCCGTTTCACCCATCCCCATGGAAGCCTGGGTTCGCCGCCGCATGTCAGCTTCGGCTGAACGGTAGTCCCTGAGTGCATTCAGCACGTCCACGGCACCCATCTGCTTGCGACTCTCCAGCCCGTACCAATAGCCCTGGCGTTCACTTTTGTCACTCATCACCAGTCCTTTGATAGACATGTATCTCGCTTGTCTAAACAATTGATCCTAGGTGATTTGCTCAGGCGCTGCTGACCACCCTCGACGCTTCAGAGCTTAATCGCCCGGACCGCTTGCCCGCAGGCGGCGCCAAACAGCCGGAGCCACTACTACCGCAACTCCGACGACGGCGCCGATGACAGTCTCGACGATGCGGTCACGCAGCAGCAAAGCAGGATCCACCGGCGCCGCCAACAGCGTCGCGATCAAGGCCAGCGGCGTCACGAAGACCTGCGCCACCAGATACTGGCGCGCGATGAACATCTCCGCCCCGAACTGGCACGCGGCAATGACCAGCACCATGGCCCAAGGTGCCGGGTTGAGCCAGAGAATGCCAGCCATCAGCACTAGTCCGATCACCGTTCCCGCGATCCTTTGGATGCCACGGCTGACCCTGTGACGCGTCGAGTGACCAACCAACGGAACCACAGCCGCCACCATGGCCCAATAGGTATGCCCGAACCCGAGCCGTTCCCCTACCAACGTTGCGATGGTCCCCGCCAGGCCTGCGGCCACGAGGTAGCCACCGCCCTCAAGCCAGATCGCCTGACGTTCAGCTGCGGTGTGACGGATACGGGGCGGCCGTTTCCACGGAGTCCTGTGGCTCTTGAGCACGCGCGACGACATACCGATCAGCAGGCAAAAGACCGTAGTCCCAACCGCCACCAGCATCGCTTCCCAGAGGGGAGGTTGCGCTGCGATTGAGGCAATGGCAGCGAAGGCAAAAATGTGAAAGAGCGAGCCGCCTGGCCGGAGCCGCCAAGCAGCCACAACCACGGAACATGCACCCGCCACCACAGTGGTGGCTGCCGTCAGGAGCCAGGAATAAGCTGCACCTTCGATTCCCGCGGTTTGCGCAAAGCGGGCCATGAGTGTGGCCAGAAGAACGATCAAAAGCATGAAGCCGCCGGCGCGCAACTGGCTCCGGAAACGCACGCTGTGGGGCTCGTTCCTGCCATAAATTCCGGTGAACGCACCGAACGATGCGAACACTGCCAGATCCAGTCGTCCCAGCAGGGTCAACGTAATTAGCGGAACAAACACACCTACAGCGCAGCGGAATGCGGGATGGTGGTCCTTGTTTCCAGGACCCATCGTGAACATTTCCGCTACAGCCTTCAAGTGGCAGCTCGCCTTTCGTCGCAGGATCAAACGTACGACGGCGGCGCTGGCGTCCGCTTAAGGTTACGCCCGGGTTTTGGGGCTCCCCCTCCATAGGGCGCAGATAGTGCCCCTCATCACCTCATGGGGTAGCCCACAGGCACGTCAGGCCGGCTGTGGGAGGGCGTCCCGAGAGTTGAAGCTGTAGAGCTGGATGCCGTCGATGCCAGGACGTTCCGCCAGCTCGTGGATCAGCGCTTCCGGTGAGTAAGCACATCTGGGTGACTATCCCGCTGGCCAGTTCCTGCTTCTCCACCAACGCCTCCACGAGTTGGAGACCGGTGATGTTCGGGTGTCCCTCGGGTAGCCCGCCACTCCAACCCTCACCCGGCCGCTGGTGATGTCCACGATGTCCCTCAGCAGTTCGCCGCCTGTGGCATAGGGGCCAGTTGACTGCGTCGCGTCCCCACCAATGGCGAACACTTCGGTGATGCCCGCATTCTCGCGATTCCGCAGGATCCCTTGCAGCTGTTGTTCGCTTTCAACGCACTTTGCGGCCAAGTGCGGAACCACGGTGTAGCCAAGTTCGCTGAGCTGTACCGCGGCGCGGAGCGTTGGCACGATGCCGTGGTGCGGAAGGCAAGGGATGCTGATGGTGGTGTCTGTTGGTACTGCCTTGCCAACGGCATCAACAATGCCATCGGTGGGAACGATTTCAACACGGGTAGGGAGCATGGAGAGTCCCTAAGGTGCTCTGCGAGGCTGCTGTTGCGTGGCTGCTTAGCCGTGGGCGGCGAGGATGGTGGAGGCTTCCTGGCGGGTGGTGCCGGAGGACTCGATGTGGGCCAGGGCAGCCGGGATTTCCCAGCCCTTCTTCCGCATCGCGGTGGCCCACAGACGCCCGGCCCGGTACGAGGACCGCACCAACGGGCCCGACATCACACCGAGGAACCCGATCTCTTCGGCCTCGTGCTGGAGGTCCACGAACTCCTGCGGCTTGACCCACCGGTCCACCGGCAAATGCCGCTCGGACGGGCGCAGGTACTGGGTGATCGTGATCAAATCACAGCCGGCAGCATGCAGATCCCGCAACGCCTCGGAGATTTCCTCGCGCGTCTCGCCCATGCCCAGGATCAGGTTGGACTTGGTCACCATGCCAAGGTCACGGCCCTGGGTGATCACATCCAAGGACCGCTCGTACCGGAACGCCGGACGGATCCGCTTGAAAATCCTCGGCACGGTCTCCACGTTGTGCGCGAACACCTCGGGCTTGGAATCACAGATCGCCGCGATGTGCTCGGGCTTGCCGGAAAAATCAGGGATCAACAACTCCACGCCGGTGCCCGGGTTCAGTTCATGGATTTTCCGGACCGTTTCGGCGTACAACCACACACCCTCATCGGCCAGGTCATCACGGGCCACCCCGGTCACGGTCGCGTACCGCAACTGCATCGCCTGCACACTGCGGGCCACCTTGGTGGGTTCGAACATGTCCACCGGGGACGGTTTGCCGGTATCGATCTGGCAGAAATCACAACGCCGGGTGCACTCGGACCCGCCGATCAGGAACGTCGCTTCCTTATCTTCCCAGCACTCAAAAATGTTCGGGCAACCGGCCTCTTCACACACCGTGTGCAGGCCTTCCTTCTTCACCAGGTTCTTGAGCTGGACGAACTCCGGCCCCATCTGGACCTTGGCCTTGATCCACTCAGGCTTACGTTCAACCGGGACCGCCGAGTTACGCTGCTCAACGCGCAGCAACTTACGGCCTTCAGGTGCGAGTGTCATGAGTTTCTTCCTTGTTGGTTGTTTCATTTTGTCCGTTGCCAGGCCCGCTATGCGCCCTTCAAGGGCGTTCAATCGCGCTAAGCAGGCCACGCAACGCAGGTAAGTGTCAGCATTCGACGACGTTGACGGCCAGGCCGCCCATCGCGGTTTCCTTGTACTTGGAGGACATGTCCTTGCCCGTTTCACGCATGGTCACGATCACCTCATCCAACGACACCCGATGCGTCCC
>JAPSHX010000042.1 GCA_031179305.1 Paenarthrobacter sp. | reverse complement strand
AGCGCTCATTGCCCTGGCCCGACGACGCTGCGACACCCTCTACGCCATGCTCCGCGACGGGACCCTCTACCAATCCCCAACACCCACAACCACTTGACGAAAAACATAGGGACACTCTCACGTCCCGGCCCTAAATCCCGGATCCTCTCTCACCTAGCTCTAGAGTCGAACAATCGCGGTTCAAGATTTGGGGGAATGATGAGGCTTGAGGCTTGGCACGTACTGGTTTTGCTCATACTACTGGTTGTGGCCGTCGTGGTGATCGTGGCGGTGACATTACTTGTTCGCTGGGTCATCAGGACGGCAGATAATCGGGATCAGGGTAATGGAACCCGACGGGAGTGAAAGAGCGTCGGCCCCAAGCCCTAGCGATCTGAAAGAGCGCCGGCCTCAAGCCCGAGGGATGTGAGAGAGCGTCGGGTATTCGGGACGTCAAAGAAGCGTAAAACGCCCGCACACAAGGAACGTGAGCGGGCGTTTTTGTTGCGGAGAAACTTAGACGGTGCGAACAACGTCGTCGTAAGCGAACTTCGGCTTGGCTTCGCCCCAGGCATCCGGGCCGGGCTGGCCGATGTTGACCACGAGGAAGCTCTTCTGGTCGCCGTCCGGGAAGAACCCGTCGTCGATGGCGGAGAAGTCGGCCCCGGTCATCGGGCCAGCGGCGAAACCGAGTGAGCGCACGGCCAGGATGAAGTAGCCGGCCTGCAAATGAGCGTTGTTGTTACCAGTAGCAGCGGCGAAAGCGGGATCGGCGTCGTACATTGCCTTGGGCGCGCCATAGGCAGGCAGGAACTTGTCCCACTGACCCTGCCAGTCGGTGTCGTACGAGAGGATGGCGACCAGCGGAGCGGCCGCGGTCTTGGCCTTGTTTCCGTTGGAGAGGGTGTCCACCAGCTTGGCGCGGGCCTCATCCGAGCGGACGTAGGTCACGCGGAGGGGCTGGGAATTGAACGCGGTGGGGCCGAACTTGGTGAGCTCGTAGATGGCGCGGGCTTGCTCGTCGGTGACCTCACCGGCGAAGCTGTTGGCGGTGCGGGCCTCGGCAAAAATGGCGTCGACTGCTGCGGCGTCAATGACTGCTTCTTCGTGGGCGATCGTCATGAGTGAACCTTTCGCTTGGCCCTGGCCCTGATCCGGCCGGGCACTTCTGCTTTCCATGGTTGCAACTTCAAGTTCTTCTGTCCTCTTCCCATGACGGCCCGTGACGTTGGGCACACAGACTCGGTGCCCCTGTGCGTTGTGAGGCCCGTTGTGCGCGCTCCCGAGCGCGCGAGGCGCGTAGAGCAGGCCACACAATGGCGGTAATGTTGCACCGAATCCCAACACTCTTCTGAGGAAGGCCCCGCCATGAGCATGCTCGGCATGAAATGGAAGCTCCACGGCAACGGCAAGTCCGTCCGGCCAGGCCACGTGGTGGCACCCGACGAGCGGCTGGCGTGGCCCCTGACCATCGGCATCGGCATGCAGCACGTGGTGGCCATGTTCGGCGCGACCTTCCTGGTCCCCATCATCACGGGCATGCCTCCGGCCACCACCCTGCTCTTCTCGGGCATCGGCACGCTGCTGTTCCTGGTGATCACCAAGGGCCGCGTGCCCAGCTACCTGGGGTCGAGCTTCGCGTTCATCGCCCCGATCATGGCGTCCCAACAGCAGTACGGCGTGAGTGGCGCCTTGGGCGGCGTGGTGCTTGCCGGCGTCGTACTGGCGCTTATCGGTGCCGTGGTCCAGAAGTTCGGCGCCGAATGGATCAACCGGCTGATGCCGCCGATCGTCACCGGCGCGATCGTGGCGCTGATCGGCCTGAACCTGGCGCCGGCAGCGAAAGCGAACTTCGACGCCGCACCGGTTACAGCCCTGATCACGCTGGTCACGATCATCCTGGTTTCCGTTCTGTTCCGCGGGATTCTGGGGCGCCTGAGCATTCTGGTGGGCGTTGTGGTGGGGTATCTCGTGGCGATGATGCGCGGCGAGGTCAGTTACGAAAAGATGGACGCCGCCGCGTGGATTGGCCTGCCGCTCTTCCAGACGCCCGAATTCCACATCGGCGTGGTGGGGCTCTTTGTGCCGGTGGTGCTGGTGCTGGTGGCTGAGAACGTGGGGCACGTGAAGTCGGTGGCCGCGATGACCGGCCAAAACCTCGACGGCGTCTCCGGCCGCGCGCTGATGGCCGACGGCGCCGCGACGGTACTTGCCGGGTTCGGCGGCGGATCCGGTACGACGACGTACGCGGAGAACATCGGCGTCATGGCCGCCACCAAGGTCTACTCGACGGCGGCCTACTGGGTGGCCGGCGTCTTCGCCATCCTGCTGAGCTTCTCCCCCAAATTCGGCGAACTGATCGCGACCGTCCCGGCCGGTGTGCTGGGCGGTGCCGCGACCATGCTGTACGGCATGATCGGCGTGCTCGGCGTGAAGATCTGGGTGCAGAACAAGGTCAACTTCTCCAACCCGATCAACCTGACGACCGCTGCCGTGGCTTTGATCATCGGCATCGCGGACTACACATGGACCATTGGCGAACTAAAGTTCACCGGCATTGCTCTTGGATCCGCTGCTGCCCTGGTGATTTACCACGGCATGAAGGGGTTGGCCCGCTGGCGCGGGACCGTCGCTGAGCCCGAGACCGAGACGGCGGGGCTGCCGCCTGCGGTGAAGTCGGCGATGAATGCCGCGGCTAAGCGGGGCGGGAAGAAGGGAAAGTAGGGGTACCTTCCGGGAAACTGCTCAGGTGCCAACACCGGAGCAATGGTTTTCGAAATCAGTTATGAATCCGGATATCCGCGTTTAGCTGGAAAGTTCAGCCTGTTGGGCAGTACCGACCGAATAATCAGGTAGAGATGCCAGAATGTCAGCCGCCAGCAGCGACACCGAAAGAGACACATTGTAGGCGTCTCCGATGCCCTCCTCAGCGCGACCTGCCATTGTCGATCCCAGCGCATCGGGGCCGCTAGCGAACAATAATTCGAGGTGCTGAAGTCCCTCGGCTGCACCCTACATCACCGCGCGGGTTCCCGTGTTCAACTTAATTGTTCGGAAAACACAGCATCTCCACCGGCGGTGGACAACAGTAATTTCCTGAACCCGCTGCCGTGCTGGGCGGCACGCCGTCGTGTGTCCTACCTACAAGCTGACACCCGGGACCTTACTGGTCCCCGAATTTGTCGTCGTAACGGCTCATAAACGCGGCCATCGCATCGCGGGCCACCGGCTCAAAGGGCCTGTAGGTCTTGGTCCCATCGGCTTCGGCCCACCCGGAACTGATGCCGCTGCTCGCAAGCCACGTGATCTGTTTGTAGAACGGATTGGTGGTGGCAACGTCCGTAAACGGCGACTCCGCGGGGGCGTTGAACTCCGGCGAACCGGCCAGCCTGTACATGAATGCGGCCATGGCGTCGCGGGCTACCGGTGCAAGCGGGCGATACGTCCCGGTCCCATCCAGCTCGATCCATCCGGTACTGATGCCCTGGCTGGCAAGCCAGGTGATCTGCTTGTAGAACGGGTTGGTCGTGGCTACGTCCGTAAAGGGCGACTTGGCAGGGGCGTTGAACTCCGGGCTACCCTCCAGGCGATACAGGAAAGCAGCCATCGCGTCGCGGGCAACAGGGGCAAGCGGCCGGTAGGTCCTGGCTCCGTTGGATTCAGTCCATCCTGTTGAAATGCCACGGGACCCGAGCCAATTGACTTCGGCGGTGAACAATCCACCGGATATGTCGGAGAAGATGCGGCCGGGTTTGCTGGCGAAAGCGGACAACTGCTCGGCTGTGCCGTTGAAAACATTTTGATCGCCCGGGAATACGCCGGAATCGGCGTGCTGCCACAGCGTGTACGCCTTCCAACCAGCCGGTAGCACTCCGGGTGTCGAGGCCCACCTTGCAATGTGCAGCGGGTGGTACCCAAAGCCACTGGCCTTACCCGTGCACGTATTCCACCAGTCGGTGGTGGTGTAGATGGCAGGAAGGCGCCCGGTTCGCGACAGCATGGTGGTGGCAAAGTCGGAGATCCACGAAACCATCTCGCTCGCTGTCATTCCGTAGCAAGGGCTGCCGTAGGGGTTGTATTCGAGGTCCAACAGCGCAGGCAGCGTTTCTCCATCCGGAGTCCAAGCTGCACCGCTCTGGAGGAAGTAAGTGGCTTGAGCTGCACCGGAAGACGCGTTGGGTAGTGCGAAATGGTAAGCGCCACGAAGCATCCCGGCAGAAGCAGCTCCGGCGTATTGGTCGGCGAAGTACGGATTGCTGTATTCGGTCCCCTCGCTGGCTTTGACGTACGCAAACTTGGCCCCGTTTGCTGCAGCCTTGGTCCAGTCCACAACCTCTTGGTGGCTACTGACATCCATACCGGGCACACCGGGCACTGATGAAGCGGACTCGGTGGCCTGAATGGAGAACAATGGGCCTGCGCTTTCATGGTCACGAATTGTCGATCCCATTGCGTGGTCGTTTTGGCCTGCGGGCGGTTCTTCGGCCGCGCTGGCCGTCCCAGTCCCCAGCGCGGCGAGAACCATAGTGGTGAGTATGGCAGCAGTGGCTTTAGTACCCGGAAACCCTCGTATCGGCGGTTTGGCTGAAGTTTTCGGGAGACCTGAGCGGCTGGACAGGGAGAATTTCATTCGACGATTCCTTCGGCGTGCGAGAGGAACCGGCGCCCCCACGTGGTTCAGCCCAGCCTACTATCCAAACTCACACCCCCACCTCCGCCTCGAACGCCGCCCGCCTCTGCAGCACGTCCTTCGGATCCCACCCCGGCCCAGGCATGGAGGAAATGAGCAGCTTCGTGTAACTGTGCTCCGGCGCATTCAGCACCCGGCCAGTGGGACCCTGCTCCAGGATCGATCCCCGGTACATGACCAGTACGTCGTCAGTGACCTCGGAAACCACGGCGAGGTCGTGGCTCACGAACAACAGCGCGATCCCGGAAGACGCCCGGATCTCGTTCAATAGGGCAAGGATCTGCGCCTGCACCGAAACATCCAGCGCGGACACAGCCTCGT